>CAWIPU010000001.1:0-585551 GCA_963838115.1 uncultured Chloroflexia bacterium
CTGAATAATGCGAGCGGCCTTGAGCTCGGTCGTGGCGTTCGCGGTGAGCGAGAACATGGCCGCCGCTCCTTAACGGTAACTTTGGCGCTGGGACGAGAAGCAATCGCTGCAGTAGACCGGCTTGGAACCGGTGGGCTGGAAGGGGACGCGTGCCTCGCGACCACAGCTGGAACAGGTGGTGCTGAACATCTCGCGGGAGCCACCGCCCGAGTAGCCGCCGGCGCGGTCAGGGTCTCCCGAGCCGCCCCGAGACAGCTTGCGCGCGGCGCGGCATGATGGGCAGCGGCGGGGCTCGCTGAATTGTCGTTCAGCGAAGAAATCCTGCTCACTGGCAGTGAACGTGAAGTCGGTGTTGCAGTCGGCGCAGGTCAGCGTCTTGTCGGTCATGGTGTCCAAAGAAATACTCCTTCTCGAGCGACCCAGCGAACCTGTCTCGCCGTGGCCGATGAGAGGGAGTCAGTGTTGCCGCGCGTGCTATCGGCGCAGGGTGCGCCAAGAAGAGGATAGCACGCCCCGACCGAATGTCCGGATCGCCTGTCGTTGCTCGGATCGCCTCGTCAGCCCATGCCATCCCATTCGATCACGTGGACGAATTCGTCGACCAGGCGTGAGTCGAACTGGCGCCCCCGCTCGCGCCGCAGTTCTTCGATGGCCTCAGCCAGCGAGAGGGTGTCGCGGTAGGGGCGATACTGCGTCATGGCGTCGAAGGCATCGACGATGGCGATGATGCGTGCCCCGGTCGGGATCTCTTCGCCGAGCAGGCCGTCCGGGTAGCCGAAGCCGTCCCAGCGCTCGTGGTGGTGGCGGATGATGGGGCCGAATCGTTCAGCACCTTCGAGCGGAGCAGCGATGCGCTCCCCGATCTCGGTGTGGCGCCGCACCGCCTCTCGCTCCTCGTCGTTGAGCGGCCCGCGCTTCAGCAGGATCGATTCAGAGATGCCGATGCGCCCCAGGTCGTGCAGCAGGATGCTGTAGGCGACCGCATGCAGGTCGGCAGCCGACAAGCCCACGCGGCGTCCCAGCTCCGCCGCGTACGATCCGATCCGCTCGGTGTGGCGCTGGATGTCCGTGTCGCGCGCGTTCATCTCATTGGCCAGCGTGGCGATGACCTGGTGTGCGGCCTCCATGCCCAGCAGCGCTCGCCGACCCCGCAACGCCGCCTTGACGCGCGCCACCAGGACGTGTGGGTCGATCGGCTTCAGGATGACATCGTCGGCGCCGCGGTCGAGTGACGCCATGGCGGCGTCTTGATAGCTGGGGCTGCTGATGATGACGATGGGCAGATCCACGTATCGTCGGTCGCGGTGGATGCGCTGCATGAGGTCACCATCGGCCCCGGTGGCCACGCTCATGTCCAGCAGGACGACATCGATGGCGTGCGCCTCCAGGGCACCCAGCACGGCGGCTCCGTCTGACTGGACGACCGTGTCGTAGCCGGCCTGTTCGAGGATCGAGGCGATGACGCGATGGCTCATCACGTCGCGGTCGGCCACCAGGATGCGCGCGCTGCCGAGGTCGAGCGCGGCGGCGGTCTTGCCGAGCGGCGAGGGTGTGGATGGTGCCACGATGGCCTGTGTCACGTTGGTGGTCTCCGTTGTCAGGCGTCCGCCCGACAGGCAGGCTACGGTGCCGATGATGCGTGCGACTTGGGTATCTCTGGGTCGGCTGCATCATCCGATGGAGTGGGGTGGTCGGTCAGTAGGACGTTCGGGTAGGTGGCCTCGGACGAACGCCCTGATGCTCGCAACGGGGCGGCTGGACCGATCGCCTGCCAGAATGGTGCCTATCGGGCCGGTAGCTCAGCGGCAGAGCAGGGGACTTTTAATCCTCGTGTCCTGGGTTCGAATCCCAGCCGGCTCACCATTTTATCTAGGTATCTGCGCTTGGATGCGAGCGTTTCTCTGGCGCGTGCGGTCTTCTGTCATGGCTGACAGCCACGTTGACAGCCACGTCGAACGCTCTGGGTGGATGCGGTGGAGCTGATGGACCCCACGTACCTCACTCGATTGCTTGGACCATGGCAGGTCTGGCGCGGCGGCTTACCCTGCCCACCCAGCCTTCAATGGTGACGACCCGAGGACTCACCTTGGACCAACCGCGTCACCAATCCGCTGTTTATAGGTCGGACGCTGTGCGGTATGATGAGTTCAGGCGCCAAGGAGCACCACGAGGGGACAGGATCGATAATGCAATTCACCGATGGATTGGAGCGGCTCAGTCGTGTCTTCACCCCTCATCGGCCAATCGACCTTCCGGAGCTGCTATCGGGGCGCCTGCCACTGCTGTACCGAGGCATTGATGCAGTCAACACCGAGGGTCTGCACATCATCTTCTTTGGGGACCGCGGCACCGGAAAGACGTCGCTAGCCAAGGTTCTTGGGCACTTGGTCCAGGATGAGGCGAAAGACAGCCCGCGGGTCCTGATGGCCGCATGCAGTTCCAGCGATGACTTCACCGCCATCTGGAGGCGCGTGTTTCAGGAAATCCTCGTTGCGCCTCGCCAGATGGGTTTCTCACCGGACTCGCGTGAGGTTGCGACTCACAGGATGGCGGATTTCAGCGGCACGGAGCCCAACGACGTTCGCCTAATGGTGCAGTCTCTGCCCAACTACCCGGTCATCATCATCGATGAGTTCGATCGCGTCCCGGGTGACGGTGATACCCGCGCCCTCATGGCCGACACCATGAAGCTGTTCTCAGACGCAGGCGTTAGGGCCACGATCGTACTAGTTGGTGTGGCGCATTCCATCGAGGACTTGGTCGCCGAGCATCAATCCGTGGCTCGCAATATCGCCCAGATTGCTGTCGACCCGATGACTCCGGATGAACTACAGCAGATCGTCCGCTCGGGCTATGAGAAGAGTGGGTTGGAGTTCGATGAGCAGGTGCCCGTCAGCATCGCCCACCTCTCACAGGGCTATCCCCATTACACACACCTGCTAGCACTGTGGGCCGGCCGCAAGGCGCTTGAGAGCGGCAGTTCGCTCGTCACCGTCGACCACCTTGACCTAGCGATACCGGCGGCGCTAGAGAATGCCACGGGGAACGTACAGCAGGAGTACCTGCGAGCGGTCGATTCCGTTCACTCTGAAGCACTGTTTCGTGAGGTCCTGTTGGCGTGCGCGCTGACGCCCAAGGACAGCCTTGGCCGATTCTCGTCGGTGGATGTGAGACAACCGCTCGCCGACGTCCTGGGCCGAGAGGTGGCGATGGGAACTTATCAGTCGCATCTGTCCAAGTTCTGTGAGTCGGAACGTGGGCCCGTCCTTGTTCGAAGTGGCCGCCGCCGGAGTTATCGCTGGCGCTTCGCCAATCCGCAGATCATCCCGTTCGTTCTCTTGCAGGGTCGACGAGACGAACTCGGTGTGGATCGTTCCTTGAGCTTGCTCTAGCCCCCTAGCACCGCGTCCATCCCCACAGCTACCTGCCGCTGCCGCTGCTCGACCACATGCCCATAGGTGTTCGAGGTCAGCACGATCGAGCTGTGCCCCAGCAGGTTCTTCACGTCCTCTAGCGTGAAGCCCTGGGCCAGCAGGAACGTCGCTGCCGAGTGACGCAGGTCATGGAATCGCCGATGGGGGAGGCCAGCAGTTGTCAGCGCCTTCTGGAACGTCCTGGTCACGGTCGCGGCATCGAGCGGCGTGCCCAAGGTGGTGGTGAAGACATGACCCGACGCGGTCCAGCGCGTCCCGGCCACGAGCCGCTCCATCTTCTGGCGGGTCCGATGACCACGCAGGGCTGACACCACCACCTCGGGCAACGCGACCGTCCGGCGGGACCGCTCGGTCTTGGGTTCGAGGAGCACCAGCGAGCCATCGACGCGGGCGAGGGTGTGACGGACGGTGAGCCGAGCGTGCGGGAGGTCGACGTCCACCCAGCGGAGTCCGAGCAGCTCCCCCTGGCGCAACCCCGTCCCGAGCGCCGTGACGTAGAGGGCATGGAGCCGGTCCGTCTTCGATGCCTCGATGAGTTTGCCCGCCTGCTCCGGTGTCAGCGGCACGATCTCCTGCCTCGTCACCCGGGGCGGGTGGACCAGCCTCGCCACGTTGCGCGACACATAGCCCCACTCCTCGGCGATGCGCAGGGCACGACGCAGCACGGCATGGAGCATCTGGACCCGGCGTGGTGACAACCCCGCTGCCTGCTTCGCCGTCAGGAACGCCTGGACATCGGCTGGGGTCAGCTTGGCGAGCCGGATGCGACCGAGACCAGGCACGAGATGGAGCTCGACGATGTCGCGGTAGGACTCGTAGGTCGAGAACCGGATCGTCGGCTTCGCGACATCATCGAGCCAGGTCCGGAGGAACGTCCCGACCGTGATCCGCTGGTCAGGGACCGGGCGCTGCTCATCGCGAGCCTTCAACAACGGTTTGAGCTTCTCGACGACCTCGGCCCGGGTCTTGCCGAAGACGTGCTTGCGGACCCGCGCGCCCGGTTCGTAGCCGATGTGGACCGAGCCTGCCCAGCGGCCGTCCTGGCGCTGGTAGATGGAGCCCTCATTGGGGCCGCGGCGGGTCATCGGTCCGCTCCCGTCGGATCGACGATGTCGGTCTCCTCATCGGTGGGCCCGGGCGCGACGTTCCGAGCACGGGACCACTCCCCGATCTCTTCGAGGGTCATGTCCCAGAACCCGGGGACAAGACGCGCCTGCTCTTCGAGCAACCGTGCGGCCAGTGCGTCGAGGCGGAGCCCGAGACCGTCAAACCCTTCCTCCTCGAAGGGCTTCGCGAGCGAGGCGAGCAGCGGCCGGAACCGCTCGCGGCTCACGCGCACGGCCTCCGCGGTCAGTTCGGGTCGTCCCACCGTGCCCCGCTCGCCACCACCGGTCAGCAGGGGTTTCGGGGCGTGTCGAGCCCGGTAGATGCGATCACGCACCGCGGTCGGGGGGATGCCGAGTGACTCGGCGACCTCCTCGTTGGGACGGGGACTCTTGCGGCGGACCGCTTCGACGTATGCCCCGGCCGTGATGACGAGTCTCCAAAGGCTGGCGTCCCGACGGTTGAGCGACGTGGCGCGGCGCTCCTGGGCTCGAAGATCGGGCGGCCTCGATCCCAGGAGCCCAGCCGCCGCGTCGGCTGCCCCGCCCACCGTGATGGCCCGAACGATGGCCGTGCCCACGCCCCCGGGCGGGACGACGTCGAGCGGACGGACTCGCGTCTCCGCGATGACCGCTCGACCACCTGGGGGACCACCCGGTGGGCCAGCTCCCAGCCAGGCGCCAGCGTGCGCGTCGCCCAGACACCATCTTCGCTCTCGCTGACTTGCCAAGTATCGCTGTCATCCATCCGTTCGACCATCTTCGCTGTTCGACAATACCGATAGACCAGCCGTAACGTGTTGAATGTACCACGGCCACCGTGTCGCCGGAGACCCCATCCGCGCCACCGAAGCCACCACGGAGTCAATGGAGAGAAGGGTGACGATGACGAGCGAAGCGAAGGCCGTACAGGGACCAGGGCGCCTCATGCGGATCGAGGACATCGCGGATCGCCTGAATTGCAGCCGATCGATGGCCCACAAGCTCGTCGCGACCGGGGCGATCCCTGGGCTGCATATCGGGAGGGCCGTTCGGGTGCGTCCCGAGGACCTCGAGGCGTACATCGCTGGCGCGGTGCGAGATGCCTAGGGCCGCAGGGCGCGGCCGTCGAACGAGGCGCGTTCCGATGGCACGCCCGAGATCCTCTACACGTCGGCGGGCGCAGGTCTGGCGCCGCCTACGATGTCGAGTGCATCTCCAAGGACGGTGCCCTGTAAGGCTGTGACGAAGTCGGACGGTGTGCGCGGACAGGTGACTTGCTCCAACGTGGGCAAGCTATCCGACGCGCCAGCCGCCGCGACCTTGGCCGTGGAGCCTCGGGACCTCGCGCTGCTCACCGATGCGGCCCGGATGCTCAACGCGGCCCGGAACCTCGACGACATCCGCCACGTCCGGAATCTCGCCCAGCGAGCTCACGACTACGCCAAGGCCGCCAGGCTCGGCTTGGGTGCGCAGAACAGCGCCGCTGTCATCGCCATCAGTGCCGAACGCAAGGCAGGTGCCCTCCTGGCGCGGATGAAGGCGACCGGGGAGTCGCACCGTGCCGAGGATGGCCGTCCGTGTGGGGGAAAGTGTCGAGGCCATCGACACTTCCAGACCTCGGGATCACCCGCGACGAGTCCGCCACCTGGCAGAAGGTCGCTGCCGTCCCGGACGAGAAGGTGGCCGAGTACGTGGTCTCCGTCACCGAAGCCGAGCAGGAGGTCACCCGCGCTGGCCTATTGCGCTTCGCCCAGGGTGCCCACAGCGGCGCCAACAGCGGCGACAACGAGTGGTACACCCCGCTCCGCATCATCGCGGCCGCCCGGACCACGATGGGCGGCATCGACCTCGACCCCGCCTCGACCGAGGAGGCCAATGAGGTCGTCAAGGCGGCCACCATCTACACCGCCCAGCAGAACGGCCTCTGCCGACCCTGGCATGGCAGGATATGGCTCAATCCCCCCTACGCCCAGCCGGATGTCCTGCACTTCATCCGCAAGCTCGTGGCCGAATGCGAAGCCGGACACGTCGAGCAGGCGTGCGTGCTCGTCAACAATGCCACCGAGACCGAGTGGTTCCAAGGACTCAGTGCCGCCTGCTCGGCCATCTGCTTCCCCCGCGGGCGTATCAGGTTCTGGCATCCGTGCAAGCGGTCCACGTCGCCACTCCAGGGCCAGGCCATCGTCTATTTCGGGGAGCGACCGCATGCCTTCGTGGAGGCCCACGCCGAGTTCGGTGTCATCGTGGGGTGCGTCAGCCCGAGTCGATCGCGGTGGGCAGCGTGACTGCCCTGGCGCACGGCTGCTCGTTCGTGGGTGCCGAGATCGACGAGGCGGCTTTCGAGATTGCCTGTCGGAGGCTGGCGGCATGATGGCCGACCGTCCCCTGGGGCGTCTACGCGCGCGCGTAGCTACGCGCGTAGCTAGCTACCTCCTCCTATGAAGGAAAGGGATCAAGGGGTAGGAGGGGATCCCTCTGTCCCAGCCGCGGACCGACCCGACTACCTCGCGTACCCGATGGTGACGGAGTCGCGCCTGGCTGACGTGGTGACCTTCTACGAGCGCCTTACCGATCGCAGCGCCTACCCGGGGGTGCGCCGGTTCCTCGCGGTCGTCACCCGGATCCACGGCGACGCGACCGAGCGGCTGATGCGCGAGGTCTTCGATGAGATCGGCGTGGATGACCTTCTTGCGGTCCTTCGGACCACGCCCCGCGGCGGGGCGCTTGTCTACGGCGACCATCGCCAGCGTGGCCGTGGTCATCAGCAGCCCCGGGCCCTCGCCGTCCCGGAGCCCGCCACACCGCCGGCGCCCACTCCTGCCGACCCACCCGTCCCCGTCGCTCCCGCTGACCCGCCCGTCCCCGTCCCGGTCGTTCCTCCGACGGATGTCCCTGCGCCCCTGCGGGTCAGATCCGAGTGGTTCGACGGCACCGAGGACTGGCCCGTCCTGCCGCCGAAGCTGGACCCCGACGGCTTCATCGAAGGTGTCATCTACACCCCCGGGACGCGGCCACCGTTCGACCCCACCAGCAAGCAGCGGTGGGACCGGCGCTACTGGGAGCGCGAGGCCGCCAAGCGAGCCGAGTCCGGCGACCTCACCCTTTGGGCCAAGCTGATCTTCTGGGACATGCTGCCCCCCGGGGACCGGGTGCTGCCCGACCCATCGGCCAGCGAGTCGAGGCCAGTGTCGTGAACCACGGCCGATGCCAGTGGTGTGGCCAGCCCCTTGATGAGCGCGACGGCGGACCTGCTCCGATCGCTGCCGGGTGGCGCTGTGGCGGTCCGGGATGGCTCGTGGGGCCGAGGGGGCCACCGAGGTGCAGGATGACCAGCTTCCGGTGCCCCGTGACGACAGGGGCCGTTGTAGCCGTTACATCGGAGGGGTGGTCCGCCGCGGTCAGTGACGCCAGAGCGGGACTCGCGGGATTGACCGACATGGAGCGCGAGCGTGTCCGGCCAAGGGCAGGTCGATCGACCGGACCGAGACAGGCACCCATCGACGCGCTCCTGGGACACGACCGGAAGGATGTCTCACCGGCTCGGACGTGGACGGGGCCATGCATCGCCCCGTCGGGGCATCGTCAGCCCGGTGGCTGGCTCAGTGGGGGCCGAACGAACTCGGGCGGACGGACGTCGGTCGTATCCGGGGGTGCTGGGGCCGGCCCGTCGGGTTCATCGTGCTCGGCAGGCACCACTCGCGGGGGACGGCGATCGAGCGAGACCAGCGATCCGATGGGCAGTTGCTCAGGATCCGCACTCGCGCGCTCGATGGCCGCAGCTTCGGAGTCGGCGTCGATCTCGTAGGTCCGGTGTTCCACGACCTCGATCAGATAGGTGGGCACTGCTGCAGCATCGTCGCCTGCCCGTGGCAGCCGTGCACGCTCCGGACAGACATCGCCTCTCAACGACATGACAGCGGGTAGCGAAACAGCGCCCTGGCGCCCATGCGCTGATAGGTCGTTGACACCAGCACGCCCACGCATGGGGATCGCGCCCTTGATGTCGTGGGCGCCATGCTCGGCGCCTACCGTGTCGCCAACTGTCCCAGCCACGGAGGTCCGGACCGTGAACCACCCACTCGACCCAGCCAGCGATCCCAGCGAGGATCCCAAGCGGTATCTCGTCCCGGACCGACCCGACGACAGGCCGCTCGGGCGGCGCGCCTGGGCCGGTCGGCTCGCCGCCTTCACCATCGTGGTCGCCGGTGCGTTCCTCGTCGTGGGCTGTTCTGGCGGGCCGGTCGAGGACGTCGATGTGGCCGATGTCACCGAGGACGGAGCAGCGGCCTCGCCCGACGATGGCACGGTCAGCCTGACCGGCGATGTCGAGGAGATCCTGACCGAATCCGCCCTAACCGTCACCGACGCAGGGAGCGGGGACCCGCTGCTGGTCCTGCTCGTGCCCGGCACGATGATGAATGGCGCCAGCGTGACGCTCGGCGGACAGGCGGGCGGTCTCGCTCAGGTCATCCCGCCGGAGGGCACGCTGCAGCTCGTGGGCACCATCGACACGTTCGACAGCGCCACCTTGGCCGAACGGCTCGGCATCGTGCTGAACGACGAACTGTTCGCGCCCTGGCAGGGCCAGCCCGTGCTCATCGCGCAACAGGTCGAGACCTTCGATGCCGATGCCGCTCCCACGGTGGACCCGAGCCCAGGGGCCGAGTGAGAAAGACCAACGCGACAGCGGGACATGGGGGCACACGAAGGAGGTACCACGCATGGACACGCAGGTGCACTACATCCAGGCTGGCTGGACGGTCCGCTCTCGTGACGGACACGAACTCGGCACTGTCATCGAACTCACGTCCGCTGCCGTCGTGGTGAGCCAGGATGACCAGCGTCGGACGGTCCCGAAGGCGTCCATCGCCGAAGAGGATGAGGGCGCCAAGCTGGCCATCCTCTCGATCGACGCCGAGGACCTGGCTGCGGACGGCCCATCCTGACTAGACGGCGGCGATCGCACCCGGGGCCCCAGAGTCCCTCCGCGGTCCCTGGCGCCACCAGGACCCCGGAGTTGGCTATCCACGTCATGCCAGCACGATCGGCCGACCTGGGCCGCCTGGGGCGCCCAGGGGCCGACACGGTGATGGCCGCGCTTCCCCTGCGGTGACCACGACGATGCCCGAGCACGCACTATCGAGCCTGCTTGTCCGAGGGGAGTTTCGGGCCACCGGGGCACCATCCATGCACGCTCGATGCAACGGCCCAGTACCATTTGCCGATGATCCTCCCAGCCAGTGTCCAGGAACTCATCGAGAGCGGCCCCATCGCCCATGTCGTGACGCTGAACGGTGACGGTTCCGCCCACGTCTCGATGGCCTGGGTGGGCATCGAGCAGGACGAGGTCGTCATCGGCACCATCCCGGAGCAGACCAAGCTGCGCAACATCCGTCGCGACCCACGGGTGGCCATATCGATGGTGAGCGGTGGACGCAACGCCTATGGCCTCGACGAGTACGTGGTGCTCCATGGTCATGCCCGCCTCACCGAGGGCGGCGCACCCGAGTTGCTCCAGCGCCTGGCTCACACCTACCTTGGCCCGGAGGTGACGTTCCCACCGATGCCTGACCCGCCCCCAGGCTGGGTCATCCGCATCGTGGTCGATCGCATCGCGGGCATCGGCCCCTGGTCGTCATCGAGCTAGCAGCGCACATCCCTGCTGGGCAGTCGCGCAACCGGTAGCGGCAGCGATGAGCGATCGGCCGTCACGTCGTGTCATCGGCCTCGTCGAGCGACCGTCGACGCACCCGCGGACCGGTCGGGGTCGTCCGATGCCAGCGGGGGTCGACAGAACGGGTCGCCGGTCCTGCTGCACGCGATGTTCGTCATGGCCGCGTGGCGGGCCGACCTGATCGGCAGCCTGCCGTGGGCTGGATGTATGCAGAATATGCAGCCGGCCCACGCTCAGATCTCGCTGCACTCGACCCTGAAGTCCCCGTCCGGTATCGTCGTCACATGCACATCGTCAGGCAGGCTGAAAGGGCTCGACCATCCACAGGGGCGGTCACTGGCACCCCTGCGCTGCCCGCGACCGCCCTGCCGCTCCGTGCGGGTTCGCGGCGTCGAGGTCGCGGTCGCCCCACGTTGCTCGATGACCGCAAGAAAGGTCTGCTGCTCACCGCCATCCGAGCCGGCAACCGAGTACCGGCTGCCGCCCGTTACGCGGGCATCTCGCCGAAGAGCGCGGCCGAATGGATTCGTCGTGGCGAGGGCCGTGATGGCCGGCCCGCCATCGAGCCCTACATCACGTTCGCCCGCGAGGTCGACCAGGCCGTGGCTCATGCCGAGGTGGCGGTGGTAGCGAAGGTACGGGCGGCCATGCCCCGCCACTGGCGGGCCGCGGCCTGGTGGCTTGAGCGCACCAACCCCGCATGGCGCCGGCCGAAAGACCGAGGCGAAGGCTCGGTGGCGGTCACGCCTCCGGCGCAGCCGCAGGGGTTTATCCTCGTTGACAAGGCCACCCTACGACGCCTGGGCTCGGCGAAGGTCCGCGCCCAACTCGGTGAGCCCGACATCGACGAGGCCACGCAGACCCGAGGCGAACGGCCGGTCTCTGGGTAGCCTCGATCCGACCCGGCAGGCGCGGGTCCGCTCAGGTCAGCGGAGCCACTCTAGCCTGCACATCGCCCCGGACAGCGGGTCATCCCGGAATCACGTCGAAGGCGATCCAGGCGTCGGGACCTCGGGCGGCTCGATCGAGATGGTGGCTTCGCCATCAGCGGGCGAGAACTCGCAGTCACCCGCCGCGCTGAAGATGGCCAGGAGTGCGGCTGCTCACAGAGGCACCGGCCAGGAGCATAGTGTGCCGGCATGGTTTGGGCACATGCTCGCATCACGCGGTCGGCCAGTCCCAGCCAGGAGCCCAGGAGTCATGACGATGGACGATGGTTCCCGCAGCCCACGCCTCGCCTATGACGATGCCTGGATCCTGGCCACGCTCGGGGGCCCCGGCCCGACGGTCGACCTCGTGGAACTCATCGACCGGATGGACTTCATCGAACGCGCGGTGCCGGGCTTCGACACGTTCGCCTTCGGGCTCCGCCGGTTGCAGGCCGCTGGCTTCATCACGGTCGAAGTCGATCCCGTCGGCGAGGTGACGATCGGGCGCGAGCCCGCGATGTCCTTGGTACGCGAAGCCATCCAGCACGGCGACGGGATCACCTCCGTCGTGAGGGTGGCGCGAGCGATCGATGCACCTGACCCGACGGACCGAGTCCCCGACGACCGCTCGCTCGGGCCGCTCCCCGGCTTCACGCCCGAGAGCTACGAGCGCGCCCACCAGCGACGCACAGCGGAGTTCGGAGCCGGCCTCGCGGACCTGCCGGGCTTCACGAAGGTCGACTCCCAGTGGCTGTTCGACGACCGAGATCCGGGGTTCCCTGACCAAGTGCGGGAGGTGCATGAGCAGTTGGCCTCGCGCATCGACGATGGTGAGGACCAGCCCAGCGAGGACGATGGTCCTTCGTAGACACCGCCAGCATCTGTCGGGGCTGTACCGGCGGACCAGGTGCCTCCATGTGGCGCAGGCGGCGTATCGGTTGGGGACTCGGCGGGCAGGGACCCACCTGTCCGCACTCGGCGAAGCCTGCATACCGGAGAAGGCTCGCTCAGTCCGACACCCGGAGGCACGACCTGACCATCCCGGATAGTGGGAGCAGCCACACCCCCTGAGGAAGAGCGATTGCTCGCGAATCAACCAGACCCCGGAGCGAAGGGCCCCGCGATGAGCCGACATCGAAACGATGTATCGTTGAGTGCGCTGTGGACGATCTCGCGGTTCGCGCATCAGGGCCGGATGACGCTCCTGTCATCGTCTTCCTGCATGGGGTCGGGAACAGCGGTGTCATGTGGCAGCGCCACATGGACGCGCTCACCGGATACCACTGCGTCGCCCCGGATTCTCCCGGGCCATGGCGAGAGTTCATCGATGCCTTGGGTGAGCCGTGCTGACACGGCCACTCGGGTGAGCCGCCTCATCGAAACGCTTCCTGGAGATCGAGCCCACGTCGTCGGGCTCTCGCTCGGCGGGTCCATCGCCTTCGAACTGCTGGCCCGACGGCCCGACCTCCTCGATCACGTCATCATCGATGGCTGCGCCGCGCTCCCGTCACCGCTGGTGCCACCCATGAAGGCCGGCGTGCGGCTCGTGGCACCGTTCATCCACACACGCCTGCTCGGTCGGCTCATCGCGAAGGGCATCGGGGTCACTGGCGAGGACGCGGTGGACCTACTCGATCAGTTCAGCCACGTCGATCCTGGCTCGTTCGGTCGAGCGTTCTCGGACGCGCAGGATGTGCGCGTGTCCGAGGCGCTCATCCAAGCAGAGAACCCCACCTTGCTCGTAGCGGGGGAGAAAGAACTTGCCCACGTGCGACGATCCAATCGCCAGCTTGCCGCCTCGATGCCGCATGCCGAGGGCCGGATGATGCCGGGAGCTGGGCACGGGTGGCTCGGCCGTGCGGCGGAGGTCCATATCGCCATGGTCCGCGCGTGGATCGAAGACGGGTCGCTCCCGCTGGAACTCGTGCCTGAGACCGCCACGTGAGGATGTGAGTCCGCTGGGGCTCCACCGCCTGATGTTCACGCTGGGAAGGGCAGGGATGCGGCTGATGCCCGGAGTCCGCCGAGACCCTACGCCCAGTCCTTTCTCATGGGAACGCACACTTCGAAGCGGTACCCCGCCTGACGCCTGCCTGCGCTGGCACTGCTCCTGACCGCGGTTTCAGACTCCTCGCTCGCCTTAGGGGCGACCCTGGCCCGCCGCTTCCCGCTGCACCTCATCGATGGTCTGGCGGTAGAGGTCACTGGCCAGCACGACTTCCCAGAGGCGACGTTTGATGACCTCGTTCTCCAGCAGCGCGTCCACGAGGCGCCCTTGGTAGCGGTCGGGGAGATGCTCGCGCCAGCAGGTACCCTCGGCTAAGGCGAAGATCCACGCCGTCTCTGGCGTGAAGCCGAGCAGCCACAGCCGGACGGCCAGACGGCCCCGGCCGGCTCGTTCTTCGGCTCCGAGCAAGCGGTACCGGGCAGGCACCGGTCTGGGCAGCATCCCGCGGAGCGGGAAGCGCCGGTCGCCCTCGTCAGCCTGGTCGCCAACCATCGGGCGTGAACCTGGCGTTGTGGTCGGGTGGGTGCGCACCTCGCTGGATAAGTCCCAGCAGACGGGCGTCATCCCGGTTCTCGACGTCGATGAGGTCGTGAGTGCCCCGGATTCTCCGGCGTGAAGTCCAGGGCCGCCATCCAAGCCATCAGGGGGTCAGTGCCAGATGCGATGGCGAGCAGATAGAGGCGAAGGCGTCGCGACCGCTCGTCGTAAGGGAGCTGCCAGAAGCTCCCTGGCCCTTCCTCGTAGTCGATGAAGCCGAACATCGGGTCGGGATCAGGGAAGCGTCGGTCACAGCACGGATAGCCCTTGGGCGTGCCGTCGAGATTGCGCTCAAGGGTGTCCAGCCCGTCCATCACGGCCCCACTGGCGCAGGTCGGCCCGCATAGGGCACGACCAGGAGTTCGCTCGCTCGCTGCTTCGCAACCTCTCCTCGCCGGTCATACCGTGCCGTCGTGGTCACACTGGCATGGCCGGCCATCTTGGCCACGGTCGTGATATCGGCTCCGGCATCGAGCAGGTGGCTGACGAACGAGCGCCTCAGGTCGTGGGGGCTCAAGTGCGCCACTCCAGCCTGCTTGGCTCGCTTCCGCAGCATCACATGGACCGCCTGCCCGGAGAGCCGGTCAAGGCTCAGCCGGCCGCCTTTGCCGATGGCCGTGAACAGCGGTCCCGGCTCGTCGCCGCGGACGGCCAGCCAGTCGGCGAGCGCCAACGTGGCGCCGTTCGTGACCCAGGCGACGCGGGACTTGCCACCCTTCGCGACTCGGATGGTCAACTGGCCGGTCTCGGGGTCGTAGTCGACGAGGTCGAGCGCCACGGCCTCGCTGCGTCGCAGGCCGCCGCCGTAGAGCAGGGCCAGCAGGGCCGCATCGCGGGCACCAGCCGGTCTTGGGTCTGTGCTGCAGGCCGCCAGCAAGGCCGCCAGTTCACCTGCCCCGAGGGCGCGGCCGCGAGGGAGCGTTTCGCCGCGGACCGCTTCGAGGTCCGACGCTCGGTGGAAGTCCTCGGCGGTCATGAGCCCGAGGCGCCAGGCTTCCTTGAGGACGCCTCGGAGTGCGCTGAGCGCCTTGTTCGTGGTGGCTGGGCTATAGGACTCCGCGAGCTTCGCCCGGACCGCCTGGGCATGCTGGTACCGGACGGCGGACCAGACGACGCCTTCGGCGTTCGCGACACCACCGGTCAGAAGGCCCGCGATGACGTCGAGACTCTGCCGCATCGTCCGGCGCGACCCGGGGGCCAACCGGGCGATGTAGACGGCCGCCGGGTGGCGGTCCGTGGGCACCCTCGTAGTGCCCACGAGGGCCCCGTCGGTGGCGGTCGGATTCGTTGCGTGAAGAACCATTCTCGATGCCAATCAACGCTCTCTTCGGCAGGGAAGTCAAGCGCAAAAGAACGCCATCACGGACTTGCTGGAAGGCGCCACCCGAGGTACCACAACAACTTCAGCAGCCGCCCTCTGGAGTCCTTCAGGTGCCCTATCGCCCCGTCCGCATCATCAACGGCGACAAGACCGAGACGTTCTGGAGCCGCATCACCGACCAGGCTGTCATGGCCTGGCTGAGCGAGCGGTCATACCTGAAGGCGCGGGGATTTCCGGACCGCCCATGCGATGTGGACACCCCGACCATGCGCCTGTGGGTGGAGCACGACGGCGAAGCCAAGCTGCCGCACTTCCGGGAGCGGGCAGCGGAGGCCGCTCTCGGAGGCGCATTCCCTGTCTTCGTGGCCTCCTGGCATGCACATGACGACTCCGGTGCCAAGGTCATCGTCACAGGGCTCGCCGATGGGTCACTCATCAGCCGAGTCATCTTGGAGGACCCGGCGGGCCACCGGACGGTCGACAAGGCACATCGCTACGGACCCGACGAAGACCCCGATGATGTCTGGGACTCGATTGTGCGCATCGTCGGCTTCGTCAACGAGGCCGGCCACTGGGTCGGTGACCCGCTCGTGACCGACGTCCAGGACTTCGCCGAGCTAGATGCCGAGCTTGAGGCGGCCAGGGCCGACGCGATGGTGGCCAAGCTGGTGACGGAGCGCAAGCTCGACGCCTGAAAGTGGTGCCTCTGTTCTCCGCCTATGCGGGACCAGTCGAGTCTCGGCCTCGTACCAGACGGGCGTTCAGGTTCCCTTCGTTGGTGTCGCCGCCGGCGTTGGCGTCCACTCACGCTTTCGCATCGCAGCGAACCGCCAGCGGCGGGTCCTCTGCAACATCGACGACACCTGCACGTTCGCGAAGCCCAAGTCCTGGTAGACGCACACCATCAGGACGAGGCTCACGTCCTCCGCCATGTCAAGCAGGTCCCTTCCGGAGGGATATGGCGTCGCCGTGCCGGGGTCGAGGTGCACAAGCAGGTTGCGGGCATCGCTGACACGCTCCGCGAAGGCCATGCTATCGGATAGCCACTCGCTCAGGACCGGGGAGGCTCGCTCGGCCAGGCCGACGAGCCGATCCTGAAACGTGGGCTCGTACCCGTACCTCAGGCGCCACATGAGCCACTTCTTGTCACTGCCAGACTGGATGGCGTCGGTGATACGTCGGAGGCGGGCTTCGTGCTGGGTCACGGCACTCGACGGGAGCGGAGACGTCCGCCGGTGATACGCCTCCGCCGCGGATGTCAAGTCCAGGAACTTGTTCTCCACCTGTGATGACGGCCGGTAGATGGTGGCCAAGAGCCGAGCGAGCGCGGGCCTCAACTCCGGCGCTATCGAGAACCACCGCGAGACGACGGTTGGGAACTCCTCCTTGATGGAGATCGCTGTGCACGGCAGCTCCGCGCGATGCGCATCGCGGGCCGGCATCTCCACCAGGGTCGGCGCATAGACGAGTCTCGCGAAGTCGTCCTCTCCGACGTCCACCTCGACCGAGTCCACTTGCGCGGGGCGGTCCATCAAGATCGTCAGGAAGTCACGCAGGGGACCGACGACCACATCGAGCCAGTCTTCGACCGTGGCGCCCGGATCTCGTTCGCACAAGAAGCCTGCTCCCAGTCTCAATGAGCGGACCGTGAGGCCGTCTCCCTCCAGCGCCCAAGTCGGACGGAGACGCAGCACACCCCAGGGAGGATCGGCGCGGAGTTCCTCGCGGGGCCGGAGCCGAATGACCGGCATACCATCCTCCCAGGCATCGCTTGAACCGTGCCATCCGGTCCAAGTGATGAGATCGGAGTAGCCGACCGCGAGACGGTCGAAATGACGCGACTGAAGGTCAGGAACGTGGGCTCCGATAAGAGCCCACCTAACGCTCAGAGTCTGGCGCTCGACTTGCCGCGCACCGGCCGACCCGAACTGACGGGCCGTTTCGAACGCCACCTCGACAGTGACCGGCTTGGCGTCGTCGGACCAGCCGAGCACGATGGTTCCGTCGACCGCGACTGAATGCGGTGTGAGCGGTCGGCGGAGCCTGAGCTGGGGAAGACCGCCTGTCTCGTACTGGAACGTCCCGGTCACCGTCGCGTCCGGCTTCGACGCGATCCACCACTCGCCGTCGAAGCGTTCCGCTTTCATCGGTCTACGTTCCGACCCAGCCGATGCATGCGTGCCGGTATCACACCACGAACACCTTCACCACCTCGTCCCCATAGTGGTTGACGACCTTGATCGCGACCTTGCCTGTGGCGGGGCGCGGGAATGGCCGACTGATCGTGGAGTTCAGCGACATCCAGGCTTCCTCGCTGATGTCCGCCTTGAGCGCCCGGCGGAGCTTCGAGTAGGGGTCGTCGGCCCCGGTGAAATAGGCGTGGCGAACGAAGAAGATCTCGCCGTCATAAGCGGTGTCGAGGAACCAGCAGGCGATCTCATCGGTTGATGAGGAGCGCAGCTCGCCGGTGGTGGGGTCGTAGATATCTTACGCCCTTGACCTCCACGACGACCTGGTCACCATCATGGCGAAGGTCGATGTCGGGTTCACCGAAGACGGTGAAGAGGTTGCCCGAGCCGGTCTTCTTCAGGCTCCCTACCAGGAGGTCGCTGTTCATGCGGGCCTGGAGTACGGTGAGCCGACCAAGGGCTGACGCTTCCTCACCAGCGAGGGGGTCGAAGGCGAAGCCGCAGATGACCAGGAGATCAGCGATCTTCACCGCCTCCTTGGCCGCATCGCGCACCAGCTCAGGGCCGACGGTGCCGAACTCGGGGCCGATGGCGACCGCGGCCGTCTTGGTGGCGCCGCCTTCGGTGTACTCACCGACGCCGTGCAGCCAGGTGCCGGGATAGGGATCGAGGCGCAGGAACTCCAGGCGCTCGCCGCGCTTGGTGTTCTGGACGCCGGCGCGACGGAGGTTCTCCAGGATGTTGGCGATGAATCGCCCCGCGTCCTCCAGGAGTGCCGGTGGCTCGGGTACATGGTCCTCGGGGCTGTCAGCCAGGACGCGGTGTGGCGAGAGGCTCTCGACGGTGAAGGGACCGCTGACGCGGACGGTCTTCTTGTCCTCGTAGGGGCGGTCGAAGAGCGTTTCGCTATCCGCATGACGGGCGATGGCGGCGTCGATCTCGGCGCGGCTCATGCCCTCGCGGATGTCGGGGTTCTGCGCGATGGACTTCAGCGTGACGTGGGGCACGCGCTCGTAGACGAAACCACGGCGGATGTCGTTGCCGGTCGCGGGCAAGGGCGCCGGTGGCACCTGACCCGACACCTGGGCCTCTTTGCGGATGCCGGCCTCAGAGTCAGCGAGAAGGTAGTAGGGATACTTGGCTGCCATCAGGCGCGAGCGGGTCAAAGCAAGCGCGACCCGGCTGGTGTCGATCGTGATCCAGCGCCGGCCCCACTGCTCCGCGACATAGGCGGTCGTGCCTGAGCCGCATGTCGGGTCCAGGGCGAGGTCGCCGGGGTCGGTAGTCATAAGCAGGCATCGCTCGATGACTCGCGTCGCAGTCTGGACGACGTACACCTTCTCGTTTCCCCAACCTCTGGCCATGGTATCGGCCCATAGGTTGTTGATGGGTGTGACCGGGAAGTCGTCGAAGTAGCGGACATATCGAAGCGTGACGCCTTGGACGATGAACCGTCCCGCTGTCCTCAGTCGCGCCAGGCCCTCGCGGTTCGTCTTCCAGTGGCCACCGCGGGGGAAGTACTTCCCGCCCTCGTAGTCGTACTCAAATGTTCCGCTCGCGGTTACATCAGCCGAGGTCATGTCACCAGGGATGAAGAAGCGACTGCCGTCCGGGAGAAGAGATGGGTCATCACTCTCAGCCTTCGCAAGGCGACGCCGACTCCCGTCAGGAAGTTCGACCCACGAGTACTCGCCTGACCCGGTCCCCCCACGGTCCTTCGTCACGAACAGTGGTCTGGCTTTCACTTTACGCGCATCTTTCGCGTACCAAACTAGGTAGTCAACGACGCCACCGATGACGACATCAGCAGCCTGCCCCCCGGTCTTCGCGAACGGGATCGATGGCAACGGCGTTGTTCGCCCCGAACACCTCGTCAAGCACGCTCCGCACGACGTGGACATTCTCGTCGCCGATCTGCACGAAGACCGATCCAGACTCGGTCAGTAGCTCACGGGCCGCTACCAGCCGGTCGCGCAGATAGCCAAGGTACGAGTGGATGCCCAGCTCCCACGTATCGCGGTAGGCGCGGACTTGCTCAGGCTGCCTGGTGAGGTCGGTGATCTTCCCGTCTCGGACATCGCGTTTCCGCGTACTGACTTGCCAGTTGCTACCGAACTTGATGCCGTAGGGCGGATCGATGTAGATGGTCTGAACCTGACCCTTGAGGCCCTCCTTCTCCGCCAGGCTCGTCATGACCAGCATCGAGTCGCCGAGGATCATCCGGTTCGTCCACTTGCCGGCGTGGCGGTAGAAGTCGATGCGCTCCTCGAACGTGAGGTCGCTGTAGGGGCCGAAGAGGTCGAGCTGGGCCTCCGGTTGGCGCCCCTCTGACTCGGCCCGCAGCTCCTCGACCAGCGCGAGCGGATCGATGGTCTCCTGGATGTAGACCGGTACCGCCGGCACCTGGAGATCCTCGGCGTCCTGCTCGTCCTTGCCCTTCCACACGAGCTGCGGGTCGAGCGATGGGTCACGGGGGTAGCGCACGATGGTGGGCCTCTTCTCCTCGGGGCGGGCGAACGACTCCAGCTCGGCGGTGGGGATGTTCGTGCGGGTCTGGCCGTCGTGGCGGTTCGAGCGCACCACCGTCTTCTTCGGCGTGCCGTTCACCTTACGCGCCATCACTTGCCTCCGACTTCATCTCCACCGTGGATGGCAGGAAACTCGACCGAATGAGGTTCTCGGCATCCCAGGGATCGGTGACCTCCAGGAACGCCCAGCGACCCAGGCCGCCCCAGTTGTTCACCGCAGGAACCCACAGGTCGGTCGCCGTGGCGACCTTGGCCTGCTTCTCCTTCCTGCGCTCGCCGGTGACCTCCAGCACGAGGGTCAGGAGGTCATCGGGTCGTCACCAGCATCATCACGAAGGCGGATGAGGTAGTCGGGGACGTAGTGGCCGGCGCGGCCCTCGTAGGTGTAGGGGATCTTGAAGTTCGAGGCCCTGGTTCTTGACGAAGCCACGACCTCCGGCATCGCCTCGAGCACCTCGGCCAGCTTGGCCTCCCAGCCCGAGTCAAGGGCGACCCGGTTGATGTGGCTGTTGGTGGTGTCGTAGCAGTGCTTGGTCGTCTCGAAGAAGATGCCGTCGGTGGAGCCGATGGCCTCGTACGGCCGCAGGATGGGCACGAGGCGCTTGACGCCGCTCGGTGCCGCTGACGATGGAGCGGTATATGCGCTCGGCCGCGGCATGGCTGTACTCGGTAAGCATGAGCATCTGGACGAAGGCGTTGTCCTTGAGATACGGTGCACGCAGGCGTCGATCCACTCGCGAGTGATGCGCACGAGCTGCGGGAAGAGCCAGGGTCGCTCGCCTCCTCCTCGTCGCGGAAGTAGTTGTCGAGCGTGCGCTTGGCGACCGAGAAGACGACGGTGTTGAGGCGCTGCTCGCGGAGGTCATCGAGGGAGTGGACGGCGATCTCGCCGACGATGGGATCGAGTTCCACGGTGGTGGGCACCTCGTCGGTCGAGAGGGCCAGGTCGGCGTCACTCATCGAACGACGCGCTCAGGTGGTCGGTGGGCATCTCGTAGCGGTAGCCCATGAGGCGCGGGAACTCGATGCGCAGATGTGCCCGCTCGGGCAGCGCCCGCACACCAGGACGGGCTTCGGCGGCTTCGGCTTCGACACGCCCGTCTGGAGGAAGCTGAAGGGGATGCCGTAGACCTCGGCGTACTCCGGCTCGAACATGCCATCGTCGTCGGCGTCGTAGGCAGCACGGCGGAGGGCACGGCCAACCACTTGCTCGCAGAGGAGCTGCGTGCCGAAGGCGCGGATGCCGAGGATGTGGGTGACGGTGTTGGCGTCCCAGCCCTCGGTCAGCATCGACACCGACACCACGCAGCGGATGCCCTCCCCCAGGCGCCCGCGCTTGCCCACGGTGTTCATGACCTCGCGCAGGATCTCCTCGTCACCGATGTCGTCGGCGGAGCGTCCGGGGAAGCGGGTGACGTAGTCGTGCTTGAACTCGGCGATCTCATAGGCAGCGGCCTTCTTGAAGGCGGGGTCGAGGGCATCGCC
Source organism: uncultured Chloroflexia bacterium (assembly GCA_963838115.1). GTDB lineage: Bacteria > Chloroflexota > Limnocylindria > Limnocylindrales > CSP1-4 > JAFMJV01. The sequence continues at coordinate 21,191 of CAWIPU010000001.1, forward strand.
ACGGTCGAGCTGCGCCGAGTCCACCAAGAGCGACACCGGGCGGTCCAGCCAGGCGCCACCATCGACGTTGGAGAAGAGCGGCAGCCTGCCTGGCACGAGCACCGTGCCGCCCGCGGGCGTGCCGGGACCGCCGGACATGGGGGTGTCCTTCTGCCAGCCGCCGATCCAGTCGTACACGAGCTTGCTGACCGACGTGTTCGAGCAGACCACGATGAACACGGGCGGCGTCCCCATCCCCGCGCCGCCCCACGCCCCAAAGGCTCGCTCGTAGTCGCGATAGAGGGTCAGCAGGGCACCCTCCAGCTCCTTGGGGATGATGGGTTCGCCGTCGATGGCCGTGTCGCTGATGCCCTTCTTGGGCAGGGCCTCGCGGACACGCAGCCAGAGGTCGCGGTAGGCAGGCCCGGTGCCAGTGGTGGAGTCATCGGCCACCGGCAGACGCGGCACCTTGACGATGCCTGACTCGATGGCGTCCATCAGGGCGAAATCCGAGGCGACCCAGGGGAAGAGCGTGCCCTCGGGGTAGCCGGAGCCGCGCAGGAAGAACGGTGTGGCAGACAGGTCGTAGACGGCGCGGACGCCGATCTTGTCGCGGACGGCCTGGACGCCTGACAGCCAGACGCGGGCATCCTCGGTGGTGCGGCGGGCTTCCTTGCGTTCGTCCACGTCGAGCTTGCGCTCGCCGTCCTCGACAGGGGCGGGCGCGTAGCAGTGGTGGGCCTCGTCGTTGAGGACGACGATGTTCTTGCCGGTGCCGAAGACGTTGCAGACGCGGCGCACCATCTCCGCCGGCGTTTCCTTGAACCGATCCGCGTCCTCGCCCGCCAGCACCTTCTTGGTCAGGCCAGCGGCCTCGATCTTCTCGCGCCGGATGAAGGCATGGAAGTTGGTGATGAGGATGGTCGCGGCCCCGAGGCGGTCGAGCTGCTCAGGGGTGACGAGGTCCATGATCCGGTAGTAGTTGCCGGGATCGTTGGGCAGCAGGACGCGGAGACGGTCGCGGATGGTGATGCCGGGGGTGACGACGAGGAAGCGCGTCGAGAACCGCTTGTCGTAGGGGTCGGCCAGCTTGTTGAGGGCCTGCCAGGCGATGAGCATCGCCATCACCACCGTCTTGCCCGACCCCGTCGCCATCTTGAAGGCCAGCCGTGAGAGGCCCTGGTTCAGGCGGGCGTTCTCCGAGGCGATGACATTGAGGGCCTTGGTGTCGCCCGTGCGGCCTGCGGCCTCGGTCAGGTAGATGGCCGTCTCGACGGCCTCGACCTGGCACCAGAAGAGCCTGCGCTCCCGGTCCTCGCCGCGCCAGTACGCCAACAGCTCGCGGGTCGTCGGCGTGGTGTGCGGATAGCCCTGCGTGCGCCACCGGGCCACCGCCTGGCGGATCTCGTTGACGATCTCGTTGGGTTGCTGGCTGGTCGGTGGGCCGAAGGCGTCGAGGGTGAGCTGAGGGCTGCTCTTCTTGGGCTTCGCCACGGGCACGAAGAACTCGCTGGGTCGCCGCCGCTCCTCGATCTCGCCGGTGACCTCACCGTCTGCCGTGGTGCGGAAGTGGCGGGCAGGCTCGCTGAAGGGCGAGTTGAGGACCGGGTTCTCGATGAGGACTGATGCCATCCGCGCTCGTGTTTCCTCTCGCTTGGCCAGTGTCACGTTCATCGACAGGGTAGCCGAGTGAGATACCAGGATGGGTCACACAAGCGTTCTCGTCGGTGTTCCAGAACTACGCCAACTTCAGCGGGCGCGCTAGCCGATCTGAGTACTGGTGGTGGGTCGCGGCATGTGTCGGCATGATCGTCGCCTTCGCGGCGATCGCGGCGATCAAGCACATGTCCGTGGTGTTCCTGGCGATGTTCGCATGGGGGGTGGTCGCTTCATCCCGAACCTCGCAGTCCTCGTGCGACGGCTTCACGACACGGGAAGGTCAGGTTGGTGGCTTCTCATCGTCCTGGTGCCCTACCTTGGTTCCCTTGCCCTTCTCATCGTACTGACCCTCGGGACCCAAAAGGGGGCTAACCGTTATGGACTCCCACCGGCAGACAGCCCGTGGGCTGGTGTGAGCGAAGCCGTGGCCGGATCGGCGGGGGTTCAGCCAGAAGCGATGCCGCCCCAGCCGGGCTGGCGCTGAGGGCAAGGGCCAAAGGCCGTCGGCGTCTCAGTCTCGCTCTAGCAGCGCGGCCAACACAACATCGGCGTTGGCTTCATCGCGTGCCACCGCAAATGCTCGCCCGAGCTGTGCGCCCTTCGGCGTCAGGCGCAAGGTGGGCTTGCCGTCTTCGTTGACGTACTGCTCGATCAGGCCGGCTGCCTCCAATTCGGCCACGATGGCGTCGAGGTCGTTGTCCGAGTCCATGTTCCATCAATGGGCCTGGCGCATGGCTGGTCAAGTCACAGGGCGCGGGGTGGTCTCAGGTCCAGTAGTTTGAAGACGATGTTCCTGTGGCGGCGATGGGAGCATCGGACTCATCCGGGTTTGGTTGCTTTCGACCCCATGTGTCCGCGCTTGCGCCTACTACTGGCTCAAGGGCCGTCGTCTCCTCGCTCTCACTCTTCTTCTGGGGGCGCGGGCTCTTGGCTCGGCCCTCCGCCTCCTTGCGCAGACGCGATCGACTGAACCGTAGAGTCATGGACTACTCCTCCTCCTACCGTCGCGGTTGGGTTCAACGTGATGTCGTAATAGTGCTTTCGCTGGACCCAGCGAAAGCCTTCGTGCTTGGTGATGGCTGCTATATCGACAGGCCCTCCCACGGTTGGGGCACCGGGCTTGAACCTTGAATACTGGATGGCTGTTTCAGCAAGGAATCTCGCTAGGTCGATAGCCTCTTGGATTGGCATTGGCGGTGGGGCAAGTGCGCTGTCGAGGTCAGTCTTCAGGAGTGCCATCGCTGTGTCCACATCAGCCTTGTTCAGGCCAATCTTGACCAATTCGGCAGGCATCTTCTGCGAGAACCCGAGGACGAGCCTGTTCAGCGCCTCGCCCTCACCGACCCACAAGATGCCCGAGTCGCCAGCCGGTCGCACTTGTATCGGTGGTTCGGACTTCCCGGAATTGATCGAGACCTGCCACAGCTCTGCGTGCGATGCCCCAGCGGAGTATCCGCCGACCACAAAAGCCCAGACGCCCTGGCTGCGTTGGTCCTTCGGAAGTGACATGTACATGTCTTCATAGAAGAGCTGTCGTGCAGCAATAGCCACTTCTTCAACCGTATACGTGGTCGGGTCGAAGACGTAGCCCGATGGCCCGATAGGCACGCCCGTATGGAACGCGTGCCGGAGGTCCTTCGCGATTGTGGCGATCGAAGCCTTGCCGATATTCCCCATACCCGCGGTGAATGCGCCGATAGGTCGGCCACGGTAGAGGTTGAAGACCTTGTCGGCGGAGTCATAGACATTGGTTAACCTGCCGGGCCCAGCAGCCAGGCTCGTGGCGCTGTCCGCAGCCATCACCATGCCGTCGCTAACAAGGACGGCGAGCGCAATCGTCATATCGCGCAGATTAGCTCGCCCGGCAAGTAGATGGGTGCCAGGGCCGTCAGAGCCGATTGCTGACTTCGTCCCAACCTCTGATGTGAAGGCAGCCAGACTAGGGCTCACGGCCATTCGGCGCCGCAAGCGCCTCTGGCAGGCTGTGACATGCCATGGGCATAGGAGGCCGCAATTGCAAGCGGCTCTTCTTACGCTGCCTGCTCTTCCACGCAGCAGGCGCGGCGCGTCGTTCCAAGCATCTGGTCAAGGGGCCGCCCATCCGATCCAAGGAGCATGTGGCTCTCGATGGTCACGTTCGGGGCGTTCCGGCAGGCGGCCAAGGTGTACAGCGGTGGGTCGCTACGCACACCCCACATGACCCACTCCGCCTCCCACGTCGTGACGGTCCCTCGTCGTTCGAATCGCATGCCACGATGGTCAGGACCGAGATCCGACGAGAGACTGCAGGCCGTGAGAGGGAGATGTCGTTCCTATCCATGACTGGTCAATCGCGCCCCGTAGGCGGGAGACTATCTCCGCAGCAATCTCCGCAGCAATCCCGGTGCCGCTCCTGGGTGCCCCTCGTCGATGAGCGGAAAAGATGCCCAGCACGTGCATTGCGGGAAGGTCGAGCCGCGACACCGGAGGCGGTGGCGCTACCCAAGCACGACTTGTCACCGATCACCTCAGAAGAATCGCTTGTACGCCTGTTGCATCCACCGACTCATGGCCTTGTCGCCTCGCGGATAGTCCAGTCGATCGAAGGCATCCTGTGCTCGATTCAGGGACCTACTCCACCTCTTCAGGATCCGGCCGTACTGGGTGCAGGACTTGCCGACCACCATCGCGGGAAACTTCGCGAAGTACCGCTTCGAGATCTTCACGTGTTGCGCTTCGTGCCACCCGATGCGATCGATGCTCTTCTTCCACCACCACACCATGTAGGCAGGGACTCTTCGCGGTCCGGTCCATCGAGGCATGTGCGCTACGTATGCCCGGGTCATCTGCATGCCGGTGATGACGCAACTGCCTGTCTGTGAGTTCTGGCGGTACGTGGGCCGGAACCGGAACACCTTCGTCTCCATGCAGGCTGCAGCCCGGTGACTGCCGCAGTACTTGCTCGCACGCTGGCGCATGCTGCGGAGGAGTTGGTTCGGCGTCCTGCCACTGACGTCGAAGTAATGCACCCGAGTCGCACCGGGGACCGCACCGAGATAGTTGCCAGGGACTGCGGTCCTGCGAATGCGTGGCTTCGTCACGATCGGGACCGCGGGCTGGACGACGGGCGTCGGCGCAGGCTGCGCGCGCTTCGTCGCAGACGGCTTGGCGATGGGACTCGGGCTGGGGCTCGGGCTCGGGCTCGGGCTGGGACTCGGCGTCGGCGTGGGGCTCGGGCTTGGACTCGGCCTCGGGGTAGCAAGTGCTCTGGCCAGCGAAGCACAGGTCGCGTACTGGGCGAGACCCGCCGCCGGGTCACCACAACGGGCCATCAGGAACTTGATCGGGTCGGTCTCGCCGAGCACTTCCGGGTAGAGCGCAGCCGCCGCAGCGAACTCGGCCACGCTCCCGCACCTGCCCACCGCCTCATCGAGGAAGGTAGCGGCGAGGACGGCAGCCGGGCTGGCACTGGGGACCGGCTCCGATAGGGTCTTGGCCACGCTGGCGCTCGCTGGGGCATCGGCAGCCGCTGCGGAGAAGGCCCTGTCGCACAGGGGATAGACCGGCTGCGGGCTGGGTCCCAATGCGTCCTGCCCGCTGACGATGGTCGCGGCAAATAGGAGGCAGATGAGCGCAGCGATGGTTCGCATATGATTCGGTGCGAGGACGGTATCAGCCCCTTCCTTGGAGTTTCCCGAGGTCGAAGGTCAGGGGTCGAGGAGGGACGCGAGACCGCATGTGACCACTGACGTTCGGCCACATCCGACCCGACCGACGTGGGATGATGCGAATGCGATGAAAAGGCTCGACGTCAGGGAGACGCGGACGTATTCCGGTGGTGACAGTCGCGAGGTTGCCGAGCGTTTCTCTCGCGACCGACAAGAGGCTGAGCGAGTCGGCTACGAGGTCGTAACTCAGCGGTGGAAGACCCAAGAGCCAGATCCCACGCTGGTGGTCACGTACGGCATCGTGGCGTATCAGGGCATCGTGCGGGAGGTCTATCGCATCGATTGGTGGCATCCATCGGGCACGTCGGAGTACCGGGCACGGGATGCCTTGGCGAGGTCTTGTTCATCGCCCAAGGGGCCGGCGGGATGGCACTTGGGGACTTCCTCGCCTTACTCCCCGTGGCGGAACACGCCTAAGCATCTGTCGTTGGTCTTGCGGGAGCCCGTGGTCATGCCCGCGCTCCTCACCACGGCTTCGCCGGGGTGCTTTCGCTGAAAGAGATGCTCCGTGACGTCAACGAGCGGGGCGATTCTGGGTGGACTGGGAGGGCGGCGGAACTACGTCGCTGGACTGTTGGCGTGTTTGACAGGCTCGCGTATTGGCCCGGGTCCACGCTGAAGCGGCTGCCTGTGGTTGCGCGATGCCCCTCCCACACGTGGTCGCCCTAGTCACGTTGGCTCCTGGAGGTGGGACGAACGGGCCACACGGTCGGCGGGTGCGGCAGTGGAATGATTGGAGCGATCGGTATCACTGAAAGGGGGACTGATGAAGTCCATCATCACGACGCTGCTCTCGGCTGCCGCCGTCATCGTCATGGCCGCACCAACCCTCGCGCTCGATGGAGTCCCGCCGGATAGCGCCACCACCCTCGTGGCCGACGACGGCACCGTCGTCTACTGCGTATTCGACATCACCCGCGATGACGCTGGCAACATCACGGGCGTTCAGTTCACCGACTGTCCCGAGGTGGACCTCGCGTCCAGCGAGCAGCCGGGCGCTGTCGCCGACGTGGACTTGAACAGTCTCGCCGTCGGTGATTCGTGGCTGCGGTATTACCCGTACTCGGACGAGCAGACGACCATCACGCTCCAGCGCGTGGAGTCCGGCGTCAAGACCTCCAAGTACAGCCAGCCCGACAAGGGGATGACGACCCTCGCCACGTTCTTCACGTTCGAGGCGAACGAAGCGGGCGGGACCTCATGTATCAGCATCGATGCGTTCGGCCCGGACGGCGAGTTGTACGACACCTTCTACGGAGCACAGGGCAAGTACGAGCAAGGATGGGGTTGCACCGACCTTCGACCGGGCAGGTCCACGAAGGGCTGGCGTGTCTGGGAGGTCCCCAAGAACGGGCCTGTCGAAATCGTCATGGAAGGCTGGGACGCCGACGGCGAGGAGGTCTTCGCCACGTGGGTGGTCCAACCCTGAGTTGACCACTTGGAGGAGTTCGAATCCCTGTTCCTTACCGGCGACTCCAGGCGTGACAACATCCGCTCGCGCCTGTTCGGGATGTTCAGCGAGGACATCGTGCGCATCTGGGCTCGCGACGAGCGGGCACCGTACCGCGACCTCGGGCGTCCGACGCTCTGGAGCCCCACGGAGCTTGGTGGTGCCACCATCGACTTCACCTTGGAACGTCGCGCCGACGGCCGGCGCTTCGTCGCCGAGCAGAAGGCCGAATTCGCCTTCGAGGGCTACCGGTACCTGCGCCTCACCGAGCCGCAGCAACTCGCCCACCATGGCACCAAGGGTGCCTTCGGGTGCTTCCTGGCCATGGCTCGCACACCCGATGCCTATGAGGCACGACTGAACGCCAAGCCGGTCGAGGTCCACGGTGCCATCCTCGTCTGGGGAGCGGTGAGCGACGAGGGCCGCCGGTCGGTGATGGAGCACTACGGCTTCGCCGATGTCCTCTCCTTGGAGGAGATGGTCAACGACCTCAACGGGTGGCAGAACCCAGAGTGGGCTGCCAAGCTGGCAGAACTCCGGGATTGGACGTCCGGGCTGTTCGACCGGCTCGGCGGAGGCGCAGGGTGAGCGACGCGGTCCGGCGCTCGGCCATCCGCATGACCGACGATGTCGCCGCGCCGCCTGGGTTGTACCTCGACGAAGTGACAGCCTGCGGCATGGCAGACGGCAGGGCATGAACCACGCGCACGCGCTGAGGCTGAACTCGTACCGCCGATGAACTGGAACCTGAGTGTCCGGTGGTCGCGCGAGCTCGAATAGAGGTTCGCGTGCCTGCGCTCCCACAGTCATACCCACTCTTGCAGTGCTCTGGAGAAGGTCACCTACGATGGTCACCATGAGAGACAAGGCGCGAGCTGTCCAGCACGACCGGCGGTGGACAGCTCGACAACTCGTCGTGTTAGCCGGCTACGTCATCATCAGCTCGGTCGTATTGCGGGTGCTGCTGGTCACCTTCATTCCTGGGTCACCGGATGCCCGAGTCGTCGTTCTCGATCCGTTGCTGTTCCTCTGGGTGATCGCTCTCTATGTATCGCTGCTACCTGGGGCTCTCGTCAGCCTGTATGTCGTGCATCGTGGTCTGAGGAACCATTCACTGTCGATGGCTCAGAGGTCCAGCGCCACCGCTCTCATCACAGGGGGACTCGCGACCGCGATCGCGTCGAGTCTTGCTTTGCTCAATGGGGTATCTTCGGCCTCTGATTCAGGCGCATATGTTTGGTTTGCGGCCAACGCTATCGTGCCATCTGTATTCTGGGGCTTGTCGATGAACCGCTAAGGACCTCTCGACCGTCTACGAGTAGGACGAGGCCGGCAACCTGACGCAGATGACCGATGCCGCGGGCGAGACCCAGACCTACGCCTATGACCGGCTCGGACGGATGACTGCCCGCACCGACGGCCTCTCCGCCACGCTCAGCTGGACCTACGACGAGCACGGGAGACTGCACCGAATGCGACGTGTGGCGATGTTGATCGTGTCGACGATGACGTGCTCCTCGATCGTCGTCGGCTGCGGTCGAGATGCCATCGACGCGGCGGACCACATCCGTGCACTCGACCGGCCGATCATCGAGACGGTCAGGGCCGATGCGACCTTTATGGACGGAGCGTACATCCACGTGCTGCTCCTACCGTCCGCGAACGATGCCGACGCCAGAGGGGTCTGGTGCGATGTCGTCATCCCCACCGGGATCGATTCGGAGGTCGAGGTCATCGTGGGGCTGGACGACGAACAGCTCACATACTGGCCGCCGCCGACTGACTGCGATGACGCTACCGACATCCCCGAACGTGGATCGCAGGCGTCGGAGTGGTTGGCTGGTGACGGCGAGTAGGCATTCAGGTCCATCGATCAGCTTTGCTGGACGCACCGTGAGTGAGATGGCTCAGTGCGGCGGGGCGGAGTCGCCGTCTCTCGCGTCAAGTCCCCTCGCCGCTCTTGACCGACTGCCTCACCACCGAGCCTCCTCATCGGTGCCATCCTCGTCGGTGTGGCCGACATCGTCTTCCATAGCCATGTCCCGGACCGGGGCTACGAGATCCTGATCGTCGGATCGCTTCGAGTGGTGGCTCTCTAGTGGGCGCCCGCATTCGGGTAGGCGTGTCCCGTCGGGCTGCCGGGGTCTGACAGCCACGTTGACAGCCACGGCGGTACCGTTCGGTGCCATTCCGTGGACCCGGTGGACGTCACCCCCGCGCCAGGTGGACGCAGAAGCAGGGGAGAGTACCCCATGAACGGCGCCCCCACGGACTTTTAATCCTCGTGTCCTGGGTTCGAATCCCAGCCGGCTCACCAACTTATCTAGGTATTCGTGCGTGGATGCACGGGTTTCTCTCGTAGGTGCGGTCTTTCGTCATCGGCTGACAGCCACGTTGACAGCCACGTCAAACGCACGCGATGTGACTCGGCGACTCGCTGTGGCCACCATGGACGCGCCGCAGATGCCGGCAGCGGCTCGCACGCGACCCAATCGCGCCACGAGGTCGCTCCTGTTCGCACTGTGTTCTTTCTGGGTTTGGGATGCCGTGCGCATGAGTTTGGCGATCACCGAGCGCGTCATTGACGCAGGTCGCTGGCGCTGCGACCGCTGCTCCACGCTGAGAGGTGGGGTGGCCAACGGGGCTGAATCCGGGGCTTTCAGAGCCGCAAGGCGACGGCTTGCCGACGTTGGACCGGTGCCCTCGTGCGGGCGACCACGACTGATGGGTCCGGCCGGGTCGCTGACAGCCACATTGACAGCCACGGCGGTGGCACCCTGAACGACGCAATGGAGTCAGTGGACGGGACCCGTGCGTCAGGTGGACGCGGTAGCAGGCCAGGGGACGCTATGAACGGCTCTCCCACGGACCCTTAATCCCTGTGTCCTGGGTTCGAATCCCAGCCGGCTCACCAACATATCTAGGTATCTACGCTCGGATGCGGGGGCGCAGTATCGCGGTGCTGCCGATGAAAGCACGGAGCTGGAGGTCATCGTCACGACATATCGGGGTGATGCCATCGGGGAGCACGGCGAACGGCTCGACCGCGATGGCGAGCGGTGGACGGTGCCTGGCGCGCGGAGGGCGATCAGGCGAGAGCGGCTCACCCAGCTCGTTGACGATCCGTCGGTCCCACCCGTGGCGACCACCATCGTCATCGCCCGCGGGCGCCACGGCGGTTCGGTGTGCCTCGTGGTGCACCGAACCGAGGCCGCTCCCGCCTCCTTGAGCGAAGCTATCGTGCGCTCCCTGGCGCTCGAGAACCCGGTCCGAGCAGGCAAGCGGATGCCCTCCAACGCAGGCGGATCCGAAGGGAAACCGGTGGATTGAGGCCGTCAACCTCGAACAGACGCCAACCTTGGCCATGGGACGGGCGTCTATCTCCCTGTCGGACCCCGCCAGGAGAACTCCACCATGTCACCACGTACGCCTCCGCTCCTTCTGTGCGGAGCCACGCTCGCGATGTTGATGCTCACAGGACCGTTGACCCTCGCTGCGGTCGCAGCGCCAGAAAGCTCCCCGCTCACCACCGCGCCGCCGCAGGCGCCCGTTGATGTCCTGGACTATCGCGGCGATCCCGCTCGCGACGGGGTGATGCCAGGTCCCGGCCCCACAGGCCCGGAGACGACCGTGCGGTGGACCTACCAGGCAAGCGGACCCATCATCAGCCAGGTCGCCGTCGCAGCCGGTGACGTGCTGCTCCTCTCGAGTGAGGGTACGGTCCACGACATCGACGTGGCTTCCGGACGGGAGCGATGGTCGGTCTCGATCGGCGCCCCGGCTCTGGCCTCCCCGTTGGTGCTCGGTGACCGATTGCTCATCGGAGCCTCGGACGGGGTCCATGCGATGCAACTGGACGATGGCCATGAGGTCTGGCGCACCGGCGTGACGGATCAGGTCCGCGGCAGCCCGGTGCCGTTGGGAGATCGGGTCGCGGTGGCTGCCGATGACGGCACCGTGACCGCACTGGACGCGACGACCGGGACCGTGGCCTGGGTGACGGCGCTGGGCGGCGAAGTCGAATTCGTCCCCAGCGGCGACCGATGACATGTTCGTCGTGGGCACACGGAGAGGGGAGGTCGTGGCCTTGGCTCCGGACGATGGGACCGTGCTCTGGCGGACCGATACGGGAGATGGCCTGCGAGTCGGCACCCCCGCCATCGTCGACGGCCGCGTCCTTGTCGCTACCTTGTCCGCGGCGGACAGCAGCGTTCCCGTCGGGAAGCCGCATATCAGGGCGCTGGACCTGGCCACTGGCTCGGTCGAATGGACCTTCGACAGCCCGGACGGTGTGCCCAGCTACACGCCCGCTGTGCTCGGCGACCTGGCCATCAGCATGGGTGAATCGGGTGTCGTGACTGCCCTGGACATGACGACCGGCACGATCGCGTGGCAGGTCAGTGTCCCCGGCAAGCTCGACGTCGTGCCGGCGGTCAGCGGAGGCGTCGTGTACGGCGCGACCATCAACGGGGTCGCCTTCGCATTGGACGCCAGCGGCGCGACCCTCTGGGAGGTGCCGATCCGAGGCGTGCCCTACGGCGCGACGGTGACCGGTGGCTTGATGCTGGTGGGCACCGATCTGGGGACGCTGTACGCCATCTGGGACCCGGCATGAGCTGCCACTCAGACTCCGCCAACCTCAGGACTCGCGACAGCGTCAATCTTGTATCGCAGCCGCCAGGCCGCAACACAGAGGAGCCCTCACATGCCTAGCATCATCCTTCCATCGTTCTGGTCCACTCGGAAGACGACGGCCCACGCTCGGTCGGCCCTCGTCGCGATCTCAGCATTCCTGCTCGCGGTCTCGGCCTCGATGGGCTCCGCGGCTGTCGCTTTTGGTCAGGATTACAGCGCGACCACGACGCCCGACTTGTCCCCGCTGGCGGAGTCGTGGGAAGCGGGCGGGACGGTCAGCCATCTGCCGTGGGTGTGGCAACCGGCCATCGACCCGCTCACCAGTGACATCTGGGTCGCCGCACCGTACGAGGACCAGTACTGGATCATCGCCCCGGACGGGACGTTCCTCGAAGCATGGGGGACCTCGGGCAGCGAACCCGGTCAGTTCAAGCTGACCGACAACCGGCCCTCGTCCGCCGGTTTCGGTTCACTGACCTTCGCCCCCGACGGTTCGTTCTACGTCGCGGATACTGGCAACTACCGCATCCAGCATTTCGATCACGATCGGAACCTGCTCACGAGCTGGGGCAGCTTCGGCACCGACGACGGCCAGTTCGCGATCCCGTTATCGATCGCGACCGACGGCACCATGGTCTACGTGAGCGATACCGGGCGCCAGGACATCCAGGTCTTCGACGCGGCCGGCACGTACCAACGCACGATCGCGGATGTAGGTCCGGGCTGGGGGGGCGGCTGGATCGCCCTTGCACCCGGCGGCCGACTCGCGGTCACAGACGTCAGTCCTGTCGACGGCAACCCAATGGCGACCGACCAGGGCGGTGGCATCTCCATCGTGGATCCGACCGACGGGACCACCGTGTCGCATTTCTCGATCGGCCCGAGGGGTTGGCCGCTCGGGATCGCCGTCGATGCGGCCGGCGACATCTACGTCAATGTCTCCACGCCGATGATCGCCCCAGAAGGCCCAGTGGCGCTGGTCGAGCTGGACCCCGAGGGGAACACGGTCGGCACGTGGTCGACCGCGGGCGAGACCGTCGCGGTCAGCCCGGATGGGTCCACGCTCTATCTGGCCTCCGACTGGCCCGTGTTGAAGGCGTACGCTCTACCCGACAGTCGTTCCTGACGAGGGAACGAGGTCCCGCGGGTCCCGGTCACAAGAACGGCTGAGATGGCCGGTGATCGGGCTCGCGGGATGGTCGGAGGGAGCATGGCGGGACACGTCGGCCAGACGTCCGAGACACCCGATCGGGGGCTCATCAAGCTCGCTGCGGGTGGGGACCGCCAGGCGTTCGATGCCCTCATCCGGCCGCGATTGGACCGCATGTACCGGACGGCCTACGGCATCACTCGGTCGGAGGCGGATGCCCGTGATGCGACACAGGACGCCTGCGTAAATGCCTGGCGCGAGCTGCCCCGTCTGCGAGACCACGACCGTTTCGATGCCTGGCTGTCGCGGATCCTCGTCAACGCTTCCCGATCCCAGGTCCGGCGAGTCAGCCGGACTCGGGTCCGCGAGATCTCGGTCGACCAGGACGGAACTGACGAGCGGCCGGCCCCCGTGAGCTATCCCGCACAGCCGGCAGAGGCCGAGACGTTCAGCGATCGCGACGCCATCCAGCGAGCGTTCACACGATTGGACGGGGCGACACGCGCTCTTCTCGTGGTCCACTACGTGGATGGTGCGCCGCTCGCAGAGGTCGCACGCGTCACGAACTCGCCGGTGGGCACGGTCAAGTGGCGCCTGTCAAGGGCTCGCAAGGCGCTCGAGCGGGCATTGGAGGCCGAACGGCGATGAGCGCACCGATGCCCCATCTCACCGACGACACAATTCGCTCCGGACTGACCCCGCCAGCAGCGGTGCGCGCGCCGCGCGATCTGGGTGACACCATCGCAGCCGCCGTCGCGGTCACCCCGCAGCGACGTTCCTGGCGTCTTCTCGGGGCTCCATCCCCGGCGGTGCGCCGGTGGTTGCGCGTGGCCGTGGCGCTGGGCCTGTTGGCGGTCTTGGCTGCCGTACTCGTGCTGATGGGCGCCCAGCCACGGTCGGCCGCGGTCGTCAGCACCTATCGTGGCGGCACAGAACGGAACGGAGTCATGCCGGGACCCGCGCCCGTGGGCGAGCCGCTGGAGGAGCAGCACGCGGGGGTCAAGGGCCCGATCGGCTCCTGGTCACCCGTGATCGTCGACGGTGCAGTCATCGTGGGCGACGAGTCGGGCTACGTGACGGCGCTGGACCTGCCCACGCTTTCCGTGCGCTGGCAGACGTCGCTGGGTGCGCCCATCAATGTTGGCCTGTCACTGGCCGGCGACCTGGTCGTGGCCGGCGATGATGCGGGGACGGTGCACGCGCTCGACGTCGCGACCGGGAACGAGCGTTGGCGCTACCAGGCACTGGGCCCCGTCCACTCCTCACAGGCCGTAGTCGACGGCGTCATCTATGGCGCGAGCCTGGGCGGTGACCTGTTCGCGCTCGACGCGTCCACCGGCGCCGAGCGCTGGCAGGTGATGGCCCAGGGGGCCATCAGCCGGTCAGTCGCCTATGCGGATGGTCTCCTCTATGCGGGGTCGGGCGGTGCCACGGACGCCGACATGGGCACGCTGGTCGCCTATGACCCGGCGGATGGGACGACCCGCTGGAGCGCGCAGCTGGCGCCCGGCAATACCTCGACCCCGACGGTCACGGGCGGTCGGGCGTATGTCACGGACGGTCTGGACGTCGTCACCACCAGACCACATGCCCTGCACGTGCTGGACGCGGCCACCGGAGAACCGGCGTGGCCGGGCACGTTCTCGATCGCATCCGGTGGCATGCTCCTTATCGACGTGGTCACCGACCGGGCCGTGGTCCTCGGATCCGAGGATGGCGAACTGGTCGCACTCGATCCCGCGACGGGCATCCTCCTCTGGCAGATGTCCGTCGGTGGCGCACTGTCCCCCAACGGCGCAGTCGTGGGCGACGAACTTATCGCTTCGGTCGGCGGGCAACGACTGATGGCCGTCGACCTGGCCACGGGTGACGTCCTGTGGACTTTCGGCACGAAGGGGGACCCATCGGCGGCGAGTGTCCTGGACGGTCGCATCGTCGTGGGCACTACGCTGGGCCAGGTCATCACGATTGGCGGCAGCGACGTCGCGCCGAGCGGCACGACCCTGGAGTCGCCCGCGTCAGACTAGACGAGAGGCGTCATACGGAGGGACCCACTCCCACACTGCATCAGGTCCTGAAGGACCGCGTCATCTCCGCTGCCGAGGTGCCCTCTCTGCCAGCTCGGGCCCTGACAGCCACGTTGACAGCCACGGCCTTAGCATTCCGGCTCACTCCGTGGAGACGGTGGATGGCAGGCCAGCGTCAGGTGGACCCAGAATGACGCCGAGCGACGCCATGGACGCCGCCCCCACGGACTTCTATCCTCGTGTCCTGGGTTCGAATCCCAGCCGGCTCACCAACTCACCTAGATATCTGGGCGTGGATGCATCGTTATCTCGCGCACGCGGGTCTTTCGTTGGCGTCTGACAGCCACGTTGACAGCCAGGTCGAAAGCACGTCGTCGCAACCGGTGGAAACTGAGCAATGCCGTGACTCTGCCATCACCGGCAGCCACCACGACTAGTTGCTCGTCGAAGCGCCCCGGGGGCATGCCGGCTGTGGCGTTGCAGACGCACTAAGGGCCGCACCCACGTCGCTGGCCGGGTCACCGTCAGTTCGAGGCTCCACGCACTGTCCCTCCGCCAGTGCCGCAGGTTCCGCCCCTGGAGGATGGCCTGATTTCCAGTATCTCGACTCCACTGATCCCAAGTCACCCCAAAGTCTAGATCGATGTCAGGGCGGTTCTGGCGCCGCAGGCTGCGGGCCACCAGCTGAATAATGCACTCGGGGGAGGTGGAGCAGGCCATCCTTGAGTCCGTTGGCCACGCCCGACGTTAATCGACTTCGCTGAGTCCCCATTACTGGCGCGAGCAGTCCCTGCACTGGACGACCTCGGCCTGCCGGTCACCGAACGGCTCACGAACGTCTTGTCCCGCATCGTCCCTGGCTGTCGCTAGTTCAACCGCGGTCGTCGAGCGACTGTCCCACGACAGCGACCATGACGACGATCACGGGAGACTCCCCAGGGACGATCACTGAAACTCCCCAGGTGAGGGCCTTGATCGTGAAGTCGGCCCGGGCCAGAGGATCGACCTCGCGGCGGCCGTGGTCATCGCCCTGCGACTGGCACGTGGGTCGCGGGGAAGTGTCCGACGAGCGACGGTCATTCACCTGTATGACACTGACACGGACTGAGGCTTGCATCGTGGTCGCGGACCGGCTAGCTTTGAACACAGGGGGACTGTCGCTCAGCGGAGGAACCTTCAATGAAGATCGAGGAGGTCGTTGGTCGAGCAACGACGGATGAGTCGTTCGCCAGGGAGCTCAGTCAGCGCGCGCGGAGTGCTCAAAGTGCGGGCGTACACAGCGAGGAGTGGCGCGAGTACATGACGTTGTTCGCGGAGAGTTCGGAAGAACTGGCGCTGTTGACGCCCGATGCAAGCGAGGCACTAGGGATCAAGTGGACGACGATCACAACGGTCACGACACTTACCACGACCACGACGGCAGCCTGCGCGACGACGACGACGACTGGGACCACGACGACCACTACGGACGCTCCGAAGTACTGCAAGCCGAAAGGGTCCAAGGCCATAGGCGCGTTCGAGGACTAAGCGTCCACGCTCATTCCACATCCAGATGTCCGCCTGGCCGCTGAGTCCCAAACGCCGATAGCCGCGCGGCTCTCAGAGATGGTGTTTCGATGCCCCGGCGCAGCATCGTATGCTGCATACGAAGGCACATTCGATGCGCCCTGCGGTGATCGGGCAGCCTGGGAGGGCCTGGTCTTGATCGCGACGATCGAATCGAAGGAGCGGGAGTGGGCCGCGGTGGCGGATCGCTACCTACCTGTCTATGAGGAAGGTTCAGCGTGGCGGTCCAGCGGGCCGCACACAGACATGCTCCCAAGGCAAGGGTGGAAGATCCACGTTTCGGCCACGGTCCTGTCCGCCGCAGAGGTACTGGCGGCTGTCGGGCCCGTTCTGACGTCGGCAGGCCTTTTCTTCAAAGGCGTGCACAGCTTGGCTGAGTTGAAGAAACTCAATTGCGGGCTCTACTATGGTTTCTCGCAGGTAGGCAAGGCCCTGACGATCTATCTTCTGAGCGAATCGCAATTCCGGACAGTGGCGCCCAAACTGCATGCCGCTACAAAGCACCTGTCTGGACCTCCCGTCCCCTACGATGTCCCGTTCTCCGGCAACAGCCTCGTCTTTTACCGGTACGGTGCGTTTCAAGGCCACGACATCACGACGGAGTCTGGGAACTCCGTTACAGATGAACGATCACCGAATGCCGCTATCCCGCCATCGATGGTGGACCCGTTTGCCGCGACTCGGTCGGCCTCCGCGCCTTCGAAGTCGGGACCACTCAAGTCGACGTTCAAAGCCTATTCAGCCTTGTCTCAGCGGGGCAAGGGTGGAGTCTATCGCGCACTTGACCTGGGTTCGCAACCTGCGCGCGTCTGCATCATCAAGGAAGGCCGGCACCATGGCGAGACCGATTGGGACGGTCGAGATGGCTGGTGGAGGATCGGCCATGAGCGGATCGTGCTGGACGAACTACGCGAGAGACAGATACCTGTCCCAAAGGTGATCAGTCAGTTCGAACAGAGCGCGAACGCGTATCTCGTGATCGAACACATCGACGGTAGCAACCTCCAGAATGTCTTGCTACAGGAAGAACGGTTGCCCGTGTCTGCTTGCGTGTACCTGGGTAGGAGGATCGCAACGCTTCTGGCCTCCATCCATGCGGCTGGATGGGCATGGCGCGATTGCAAACCCTACAATCTGATTCTCTGTCGGGATGGCCAGCTGCGGCCCTTGGATTTCGAGGGCGCCTCCCGGATCGGGGCACCGGATCCGTTGCCGTGGGGGACGACCGGATATGTGCCACCCGAGTGGGCAGAAGTCGATACCAGTGCCACCCACGTGTCTCAAGACCTGTATGCGCTCGGCGCAACAATCAGGCAGACGCTGACAGGCGAGATCCCGTCGGCCACCGAACCAGGTCGTTCACCCAAGATCAGCCGGCGCACGCCTCGAGGCCTTAGATATCTCGTGGAGGCGTTGGTCAGCAAGGACCCGACCGACCGGCCACCTGCAGATGTGGTGGCGAGAGAATTGAAAGGAGTGCTGTCTCCAGGCCAGCAGCTGCGCGCACGAAGAACGATAGAACGGATCGCGGCGTCATCGCGAACATGAAGGTTCGTGCCCTTGCGCAGCCCCGCGCCCATGCGGGTGAGGAAGGGCCTGCCGTAGAGGTGATCGAGATCGGCCTGGTTGAGGGACGACGCGTGGACGCAGACCAGCACGTCGTCATCGCCGATGACGGGCTTGGCCACATCCCGGAGTTCCAGTACGTCCGGTGAACCGTACCGATCCCTGACGAAAGCCCTCATGGTGTGGGCCCGTTCACCGTATCGACTTGGAGGCCGACGAGATCAGCGCTCACATGCCTCGGCCCCCTTCTGCCCGGCACCAGAGAAGCACCCCGAGGTCGGGGTGAGGCACGGTCATCACGACATCGTGCAGCCAACAGATGTGTGTCGGGACGCCCACCGGTTGTCCCATCCGGCTCCTGGTGCCGCCCGGCGTTTGGAACCCCTGCAGATGGGGCGTGGCTCGTCCGCAATGTCCACCCCCATGGGATCAACTGCATAGGTTCCGTTTGGCCAAGCCCGAAAGCAACGCGGCGTGGGCCACGTTCAGGCACCCGGTGTCTCCGCCGGCACAGCCCCGAGAGGCGTTGTCGCACCGTCGTCTCGCTGATGCCGAGCTCGTACGGGCAAGTACGCGGGATATCGTCGTCCGTGTGAACGCCTACGAGGTCTGCCCGTCCGTGACGACAGCAAGCACGAGTCGCGTTTCCTGAGCGGCGTGCTAACGTCCGCAGCATGCTGGACGTGTCGCTTCTCGGCCACGCTCGCTTGCGGGCCCTGGCATGAAGTACCCCGCGGTGATCGAGGACGTCTCGATCGTCGGGCCCGGTTACACGTTGCCCGCGACGATCGCATTGCCGGCGAGCGACGGCGCCTCGCCCTGCGTCGTGCTCTTCGCCGGGAGCGGGCCGACCGATCGCGACTGGACGTCGCCGCTCCTGCCGGGCACGAATGGAAGCGGCGCGCAGCTCGCGCTCGCCTTGCAGGCTCGCGGCGTCGGATCGATCCGCTTCGACAAGGTCGGCTCCGGCGTCAACATGCCGACGAGCATTGCGCCGGCGGATCTCAGGATGCTCGACGTGTTGTCGCTGACCCACTACGTCGACGAGGCTGAGGCGGCGTTCGACGAACTCGCGACCCGGGACCGGTGCAGCAAGGTCTTTCTGCTCGGCCACAGCGAGGGATCGCTCCATGCCTCATCAGCTGCGATCGCGAAGCAGGCGGACCCGAAGTTCGGCGGTCTCATCTCCCTGTCCGGGCCGGCTCGTTCGCTCCTGGACACAGCGATCGAACAGATCCGGGGGCTGCGCATGAAGGCGGGTATCGACGCGTCTGCCGTGGACACGGCCCTCGGGGACTTTCGCGCAGCGATGCTCGATCCAGAGGCACCGGCGCCCGACCTGTCCTCGCTCCCCGAGGCCGCGGGGATGTGGCAAGCGACCCACGACCCGCTGCAACAGAGGGTCGCGCGTGAGTTGATCCTGGCGGATCCGCTCGCGGCGCTGCCCGCCTATCGCGGTCGCGCCCTCGTGGTCTCGGCAGCCAACGACGCCCAAGTGCCTGGGTCCGATGCGGACAGGATCTTCGCGGCCTTGGCGAGCGACGCGAAGGCCAAGACGCGGGTGACGATCGCCAACGCCAACCACGTCTACAAGTCCGAGACGCGGGCGCCGTCGATGATCAGCCCGAGCGAGATCGTCGCCGGCTATGCCGACGACGACCACGCGCTTGCAGATGGCCTTGTGGACGAGATCGTGGGCTTCGTCACGGCGACGTAGCCGAGCTCCTCAGGGATCCCGGTCGGATGCGGACGTCCTTTAGAGGCAAACGGCATCTGCCAGCCACGGCGGACACATGCGGTGGACTGGATGAGGGCCTGTGACGATCCTGGACGAGCAGCCGGCTTCGCGGTGGTCGAGTGACGTCCACCCGGGGGCGCGACCTGCGGGTCGTGACGGACTCGTCCGAGCTGGCGCCGCGTCAGGACCAAGGTAGCCATCGCAGTTCGCGCGCGATGGCGGGCCGTGTGGCGGGGCTGCTCGGGCAGCGGACCGAGCCGATCAGCCGCGCATCGTGCGAGCCGCGACCGCCGACAGAGCAGGTCTGTGATGACCCTCCAACGGCCAGATGCCATGTCAGACAGGTGCGGTCGAAGCCGCCTGCTGCTATCGTCTCGACCATGGCACTCGGCTTCGGACTCCTCAGCGCCCAGATGCGGCCGGGCGAAACAGGCTGGACCCGCGCCTATGACGAGACCGTCCGGCTCGCGGTCGAGGCGGAGCGGCTCGGCTTCTCGTCGGTGTGGACGACCGAGCACCACTTCGTGGACGACGGCTACATGCCCTCGCTCCTCGTCGTCAGCGCGGCGCTCGCGCAGGCGACGTCGCGCATCGAGCTGGGCACGGGCGTCATCCTCGCGCCGATGCACCACCCACTGCGACTCGCGGAGGACGCAGCGACGGTCCAGCTGCTGAGCCATGGCCGTCTCGTCCTGGGACTCGGGCTGGGGTGGTCGGGCGTCGAGTTCGCCGGGTTGGGGGCCGATGCCCGCCGCCGAGGTGCCGCCATGGATGAGGTCCTGCGGATCCTGCCGCAGGCATGGAGCGGTGAGCCGTTCACGCACACCGGTCCGATCTACGACCTTCCGGAACTCGCGGTCCGACCGGCTCCCTCGGCGCCCATCCCGATGCTCGTCGGCGGCAGCGCGGAGCCGGCCATCCGGCGCGCCGCGCGCCTCGCGGATGGCCTCTTCTCGAACGCTCCGGCCGAGGGGTTCCAAGAGCAGGTGGGCTGGGTGCTGGACGAGTGCGCCCGCACCGGCCGTGACCCATCGAGCTTCCGCTTCATCCACTACTCCGTGCTGCTGCCCGCCGCCTCGCGCGAGGCGGCGCTGGACCACTACCGGGACGCGCTGTGGGCGATGCAGTGGAAGTACTCGGACATGGAGGCCTCGGCATCGCGACCGCTCCCACCGCCCGCACCTCCGCCGTTCCGTCGCCCGGATGAGGCGCTGCTGAAGAGCCGCACGACGTACGCCGGGACACCGGACCAGCTCGTCGAGGCCTTGCGCGACATCCGGCGGCGGGCCGAGGTGCCCATCGAGTTCGTGGCGCGGAGCTACCTGCCCCTCCTCGGATTCGATGAGCAGGTAGACCTCATGCACCAGCTGGCTGAGGACGTCGCACCCCACGTCTGAGGCACCAGGCTCGCCCGAAAAGCTCCCCTCCGTGTCATCCCGCCGCAGGACGTAGGCCAGATCGGAGATTGGAGCTCCGGCCATCGCGTCAATGTCGGGCGTTCTTCTGGAGAATGGGGGAAGCGTGGTCGGCACGGTCAGGGTGAAGCTCAGCTGACCACGCGGATCTGCCGGACAGCGCCGAGGTGCTCCTCGTCCGTGCCCCCCGCAACGGAACCGGGGTCGGTATCCATGGCACAGTGTCAGCACTTGCCGGGTCGGACCGTGCTATAAGCCCTGCATGGCCTCAATGAAGCGCCCTCTCGTCGCGGTCTTCGCAATCGTCCTGAGCATGGTGTTCACCGTATCGTGGGCCACGCTAACGTCACCGGTGTACGCCAGCAGCACCCGAACGACCGGGGACGAGGCCACCCCGCACCCCATCGGCGTGCGTGTCGTCGGCGGCGTGGGTGAGCTCTTCGACCGCCGCACCGGTGTGACGTTCGTGATCCGCGGAGCCAACTACGTCTTCGGGGAGAAGACTACCGGCCGCCGACCGGCGGAGATCTTCCGCGTCGGCTCCTATGACCCCGAACGCGTGCGGACCGACTTCGACCAGCTGGTCGCACACGGCTACAACACGGTTCGCGTGTTCCTGGACCACTGTGACCCGCAGGATGCGGGCTGCATCGGCGTCGTCGGCGGTGAGGGGCTGAACCAGGCCTACCTGGTCAACGTAGCCGATCTGATCGAGGCCGCCGCTGAGGCCGGCCTCCAGGTGCTCTTCACCTCCAACGACCTGCCAGATCACGGTGGCTACTCGGAGCAGGCCAACGCCGTGTCAGGTCCGCAGTTTGCAGGTTACCGAAATGCGTTCTATCTGACGCCTGATGCCATCGACGCCAGCCGCCGCTACTGGCGCGACATCATCACCGGGTTGCAACGACTCGGGGCACCGCTGGAGCATGTTCTGGCTTGGGAACTGCTCAACGAGCAGTGGATGTTCGCCGACCAGCCGCCGCTGTCACTGCGTGAGGGCGAAGTGACTACGACGACCGGCACCTATGACATGACCGACGCCGAGAAGCGCGCTGCGATGGTGGCTGACGGCATCGTGTACTACGTGTCCCAATTGCGGGAGGAGATCCTCGATCTTGATCCGGGCGCATTGGTGACGATGGGCTTCTTCGCACCTGGTGCGGCGCCTGGCTGGTACACCGACCCCGTGGACGCGCTGGCTCGTTCAGAGCTTGACTTCCTTGACTTCCACGCCTACCCCGGTGCTACGGACATGGACACGGTGGCGCGCGCGTTCGCCATATCCGAGCACCCGGAGAAGCCCGTCGTGCTGGGCGAATACGGCGCGTTTCGTCATTCCTATCCGGACATCGAGTCCGCAGCCGCAGCCGTCGCTGCATGGCAGGTGGACGCCTGCCGAGTGGGGTTTGACGGCTGGCTGTACTGGGCCTACACCGGCGCTGACCACGCGGCAGACGACGCCACCTGGGGCCTTGACGATGGGGATGGCTATCTGCTCGACCTTCTGGCGCCTGATGCGCACCCAGACCCCTGCGCAACGATCGCAGTGACACGGGCCGATAAGGCCATCGGCGCCCGTGCCAGCGCTTCTTCGGTCCATGGGAACGAACGACCACGAAACGCGATCGATGAGGACCTCGACACGGCCTGGAGCGCCGGCTCCCACCCTGAGCAGTGGATCAGACTGGATTTGGCGCGGCCCACGACCGTGGCCGAAGTGCAGCTGCTCGTCTCGCAAGACCCGGCTGGTCGCACGGGTCATATCATCGAAGTGCTCCAAAGAGGGCGCCACGGCTTCGTTCGCATCGGGCACCTCACCGAACGCACGGCCGACGGTGACTGGCTCGTGTTCCGTCCAAAGCGGCCGGTCCCGGATGTGCGGGCGCTGCGGATCCGCACTGTCGAGAGCCCGTCGTGGGTGGCGTGGCGTGAGATCCGCGTGTTCGAGGAGCCTCGCCGGCGATCAGGTTGGTAGCGGCCACCGGAGCTATGCCACCGCTCACGCCAGTAGTGGCCGAAGCGCCAGCTCGTGAGCAGGTGCCGTCTGGTTGGCGCTGGGCGCGGGAAGAAGTCCCACATCATGGCATCGACGTGCTCCGCGATCGGCTCGGTGACCGGCGTGGAGGCGCAGCCGTTGCGACCGGCGATGCCTGCTGCCATCGGTAGCTCACCCAGACCCACACCGAGATCGGTCGGCACCTCCCCGAGGGCCGGTGACATGCCGCCTTCGAAGAGTGGTCAGCCTTCGAACGTCAGCTTTCAGGCGTCGACGTAGGCTGCGAGGTGTTGGCCGGTGAGCGTGGAACGGGCGGCGACGAGTTCGGCGGGGGTGCCCTCGAAGACCACGCAGCCGCCGTCGTGGCCGGCGCCGGGACCAAGGTCGATGATCCAGTCGGCGTGTGCTATCACCGCCAGGTGGTGTTCGGTGACGATGACCGATTTGCCCGAGCCTACGAGCCGGTCGAGCAGGGCGAGGAGCTGCTCGACATCGGCGAGATGGAGGCCGGTGGTCGGCTCGTCGAGTACGTAGATGCCGCCCTTCTCGCCGAGGTGGGTGGCCAGCTTGAGGCGCTGGCGCTCGCCGCCTGACAGGGTGGTGAGCGGCTGGCCGAGGCTGAGGTAGCCCAGCCCCACGTCTGCCAACCGCGACAGGATGGTGTGCGCGGCCGCGACCCGCGCCTCGCCCGCGCCGAAGAACGCCTGCGCCTCGGTCACCGGCATGGCGAGCACCTCGCTGACGTCCCGGCCGCCGAAGTGGTACTCGAGCACTGCGGCCCTGAAGCGCCTACCCTCACACTCCTCGCAGGTCGACTCGACCGTGGCCATCACGCCCAGGTCGGTGAAGATGACGCCGGCGCCGTTGCAGGCGGGACAGGCGCCTTCGGAGTTGGCGCTGAACAGCGCTGCCTTCACGCCGTTGGCCTTGGCGAAGGCCCTGCGGATCGGGTCGAGGAGGCCGGTATACGTGGCGGGGTTGCTCCGTCGAGAGCCCCGGATCGCGCCCTGGTCGATGGAGATGACGCCCGCGCTCGCCGGGATCGAGCCGTGGACGAGCGAACTCTTCCCGGAGCCGGCGACGCCGGTGACGACGACCAGGACCCCCAGTGGGATGTCGACATCGACTTCCCGCAGGTTGTTCACCGTGGCTCCGCGGATCTCCAGCCTGCCGCTCGGCACCCGGACCGCTGGCTTGAGCCCAGCTCGATCATCGAGATGTCGGCCGGTGAGCGTGTCGCTGGCCCGAAGCCCCTCGACGGTGCCCTCGAAGCAGATATCGCCGCCCGCCACGCCAGCCCCGGGGCCAAGGTCGATGACATGGTCGGCGATGGCGATGGTTTCCGGCTCATGCTCGACGACCAGCACCGTGTTGCCCTTGTCCCGCAGCCGCAGTAACAGGTCGTTCATGCGCTCCACGTCATGCGGATGCAGGCCGATGGTGGGCTCATCGAACACATAGGTGACGTCGGTCAGCGAGGAGCCGAGATGGCGGATCATCTTGGTGCGCTGGGCCTCGCCGCCCGAGAGCGTGCCCGACGGCCGCTCGAGGCTGAGATAGCCCAGTCCGATCTCCACGAACGAATTGAGGAGGTGCTGAAGGCCCGCGAGCAGCGGCGCGACCGACGGCTCATCGAGCTCGCGGACCCAGTCGGCCAGGTCGCTGATCTGCAGTGAGCAGACGTCGGCGATGTTCTTGCCCTTGACCCTTGACGATCGCGCCCGTTCGGCCAGGCGGGTGCCGTCGCATTCGGGACAGGTTGTGAACGTCACCGCGCGCTCTACGAAGGCGCGGATGTGCGGCTGCATCGCGTCGACGTCCTTGGAGAGGAACGACTTCTGGATCTTCGGGATCAGCCCTTCATACGTAAGGTTGATGCCGTCGACCTTGATCCTCGTCGGCTCTTTGTAGAGCAGGTCGTGCCGCTCCCGCTTGGTGAACTCGCGGATGGGTTTGTGCGGGTCGAAGAACCCACAGCCGCGGTAGATGCGCCCGTACCAGCCGTCCATGCTGTAGCCCGGGATGGTGAGCGCACCCTCGTTCAACGACTTGTTGTCGTCGAACAGCGCGGACAGGTCGAAGTCGGTCGCACTGCCCATGCCCTCGCAGCGGGGACACATGCCGCCCAGTACGCTGAAGGTGGCCTTCTCGGCGATGGTCTTGCCGGGGCCGCGATCGATGGTGATGGCGCCTGTCCCGCTGGCTGAGGGGACGTTGAACGAGTACGCGTTGGGCGAGCCGATGTGCGGTTGCCCCAGCCGGCTGAAGAGGGTGCGCAGCAGGGCATTGGCGTCGGTGGCGGTGCCCACGGTGGAACGCGGATTGGCGCCCATGCGCTCCTGGTCCACGATGATGGCCGTCGTCAGCCCGTCGAGCAGGTCCACATCCGGCCGGGCCAGGGTGGGCATGAAGCCCTGGATGAAAGCGCTGTAGGTCTCGTTGATGAGCCGTTGGGATTCCGCTGCGATGGTGGCGAACACGAGCGAGCTCTTGCCCGAGCCGGAGACGCCGGTGAACACCGTCAGCCGCCGCTTGGGGATCTCGACGCTGACGTCCTTGAGGTTGTGCACGCGCGCGCCCTGCACGCGGATCAGACCGTGGCTGTCGGCGGCGTGCAAGGTAGGTCTCTACCTGATCCCGTCGAGCCAGTCGGACAGGTCTCCGATAACCTCATCGCGGTTCGTCTCGTTCAGCACCTCGTGGCGCGCATCATCGTAGACGTGCACGGTCAGGTCCTCGGTCGGCATCTGCCGGACCGCCGCAAGGGACCGCTCATAGGGCACGAAAGGATCGCCGGTGCCATGGAGAAACAGCACCGGCATCGTCAGGTGGCCGATGTCGCGATCGAAGCGGTCGAGCGTCTTCACCTCCGCCTCGAGCAGTCCGCGCTTGTACTGGCCGTGGTAGACCAGCGGATCAGCGGCGTACTCAGCTCCAGCTTGAGGATCACGCGAGATCGCCGCTGGATCGAAGGCGATGTACGGAAGCTCCGGCTGCCTCAAGACGTCGCGTGCCCACTGCCAGTCGCCGATGACCGACCCACAGAATGCCAAACCGGCGACCTCGTCTGGCCAGCGTTGGGCAAAGCGCCCGATGAGCAGGCCGCCCATCGAATGCCCCACCAGGACCAGGGGGATCCCGGGATGCTCGGCTCGGGCGATGCTGGCGAGGGTGTGGAGGTCGTCGCCGACGTGCTCGAAGTCCGTGATCAGCGCGCGCTCGCCGTCGGAGCGACCATGACCCAGGTGATCGTCCGCATACACGACCGAGCCCCGCTGGTTCAACGCTGCGGCCACGTGCGCATAGCGGCCCCCATGCTCGGCGTAGCCGTGGACGATGAGCACGATCCGATCCGGCGGGGCGTCCGAGACCCATCGCCGGTAGAAGACGCGCCCCTCCGACCCGTCGAAGAACGCCTCAAGCACTTGGCCGACCTCTGTCATCGCGCACCCACGTAACGGACACCCGGGAAACTCATCGCCACATCCGAGGATACCCTCTCACTTCGTCGCGCCACATCGATAAGTCGGACTTGGATGACCACCAGCCAACTACGAGTAGATGGCCGCGTTGCTTGTGGTTCGACTGGCCGACCACCACCTCAGGCCCGGGGCGCGGCGGTACCATGACGAGCGTGAGCCAGCCGATGCCGCCTGATGCCGCCCGGAGTGCCTTCGAAGCGGCCGACCGCCTGGGCCTCGCCTCTGCCTCGTGACCCGCTCCCCCCGAGAGGGTGTGGCTGCGCTTGGGAGCTACGCGAGGAGCTTCACCGGCTTCGAGCGCGATGCTCGCATCTTTCTGGCCACCACGCTCATCTATGGCATCGCGCTCAGCCTCTGGTGGGTCGACTTCAACCTCTACCTCATCGCGCTCGGCTTCGATCCCGCGTTCATCGGCATCAGCGGCACGGTCGGCTCGGCGGCCGGCGTGCTGGTGGCCTTCCCCGCCAGCATCCTGTCGGATCGGCTGGGGCGCCGCATCGTCCTGGCACTTGGCGCTGCCGGTTCGACGTTCGCGATCGCGGGCCTCATCGTGGTCACCTCACCGCTCGCGATCCTCGCCCTGGCAGCCGCGATGGGTGCTGGCAGCCAGACCTTCTTCGTGCTCCAGTCGCCGTTCCTCATGGAGCACAGTCGAGCTGAGAACCGCAACGAACTCTTCTCGCTCCAATCCGCGGTGATGCCCGTCACCAACGTCGGTGCTGCGCTCCTGGGCGGAGCCATCGCACTCATCGTCGGGAGCGTCGTCGGCGTGCCCTCGAGCGATCCATGGGTGTATCGGGTCCTGCTGTTGGTCATGGCCATCGCCGCCGGCGCTGCCACCGTCAGCATCTTCGCCTTGCGCGACGACCGACCCCGGCGAGGGCGGACCCTAAGACCGCCACCGTTCGATGCCTCGGTGAACGAGCCCATCGATTCCCGGTCAGAGCGACCGCCCCTCATCCGTCGCGCGCGGCTCGGCATCCCCCGTCCGGCTGATCCGACCACCTTCTGGCGACTCCTGATCCCGGGGTTCCTCATCGCCTTGGGCGCAGGCCAGGTGATCCCGTACCTCAACGTCTTCGTCGAGCGCAAGTTCGACCTGGACCTCGCCGCCCTCAACGTTATCTTCGCCATCACGAGCCTCGGGACGGCCGTCGCCATCATGGTCCAGCCCGCGTTGGCCAAACGACTGGGCAAGGTCGGCTCGGTCGTGCTGGTGCAGGGCGTGAGCATCCCCTTCCTGCTGGTGCTCGGGTTCAGCCCGGTACTCTGGTCGGTGATCCTGGCGATGGCCGTCCGCAACTCGCTGATGAATGCCGGCAATCCCATCGCCAACGCCTTCGCCATGGAGCAGCTGCGCCCCGCGGAGCGAGCCACGTACGCGGCGACGGCCAGCCTGCTGTGGTCGCTGGGCTGGGTCATCGCCGGGCCTTGGTACAGCATCCTGCAGGCGACGCTCGGCTTCGACGCCGGCTACGCAGTCGACTTCGTGACCGTCATCGTGCTCTACAGCATCGCGACCTGGCTGTACTGGCGCTGGTTCCATGGCGTCGAGGCGCATTCGAGCCTTGACCCGGAGGGGGCGGCCGCATGACGCCCTCCGTGTCCTTCGACCTTGGCCGATTCGTCGATGCCCAAGCTGGCGTCTACGAGCGCGTGTGCGATGAGCTGCGCCGCGGTCGCAAGAGCAGCCACTGGATGTGGTTCATCTTCCCGCAGGTGGCGGGCTTGGGGTCCAGTGCCATGTCGCAGCGATATGCCATCAGCTCGCTCCATGAGGCGCGTGCCTACCTTGCGCACCCGGTGCTCGGCGCCCGCCTGCGAGAGTGCGCTGGCCTCCTGCTGGCGACGAGCGAGCCTGGCGCGGAGTCGATCCTCGGTTCCATCGATGCCCGCAAGCTGCGCTCCTCGATGACCCTCTTCCTCCGAGCCGGGCCAGACGAGCCGCTGTTCCGAGACGTGCTGGAGCGTTTCTTCCGCGGCGTTCCGGACGCGGCCACGGACGCGATCCTCCGATAGCATGCTCACTGACGGCACCCCGTGCCCCATGCCGCACCGCCGGGGTGGATCGACCGCGGCTGGCAATGAGAGGATGACTCCATGAAGATCGCGGTCGCGACCGATGACGGACAGACCATCAGCCGGCACTTCGGCCGAGCCAGGACCTACGCCGTGCTGACGGTGGAAGAGGGATCGATCGTATCCCGCGAGCTGCGCGACAAGTTCTCGCCGCATGCCCAGGAAGGCGGTTCAGCGGAGAGCGACAAGGAGGAAGGCGGGGCCCACGGGGAGGGTCATGCCGACCAGGCCAAGCATCTCCAGATGTTCGCGTCGATCGGCGACTGCGAGGTGATGATCGCCGGCGGGATGGGCAAGGGCGCCCATGACCACGCTATCGCGGCCGGCATCCGCCCCCTCGTCACCTCACTCTCCGACATCGATGCGGCGGCAATGGCGTGTGCGGCGGGTCACCTCGCGGACGAGGTGGGCCGCTTGCACTGAGCGGTCGCCAGCGCGCCTGTGTCAGCTGTCGTCCGCTGGCGGCGCCGGGGCGACCACCCTCAGGACGCTGGGTCTGATCTCGAAGGCCACCGGTGTCGCCCCCAGGTCATGGCTGTCGGCGCGCGCTGGAAGCGGTCTGGCGCCAGAGATCCGGACGTGGCTGGCCCGTTCGATCCGAGTCTGCGGCTGATAGGCGCGGCGGCCGAAGGCGATGCTCGCGAAGTGACGGATCAATTCGCGCTTGGAGTAGTGCAGGAAGACGCAGACGTCGAAGAGCCCATCGTCGAGCAACGCCTCCGGCGCGACGGTGAAGCCGGCGCCCATGTACGGCCCGTTGGCGACCACGGCGAGCAGCACCCGACGTTCGACGATCCGCTCGCCATCCAGTTCGATGGTCATGCGAGAGGGTCGATAGCGGAACGCGGCCACGATCGAGCGGAGGATGGCTCCGTAGTCCCCTTCGTCCACATCGGCGATATCCCGGGATATGGCGGCGTGCAGCCCCACGGAGCCTGCCTCATAGAAGACCGTATCTCCAGCCTGGCCGACGTCGATGGTCCGCACGTAACCGGCGCCCAGGACTCGGGCGGCTTCCTCCAGCTCCCGCGGCAGGCCCAGCATCCGAGGGATGTTCATGACGCTTCCGAGCGGCAGGATGCCGAGGGCAGTCGGCGACTCAAGGAGATGTTGCGCGACCAGGCCGATGCTCCCGTCGCCACCGGCGGCGACGACGATGTCATAGCGGGCCGAGACAGCGTCCCGCGTTGCCTCGATCGCCTCCTCTTCCGATCCCGTCTCGCGCAGCTCATCCCCCAGCCCGTACCGCGCCATCAACTCAAGGATCGTGTCACGCGACGTCCGGTTGGTGGGGATGCCGCCTTTCTGGCCGGACGACGCGTTCCAGAGCACTCGGATGCGGGCGGTGCCCATTTGGATCCATTCGGCAGTCATCGGGTCACGGGGCCGGACTTGAGCCGTCGGTAGACGATGACGAGGGCCGCGAGATAGCTTGAGCCCAGTAGGTACGAGGCTGCCACATCCGTCGGCCAATGGTGCCCCAGGTAGATCCGGCTGGGACCCACGGCACCGATGAGGGCCGTCAGCGCGGTGACCACCAGCGTCCGTGGCAGGATCGGCCGGATGAGCATGTTGGCGACGATGGCCAGCCAGCCATAGGTGACGACGTAGGTAAGCACGTGACCACTGGGGAAGCTTGATCCGCCCAGCGCGGCCGCCACCACGCGGAGGTCAGACCCTGCGAGCGGTCGCGGTCGCTGCATGAACCACTTGACGACGCTCGAGAGGAGTGCGCTGCCCCAGGCAGCGAGCTGCAATGCGGCTTCGAGGCGAAAGCGCCCCAGCCAAAGCGCCGTGATGGCGAGCGGTGGCAGCAGGCGACTCTGTGGCGGGAACCCGAACCAGGAAACGGCGGTCGTTGCCCGTTCCAGCGAGCGATGGCGCATCGTCTGCAAGCGCATCGTGACCGCGAGGTCGAGCGCTTCGAGTCGCTTCCGACGGACCAGCGCCATCAGCCCGCCGAAGCCGACCACGCCGCCGATCACGACGAGCAGTGCATCACGGGTCCGTGGCAGCGCCACGGACAGCGGCACCGGCGAAGCCGGGAGTCCCGGCCCGGGCTGGCTCGCCTCCCCAGAGAGATGTGTCAGGCCAGGCACGGTCGGTTCATCTTTCATCCTTCAGTAGTGACATCACGTCTGCTTCCGCAGCACAGCCTGCTCGGCTGCGGCGGCGATAGCAGGATAGGCCGGAGCCAGCACCTCCGCGAGCGGTGCGCCTGCCATCAGGTACTGGCAGCCAGCGCGCAGTGGATCGGCCGCGTCCGTCCTGGGTGATCCCGGGTAGCAGTCGGCCGCGGGCAGCAAGGTCGAGCGACAGCTCCACGACGCGCGCGAGTGCCGGCACCGATGTCCCGAACGCCACGCCCGCGCGTGGCGGATCGCCGGCAAGGGTGAGCAAAACGTCGATGGCCTGCTCTGGCCCGAACGCCAGTGACGGGTACCCGCCACGGGGCCAGCTTCGTGGTCGGGCGAGTGGTTGACACGAGTGGTAACGTTACCAACACAGCCCACTGCCACCTGCTCCGTCACAACCAGAGAGGAACCCACGATGCCCCAGGCCTTCAACGACACCATCCCCGGCACCGACGTCAAGCGAGGCCTGGACAAGGATGACCTGATCGTCATCGCCGGCGCCGGCGGCTTCATCGCCGGGTCGCTGACCCGTTACTTCGCCGAGCAGGGCTACACCAACATCCGTGCCATCGATCGCAAGCCGCTGCCCGACTGGTACCTGCGGGTGCCCGGTGTGGAGTCGATCTGTGCCGACCTCAGCGTCGAGCAGAACGCCATCGAGGCCGTCAGGGGAGCGACGGAGGTCTACAACCTGGCCGCGGACATGGGCGGCATGGGTTTCATCGAGAACTTCCGCGTGGAGTGCCTGCGCAGCATCCTGGTGAACACGCATCTGACCGAGGCGTCCTATCGCGCCGGCGTCAAGCGCTACTTCTTCAGCTCATCGGCCTGCGCCTACAACACCGACCTGCAGAAGTCGCCGGATGTCATCGCGCTCAAGGAATCGGACGCCTATCCGGCCATGGCCGAGCGCGGCTACGGCTGGGAGAAGCTCATCAGCGAGATGTTCTGCCAGGAATACTGGGCCGAGCGCGGCCTGGAGACGCACATCGCCCGCTTTCACAACATCTACGGCCCCAATGGCACCTGGTTCGGCGGTCGCGAGAAGGCACCGGCGGCGATGTGCCGCAAGGTGCTTGAGGCGCAAGACAGCGGCGACATGCGCATCGAGATCTGGGGTGACGGCGAACAGACACGTTCGTTCTGCTACATCGACGACTGCCTCTTCGGCATCGACCGCATCATGCACAGTCCCGACCTCATCGCCACGCCCATCAACCTCGGTTCCAGCGAGCTTGTCTCGATCAACGAGCTGGTCTCTATGGTCGAGGACATCGCGGGGGTCAAACTCGAACGCGAGTACAAGTTCGACGCACCCAAGGGCGTGGCCGGCCGCAACAGTGACAACACCTTCATCCAGGAAGTCCTGGGCTGGGAGCCCAGTACACCGCTGCGAGACGGCATGGCTGAGACCTACGCCTGGATCGCGCAGCAGTTCGCCGACCGCAAGGCCGGCAAGCGCGTCGTCGAAGGCTAACGTCGATGACCGAGTCGGTCACCGCGCCAAAGGCCGCGCTGCAGGACGCCATCGGTCGGTTTCCCTATCGCCTGCAGATGGCGGGCGGCTGGATCGACCAACCCTTCGTCTCGGAGTGCAACCCAAATCCCCCTGGCTCGATGGTGGTGGTCTCACTGCGGCCCACGGTGCGCTACATGGACCGCAGCGGCATGGCCACCGGCACACGCGTGGTGGCACGGGAGCTTTGGGGTGACGAGCTGCCCGACCGCCCTCCGGGAGATCTGGTGCGCGAGCTGTACCAGGCTGAGAACGAGGGTCGCTCCGACCCTTCGGGCTCGCAGGACATGTGCGGCATGATCTATCCGGGAATCAGTCGTCTCGACTATGACGTGAACGTGGAGGGCGGCTGGTTTCCCTCGCACGTGGAGGCCACCACCGACCCCGATGTGGTGGCCTGGCTGGAACGGGTCGTCCACCTTGTGCCAGTCGGCGGGCGTCCGCCGGGCTATGACCCGCTGGGTATCAAGCATCTCGACGCAGGCTGGGTCGCCCGGCTGGGCGCCAGCGGACGGGCCTGCTACGACGCCACCGTGGGCATGGACCTTCCGGCGCTGGGTGAGTCGCTCAACGAGACCTCACGTGCCTGGTCCGCCATCCTGCCGCATATCTACGACCACCCGGCCATCACCATCGACCTGCGGGGTTTGCTGGCGGGCTATGCCGCGGCCTTCGCTGGTGCCATGTATTCGGGCTGCGGCGGCGGCTACGTGATCGTCGCGTCGGATGAGCCGCCGGCGGGCTCCACACGCATCTCTGTCCGCGTATGAGGACGTCCAGGACCGCCGTGGTCGAGGCCAGCCTTGACGATCTGTGCTCCGACGACGTGCGCTTCCTGCAGGAAGCTGCCGGCCAGGGGCCGCTCCACGTCCGTGTCCCCTCCGACGACCTGGTGGCCGAGTCGACCGGCGTGCCGCCCAGCTTCCCCGTCGAGGAGCGGCTGTTCCTCGCCCGGTCGATCCGCTGGGTGGAGCGTGCCGTGGTCGTGGAACGGCCATTGTCGGTCGACCTGGACGCGCTTGCTGCAAGCGACGCGACGCTGGTCGTGCGCCAGGAAGACGCGAACGCCGGACTCATCGACCGGGCGCGTGCAGCGGGCCTGACCTGGACTGCGATCGCACCCGCCGCTCGTGCCGGGTTCCCGTTGTGGGAACCACCGGCACCGCCCGCCGCCACCCCCCGCGTCGTCGTCACCGGCTGCTTCGACTGGTTGCACTCGGGCCACATCCGCTTCTTCATGGACGCAGCGGCATACGGCGCGCTCTACGTCGTGGTCGGCAGCGACCGTAACGTGTCTCTCCTCAAAGGCGCCGGCCACCCACTGCAGCACGAGGACGAACGTCGCTACATGATCGGCGCGATGGGCACTGTCCATACCTGCCTGGTGTCATCCGGTGCCGGCTGGATGGACGCCGAACCGGAGATCGATCGCATCCGGCCGGCCTACTACATCGTCAACGAGGACGGTGACAAGCCGGAGAAGCGCGCCTTCTGCGAGGCACACGGCATCGAGTACCTCGTCCTGAAGCGGGTCCCGCACGAGGGCCTGCCGGCGCGCTCCAGCACCGACCTGCGCGGCTTCTGAGATGCCGACCTTGCGAGATGTCGCCCAGCAAGCCGGCGTCTCACCCATGACCGTGTCACGCGTGGTCAACGATTCCGGTCCGGTCAGCCCCGCGCTGCGCGCCCGAGTCGAACGCGCCCTGGCCGAGACCGGCTACGTACCCAACATCGTCGCCCGCAACCTTCGGGCCAGGCGCACCGACACCATCGCGCTGCTCATCCCGGACATGACCAACCCCTTCTTCACGTTGCTCGCGCAGGGCGTGGAGACGGCGGCACGCGAGGCCGGCATCTCCCTGCTGCTGGCCAACAGTGACGAGCGCGAGGACGAGGAGCACCGCCTGGTCCCGATGCTGCTGCAGCGCCAGGTGGATGGCCTGCTCATCATCCCCGCCGGAGAGTGCGCTGAGACGGTCAGGCGGTGTCGCGAGCAGGGCGTGCCATTGGTGGTCGTGGACCGGCGACCGGAGGTTGCAGGTGTCGACGTGGTGCGGGCCGATTCAGAGGCCGGCGCACTCGAGCTGGGGCGATTGCTCCTGGGGCTCGGCCATCGCCAGATGTCCGTGCTCACCGGACCGATCTCCGTCGCCACGGCCACCGACCGCGTCTCGGGCTTCGGGCAGGCATGCAGGGAGGCCGGCCTGCCGACGCCGGATGTGACCTACGGCGCCTACACCATCGACAGCGGCCGCGAGATGACGCTGGCGGTGATGCACCGCGAGCCGCGGCCGACGGCCATCTTCGCGGCCAACAACTTCATCGCCATGGGTGTGCTGCACGCGCTCCGGGAGCTGGGTGTGCAGGTTCCTGATGACGTGGCGGTCGTCGGCTTCGATGACCTCCCGCAGGCCATGGTCACCTTCCCCTTCCTGACCGTGGCCGCCCAGCCGGCGGTCGAGATGGGGCGTCGCGCTGTGGCGCTGCTCATCGACCGCTTGGCCGACCCCGACGGTGAGGCGCAGGAGATCGTGCTGCCGACCGAGCTGATCGTGCGGCGCTCCAGCGGCGACACCAGGTCGCCTGGTTCGACGACACGTCCGCCATGAGGTCGCAGCCGAACGATGTGATCGATGAGCTCCACTCAGCAAGATGCTGGTCCCACGTCCAGGCCCGCAGTGGAACGGTTCCTTCGCGCTCGCTCCTGCCGGGAGCAGGCTCAACGCGGGGGTTGCGATGACGATGGCGGGAGGTCTGCGGCGGCTGCATCAACGTCGCCGGGCGTGAGGCCGGTCGTGGTGTAGCGGCGATCGTATACGCGTGACGCACGCAGGCTGTCTGCCATCGCGGTGTGGAACGTGGTGTAGTCGTCGGCGTGCACGGCATGCAGCGTGATCCGCATCAAGGAGGCCTTGACCACCGAGCCATCGGTGAAGGTAGCGTCCAGCGTCCAGGTCGGCGGGATCGAACCGCGTGATCCGGTTCCATAGGGCGAGGTACGGAGAGGCCGGCTCCTGGGCCGGCATGGCCACGATGCGCCGCACTGCCTCGACAGGCGCCAACGCTTCACGGCGCAGGAGCAGCTGCCGTTCCAGCGTGGCTCGATTGAGCTGCTGAGCAGTGACGCGCATGCGGGGCGTATGGCCGCTCGATCATCGGGCAGGCGATACTGGACGATATGTCGGA
Source organism: uncultured Chloroflexia bacterium (assembly GCA_963838115.1). Lineage (GTDB taxonomy): Bacteria > Chloroflexota > Limnocylindria > Limnocylindrales > CSP1-4 > JAFMJV01. The sequence continues at coordinate 56,477 of CAWIPU010000001.1, forward strand.
CGTGCACTCCGCCAGCTACGTGACCCATCTTGAAGCTGCCATCGACGGCACGGTGCTGCCGGCGGGAGTGATCCAGACGACCCACGCCGGACGACCACTCTGGGTCCGTTACGACCTCGACGCGGTCCGTGCATCGGTCGATCGCGATGCACTGCGTGCACGGCCGGCGGACATGTGGCGCTACCGCGAGCTGCTGCCGCTGGCCGACCAGGGCCATCGGATCACGCTTGGCGAGACGATGACGCCGTTGCTCCGTGCCCCACGATTGGGTGCCCACCTGGGTCTCACCGACCTGCGCATCAAGGACGAATCACGTCTCCCCACCGGTTCGTTCAAGGCGCGTGGCATGGCCATGGCCGTGTCGATGGCGCACGAACTCGGGCTCTGCCGCGTGGCTGCTCCCACGGCGGGCAACGCCGGCGGTGCGCTGGCCGCCTATGCTGCCCGTGCCGGGATGGATGCCTGGGTCTTCATGCCGGCCGACACGCCCATGGTCAACCGCTACGAAGCGGCGCTCTACGGCGCCCACGTCTATCTCGTCGACGGCCTCATCAACGACTGCGGTGCCATCGTCCGCGATGGTGTCGAGGCCATGGGCTGGTTCGACATGAGCACGTTGAAGGAGCCCTATCGCATCGAGGGCAAGAAGACGATGGGCCTGGAGTTGGCCGACCAACTCGACTGGCGACTGCCCCACATCATCCTCTATCCGACTGGTGGCGGCACCGGCCTCATCGGCATGTGGAAGGCCTTCGGCGAACTGGAGATGCTTGGCTGGCTCGACGCGCCGGGCAGGCCGCGGCTCTATGCCTGCCAGTCAGATGGTTGCGCGCCCATCGCGGATGCTTGGGCGGCAGGAGCGCGCTTCTCTGAGCCGGCCCTCGATGCCGACACCGTCGCCTCGGGCATCCGCGTCCCCGCCGCGGTGGGTGACTTTATGATCCTCGATGCGGTCCGCGAGTCGGGCGGCGCGGCCTTGACTGCCGACGAAGGGCGGCTCGTCGAGTGGATGCGGCTCGCCAATCGGCTGGAAGGCATCGCCCTCTGCCCCGAGTCGGCCGCTTGCCTCGAGGTACTCGACGGCCTGGTCAAGGCCGGAAACGTGCATCCCCATGAGCAGGTCGTGGTGTTCAACACCGGAGCCGCCCAGAAGTACGTCGAGGTCATCAGCACCGAGCTGCCCAAGTTGGAGCTACCGGTCGACTACACCGCACTCTGAGCGTCCGATGCCCTCACCTCGCGGCGCGGGTCCCAGAAGCCGTCGTGGACGGCGGTCGCCTCCGGCAGGTCAGCGGGGCCCTCGACCGCGATCGAGCGTTGGCCCGCCGCCAACACCTCACGCACGGGCAGGCTCATCGTGGGGTTCTCGGCATCGGCGCCGGTGATGACTCGCAGATCGTGCTCCGACAGGGCGTACACCACGCGGCCGATGCCACTCCAGTAGATGGCGCCCGCGCACATGGCACAGGGTTCGGCGCTGCTGTAGAGGGTGGATCCGGCCAGTGTCTCGCCCGAGTAAGCACGAGACGCTAAGCGCACCAGGTTCAGCTCGGCATGGCCGGTGATGTCACGTTCGGTGGCGACGCTGTTGCCGGCCTCCAGCAGCACCGCCCTGTCGGCCGCCGCCAACACCGCGCCGAAGGGGTGGTTGCCGGCCTCCCGCGACCGTCGCGCTATCTCGACGGCGCGATGAAGCAGTCGGAGGTCGTCAGCGTCCACGCTTGAGCAGCGTCAGCAGCATCGTCACCGGTGTCCGTGCCACCACGCTGTGGGGCAGGTTGGCCGGCAGGTGGATCCAGGTGCCCGGCCGACCCTGGACCGTCTCTGAGCCGAGGGTGATCTCCGCCTCGCCCTCCACGATCTCGAGCGTCACCGGCATGGCAGCGGTATGGTCCGACAACTGCTGCCCGGCGGCGAACGAGAAGAGCACCACACGTGCATCCTCGTCACTGTGGATGGCGCGACTGAGGATGCCGTCAGCCGGCACCACCACGGCTTCACGCAGATCGTGGATGGTTGGTCCGCCAGGTTCCATGTGTGCTCCTCAGGTGGTGCTGGCCCCCGAGCGTACACCGTGCCGGTTATGCTCCGGGACGACGAGGAGGGGACATGCCGACGCGCGCGATCGAGCTGATCAAGCACACGCCACGAGTCCGGGTGCTGGCGGTCCGGCGCATCGTCCATCCCGCGCCCCGCTACCGGTTGATCACGCTCGCCGGCGAGGATCTATCCGACTTCGTGACGGCGAGCCCGACCGACCACGTGGGCATCATCCCGCCGTCCGGCGGCGAGCTGGTCCTGCCCGAGTCGGCGGAGGGTCGCCTCCGCTGGCCGACCCCGCGCCCTCCGATGCGGGAGTACACCGTGCGGCGATACGACCGCGCCACCGCCGAGCTGGACGTGCGCTTCCTGATGCACGGCGGCGGTCCCGTCTCCGGCTGGGCGGCCAGCGCCAAGCCCGGAGACCAGGTTGGCGTCGTGGGTCCGCTCGTCTCGAAGGTGATGCCGGACGGCTACCCCAACTACCTGCTGGCGGGCGACCTGACCGCGGTGCCGGCCATCTCGCGTTCGCTCACAGAGCTGCCCGACGGTGTGACCGCGCAGGTGGTCATCGCCGCGGGGAGCGAGGACGATGTCATCGAGCTGCGTTGTGCACAGCCCATCTCCGTGCGCTGGCTGACCGAGGGCGGCTATCCCGAGGCTGACCAGCTGCCCTGGGCGCTGGCGACGCTGGAACTGTACGCTCAGGACACGTGGGCGTGGGCCGCGGGTGAGGCGCTCGCGATGCGCGAGGTCCGTCGCATCCTGTTGGACAAGCCCGGACTCACCGATGACACGGTCAAGGTGACCGGCTACTGGCGGCGCGACCGTTCAGATTTCGACTTCGAGGCACCGCTGGAGGCCGACTGAGGCGCGTCGCGGCCCACAGCCGGACCCCGCTCCTCGTCAGCCGCTCGATTCGATGCGGTAGATGAAGCCGCCCTTGTCATCGGAGACGTACAGCGCCTTGTCGGCCCCGACGATGACGCCGGCCGGGCGACCGCTAGCGTTGCCACTACCGGAGTCGAGGAAGCCACCGACGAGCACCTCCGGCGGTCCGGCAGGCCCGTCCTGCCACGGGATCCACACCACCTGGTAGCCCACCTTGTCGGCTCGGTTCCACGAGCCATGGAAGGCGATGACCGTCCGGTCCTGCCAGAAGGTGATGCCCAGCGGCGCCGCATGTGCCTGGTAGGTCAGTGCCGGCATGGTCACACCCTCGCAGCCCATCAGGCCTGTGCGTGGGTCTGGCTGCTCCCCGAACTCGGGGTCGAGGATGTCGCCGGCATGGCATCGTGGCCAACCGGCGTCGGCCCCGTCGACGACGCGGTAGACGGTCTCCGGCGGAAGGTCGTCACCCAGCATGTCACGCCCGTTGTTGGTCGCCCAGACCTCGCCGCTGGCCGGGTCCACTGCCATGCCGACGGCGTTGCGTAGGCCGTGCATGAGCACGCTCGAGTCGCCGCCCTCGGAGGGCGCGATGATGATGCTGGCGCGCTCCTCGTCATCCTCCCAGCAGACGTTGCAACTGGAGCCGATGCTGACCAGGATCGAACCATCCGGCGTGACCACGACCGTTCGTGTGGAGTGCTGGCCGCCACTCGGATAGGTCAGGATGGCCTCACGCTCGATTTCCCGCTTGTCTTGATCGAGTCTCACCCGAAACAGCGTGCCGCTCCCGGCCACCAGCAGCGAGCCATCATCGGCGAAGGCGAGCGAGTGGGCCACGTCGTAGCCATCGCCTACCACCACCGTCTCGTCCGCCCGCCCATCTCCATCACGGTCGGGAAGCGCGAGCACACGGTCGGCACCCTGCTCCGCCGCGAACAGCGTGCCGTCAAGGCCGATGGCCATGAAGCGTGGGTGGTCCAGGCCGGCGGCGTAGACCCCGGCCCTGTAGCCGTCAGGCAACTCCAACGTCGTCTGGCCGGCTGGACCGCGGTCGAAGTTGATGCCCGCCAGCCCCAGGAGTGGCTCGCGGAGGATCCATGCAGCAACTAGCAGGATCGCCACGACCGCGCCCGAAAAGAGCCCCAATCGCGCCAGGCGCTTCACATCTGCAGGCCTTGATCGAGGTCCTTTTCGAGCCAATGGGTGGCGAACGGCTCGTCGTTGAACGGCTGCACGTCGTGGTAGCCGGCGGAGCGATACATCGCCAAAGCGGCCTCCAGTCGCTCGTTGCTGTCGAGCCGCGCGACCGACTTGCCGGCCTCTACCGCGCGCATTTCCAGTGCCTCCAGCATCCGCGCACCCAGGCCGCGGCCACGCATGCGCGGCGCCACCCACATGCGCTTGATCTCCGCAAAGTCCGGCTCTAGCAGCTTGACCGCGCCACAACCGACGGCCTCGCCATCGGCTCGGGCGATGAGCACCAGCCCATGCGGTGGCGTCAGCGCGTCGAGTCCCAAGGGCAGCGCCTCATCGACCACGTAGCCGAAGATCCGGCCGAGTTCCTGCGCGTACTGGCCGAAGCACCAGCTCACAGCAGGACCGTCGGCGGGCTCCTCCGCGATGTCGAACTCTGTCATCCGGCCACCAGTATCGCGCCATCGCGCCGTACCATCGACGGATGAACAGCCCACAGACACTCCCGTACGGCTCCTGGCCGTCTCCCATCAGCGTCGGTATGGCCGTCGGCTCTGCTCGCGGACTCTCAGAGCCACGTCCCGACGGCGAGGATATCTACCTCCTTGAGTCGAGGCCCGACGAAGCCGGTCGGGTGGCGCTGCTGCGGCTTGCGCACGACGGGTCGGTCACCGACATGGCGCCCGACCTCAACGTGCGTACGCGGGTCCATGAATACGGTGGTGGATCCTACACGGTCCGCGAAGGCGTCATCGTCCTTTCCGAGTTCGCTGACAACCGCCTCCTTACGAAGCACGCTCCCGATGCCCCCATCCGCGAACTCGTGACCGATCCGGCGCTGCGCTTCGCAGAGATGACCATCGACCGCGCGCGCGAGCGTGTCATCGCTGTGCTGGAAGACCAGCGCGAGTCGGCCCTGAAGGCGCGCAATCTGCTGGCGGCGGTCTCCTTGACCGACGGGACGCTGACGGAGCTGGCCACGGGTCACGACTTCTACTCCGATCCGGTCCTGAGCCCCGATGGCTCACGCCTGGCCTGGGTGACCTGGGACTTCCCGCAGATGCCCTGGGACGGCACCGACCTATGGGTCGCCGCGTTCGAGTCGGATGGCTCGCTGGGCGCTCCGCAGCATGTGGCGGGCGGCAGCGCCGAGTCCATCCTGCAACCCAAGTGGGCACCCGACGGATCGCTGCTCTTCATCTCCGATCGCAGCGATTGGTGGAACCTCTATCGCTGGCGGGCGGGCACGGCTGGAGTGACGGCCCTGGCTGCGCAGGCGGCGGAGATCGGTGGTCCGCAGTGGGTGCTGGGACTGTCCGACTACGACGTCGACCGTGACGGCACGGTCGTCGCGTTCGCCAGTGGACCCAGCGGCGCCAAGTTACTGAGCTACCCGACCGACCAGGAGGCCGTCGAGATCTCGTTCGACGAGACCGGCTTGGCTTATCTGCGGATCACGGACGGCAAGCTCACCGCCATCGCCGGCAGCCCCACGCGCCCCACGGCACTGATGCGAGTCGATCTCGTGAACGGTGTCGAGGAGCGTCTCCGCGAAACCGGCGCTCTCGACGTCGATTCGGCCTACCTGTCCACGCCGCAGTTCGTGGCGTTCCCGACCTCCGCTGGGCGAACGGCCTATGCCTGGTACTACCCGCCGATCAACCCTGACGTGGTCGGTCCGTCCGACGAATCGCCGCCGCTGGTGGTGATGTCGCACGGCGGTCCTACCAGCAAGGCCAGCACCTCGCTCAGCCTCGTGCGACAGGCGTTCAGCAGCCGTGGGTTCGCGGTCGTGGATGTCGACTACGGAGGCTCCACTGGGTACGGGCGGGCGTTTCGCGATCAGCTGCGCGAGAGCTGGGGCGTGGTCGATGTCGATGACTGCACCAACGCGGCCCTGTACCTGGCTGAGCAAGGGCTGGCGGATGCCGAGCGCATGGCCATCCGTGGTGGGAGTGCCGGTGGCTATACGACGCTCGCGGCGCTCTGTTTCAAGGACGTCTTCGCTGCCGGAACCTCGTTCTATGGGCTCGGGGACCTGGCGGGTTTCGGGGCCGTCACCCATAAGTTCGAGTCGCAGTACGACCGCTACCTCGTGGGACCCTATCCAGAGGAGGCCGAGCGGTATCGCCAGCGTTCGCCCAACGATCACGCCGACCAGATCTCCTGCCCGGTGCTGGTGATGCAGGGTGCGGACGACAAGATCGTGCCGCCCTCGCAGGCGGAGGGCATCGTGGCGGCGCTTCGCAAGAACGGGCTGCCACACGCCTACATCCTGTTCGAAGGGGAGGGCCACGGCTTTCGCCAGGCTGCCAACCAGCGGCGGGCACTGGAGGCGGAGCTGTCCTTTTACGCCCAGGTCTTCGGCTTCGAGCTGGCTGACGACTTTGCGCCGTTGCAGGTCGACGGCCTCAAAACGGACCCACCAGCGTAACGAAGCGACCGCCGGAAGCGATGCGGCGGTCGCGAGAGGGTGGGGAGGAGTGGTCGGTCACGCGTCGGCGGCGGGACTCGCTTCGGGAGTGGTCGTCGCGTCCGACGCATCGGTCGCAGCTCCGCTGTCATCGGTGGTGACGCCGACGTCGGTCACTGGCTGGACCACGATGCGTTGGGCCACGAAGGCGCTGCCATCGTCAGAATCCGACCACACCATGACTGTGGCACCGGTCGGGATGTCGGTCAGGGTGATCTTCGATGGGACCATACGCTGACGCGTCCAACCACCTCGTTCCACGGTCGTCGCCTCGTAAGCGATGACCTGCGTCGAGTCATCGACGGTCACGCTCACGGCCTCGCCGCTGCCCAAAGAGAAGTCCAGGCTCGCGTCGCCGACGGCGTCCACGACGCCGTTCTCCACGCGCTGCACGCTGACGTTGTCGGCAGTCTGGAGCGTCACCTCGCGCCGCTCGAAGCCCGATGAGCCGCCCCACATGGAGCCACGTTGGCCCATGCCCCACTGGCCCCAGCCGTCCATGCCGCGGTCGATGCCGCGTCCGCCGTGCCCGAAACCAAGGTCGTCGTTGCGCGGGCCGGCGGCCACGACACTGGCGGTGGCGGCCAGCACGAGTGCGAGCGTCGCGCCGGAGAGCGCGGTCAAGCGGGTCTTGTTCGAATGCATCCTGCAGTCACCTCGTTCAGAATCATCGGCGCCGGTCGAGGGCGTCTGCCGTCCTGACGGTACGGCGACATGAACGATGCGAGTGCGCGCTACGTCGCGCCAGCGTGCGGTGTAAGCGCCGGGTAAGTCGAATTCGATCCGCCCGGCGGCGTGGATTTCGGCGAGGACTTGCATCCTTTGCTATAGTTGTACCGCGAGGTGGAGCAGTGGTAGCTCATCGGGCTCATAACCCGAAGGTCGGCGGTTCGAATCCGTCCCTCGCAACCAAAGAATATCGACGTGAGAACCCCGGGTCCCGCCCCCGGGGTTTTCCCTTTCTGCGAGCACCTTCTCCGAGGTTCACCATGTGATGCGGGATCGGCTTGGATGGGCGCCGGACATCCGTGCTGCGATGGATCTGCAAGGTGTATCGCACGTGGCGCATGGTCGGTGCGACGTAGGGGTGGACTCCGTGGCCGATACTGGTGGTGTGAGTTCTTTCGGGTCCGACGTTCCGCGCGGCGGCGACCGCCACGAGGCGACCCCGCCTGGCGAGCTGGCGGCGGTGTTGGCGGCCGTCGATGCCGGCGTCATCATCCTTGACCGCGCCGGCCGAGTGCGCTCCCAGAACGAAGCCGCCGCTCGGATCCTCGATGGCGATGTGTCAGACCTGCTCGATATCCTGGGACCACTGGGGCGCCGCGAGCGGGCCGCGGGTGCAGCCGATGGTCGCGAGACGACTGAGCTCCAGGTGGTACGGCTGCCCGACCGCTGGCTACAGGTATCACGCTTCGCAGGCGATCGTGACGCAACCTGGCCCGACTCGGTCGGAGAGGTCGTGGTGGTACGTGACGTCACCCGGTCAAGGCAGACCCAGCGACTCCGGGAAGCGTTCCTGGGCATGCTCTCGCACGAGCTGCGGACACCAGTCACCAGCATCTTCGCGGCTTCCGGACTGCTGGGGCCGCGCCTGAGCTCGACGTCTGATGGTGACTGTGCCGAACTGGTCCAGGACATCGCCGACGAGGCCGAACGCCTCCTGCGGGTGGTCGATGACCTGCTCGTCCTGGCACATTTCGATGAAGGCATCGACCTCATCGGGGAGCCCAGCCTGCTGCAGCGCATCATCCCCATCGCGGTGGAGCGAGAGCGCCGCCGTTGGCCCGGGATCGAGCTGGGGCTGGAGGTCGACAGCGAGTTGCCCGTCGTCAGCGGCGACGAGACCAGCGTGCAACAGGTGGCACGCAATCTCATCTCCAACGCTGCCAAGTACGGCCTGGGCGAGCCTGTCCTGATCCACATCCAGGCTAGCGAGGAGGAGCCAGGTGCGGTCGTGCGTGTGCTCGATCGTGGCCCAGGCGTGCCCCCGGCCGAGGCCGAGGCACTGTTCCGGCCCTTCCATCGCTCCGCCGGAAGCGACGCCTCCCAGGGGGGCGCCGGTATCGGTCTATATGTCTGCGGGCGTCTGGTGGAGGCGATGGGCGGCCATATGTGGGCGCGCCAGCGTCCCGGCGGCGGTAGCGAATTCGGCTTCTGGCTGCCCCGATACGACAACGAACCCGACGATGGCGCCAGTTCATGACGCCGCGCCCGACCCACTCATCGATACGCCCCGCCAGGAGGAATTCCGTGTCCACTGAACCACTCGTACTCGTTGCCGATGATGAGGTCCGCATCACCAAGCTGGTTTCGCTCGCCTTGCGTGACCAGGGGTTTCGCGTGGTCGTGGCCGAGGGTGGCAGAGATGCACTGCAGAAAGCCGAGGAGTATCGCCCCGACGTGGTCATCCTCGACATCGTGATGCCCGACCTTGACGGCATCGAGGTGATGCGTGAGCTGCAGGAGCGCCGACCTGTGCCGGTCATCCTGTTGACGGCCCGCGGTTCCACGGCCGACAAGGCGCAGGGGCTTGACCTCGGCGCCGACGACTACGTGGCCAAACCGTTCCATCCCGACGAGCTCGCAGCTCGCATCCGGGCCGTGCTTCGGCGCGCATCAGGTGCCTCTCCCAGCACCGGCGTGTTGGCATTCGATGATGTGGAGATCGATCTGGAGCGGCGCATCGTGCGCCGCGACGGTGAGATGGTCCAGTTCAGTCGCACCGAGTGGCTGTTGCTACAGCACCTCGCGGTCAATGCCGGTAAGGTCGTATTGCACACGGAGCTGCTGACCAAGGTCTGGGGGCCGGAATACCGCGACGACCTGCAGTACCTGCGAGTCTGGATCAGCCGTGTACGCCGTAAGCTGGGAGCGGCACCGGGCGAGCCCGGACGCATCAAGACGTTGCAGGGGATCGGCTACCTGTTGGACGTGGAGCCGGCCCGCTCGGCTGACGAAGTGTCTCGAACCGATGTGCCCGTGACAACGCCACTCGAGTCGCAACTGATCAGCTAGCCAAGGAGGAGATGCCAGCGACCGATCGCAACAGCACCCACTTCCCGGCGACCCGATGTCGCCTCGCCCTGAACCGCGTTCCGAGGAGCCTATGCCACGAACCGATACTCGACTGACGAGACGACCCCTCGACCGCCCGGCCCGCGATATCGTGGCCGGCCTGTCCAAGAAGCTCAGCCAGATCCGTGCCTACGATCGCTTCGAGCCTGACGTGGATGCGCCCGACGAGCACTTCACCGTGGAGGCTCGATCACAGGACGCCGGCCACGTCGATCTGCTCCTGTCCGCGCTGCGCGAGCACCTGCGCAGAACGCCGGCTGAGCCTGTCGGCCGAACCATGTCCAGGCAGGAGGCCAGCGATGATGCATAGCACAGCCGATGGTGGTCTTCGGCGAGTGAGTGCGACGGCCCTGTTTTCCTCGTTCCTGGCCTTGACCGTAGCGCTACCCGCGGCTGCCGCCTACGAAGCCGCCGCACCCGAGCCGCTGCGAAGCGCGAAGAAGCTACGGGCGCAGGACATCACCGCGCGCGGTGATGACGTCGTGCTCGGCTGGCGTGAGGGCGGCAAGCCTGATCGCCTGTGGATGTCGCTGAGCCGCGATGGTGGCGAGACCTATCAGAAGGGCAGTGGCAAGCTGCGCCGGTTCGGCCTGGTCGGCTTGGCCGGACATGGGCTTTCGCTGTCGGTGTGCGGGCCGCATTCGGAGCGCTCCTTCTGGGCCGTGACGGCATATCGGTCGCGAACCGACCGCGCCGGTGAGTCGGACGTTCTGCTGACCCGCCGGGGTCTTGACCGCCCCGCCAGCAACGCGGTCCAGCTCTTCATCACCTCGCCACGCGCCAAGCGCCAGGTGCGTGACGCGGACGTGGCGTGCGTCGGGGACCACCATCTTGCCATCGCCTGGCTGGAGAAGAAGGATGGCCGCACCAGAGCCCGACTCGCCATCCGGCGCCTGACCGATGCCGGTCGCTCGGAGTCGGTGCGGAAGATCAACCTCGGCCCGGCGGTGATGAAGGGCGGTATCGCGGTGGCCGCCACGCCCTCTGCCATCCACGTCGTCTGGACCAAGAACGACAAGCACCACCTTCGCTACGAGCGCTTCAGGGTCAAGAGCAAGAAGAAGTCGCGCTTCGAGCGTGGGCTCGCCAGAGGACTGGCGTGGAGTGACGTCGAGCAGCCAGTGCTGACCGCGCGTGGACGCAAGGTGGCTGTCGCCTATAGCGACGCCGGCGCACTCAAGCTCAGGCTGAGTGATGACGCCGGGGCTTCGTTCGGCGGCGCTGAGAGTCTGGCGGATGGGACGAGCCAGAAGCCGTCACGGGCGCGGTCGATCTCCCTCAGCGGGACCCGACTGGTCGTCGAGGCGATCGATCGCAGTGGCGGCGGGCGCGTCCCGGCGCGCCTCGAGTCGACCGACCTCGGTTCAAGCTGGTCGGGACTCGTCTTCGGCAACGACGGCGTTCGCCTCGGCGCGCTGCAAAAGGTCTCCTATGGCGAGTCCCGACTCAAGGAAGTGCTACACGACGACGGCAGTCGCGTTGACACGTTGCGTGCCCGCTACGAGGGCCCCTGACGCTCACCCACGAAGTTGAAGGCGTGGTGTCGCGCACCTGACGGGGCGGTGAGGTCCGTCCCCTGCGGGAGTACGACCGCGGTCGTACTCTCTATGGAAGATGAGACGCACTACCACCATCCTGCTGAGCCTGTCTGTCCTGCTCGTCTTCCTGGCTGTGCCGATGTCCGCTCAGGACGGCGCTACGTCCGCACCTGCGGCCACCATCGCACCCATCTCGACCCCGGCACCAGCGGCCACGAATGCGGCTGGTGCCGGAGCCGTATCGGAGGCTAGTCCGGCGCCGTCCGCGTCGACCCGTCCGCTGCCCACGGCTATCCCGGCAGGTGACGGCCCGGTGGTGCAGGCTGTGTTCTACTTCTCGCCCACTTGTGGACACTGCCACTATGTGATCACCGAGGTGCTGCCCGGGCTCTTCGTCGACAACGGTGGTGAGTACGCCATCACCTTCGACCAGTCGCTCGTGGACGAGCCACCCTCCTTCTACCTCATGAGCAATGGTCGACTGCAACTGCTCATGGTGGATGTCACGCAGGAGGCCGGCAACGCCATGTATGTGGCCGATGTCGAGACGCTCGGGTTCGAGCAGCCGCCAGGGGTGCCACTGCTGCACGTCGGTGATGATTGGTACGTTGGCTCTGGCGATATACCGGATAACCTGCCTGGCATCGTCACGGCCGGTCTCGCTGGTGACGGAATCACCTGGCCGCCGGCGCCGGGTATCGACGCCGCCATCGCCCCGTTCCTCCGGGACGGCAGTGTCGCGGCGGGCGACCCCCCTGAGGGTGACCAGGACGGCGCCGCCGTGGTCCTGCCGGTCGGCGGCGATGACGGACCGCTTGACAAGTTCGGCCGCGATCCGCTCGGCAACAGCATCTCCATCATCGTCTTGCTCGCCCTGCTGGCCAGCCTCGTGGCTGTGCCACTGCTGGCCGTGCGCGGCTCACTGCCCCTGTTCCCTTCGTGGCTGGTCATCGCGCTGGCGGCCGTCGGACTTGGTGTGGCGGCATACCTCGCCAGTATCGAGACCAGTGGCAGCGAGGCGGTGTGTGGACCCGTAGGCGACTGCAACGCCGTCCAGGAGAGCGAGTATGCCGAGCTCTTCGGCGTCCCCATCGGCGTCCTTGGGGTGATGGGCTACCTATTCATCGGTGCCTTGTGGCTCATCGCGCGCGTCGCGCACGGTGGGCTCGCGGACGGCGCCTGGGTGCTGATGGTCGCGGGCGCGTTCACAGGAACGCTCTTTTCGGCCTGGCTGACCTTCCTGGAGCCGTTCGTGATCGGCGCCACCTGCATGTGGTGCATCACGTCTGCCATCGTGATGCTGTCGTTGCTATGGGTCAGCAGTGGTCGGGGCTGGGCCGCTTGGCAGCGGCTGCGAGCTGACAGGGGCAGTGCCCACTCGGCGACGGCCGCCAGCTCCTGAACGGGGAGACCCCCGAGGGATGCGCCGGTGGTCTTCGGTATGGTCGTCAGCGCTGAGGTCGCCAGCGATCAGGTCGCCAACGATCAGGTCGTGGCTGACGGACCGGGCTCCGCGGAGAGCTGCTTCAGGTCCTCCTCGATCTTGACGAGCTCCTCGCGGAGCGCATCGGTCCGTGATCGCAGTGAAGCAGCAGTCGCCTCGTCCGTGGTGCGGTCGTAGCTCGCGCGCCGCCTGCCACGTCCCTGGGCGCGTTGCCGCGGCCACTCCTCGTCCTCTTCTTCTTTCAGGTCGTCTTCGCGCAGCACCACCACGTCGTCGCGGTAGCGGCGCGGTCGGTAGTCGTAGGCGTCGTACCAGTCAGCCGGTGGGGCCGTCCAGTCACAGCCGTGTGGGTGGTAGCGGTGATGGCAGCTCATGTCAGTCCCCCTGGTGGCGTGTGATGTCCTTGCCGCGATCGAGGAAGTGGTCGATCAGGCGTTTGCGTTCGCTCATGACGTCCATCCAGTCCGCCAGCGCGCAGGCACCCAAGTCCGTGAGTCGGTACTCGCGGCGTGGCTGGTCGCTCGCCGGCCCCCAGGTGGTGGCCACGATCCCCTCAGCGTCCATGCTCCGCAGCGTGCGATACACCATGCCCGCGTCGATCCCTTCCGGCGCCACATCGAGTTCGTTCAACTCGCCGATGAGCTTGTAGCCGTAGGTCGGTCCCTGTGCCACCAGCAACAACACGAAGGGCTCGATCCAGCGCCCCCGTCGGGAGCCGTGGTGCGCGCCGTGGTGGTGGCCGCGGGTGCTCCAGCCGAGGCGGTCCGGTGCAGGTCTGTCGATCGACTTCATATGCCAATAGCATATACCTGCCGTCAACATCTATGCAGCGTCGGGTGATGGCGTGTCGGCGAGGCAGCCACGGCCCCACGCAGGGGGGCCAAGCCGTGCGATGGCAGCAGCCGTTCCCGCCATGCGTGCCAACGCGACCACACCGATGTCAGGACCGTGGCCTGCGACATGCTTGTCCCGTATCGCAGGAACTGCTGTCACGCCTTCCCGGTCAGCGGGAGCTCGTTGCAGATCGATATGCTCGGCGGTCGGCTTGTCCCGACATGCGGGAACGAGCAGGCTGCTGGCTGGGCGGGCTGACGGACCGGTACGAAACTAGCGGCTGATGGAGCGGTAGCTGCGCACCCCCAGCGGCGCGAAGATCGCCAGGATCACGACCATCCAGCCCATCGTCACCAGGATCGGGAAGTCGGCCGGGATGCCCTCCGAGGGGAAGGGGTTGGGGTTGTCCCACAACTCGCGCAGCGACGCGGTCAGCGTGCTCACCGGGTTCCAGGCGGCGACCGGCTGGAGCCAGTCCGGCAGCGTGCCGATGGGCACGAACACGTTCGAGACGAATGTCAGCGGAAGGATGACGATGAACGAGACCTGCTGCGCGACCTCCACGGACGGCAGCCGTAGCCCGAGCCACACGCCGACCCACGACATCACGAACGCGTAGGCCAGGCAGCCACCGATGCCGAGCAGGAGCCCGACGATGCCGGTGTTCACGGTCCAGCCCACGACGAAGCCCGAGATCATGAGCACGATGAGGATGCCGCCGTTGTAGATGACGTCCGACACGGAGCGTCCGAAGAGCACGGCCGAGCGTGCCATCGGCAGCGAACGGAAGCGGTCGATGATGCCCTTGTGCAGGTCCTCGGTCATGCCGATAGCGGTCGTGGCCGAGGCGAACGTGAGCGTCTGCACGAAGATGCCGGGCATCAGGTACTCGGTGTAACTGGCGCCCCCGGGCAAGGGGATGGCGCCGCCGAACACCACCGAGAACAGCAGCACGAACATGATCGACTGGACGATGGCGAAGATGGCCAGCTCAGGGATGCGCGGGATGCGCTTGAGGTAGCGCCACGTCAGCATCAGCCCATCGTCGATGGCGCCGCGCAGACCCCTTTCGGCCGCTGGTGCGGGGGCGTTCATGGCCGGGCCTCCTCGGTTTCCTTGGTCGCCTCATCGCTCGCATCCTTGGCCACGTGGCCGGTCAGTGAGAGGAAGACGTCATCGAGCGTGGGACGGCGCATGCCGATGTCGTCGACGTTGATGCCACCCTCGTCGAGTTCGCGGAAGACGCTGAAGAGCTTCTCCGAGCCCTTGCCGGCAGCGACGCTGAGGTGGCGCGTGCCGACTTCGACCTGGACCTCGCCTTCACCGTGCCTTGCGAGGACCTGCTGCACGAAGGCGACGTCATCGACGTTGTTGACGTGGACCTCGATGCGCTCGCCGCCGACCCGCCGCTTGAGCTCGTCGGCGGTGCCGTGCGCGATGACTCTGCCGTGGTTGATGACCACGATGTCCTGTGCCAGTGCGTCTGCCTCCTCGAGGTACTGCGTGGTCAGCAGCAGCGTGGTGCCGTCACGGACGAGGCCGCGGATGACGTCCCACATGGACAGCCGGCTGCGCGGATCGAGGCCGGTGGTGGGCTCATCGAGGATGAGCAGCCGAGGCCGCCCGATGATGGCGCTCCCGAGGTCGAGCCGCCGGCGCATCCCGCCCGAGTACGTCTTCACGACACGATCGGCGGCGTCGACGAGGTCGAACTGTTCGAGCAGCTCGGCGGCACGGTCGTGGGCCTCCTTCGACGACAGCTGGTAGAGCCGCCCGAAGAGCCACAGGTTCTCGCGGCCGGTGAGGTTCTCGTCGACCGCCGCGTACTGGCCCGACAGTCCGATGACGTGGCGCAGCTGCTGGGCCTGCTCGACCACGTCGTAGCCGGCCACCGTGGCGCGACCGGAATCGGGCCGCAACAGAGTGGCGATGACACGAACCGTAGTGGTCTTGCCCGCGCCGTTGGGACCTAGCAGCCCCAGCACGGACCCTTCGGGCACAGTGAGGTCCAGCCCGTCGAGTGCCCGCACCTCGCTCTTGCGGGAGCGGTAGATCTTGACGAGGTCCTCGGCTTCGATCATCGCCATGTTCGCCTACCTGTCGCTGCTGGTCGGCCCCCGTCGCTGGCGGATGATAGCGGAGTCCTCCAGAGCTGTCGGGATGCCTCGGGGAGCGGGTCGTCGTGGTCTTGTCGTCGGGACGCGATAACCTCTGCAGGTGCTGCTTCCTGTCGTGGTGGCGTCCGGCTTCGTCCTGGCGCTGCTGGTTCCGCTCGTACGCCGACTGCTCGGCCGCCACGCCATCGTGGTGTTCGTGGCACTGCCGGCTGTGCTGGCGCTGCTGCTGGCCGGCGCTGCTGCGGATGTCGTTGACGGCACGCCGTTGCGCTGGGAGACCGCTTGGGTGCCCCAGCTGGGGCTGGCGGTGGCCTTCTCGCTCGATGGGCTGTCGCTGCTCTTCGCCCTCCTCATCACCGGCGTGGGCACAGCCGTCTTCCTCTATGCCGAGCGTTACCTCCACGGGCACCCTGAGGTCGACCGTTTCCATGCCCTGACACTGGCCTTCATGGCCTCCATGCTGGGATTGGTGCTGGCCGACAACCTGCTGCTGCTGGTCGTGTTCTGGGGCCTGACCGGCGTGACCTCCTACCTGCTCATCGGCTTCGAGCACACCATCGGTACGTCCCGCCTCTCGGCGCAGCAGGCGCTCATCGTCACCGTTTCAGGCGAGCTGGCGATGCTGGCCGGTCTGGTGCTGTTGGGGCTCGTGGCCGGCACTTTCACCATCTCCGGTCTGGGCATAGCGGAGGTCGGGGTGCGGTCCGACAGCCGCTACGGCCTCCTGGTGGTGCTCATCTTGCTGGGGGCGCTCAGCAAATCGGCGCAGTTCCCCTTCCACTTCTGGCTGCCCAACGCTATGGCTGCGCCGACGCCAGTGAGTGCCTACCTCCACTCGGCCACCATGGTCACGGCCGGCGTCTACCTCATCTCGCGTCTGACCCCGACACTCGGCGGCACCGACCAGTGGACGCTGCTGCTGACCGTCAGCGGCGGGCTGACGATGCTCATCGGCAACATCCTGGCCCTGCGCCAGCATGACCTGAAGCTGGTGCTGGCCTATTCCACGGTGGGCGCGCTGGGCACCATGGTGTTGCTGCTGGGGCTCGGTTCGGACACCGCCTTCGTGGCGGCCATGGCGCTGCTGCTGGCGCACGCGCTCTACAAGGGCGGCCTCTTCCTGGTCACGGGCATCATCGATCACGAGATGGGTACACGCGAACTCGGTCGTTTCAGCGGTCTGGCGCGCATCATGCCCATCACCGCGGCAGCGGCGGCACTTGGAGCACTTTCGATGGCCGGCATCCCACCACTCATCGGGTTCGCTGCCAAGGAACTGGGCCTGAAGTCGGGCCTCGCTTCGGTCGAGGCTCCCGCGGTCGTCACCGCAGCGTTGGTGGTCGCCGGTGTGGCCACGGTCGCGGTCGCCGCCATCGCCAGCCTGGGGCCCTTCAGCGGCCGCTTGCGTACGGCGCGCGATGGCGGCCACGATCCCGACTGGGCCATGTGGTTGGGGCCGCTGGCCCTGGGCACCATAGGCGTGCTGGCCGGGCTAGTGCCGGCCCTGGGCTCCGGTCCGCTGGTCGCGGCGGCCGGCGGCGTCATCGGCAGCGGCCAGGCCAAGTACGGTGTGGAGCCCTGGTACGGCATCGACCTGGTACTGGCCTTGAGTACGCTCAGCATCGCGGCGGGCGCGCTGCTGTTCTGGCGGCGGGTCGATGTGCGCCGCCTCGTCGGCCGCATCGACGTCGGCTATCGGATCGGCCCCGAGAAGGGCTATGTGCTGTTGGAGCGAACGATGCTGGTCTTCGCCAGACGTCTGACGGCGCTACTGCAGAACGGTCGCCTGCGGCTGTACCTGCTGACCGTGGTGGCCACACTGGCGGCGTTGGTCTGGCTCATCCTGCTCTTCGACGCCGGTATCCCGACGCTCGAGCTGGCGTGGGACCTCTACCCGTGGGAAGCCATCATCGCCGCCCTCATCGCCGGTGGCGCCGCCATCGCGGTGACGTCGCGCTCTCGCCTCGGTGCGGTCACGGCCCTGGGCGTGGTGGGCTACGGCATCGCGCTGGTGTACCTGCTCTTCAGCGCCCCTGATC
The DNA here is from genome assembly GCA_963838115.1 of uncultured Chloroflexia bacterium. Classification (GTDB taxonomy): domain Bacteria; phylum Chloroflexota; class Limnocylindria; order Limnocylindrales; family CSP1-4; genus JAFMJV01. The sequence goes on from CAWIPU010000001.1 coordinate 74,125, forward strand.
TGGCCATCGCCCAGATCCTCGTCGAGACGCTGACCGTGCTGCTGTTCGTGCTGGTCTTCTATCACATGCCCAAGTTCGGAGCGGATACGGCGCGTCGCTCGCGGCTGCGTGACGGCGCCATCGCCATCGCAGCGGGCGCCCTGATGACGCTCTTCGTGCTGGCTGCCACGAGCACATCGATCGAACCCATCTCCACGTATTTCCTGGAGAATAGCCAGCCGTTGGCCAAGGGTCAGAACGTGGTCAACGCCATCATCGTGGACTTCCGCTCGTTCGACACCCTCGCCGAGGTGGCCGTGCTGGCCACTGCCGGCTTCGGTGTCTTCGCCCTGCTGAAGCTTCGACTCCGACGACGGGACGACGAGGAGGGCGCGTGAGGGGCCTGATCCTGCCGACGGCAGCGGCCTACCTGATGCCGGTGCTGTTGCTGTTCTCGTTGTTCCTGCTGCTGCGTGGTCACAACGAGCCGGGCGGTGGGTTCGCCGGTGGCCTGGTGGCCGCAGCCGCGTTCGTGCTGCTGTCGATCGCCAGCGGCGTCGAAGTGGCGCGCCGTGCCCTCGCCGTCGACCCGCGCACCTTCGTGGGTGGCGGCCTGCTGCTGATGCTGGCAAGCGGCTTGGTCGCCCCGCTGGTCTACGGCGAGCCCTACCTGAGCGCGCACTGGTGGACGTTCCCGGTAGGCAGCTTCGATATCTCCGTGGGCACACCGCTGCTCTTCGACATCGGCGTCTACCTCGGCGTGGCCGGCACCATCCTGCTCATCACCTTCGCGCTCGAGGAGGAAGGAGCGTGACGGTGCTGCTGGCGATCGTGGCCGGCATCCTGTTCGCTGCGGCCATCTACCTGATGCTGCGTCGTTCGGTGCTGAAGCTGGCGCTGGGCCTTTCGCTGCTGGCCAACGCGGCCAACCTGGTGATCTTCGTGGCGGCAGGACTGACGCGTGGTGAGCCGCCGCTCGTGCCTGAGGGTGCGACCGCGCCTCCGCTCGGCGCCGCCGATCCGCTGCCCCAGGCCATGGTGCTGACGGCCATCGTCATCGGTTTCAGCGTGCTCGCTTTCACCCTCACCCTGATGCACCGCGTCTACCAGGAGGGCGGCTCCGACGATGTCGACGACCTCTCTGAGGCGGATATCCAGTGAGCATCATCGTGCTGCTGCCGCTGCTGGTGCCACTGCTGGCCGCGGCGCTGGGCTTGCTGGCGTGGCGTTCTGGTCGGGCCCAACGGCTCATCGCGGTCGGTGGCTCGGGCGTGCTGCTGGCCGTCGGCATCGTCCTGCTCATCGTGGTCGAGCGAGACGGCATCCAGGTGCTGCAGGTCGGTGGCTGGCCCGCGCCCTTCGGCGTCACCATGGTGGCCGACCTCTTCAGCGCCATCCTCATCGTGCTGACCGGGGTGTTGGCGGTGGCCATCGTCGTCTACTCGACCGCGACCATCGACAGCGGGCGTGAGCACTACGCCTACTACCCGTTGACGATGATGCTGCTGGCGGGCGTGGCCGGTACCTTCCTGACGGGCGACCTCTTCAACCTCTACGTCTGGTTCGAGGTGCTGCTGATCGCTTCCTTCGTGCTGCTGGCGCTGGGTGGCGAGCGAGCACAGCTCGAGGGCGCGCTGAAGTACGTGGCCTTGAACCTCGTCGCCTCGGCTACGTTGCTGGTCAGCATCGGTGTCGTCTACGGCCTCACCGGCACGGTCAACCTGGCCGACCTCTCGCTGCGTATGGCCGATGTCGAGCCGGATGGCCTGGTGATGGCCATCGCGGCGATGCTGCTCATCGCCTTCGGCATCAAGGCGGCGCTCGTGCCGCTGTCCTTCTGGCTGCCGGCGTCGTATCCCACGCCACCGGTGGCGGTCTCGGCGCTCTTTAGCGGCTTGCTGACCAAGGTGGGGATCTACGCCCTGGTGCGTGTCTTCACCCTGCTCTTCGCCGACCAAGCGGCCGACCTGCAGCCAGTGCTGCTGGTCGTAGCCGGACTGACCATGGTCGTCGGCGTGTTGGGCGCGGTGGCGCAGCATGAGATGCGACGGCTGCTCTCGTTCCACATCATCAGCCAGATCGGCTACCTGGTGATGGGGCTGGCGCTGTTCACCGTCTCGTCGGTGGCGGGGCTGATCTATTTCCTCGTCCACGTCGCGCTGGCCAAGTCGACGCTCTTCCTGGTGGCCGGATCGGTGAAGCAGCTCACCGGCTCCTTCGAGCTGGCCAGGACCGGCGGCCTCTGGGTGCTGAAGCCAGGACTGGCCGTGCTCTTCGGCATCGCCGCCATGTCACTGGCGGGCATCCCGCCATTCAGTGGCTTCCTGGCCAAGCTGGCGCTCATCGAAGCCGGCCTGGAGGTGGATCACGTGCTCATCGTGCTCATCGCGCTGGGAGTGAGCCTGCTGACGCTCTACTCGATGCTCAAGATCTGGAACGCGGCCTTCTGGAAGCCTTTGCCGACGGGGCCGACACACGTCGCTGAAGAGACGGCGGCGGTGGTGGATACGGAGGCGGTGGTGGATACGCGCCTGGCGCTGGCGATGGTGGCACCCATCGTGGTGCTGGTGGCCTGCTCGGTGGCCCTGGCGGTGGCCGCCGGGCCGGTCTTCGAGCTGGTGGATGCGGCGGCCCTGCAGCTGCTTGAGCCGGCCGGCTACATCCAGGCCGTGCTTGGGGGTGCGCCGTGAGCGAACCGATGCTGGACCCCGCGGCGCCCCGCGGGCGCGGACTCTCGGCGGCGGCGATGTTCGCCGGCAACCTCACGCTGGCGTTGCTATGGGTGGCCATGACCGGGCACTTCGAGGTGCTCAACCTGCTGCTCGGTTTCGCCTTCGGCTATCTCGTGATGTTCCTGTTGCAGCGGGTCGTGGGCAGCTCGACCTACTTCGCCAAGTCAGCTGTCCTGGTCCGCTTCACGGGCTTCTACATCCTTGAGGTCGTCCGCTCCAACATCCGCGTGGCGATCGACGTGGTCACGCCGGCGTCGCGCGCCAAGCCGTGCATCGTGGCAGTGCCGCTCGATGCACGCACCGATGCTGAGATCACGCTTCTCGCCAACCTCATCACGATGACGCCAGGGTCGCTGTCGATCGACGTCGCCGACGATCGCAGCGTCATCTACGTCCATTCGATGTTCGGGGACGACCCGGAGGCATTGCGGCGCAGCATCAAGGACGACCTGGAGCGGCGCGTGCTGGAGCTGCTGCGATGAGCGGGTTGCTGAGCGAGCCGACGAACGGGGTGCCTGATGTGGTCATCGAGCTGGCGCTGCTGGCGCTGGCGATCGCGCTGCTGCTGACCTTCCTGCGCCTGGTACGAGGCCCCGACCTGGTCGATCGCGTGGTGGCGTTGGAGCTGATCGCCAGCCTCGTGGCCGGCATCGTGGCGGTGTATGCCATCGGCACTGACGAGCCGGCGATCATCGATGTCGCGATCGCGCTGGCGCTGGTGGCGTTCCTGGGGGCGGTGGCCTTCGCGCGCTACGCCGAGCGGTCGATGCGGCCATGAGCGCCATCATCGCCACGGTCGCGGTCGTGCTGGGGACCGCGTTTGGGGTCCTGAGCGCCGTGGGCATCCTGCGGATGCCTGATGTCTACATCCGCCTGCAGGTCGCGAGCAAGGCCTCATCGCTGGGCATCGCGCTCCTGATGGTGGGGGTGGCTGCGCACTTCGGCGACCTCAGCGTCACCGTCCGCGCCTTGTTGGTGGTGGTCTTCCTGTTTCTGACCGCGCCTGTGGCGGCTCACGTCATCGGCCGCGCGGCCTATCTCGCGGGTGCGCCGCTCGCTCGTGCGACGGCGCCGGACGAGCTGGCTGGCGCGTACGACGCGAGTTCGGGCCGCTTGCGTGGAGCAGCCGAGATGCCAGCTGCGCGGCAGGAAGGCCCGGCTGCGCTACCGCATGTCCCAGAAGCTCGACAGGATGCCCCGGCAGAGCCGGACGACCTGGCGGCAGGACTCGACGACATGGCCAAACGCCAGCAGGTGTAGCGCGAGGCATCCTCTTTTGGCCTTGCGGCTGCGTCGAGGTTCCTTCGGCCGCCCATGCGAGCACCTGCTAACCCTCACCGGAGTGGATCGTGCGGGCCCTATACGCAGACGACGTTTTCACCGCGCGCGAGATGGCGAATACCTCGTGCTGCGGGGATCGGCATCTGGCCCACTTTGTTGTCGTTGAGCGGTAGGGCCGCGCTCGCCACTCCAGCCATGCACTCGCCACTCCAGCCACCCGCTTGCCCAGGTATGACAAGACCCCCGGGATGGGCCCGGGGGTCTTGTGTACGGCGGGGTCGGTCAGGATCAGGTGAAGTCGAGTCGGGTCAGGGTGCGGCCGGCTTCTGGCCTCCGATGCGCTCAAGTCCGTCACGGTCGTGTGCCAGGTGCATGAAGTGGTCGACGCGACCGACATCCTTGGTCAGCAAGCTGGCGATGATGCCCGCGGCAAAGGCTGCCGGCACGCCATAGAGCGCCGGGTTCACCAGCACGGGGATCCCGAACAGGTCCTCCAGGCCGGAGTACTTGGCAAAGGTGAACACCAGCGACACGATCAACCCCACCACGAACGTGGCGACGACACCCTGGCGGGTGTAGCGCGTCCACCACACGGTCATCAACAGCACCGGCGCGAAGGTGCTGGCGGCGATCCCGAAGGTCAGGCCCACCAGCTGAGCCACGTTCTCCTCCTTCAGCACGATCGACAGCCCGACCGCGATGACGGTCAGCACGATGCCGGTGATCTGGGCCACTCGGACGCGCTGCTCCTCGGAAGACTCCGGGCGCAGCAGGATGGTGTAGCCGTCGTGCGCCACCGTCGTGGTCATCTGGATGAGCAGGCCCACAGCCGAGCTCAGGATGGCGGCCATGGCACCGGCCAGGACGATGCCCAGCAGGACCTCACCGCCGAGCAACCTGCCCAGCTCGGCCACCGCCGTGTTGGTGGCCTTGCCGATCTCACCCTGGTTGATGAGGTCGGTGAGCAGCGGGTACAACAGCATCATGGCGGCCAGGCCCACGAACAGGGTCATGGTGTAGAAGATGGCCAGGCTGACGATGGTCAGCTCAGTGGACTTGCGCGCAGCCACCGCGTCCTTGACGGTGTAGAGACGGATGAGGACGTGCGGCAGGCCGACCACACCCAGGAAGAGGCCCAGGACCAGGCTGAGCTGGTTGAGCATGTCCTTGACGTCGACGCCCGGCGTCAGGGCGCTCGGCTCATCGGGCAGGATCGTCATCGACGACTTGGCCGCGGCCATGCCGCCATCTCCGTCGCTGTCGATGGGGTACTGGGCCAGGATCTGGGCGGCGGCCTCGTTGTTGACGACCTGGGTGGGGGTCACCACGGAGTCCGACTCGGTGAGGATGCTCAGCGGGTTCCAGTTGAAGTACATGATCACGGCCAGCACCAGCAGCAGCGTCATGGCGGCGAAGATGATGATGCCCTGGAAGGCCTGGTTGTAGGACGTGCCACGCATGCCGCCCATGACCACGATGATGGCGGTGAAGCCACCGGCGATGCCGACCCAGATGAAGTAGTCGAGTTCCGGCACCAGGAGGTTGAACAGGTGTCCAGCTCCGACCAGTTGTGGCACCAGGTACAGGGTGCCGATGGTGATCCCGGCGATGATCGTCAGCAGCCGGATCTCCCGGCCACTGAAGCGCTCGTAGAGCGCATCGGCGACGGTGTACTTGCCCGATCGTCGAAGTGGACTGGCAAGGATCAGCACGACCACGACCCAGGCCGCGAAGAAGCCCAGCGCCAGCCACCAGTTGTCGATGCCAAAGAGGGCGATGGCGCCAGCGACGCCGAGGAAGCTGGCGGCGCTGGCGTAGTTGCTGAACATGGCCACGCCGTTGAGCTTCCAGGGGATCTGGCCGCCCGCGACGTAGAACTCGGCCGTGGATTTGGTCCAGCGACGGCTGTAGAGGCCGATGAAGAAGAAGGTGGCCATACCCACCGAGAGGATGGAGATGGCGACGATGTTGTCCACGCTCTAGGCCTCGACCTTGGCGAGGTAGATGCGCGTGATGACCAGCCCCGCGATGATCAGGCCGATGCCGAGGATGAACCCGAGTGGCAGACCGAAGACCATGGTGGCCGCGACAGACGCGAACTCTTTCGACGTCAGGATCGCGACGATGAAGTAGATGGCCGTGAATATGGCCATCAGGCCCCAAGACCACTTGGCCGCCGTGGTGCTGAACGGCGACCAATGCTTGCCATCGGCCGACACGCGATCGTCCGCTCCCGACGGCGCATCGCCGAGCTCTCCGGTCTGGTTGGCTCTCGGATCCACTCGCATCTCCCCCTTCTACGGTTCCATCGATCTGTGGCTGTGGCCCAATGTCCGAGCCATCGGTCACGCGCGCATGGGCCGAGCGGCCCGCGGCCCCGGGGCCGGAACGCCTATATCGGGACGCTCGACACAGGCATCATCAGGGCATGACCACCGCAGCTGCAGCACGCGCGGTCCGACGGACCAAGATCGTGGCTACCATCGGCCCGGCCAGCATCGGCATCGTCGACGACTCGTCGAGGCTGGTCTGGACATCGCCCGTATCAACCTCTCACACGGCAGCGAGGACGATCACCTCCGCGCCGCCGAAGTTGTCCGCACTGCTGCCGCGGCCGCGGGTCTGCAGGTCGGCATCCTCGTGGACCTGCCTGGGCCCAAGCTTCGTCTGGCTCGGCTGCACGCTGAGCCGGTCCAGTTGGAGCTTGGCACCATCGTGACCTTGACCGGGCCGGCCGTCGCTGCCAGCGATGCGTCACTGCCGTTGGCCGACGGAGCAGCGGCAGCACGACTGCAGATCGGAGATCGCGTCCTGTTGGCCGATGGCGCTGCCGAGCTTCGGGTCATCGGCTCCCGCAACGACGCCGCCATCACGGAGGTCGTGCGCGGTGGTCCGGTCCGTTCACGACAGGGCGTCAGCGTGCCCGCCGAACGCATGACCACCGATGCGCTGGGGAGAGCCGACGAGGCCATCATCCCGCACCTGCTGGAGCTCCATCCCGACTTCGCGGGACAGTCGTTCGTCCGTTCTGCCCACGACGTCAGGGCCCTGCGCGCGCGACTGCCGGACGATATCGCGATCGTGGCCAAGATCGAGACGCGCCCGGCGCTCGATGACATCGAAGCCATCCTCGAGTCGGCCGATGCCATCATGGTGGCGCGCGGCGATCTTGGCGTGGAGCTGCCCTTCGAGCAGGTGCCGCTGGCGCAGAAGGACCTGGTGCGCGCGGCCTTGGTGGCGGGCAAGCCCAGCATCGTCGCCACGCAGATGCTCGAATCGATGACCAAAGCACCACGACCCACCCGCGCCGAGGCCAGCGATGTCGCCAATGCCATCATCGACGGTGCCGACGCGGTGATGCTCTCGGGTGAGACGGCGATCGGCGAGTTTCCCCTGGAGGCGTTGCGCGCCGCCGTCCGTATCGCCGCACGCACCGACGCCTACAAGGCACCGACCCGACCACCGCCCGGTTCGCCCTCGTTCGGCCCCGACATCGACGCCCGTGCGCTGGCGGTGGCCGCTGTGGCGATGGCCGATTCGGACCCTGATGTGGTGGGCTTCGCCTGCTACACCCACTCCGGAAGGACACCACGCCGGCTGTCATCGCTGCGACCGGGCATGCCTATCGTAGCCTTCACCCCCACCGCGGCCCGTGCTCGCAGCCTGGCCCTCCAGCGCGGTGTGCACCCCATCGTCATGGAGGTGGAGCCCGACGATGCGGTGTCGATCAGCGAGGCCGTCATCGGAGCACTGAGGGCCGGCCACGGAGAGGTGGGCCTGCAGGCCGACGACGCCATCGTGCTGGTGCAGACCAGCGTCCGGGGTGGCCCCAACGCATTGGAGTTGCTACGTGCCTGATACTGTCGGGACGTTCGAATATGTCGACACTGCTCCCGACGGCTACCAACCTGGTGTCTGCAACATCGGGCCTGCCGAGATCCGCCGCCGCCGGCAGTTCGGCTATCTTGGGATCGCCGGGTCGGTCGCCCTCGGCGGCTTGCTGGTAGTGGTGAACGCGCCGCCCATGGTGCGTCTGCTCGTGGCGCTCCCGGCAGCGGCCGGCCTTGAGGGCCTCATCCAGGCGCGACTGCGCTTCTGTGCCGGCTACGGCATGGCCGGCTTGCGCAACCTCGGCGAGCTCGGTGAGGCGGAATCTGTCGAGGGCGCGCAAGCGCGCGCCGCAGATCGTCGCGGAGCCCTTCGCATCCACGCGCTATCGCTGGCGGGCGGCGTGGCGGCCGGTGTCGCCTCCGCGCTCCTCGCCCGTCGAGGGGACTGAACGATGGGAGCCGCCACCGTGCGAGGGCGCGACCGCCGAGCGTTTACGCTTGGCATCATCGCTTTGGCGTTGCTGCTGGTGCTGCTGCTGCGGTTGCCGACCGAGGCCGCCTCGGCAAGGGTGCTGCGTTCGGGGCCGTCGGCCAAGGGTGGCGTGGCCCTGACGTTCGACGACGGCTGGGGAAAGTCATCCTGCAAACGGATCGCCAGCACGCTGCGGAGTTCGGATGCCGTGGGCACCTTCTTCATCAACGGCATCCACCTGCGTGCCGAACCCCAGCGTTGGCGGCGCATCCTCCGGGGCATGCCGGTCGCGAACCACACCCGTTCGCACCCGTTCCTGACCAAGCTGCCGGCGACCGGGATCCGTAACCAGATCCGCACCAACGGGTGGATCCACAAAAGGGTGCTGGGGCGGCCCATGCTCAAGATCCTGCGTCCGCCCTACGGTGCCTATGACTCCCAGGTGCTGCGCGTGGCCGGGCAGCTCGGCTACCGGCACGTCGTTCTCTGGAGCAGGAGCGCTGCCGACTCGTCGTCGGCCGCCACCGTCACGTCGATCATCCGACACGCAACCGGCGGCAAGCCAGGTGACATCATCCTCATGCACTGCGGTCCCCGCATCACCGCTGACGCGCTACCGACCATCATCCGGCACTACCAGCGGCGCGGCATCAAGCTCATCGGGCTTGACAGGATGTTCGGCCTGGACTGAGGCTAGGTCAGCACCGAGTTCTTCAGGAACACCAGCCGGCCCGCCGCGTCGGAACAGGCGAGCCGCCTCGCGGACCCACCGCTCCGGGTCGGCCCACAGCGAGGCTCCGTACTCCAAGAAGACGATGTCGAAGGACCTGTCCGGCAGGGGCACGCGCTTCGGCGGAGTGTGCCGCGATCAGGCTACGCTGGTGGCGATGTCTGAGATCGACCGCCCGCACGTGGTTATCGTCGGCGGCTTCCTGACCGAAGCGGCCCAATACGGCTCCATGAGATCGCATCTGCTGCAGCAGGGAGCCGGCCGCGTCACGATCGCTCCCATCCACCTGCCCGACTGGGCGGTGATGGGCCTGGCTGGCCTGGGACCGCTGTCGCTGCGTGGTGCGCGCGCTATCCGTGAGGCACGACGTGCGGCGTCACGACCAGTCATCGTCGTGGCTCATTCGCTGGGCGGGATCATCGCGCGGTTGTCGATGTCGTCAGAGCCGCTCGACGGACGCCAAGCCGGCGTGGCCGATGATGTTGGCTGTCTCGTGACGCTCGGGACGCCGCACCAATTCGACCCGCGCGGCTGGCAAGGGCACGCCGCGCAACGGGCGGCAGAGCACCTCGACCGATACAGCCCCGGGGCGTTCTTCGCACCCGCGACGGGCTACTTGACGGTGGGTTCCACGTTGGTGCGCCCGGACCAGCGTGCCCCGACCGGCCCCGCGACGACCCTGCTGCATGGCCTGCTGCGGATGCTCGTCGGGGAGACGCCGGGTGTCGCCGGTGATGGCCTCATCGGCAGCGATCGGTGTCATCTTGAGGGAGCTCGCCATCTCGAGTTCGACGACGTGCTCCACGGGCTGCTCCACGGACCCTGGTACGGCGATGCGGAGATCATCGAGCGCTGGTGGCCGATCGCCCTCGAGGAGTGGAGGATGGCGCTGAACGCCCGAGCCCACGCCGCCGAGACATATCGCCCGCCCGAACCCCACATCGACCGAACAGATGTCGGCCTCTTGGCGCAGTCTGGGCGTCCGAGCACCTGAAACTGGGGGCATCTCGACCCCCGGCACCGCCGCGCTACGCGTCAGGCAGGATCTTCGCCAGTTGTGCTGCCAGGCCATCCTGGGTGAAGCCGCCCAGGCTGAAGGCGCGCACGACCCCATCCGCGTCGATGAAGAACGATGACGGCTTGGCTACCCCGAGATAATCGTCCCAGGCGATATGATCGGGGTCAGGCAGCATCGCCCAGGTCGCGCCCTGGTCCGCCGCGAACGCCCGAGCACCGTCCACGCTGTCGTCGACGATGATGCCGAGGATCTCCAGCCCTGCGTCTGCGTGGGCAGCATAGGCCTCCACCATCAACGGGAACTCCTCGCGGCAGGGACCGCACCAGGAAGCCCAGAAATTGATCAGCACCGGCCGGCCACGCAAGGATGACAGCGACACCTGCTCATCATCGAGTGAGACCAGATCGATCTCTGGTGCCGGCTTACCCAACAGCGGATGACCACCAACGGCTACCGCGTCGCCGTCGCCGCCCCCATCACCGCCGAGCTGGCCCACGAGGAGCAGCGAGACCACGAGGATGGCCACCACTGCGATCCCCACCAATAGGATCGCCCGCTGTGGCCGACGATCGGGTACCTCAGGCACCGCTGCCCGGCAACAGTGAGAGCAGCCACGGCAGCAGCGTCAGCAGGACGGCTCCGCCACCCACGATGAAGTAGACCGGGATGAGGCGGCGTGGCCAAGCCTTCTCCGGGTTGCGATCGGCTTGCGTGGGGTGTCCGTGCGCCTCCACATCGTCGAGTTCTCTATTGGCATCAAACAGCCAGCCGATGATCGCGATCGCGGCCATGATGGCGCCGCCGATGAACATCGCCGGGCCAAAGATGAGACCCGAGGTAAGGAAAAGCAGGCCGGCCGGCGCCAGCATCGGCCACGCGGACGGGCCCGGCAGATGCATGCCTGCAGGCGGCTTCAGCGCCCAGCCGGGCAGCTCGCCCGCGGACTCGGCGCCGGTGCCGTGTCCACCGGCCTCGACCTGGACGTACTCACGATTGGCGTCGAAGTACCAGCCCATGACGCCCACTACCGCGATCGTCAGGCCGAGCCCGAGGATGGCGGCGTTGACCACCGACTCCAATGGCCCGATGGCCAGGCTGAACGCGATCAACAGCAGGCCGGCCGGTGCCACCAGTGGCCACGCTGATGGGCCTGGCAGGTGCATGTCGTCCGGCTTGCGACCAGCCGGGATAGGCTTCGGAACGCGTGAGCGGTTGCCTCCGGCGTTGCGCATCCACATCCGGAGCAGCAGGCCCACGATGGCGAGGAGGCCCAAGGCAAGCAGCAGCGGAAGGTATTGGATAAGGTCATTCCAGACCGGGATGATGATCCCGGCGATGACCTCGAGGATGGCGCTCCAGAGCTCGTTCAGCATCGACTGGTCCGTCCGCTAGGGCAGGGTCGCGGCAGCAATCCTACTGCCCGCCCTACAGGTCGCGTGCGCCACGCAGGATGACGAGCATGCCGAAGCCCATCGCCAGCCCGAGCGCGACCAGCAGGACGAAGCCCGCTGCCTCCTCGGAGGCGGCGCCGGTCGTGAGCATGGGCCACACGACATAGATGAGGCCCACGGCCACCGGGAATGCACCCAGCATCAGCGCGCCACGGGTTCCGTTCATCCAGGAGGCCTCCTACTTGAGGATGTAGATGGTGAGGAACAGCAGCACCCACACCACGTCCACGAAGTGCCAGTAGTAGTGCACCGCCTCCACCGCCACGTGGTGCTGCCGGGTGAATTGCCCGGCCAGGCCGCGCGAGAGGATGACCGCGAGACCGATGACGCCGCCGATGACGTGGGCGCCGTGGAAACCGGTGAGCGTGTAGAACAGCGTTCCGTAGATGCCGCTGTCGATGCCGAAGTCATGCTCGGATAGCAGCAGCGCGTACTCCGAAGCCCACAACACGAGGAAGCCCACACCCAGGAGGAACGTCAGCGCGATAGCCCTGTTCATGCCGGTTCGATCGCCACGCCGGATGCGCATGGTGGCCCACTGCATCGTCAGCGAGCTGGTGATCAGGATGATCGTCATGAACAGCGGCAGGAAGGGGAACTTGAAGGCGTTGATGAACTCGGCGCCTTCCGGTGGGAAGACCGGCAGCGTGGCCTTGGCGTTGAAGTAGGCCGCGAACAGCGCGGCGAAGAACATCACCTCGCTGGCGATGAACAGCATCATCCCCAGGAGCGCCGGGTCCATGCCGCCACGCGTGGAGTCGTGGCCGGAGACGTCGTCCTTGACGCGTGGATCCATGGGTTCGGTGCTGACCGTCATGACGAGGCCCCCTCTGCCTGCGGTGTCGGTTCAGGCGTGGGCCCGTGGCCGACGCCCGGATACTTCTCGTCGAACCAGGGTCGCTCCGAGTGGATGTCCGGCAGTGAGTCGAAGTTCCACGGCGGCGGTGGGCTGGTGGTGGCCCACTCGAGCGAGTTGGCGTCCCAGGGGTCGCTGTCATGCTCCATGGGCTTGCGCAGCGTGGTGAAGACGTTCCACAGGAACGGCAGCACGCTGGTGGCGATGAGGAAGGCACCGATGGTGGAGATGAAGTTCAGCTCCGCCCAGCCGGCATTGCCCGAATAGTCGGGGATGCGACGGACCATGCCGTCGAGGCCGAGCATGTGCTGCGGGAAGAATGCCACGTTGGTGCCCACGAACAGGAGCACGAACTGGAGCTTCCCAAGACCCTCGCCCAGGCGGCGTCCGGCCATCTTGGGGAACCAGAAGAAGAGGGCCGCGAAGATCGCGAACACGGCGCCGGCCACCAGCACGTAGTGGATGTGCGAGACCACCCAGTAGGTGTCCTGGACCATGAAGTCGAAGGGCACCACGGCGAGGAAGGCCCCGTCGAGGCCACCGATGAGGAAGAGCGCGATGAAGCCGACCGCGAAGAGCATCGGCGTGTCGAAACGCAGGTGGCCGCCCCACATGGTGGCCAGCCAGTTGAAGAACTTGACACCGGTGGGGACCGCGATCAGGAAGGTGAAGAAGCTGAAGAAGGGCAGGAACACCTGTCCTGTGGTGAACATGTGGTGGGCCCAGACGGTGAAGCCGAGGGCGCCGATCGAGGCCGTGGCGATGATGAAGGCCTTGTACCCGAACAGGGGCTTGCGGCTGAAGACCGGCAGGATCTCACTGATGACGCCGAAGGCGGGCAGGATCAGGATGTAGACCTCAGGGTGGCCGAAGAACCAGAAGACGTGCTGCCACAGGATGGGACTACCACCGGCGGCCGGATCGAAGAAACCGCCGCCGTAGTTGCGGTCGATGAAGATCATGATCAGGCCGGCCGCCACGACCGGCAGCGAGAAGAGCAGCAGGACCGCCGTCACCAGCGTGGCCCAGGTGAACATGGGCATGCGCAGCAGGCCCATGCCGGGAGCGCGCATCTTGAAGATGGTGACCATGAAGTTGATGGCGCCGAAGATGGAGCTGAAGCCCAGCACGACCAGGCCCAGCAGCAACAGGTCCACACCAGTGGCCTGGACCTTCACCGAGAGTGGCACGTACAGCGTCCAGCCCGTGGGCGCGCCGCCGAAAGCGAAGGCGCTGAGGATCAACAGCGCGCCGGTGACCAGCATCCAGAATGAGAGGGCATTGATGCGGGGGAAGGCCATGTCTGCCGCGCCCAGCTGCAGCGGCACGATGTAGTTGGCGAGGCCCGTGGTCATAGGCATGACGAACAGGAAGATCATCATCACCGCATGCATGCCGAAGAGCTGGTTGTAGGTGGACTCGTCGATGAACTGCAGTCCCGGTACCGCCAGCTCGGAGCGGATGAACAGCGCCAGCACGCCGCCAAGCATGAAGAAGCTGAAGGCGGTGACGATGTACATCACGCCGATCTTCTTGTGGTCGGTCGTGGTCAGCCACTCAAGCACGGTGGAGCGGCGGCCTGCGTAGGTGCCCGCGTGGGCGGTGGCGCTGCCCATCAGGCTGCTTCCTCCCCACCGGCCATGTTTGCCGTCGCTCCGCTGCTAACTGCCGGGTTACGCAAAGAACCTCCCCCGTCTCCAGCCGTTCTACTTTGCACTGGCCATATCATAGCGGCACGGTACGACAAAAGTGTTCTGTCTGGCGAGTCACGTCACTGTGCCTGATGCTGCCGGCTGACCCGTTCCCAAAGTCGCCTCGCGCTCTACCATGGTGCCAGCTTGGGCGCCCCGCCCTGGCGCAAGTCTCGACAGGAGGAGTCCCGATGGTCAAGACACGGATCCCGATCGCGGTCGCCATGGTCCTCGCCATTTTTGTACTTGCGGGTGCGTCAGCGTCGGCCCAGGAGCCCGAGAGTAGCAGCGAGCCTGCGCCGGCAGACGCCGTCGTCAACGTGAAGCTGCAGGAGTTCGCCGTCATCCCCGATACCCTGAGCGTGCCTGCGGGGAACATCACCTTCAACGCCACCAACATCGGCCCCATGGACGCGCACGAGCTGGTCATCGTCAAGACGGACCTCCCCGCCAGCGATCTGCCTACCCGCGAGGACGGCGCCTTCGACGAGGATGCCGATGGCGCCGAGATCATCGGCGAGATCGAGGAGCTAGCGGTCGGCGCGACCGAATCGGGTACGTGGGCGCTCGAACCGGGCCACTATGCACTCCTCTGCAACCTCGTCCAGATGGAGGATGGCGAGTCCGAAGCGCACTATCAGATGGGCATGTGGATCGACTTCGAGGTCACTGCGCCGGCAGACGCCGTCGTCAACGTGAAGCTGCAGGAGTTCGCCGTCATCCCCGATACCCTGAGCGTGCCTGCGGGGAACATCACCTTCAACGCCACCAACATCGGCCCCATGGACGCGCACGAGCTGGTCATCGTCAAGACGGACCTCCCCGCCAGCGATCTGCCTACCCGCGAGGACGGCGCCTTCGACGAGGATGCCGATGGCGCCGAGATCATCGGCGAGATCGAGGAGCTAGCGGTCGGCGCGACCGAATCGGGTACGTGGGCGCTCGAACCGGGCCACTATGCACTCCTCTGCAACCTCGTCCAGATGGAGGATGGCGAGTCCGAAGCGCACTATCAGATGGGCATGTGGATCGACTTCGAGGTCACTGCCTGACCAAGATGCCCCTGTAGTCAGCCCCTCCGATGGCCAAAGGGGCGGCCTGCGCATCGCAGGCCGCCCCTTTTGTCCTGCCAGAGGCCGGCGGCGCCGCCGGCAGGAAGTTCCACGCTTCTTCGCAAGCTCGATCTACAGTGAGCTACGACACCACGGTCAGGGTTCCGGTCATCTGCAGCGGATGGAGTTCGCAGCGGAAGAAGTACTGGCCCGGCGTATCTGGGGCGGTGAAGGTCGTCTCGCCTTCAGCACCGGGGCCGGTGATGGTGCCGATCTGAGCGAGCACGGGAGCATCCGCGTCCGCGCCCTCATAGAAGGTGACGTTGTGCGGCACCTTCGACTCGTTCGTATACCGCACCGTCACCTGTTGTCCGGCCTTTACCTCCAGCTCTGTCGATGCGAAGGAGATGGGCTTGTCGCTGGGGGTCGAAAGCTCAAGCACCACAGCCTCGGTCGCTGGAGGCAATGTCTCCGCGGTCTCAGGGCTGGCGGCGGCCACGACTGCGACGCTTGCACCCGGGCTGGCGGCGGCCACGACTGCGGCGCTTGCACCCGGGCTGGCGGCGGCCACGACTGCGGCGCTTGCACCCGGGCTGGCGGCGGCCACGACTGCGGCGCTTGCACCCGGGCTGGCGGCGGCCACGACTGCGGCGCTTGCACCCGGGCTGGCGGCGGCCGTGGTCGGCGCGGCACCGGTCTGCTCGGCCACCCAAGTGTCATATTCGGCTTGTTCGACGGCGCGAATGGTGAAGAACATGCGGCCATGGTTGAGGCCGCAGAACTCCGCACACTGACCGCCATACACGCCTGGCTCCTCGATGGTCAGCTCGAACTCGTTGATGCGGCCGGGGAACGCATCGCGCTTGAAGAAGAACGCGGGGACGTAGAACGAGTGGATGACATCAAGCGCCTGCAACCTGAAGCGGATGGGCACGTCCACTGGCAGGACCGCTTCCTGCTTGACCGGGGGCACGTCCTGTGATGACGCCAGCGAGGGGCTGAACGGGATGACGATGCCGGTCTCGGCGTACTTCTGCGTGGTTGGGTCGTAGCTGGCTGGATCCATGTACTTGAAAGTCCAGCCGAACTGGTACGCCTCGATGTTGAGGACGACGGCGGGATCGTCGCTCTCCGTCTCGATGTCGGCCAAGACGACCGCCGAGCCGATGAAGAGCACCGTTACGATGAGCGCCGGGATGGCGGTCCAGATGAGCTCAAGCTTGCTGTTGCCGTGGACCTGCCGAGGCAGCTCGCCCCCCTGGTCCCTGTCCCTGCGCCGGAAGCGCCAGGCTGTGTACAGCAGCAGGCCTTCGACAAGGATGAAGATGACGACCGCGATGATGAAGATGGGCAGGTACAGCCCAGCTGACGCGATGCCCTCAGTGGTCACGACGTCATGCGGGAAGCCGATGCCGTTGGCGGTTTCGCCGAACAGGCTCGGGCCGACAGCGTCACTGGTGGCATTATTGTTGGCCCGCTCCCCGCAGGCGGCCAGTATCAGACCGGCTGCAGGAACCATCGCGAGCTTGGCAAGACGGCCACGCCAGCCGCCGGACGCCGGGATGCGCAAGGAATCTCCCCCTGTCATTGCTCCCTCTTCAGGACCGGTTTACTATAGCGAACCAATGCACATTTGCGTGCGCCCGATCGGGACCCCAGCGACCGCTCACGGGGCGCACCGAGAGACCCCCCGTCTCGGACTCCGACTCCTCTCGCCGCTGCTGGCCTCGGTGGCCGTTCTGCTGGCGCCCGCGGCGGTCCTTGCGCATGGGCAAGCGCCCGTAGAGCCAACGCCCGCCATCCTTCTCGAAGGCTGGACCTTCCTCGTCGATGTATGGCTGCCGGTCATCCTGGCGGCGCTGGTCTACTGGCAGGCCCGCAACATGGTCGACCGACGCCACCCGAACAACCCGGTGCCGCGTTGGCGGCTATGGTCCTGGATGGGAGGACTTGGCGCCATCATCCTGGCCCTGGCATCGCCGATCGAGTTCTACGACACTACGCTCTTCTCGGTCCACATGATCCAGCACCTGCTGCTCTCGTTCGTGGCGGCACCGCTGCTGGTGCTGGCGGCGCCCATCACATTGCTGCTGCGCGTCTCCTCGCCCGAGGCTCGCCGGCGCTGGATCCTGCCGGTGTTGAACTCGCACGTGGTGAAGACCGTCTCGCAGCCAGTCGTGGCCTGGTCACTCTTCGCGGCCGTCATGTGGTTCACCCACTTCTCACCACTGTTCGACGCTGCCCTCGAAGACTTCACGCTACACCGGCTGGAGCACGCGCTCTTCCTGGGTTCGGCGATGCTCTTCTGGTGGCCGGTCATCGGTGCCGATCCCAGTCCGCACCGGATCGGGTTCGGTGGCCGCATCCTGTACCTCGCCGTGGGCATGCCGCTGTCTTCGTTCCTGGGTCTGGTCATCTTCTCCGCCTCGGCCGTCTTGTACCCGCACTACGCCACCCTTGTGCGTGACTGGGGCCCCACACCGCTGGCGGACCAGCAGCTGGCCGGAGGCATCATGTGGGGCGGCGGAGATGTCGCGTTCGTGCTGGCGTTGCTGCTGACCGTCGGCGCCTGGCTCCGTCACGAGGAGCGCGAATCGGTGCGCGAGGATGCGCGGTTGGCTCGGGCCAAGGCGCTGCGAGAAGCATCGGCGACTGCCGGGGGCAGCGGGGCCGACGTCGCGGCACCGGGGAGATGACGGGCGACTGAACGTCTGTGCGGGCCGCCTCTTGGCCACATGCCACTCCCTGTAGCGCGAGGACATGTATCGGGCAAGATGCGCATCCCAGACTTGCCCACGCCACGCTTGTGGGTGCCGAGTGGCGGTGTTCAGGTCCTCGTTGTTGTCCTCGCGCTACAGGGAGTAGCGTCTGGCCATGTCGTGGGCGTCATGCGTGCGCCGGGCCTTGACGACGCGCAGGTGAGCGACCCGACCTCCACGGTAGAGCGACCGTCTGCGCCCGCGAAGGTTCCCCACCGCGGCCTGCCCGGTCAGTGGCCGGGGCCGCCGGCGTCGTCCAGCTGTGTCACGACCAGTCGATCTGCGTGCTGCTTGAACGTGACGAGGATGCGGTCGCCGATGATCTGATGCTCGGCAAGGTGGGCCGCCGGGAACTCGGAGCGGAACTCCAACGAGGACGTGTCGAACGTCAGGGTGTCGCCGCCACTCGTGAGCAGCTGGAAGCTGTCCACTCGACCGAGGCCGGGTGAGTCCACGCCGACCACGATGCCCGTCTGTTGTCGCAGGGTCGGTTCGCAGGCCAGCACGAGCAGAGACAAGGTGGCCATGAGCGCTGTCAGCAGGAGCGCGCCGAAATGGAGCCGCACGCCGCCCATTTGGCCTGCGCTCGATCGGACGACTTGCCGTCTGCCGACAGCGCGCCGTCTGCCCGCAGTGCGCTGGCCGCCGACCCCCGACGCCATCAGAGCGGGATGAAGACGGCGACGTCCAGGATGATGAGCGCGAAAAGTGCGGTCAGATAGGTGATCGAGAACTTGTAGATGCGCACCGCGCGAGCATCGGTGCCCTCGCGCGCCATGGCGAAGGCCTGGAACAGGAACATGCCACCCAGCACCAGCGCGCCGGCGAGGAACACCAGGCCCATCTTCGCGACCGCGAAGAAGACCAGCGTGATGGCCACCATCAACACCGTGTAGAGCGCGATCTGGTGGGTGGTCTCACGCACGCCGTGGGTCACCGGCAGCATGGGCACGTTGGCAGCCGCGTAGTCGCCGCGGATGCGCAGTGCCAATGCCCAGAAATGCGGCGGCGTCCAGTAGAAGACGATGGCGAACATGAACAGGGCCGGCAGTGAGATGTCGCCGGTCACAGCGGCCCAACCGATGAGCGGCGGGAGCGCGCCGGCGGCCCCACCGATGACGATGTTCTGCGGCGTCGTGCGCTTCAATACCAGGGTATAGATGACGACGTAGAAGGCCACCGCCAGCAGCGTCAGATAGGCCGCCACGAGGTTGGTGCTGAATGCCAGCCAGGCGAACGAGATGACTGTGAGCGCGAGGCCGAACATGAGCGCGTCCTCGGGCGCGATGGCGTGTGCGGGAAGCGGTCGTCGCTGCGTCCGGATCATGAGCTGGTCGATGTCACGATCGATGTAGTTGTTGATGGCGTTGGCGGCACCGGCGGCGAGCGTGCCGCCTAGCAGGGTGGCGATCACCAGCCAGGTGAAGTGCGCAGGGTCCAGGTCAGCGGTGAAGCGCCATGCCAGCACCATCGCCGGCACCGTCGTCACCAAAAGCAGCTCGATGATGCGTGGCTTGGTGAGCGCGACATAGGCACGCACCTTGTCACGCCGGGCGGTCGAGGATTGGATGTCCGATACGTGGGCTTCGACCGCGGGTGGTGGCATCGCACCAGGGACAGGCGATGCGCTGGCCGTCACTTCGGCGACCGAGACGCGCGCGCTGTACCACCCGTAGATCGCGGCGCTGATCATCAGCGCCCAGATGAGTGCGCCCAGTGACAGATGGAGTGACACCGCCCACGGTTCCAGCGCGGTCCAGATCTGCAGTGCGCCGACCACGACCTGCACCGCGAACAGCGTCGCGGCCGTGCCCACCAGGCCCAGCATGACCTCGGCGCCGGGCACCTCGCCATCGATCTTGCGGCGGCGTACTGCACGCCACACCACGATGGTCGTGATCAGCACGATGATGCCGGCGATGGCGGCCACGATGCGATGAGAGAATTGGCGCATCTGCAGGTCGGCGAGGGCGGCATATTCGGAGAACACCGGGATGAGCTGGCCGTCGAAGAGAGGCCAGTCGGGAAAGATCAGGGCGGCACAGCCAGCTGCTCCGCGATCGACGCCGGGACAGGTCGTCTCCGCCCCGAACAATAGGACCGTGAACACGGAGATGGCCGCAAAGCCGACCAGCAAGGGGATACGCAGCGACGCCCCGCGAGCCGGTAGCCCGGCCGGGAAGCGCGAACGGATGAGCACGAACAGGAAGGTGCCAAGCAGGATCATCGCCGTGGCCAAGTGGGCCAGCACCGTCTCAGCCGAGTTGTTCATGTCCACGGTGACCTTGCCAAGGTAGGCCTGGAAGCCGACGATGCCGAGGGCCACCAGCGACCCCACCACCACCGACCTCGTCGCGCGTTGGGTACGGAACGCGGAGATGACCAGCCCCAGCACCAGGAAGCCGATGATCACGCCCCACCAGCGGTGGATCGATTCGAGCCACGCGGCCGAGTCGCCGATCTCGGGGATGACCTGTCCGTTGCACAGCGGCCAGTCCGGGCACCCCATGCCCGATCCGGTGCTTCGCACGATGACGCCGATCACGACCATGATCCAGGTCGCGATGACAGACGCGAGCGCAAGCTTCTGAAAACCAGTGAGTCGGAGGTTCATGTGCAGGAGTGATCGTAGCAAGGGTCGGGCTCGATCGTGGCCGGCGAACTTGGCTGTGCGCGCCTTGCGCCGAAGAACGGTACCTTTGCCGGTGATGCACACACCATCCGCGCGCTCGGTGGCGCTAGCCGCCGCCGTTCTCCTGACGCTCGCCGCCTGCAGCGCCGATGACAACGGCGCGTCCACATCGACCGCGGCCACCGCAGCGACCGTGGCTTCGGGCATCTCAGTCCAGGCTCCACCATGCTCCGCGGGTGACGGCGTGGCTGGTGATATCCCCGGCTGGCCGCTCGCCGGCGGTGGGGACCTGCAGTTCCTGCCGGTGTTGATGTCGTCGCTGGTCACCGCGGGATCCGATCGCTTCCTCTACAACGTGCTGGACCCAACGTATCGGCAGCTGGCGGCACCCGGCATCCCCAGCTCGGTCGCCTTCTACGCGCTCGAGCGTGACCCCGAGTCACCTGCCCAGCGCGTCGATGCGAGCTATCTCAGCTCGGGACTGGGACGTGGGCTGTATCGCGCCACGACAGACTTCGACTGCGTGGGCGAATGGGGTGCGGAGATCTCCATCCAGCTTTCGGACGGGTCGGAGGTCAGCCAGCGCATCCGGTTCGCCGTCTACCCGCAGGGACCAACGCCCGCCATCGGCCAGGCCGCGCCGCTCTCGGACAGCCCCACCGGCGACAGTGCTGCAGAGGTCGCGCACATCTCCACCGATCCCCACCCGTATCTGGCAGCCTACGACAAGACGGTCGCGGAGAGCGTGACCTCCGGCAAGCCGTCGCTGGTGTTCTTCGCCACGCCGGCCTTCTGTCAGACGGGCTTCTGTGGCCCGACCGTGGAGCTGGTCAAGTCGGTGGTGCGTGAGTACGAGGATGCCATCGAATTCGTGAACGTCGAGCCCTATGCGCTCCAGGCGACCGACAACGGCCTGCAGCCGCTGCTCGATGCGGCCGGCCAGCTGCAGCCCGTGCAAGCCGCTCTCGACTACGGCATCCCGGTCGAGCCGTACCTCTTCGTGGTCGATGCCCAGGGCAAGATCTTCGCCAAGTTCGAGGGCATCGTCGGCGGGGACGAGCTGCGGGCGGCCATCGCCGACGTGCTCGCCGCCTGACAGCCGGCAGCAGCGAAGGCGGGACGGGGATCAGCGGCCGAAAGGACCCATCCGCAGGCTGCCGCGGTCCTTGCGGCGAGGGAGCGCCCGGCCCGTCAGCTGGCCCGCGTCGCTGACACCATGCTCGTCGCACCAGGCGGCCAGCTCCTCACCCAGGCGTCCGGGCAGCCACGGATCGGCGAGGGTCGCGGTCGCCAGCCCAACGGCGGTCGCGCCAGCGGCGAGGTAGTCGAGGACGTCGTCGAGGCAGGCGATGCCGCCGATGCCGATGACGGGGATCGAGACGACCTGGGCGATCTCGTAGACGACGCGCAGACCGACGGGCTTGATGGCGGGGCCCGAAAGCCCGCCGTAGGACGTACCAAGACGCGCACGTGACCCGGTCACCGTCGAGGGCCAAGCGCGGGCAGCGGGGCCGATGGCGCTGATGGCATCGGCACCCGCAGCGGCCACGGCACGCGCGATGATGCGAACATCCGGCGCACCGGCAGCGAGCTTGACGATGAGCGGCAGGTCGGTGACGGCACGGGCAGCCACGGTGGCGGTCTCGGCCGCCGCGCACGTCGAGGCCGATGGGCTCACCATGCCGCCCCCGGTCAGGGCAAGCCAGGTTCAGCTCCAGCCCGGACGCCTCCGGTCGCATGTCCAGCGTCCGAGCCAGGGCGCTGATGTCGTCGGCGTTGTCGGCGCAGATGCTCACGATGATGGGCACGTCCGACGCAGCCCAACGGGGTGCCTGACGGTGTAGCACCGCCTCAAGGCCCGGATTTTGCAGCCCGACCGAGCTCAGCACACCATCGCGAAGCCCCACCATCCGCGGCGGTCGATTGCCGGTCCGGGACTCGCGAGTGACGCTGCGGGTGATGATGGCCGCGGGCTTCTGCTCTGCCACCGCCTCGATCAGCTCGTTGCCGTAGCCGGCACCGCCGGCTGCCACCAGGACCGCGTGGCGCAATCGCAGTCGACCGGGGCGATGCGGGGCCAGCTCGACCGACAGATCCAGCATCCTTGGCCCAGGCTCCAGCGACGGATCCAGCGTCACTGGCCCAGCTCCCAACGGAGTTCGGGAGCGGCGAATGCTGGCCCTTCGCGGCACGTGCGCAGCTGACCGTCGACGCCGCGCACCACGCAGCCAAGGCAGACGCCCAGCGCACACCCGATCTCGTGTGGCAGTGCCACTTGCAGCCAAGTGAGGCGCCGGGGTGGGCTCGCACCGCGAACCGCGCGGCGTCCGCGCTTGCGCCCCAGCCGGGCCACGCCCATGCGCCCATCGCGCCCGGCTGCCAGCTTGGCGATACGTGCCAGCAAGTCCTCGGAGCCCGCGGCGAAGCACTGATCGGCCCAGGCCTCATAGCTGGCCACGAGCTCAGCGATCCCGCCCCGCTGTCCGAGCGAGCCGTCCTCCGTAGCGATCACGTATTCGGCTTCGTCTGGCAGCAGCGAGGAGGGAGGCACCTCGGCGATGGACCGTGCTCCCAGGAGCAGCGCGACCTGGCGTGACGTCGCGACGGCTTCATCGACACAGGCGCGCACCCGTGCCAGACCGTCGGTGTCGGTGACGACCAACAGGAAGCGGCTGCGCGGGTCGATCTCGAAGCCCCGCCCCAGGGGGCCGTCGAAGCGGGCTGCATCCCCCGGACGCATCGGCAACAATGCGCCGCCGTCTTCCTTCGACAGTAGGAGCGTGATCTGCTCCGCTGCCCGATCGAAGCCGGCTACCGGAACGGCCGGTAACAAGAGCCCCGCCGTCCGCGGTGCCGTGACGTGCACGAACTGGCCCGGTCGCACCCGCCGCGCGATGCCGGCTGCTGCCCATCGCAGCAAGTATCTTCCGGGCAGGAACTCGCGAGTCTCGAGGAGGCGGACCTCCTCGCCGGGGTCAGGCGTCGTCGCGATGGCCGTCCGGAGCGCCCTCGGCGCCGGCAGCACCGCCACCGGTGCCGCCGAGACCACCAACGGCTCCGGTGCCGCCAACGTCGCCGGTGTCGCCGAGACCACCAGGCTCGCCGACCGAGCCGTCTTCGGCGTCGTCGAGCTCGGGCGCCACTTCTGGCCAGGCCTCCGCGATGGCCTCGGCCAGGTCGCCGAAGAGATCGGTGGGGTCGTAGTACTGGACCAGATCCTCGGGCGTGGTCAAGGGTCGCCACTCAGGCTCGCCCTGGCCGTCATCGTCACGCTCGGGCACGACCTCTCCCTCGAAGGCTCCGGTGCCCCGGAACCAGAGGCGCTCATCCTCATCCTCAAGGACCTTGCTGTCTCCCAGCATTTCGGCCACGTTTTGGGCGGCATCCTGGAACTCGTCGAGGAGCTGCGCCTGGTCGACCTGGCTGCGCTCCTGGAACGTCAGTGCCAGGTCGTAGAGCAGTCTAGCGGCGTCCGGCTTGTCCTTCGGCGCGGGGACGTTGTAGATCCAGTCGTCCTCGGACGCGTCGGCCTCATCGGTCCCGTCGGCTGCATCTGCCACTGTCTCGATGGTGTCACTGCGGTCAGCTTCGTCGGGCAGCTCATCGTCGCGCAGGTGCGCGTCGAGGCCTGCTTCCTCGCGCGCGGCATCGGCAAAGGCGGCATAGAGGTCCGCGGGGTTGTAGATCTCGATCAGCTCCGCGCCGCTCTCGATCTCCTCGGTCTCACTGACCCATTCGCCCAAATCGTCCTGGAAGCGAGTTCGCGAACGGAAGCTGCCCTTTTCGGTGACCGAGAGGTACTCGGGGTCGTCGTCGATGAGCACCATGCCGCCCAGTGCCTTGAGCCGTTCGCGATTGGCATCGAGGAATGCCATGAACTGGCGTTCGGCATCGTTGAGGAAGGCCTCACGCTCTTCGCCGGCCTCGGTGGCGATCTCTCCCAACAGGATGGCGCGTTGCTGCTCGTCCATCGTTCGCTCCTCGTGGTCGTGCGCTAAGGGATGAATTCCAGGTCTGCGGTCATGCGTTCGCGCAGGATCATCACGTGGTGCCGCTCGAACATCCACTCACCGGCCCGATGACCGATGGCGCGTGAGCGTGGGTCGCCCTCGAGCTTGTCGATCGTCTCGTAGTCGGGGATCTCAAGGAGCATGACGTTGTCGAAGTCCCAACCATAAGCCACGTTGTACCAGCCGAGGAAGCGCATGCCGAAGTCCTTCTCATAGCGCTCGACCTGCTTGGGGAAGAGCTTCTGCATGAAGAACTTGAAAAAGGGATCGCGACCACGGCGAACCGAGAAGAATGTGGCCAGGACCGGCACGTTGTCTCCACTTGCGAGTGGGGAGCATTGTCGCACGCAGCGCGAGCCGGACAGGGGTCCATGGGACGCATCGCCGCGAGGCCCCGGTATGGCGCAGAGTGATGCGGCCCTACCGTGCACGCCGGCCGATCGATGCCACCGGTGACTCAACGGGCCAAGCCAGCCCGACGCAGCGGCCGATCGATGCCACCGGTGACTCAACGGGCCAAGCCAGCCCGACGCAGCGGCCGATCGATGCCACCGGTGACTCAACGGGCCAAGCCAGCCCGACGCAGCGGCCGATCGATGCCACCGGTGACTCAACGGGCCAAGCCAGCCCGACGCAGCGGCCGATCGATGCCACCGGTGACTCAACGGGCCGCCAACGGCCGCTCGTCACCATGATGCTTGGCCAGTTGAGTCACCGCCGAGCATCAGCGGGCCGCTCGCCACGCGTCGTTTCCCCGGGGCCACGCACTCGCGGGCAAGTGCGACCACATGGTCCCGCGCCGGTTGTTGGGGTCGCTCTGGGACATCGCAGGCCCCTCCCGCCAACGCCGCAGGACGAGCTACCCAGCGAGGCGCTCAGCGCCGAGTCGAGCAGGGGCCTTCAGCGCGCGAGTGCGGCCAAGAGCGATCCGATGAGTGGGACCTGCGCCGGGTTCATCACGATGCGGGCCTCATCGGGCGTGAACCAAGCCACCCGATCCAGCTCGGGCACGTCGATGAAGATGCCCGAGCGCGGGGGCCACTCCATGGGAAAGGTGTTGGACCAGGCTTCGGCCGGATCCATGTCACCCTCGACGGCCCAGGCGTGCACGGTCTTGCCGCCACGCTGGCGGATGCTGCCCAGGTCGATCATGCGGGCATTGCTGCCGACCACATGGCCGGTCTCTTCTCCGAACTCGCGCTTGGCGACAGCCAACAACGCTTCGCCACTCTCGGCCTGGCCCTTGGGGATCGACCACGTGCCGACATCCTTGTCGCGAAAGAAGGGCCCACCGGGATGGCCCAACAGCACCTCGATACCCCTGTCGGTGTACCGAAACAGGAGGATCCCGGCGCTCACCCGAGCGCGCGACGGAGCGTCAGCCATCGTCGCCGGATTCTCCCGCCCGCCTGCCCCTCCGCTGTTTCCGCGGCCGACTCAGACGTGGCGGCATCGGCAGTGCCGGGCGACGCATCCTCCAACTGGCCGACGGTCGGCTTGGCCGATGGATCGAGTGGGGTCCGCCGCGTACGCCGGTCGGCCGCCACGAGACGCAGCAGGAAGATGATGGTCTGGCCGCTGAACAGCAACAGGATCAAGGTGAAGATGAGCAGGATGGCGCTGACCCGCGGATCCCACGCCCACGTGACCGTCAGTGGGGTGAGGATGAGGAAGAACGTCAGCAGCGCGATCTGGATCCAGAAGCAGCCAAGACCTGGGCCGCGGTCGGAATCGAGCGGTTCTCCCTTGTAGAGCGGCGGTTCCGAGGGGGCGCTCATGCGATCTGGGCGCTCATGCGGCGTCGGTGCGCCCCACGGGCACAGGCTGATCGATGAAGTCGGGCACGCTTGCCATCTTAGGGCGCGTCCGACCTCGATGTCCGCGGAGGGCGCGCTCATCGTCGATGACCGTACGCTGCGCGGCGAGGCTGTAGCGGGTCAGATGGCCCGACGAGCCAGTCACCACGGCTCTGGTCGCACGTCCCGGCGCGGGTGGATGATGGCGGTCCGGCAAGCCGCAAAGGGGAGGGGTCGATGCCCTGCGAAGGTCCCGTTCATCTGCGCCGCGCAACCATCGAAGACGCGGCCGGAATCGCTCAGGTCCATGTCGATGGCTGGCAACGTGCCCACCTAGGGATGCTGTCGGTGCTGTACATCTCGTGCATGAGCTCACGCGGTCGCGAGGAGTTCTGGCGCCACGAGTTGAATGTCGGGGCCGCCGATCGGAAGCCATGGGTGGCGCTCCTCGATGAGCGCGTGATCGGCTTCGCCAGCGGCGGTATGGCGCGCGACGACGACGTCGAACGTGGCACCGGCGAGATCTACCAGCTGTTCGTAGATCCTGAATGCTGGGAGAAGGGCATCCGTACCAACCTCATCGAGCACGTCGCGCGTGACCTGCAGCAGCACGGGTTCGACCGCGTCATCTTCTGGATCCTGGCTGCCGACAGCACCATGCGTCAGTTCGCCGAGTTCGTGGGCTTCCACACCGACGGGACGAACCGGATGGAGGATTGTGGAGAGACCCAGGTGGAGGAACTGCTCTACACCCGCCATTTCCGCTGAGGACCCGCAAGTTCCGCTGAGGACCTACGAGATCCGCTGAGCTAGCCCAGCAGCAGCACCTCATCGACCGCCGCTCCATCTTCCTGCAGCCGGATCTTGACTCGTTCGCCACGAGCAGTGGGGATGTTCTTGCCCACGTGATCGGCCCGGATGGGAAGCTCGCGGTGACCGCGGTCGATGAGCACCGCCAGTCGCACGGCCGCCGGCCGGCCCCGATGTGTCAACGCATCGAGCGCGGCTCGGACGGTACGGCCGGTGAAGAGCACGTCGTCGACCAACACCAAGGTGTTCGCCGCCATCATTCGGGGCTCCAGTGATACAGCCGGGATCTCCGACGCTGCGTCGGCATCGAAGGCACCATCGCGGTCGTCACGATAGCTGGCCACATCGAGCTTGATGACCGTGGGTCGCAGACCCTCACGTTCTTCGATGGCCGAGGCGATGCGCGCGGCGAGGGCCGGACCTCGCCGTTCGATGCCCACCAGTACCAGTCCCGAAGCGCCACCGTGTCGCTCCACGATCTCATGGCCGATTCGCACCAGTGCCCTGCGCAGCTCTTCGGCCGACATGATCTGCCGCTCGCTCATCGCGGACCGCCGGGCCGCGGGAAGTCGTCCCAGGAGCGTCCCGGGTCGGCCTCGGCATGGGGAGCCGACTCACCCGACGCCACGCGCGTCGCCGCCAGCAGCTCGTCCACGGCTTCCTCCGGGCTGATGGGGTTCACCGGCAGACCGGTGCCCAGCTCCAACCCGGCGATGTCACGCAGCCGGGGGTGGATCTCCCAGTGCCAGTGGTAGGTCTCACGTACGTTTTGGTGGAGCGGCGCGGTGTGCAGCACGAGGTTGTAGGGCGGCCCGTCAAGGATGTCCAGCAGCCGGATCACCTTCTGCAAGGCCTCTGCCGACGAGGTGAGCTGCTCGTCAGTCGCGTTCGCGAAATCAGCCTCGTGGTGGCGGGGCACGACCCAAAGCTCGAAGGGCGAGCGCGACGCGTATGGAGCGAAGCAGACGCTGGCGGCATCGTCGAAGGCTAGCCGGTCACGTCGCACGACCTCGTCGCGGACCATCCGGCACCAGGGGCAGGCACCTTCCTTGATCACATAGCGCGCCGCACCGCCGAGCTCCTCGCCGATGCGATGGGGGATCTGCGGCAGGTCGTAGACGTCGAAGCACAGGTGATTGGTCATGGCGCCAGCCTGCTTGCCCCAGTTCTGCACGATCTGGAGGTACTCGGTGCCGCCTTCGTCGCGGGCGCGCCGGATGCGTTCGCGCGCCAGACGAAGCATCTCGATGACGACGCTCTCGCGCTCACGGCCCAGCGCCGCGTGGTGTTCCAGGGGAGCCACGATGGTCTCCCATGAGCCGGCGTCGCCCAGCAGGCCCAGGCGCAGACTCTCCTCCTGACCGCCTTCCTGGTCGCCATCTCCGTGGCGGCGCTGATCGAGTTCGCTGCCCGCGACCGTGAACGCCTTCGGCTTGAGCGTCCGTATCCGCGGGCCGTCATCGGGTGCAGGGCGGCAGTTCTGGCAGCGGCCGCCCAGGTCGTGCACGGGAGCCGCCTCCCGGGCGAAACGCGCGCGGTCGAACTCGCGATCCACGACCACCGCGACCCACCAACCGGTGATGTCATCGCGCCGCAGCTCGAAGAGCCCCCCGGCCATGGCTACAGCACCGTGGCCGCGGTCGCCGGCGACGCAGCGGGTGACGACGTCGCCGCGCCGGGTGACGACGCCACGGTGGCTGACGCGGACATCCGTGCACGCTGCTCTGCCGATGCGACGACGGCGTCGTCCAGACGCGTGGAGAAGGCATCGGCAAACCAGTACCCGGCATCCCGTACCCCTTGCGTCGAGGGTTCGGCGTCCGCTCCCTGCCAGCCCAGCTCCCGCGCGATCGACGTGACGTCCAGGCCGGCCATCCCACAGGGGTCGATAAGACTGAAGTCTGGAAGGTTGGTGGTGATGTTGAGCGCGATGCCGTGGTAGGTGATGCCCCGTTCGACGCGCACGCCCAGCGCACCGATCTTGCGCGGAGCGGGACCGTCGGCGTCGATCCAGGCACCAGGGTAGCCGGGACGTGTCGTAACCCGGACGCCGTAGCGCGCCGCCACGTCGGCCATGCTCGATTCCAGGGCACGCACGAACGGTCGCAGGAGCACCGGCAGTTCACGCAGATGTACGATGGGATACGCCACCAGCTGGCCGGGACCGTGGTAGGTCACCTCGCCACCGCGCTCGACACGGATGACCTCGATGCCGCGCCGTTCCAGCTCGCCAGGGGAGGCGAGGACGTGCTCGTCGCTCGCGTGGCGACCCAGCGTCAGGACCGGGGGGTGCTCCACCAGCAGCACCGTATCGCCGACTTCGCCTGCGTCTCGTGCGGCATGGACGGCACGCTGCCGTTCCCACGCCGGGCGATATCCCATGCGCCCGAGCCATTCGACCTTGAGGTCCATGCCGGGACGGTATCACGCGTGCGCGCGCCCGTGGTTCATCGGCAGTTGGATCGCGCCGTGCCCGGGCTGTTTGGACGACCCTGCCTGGGTTTGGACGACCCTGCCATCCTACGGCCAGCGCCCGCCAGCGACTGCCAGCGACTCAGGCCATCATATCGACGGCTGACGATACGACAGACTCATATATCGATCTGGCTTGATATGATGTCGGCATGCCGAACTCCCGCGATGCCGACGTCCTGCTCCTGGAGGCCGCCGCGGACCCCATACGCCTCGCGATCCTGCGCCGGCTCTCGATCGATGGACCGAGCTGCGCCGGCGAGTTCAAGGCGTGCGGGGCCGATCTGAGCCAACCGACGATCTCGCACCATCTCAAGGTGCTTCGCGAAGCGGGTTGGGTCCAAACTGAGCGGCGCGGGCGGCGAGTCTGGTACGACATCGACGTCACGGCATCAGCGCGCTTTGCGCGCATCGCCGCCGGCATCGGCCGCGGCCGAGTCGGCACGGTCGACATCCCGAGTCCCCCACGCGTGGCCGGACGAGAGCGGCCACCGGAGCCGCCCGCGTGGCGGCAGTGGTAGAGGCGATGATTTCGGCCACCCGGACGTGCGATCCGCATAGTCCCGGGTGTCGACAGCCGGTCGTCCCGCCTCGGGCTGGCCCAACAGGCCCCTCGACACCAAGTGTCGGGGGCGCGACGATACCCTCATCCGATCGACCGAGAGGAGGCACGCGTGCGCAAGAACAAGGTCCCAGCATTGGTGGCGGGTCTGGCGATGGCAGCCCTCATAGGCGCGGCTGCGCCGGCGGCGGCACAGCCGCCTGAGCAGTTCCCACAATCCAGCTTCGAGGCGCCGCTAGATGGCTACACCCGCGCTGATGGCACCATCGTGCTCAGCGACGAGGCGTTCTGCCGGCACCTGCTTGGTTCGCTGTGGAGCGAGCAGGAACTCACATACGCGGCCCTCATCGACAAGTCGACGAAGCAGAAGCGGGCTCGCGGCGCGGCCTTCCAGCCAGCCTCCGATGAAGATACGCTCGCCCGCTGTGCCGGCATCATCGACGCCTTCCGTGTCGACCCACCCGAGGATGACACGCTCCCCGGCTGGGCCCGTCGCAGCCCCGTCGTCCCCGAGTCGCTTGCTTCGCTGCTGCCGGATGACTTCAAGGCCCGTCCACTGGCGCAGCCGGACGAGGTCGGAGCGGCGGCGCGCACGACTGGCTTCGGCGACACCATCAGCGCGCCGTTCCAGATGGAAGCGCAGACGTGGCTGGCACAAGTGGACGCGGTCGGCTGCAGCACCTGGAGCGGGACGCTACGAGATGCCCGTGATGCGGGCAACGCCATCGAGTTGACCGGCATCCGCGAGTATCTCTACGGCATCGAACCGGGCCACTACTACTGGGAGGTGAGCGCCCCAGCGTGTGATTGGAGCGTGGACCTGGTGCCGGTCGAGCTGGGATCGGATCCAGGCTCTACGCCGGCGCCACGTGTGCCCGTGCCGAAGCTGTTTGGCGAGGGTTGGTCACGTGTCTACGGCCAGACGAACCCTGAATACCTCACTGCGACCCAGGCACGCCAAGCTATCCTCGATGCCGGCCTCACGGTGGGCGAGTGTGTCGAAGGGGAGAGTGGCTTCGTTGGGGAGGGTCGCGTCTGGGGCCAGGAGCCCATGCCCGGCACGTTGCTTGAGGCCGGCTCGCCGGTGGACGTCTCCATCGTCAGTGATTGCGACGTCGTTCAGGGGGACCGCGTCATCCTCGAGTAGCGCGGTCCTTCGCACGATGGTCGACCGAGCTCTTGAGGGCTGGCGCCGCTTCGGTCGAAGGCGGCGTGCGGCGGCCTTGAGCTTTGGTGATGACTTCTCGGCGACAGACCTGTCGGTGGCGCCCGGGCGCCAGTAGCACATCGAGGTCCGTACTCGCGTCGCCGGCCGTAGCATGGGGACATGCGCATCGACCAAGTGGAGATCGAGGGCTTCCGCGCCATCGACCGTCTGGCGATCGATCTCGACATGCTGACGACCGTCATCGGTGAGCACCATTTTGGCAAGAGCTCGCTGCTTCGCGCCATCGCTCGAGTCCTTGATCCATGCGCACCCGACGTCCCGCCCAGCTTCACCTCCGCCGACTTCCACCGGCCCCCGGACGACGAGGCCGGTCGCGCCACGACCCTTTCGATCAAGCTCGGATTGGAAGCGGAGGACGATGCCGAGACCGGTGTGCTCCCGGGTCTGGAGGACGGTGGTGTCAGCATCCGGGTCCTGGCCCAGCGAGGTGAGGCCGGGGAGCCGGTGACCAGCGTGGATGTGCTCGATCGGGCCGGGGTGCCGCGTCTCGATCTCGATGGACCCGTCGTGCTGGCCTGGCTGCGCCGTCGCCATCCGGCAGTCATCGTAGGTGGGCCCCGTCCATCGATCGGCAAGCCTGAGCCGGAACCGGCCGGTGGACATCGTCTACGGGCGGCCCTTCTGGGTGCCGCGCAACCGCATGCACCGCAGACGTGGGATGAGCTCGGCGACGTGCGCGAAGATCTGCTGCTGGCCGGCGGCCGATTGGCGCAGCAACTGGGCCACGCTCCCGATCGGCCCCGTTCGGTGTTGGCCATGACCGACACGCCACGGCCCCTGGTGACCGATCTCAGCTCGGCGCTCGCCGACGGCGCCGGGCCTCAGCGACGGATCGCCGCCTTGTGGCTGCTGGTCTCGGTGCTCGATGCGATGCCCGCGGAGGGTCTCGCGGCCGAGGCGGACCCGATCCTGCTCTTCGACGATATCGAGGCCAACTTGCACCCCACGTGGTTGGCGGCGCTCTGCGCAGTGGCCCTGAACCTGCCTTTCCAGCAGGTCGTGGCGACACACTCGCCGGAGGTGCTGGCGTGGGTGCCGTTGACCTCACTGCGTCGCCTCGTGCGCGGGCACGAGGCCATCGAGGCGCGGGCCGTGCAGACGCAGCGCTACTCGGTCGATGAGCTGCGGCGGCTCACGTTTCACCTGCGGCTCAATCGGAGCAGTTCGTTCTTCGCCCGCTGCTGGGTGCTGGTCGAGGGTGAGACGGAGGCCTGGCTGGTACCCGAGTTCGCGCTGATCTCCGGTGTCGAGTTTCCCGTCGAGGGGATCCGGGCCATCGAGTTCGCGCAGTCAGGCCTTCCGCCGCTGCTCAAGCTGGCCGACGACCTGGGCATCGGATGGGTGCTGCTGGTCGATGGTGACTCGGCCGGCCAAGGCTACGCGCGAACCGCGCGCGCTCACCAGGAGGCCACCGGAGCGGCTGACGGCGCCGTCATAGTGCTGCCGGCGAAGGATATCGAGCGCTATCTGTTCCGCAGCGGCTACGCCGACGTGATCGCGAAGGCGTCCGGGGTGCGAGGACGCGGGGATGAGGGCCATCTCATCCACGCCGCCTTGGAGCGCATCTCCAAGCCAGGCTTGGCGCTGGAGATCCTGGCGGTCGCGGACGAGCGCGGGCCGGATGGTGTACCACCTGTCCTCCGAGACGTAGCAGAGACGGCGTTGCGGATCGCACGCGACTGAACCCACGACTCCTTACCCGGTCGAATACGGCTTGCGCATCTCCCTGCGCGATGAGAGCGTGGTGGTCCGCGCTGCCGTCGTTCGCGCCGGACCTGGATTCTTCCACCTGCTCTCGGATGTGCCACCAGTGCTCGTGGGCGCTCGCCATCAATTGCCTATTAGTGTGTCCATCGGTCGATACCCTACCGGCTACACACCACCGCAAGTGTGGGTGTCCAGGGCAACCCGCAGCGAGCTATGCAGCCGCCCCACGGTCTGATAGCGCGCATGGTCGGCGATGGGATGGTGGCTCATGGAGCATCTCAGTTGACGAGGTGGGAGCCCTCGGCTGTCGTCGACTTCGCACCGTCCACGCACGGTGATCGCTAGTCGCGTCTATCCTCCCCGTCGGGTTCCGATCCGCGAGCGGCGACCAGCGCTCCCTTGAGCCAGCCCACGACGCTGGAGCCCGCCACTGGCAGCCGCCGGGCCTCGTCCACGAGCGAGTCAAGGTCGCGGTCGCCAGTCCGACCGAATCGCTCCGTGGCGGCCGCGAGCCGACGCTGGCCCCGATGCATGACCCACGCGCCGATGCCACGCATGGCGCGTAGATCGTCCACGATGTCCGATTCGGTCATGCCGACCTGGGCCAGATGCGCGCGGCGCCGCTCTGGTGAGAGGCCATTCAAGGCGAAGCGAAGCGCCGCCATCACGACCAGCAGATCATCGAGCTGGCCCGCGACGGGGACGAGTGCGGGAATCGCGTCGATGGGCGAGACGAGATAGGCCGCCGCTCCCAAGACCGCTGCCCGGCGAACGCGGGACAGCGACGGGTCGCGCGCTACCGCCCAGGCCAGCCGCGCGTACGTCGGGACCCGACGGATGATTTGGCCGGCAGCGTCGTGCGGGAACGGATCGGGCTCGGGCGGCGGCGCGGCGCTGACTTGCGGCGCTTCAGCGTCCACAGGCTGGATCCCTCGAGGTCGGTAGGTGGCTCAGCGGCCCATCATCTTGCGCACCGCGATGGCCGCGATGCCACCGATGGCGGCCTTGGCGATGGGGCTGCTGAGCAGGCCACCGCCATCGCTCGAACCGCCGCCCAGCAGCTGATCGAGGATGTTCGGCTGTTCCCGGCGCACGCGCGACGTCATGGTGGCGAGCTCGTGCGGGTCGGCGAGGTCCTGAGCTCGCGCGTCGACGCCGGACACCTGCGCCTTCGACTCCAGCCAGCGCCCGAATTCCGCGCGCTGCTCGGGGGTCAGGTTGCGGAACGCCTCCTCCGCCGACGACGTGTACTGGTCGTCGTCCAAACGAGGGGCGACCGCCTGATAGCGACGCTGCGCCTCGTCATCACCGATGTTATCCCAGGGCGAACCCTGATCGTAGCGCTGCACGAAGTCGTCATAGTCCTGCTTCTGATCGCCGCCGAGCAGGTCGTTCAAGAGATCCATCTTCGCCCTCCTTGGCCCCGCCAGGCCGGTCGCATGGATCGCATGACCAGTCGCCTGCACGACGAAACCTCGTCCGGCAGCGTAGCCGGGGCGACCTTGCGCGAGCATCACATGAGCGCCACCAGGTGTGGCAGCGAACACACGGTCCGTGTGCCGTAAATCCGCGGCTGGTGGGCCACCCGCGCGCTGCTGACCTCGGCGTTCGACTGCGTCGCGCTGGCGGACCGGCTCGGCGACACGAGCGTCCCCTACATCCAGGCTGGCTGGAACGTGCGTTCCAGTGACGGGCATGATCTCGGCACGGTCATCGATCTCTCGCACGACTCGTTCGTCCTGCGGGATGATGACGGCCGACATCTCCGAGGAACTCGCGGAGGGCACGCCTCGAGCTAGCCCACCATCGCGCTCGGCAGAACCGCGCTGTGCTACTGTCAAACGACTGCGGATGGCTTGACGCAGTGGTTGTCTGCAGTGGCGTTCGAGCACTCTCGAGCGGGAGTAACTCAGTCGGTAGAGTGTCTGCTTCCCAAGCAGAATGTCGCGGGTTCGAGTCCCGTCTCCCGCTCCAGTCCCCCTTTCCTGAGCGGACCCGGCGTGATCCGTTCGTGTCACGCCCGAGAACGGTCGGATGAGGGCACTCCGGAGCGGTTGACCGGGCCTCCGCTCCGCCGTCGATGCCGCATCGACGGGCCCGAGGCGTTCTGCCCAGCGGGATCACGGGATCAGCTTCGAAGACTTCCTCGCAGGATCGGTCTCGATCATCAATGAAGAGACCGAGAAGGGGTACCTCTACGACTTCGGCATCTACCGCCGCTGGCTCCGCGAGACCGGCATCCCGGCCCTCCCCGGCACCATCGACAAGCGACACCTCATCGCCTACATCGCCTGGTGTCTCCGCTGACGGTCAGCGAAGACCTTGATGGCGCCACGTAGCGCCTGAGCGTGGCCGGCCGCCAAGTCGTGTTCCATGTGTTCCGAGCCGATAGGCTGGTCGGCGAGAACCGTTAGCTGCCGCATTTCGCGGCGTACCACCACCGAACCGCGGTGCCCCGACCGCGGCCTCCCGCACCTGCCAGGTCCGCAACGCCGACAGTGGCGAGGTCCATGTAGGCTTGCGAGGTGCCATCGGACGAGCCGCTTCCGGCGACCACCTCATCGTCCGAGGGACTTGCCGGGTCTCGGCGACCATCGACAAGCCCCTGTCGCTGAGCGGCGAACGCCTGGTCCTGGGCGGCCACGACACCGGACGACCCCGCATCATGCCCAAGCGGACCTAGCCGGCTCTGAGCATCCTGCCCTCGGTCGACGCGTTCGAGCTCGCCCCCAGCCTGACGGTCACCGATGGCATCGTCATCGGCCCCAGCGACACGCGGCGCGTCGGCAAGGGCGCTGTCCAGACATCCCGCCGCACCCAGGGACGGGTCCACTACTTCCGCGCCTGTGCCGGCGACCCTGCCGCGGCGGCACCAGCGGCTTCGGCTGGGTCGACGATCATCTTCTGGGGCATCTGTCCGGGACCGATCCACATCGACGTCGATCTCCGCATCCTTGGGACCACCATGACGGCGTCCTCGGATCCCGTGGATGGCGGTCCGATCAGCCGAAGCTCGAGTGGTCGTCCCGCGGTCAAGCGCCCGGGCGACGAACCGTCGATCGTCGTCTCAGCGATGGTCGACGACCTGCGGCTCGGCTCCCGTGTCCACGACGGCCTGCGCATCGGCCCCTGCATCCCGTAAGGGGCCGCGCAACGGGGGGCCTGCTGGGCTCCTCGGCCGGGGATGACCGCCGTCCCGCGAGCGCACGCCACATCGACCGGTGCGGCAGGGCACCGAGCGTCAGGATGTGCCCGCATGGGGGACGACGATGGGTGACCATGTGAGGAGCGGACGCACATCCTGTGGCGTCCGAAGCAGGGGGTCCCCATCGTGTCACCCAGATCCGTCGTCCTCGCGCTCGCCGCAGCGCTCACGCTCCTCGTCCCATCGCTCCCGGCCGCGGCTGCTTCGAAGCCGATCGGTGAGCTGCAGTTCCCCCGGGCCGGACACAGCGCGACCCGCCTGTGGGGCGGTGGCATCCTCGTCGTCGGCGGCGGCTCCCGCCAGGCCGAGCTCGTCGATCCCGCGACCGGCCGCGCGCGCAACGCCGGGACCCTGCCCTTCGACGTGGGTGGCGGCGACACCATCGCGCTGCCCGACCGGCGTGCCCTCATCGTGGGCAGCTCTGCCCGCGGCGTCGGCAGGCAGGACTGTGGCCGCTTCCCGGCATTGCTGTGGCACGGCTCCACGAAGCGGTTCACCCGTGTCGGGTCGCTCCCCGACGTCGGCGGCGCGAGCGCGACCAAGCTGCTCGACGGACGCATCCTCATCGCCGGCGGTGGCACGGTCTGCGACGGCCGAGCGGTGAAGCGCGATGCGACCAGGCGCGCGCTCATCTGGGACCCCTCGACGGGGCGCGCGACCGCGACCGGTCGGCTCGCCAGGGCACGCGGACAGCATCGCGCGATCAGGCTCACCGACGGCCGCGTCCTCGTCGTCGGCGGCTGGGCCTGCGTCCGGAAGAGCCCTGATGACGAGGAGTGCATGCTGCACGATGGGGTCGAAGTCTGGGATCCCGCCGATGGCACCTGGCGACAGGTCGGCCGAGCGCCGGCGATGACCGGGATGGATCTCAGCCGACTGCAGGACGGGACGATCGTGCTCACCGGGCGCGTGATCTACGGGACCCCGCCCGATGACGAGAACGGCGTCTGGACCTGGGACCCGGGGTCGGGCGACTTCGTGCCCGCCACCGCCCGGCCCCGCTTCGTCCCCGACGCCCACGTCCCGGTCGCGCTCGGCGATGGCCGGCTCGCCATCGTCGGGGGCGAGCGAGCCGGCACCTATCACCATGCGGTCGATCGCGTGCGCATCTGGGCCCCCCGGAGCGACGACTGGACCATGGCTCGGCGTCCCGGTCCGGCGGTCCTCGGCGGACACACCGCGACGCGGATCGGTGCCGACATCATCCTCATCGGCGGGAGTGTCGTCGGTGCCGACGGTCGTCTCCACGCCATCTCGCGCATCACGCGCTGGCGACCTGACCAGGACGTGGCAGCGGCCCGATGAAGCGCTACCTCGTGGCCATCGAGGTGGACGTCCCGGCCACGGAGCCCGGCACCGAGTACGACGACGCCCAGCGGCGCGCCTGCTCGGACATCGCCGGGCAGCTCTGGGGCGACCCGTTCCCCGGCGGATGCGACCCTCGACGTCGATGCGGTGGTACAGGAAGGGTGCCTGAGATGGGCCGCCCGGGCCTGATCGGCGGTCGCGATCTCCCGGACCGACGACGAGCGCAGACCACGATGCGTCCAGGGCGACCAGGGTCACCGGCCTGAAGCCCAGCCGAACGCATGGGTGTCGTCATCGCACCGGGACACGCAAGATCCCGGGATAGGATCACGACCTTTCGTCGTCATACCAACTGGAGGCACCGGAGTGACCGGTACCCGCATCGGATGGGACATGGACCCAGGGCTCGTGCGACGGTGCCGTTCTCGACGAGCACGCCTGCTCCGATCCGGCATCCCCGATGTCCACGAGATCCATCCCGAGTGGCAGCAGATCCAGGCCGGCGATCTCGTGCGCAGGAACCGCGACATGGGCAGCAAGCCGATGGGCTGGCCGGCGCTGGCGCCTGCGGGTGCGCCATCGGGGCCATCCAAATCTTCACCAGCGCGGAGGATCTCGAGATCGGGTCCCCGAATCGGCCGAGGAGTGGCGAAGCCGTTGCCAGCGGCTCTGAGCCGAGACGGGAGATGGATGGTCTGAGCCAGGGCGAAGCCGCGGGAGTCGCCTGTTCGATGGGACCGCATCAGGACATAGAGGAGCCAGAACTTCATGGCAGGAGTCCCACGGTCCGCCCCCTCACCCGCGCAGGTCGACGAGAGCGCATCGGTCGACCAGGCGCCATCGGACTGGAGCGTGACCGCACCACCTTCAGGCGA
Organism: uncultured Chloroflexia bacterium; assembly: GCA_963838115.1. GTDB lineage: Bacteria > Chloroflexota > Limnocylindria > Limnocylindrales > CSP1-4 > JAFMJV01. The sequence continues at coordinate 112,581 of CAWIPU010000001.1, forward strand.
CCAGGCTCGACGTCTCCTCGTTGTAGATCCGGGGTTCCCGCAAGGGCGCTGACATGGGCGCCCGTGGACCACTTGCGACCGAGGCGCTGAGCCGGGCTGCGAGCGCCGCGCGCAGCGAAACCGCGATGACCTCCGGGGCGCGGTTCAGCAGCCACAGGACCAAGCCGCGGCGCAGGGACGCTTCGAATGCCTCCGTGGCATGCCCGGCGTCCTGCGCACCGACTGCAGGATTGTCTCGCCAGTGGCGTGGTCGCCAACGCTGTGGTGTCGGCAACCCTGGTCGCGGTAGAAGGCGATTGACGTCTGAGGAGCTTCACCCGTATACGGGAACCTCGAGACGCTCACCGGCCTGGAGCGCCGACAAGTGCGCAACGATGCCCGGAGCGGTCCAAGCGGCCCCCGTCGGGGCGTCGATCACAGATGGTCGTTCTTCGACGATCGTGGAGATGAACTCATGAACGAGATACGGATGGGAGCCGCCGTGCTCGGCCAGCTTGCTGATCGAGGGGCCGCCGGCTGCCGGCGTGAGGAGATAAGGGCGTACGAACCGCCTTATCGGCTCGGGCAAGTCATCGGTCACGTCCTCGGGCGCGTCGCGTCGCGTCTCCGAGCGTCTCCCACGCAGGCCGGTCTCAGGCTGATCGGGACCAAGGGGCAATAGCTCGTGGACTGTCAGCGGTCCGTCGACGGTCTCGGGCCATTCGATGCTCATGGCGTCGCCGTAGACGTCGAAGCCCTCTGCGTAGGGGTGTGCGGTCTGGAAGAACGACATGGTGACCTCGCCGATGAGGTCCGAGTCCTTGAGCCGGAAGAGGCCGACCTCGACCGGGAATGGATTGCCGTAATCGCCTCGCCTTTCGGGCGTGAGACGACCGGATCCATAGCACACCACGTCGGCGACGGTGCCCTTCGTCAGCGCAAGGAATGGTGAGAGCGCGTGGGTCGCGTACTTCATCGGCGGGTAGCCCAGCCAGTACGGAGGGTAGCCATCCAGGTTCTGGATGTGGAACCCGCGATAGGTCGTGATTCCTCCCAGGCTCCCATCGCGCATGAGGCGCTCGACATAGCGAAATTCTCGAGCGTAGACGGATGTCTCCATCATCATGTAGCGCTTCCCAGACGACCGCTCCGCATCGACGATCGCACGGAGTTCATCCAGCTCGAGCCCCATCGGCACCGCGCAGGCGCAGTGCTTGCCGGCGCGGAGGGCGCGCACCGTGTAGTCGGCGTGGAACGAAACGGGAGCCATGATATGGACCGCGTCCCATCGCGGATTCTGCCAGGACGGCGTCATAGCTGGTGAAACGATCGGCGATCCTGTGTCTCTCCCCCACCTCGGTCAGGCGTTGCTCGGAGTTGTCCACGATCGCGATCACACCGACATCAGGATGCGCAGCGTAGATCGGTAGGAAGTCCTCGCCGAAACCAAGACCGACGACGGCAACGTTCAGCGAGCGGCTCATTCGAGGGCCACCTTCTCAAAGGTGCCGGCGACGAAGACGGCTCCTCCAGTTGCGAACTTCTCGACATCGGCGCTAGCGGCGCGACCTTCGGGTGACTCAAGGATTCGGTTCATGGAAGCCTCGTCCTCCGTGTAGAGGTCAGCGATCAGGTGGTATGGCGAATTGTCTGTTCTTGAACACCAAGACAGCGTCCAATCGGTCAATCCGCGCATTCGGCGGGCGATCGGGATGTGCACATCGCGGTAGTACGAGTCGAAGGCGTCCGGGTCTGTCGGGTGGCCGTATAGAACGGTGAGTCGATACATGTGTCGTGTCTCCTGTCAGGCTAGCGGGATGTCTGTGTAGCCGCGCATGTGTTCGGTCATCGCGACCTCGGTCGGTAGGCGCTCCATGCTCGAAGCACCGAGGAAGCCTGGAGCCCTGGCACGGCCGCCAGCACTTGCCGTACCTCATCGGGACCCGCGATCGGCCCGCCATGGCAGATGACGAGCGCGTCCGCTCGCACGCTCCGGATGGCCTCCAGCATGATGGCGATCCGATCGATGGCTTCGTTGAGACCGAACGCAGTCTCGGCGCCTATCATTCCCGAAGTCGTGAGGCCCATGTGGGGAACCAGGATGTCAGCGCCCGCCTCGGTCATCGCGATAGCTTCGTCGACGCTATGGACATAGGTTGCGGTCAGGAGATCACGCTCCCGGGCAGACCTAGTCATCGCGACCTCGCGGTCGAAGCCCAGCCCGGTCTCTTCGAGATTGGCTCGGATCATGCCTTCGAACAGGCACACCGTCGGGAAGTTCTGGACGCCCGCGAACCCCATGTCCTTGAGCAGATCGAGGAAACGTGGGATCGAACGGAACGGATCGGTAGCGCAGACCCCAGCGAGGACTGGCAGGTGGTCCACGACCTCGAGGATCTCCTCTCCCATCTCCAGCACGATCGCGTTCGCGTCGCCGTACGGCATGAGACCGGCCATCGAACTCCGGCCAGCCATCCGATATCGGCCGCTGTTGTAGATGACGATGAAGTCGAGGCCCGCGGTTTCGGCACACTTCGCTGATAGACCGATACCAGCCCCACCGCCGATGATCGGTCGTCCCGTCGATACCTTCCGCCGGAATGACTCGAGCAGTTCGTCGCGTGTCGGTCTCGTCATGGCTTCGCGTCCTCCATCCAGTTGGTGAGTAGGTCGACGGCGATCGTCGCGACCGCCGGATCATTGATGTCGGCATCGAGCCGACGGACCTCGATGCGCGGATCGAGCCCACCCGTGAGCGAACCGATGAGCGCCTCGTCCGCGGCCGGGTCATGGAAGGGGCCACCAGCGACCGCGATCTGCGAGAAGCCCCGTTCGGGCACGATCACCACGGTCGGTCCCGTGGCGCGGTTCAGGCGTTCCGCCAGGCGGCGGCCAAGCTCCGCGCACTCGACTGCGTCAGTCCTCAGGAGCGTGATTTGTGGGTTGTGCTCATAGAGAACCCGCTCGCGGTACTGCTCGGGAACGGTGTCGCGGGCGCCGAACTTGACCATGTCGAGGCCGCCCAGGCTCACCACTTGAGGGATCCCCGCAAGGCCAGCCGCAGTAACCCGCTCGGGACCCGCCGAGCAAATGCCACCGACGAGTTCGTCGGCAAGCTCCGACGTCGTGAGATCGGCGACACCAGCGATGAGTCCACTCCGGATCAGGGACTCCATGGTCCGGCCGCCGGTTCCGGTCGTATGGAAACTCAGCGTCTCGATACCGGCCGCTCCGAGGCGCTCGGCGACAGCCATCGCCACCGTCGTCGTGACACCCATCATCGAGATCGCGACCACAGGTGCCGACTCTCCCGGGTCGTCCGTGTAGCCGTGCGCCATGCCGGCGATCGCCGCGGCCGCGTTACGGATGACTGCGCGACTCACTCGGTTCAGTCCGTTGATGTCCACGACCGGGTACATCAACGTCAGGTCGGTCTCGCCGACGTAGCCGCGCGTGTCGCCGGCTGCCATCGTCGAAACGAGCAGCTTCGGAAAGCCGACGGGAAGCCGGGCCGCAACGACGGACAGGACATAGGCGGCGTTCGATCCGCCGAGCGCGAGGACCCCCTTCAAGTCGCGCTCGCCGCGTAGTCCAGCGACGATGGTAGCGGCGCCATCGGCCATGACCTGCATCGCGACGCCACGATCCCCGGTCGAGCGGAGTGAAACGACATCGTTCGAGGCTGCCTTGGCGACCTCTGAGGCTGCGATGTCTGGCCGCACCGTTGGTTCGCCGAGCACACCGACATCGATGAGGACTGCATCTGCTTTGTGTTCACGGATCGCGTCGCGGGCGAAGGCATACTCCTCGCCCTTGGTATCGAGCGAACCCACTAGCGCGACGATCGGTCGGTCATTCACTTGACTGCTCCTACTGATAGACCCTCGGTGAGTCGACGTCTTGCGACCAGGAAGACCACGACGAGCGGGAGCGAGGTCACGAGCGCAAGCGCCATCAGCCGGTTCCAACTGACTGAATAGAGGTTGTTCTGCTGCGCCAGCAACCCGCTGACCGGCAAGCCGGCCTGGTCGTTGATGAGTGTTGTGGCGAAGATGAACTCGCCCCACGCGATGATGTAGACGATGGCGGCCACGGTCGCGATCCCGTTCCGCAAGAGCGGCACCACGATCGAGCCGAACACGCGGACCCCGGATGCACCATCGATCTCAGCAGCGTCGTACAGCTCGCGCGGAACCGACAGGACGAAGGGGCGAAGCAACAGCACCGCGAACGGCACGAGCATCGCAGTGTCCACGAGTATGAGTCCTGCTAGAGACCCGGTCAGGTGCCAGCTCGCGAGGATCCCGAAGAGCGGGATGACCGCCATGGGCTGCGGCACCATCTGGAGCACGAGGAAGATCGCCAGGACGAACGAGGCAAGGATGACCCAGCCGCGCGTCACGCGCTGGCCTACGGCATAGGCGGCTGGCACGGCGATGAGGACGACGAGAACGGTCACCGCGACTGCGATCTGGAACGACGTGACGACCGAGGCGCTACCTGCGCCCAGGATCTCGCGGAAGGTGTCAAGGGTCGGTGAGAAGAACAGCTCGTTTGGAGCGGTCCGCACCTCCGCGTCGGACTTGAACGATGTCAGCACCATCCAGACGAGAGGCAGTAGATACAGCAACCCGAGCGCAGCCACGAGGACGAGCTGCCAGGGGCGGGCAGGTCTCGTCACGCCTGCTCCTCGCGTCGTAGGCTCGCGACGTAGGGGATAGCCAAGAAGACGATGACCAACATCGAGAGCACCGCCACGGCAGCACCCGCGCCGAACGAGAACGTCTTGAATGATGTCTGGTAGGCCAGATAGGGGAGGGTGTTCGTGATCTGTCCAGGCCCACCCTGCGTCATGACGTAAACGAAGTCGAAGCTGCGGAACGCATAGAGGATGACGAGGATCGCCAGGACCGCCAGCGTCGGGCGCAGCAGCGGCAAGAGGACGTCGCGGGATAGTCTCCACGGCCCGCACCATCGAGTTCGGCAGCCTCAAGGACCTCGACGGGTATGGCGAGAAGCCCACCCCGGATGATGAGGACCGCGAAGGGCAGACTCGCCCACGCCGCGACCAGGCTCACCGCCCACAGGGCGAGGTCTGGAGAGCTTAGCCAGCCGACCGGCTCAATCCCGATCGCCACGAGCACAGCATTGACGGCGCCGTCGCCTGCAAGCAGGAACTTCCACACGCTGCCGGAGACGACGGGCGGCAACGCCCAAACAAGCACCATGAGTGCGAGCACCGCTCCGATCAGCCGAGAGTCCTGGCGAGCGAGGAGCCGCGCCACGACGAAGCCGATGACGAGGTTGACCATGAGCAAGACGGCCGTGAAGACCGCAGTCGCCTTTGCCGCCTCCCAGAACACGCGGTCGGCGAGCGCCGCCTCCAGGTTCGCCGTCCCGACGAACTCCCAATCCCCAAGCAGATTTGTCGGCCCGACATCGGAGACTGCCATCCGCACCAACTGGACGAGCGGCGCGATCGACAGGGCGAGCGCCAGCAACGTCGCTGGCAGGAGGAAGGCTACCCAACAGCACCTGCCGGCTGGTCGTGCGCTTCATCGGGCTCGCCTCGACTGCGCCATCGATGCCTCGTCGTGTTCGTGCTGTTGGCTCCGCCGCGTGACGCCTGGCTGATGCGGTCGCTCACCGTACGGAGGCGTCACGCGGTCGTTGGGGGCCGAGGTGTTAGCCCAGGCCCACGTGAGCGATGGTCAGCAGGTTCCTCCACCAGCCTCGATGGCTGCGTTGATCGCGTCGACAGCGCGCTGTGCGGCATCCTCTGGCGCAGTCTGGCCCGAGATCACCTCCGAGACGGCGACGCCGATCGCGTTCTGCATCTCGGCGGTGTTCTCATTGAGTGGCCATGCGCTCGTTTCGGCCGCCGCTTGCACGAACGGCAGGGCGAGAGGATCACCGGTGATTGCCGGATCCGCAGCGAGGTCAGCTCGGGTCGGGATCTGGCCCGATGCGTCGAAGTTGATGAGTCCAGCCTCCGGAGACAGCCACGTGGTGGCGATGTAATCCCACGCGAGGTCGGGGTTGCTGCTGAAGGCGCCGATGCCGATCGCTTCACCACCTGGGAAGACATGGCTCCCTTCTGAGCCAGCAGGGTATCGGGTCGTGGTGATATCGAACGTCGCGTTGTTGCGGACATCGCCGAGGTTCCAGTTGCCGTTGAGGCCGAAGGCGTAGTTCCCGCTGAAGAACGCCTGCCACGCATCCGCCTGATCCCATGTCGCTGCATCGCGGGGCAGCCATCCATTGTCGGCCCACTTCTGGAGCCGTTCGAGCCCGGCTTGGAGCGATGGGGCATCGAGGTTGCAGTACGTCACTCCCTCACCAAGCAGGAACGGGAAGAACAGCCACGCCCCCTCTGGTGACGCCACGCCCGACATGGCGATCGGCGTGTACGTCCCGTCCGCCGCCACTGTCTCCATCGCCGCCTCCAGCTCGTCGATCGTCGTCGGAGCGGCGATCCCCAGTTCGTCGAGTGCGTCCTGGTTCATGAACATCCCGAGGAGGTTGGTGTATGACAGGATGTTGTAGATCTTGTCGTCCCACTTCCAGACGGCGCTGTCAGGGAACTGACCAGCGTCCGCATAGGAGTCCCAGTACGGGGTGAGATCGGCGAGTGCGCCCGACGAGGCGAGCGTCGGGAAGTCCACCACCACGTTGTCGAGCACGACATCGGGTCCATCCCCGGTCACGACGGAGCCGAGCAGCTTCGAAGCCAGCTGGTCAAAGGGGATCTGTACGTGTTCGATGGTCACGTCGGGGTGGGCCGCAGCCCAGAGTTCTTCGTTCTGTTGGTCCATCGCATCGATCTGCCCGCCGTGGACGTAGTACGTCCAAACGACCAGCTTCTGATTATCTTGCGCTAGGGCGCTGCCGGCCGACAGGCCGATGGTCGTCACCGCGGCGAGCGCCACCGCAGCGATGTTCCGGCGTCGAGTGGATACCATGAGATGCACCTCCTCGTGCGTAGCTCCTGACCCGGCTGGGCAAGGCTTTACGTTGACCGTCAATCTAAAGAAAGACAACGGCGGTGTCAATCCGCTAAGTTACTCGTCCTGTCGTCGTATATTGAGTTCCTCCTTCCGCTGGCGAACGGGCGACGATGGGAGGCTCCCTGGAGGACCCAGAAATCCAGAGCGTCACGCGCATCGCTAGATCCGGGGAAGTTCTCGAATTGGTGCGGCGTGGATCCCTGTCCACGACCGCGGAGATCGCCGCCCACATGGGTGTCGCCCGTTCGACCGTCGCCGAGCGCATCGACCTTCTCACGCAGGCTGGTCTTCTCGTCTCGGAGGGCGCCCGCGTGGTCGGGCGTGGACGGCCAGCTAGGCATCTGCGGTTCAACCCCGGAGCGGGTCTCATTCTCGTCGCCCAGCTAGGTCTGAGTGGCAGTCGGGTCGGCGTGACGGACCTGGCGGGCACGGTCCTGACCAGCCGAACGATCGATCTCGATCTTTCTGCGGGACCCGCGTCGGTACTCCCGCGGATAGAGAGCGAATGGCGTCAAGCGCTCAAGCAGGTCGTGGAGGGAGGGACAGAAGTCTTCGGTATCGGCCTCGGGGTGCCCGGGCCCGTCGAACTCGCGCGTGTCGCCGGGAGCGTTTTCAACCACCCGTGGACCGATCGACCGATCGCCGAGAGATTGCGTGCGACTTGGGCAGTACCGGTGCTCGTTGACCAGGATGTCAACCTCCTGGCGCTCGCTGAGCACCGGGCGAACCACGTAGACGCGGAGGTGCTGCTTGCGCTCAAGGTCGGAACGGCACTTGGTTGCGGCATCGTCGTGCGCGGACGCATCGTACGGGGAGGAACAGGCTTAGCCGGGGAGATCGGCCACGTACGGGTAGCTGGTAGCGACTCGATGTGCGCTTGCGGCAATCGCGGTTGCCTCGCTGCCAGCGCATCTGGTGCTGCGCTCGTCCGCACCCTGCGTGATCAGGGTGTTCAGGTCGAGTCGTCGCGCGAAGTGGCCCAGCTCGCCCTGTCCGGCCATCTTGAGGCGGGTCAGGCCGTTCGCGCCGCAGGCCGCGAGATCGGCGATGTCATGGCGGCCGTGATCACCCTTCTGAACCCCGACGTGATCACCGTCTGGGGATACCTCGCGGATGCTGGCGACTACCTGTGGGCGGGGATTCGCGAGCGCATCTACCGGAGCGCCATTCCGCAGGCTGGAGCCCACGTTCTCATGGAGAGAGCCCTCCTCGGAGATGACGCAGGTATTCGAGGGGCGGCCGCGACCGTCATCGATACCGTCCTCCGGCCTGAGGATGTCGATCTCTACGTCGCGGGGGTGCTTGGGCGGCTCCACGAGCCGAATGCATAGCCGATGTTCCTCCGGGCGGCCAAGGTCGAGAATACGAGGGTGAGCACCCTCGTCGAGAGGGGCCGGAACCGGAGGTGGGCCAAGCTGGCGCTACCCCACTCGCCCCGAACAAGCCCATGTTCACCGAGGTTGTACCGCGCAAGTCCCAAGTCCTCCGCGGCCGGTGCGGTAGAGTCGGATGGTCCATCAGGATCGATCAGAGGGGTTTGCGTACTTATCGCGGACGCCCGGCCGGGCTTCCCAAGCAGAATGTCGCGGGTTCGAGTCCCGTCTCCCGCTCCAGTTCCCCTTTCCTGAGCGGACCCGGCGTGATTCCGTGCGTGTCACGCCCGAGAGCGGTCGGATGAGGGCACTCCGGTCCGACGATCCCGACCACCGGGCGGGCCACAGCGAGTGACACGGACGTCGCTCGGACGGGCTCCGGTGAAGCATCAGGACAGGGCCTACCCCTCCGACGGCGAACCGAACCTGCGGCCCGGAGCCGAGCATCCTGATCAGCCCGGCGCCCAGGTACGACCCGGCGCCTCCCTCGACGAGCTCTTCGAGACTTCCTCGCAGGATCGGTCTCGATCATCAATGAAGAGACCGACGAAGCAGTACCTCTACGACTTCGGCATCTACCGCGGCTGGCTCCGCGAGTCCGGCATCCCGGCCCTCCCCGGCACCATCGACAAGCGACACCTCATCGCCTACATCGCCTGGCAGCAGCGCCGGCCGAAGCGGAAGGGCAGCGGGACGCTCAGCTCGCACTCGGTGCACCACTACACCCGGGTCGTGCGGACGTTCGTGCGCTGGCTCGTGACCGAGGGCTACTACCCGTCCGATCCGCTGGCCGGCGGCAAGCGGGGCCCGATGCCGAAGATGGGACCGCGCGTCCTCAAGGTCGCCAAGCGGGGCGACGTCGAGATCCTCCTCGCCGGCTGCGAGGCGGGCGAGCCGCGGAGCCGGATCGAGCGCGTCACGCGCTCGCGCGACAGGCGCGGACGAGGCACACTAGCGCCATGGGTGAGACACCGCTGATGTACGGCGAGCTGGCCGCCTGGTTCCACCTGCTGACGCCGCCCGGCGACTACGTCGCCGAGGCCGCCGAGGTGGAGTCGCTGCTCAGCGAGCACGTGGACGGGCCGTTGCGGACGATCCTCGAGCTCGGGTCGGGTGGCGGCAATCTCGCCTCGCACCTGTCCGCGCGGTACGCGATGACCTTGGTCGATCCGGCACCGGGGATGCTGGCCCTGAGCAAGTCGATCAACCCCACCGCCGAGCATCTCGTGGACGACATGCGCACCGCCCGCCTGGGTCGAGTGTTCGATGCCGTGCTCATCCACGACGCCATCGTGTACATGACCGACGAAGCTGACCTGCGAGCGGCGCTGACGACGGCGTCCGTTCACCTGCGACCCGGCGGCGCTGCGCTGTTCGTGCCCGACTGGGTCCTCGACACGTACGAGCCCGAGTCCGAGAGCGGTGGCAGCGACGAGGTCGGGCGTGGGCTGCGCTACCTCGAGTGGGATCGACCCGTCGAGCCCGACGGCCACACCGTCCGCACCGACTACGTCATCGTGCTCCGCGAGGGCGACGAGGTCACACTGCACCACGACGTGCACACGCTGGGCATCTTCGATCGCGCCACGTGGCTGCGCCTGCTGGAGGATGTCGGAATCGAGCCGTTCCGCGTCGATATCAACGAGGGTCACGACGCCTTCATAGGCCGCCGCCCCGGTTGACGGATGGCCCTGCGCGGCGGCGCTGTGATCAGCCTTGGCCGAGACCGTGCTGCGAGGGGTTCGAGCCGCCCCTCGGCGAGGCGCCGGCGGAAGGTGGAGCCGACACTCGGATTTGAACCGCGGACCTGCTGTTCACGGAATCGCGAGGACGGGCGGGCTCCACCCGCTTGTGGCCGCGAAGGCGAGCCGGTGCGCCCCCTGTCCACGCGAGCGTCAGGATCCACGGCTGGTGTGGATCGGTTTGCGGCTACTCGTCCTCCGCGCGCAGCAACGGGAGTGCCGGCTCGAGCACGTCCGCCAGGCCCGTTTCCGGATCGGCAGCATCGTGGTTGTAGAGCACCACCACGACGGCATCGAGCTCAGGCGCATAAGAGAGCGTCGATCGGAACCCGGCGATCACGCCTGCATGCCCGATGTACTCGCCCTGGTTCGCGATGCCCAGACCGTAGGGTTTGTCAGGGGCCGGTGTCATCGCGGCCAGCGACTCCGGATCGTCCAACAGGGCCCCACCGAACAACCCGCGAGCGAAGGCGATCAGGTCCGGTGCGGTCGAAACCATGCCACCCGCTGACCACCCGACCGACTCATGCAGCTCCGTGAGGTTTGTGAGGCCGTCCCCGAAGCCCGTATAGCCCTGAACCACATCGACCACCGGGTCTTCGTAGCAATCGAGGAACGTCGACGCCATGCCGAGTGGCTCATAGATGCGCGAGCGGTACGCCTCTGCGAGCGGCATGCCCGCGGCCTTTTCGATCACCATGCCGAGGAGCGTGTAGTTGGTGTTGCTGTAGCTCCACTGTGCCCCCGGTTCGAACAGCGCGTCCTTGCCATAAACGTAGCGGGCGAGCGTGTCGTTGGGATCCCGCTGGACGCAATCCAGCGTCACGGTCCCTGCCTCCTCATCGACGACCATCTCGGAGAAGAGATCGGCGTAGTAGGCCTCGTGTTCGACCACGTTGAACAGACCCGAGGTGTGTGCCAGCAGGTGGCGCAGCGTGATGTGGTCGCCATTGGGCAGCTGAGCGGCGACGTCCGGCAGCCACAGCGCCAGCGGATCGTCCAGCGACAGCACACCCTCCTCCGCGAGTTGCATGACCACGGCCGCGGTGAACATCTTGGTGATGCTGCCGATCCGGAACGCACCTTCAGGCGGCATCGGTACGTCGTCCGCGAGGCTGGCAGATCCGCTTGCACCCGCAAACCGGTACTCCGGCGAGTCGATCCACACGACCATGCCGGGCGGGAGTCCGCCGGCGGTCAGATCATCCATCTGCGCTTGCACGTCCGCCACGATATCCGGCGGGAACGCCTGAGAGTCATCCTGCGCGGCGGTGCTGGCGAAGGGCAGCAGGATCAGGACCATCACCGCGGTCAGGCTCAGAAGTGGCTGTCTCGTCATCGTCTCCCTGTCTTGGCTCAGTGGGATGCGGGGCCTGATGCTACCCGCTCTGCAAGAGCCAGGGCGAAACAGCCACATTCAGTACGGAGCAAAGTCGACGACAAGGCGACAACAGCACGCTCGTGGTGACTGCAGTGCTTGCAGAAACTCGCGGGAACCCCAGGTAACGCGTATTGTCCGCGCGTGCCCATGAGAACGACCGTGCCCACCCGGGTCCTCATCATGTTCGCCGCGCTCGCGGTACTCGTTGCAGCGACCGCTGGGCCGGCGGCGGCCAAACCAGAGACCGTCTTCGTCGCCGGTGACATCGCGAATGGCACTGCCGATTCCGGCGAGGCTCAGACCGCTCGACTGATCGAGAGCCGCCAGGGCCTCGCCATCACCGCTGGGGACAACGCCTATCCGAGTGGCACCCTGGCTCAGTTCCGGACGAACTACCAACCCACCTGGGGCCGTTTCAAGAACCGCACCCGCCCCACTCTCGGCAACCATGAGTACCACACCTCGGGCGCGCAAGGCTACTTCGACTACTTCGGCTGGCGAGCCGGCCCTGGCACGCGCGGGTACTACTCGCTCAAGTTGGGCAAGTGGCGTGTCTACCTGCTCAACAGCGAGATCTGCAAGACGGACGTCGGCTGTCAGCCCGGTACCTCTCAGTACAAGTGGCTGAAGCAGACGCTGGCCAAGCAGAAGGCGCAATGCTCGATGGCGGTCTTCCATACGCCCCTGCACAGCAGCGGACTCCATGGGAACGAGCCACGGGTGCGCCCGCTCGTCAAGCTGCTCTACAAGTCGGGTGCCGAACTCATCGTCAATGGCCATGAGCACAACTACGAGCGCTTCGCTCCGGCCCGACCCAGCGGTGTGATCGATCGGCAGAAGGGCGTCCAGCAGATCGTCGCGGGCACCGGCGGTGCTCCACTTCGGCCGAAGGGTGCGAGGGTGGCTGCCCACAGCCGTGTCTACTCGGATGACGCCTGGGGCGTGCTCCGGCTCAGTTTGCGCAAGAAGTCGTATTCGTGGAAGTTCCTGCCGGTCGAGGGCGAGGCCTTCTCCGATGCGGGTGAGCGCAGGTGCCACGGGAAGCCATAGCCGTGCGCCGACGCCATCGACTTCCGGTCCTGAGGGCAGGCGATGTCCGTCTCCGTTTCCGCTGGCGCCTGACCTAGACCGATCAGCCCGTGGATACCTCGATGGATCGCCCTTCCGAGACCCCCGCGACGACGACACGGTCACGACCCAGCTCTTTGGCTCGGTACATGGCGGCATCGGCGGCGAGCAGCAGCCCCTGAGCGGTGGTCCCGTGACCCGGGTAGGCGGCCACGCCGATGGACATGGTCACCGGATATGCGCGCGGAAGGTTTTCGTTTTGGCGACTCTTGACCGCCTCCCGCAGCACTTCTGCGCGGCGCGCCCCGTCCGCGAGCGACGCAGTGGGCAAGATGATCACGAACTCCTCACCACCATATCGACAGGCGACATCCCCACCTCGCACCGCTCCCGCGAGGTACTCTCCGAGCCCGCGCAGCACCGCGTCGCCCGCGGCGTGGCCGAATGAATCATTGAGATCCTTGAAATGGTCGAGATCGACCATGAGGATGCTGACGGCATAGTCCTCGCGCTCCGCGCGCCGAAGCTCCCTCTCGAGAGCGTCCTCCATCGATCGTCGGTTGAGCAGTCCGGTCAGCCCATCGCGCGAGGACTGCTCGCGGAGCGTTTCGCGCAATCGGATATTTGCCAGCGCCAACGCCAGTCGCGCGCCCAGCGTCTGCACCAGCCGCACCCGATCGGCCAGCAGTGCCCCGCGCGCCCTGGCCGACGTTTGACCATGCACCCGGAGATGGAGCAAGCCCAGCGTCTCCGTCTGCGCCGTCAGCGGCTCGCAGATGAACTCGGTCGCGATGGCCTCGTCGACATGCGGGCAGGATAGCTCCGGCGTGCGACCGGCCACCACGTGCATGCGGCCACGCCGCAGGGCCCAGCAGTCGGTCACCGAAAAGGCGGTCATCTCCGGAGGTGCGCTCCCCCAGGTGACGACGGCCTCCGCATCTGCCAGCGACGGGTCCAGCGCATACAGCGCCCCTGTGTCACCGGGGAAAGCCTGCTCTGCGATCACGCCGATCACTCCGTATGCCTCCTCGAGGGTCTGGCACGATTCGAGCAGTTCCCCAAGCCGGGCGAACAGTGCGAACTCATCGGTGCGCTGCTCCATCTCCTCCGCATGCAGTTGCAGCTGCTCGTACGCGGAAGCGAGACGCGACTGCGTCTCGGCGCGCTCGGTGATGTCGACGATGGTGGTGATCACGAGCGGGCCGCGCCGCGACGACACCGGCGCCAGTACGATCTCGGCGGGAAACTCCGTTCCATCGCGCCGGCGAGCGGACAACTCGAGTCCGCTGCCCATCGCTCGGGCGCTCGGAGTCCGAGCGAAGGCTGCACGATGGGCCTCATGAAGCGCGGCAAAGCGCTCGGGGACGAGCTGTTCGATGCGCGAACCGCGCAGCTCGTCAGGCGTCCAGCCGAAGGCGTCCTCAACCATCGGGTTGGCGTAGACGATGCCGCCTTGAGCGTCGACTACGATCACGGGGTTTGGACTCCTATCCAGCACGCGCTGCGCTGTGAGCCCGAGAAGTGGCTCACCCCGAGCTCGTCGCCTGGGCGTGGCGTTCCTTCTCCTGGGGCGGGGATTCTTCTGTCCTGTCAAACCAGACCTGTGTTGGGTAGTTTCCCGGCCTTGTCGCCGGGGCCATGGGGAAACGTTTCGGAGTGGCGACCGTGAGACTAGATGGACCTCCCTGGCGTGGCAGAGCGCCGCGGTAGACCCTCAGTAAGAGCTTCTCGAACGAGGCGGGGCCGATTCTACGTGGGATCGCGCCATCATCCGACTAGGCTCCCACAGCGACCGTTGCGCTGGCGCGAGCGTTGCTCGGTCCGCGCTTGCAACCGCCTCTCACGGGCGGACCTGCGGTCCGATCACGTTCCGCCGAGCGACGCCAGCAGAAACGCCAGGACGAGACCCAGGACAGTGGCCACGCCCGCAAGATGGTGGTCTTTTCGGTAGGCCTTGGGAAACACCTCGGTCGCCAATGACGCGACGACTGCCCCAGCAGCAAGGCAACGCGTTGCTGCGAGCAGTTGAGGTGAAGCTCCTTCCAGGGCGAGGTTGCCGACGATAGCTGCGGCCGACAGCAGTGCTGCTGCCGCCGCCCACAGGGCGAACACTTTGGCACGACCTTGCCCGGCCGACGCCATCTCCTTGGCGCCACCAGCCGCTTCGGGCAGGTTGGAGAGGAAGATCGACCCGGCCAGCGCCGCGACCTCCAGCGGGGCCGCGCCGATCAGCGCGACACCCAGCGCCAGGTTCTCGGGTACGCCATCGAGCGTGATCGCGACCAACAGTCCTGCGCCTTTGGTCGACCCCGCTTTCTCATCGACCAGGTAGTCGAGCAGGGTGAAGACAAACGCCCCGACCGTCACCGCGATCATGGCCGTCCACAGCGAGGACGCGTCGATCGAGGGTTGGATCAACTCGGCTATCAGCGAGTAGATCAGGGCTCCGCCGGCGAGTGCGATCAGGAAACCTTCCCATTGCTGCGGGAGCTTGCCAAAGATGCCCCAGGCGGCGCCGATGATCAATGCCCCTGACACCACCGCGACGACGATCAAGGTCATGGTCACCGCCGCGGCCCGCCCGCTACTTTGGTGCGCCCGGCGATCACTCTGATGCGTCTCCCGATGAGGTCATAACACGCTTGCCGGCATGGGCTTCCGACGCCTTCGCGGCTCGAGCGGCGAACTCGTCGAGCATCTTGGCGTTGAAGGCCTCCAGATCATCTGGTCGGCGGCTGGTGATGAGGCCCTGCTCTACGTGGACCTCCTCGTCCACCCAAGTGCCGCCGGCGTTGCGGATGTCGGTCTTGATGCTTGGGTACGAGGTCAGGGTGCGGCCGCGGATGACATCGGCTTCGACCAACATCCAGGGCCCGTGACAGATGGCTGCTACCGGCTTGCCCAGGTCGAAGAACGAGCGCACCAGGGATACGGCGTCCTCGTCCATCCGTAGCTTGTCGGGGTTCTTCACGCCACCCGGGATGATGAGGCCATCGTACTCATCGGCCGATGTCTGGTCCACGACGCGGTCCACAGCAAAGGTGTCGGCCGTTTCGATACCCCGAACACCCTGGATCGAGCCAGCCCGCAAAGAGATGAGGTCGACGCTCGCTCCCGCGTCGCGCGCAGCCCGCATCGGCTCGGTCAGCTCCACCTGTTCGACGCCATCGGTCGCGAGTACGGCGATGCGCTTGCCACGCAGATCTTGTGCCATTTTCAGCCTCCCTAGCGAAGAATCGTTCTTCCTCATGGTCGCCCATCGGATGACTGCACCGCATCACGTGGAGTGCTGGAGCGGCTTGCAGGCGCGTGTCAGCGCGTGACAGCGCGCCGTTGCTCGCGGTGGCGTCTGTGTGACGTGGCTTCTCGGTGGGGACCGGGACGCTGACGCGGACCGCGACCGTGTCAGGTGTGGGCCTGGCCAAGTTCGTCGGCCCCGTGCAATGTCGATGGCCGATGGATTTACGCGATCAAAAGGCCGGCTCGGCGATGCTCACGCCATGGACTCAGACCCACACGCCATGGACTCCGACCCACAGGTTCAGGACTCGGCGATCATCCACCTGCTGCAGCCCGGCGAGCGCGTCGAGCTTCGCCTCGCCACCCGGAGCGCAGACGTCCGTGTCACCGACAGACGGATCCTCGTCACCAGTGCGGACCATGTGCGGCTCGACATCCCCTATGAGGGACTGCGACGCATCCAATTCGACCTTGAGGCCGAGCACCCGGCTGTGCTCGTGATCGTGCCGCAGGATCGCGGCGATGAACCCCAGGTCCTGAGCGTCCCCCGCGACGGTCTTCACCATGCGGCGGAGGTGCTGGCATTCGTGGCCGAGCGACTCCCTTAGGGCCGGTCGGCGGAGGGTGAACCTCGCTGGCACCCGCGAGGTGGTCGCGGCGCGCAGCGCATGCCATCCGCGGATCATCGTGAGCTCCGAGGGCTACCGGGGTCCCTGAGACATGCCACGCTCTGCGGCGCCCAGCCGATCCCAACGTGCTTTCATCGACAGCCGGCGATCTGCCGTCCTGGCCACGTTGGATGCTGCTGGGCATCCACGGCTACTGCCGATCTGTTTCGTCCTCGCCGATGCGGCCGAGCATGGTGCCATCGTGTACGTGCCGCTGGATGAGAAGCCCAAGCGAGGCGGCGACGTACGTGAGCTGGCCCGCGTGCGAGACATCCTGGTTCGTCCACGCGTGACCCTGCTGTTCGAACACTGGAGCGAGGACTGGACTGCGCTGGCCTGGGTGCGAGCGGAGGGAATTGCGACCTTGCGGGAACCGGACGACGACGCTGCGGCGCACAGGCGCTCTCTCGTGGCGCTGCGTGACAGATACCCGCAATATCTGAGCCACTCGCTCGAGGATCGCCCGCTGATCCGCATCGAGCTGGACGGCATCACCTCCTGGAGTGCCGATGGCCACCTGGAGGCGGAAACGGTCTGACCGTCGCATCAGCGGAGCCTGGCGCTCCTCGCTCGCATGGCCATTCGGAAGGTCACGGGCGAGGCATGCGCACTGGCCTCAGAGGTCTTTGGCATCGCCGTGCCGGGCTCCCAGCCTTCCCGGGCGCATCCTCCTCGGGTCCGTTCGTGGGTCACATCCGTTCGAGCGACTAAAATGCATGCTTGGAACCCCGAGCGATCGACGATCTGTGAGCGGCGACGACATCCGTAGTGCGGCACAGCAGGACCGACGTTCGCTCCACTTCGTCTTCGGCATCGGGGTGGCCATCCTGCTCTTGGAGCTGGTCGGCGGGCTCTTGGCCGACAGTCTGGCGCTCCTGGCAGACGCCGGCCACGTCTTTACCGACGTGGCGGGAGTCGCCCTCGCTCTTGGAGCCATCTGGCTCGCCGGACGCCCCGCCAGTGATGCTCGCACCTTCGGCTGGTACCGTGCCGAGATCCTGGCCGCTGTCATCAACGCCGTCATCCTGTTCGGGGTCGCAGCCTTCATCCTGTGGCAGGCTTGGCAGCGTTGGAACGAGCCACCCGAAGTCGCCGGCGGCCTCATGCTGGCCGTGGCGGTCGTGGGCGGAGTGGCCAATCTCATCGCGATGCTGATCCTGCGTGGTCCCCAGACCCGCAGCCTGAACATGCGCGGCGCCTACCTCGAGGTCCTCGGGGACCTGCTGGGCTCCGTCGCTGTCGTCGTGGCCGCGGTCATCATCACCCTCACTGGCTTCACGCAAGCCGATGCCATCGCCTCAGCGGTCATCGGGCTCATGATCCTGCCGCGCACGTGGGGGCTCCTTCGGGAAGCGGTCGATGTCCTGTTGGAGGCTACGCCCAGGGACGTGGACGTGGAGGAGGTGCGTCACCATATCCTCGAGGCACCGGGTGTTGAGGCCGTCCACGACCTGCATGTCTGGACGATCACGAGCGGCATCAACGTCGTCTCGGCGCACGTCGTCCTGGGCCCTGACGGCGATCCCGGCGTACTGCTCGACCACCTCGGCGACTGTCTGTCGGGTGACTTCGACATCGATCATTCCACCTTCCAGCTCGAGTCCCCCGAACATGTCCTCTGGGAGGGTCGCGCGAAACGCGTACGCTTGTGACCGCTTGACGCCGCGATCGCGGATGGCCTCGAAACCCCGTGCTCTTGACGTGGGCCGTGCCTGCCTCGTGGAAGAAGCTCGTCGGCGAAAGGATGAAGCTCCTCGGTGAGACCCTGGCGTGATGGAACATCATCACTTCAGGCATGTCGATCCTTTCGCAGGTCGAGAGGGAATCGTGGCCGGACGCGCAGGCGGATCCAACCAATGCTCCAATCGGCGCGGATCGGCCCATGACGAGACGATATCCTTGGCCGACGCGTTCGATCACAAGACCGCACGGGCGAGGAGGATCCGATGACCTGGGTTCACGATCTCACCAGGCGGCCATCGTCGACGCCGCCGCCCCGCGGGCTCGTGACCGCGGTCGGAACGGTGCTGATGCTCTCATCGTTCGTCATCGCGCCGGTGAGCGCCGCTGATCCGTCGCTTACGCCAGTGACCACGCCCGCGCCGACACCCGCGCTGACTGCTGCTCCGACACCGCGCCGACACCCGCGCCGACACCCGCGCCGACACCGAGCGGCCCGCCCGCCGCTGCTCTCTTCAGCTTCCAGTCCCGCCCCGATCTGCGACCACCTCGCCTCACCATCGACGCGACCGAGGCAGCCGGGGACGAGAGCCTCTTCATCACCCCTCGCTTTGGCGGCGAAGGAGATGGGCTGATGATCTACGACGCTGCAGGTGAGCCTCTGTGGCTCCGTCGCGTGCCCGGGCGCACCGCCCTCGATCTGCGTCCCATCACCTACGACGGCGCGCCTGCACTCAGCTGGTGGGAGGGGGTCGTCGACCGCGGCCTTGGGGATGGCGAATACGTGATCGCCGACCAGTCGTACCAGGAGATCGCTCGTCTGCGGGCCGAGCCGTACTCCGGCGACCTTCACGAGTTCCTCGTCACGCCGGACGACACCGCGTATGTCTTCGCGCTCGACCGGGTGGAGATCGATGGACGGCTCATCGACGACTACCTCGTCGAGGAGCTGGACATCGGGACCGGAACGCGCCTGTGGCAATGGCGCGCCTCGGACCACATCCCGCTCTCTGAATTGGTGAAGGAGCTCCCGGAGGAGGGCCCGTGGGACTACCTGCATCTCAACTCCATCGCCCTCGACGGTGATGGCGATCTCATCCTCAGCGGCCGCCACACCGACACCGTCTACAAGGTCTCGCGCGAGAGTGGAGAGATCATGTGGCGATTGGGCGGCGCGCAGAGCGACTTCGAGCTGCCGGCGGACGCGGTGTTCCAGAAGCAGCACGACGCGCGATGGCACGCGGATGGGACGATCTCCCTCTTTGACAACGCCACCGATGACGCCAAGGACCCGACGCAGCCACGAGGACTCGTCTTGCGTCTCGATGAGGGTGCGGGCACCGCGGAGCTGGTCCGCGAGCTGTCGCCACCCCGAAGCACGAACTCGTCGAGCCAGGGCGATCTGACGCTCGAAGTAGACGGCACCGCCACGATCGGCTGGGGCAGCTCGAAGCTCGTCACCGGCTACGACGCGGATGGCAACGTCGTGTTCGACGCTTCCATGCCCGGCGGCTTCTCCTCGTATCGTGCTTATCGAGCGCCATGGACGGGCCTGCCCCTCGACGATCCCTTGGTATCGGTGGCACGGGACTCCGGGGGACGGCTGATGGCATGGGTGAGCTGGAACGGGGCGACCACGGTGTCGTCGTGGAGGCTCTTCGTGGGCGACCGCGAGGAGGCGCTCGGTGAGGTGAGCGACACACCGCGCGCCGGGTTCGAGACGGCGGTCGAGCTGCCCGACGATGCGGCTATCGTGGTCCTAACGGCGCTCGATGCCGACGGCCGGCCACTCGGCTCCAGCCGGCCCGTCGTGGTGGAGCCAACTCTCGCAGCGCCGGCCTCCCCCGACTGAACCAGCGTGGCGTCGGCGCTACCGAGCTGCCGACTGCTCGTCCATGAGCGCCAGCAGCTTGGTGGTGGTGTTCCAGTTGCGGATCGTCACGCGTTGATACATCGGCATCGACACCAGCTTGCTGAGCCTGGACTTGGCGGCGCGCTCCGTCAGCCGAGAGAAGTAGAGGGCGCCCGGTCCGGGATGGACTTCGTCCACGCCCTCCCGCGTCGGGATGCCCACCATGGCCTCGCCCGCGGTCAACGGCGGCATCAGGAAGATGACGTCGGACCGATAGATGTCGGGCTGCGCCCCGAACCCCTCCGGGGCTTCATCGACGATGGCTCGCAGCTGCTCGCGCGTGCGCAATACCACGCTGGCGGTGTACCCGAACGTCGTCGATAACAGCTTCTCGACGTGATCCCGTAGTTCGGTGGGGCTGGCCTCGCTCGATCGGAACAGGACGTTGCCGCTCTGGATGTACGTCCTGACATCAGCGAAGCCACCCGACTCGAAGCACGCGACCAGGTCGGCCATCCTGATCAGGTTCTTGCCACCGACGTTGATGCCGCGTAGCAGGGCGACGTACTGGTCCTGGAACTGCGGTGTGTCGCCAGGCACGCCGAGCGCGTTCAGTCGCGTTGGCCCACTACGGCACCGATCGCCGCCCCGATGGCGATGCCCACCCCGAGGCCGACTCCGATGTTGTCCGCGACCAGGCCGAGCGAGGCGCCGACTGCCGCCCCGATGGCGATACCCACAGCAACCGCGCTGCTCGACTGGCGCATGGTCTTCCGGCCGGAACCGGGCGTGGCTTCGAAACCGGGATCTTGGTGGTCGCTGTCGATATCCGTGTCATCGGCACCAGGGTCGATGTGGGGCGCTGGCTCTGTGCTCATGAACGCATTGTCCACCACGGCCGCAAACGGCCTCAGCTTGCTCGACCCCGTCTGCGCCCGCTCCACGCATGTTCGCGCCCACCTTGGTACGAATAGATGTTGCGCTACCCCGAAAGGCTGGTGCCTCGGCGCAACAGTCATGACCGATGGCCCCTGCCGGACCGTGCCATAGGGCCCGCCCATCGGGAGCCGCTTCCCCTGACACTTGATCGATTACATGGACCGGTGAGCGATCTGGAGCGCCGTGCTTGGTCAGGTCGCGAGCATCGCCGCTTGCTCATGGAGGGAAGCCATGGCTGTCAGCAACCGCATGCATCCACAACGCGTACCTATGGTCGCGAGTGACACGCTCGATGACCGCACGCGACCGGCACCGGAGGCATGGGCGACGACCGCCTCCCGTCTGCGCCTCCGTCAGTGGCCGTACTGGTCCCAGCGACCGAACGGCGCACCCGCGCACGAGATGATGCCGATGCAGGCGCGCCTCAGCCGCGGCTAGCCTGGTCTGAGCCGCGCCAGTTCGCTCCGTAGCGACCGTTCGACCGATGCCAGTCGCTTGCTCCCGGCCTGGTTCTTGAGCATGCAGGGATCGCCCTTCTGCGAGCGCCGCCACTGGTAGCAGGCTCCATTGCTGAGGTCGTAGAGCTCCACCTCACCGGTCTCGTACTCGGTGTACATCCAGCGGCAGCCGCCCTTACGGGCAAGCGCGCAGCCCTTCTTGGCCAGAGGTGATGAGCGCGTGCTGGTCACGCTCCAGTACCTAGGCACCCGGGCGCCCTCTTCCTGGTAGCTGGTGAGGACCGTGCGCCGGCTCAGTCGGTCGCGATCGCCGGTCAACAGCTTCAGCAGCGAGACCCCGTCGGCCTTCGCTTGCCCAGTGGGGTAGGGGCCAAGCTCGCAGCCGGCGATGTCGCAGAGGGTCGGTGCCAGATCGATGTTCTGCACCCGCTCGTCGATGGTCTTGGGGACGGTTCCGAGCACCCGCGGCCAGCGCACGAACAGCGGGATCTGTGTGCCGTAGGGCGCCTTCTTGTCGTACAGGATCCGCTGCGAGCCGAAGGACATGCCATTGTCGGACGCCAGGATGAGCATGGTGTTGTCAAGTCGCCCGAGCTTGTCGAGCTTGCGCACCACGTCCCCGACCAGATCGTCGACTGCGAGCAAGCCCCGACACGTCCGGCCCAACTCGTACCCGCCGCGCGACTTGATGCGGCGTTGTTGCACGTACGCCGGCTTGTCGCGGACGTTCTTCTCCATGTATCCCTGGGGCTTCCAGCGAGTGACGTTGCAGCCCTTGGCATTCCGATAACGGGGCGCCACGGTCCACGGTTTGTGCATCGCATAGGGCGTGATCCAGGCGAAGAGCGGCTCACCTTTCGGCGCCCGGTCCAGCGACTGCATCGTGAGGCGTCGGATGACGTCGGTGGAGTAGTCGCGTGGCCGCGACCCGTAGTGACGGCCCACCCCGTTGCTGTAGAGGTTGTAGTCGTAGTAGCCACCGCCATAGCCGTGGAACTCATCCCAGCCAGGCGGCTGCTTGTCCGCGACACGATCGAAGAGGTTGACGTACTTGCCCACCTCGATGGTGTGATAGCCCTGTGCCTGGAGTTCCGTAGCGATGGTCTCGCCAGGGTCGAACAAGGTGCCGTCGGTCTTGTAGGCACCATGGTGCTGTGTGTGGAGACCGGTCAGCAGGCCCGCCCGACCAGGTGTGCAGGTGGAGGTCTCCACGTAGGCATCGGTGAACTGGGTACCCTGCTGCAAGAACGTGCGGCGGATGTTGGGCAGCGCCTTCCACAGTCGGCCGTCCAGCGGTGGGATGTCATCGAGCACGATGGCGACGATGTCCGGAGCCGGCGAGCGCGGGTCCTCGCCCGGTGGCGCAGGCGGATCACCGGGCAGCAGCGGCAGGGTGGCCGCCGACGCCATGCCGGTGACGGCGATGCTGCCGAGCGCGGCCAGTGCCGTCGCCTTGAGCAGCGTGCTGTGTCGTCCGGTCCTGGTTGCCAACCTCACCTTTGGCAGACTAGCGGAGCTCCGGCCGGGCTGCCTGCGCGGGTCGTTCTCGGCCACGGGCGTGGGCGCGGAGGTCTACCCTGCTCAGGGAGAGGAGGGGAGCATGGAGATCCTCGTGGCACTGTTCGGCGGCGTGATGGGCGCTGCCATGGCCGGCATCTGGGCCCGCGACATCATGAGCGGCCACGGGTTCGACGCGCCGCATGGACTGCTGAAGGCGCGCGAGGCCGATTCGGACGACCTCATGATCTGGCACTGGGGCGCCGAGTTCGGTACGGCCCTTCTGCTCATCGCCGGCGCTCTGCTGCTGTTGGCCGGTGCTGCCATCGCAGAGATGGTGATGTTGGTCGGTATCGGCGGCCTGTTGTATACCTCCGCCAATAGCCTTGGCTGGGCGCTGGCGGCGCCGCAGCGTCGGCCCTATGTCATTCCCATGGCCGCGGGGCTGGTGGGTGGCGCCATCAGCGTCGCGCTGCTGATCCTGTTCTGACTCGCGCTCGCGTGGCTTCGTCGGCGGTTCACCGTAACAGCGGGTCACCGTAACAGCGGGTCACCGTTACCCACCCGGCGGGTGAGTCAGCGGAGCTGGGCGCCGTTGGGGCCCACGGAGCCGCCGTTTCATGCAGGCGGTGCATAGAGCGGCCGATGCTCCGCCGTTTCACCCACCCCATGGGTGAGACAGCAGAGCGAGGGGCGTGACTCCGTCCGATGACCCGCCCCACGGGTCAAGGCCGTGTGCTCCTGCGTCGGTCGCCGCCTCCTCCGCTCTCGTGTGTCCCCTCCGCCGCCTCCCTCGTATCCCTCGATCCGATGTGTCCGGGGACCCGGGCGTGACGAAGTCGCGGTCCTCTCGATCTGACTCGCCTGATGGCTCGCGCGGTCAGGCCATCCCCGAGGCGGAAGGTGCGCCCTCATGAGCCTCTTCGCTCCCGCGCACCCAGCCCTCCAACGGCAGCCGCACTGCGATAGCCGACGCGCCGATGGTCACGGTGATGGTGGCCAGCAAGCCCGCGTAGAGCTCAGCCGAGACATCACCTGCGGCATAAAGCACCGAAACCAGCACGAACGAGAACTCGCCCACCTGGCTGAGGCCCGTAGCGATCTGCGATGGTCGCTCCAGCCCGCCGAGCGTCGCAAAGAGGTAGATCACGCCGGTCTTGGCGACCAGCATCAGTGCCAGGAAGATGAACACCCAGCGCAAGCCGCCCAGCAGGGCTTGGGGATCGAGCAGCGAACCGACCGAGACGAAGAACAGCACCGCGAAGACATCACGGAATGGAAGCAATCGCCGGCGTGCCTCATTGGCCACGGCGCTGTCGGCGATGACCAAGCCGGCCACGAAGGCCGCCAGCGCCAGCGGGATATCGAAGACCACCGAGCCGATGCCGGCACCGATGAGGCCACTGGCGATCGATACCAGCAGGAAGAGGTCGGGGAATTCGCGCAACCTGCCCAACAGGGCCGGGAAGATGCGCGCCGCCACGATGGCCAACAGGGAGAACAGCCCCAGGCCGATCAGGGCCTCCAGCGGGTCGCGCTCTTCCGCGTTCCAGACGGCCAACAGGAATGCGCCCAGGATGACGCCGGTCAGGTCCTGCAGCAGGCTCCAGCCGAGGAGCGACATCTCCGTGACCTTGTTGGTGCGCCGACGGATGGAGCGGGTGATGTTGACCACCACCACCGACGATGACATGGCCACGCACAGGCCCAGCACAAGCGCCACATCCAACGGTTGGCCCAGGAACATCAGCACCACGCCTGCCACCAGCGTCGTGGTCAGGATCTGCATCGGCGAGGCTGCCAGCAGCGAGCGATGCTCGCGACGCAGCCGACCCACGTCGAGCTCGATGCCGACCTCGAAGAGCAGCAGCACGACCCCCACATCGGCCAGCAGACGCACCTGTTCGTGGTCAGGCTTGCTGCCGTCGGGCAGCAGCTGGAAGGCAACCAGCCCGACCATCAGGTAGCCGATGACCGCGGGCAGGCCGATACGCCGCGCCAGGAAACCGAACATCGCTGCGGCAAGAAGGACCGTACCTAACTCCAGGATCGGCACAGCGGTCGCTTCCATGGCTCCAGCGTAGTCGTTCGAACGGGTCTGGCGACCCCTAGAATGCCCCGACCATGACTGTTCCCTCTGCCGACGACTTCCGACCCCTCGCTCGCCCGCGTCCAGCCGACGCACCGGACGTTGCCCGAACGGATCGCCTTGACGGCGCCCTCGCCTCCCTGCTGCCGGCGCTGGAGCAGTTCAATCGTTTCGAGGGCCCCGACCGGGCGCCGCTTCGCTCCGAGTGGCTGCCGCTTCTTGACGAGCCGTTGCCGGATACCGGGGCCGGGGCTGAGGCGGTGCTCACACTGCTGCGCGACGTAGTCATCCCTCGCGGCTTGCGCGTCGGTCACCCCGGTTTCACGGCCTGGGTCACGACGGCGCCGTCGACCACTGCCACCGCCGGTCACCTGGCGCAGGCGGTCGCGAGCGCGCAGCGGTATTGGCTGCAGCCGGGCAACCATCTGGATGTGATGGCGGTGCGCTGGATCATCGAGCTGCTGGGCTTCCCTGCCTCCTACATCGGCACCTTCACCTCCGGCGGCTCCACGGCCAACCTGGTAGGGATGGGCGCGGCACGTCAGCACGCGGCGGAGAGGCTGGGTATCGATCCGGCGCTGGACGGTGTGGCGGCGATGCCGCAGCCGCGCGCGTACGCCACTCCCGAGACGCACCACGTGATCGCGCGCGCCATGGGTGTGCTGGGTCTTGGTCGTGCCAACATCCGCCTGGTGGGACTGGACCGTGAGCGCCGCGCCGACCTGCGTCAGCTCGATGCGTTCATCCGCGAGGACATCGCGGCAGGACGGACGCCGGTGGCCATCGTGGGCAACGCTGGCGATGTCAACACCGGCATCATCGATCCGCTGCCACAGATGGCAGCCATCGCCCGCGAACACGACATCTGGTTCCATGTCGACGGCGCCTACGGGGGTTGGGGTGTGCTCGATGAGCGTGTCGAGGCTGCCTACGGCGATCGTGGCCTGTACGACTCCTTCGCGGTGGACCCGCACAAGTGGCTGGCAGCACCGGTGGGCACCGGCTTGGCTATCTGTCGCGATGGCGAGTTGCTGTCGCGAGCCTTCACCATCGAGCCGGGCCACTACGACCGCGAGCGCAACCAAGCCGTGGGCGCAGATCGGGCCGGGGCTGGCCCAGCCACCGTGGCTGCCACTGTGGCTGCCGCCGATGGCGCGGCCGCCAGGGTCGCCGATACCGCTGCTGCCGAGGTCGCCGAACTCGACGATGCCGAGACGGTCGATGCGGACTCACCCTGGTCAGCCCTGGGCGGGGGCACACCCGACTGGGGTGTCGACTTCTCCACACCCAGTCGCGGCATCGCCGTCTGGGCGGTGCTCAAGGAGATCGGTGCTGAGGGGATGCGCGAGCGGGTACGGCGCCACGATGACTTCGCGCGGCTGCTGGCCGCCCGTGCCCGCTCCGAGCCCGAGCTTGAGCTGCTGTCTGAACCGCAGCTATCGATCTGCTGTTTCCGCTATCGGCCACCGGGCTGGTCGGATGCCGAACGCATCGACACGCTCAACGAGGACATCCTCGACGAGTTGCGTCGCGAGGGTCGATCACTGCCCTCGAGCACGCGCGTCGATGGAGCCTTCGCGATTCGCGCCTGCTTCATCAACCCCCGCAATGACCGTGCGCACGTGGAGATGCTGGCCGATGACGTCCTGGCCATCGGCCGCCGCCTCAGCGCTGGCTGAGACGCGCGCCAGATCGCCCGTCTGGCACCACGGCGCCACACCGGCGGCTGCCCGGCGCCACACCGGCGGCACTTTCTGGTCAAATGGTCTCCACGGTGGCATTAGCAGGGTGGACAGCCAGATCGGGCGCTGCCTTCAGCTCGCAGCGAAGCAGCGCCGGCAAGTCCCAAGCGTGGCCGGGCATATGGCTGACCTGATGCGCGCCCAACAGCGCCGTTCAGACCCTCTGAACCTGGCTAATGGCTCCCCAGACGTCATTTGATCAGAAAGTCCCGTCCCTGGCTGCGCCCTGCCCGCGTCCTGCGCCTGCGCCCTGCGCCGCGACCGAGCGCGCCATCCGGCGCCGCGCTCTGGCTGCGCCCGGCGCCTGCGCGGTGTCCGCCGATCACCACGTGGGTCAGTCGAGATGCTCGGCTGCCCCGACGAGCTTGTCGAGCAAGAGAAACACTGGCCTCGCCGCGTCGAGGTCGGCGGCGATGGTGTCAGGCAGTTTGGGTGAGAAGACCTCGCTGTCGGAAAGACGACGACTGAAGACGACATCCTTGAGGCGCAGCAGCTCCCCGTAGGGATGGTCGGCCGGGAAGCCCCTGGGGTTGCGCGTCAGAGAATCGCCGCTGATCGAATCGAAGACCGAGACGAAGCGCGAGTCCTCGATGGCCCTGAAGACAGCGCTGGGGTCCTGGTCGACCTTGTCGCGAAAGGCGGCCAGCCGCGCCCGGTCGGGTCGCCACATACCACCGCCGACGAAGATGTTGCCCGGCTCCAGGTGGAAGTAGCCGCCTACATCACCGCTCGCCCGCAGCTCGTCACCGCGGGAGTCCCGCCACGGAAAGTCGGCGCCCTGGGCGGACTTGTAGGGAGATTTGTCCTTGCTGAAGCGCACATCGCGATAGATGCGGAAGGGCGAGCGCTTCGGGTCGGCTTGGAGCGGCAGACGCAGCCGGTCAAAGCGGTCGGCCAGGGCCACGCACAGCGACTCCAGTGGCTCCTTGATGAGCCGTTCGTAATCGGCCTTGCGTGGCTTGAACCAGTTGCGGTCGTTGTTGGCGGCCAGATCGGCCAGGAACTGCAGCGCATCAGGTGAGAAGCCGATGAACGGTGCGGGCTCGGCGGGTGTTTCGGCCATGATCATCTCCTGCGGGTCGCTGACCCACTCTGTGCGGGCGTCGTCGCTGCCCATCATGGCGCCGGACGGCCACGGCTGCGACATCCACCACATACGGTCCTCGGAATTGGTATAGGTGCCTGCCCGCCGAAGGGGCCATTCCCAAGCGTGGCTCGACGAGCCAACCTTTCGGCCCATGGACTGCCTGCCAAGTGCCGTCTTGCCCTGCCCACGCCGGCCTGTCGGAGTGCCGCTATGAGCCACGAGAGCGGACGCGAACCGGAGTGGCCGAGCGAGGATCTTGCCCGGACTTGGTCCCAGTCGAGGGCGGCTGAGGATCCCGACTGGCCGACCGAGGACCACGCTCCCGGGGCGCACGGTGCACTCGGATCGGACACCGCTCTGGATCCACTGCGGCCCCGGCACGAGCCGGCGTGGCCAGAGCCGCAGCCCGAGCCTTGGAGCGAGCCCGAGCCTTGGACCGAGCCCGAGCCCTCGACCGAGCGCGAACATGGGTTTGAGCCCGAGCCCGAGGCGAGCCCATCAGAGCCTGAGCCTGAGGCCCCCTCGACCGGGCCAGCGCCCTGGCCGGCGCCCGAGCGCGCGCCTTGGCCGGCGCCCGAGCGCGCGCGACCGGCGCCCGAGCTCGCGGCGCCCGAGCCGGAACTCTGGCGAGAGCCAGACCCCGAGCCTCCGGCATCCGATCAGTTCACGCTCGCTCCGCTCCCACCTCGACTGGAGATCCCGCCGACGCCACCGGGACCACCGACCGCACCCCCGCAGCAGACGCCGTTCCCGCCGTCCGGCTACGGGCAGGAGTCACCGCCACAAGCACCGTACGGCGCCCCGGCGCCATACCCGATGCACTTGCGTCCCGGTCCCTATGCCATGGCCGGACCGCCCGCCGTCCCCTCCGGCCCCGCGACGAAGGACCGAGGCCGCAGCGTACTTCGGCGCTCGCTGAGAGTGGTGAAATGGGGCCTCGTCGCGGCTGCCGTGGTCGGTGTCGTCGCGCTGTTCGCGACTGGTGTCGTCAGCCTTCCCACGAACCTGCTCGCGAGCGAACCGGCGGTCGAGTTGAAGCTGGATGAGGTGCGTGCAGACGTGCCGCGCAACTACGCGGATGGCTGTTATCTCGCCTATGAGGAACGCAAGCCTCGCAGGGATTGTGTCTATGGCGACCCGGAGGGGAGTACCAGCGCCTTCCTCATCGGCGACTCGAACGCTGCACAATGGCTGCCTGCGCTCGATGCCTATGCGGCCGACCAGGGCTGGCGCCTGGAGGTCCACACCAAGGCGGCCTGCAGCGTGGCTGATGTGCCCCTGTGGGATGCCCGGCTACAGCGGACCTACGATGAATGCAGCGACTGGCGGGAGTCGGTCATGAAACGGATCAGCCGGGCAGCGCCGGAGGTGGTCTACGTCGGCGGCTCGCGCGATTTCGATCTGTGGAGCAACGGCCGGATCATCCGCACCGGCCAGGCCCGCACGTATTGGCAACAGAAGCTGACCGAACTGCTCCAAAGGCTCGATGCCGATGCCAACCGGGTGGTCCTGCTCGCGGAGACCCCGTACCTCAACTTCGACCCGGTCGATTGCCTGGCCGAAGCTCGTCGAGCCGTCTGCGATGCGCCTGCGAGCTTGGCCGTGGATGGCGCCTATGCCGCACTGGAGCGAGCCGCGGCTGATTCGGCCGGTGCGTCCGTCCTGTCGGTCAACGCGGTGCTGTGCCCAGGCCGCAGCTGCCCGGCGGTGGTCGACGATACCGTCGTATTCCGCGATCGCCACCAGCTCACGGCCTCGTACATGGGACGTCTTGCGGAGCCCATCGGCAACCTGCTCGAGGGGCGGGCGCCGTTCCCCACACCGGTGCCGAAGGCCACGCCCATCCCGTCCACCACGCCGGTGCCGACCGCCACGCCCATCCCGTCGGCCACGCCCATCCCGTCGCATGTCCCCGTTGACAGCGCCTTACCCAGCAGCGAGGCCGGGAGCTGACCGTCGCTGATCGGTGTGGCGGCCGTCGCGCGATCGGCCCCGTACCTCACCGCCGGCGCATCTGCGGCCCCGGACCCTACTCGTTCGCACCACTCCCGTGCATTCTGATCTGGCCGCATCGTGCGGTCTGGTGTGGTTGGTGCCGGTCAGGTACCCCACTGGTCGCTCCCCCGGTGGTACCCGTGTGTGAGTGTCGCGGCCGGCACATATCGGGAGAGTCGGGCCATGCCCACATTCCGATCCAGCCCCATCCGTCGAGCGGCAACGGCAGCGCTCGCGGGGGCCATGATCCTCACCATCCTGCCTGCCGCAACCACCATCGCTGCATCCCCGGCCTCGCCAGAGATCCGAGCTGCCGAGCGGAAGGTGTTGGCGCACATGAACGAGTTCCGTGCCAACCACGGCCTGCGGCCGCTGCGCATGGCCGGAGGGCTTCGGGTCGTGGCACGCCAACGTTCGCGCTCGATGAAGAACGCCAACTACTTCGCCCATACCTCGCCCGCGGGCATCGACGCTGGTGACCTCCTGCGCCGTCGTTCGATCAGCCACCGCTTCTGGGGCGAGAACATCGGCTGGACCAGGTACATGGACCTCAACGACGGGGCCAAGTGGATGCACGATTGGTGGAAGAGCTCACCGGGCCATCGCTACAACATGCTGTACCGCGGCTACAACTACGTGGGTATCGGCATCGCCAAGGAAGGACCCGAGCTGACGTACACGGTCGTGTTCGCCAGCCAGCGTGACCACACGCCGCCGACGGCGGGCCTGTACAGCGCGTCGACCGGGATCTCGGTGGCGAGCGCGAGCGGCCCCAAACCGGTGACGATCCGATGGTGGGGGAAGGACCGACTCCTCTCCGCCCGCACCTCCGGTCTGCGTGGCTTCAACGTCCAGCATCGCACCGACAACGGCGAGTGGCGCACGGTACGCAAGATGACCAGGACCCATCAACTCACCGCCAGCCTGTCGCAGGGCACGCACTGGTTCCGGGTGCGAGCCTTCGACAACAAGGGCAACGGCGGCCAATGGAAGACACCGCTGAAGGTCGTCGTGCGCTAGATCGCTCGACTGCCGAACCGAAGCCGGGCCAGACCCTCCTGGTCCGGTTTCGCGATTCAGTCCCGGTCGGCATCCTCCAGTCGCCGGTTCACCTTCACGAACAGGCTGCCCATCACGCGTGCCGTCGTGGGGAAGGCATGGATGGTGTCGGCCAGCTGGGCCAGAGGTACCTGCAGCTTCACCGCCAGCACAGCCTCGTGGATGAGCTCGGACGCTCCGGGGCCGACGATGAAGGCACCCAGCAGCGTGCGTGCGGCGCGGTCGACCACGACGGTGACGTGCCCCTCCGCCTGGGCGGTATGGCCCTTCGCCGTCTCGGCCAGGTCGGCCGTCTCCTCCAAGGCGTCGTAGCCCTGTTTCTGCGCCTCCTCCAGCAGCAGACCGACGGAGGCTGCCTCAGGTTCGGTGTAGAGCGCGCGCGGGATGGCGCGGAAGTCGGGCGTGACGTCTTCACCCAGGGCGATGCGCACGGCCATCTCACCCTGGTAGTGGGCCACGTGCGTGTGGAGCTCCGGGCCCGCAGGATCGCCGACCACGTAGACGTTTGGCGCGATCCGCAGATGCTCGTCCGGGCGTGGCATCTGCTCGTCAGCGGTCAGGCCGATGGTCTCCAGGCCCAGCCCTTCGAAAGGGATAGCTCGGCCGATGGCCACCATCACCTCGTGGCCTTCGACGGATGACCCGTCCGAGAGCATCACCCGATGCGCCCCGTCGGTCCCGGCGCGCGGTTCCACGCGCTCGGCTCGCACGTCCGTGTGGACCGTGACTCCGTCGCGCTCCAAGGACTGTTGGACGTACTTCGCGTTGCGAGGGTGGTCGCGGCCCAGGATGTGGGGGTTCGATTCGACCAACGTGACGGGGACGCCGTAGCGGGCATACACCTGCGCCAATTCCGTGCCGGTGGGGCCGCCGCCCATGATGACCAGCGAGCGCGGCAGCTCTCGCGCAGCGGTGCCCTCGCGGTTGTCCCACGCGTCGATCTGGTCGAGTCCGGGGATGTCGGGGATGCGTGGGAGCGATCCCACCGCGATGATGATGTCGCGACCGCTCACGGTGCGCTCGCCGCCGTCGGCTAACGCGATGTGGACGCGGCCGGGGCCATCGAGCCGGGCTTCGCCACGGATGGCCTCCGCACCGACGTCCCGATAGCGCTGCTCGTGGCTCTCGTCGGAGGGGTAGTCGATATCCTCGCGGTTGATCATGTAGTCGCGGAAGTCGGACGCCTTCCGCCAACCGAAGTCGCCGCCCGCGTGGTGGACGGAAGCGGCGTGCAGCAGTGACTTCGACGGCATGCAGGCCCAGTAGGCGCAGGAACCGCCGCACAGGTCACGCTCGATGATCGCGACGCTGGCACCGCGCTCGCGGGCCAGCTCCAGTGCCGCTTCACCCGCCGATCCGGCGCCGATGATGACGAAGTCGAAACTGTCCTGGGTGTCTGTCATGGGGTCTCCCTCGTGGTGGCGGGCCGCCTGCTGCGGGCCTGACCATAGCCGTGCTGCGTTGTGGCGTCGTCGATTCGGACACCCCGGCGTGAACGCGGTATCGCAGTGCGCCTATAGCCCCATCGACTCCGCCGATGCGGGCGGGAGCACTATTGGCGCGCCGCTGACGACGCGCACACTCAGCGGTGTGATATCGCCTGCCAGCCGTCTCACGCGCGCGCCGTGCCATGGCAGCTCGCTGTCCGTGGGCTCCGGTCGCACTCGGCATGTGTTAGCCATGTCCCCCACGGCTGGCGAACTTTGACCGCCGCGCCCGCAGCGGCGCCCTCCCGCTGGGCCTTCCTCGGCTGGATCGGGTTCGTGGTGTTGCTCCTCTACGCTTTGGTCGTCGGCGGCAGTTGGCTGGGCATGTATGTCGGCGCCGTCCGTCTCGTGAACCTCGTCATCCTGGCGATGGCCCTCCCGATCTGGCTCATCGTCGCCTGGCGCCGCCCGGCATGGCGCCCCACCACTGCCATCTGGCCGGCATTCGTGGTGCCATTGACGGCCTTCGCCTTGTCCATCTCGTTCTCCGAGCAGTACCGCATCGGCCTGGACTTCCTCGCCTACGCCGTCTTGCTCACAGCCCTCTACCTCCTGCTCGTGCGGATCATGGCGTTCCCCTACGCGCGAGCCCGGATCGGCGGCGCCATGGCCGCGATCGCCTTCGTCCTCGGAGTCGCCTACATCGTCTGGTCGGTGCAACTGTGGATCGAATGGTGGGGTCTCCTCGGCGGATTCCGCATGCCGCCATTCCGTCCGGCCTTGCTAGGCATGACGTGGGGCAGTCCCAGCGTGGTCATGACAGTGCTTGTGTTGATGACGACCGCGGCCATCGGCGGACTCGGCCTCGCGACACGCGGGAGGCGACTCACCGCAGTCGTCCTCGTGATGGTGCTGTCGGTGGCAGCTCTCATCTCCGGCAGTCGCTCAGGCTGGCTGGCGATCGCCGGCACGATCGTGATCGTCGGTGCCCTGGCGCTTCTCGACTCGCGGGGGCGCGCTCTCACCGCCCGCGCTCGCGCCAGTCGCGCCGCGCGCCTCGCGGCCATCCCCGTGGCTGTCGTGCTGGCTCTCGCCGTGGTCGCGCTTGGGCCGGCCATGCTAACGCGCCTCGGCAGCGGCGATGGAGGACGACTGGAGATCTGGGCTACGGCCGGAAGGATGTTCGCGGAGTCGCCGCTGCTGGGCTTCGGCCCCGGGTCGTGGATGGTCCGTCGTGTCGCGTTCACAGAGTCCGGCGAACTCGATTGGTATCAGCCGCACGCACACAGCCAGTATTTCCAGACCGCTGCGGAACTCGGTGTCGTAGGCCTGCTGGCGGGCCTCGTTGCCTTCGCGGCCATCGGCTGGCTGCTGCTGCAGGCTCTGCGAGGCACAGACCCGGAGCGCCGACGCTGGGCGTGGGCATCGGTCTTCGGCCTGACCTATCTTGCGCTCGACGTCTTCGTGGACACGCACACCATCCCGACGGTTGCGCTTCTGATGGGCCTGCCCATCGCTGTCCTCGACGCTACCAGCCGA
The DNA here is from genome assembly GCA_963838115.1 of uncultured Chloroflexia bacterium. GTDB lineage: Bacteria > Chloroflexota > Limnocylindria > Limnocylindrales > CSP1-4 > JAFMJV01. The sequence goes on from CAWIPU010000001.1 coordinate 146,403, forward strand.
CGCGGGATCGGTCTCCCCCTGGCGTTCGGTCGAGCCACGTGCTGGCTGCGCGATGCTGCGCTGGTCCTGCTTGTGCTGCTTTGCGCCTCATCCATGCTGCAACTTGTTCGCACCGAGTCGGTAGCCCTCACGCACCAGCGAGCCGTGAGCGCGGCCAGCGAGGGCGACTGGGCCGGGGCTCTCGCGCCGGCCCTGGATGCCGTCCGCGCGGACCCGGAGGTCGGTGTCTATCAGCTGACCGCAGCTCTTGCGCTGTCCGCAGCGGGGGAGTGGGAGCAGGCAGAAGCGGCGTACCGGCGCGTCACCGAGATCGACGATCTGCCGGCGGCATGGCTGGGCCTGGCCCATAGCCAGGCTGAGTCGGGACGCTCGCCCCTTGACGTGGCGACGTCGCTCACGGAGGCGCTGCGACTGGGCGAACAGCAGCCGGCGCTCGCTTTCGCAGCCGCAGAGGTGTACGACATGATCGGGGCGACCGATGAAGCCAACGCTGCGTATGCGGGGGCGTTGACGCTGGTGCCCAGCCTGGCGACGGATACCGTCTGGCGGGCTGAGTTGGGACCTGACCGCTTCGCAAGCATCGTCGATGCGGCCATCGCACGTGCCCCAGCCGAGGGATGGGATGTCGCACTGATGGCCGGCGATCCCATGCGTGCTCACGAGTTGGTTGTCGGCCAGTCAGACGTTGATCTCAAATCCGATGTGATCGATGCCTGGAACGGCGATGCTGATGCCCTCGATGCGGTGTACGCCGCAGCCGACGCCACGCCCGGATACTCGACGCGCCTGTCGCTTGCGGCACGAGTCGCTGCCCAGGCCGGCGACGAGGAGAGCGCGACCAAGTATCGGCGACTCATCCGGCTGGGTCCCTTCTACGGTCCCATCACCGTCGACGCCGCCTATGGCGAGCGAGACCCGCTGGCGGATGCAACGATGGGGACCAGCACCTACTACTACGGCACGTACACCTATCGTCGGGCCATGCCGCTCGACCCGCTACCACCTGGGTTACCCGGTATCGTCATCGCCGGCGGAGCGTCGGAACCGCCCTTGACTGAACCGCAGTAGACCTGACGACCCTAGCGCGTCCGTACCATTGCAGAACGCACCACTCCTCGGTACGGTGACGCGGTCATGATCCGGCGCTATGCCTCGACCCTGCGTGCCCTGCTCATGCTCACCGATGGCGTCTCTCGCGGCAGTCGTCCTGGTGGGCCTGTCCTGGTTGCGTTTCGGCGAGGACTGGGCCGTGTGGTGGCGGGAGATCATCCCCAACGCTGAGGCCCTGTTGCTGTTCTATGCGGTGGGCTGGGTCGTAGCATTGGCGCTCAACGGCCTCTACCGCCCACGGGCCCGCTGGTCCATCCGCTCAGAGGCGTGGGACCTGCTGCGAGCGACCGCGCTCATGGCCGTGGCCACCTTCGCGGTGCTCTTCTGGTTCAAGCTGCCGGATGTCAGCCGCGTCTTCCTGCTCATCCTCTTCCCGACGCAGTACGTCGTCGCCCTCGTCACGAGGGCCATCATGCGCCTGGCCTTCCGGGAGCTGCGCGCCAGGGGCAAGAACGCGCGCTACGTGCTGGTGGTAGGCGCCGGTCCTCGCGGACAGTCGTTCGCGACCACCATGGAGAGCCACCAGGAGCTGGGCCTGAAGGTCATCGGCCTGCTCGACGAGGAGCCCGACTACGCCGCCGGCGCGGCCTGGCCCTGGCTGGGATACCTCGTCCGACCTGGAGCAGGTGCTCAGGCGACAACGTGGTCGACGAGGTGGCCATCTGCCTGCCCTTCAGCCAGTGGGGCTATCTCGATGGCATCGCCTATGCTGCTGAGGAAGCGGGCAAGATCGTGCGCGTGCCCATGGACGTGCTCCAGCACCCCTTCGCCTCCGGCAAGGTCGAGGACCTGGAGGGGACGCCCGTCTATTCGCTCGTCTCCGGACCGGACAAGACGCTGGCCCTGGCGGCCAAGCGCCTCATCGACATCCTGGTCTCCGGTGTCGGCCTGCTCGTGCTGTCACCCCTTTTCGCGGTGGTCGGCTGGGCCGTCCGTCGTGACGGGGGACCGGCGCTCTTCCACCAGGCGCGGGTCGGGCTCCACGGCCGGCCCTTCCAGATCCTGAAGTTCCGCTCGATGTCGCGTCGATGCCGAGGCACGCTTGGCCGAGCTCGAGTCGGCCAATGAGCTCCAGGGCCACGCCTTCAAGATGTCCGACGATCCACGGGTGACGCCGGTGGGGCGGCGCCTGCGCCGCTGGTCCCTCGATGAGCTGCCGCAGCTGTGGAACGTGCTGCGCGGGGACATGAGCCTGGTCGGTCCGCGACCGCCGCTGGTGTCCGAGGTGTCCGACTATGACCTGTGGCATCGACGCCGGCTCTAGCATGAAGCCCGGCATCACGGGCCTGTGGCAGGTCCGCGCCCGCCAGGAGACGGTCTTCGACAAGTGGGTCCAGGACGACCTCGAGTACATCGACCGCTGGTCCCTGTGGCTGGACCTGCAGATCCTCGTTCGCACCATCCCCGCAGCCCTGGAGGGACATGGTGCGGACGATCCCTGCAGCCTTGGAGGGACGTTGAGGTCTGGGAACGTCGTGGCGTGTGACTGGTGTTTGGAGACTGATGATTTGAACGGATGGCTGCCGGCCAGCCGGGATTGACCTAGGTTGGGCAGGTAGATGATTTGTGCCGACCGTCTGATGGCTCACGTGCCACGCTCACTTGCGGTGATGGCGGTCAACAGCGGATGGCTCATGGCCAGCACCTGCGTCCAGATGGCTGGTCGGTTTCGTCACGGCCGTGTGGCTGACCCGCTACCTCGGCCCCGAGTCATTTGGTCTGTACTCCTACGTGATTGCCTTCGTGATGATCTTCGCGAGCGTCAGCGCCGTTGGGATGCTTTCCCTCGTGACTCGTGAACTCGTTGAGAAGCCAAGTGAGCAAGACCAGATACTCGGCAGCGCACTGGGGCTTCGACTGGGCGGAGCGGCCGTGGGAATGGCCGCTCTCGTCCTGCTGTCCATCGCGTTGCATCCAGACTCGGACCACCGGGTGGCCCTCATTGTGTTCGGCCTGGTGCTTCTCGTTCAGCCACTTGAGATCGTCTCTCTCTTCTACGAATCGAAGACTCAATCACGCTTTGTCGTATGGATTGAAATCGGGGCGGCCGTGGTGTATGTCGGCTTGGTCGCGCTCTTCATACACATGGGACTCTCGGTGGTCTGGTTCCTCGTCGCGCGGCTGGTACGAACCGTCCTCACACAAGTGGGCGTTCTTGCCATCTTCGCGAGACAGGGCCACAGGCCACTGCGCTGGAGATTCGAGCGAATACGGGCACGCGAACTCCTCGGTGAGGCTTGGCCGCTGGTGTTCGCGGCACTTGGGGCCGTCCTGTATCTGCGAATTCGACCAGGTGATGTTGGGCCAAATGACTTCATCACGGGAGGTAGGATCTACGCTGCCGCGTCGCGTCTGTCTGAGGTTTGGTACTTCATCCCGGTTCTCATCGTGGCCTCCACCTTTCCATATCTTCTTCGCCTACGAGACGGCGATCGCCGGTCCTACTCGGCAAGGTTGCAGCAGCTCTATACCTGCTCGCCTGGCTGGGGCTAGCGGTTGCCGTCGCTGTGTCGATTGCGGCCCCTTGGTTGGTCACATTCCTCTTTGGGGACGACTACCTAGCATCCAGTCCCATACTCCAGGTGCACGTTTGGGCGGCCGTGTTCATCTTCATGCGAGCTGCTTTCAGCAAGTGGCTGATTGCGGAGAGGCTCGTGAAGTACTCCCTTGTCACCCAGGGCGCGGGAGCACTTGTCAACATCGCCGCGAACCTGGTTCTTATCCCCCTCTGGGGAGGCATGGGAGCTGCTTGGGCGACGCTGATCTCGTATGCGGTGGCCTCATACTTCGCATTGCTGTTCTTCCCAAGGACACGACCCGCGGCGGCCATGATGACCAAGGCGATGCTGGCCCCTGCTAAGGTACCTACGGATGAGTTGGATGACCAGTGGCTGAAACCACGCGCAAGCGCCTTCTGCGCGGTGCCACGTCCGATCCGGCCAGCCTTGGTCGGTGTGGCCAAGAGTTCACTGGCAGTCGCGACTTGGCTAAGGGCTTGGCCACGCTTCGGCCCGGCATCCTTCTTCGTTCGTTCTCCGAATTTCGCGCGGGAAATCCAGGCGACGGGGTCCGGCATCAGGGAGTTCAAGCGAAGTGCGGGTTGCGTGGGCATACGGACTACACGCTCAGGCGCAACACGCACCGTCTCGAGAAGGGGATCATCAGCCGTCCCCGACGCGACATATTTGCCACTGACTACATCGAGGCGACCGTTCATCACTATTCGCGCGCCGTCGAGGCGTCCCGGGGCTGATGAGCCAGGGTCAGAACTCGCTTGGTCTCGAGACGTACTGACCGAGTACTTCGAAGATCGTCGAGTCCTCGCCGAGATCGATCGTGCCGACGGGATAGTTCGAGCATAGCGTCCTCAGTCGTGTAGCCTCGACCGGCCAGATCGGCTCGTTCCGTATGCTCGGGACCTTCGCGACGACTCCCCAGTCGCGTACGACGCGCTACTCGACCTTCGATCCGCCCGAAGATCTGTGCGCTGGTTTATGGATCGGCCAGTACCGCGAAAGGTGATCGATGCGGCAGTCGCGTGGCTGCTCAATCGCCGTCCGCATGCAACCGGCAGCCATTTGAGTTCGTCATCTTCGACGAGCCCGCTGATGTGCGACGGGTCGCATCCTGCCAGGCGGCGCCGCAGGCTTCGTCGATGGCTTCCCAGTGGTTGTCGCTGTCGTTGGCAAGTTGGACGCATTCTTCGAGGATCGGGATCGACACCTGGTCTACATCGATGCTTCGCTTGCCGCCATGTCCTTCCTCTTTCGCACTTGAGACGCTCGGGCTCAGTTCCTGTGTCATCAACACTCCCGGAGCGAAGCCGCAGAGCAGCGGCTTTCCGACAGCCTCGGCCTCGCCTCATACGAGCGGCCAGTCATGCTGATTGCGCTTGGGTACCCTGACCCGACCGGGATGGTTCCACATTCGCAGAAGAAGTCCCTGGCCGATATACGAAGGTTCCAATCGTGATTGTCGAAGTGAGCGGCGTCAACTTCCGCAACATGGGAGCTGCATTGATGTTGACGGGGGCTCGTCCACGAATTGCGGTCGTGGCGTCCGGTCAGCGATGTGTGCGTCAACTTCATGACAGGGACGCCACGTCAATTCCATCGCGCACGATGTACTGGGGTCGTGCGAGTAGACTCGCGTCGACTTCGGTGGGCTCGGCTGCCGGTCTCCATTGGGGTGGCGCTGACGCCGTCCTTCGTGTTGGCGTCCACGCTGATGATGAAGCCCTCAGGCGTCGATGCGTTGGTCGATGCCTCAGGCTTTGATTTTGGGTCAGCATGGCGCGCTGCCGGCTTTGAGACGAGCCATCTTTATTGCTCGTTCGCCCGGGCTGGCAAGCCGGTCGTGCTCCTCCCGCAGGCATTCGGACCCTTCCTTCTTACGCGGACGTGGCCGAGGCATGTCGGGTTGCACTCCAGAATGCGAACTTGGTTTTCGCCCGCGACGACGAATCGATCTCGCACCTGCGAGAACTGTGCTTGACCAAGCCGGAAATCGGCCTCGCTCCAGACTTCACGAATCTAGTGGAGTCACCGATCGACCGGACGTACCTCCGACGGTGGTCGTGATACCGAACGCCCGGATGACACAAATGGTCGAAGGAGTGAGTGACCGGGCATACGCCGAGTTCCTACGTGTCTGCACTTCGGCGGCACTCGATCGCGGGTTCAGGGTCGCCGCGCTTGCTCACGAACCCGCCGATAGGGCCTTCACGGCCCAATTGGCAGCGGAATTTGGACGGCGCGTCTCCTTGCCCAGGACCGGGCTCGTATCTCACTCCGGGTGAAGGCACTCGTCGGCGGGGCTGACCTTGTCATACTTGTCCCGCTATCACGGTCTAGTGAGTGCGCTATCCCAATGCGTCCCAAGCATCGGCACGAGTTGGAGTCACAAGTACGAGCATCTGTTTGCGGACTACGACTGCCGAGATTTTCTTCGGGATATCAGAGACCTGTCGCCAAGTCCCCGCTAGATTGACCGAGTGGCTAGCCCCTAGAGTCCCTCGCGACGAGGCGCTGATCGTCTCAGTGCTCCGGCTCGCAGACTCAAGGATGAGGCAAGAGCTATGTGGGATCAGGTGAGGTCGAACTCTTGGACGTCGTGAGCCCGCCGAACCTGCCGGTCGTCGTCTTCCTGCATCCATCCAACGAGATGTACGGTGGTGGATTCGGCAGTTGCTGACGCTCGTTCGAACGGCGCGTCGGGTTTGTCTGCCAGTGGTTCTTCTTCCCCTGTGATATCGACTACCAGGGGCACCTATCAGATGCCTTGCGAGCCGAAGGAATTGATGTCCGCCGAGGGCCGATGCCGATTTCTGCGTCGTGCATACTTGGGGCGGCCACTCTGCCGAAGTGGGCTCTCGGCGCTGTTCGAGGGATGTGGTGGCTGCTCGGTACCGTCCGTGCTCTCCGGCCCGCTGCGATTGTGACCAACACCACCGCCTTGCCGGGTGGACCGATCAGCAGAGCCCGGCTCCTCAGACTCCCGCATGTCTGGTATGTGCGGGAGTTGATTGAGTCCCCGAAGTGGTACGCAGGGTTGGTTCGGAATCACGGCCCGTCTGCCCCAAGGGCTGATCATCACTAACTCGCGTGCCGTAGCACGATGGCTTGGGCCAGTGCGCGGACGCAGGACGCTACCGATTTACAACGCGGTTCCGCCATCGGCCGGGTTGGTGCCCATGGGCGATGTCCCGACCGCGGTGTTCGTCGGGCGACGAACGACTGGAAGGGCTGGGAGGTATTTGCAGAGGCCGCTCGACGGGTGCACAAGCGCATCCCAGGTCTCGATTTTGTACTCGCAGGCGGACATCCTCGAACGGCGCGATTACGACGAGACCGTCGCCTCGACGCTCGAGGCGATCGACCGACTGGGGGAGCGGCTTCATTGGTCTGGGGAGGTTGACGATGCCCGGTCCGTCATGCAACAGGGATGGGTGGTCGTTGTTCCGTCAACGTGGCCGGAGCCCTTCGGCAACGCGGTGATCGAGGGCATGGCCGAAGTCGTCCAATCGTTGGGTCAAACCTCGGTGGCATTCCCGAGATCATGGTCGAGGGTGAGACCGGACTACTCGTGCGGCCTGGGGCTGCAGATGAACTCGCGGACGCACTGGTGATGGTTGTCCCACCGCAGGTTGGCTGAGCAGATGGGTGCCGCCGCCTTGAGGCGATACACTGATGCCTTCACGCCAGCGGTTCACGAGAGAGTCTGGATGTTGGCTTTGACCGACGCAATCGGTGAGCAAACACGTCCCACGTGATGCTGTCTGCAGTGCGGCCAGCAGCCGTATTACCAAACCCGACCCTCTGCTTGTCCGGTTCAAACTCGTCGAACCGCGACTTACCGGAAGGTGGCGTATGATCTTTCCAGCCCCATGGCTCACCCATTGACGTCCTTCCGACCAGTGGCTGCATGTCCCACTGTCGATGTTCTGTGGAATCCAGGCGAGAAATACAGACGCCAACTGCGCCGAATACGTTAAAAAGCATGCGCCCATTCTGGTCGCAGCCGCAGGTCATCCCATGCGCTTCGCATATCCGCAGACCACGAGATGTCATCGAAGATGACCACCGCGCCATCAGCCAAGGCGGGCACTATGCGGTCGGCGTAATGGACCGTGGCGACGCGCTCGTGGTGCCCGTCGATGAAGGCGAAGTCAAGACGACCCGCAAGGCGTGGCAGTTCGTCGTCCAATGCGTCATCGAAGAGCGCGTTGACTACCCGGACTCCGGGTAGTCCTGAGACGGTGTCTCGCGCGATATCACAGAGGTCTGACGAGCCTTCAATGGTCCAGTAGGTGGTCATGCTCGGCGCAGACGCAATGTACAGCGCCGAAATGCCAGCGCATGTGCCCAACTCCAGACCAGTTGAGGACTCGAAGCTGCGAGCGATGAGATGCAGAGCGGTGCCCCAACGCTCGTCTTTGCCTGTGGCCGCGACCCTCTGAGCGGTGAAGTGCATGGCCTTTCCGGGCTCGGGGTGAGTCGTCTCATCGATCTCCAGCCCTACGGTGCCAGGCTTCGGCGAATACCAAACCTCGACACCGTCGTCGCAGGTGGCTGCGATTTCAGCGCGCCTCGCCTCGGCCGCGGCACGCACAGCGGCCGCATCGGGATCGGGTCGACCGCTAATGAGGAAGAGGAGTGCGGGCAGCAACTCGGCGGGAAGACCATCGGCCACGAGGGCGTCCAAGCGGGAGATTTGCCTTGATGCTGCCGCTCTAGCCGTGTACCGCGATGCCTTTGCCAGCCCACGGTCAATTAGTCTGCTCATGCGGGCATCGTATCGCGATGCCTCGGAAGCGATTCTCCAGGATCGTGGTGGAACAACGTTTAGGCAGAACACTGACAGCCCAGGTCCCTGCGAACTGAGGCGCTTGGCCACCTGCTGGTCGGTCTGCGGGTCAATCGCGCACCGACGCTGGTGGCGATAGCAGGATGGCCAAGCCGGGTGAGTCTGAGATCGCTGCCACCGGCGGGGACAGGGATCATCAAAAGCGCTTGCGGCTCGCCGATCGGCTCCGGCAACGTATTGACCAAGACTTGGTGACCCGTTGGCGCCGCCACTTGGTACTACTGCGGTGTGGTCGGCCGCGGTCCGTGGCAGATAGGGTCGGACGATGTCGATGCCGTCTTCCGACGAGGTTCGGGCGCGGCTGCGCGCGTCGGACCCCCGCAGCGATCGTCGAGCGTCTCGCCGCCCATGGCTGGGATGGCGGGTTCGTGCCATTGGTCACGGTCGGGGCCCGACCCCGAACGTGATAGAGGACATCTGAGGACCGTGCCGCAGCCGCATGGTCGTGGGGGACCCGGTCGCGAGGCCGGACGGCGCCGGCAAGCAGGGAGAAGGACGTGACCTCTGGGCTGATCAGGTGGTGAGTCCATGAGCGGGGCAGACACCAGAGTCGGCTCGGGTCGGGCGCGTCCATCCCACTTCTCCGCACCTTTGGGTCTCAGCGTTTCCGCGTGCTCGTGGCGACGATCTGGCGGCCCTGGGAATCGGCCTGAGCATCGCAAGACTGGCTCTGTTCGACGTGGCCGACCCGTCTGTGCTCCTTGACTTCCCTGCCTACTACCACGCGGCAGAGCGGGTGCTGGCAGGGTCCTCCCCGTACACGGCTGCGCAGCTGGACGGAACGATGGGCGCGTACTGCTACGACTGCTACCTGTATCCTCCCTTCCTCGCGCAGGTGTTGTCGCCTGTCGCACTCGTGCCCCTCGAGGCCGCGAAGCTGATCTGGGTCTTCATCGGATATGGGGCGGCATATGCCAGTGTCTGGTTGGCCACCGGCGTCGGCGGGGCGCAGCGTTCCCTTGAGCGTGCCATCTGGTGTCTCGCGGCGGTGCTGCTCTTCGATGCGGTCGCCTCATGCCATATGGGTCGGGAACGTCGGAACGCTGGTCGCACTGAGCGTGACGCTGGTGGCGATGGGCGGGGCCGCCGCGGGCGTCGGCGGCGCGCTCGGAACGCTCCTGAAGGTCGCGCCGGCTACGCTGCTCCCGGCCGTCCTGGTGGCCGGCCGCGGGCCGAGGACCGCGCTGGTGCTGACGCTGGCCGTCATCGCTGGAACCTTGTTCCTGCTGGCGCCGCAAGCCTGGCTCGAATATCCACGGATCCTGCAGGGCGTCATCGTCGATCCATCGAGCTCGGACGTGAACCTGTCCGTCTCGCAGAGCGTGTCGATCCTGGGCTGGGGGCCCGATGCTGTCCGGCTGGTGCGCATGGCGATGCTTGTTGTGGGTGGCGTCTGCATCGTGCTCAGCACTGTGGCTCGCGCGACAGCGTGGTGGCATGCCAGCAGCGGCACTCTTCGGGACCGTGGCGATGCTCATCATCCCCGGGACGCTCTGGTTCCACTACCTTGCCGTGCTCCTGCCGTTCGCTGCCATGGCCTGGCCCCGGGCGGGCATCGGCATGCGTGGACTCCTTCTGGTCTCCGCCGCGGTCGTCAGCCTCGCGCCCTACGTCGACGAGCGCCTCCTGGCGACCATCGGCACGACCCTGCTGCTGTCGGTCGCAGGCTGGGTGCTGTGGCCGCGGCGGGCATCGGTCTCGATGGCTGCCGGGGTGACCGTCCAGAACTGAGGGTGGGCCGGACCAGTGCCAGCCGTCCAGCGTCGAGACCGTAGTACTAGTGTGGTGTGGATGGGGGCGCTCCTGACGCCCTAGGGTCCGTGCTGTGTCACCGACTGCCCCTGGGTCGACGCGCCGCCACCTGACCCGCACCGATGAGCTGACCGTCCGCCTCGCTGCCGACGTGCTTCAGTTCCTGCATGCGTACAGGTGGCCCATCGCGGTGGCCGCCATGGCCGCTCTATTGGCTCATGGCGTCGCGCTCACGAATGCCTCGCTCTCGGCCGACGAAGGGCTGTTGGTGGTAAGACCAGGGATCGGCGCACTGTCGTCGGGTCGACCGGTGATGGCACTCGTCAAGGCCGCCACCACGGACCTCATGCCCCTTCCGTTCTGGAATACGGCCCTGGCGATGATCCTGCTGCTGCTCGCGGGCACCGCGTTCGCGTTCCTGCTGATGCGAGCGGCCGCACAGGCGGAGGGCCACAGGGCTGCCGTGACCGTCTTCCTCGTCGTCTTCACGACGCTGCCACTGACCGCTTTCATGCTGATGTGGGGCGAGGTTTCCATCGCTTTCGCCTTCGGTCTTGGCCTTGCTGCGATGGCCGCCACCTTCGCGTGGCTGTGGGCGGCGGAAGGTTGGGGCACGACTGCGGCGTTGGCGGCGGTCGTCATGGCGCTCTTCACGGCCCTGACCTACCAGGCCCAGGTGTTCGTGGCGCTGGCCGGGGTCCTGGCCGCCAACATCGCCTTCGACCTCCGGCCCGAGCGGCGCTCGATCCGACTCCGAGACGATCTGCGCTTCAGCCTGCGGTTGGTTGGGCCGGTCGCCGTCGGCGGCGCGATCGGCGGGGCGCTGGCGGTCGCCATGGTCTCGAATGGGCAGGGCGGCTCGGACTACCACGCCGGCCTTCTCGCGTGGGGCAGCACTGATGCCGTCACCATCGTCGAGGATCTCGTGGAGCAGGTGGTCGCGTACGCGACGGGGGAGGGCTTCTTCGGTGGTTGGGTCCTCGTTCCCACCCTGGTGGTGGCTGTCGCTCTCCTGCTCCAGCTGGCAGCAGACGCGTTCCGCGGGTCGAGCTGGTGGAACGTCGTGCTCTTGCTCGGCCTGCTCCTGACACCGTTCGGGGCATCGATCGCGCTCGGTACCGCGCTGCCGCAGCGAGCGATGCACGCGATGCCGCTCGCGGCTGGTGCCGTGTGGCTGCTGTGGGCGATCGCCTTCCGACGCAACGGCCTACGCACGGGGATCCTCGTCGTCGCGACGATCCTGCTCACGGTGTGGCACTCGGGCGTGACCAGCCACTTGTACTACGTCGAACTCACGACCTTCGAGACCGACCGCCTCATCGCCTCGGCGGTCGCGGAGCGGCTCACCGGCCAGGGATGGGACGGCTCGAGCATCCCGTTCGTGTCCGTGGGCACACGCCCGAGGGCGTTGATCGAGGACATCGAGGGCGGCGACGCCTTCGGCCTGTCGTTCTTCAACGAGCTGCAGGGCGGGATCCGGGCCACCGCCTTCATGCAGGCGATGGGCCATCCTGTTGGGTTCGCCTCGCCCGAGGAGCGCGCAGATGCACTGATGGTGGCGGAGTCGATGCCGGACTGGCCGGCCCATGATGCGGTCACGCTCCGTGATGGCATCGCCATCGTCCGCTTCGCTGAACCGGCGGCGCCCTGAGCCCTGCTTCGTTGGGGGAGGCGCCTCTGTCGATCGCTTCCACGGTACATGTCGCAAGGCAAGATGGGACTTGTGGGGCAGCGTGTCGCGTTGAGCGGTCTGGGATGGTTGTGCAGAAACACCCAACTACGAAGGTACTCGACTCGATGGAAGTCGTCCTTGCCTATATCGACCCAGGCTCAGGGAGCCTGATCATCCAGGGCATCATCGCTGCCCTCGTGGCTGTTCCGGTCTTGTTTCGCAATCAGATTCGCCGGTTCGCCAACAAGGTCCGCGGCACTGATGCCACCGACCTGACCGCCCCGGTTGCCACCGACGGCGAGACCAACGAATAGGCGCAGCGCGGTACCTCACGCGACGATGGAGGAGCCGATGTGTTGGTATTCGACTGGATCCGATCATCGCTGATATGCCGAACCAACCCTCAACGCAGGCGAGCGCGCCGCCGAAGCCCACTGGGACATTGAGTCGCGTGGAACGCGGCCTTTCGACCTATGCCTTCCATCCGCTGCTGTTCGCAGCATATCCGGTGCTGATCCTCTACAGCGACAATCTCGCCGACGTGCCATTCGCGGATGTGATCGTGCCGATGCTTGTCGTACTCGCGACGACGCTGGCCGTGTATCTACTGCTCGGCAGGGCCACCGGTGACAGGCGTGGTGCCGCGATCGTGACGACGTCGTTCATGGTTCCAGTGCTGCTCTTCGGACTGATCAGTGAAGTGATCGTACCCGGTGCCATTCCGGAGGGCAGGTCGAGGGCCGCGGTCCTCTGGTCGCCATCGCCGTGACCGGCCTCTCGACATGTGTCGGCGTCTACTTCGCCAGGCGGCGCCGTTCATCACTCGCGCTGACTCGCATCCTCAACAAGGTCTCGCTCGGTCTGGTGACGTTGGCCGTCGTGCCTATCGTTGCCTTCGCGTTCGGCTCAGTTGGGGCCGAACGGTGCGGTGCAACTCCTCGAGCCGCGTCATGCTGACTTCGCGCCCGGGTCCAACGCCGGACATCTACCACCTCGTCTTCGACCGCTATGGCTCGGAAGTCGGCCTTGGAGGCCTACCGGCAATCGACAACAGTGACATCGTGGAGTGGCTCGAAGAACAGGGCTTCCACGTGGCCACAGAGTCACGAGCAAACCACTTCACGACCATGCCGTCTCTAGCGTCCACGCTGAGCATGTCCATCCTCCATGATCTGGCTGCCGAAATGCCGGGTGGAAGTGGCGACTTCGGGCCGTTGTACAAGCGTATCGGAACAGCAAGGTCGAATAATTGCTCCAAGGTCTCGGATATCGCTATACCCATATCGGCTCTTGGTTCGATGGGACCCGTGAATTCGGCGATCGCCGACAGCGTGCTCAAGATGGATGACTATCGATCATTCGCTACCGCGCTCATGGAGCGGACCATTCTGTCCATCGGATTCATTCCAGTAAGCAGCAAGGAAGAGTTGGTTCGTGCCACGATCGACGTTTCAGCTAGATGCGCTCGAAATGGTGGCGACTGAGCCGGGGCCCAAGTACGTGTTCGCGCATATCCTCTTGCCGCATCCGCCGTTCATCTACCTCGCAGATGGCACCTATGCGCCGGATGAGGCCACGTTCGGGTCGCAGCTGCGGTACACGAACGTCTTATCCAAGAGTACGTGGGCTCCCTTCTCGACGTCCCTGACTCGGAACGACCGATCATCATCCTGCAAGGGGACGAAGGCCCTTATCCCACCCGCTTCGCCAAGGACCAACAGGGGTTCGACTGGGCGACGGCGACTGACGAGGAACTGGTCAGCCAAGTTCGGCGTGCTAATGCCATGTATCTGCCGGGACCGGAAGGCGCTGAGCCGCTTCGGCCGGACATGACGCTCGTGAACACGTACCCAGAGATCTTCCGCCGATACTTCGGCGCAACTGTGGAAGACCGTCCGGAACTGAACTTCGCGTCGCCGGAAGGGCCGGCCCTACGACTCACGGATATCACCGAGCGCCTTGACGGGGCGGAGGCGCTGGTCTCGCCGTAGGCTCCTTCGGTTTCGGCCCTCCAGGCCCGAGCCCCTGCGCCTCCGCCACCGGCTCCAGCAGCTCCGGGCCCTGGTTGCGGACGTTGTTGACCCGGGTCGAGATGGGATACATCTCCAGCACATCATCCGGTGGCGGCTCCAGCAGCGACTGCAGGTACTCCGGGTCATCCAGCTCCGGGTCGAGCCAGTCGTCCCAGGCCTCGCGTGGCAGCAGCACCGGCATGCGGTCATGGATCGACGACATCAGTCGATTGGCCTGCGGTGGTGATGACCGCGGCGGAAGGCACCCACAGTCCCGTCTCAGGATCCTTCCACACCGCCCATACGCCCGCCATCGCCAGCACGGCCCGCTCTGGGGGATGGAGGAAGTAGGGCTGCTTGGGTCCACCGGTCCGCTGCCACTCGTAGAAGCCATCCGAGGGCACGATGCAGCGACGCTTGCGGAACGAGGAGCGGAAGGACGGACTCGTGGCCACCGTCTCGGCTCGGGCATTGATGCGCTTGGCGCCATCCTTGATCGACTTCGCGAACGACGGCACCAGGCCCCAGCGATGCTGCTCCACGAGCCGACCCTCATCAGCCCGCTGCAGGACCACCGTCAGGGGCTGGGTAGGCGCCACGTTGTAGCGCGGCCCCGCACCGTCATCGTCCGCGTCGATCGTCGACTGCGCGTCGAAGATGCGCGCCACCTCCGCGGGGTCGGTCGTCTGGGTCATGCGGCCGCACATGGCTCAGCCCCCAGGATGATCCGGGGCCGGCGTGTCGCCCTCCTCGCCGGCCGCCACCTTGACCCCCACCAGCAGGATGCCGACCGCCGCCGCGGCGATGAGCGCGACGTCAGGTCCACTGACGCTCCACAGCGCCACGATGACGATCAGGCCGAGGCCCACCATCAGGATGGGCGCCATGTTGTCACGCACCCAGTGGCGGCGCGTTCGGGGCGGCGTCTCGTCTGAAGTACGGGACCTGTCCTCCCGCCCCTCCCAGTACCAGGCCGCGATGGCCACGACGGCGGCGATGGCCATCAGCACGAAGGTGAACCACATCAGCGAGTCCAGCGACGCTTCGACGATGGCGTCGACCAGGACGCGCGCGCCCGGCTCTTCCTGTCGCCGCGTGATGGCCTCGAGCATGAGCCGGACCAGGACTCGGGCGGTCAGGAGTGCACCGATGGCGCCGATGCTGAGCCAGATGACCATGCGGATGCGTCGCGAGCTGAGCCACAGCGCGAGCGCCACGAAGAGCACGGCCAGCAGCAGCAGGACGCCGGTCTCCAGGTCGAACCAGCGGACCACGGTCTGGACATCGCCGAGGCGCTCCGATTCGATCAGGGTGATGGTCCCGATGTCATCGGGCAGGTCTCGCCCCAGCACGGCCTCCAGCTTGGCCACCCGGTCAGGTGACGGCTCGAAACTCGACAGGTCGGGGATGTCGCGATCGGCTTTGATGAATCCAGCATCCTGGAGGCTGTGCAGCACACCCTCCACGAGGGGGAACACGTTGAGCGTGATGGCCCCAGCGTCAGAGGTGAGCGCGTCGCTGTCACCACCGCGGATGGCCCGCAACGCCGCGTCGTGGGCGGCCTTGTTGACCTCCACGAAGGCCGACTGGAAGGTATCGGTGGCGGCGAACGAGGCCACCAACCCGGCGACCTGCTCTTCCACCTTGGCGGTGATGGTGGCAGCTACGATCTCCAGCGGCCCCGGGATCGCCTCCGCCACGCGCTTCTCGACCTCAAGCGCATCGGACAGTCTGTCGACGAGCACCGTGCTCACGCCGTCGATGACCTCCGGATCGGAGGCCGCCTCACCCACCAGGTCGCCCCAGCCGTCCGATGTCAACAGCGTCTGATGCGCCCATACGCTGACGCCGCTCAGCAGGATGGCCAGGCTCGCCAACAGCCAGAACAGGGCTGCCAGCACGGGGTGGCCCCGACGAGTCGCGGTCCCGGTGGTGGAAGTGTCGTCAGTCATCGGTGCCCACAGGTACGGTTAAGGGTGATCGGTGTGCATGGTATGGCACGGCCGCCGTCCGCTACCGTACGTTCTGGAGCAACCACCGACACTGTGCAGGAGGAAGACATGGCCGACGCGGCCGATCCGCTGGGGACTGCTGGGCACGTCCCGCATCAACGAGAAGCTCATCCGGGGAGCCCGCGCGACCGATGATGCCGAGATCGTCGCGGTGGGCAGCCGTGCTGCCGCGACCGGGCAGGCCTTCGCGAAGGCCAACGGCATCGACCGGGTCCACGCATCCTACGAGGACTTGCTGGCCGACCCCGATCTGGATGCCGTCTACATCCCCCTGCCGAATGCGCTGCATCACGCTTGGACCCTGAAGGCCATCGAGGCCGGCAAGCACGTCCTGTGTGAGAAGCCCTACAGCCGCTACCCACAGGAGGTCGAGGAGGCCTGGGACGCGGCCGAGGCCGCCGGTGTGGTGCTGATGGAGGCGTTCATGTGGCGCCACACCCCGCAGGCAGCGAAGCTGGTGGAGTTGGCCGCTGGGCATCGGCGAGCTCATCCACGTGCGCTCCACCTTCAGCCACCGTCTCCTGGACGACGCGGACATCCGTGTCTCGGCACAGCTGCGGGGCGGCTCGCTGATGGACGTGGGCTGCTACTGCGTCTCCGGTGCCCGGCTCATCGCCGGCGAGGAGCCGGAGCTGGTCTTCGGCGCAGCAGGTCGCCACGACCGAAGGCGTCGACCGCCGCTTCACCGGGTACCTGCGCTTCCCGTCAGGGCTAGTGGCGACCTTCCACAGCGGCTTCGATTCGTTCAGCGAGTCGCTGGAGGTGACCGGTCGCGACGCCACGGTGGCGCTGCCCGATCCGTGGCACTCGCTGCAGGGTGTGCTGCTGCTCGACGGCGAGGAGATCAGGGTGGAGGCCAGGAACCCCTACCAGTGTGAGCTGGAGGACATGGCGGCTGCCATCCGTGGCGAACGCGCCCCGCTCCTGGGTCGTGACGATGCCATGGGCCAGGCGCGCACCATCGAGGCGCTGTATCGGTCGGCAGAGACCGGGGAGCCCGTCAGCCTGGGCTGACGGCTGCCGGCGACTCGATCCACCTGGACCAGATGAACGTGAGCTGCCGTTGAGTTCGGAGCCCGACCCGTCCGACCGCTGGCGCACGTCGCTGCTGATGCCGGTCGTCATCATCGCCATCGCCGTCGGTCTCATCGCCGCCATCGTCATCGTCGCCCAGCAGCAGCAGGACGAAGGCGGCGCCGTTCTCGCGGCCTCCACCGTAGACCCCGGCACGTTACCGGTCACGGTGCCATATCGCGATGTCGCCGGAGCCATCGTCATCGATGTGACTCTCGGGCAGGGCAGCCGGACCGTGCCGATGATCCTCGACACCGGCGCCCCGACGATCGTCAGTGAGGAACTCGCCGAGGTCTTCGCTGGCGGTACGGCCGGCACGATCGCCACCTCGACCGCCGATGGGCAGTTCCTCACGAGTAACGTGGTCACGCTGCCTCGCCTGGCGATCGGCGACGCCGTCTTCAGCGACGTGGGTGCGGTGGTGGACAGCATCGAACCGGGCAATCCGTTCTATTGCCTGAGCGACGCCGGCTTCATCGGCGCCAGCCTCATGCGCTCGGCGGTGCTGGCAGATCGACCCGACGACCCACACGCTGACCATCGCTGCCTCGGCCGACGGCCTGGATCACATCGACGGGGCGACGGTGCTCGAGTTCACGCCGGCGTCGGCCGTCTCGCCCTCGCCCCTGGTCGAGCTGCCGGCCGGGGAGGGGAGCCTGACGTTCCTCCTCGATACCGGCTCCGACGGCTGGCTGGCGGTGAACCCGGACGACCTGGAGGCTGTCGGCATCGTGATCCCGGACGATGGCCCCTCGATGGCCATCCTCGCCTCCGGCGCCGCCGGTCCGGTCCTGACCCAAGCCCGCTGGGTCGATGCGACCACCGGCGACGGACCACTGCTGGTCGCGGCCAGCGAGTCGATGCCCCAGGGCCAGGGCAATGCCGGCACCGACTTTCTCTCGCGCTTCGTCGTCACGCTCGACTGGCCCGCTGGCGTGGTCTACCTCGACCCGATCTCGGACGTCGCGCCATCGGCCCCGGCCTCGGCAGCACTCGCTTGGGATGACGGCTTCGTGGTCGGCTCCTTCGTCGAGGACTTGGCCGGCAGCGAGAGCCTTGAGGTCGGGGCACAGGTCCAGGCCATCGACGGCGAGGACGTTACGGGGGCGCCGTTCGACGACTTCTGCCGTCGCCTGAGCGACGGTCCGGAAACATTCGAGTTGACGATGGCGGGCGTGGAGCCGGTGACCGTCAGCGTGGCCCCGGTGGACGAGTTCTACACGGACCTGCGCACGCGGGGTGAGTAGCGCGCACGGGGTCACGCTCCCCCCGGACCTTCGAGCGGTGCGATGCGTCAACGAGCTTCTATAGGATTCCCCTTGAACCCCTTGCCCGATCACAGATGAGTGCCTAGTCTCCGACTCCATGCAAGCTCAGGTTGCGGACCGTCCACCACGCAGCTGGATACCGATGATCGTGATGTATCTCCCCGACAAAGACGCGAAGAACGCAGACCAGTCAGGTCAGACGCTGGTCGAGTTCGCCCTGGTCATCCCCATGCTCATGGTGCTCCTGATGGCGGTGCTGGAGATGGGCCTGGCACTCAATGCCTCGCTGGCGGTCAACCGCGCCTCACAGGAAGGCGCGCACATCGCTGCCACGGCGGGCAACATCGCCGGGACCGACTGCCTGATCCTCGATGCCGTGGAGCGCGACATGGGGGCGCCCAACAAGACCGCCAACATCTCCGAGGTCATCATCGACAACGCCCCCTTGGTGGGAAATGTGCCCGGTGGCATGCAGCAGCACTGGACACGCAGCGGATCGACGAACTGCACACACCCCGACGGCACGGTCGCGGCGGTGCCATACACGCTGGTGACCGCTGGCTATCCGGAGGCACAGCGGTGCACCATCCTGGGCGGCTGTCCGACCTTGACGCCGCCGCGCTCGACGGTTGACAACATCGGCGTCACGGTCCGCTATCGCCATGATTGGGTCACGCCGCTCAACGGCTCCCTCGACCTGCTCGTGCCGGGTGGGACCGGCGGTGGTGGCGGCGGCAGCGGCGGGTGGAACTTCGAGCAGCGCAACGTCTTCCGCATCGAGCCGACCCTGTGATGCGGCGCGGAGTGAAGGGGCGAGGACGGCAGCGCGGGCAGGGCCTGGTCGAGTTCGCCCTGGTCGTCCCGGTCATCCTGCTGGTCGTCACCAGCGTCGCTGAGGCAGGGCTGGCATACGGCAACCTCCATACGCTCGGGTACGCGACTCGCGAGGGTGCCCGCGTGGGCTCCGCGCTGGCGCTCGGTGACGTCACCGACTGCACCGGCACGGACCCCGGCGACTTCGGCGATGTCCTCGACCCGAGCGGCGTCGACCGGACGCTGGTCGCGGCAGTGGAGCGCATCCTCAGCTCCACCAGCTCGCGTATCGACCCGGCCAAGGTGCAGGAGATCCGCATCTTCAAGGCGACGCCGAGTGGCGGCGAGACTTCTGGCTTCGTCAACACCTGGACGTACTCGCCAGCGGCCACAGACGTCGACCCCGGTCCGGGCGGACAGATGATCGACTTCACGCAGGCATCGAGGTTGTGGCCAGCCTGCGCACGTGTCAACACCGGCTTCTACCCCGATTCCATCGGTGTGACCGTCAAGTACACCTACGACTTCGTCACGCCGTTCCCGTCCATGCTTGACGCGATGGCCGGTGGGGCACTCTCGCTGACCCTGCAAGAGACCACCGTGATGTCGCTCAACCCGAGCATCTAGGAAACCGCATGTGTGCGACCACCCCCAACCATCCGACCATTAGGGAGGTCCCCATGCGAGGCGACCCGTCAGAACTGGTGCTTGAGTAGATGTCGACCCCAGCAACGTCGTGGCATCGACTGCGCAGCCACCTGTCCATCGAGCGACCGCGCAGCCGCAGGCTCCAGCGTGGGCAAGTGTTGCCGATCTTCGCGGTCATGGCTATCGTCATCCTCGGTGGTGCCGCCCTGCTGACCGACGCCGCCTGGTGGTGGGTCAGCCAACAACGCATGCAGCGTGCCGCCGACGCCGGGGCGTTGGCAGGGGCCATCTACCTTCCCGGCGACCGGCCCACCGCCTTCAGCAAGGCCCGCGCCGAGACCGCCAAGAACGGCTACACAGACGGTGCCGGCGGCGTGATCGTCACGCCCAGGGTCGATCCCATCGACCCCCGCAAGCTCATCGTGGATATCGATGGTCCGGTGAACACCAACTTCGCCAAGGTCTTCTCCATCAACTCCGTCGATGCTTCGGCGGAAGGTATCGGGACCTACGTGCTGCCGGTGCCCATGGGTAGCCCTCAGAGCTACTACGGTGTGGGCTTCTTCCAGGGCGTCACCCCGGGCGAGACGATCGTCACGCCGGGAGAGACCGATTGGCTGCCGCCGACGGCCGCTGTCTCCGGCTCGTGGTCAAACCCCGACCGCGCCTTCGTCGCCGACGATTCCTTTGCCAGCAAGAAGCACAGCGACGCCAACCGACAGCAGGTCTACGGCAACTTCGGTATCGATATCCCAAGTGGTGCAGCGGTGACCGGTATCGAGACGCGGCTCAAGGCGTACTCCAGCGACTCGAGCGGCTGTCGTATCCGCGTGGCCGTTCACTCGGCTTCCGCTTGGTCCGCCAACAAGGAGGTCGACCTGGGGGGCGCCCCCTCTGGAGTGACCTCGCCGCCAACGCTCGGTGGCAGTACCGACAAGTGGGGCCAGAGCTGGTCCGAGGCTCACATCGAGAGCGGTAACTTCGAGGTCCGTGTCGAAGCCTACGATCCGGGGAGCGCCTGTGATAATGCGGCCACCGAATACCTTGACCTGCTCGAAGTCAATGTCCACTACACCACCAGCGTGACGACGCCCACGACCTACGACGTCCTCACCGTCGACGATCCGGACACCAACAACCCCCTCGCCACGCAGGGTTTCTGGGGCGCCATCTTCACCTCTGGCGGCGTCCGAGAGAACGGCGATCGCTATGCACCTCTGTACATCGGTGGCAACAACCCGCCCGATGGCACCAACGGGGGACCCAACCCCGATTACGACCCCAACGGGTACGAGTACACCATCGAGGTCGGGTCAAACGGCCAGGTTCAGCTCTTTGATCCTGTGTTCTGCGCTACGGGTGCCAGCCCTTCCGGCGGCTGGTTCGGGACGGGCGACCACTGGACCACCGACGGCACCGGAGGTGGCAACACCATCGCTCCGGTATCGGTGGAATTCAAGCTCTACAACACAAATGGCACCCCCTACACGACGGCCGACGACACGCAGGCTGGCTCGACGTGGACCCACAACCCGGGCACCGCTACGCTCGGCGATTTCTCCGGCAGGTTCAATCGACCCGGCAATTGGCCGCAGAACTACGGTCGTGGTGACGCCGAAGACTGCCAGAACAATCCTTTCCACAACCAGTGGGTCCTGCCGAGTGGCTGGAGCGGGTTGAGCGCGGGGACATATCGGCTCAACGTCAACACCAACTTGGGCCAGAACGCCAACCATGGCGCGGAGAACCTGTTCTCGATCTGGACCAAGGGCACTGGTCGGGCTCGCGTCTATGGCGGTGGCCGCATGGCCGCCTACACCAACTTGGACGATACCGGCGCCGGTGGTCCTCAGAAGTTCTTCTTTTCCCAGATCGAGGCGGCCCACGCGGGCAAGACCATGGTCATCACGCTCTTCGACCCCGGCGAGGCCAGCAGCGACTCCTATTTGCGCTTCCTCACGCCACAGGGCAACAGTTACAACTATGCGCACTTCGACTGGTACTCCAATGACGGACGCTCGGGCACGAACGTCACGCAAGTCCAGACGGCCGCGCCGGCGAAGTTCAACAACCGCATCCTGACCATCCAGATCGTGCTCCCTCCCAACTATGGCGTGGGCGGGCTGGATCCGGACGGCATCGGCGAGCAAGGCTGGTGGAAGGTCGAGTACGAAGTCCACGCCGGCAACGACACCACCACCTGGGAGGTCAAGCTCACGGGCAACCCCGTGCACCTCGTCCTGGAATAGCTACTCCCGGAGGCAACAAACCTGGCGACTGAGCTGCCCGTGCGGCGCCTCAGTCGCCTTGGTACATCCTTTGCCGATCGACCAACTCGACATCTGACCGGTCGTTCTGGGCGTCAGGCCGTGCGTATATCCCCACTGGCGCAATCGGGGCTAATTCCGATAGAATGGGTCAGGATTAAACCCGAACCCGACACGGACGCCTCCAGGAGGCCATATGGTCAGCACGCCAGAGATCAAGGACCGTCGCGCCGAATACGCGTTCCACGACGACATCGTCTACCTCCATGAAGCCAAGCGCGGCCTCACGCGCGCGACGGTGGAGGAGATCAGCGCCATCAAGGAAGAGCCCGAGTGGATGCTGCAGCACCGGCTGCGCGCCTACGAGCACTTCGAGAAGCGCGCCATGCCGATGTGGACCGAAGGTCTCGACAAGATAGACTTCGGCAACATCATCTACTACCGCAAGCCATCGGCGCGTGAAGAGAAGTCCTGGGACGACGTCCCCGACCAGATCAAGGACACCTTCGAGCGCCTCGGTATCCCGGAGGCGGAGCGAGCCTTCCTCGCCGGCGTCGGTGCGCAGTACGACTCGGAGGTCGTCTACCACTCGGTCAAGGAGGAGCTCTCCAACCTCGGCGTGGTCTTCATGGGCACCGACCAGGCGCTCAAGGAGTACCCCGAGATCTTCAAGGAGCACTTCGGCACCATCGTGCCGCCGGAGGACAACAAGTTCAGCGCACTCAACAGCGCGGTGTGGTCGGGCGGCTCCTTCGTCTACGTCCCGCCGGGGGTGGAGGTACCGCTGCCGCTGCAGGCCTACTTCCGCATCAATGGTGAGAACACGGGCCAGTTCGAGCGCACGCTTATCGTCGTGGACGAGGGTGCATCGGTGCACTACATCGAGGGCTGCACGGCGCCCATCTACGCCACCGATTCGCTGCACGTGGCCGTGGTGGAGGTCATCGCCAAGCGCGGTGCCAAGGTCCGCTACACGACCATCCAGAACTGGTCCAACGACGTCTACAACCTCGTCACCAAGCGCGCCCACGCCTACGAGGACGCCACGGTCGAGTGGATCGATGCCAACACCGGATCCAAGAAGTCGGTCAAGTACCCCAGCATCTACCTGCGTGGACGCGGTGCCATGGCGGACATCATCTCCGTCGCGGTGGCGGGTGAGGGCCAGCACCAGGACACCGGTGCCAAGGCTATCCACCTCGCCCCGGACACGCGCAGCCGCATCGTCAGCAAGTCCGTCTCCAAGGATGGCGGTCGTGCCACCTACCGCGGCTCGGTCAAGGTCGCACCCGGCGCCACCAACGCGGTGGCCAGCATCCGCTGCGATGCGCTGATGCTCGATGACCAGAGCCGCAGCGACACCTATCCGTACATCGACATCCAGGAAGACGACACCACGCTCACCCACGAGGCCACGGTGGGCAAGGTCAGCGAGGACCAGATCTTCTACCTGATGAGCCGTGGGCTCACCGAGAATGAGGCGCAGAACCTGGTCGTACAGGGCTTCCTGGAGGTCTTCACCAAGGAGCTTCCCATGGAGTACGCCATCGAGTTCAACCGCCTCGTCAAGCTGGAGATGGAGGGATCGCTCGGGTGAGTGTCGCCCCGCTGAACCTGGGCTGGGCCACCTCGACCCATGTCCGAGCCACCTCGAGTGCTCTGCGTGAGCCCGACTGGCTGACCGCCGACCGACTGGCTGCGCTCGAGCTGGTGGCACAGCTGCCGGCCGAGCCGAACCAGCTGTTCATGACCTATCTCGACCTGCGCGCCATCGACTTCGCCGCGGTCGAGCCGTATCCGCCGACCCCCGCGGCTGAGAGCCGCTGCGATGCCGAGCTGCCCGAGGGTGCGGCCGCGCTGGTCCACGTCGACGAGCGTGCCATGGTGGGCTGTGCCCTTTCCGAAGAGGCTCGTGACGCCGGCGTCATCATCGCCTCGCTCGACGAGATCGCCCGCGAGCGTCCCGAGCTGCTGCGCGACTTCATCGACGCTGGCGGCTCACTGCCGGCCGACGATGCCTTCGGGCAGGTGGCGCGAGCCCTGCATACGCTGGGCCTGGTGGTGCATGTGCCCGCGGGTGTGGAGCTCAAGGCGCCCATCGTGCTGCGCTGGAGCGCCGGTGCCCCGGGCTTCGGGCTCATCAACCGCACCATCATCACGTTGGGGAAGGGTGCTCATGCCTCGGTCTACGAGGAGCAGGTGGGCTCCTCGTCGGCCGCCCCTGAGGCTGGCGCGCGTGCTGACTCGATCTGGTGGGGAACCACGGAGATCGATCTGGCCGACGGCGCCACGCTCGACTTCGCGGGCGAGCAGGACTTTGGGCCCGGCACCGCGACGTTCGCCACACGGCAGTCGCGGGTGGGAGGGGACGCCACCCTGCACTGGGCCCTCGCCAACGTCGGCGGCCGCTTCCTGCGCAGCCGCATCGAGAACTTGCTCGAAGGCCGCGGCGCCACCGTCAAGCAGGTGGAGATCGGCTTCGGCGACGGCAAGCAGCTGTTCGACCAAACCTCCTACACCCGCCACATCGGCCGGGACACCACCAGCGACCTGCTCAACAAGGGTGTCTACACGGGCTCGTCGCGCGGCTACATCAAGGGCCTCATCGACATCCCTCACAGCGGCCGCGGCACCGACAGCTTCCTGGGCGAGTTCAGCATGCTGCTGGAGCGCACGGCACGCTCCGTCACCATCCCCAGCCTGGAGATCGACCAGCCCGATTGCCGGCGCGCCATGCACTCCTCCTCGGTCGGCCCCATCGACGAGACGCAGGTGTTCTACCTGATGAGCCGCGGTCTCTCTCGGGAGGAAGCCCGCAAGGCCATCGTGATGGGTTTCCTTGAGCCGGTGGTGGCACGCATCCCGTTGCCGGCGGCGCAGGACCGCCTGCGCGAGCTGCTGGAGCGCAAGTGGCCGGAGGGTGCTTCGACGAGGAACGCGGCCGCCTAGTCGCGCAGAAACCGCTTGCATGCGCGTGCAATCGCGCTAGGCTTATCGCCTACGGCACGGTGTCGTCGCACGTGTCACCAGTGGGAGTGAGTGATCCATGGACATCGATATCACGCTACAAGGACTGTTGCTGGGCGCCTTGGCCATCGCCATCGGCCTGGCTTTCGCCTTCTGGGGCTTCCGGGTCTTCCTGGTCCTGCTGCCCATCTGGGGCTTCTTCGCCGGCTTCCTGCTGGGTGCCAACGGCGTCGAATACCTCTTCGGCGACGCCTTCCTGGCCACCACCCTGGGATGGGTCATCGGCTTCCTGCTAGGCCTGTTGTTCGCGGTGCTGTCGTACCTGTACTACTGGGTGGCCGTCATCCTGCTGGGAGGCGCGTTGGGCTACGAGCTGACGCTCGGGCTGCTGCAGTGGATCGGCTTCGACACGAGCGGCATCCTCGCCTTCCTGCTGGCTCTGGCAGGCGGTGCCATCTTCGCCATCGGCTTCATGCTGCTGCGGATGCCGGCCGTGCTGGTCATCGTCGCGACCGCCATCTCCGGTGCTGGCATGACCATCGCCGGAGTCGCCATCGCGCTCGGGATCGTCGATATCACGGAGGCCGGTGGTGGCATCTTCGGCCTGCACACCCAGTGGGACTTCGGCTGGCTCGGCATCATCGCCGGCATCGCCTTGGCGTTCGCAGGCGCGCTCTACCAGGCTCGCACCATCGGCGACATGAGCGCTGCTATCGCAGAGGAGTCGTACATGAACCCGGGTTTGCAGGGCCGCGGGCCCACCGGAGGCGCCCCGGCCTGATCGAGGCGCTACGGAAGCGGGCGCTTCTCTCCGCCGTGGCCACGCGGCGGCACGTGACTCGGGTCCCTACGTGACGGCAAGGTGCCTGGCAGGCCGGCATCCGGTTCGGCCGCTACCATTGCGTCGATGGAACCCGAGATACGTCCCACCCGCCACGTTCCGGTGGCGAAGGTCGCAGACCTCGAAGAAGGCACCATGCAGATGGTCGAGGTCGACGGCACCCTCATCCTCCTGGTCAGCCAGGACGGCCTCTACGCCATGCAGGGCACGTGCTCACATGAGTACTTCGAGCTGGACAAGGGTTTTCTGACCGCCGACTCGGTCACCTGTGCCCTGCACCTCTCGCGCTTCGACCTTGGCAGCGGCGACGCACTCGACCCGCCGGCGGATCTGCCGCTGGTGACCTATCCGGTGCATGTGCAGGGTGACGACATCATCCTTGAGCTACCCGATGGAGAGATCCCCGTCAACGAATAGGCGCGCCCGGCGCACTGAGCGTCACGCCCACGATGCGTCTCGGTCAGCGCTCCAGGATGGTTCCGAGGTCGCGTTCGATGGCGAGACGCAGGATGGCGTCCGCGAAGACGATGTCGGCCAGCCCGACGCCAAGGTGTGACACCAGCACGCGTCCCCACGGTCGCGACGTGCCGGCCGTGATGGCCTCGCCGATCATGGCGCCTGGATCGGGGTAGCCCACGAACTGCGTCTCATCGCGGTTGGCCAGGAATTGCTCGCGGTCGTCGGTAAGGAAAAGCACCGCCCCCGACGCGAACGAGGCCGGCACGCACATGTCGTAATCGACCGCGATGACGGTGGCATCCTCGCGGAACGCCTCCTCGGGGATCGTCTGCCGTCGCGGCCCGAACGACACCAACGTCAGTACCAGTCCGGCCCCGGTGACGGCCGCGGTCGGTTCGGCGGTGGTGCGGATGCTCCCGAGCTGCCCGGAGTGGCCGGCGCGCACGTCGTCGGCCAGTGCGTCGGCACGCGGCAGGTCACGGTCGCAGAGCGTCACATCGGCACCGGGGTACAGGTGCGCCACGATGGGCAGGTGGCTCCGCGCCTGCACGCCGGCCCCGATGACCGCGATCGCACCGGGCGATGTCGGCCCCCAGCGTGAGATGGCGACGCCACTCACCGCGGCGGTGCGGAGCGCGGTGATGCCAGCGGCGTCGAGGATGGCCAAGGGCAGGCCGCTGACCGGGTCGCTCAGGATGGTGGTGGCTGAGATCACCGGCAGCCCGCGCGTGGCGTTCTCCGGGAAGCCCGCCACCCACTTGAGCCCCAACAGGTCGTCCGAACCGTCGGCTGCCGCTCCGCGCGCCCAGGCGGGCATGGCGTGCGAGAACGAATCAGCCGGGGTCGGATCGACACCGATCTTGGGCGGCAGCTGGGCATCCGCCACGAGAGCCGTCATGGTCCGTTCGGCCAGCGCCAGGCGCTCGGTGACGCCGGGCATGGCGGCCAGCACGTCAGCCGCTGAGAGGTAGCGCAGGGGTGGGAGCAACATGTCAGCAAGTCTAGTGGCGCGTCGGCAGGCCGGCCGGGGCGTCGGCAGGCCGGCCGGGGCGTCGGCGACCCACGAGAGGCGCCGCGGGTCGATACGATTGGGGTGTGACCGAACCAGCCACTGCTCGTACCCGGGATCGCTCCGAATTGGCGCACTGCCTCGCCAATCTCAAGCTGGAGCGCGACGCCGTGCAACTGTACGACCGGCTCGCTGAGATGGAGCGGGACCCCATCCGCGCCGATGCCTTCGCGGCCATCGCCAGCAACGAACGTCGGCACGCCTTCGTATGGGCCACTCGCGTCGACGCCTGTGGCGAAGACGTGCCAGCCATGGATCGACCGCGCTGGCGTGTGCGCGCGGTGGTGGCGATCGCCCGGCTCTTCGGCACGAAGTCGGTCTCGGGCATGGTCAAGGCGCTCGAGGGAGACGAGCTGTCGATCTACGAGAACCTCGAAGGCCCCGAGATGCAGGCCATCGCGGCCGACGAGCGTGAGCATGCGGCCATCTGGAAGCGACTGGACATGGGCATGCCCGGAGTGGAGCCATCCACGCCGGAGGCAGCCGCAGCGGCCGAGGTGGCGATCCGCGACGAGTCATGGCATCGGGCGGCGGGCCAGAGCGGCGCCCTGAGAGCGGCCGTCTTCGGCATCAATGACGGCTTGGTCAGCAACCTCGCGCTGGTGATGGGGTTCGCCGGCGCGGCCACGGGCAATGACATCATCGTGCTGGCGGGCGTGGCGGGCCTGCTGGCGGGCGCCTTCAGCATGGCCGCCGGCGAGTACGTCAGCATGCAGAGCCAGAAGGAGCTGTTCCAGCGACAGATCGACCTGGAGCGCGAGGAGCTGCGCTTCATGCCTGAGAAGGAGCGTGGGGAGCTGGCCGCGCTGTATCGCGCCAAGGGCTTGTCCGAAGACGAGGCGGACATGGTGGCATCGCGTTTGATGCAGGACCCTGAGCATGCGCTGGACACCAAGATCCGTGAGGAGCTGGGCCTTGACCCCGATGAGCTGGGCTCACCCTGGGGCGCGGCCGCCTATTCCTTCACCGCCTTCGGCCTGGGTGCGTTCATCCCGCTGGCGCCATTCCTTCTCACCTCCGGCCTGACGGCGATCGCCGTCTCGGTCGGCCTGGCGCTCGGGGCGCTGTTCGTGGTGGGCGCCTTGGTGAGCTTGCTCACCGGCCGCAGTCTGGTGTTCAGCGGCATCCGCCAGGTCTCCATCGGCGGCGCTGCGGCGCTCGTCACCTACGTCGTGGGCAGCATCATCGGTGTCAACGCCGCGTGACGGGTGGCGGCGGCGCGTAGCCAGGAGGCGGTGGCGCGTAGCCAGGAGGCGGTGGCGCATAGCCAGGAGGCGGTGGCGGTGGGACTGACGCCCCCCGGCCCGGCGGCGGAACTGGCGGTCGCTGCACACGAAGGTAGGCCCCGTGGAGTTCCAGCACCTCCTCCACGAGGGGGGTCGGCGCGATGCCCCCGTCACGCTCGATGATGCCGGCGATCCAAGCCGCCTCCGCCTGCCGTTCGCGCGGGTCGATGTCATCGTCCTGACGCGGCAAGCGCACCAGCAGCACCGTCATGGTGGCACCACCGATGGCAAGCCCGACGAGCAGCAGCCAGACGCCCCACGCTTCGATCATCGAGGCCGAGCATATCGCCTCGCGGTGATCACGGCTATCCTCGCGCGGTGCCTCTTGCCCTGATCGACATCACGCCCCCGTCTGGTATCGCATTGGGGCCGCTTACGCTCGGCTTCTACGGCGTCGGCTACGTGGTCGCGCTGGCAGTGATGCTTCTCGTCAGCCGGTCAGAGGCACGACGCAAGGGCTACGACCCCGCGCTGGTGACCAACGCCATCCTCGTGGTCGGCATCTTCGCGCTGGTGGGAGCTCGGCTGTACCACGTCCTCGGCGAGTGGTCGACCTATGCCGATGACCCGCTGCGGGTCATCCTGCCGCCCTACGCCGGCTTGGGTCTGTATGGGGGCATCATCGGCGCCACCGTGGGGATCTGGGTCTTCCTGCGTGACAAGGACATCCCACTGGGGCGCGCGTTGGACGTGGTCGTGCCCGGCACGCTGCTGGCACAAGGCATCGCGCGCTGGGGCAACTTCTTCAACCAGGAGCTGTACGGACCGCCGACCGACGCGCCATGGGGCGTCACCATCGAGTGCTCCCATCGCATCGCACAGTACGCCTGCTCAGCCTATCCGTTCGAGACGACCGGGTTCCACCCGTTGTTCTTCTACGAGTCGATCCTCACCCTCACTGGCGGTCTCATCGCGTTGCTGCTTGCCCGCCGCTTCACGGACCGACTGCGCGACGGTGACCTGGCCTCGTTCTGGATGATCTGGTACGGCAGCGTGCGCCTGCTGCTCGAGTCCTTCCGTGAGGGCTGGAACTGGACCTTGTTCGGCATCCCCACGGCGATGCTGCTTGGTGTCGTGCTCATCAGCGCCGGTGTCGTGACGGCCTGGTGGCGTCACTCGCGCCGGGCAGGGGAGGCCCGGCCGCGACCGGCGGGGGGACCTCAGCGACGGTAGAAGGCGATCAGTTGGACGGGGCCACGGCGGTTGTGGCCGTTGAGCACGAGGAAGTCGTCGAGGCCGTTGCCGTCATGGTCGATGGCATAGGCATCATCGCCATCGCCGCCCAGGGCCTGCGGGATCAGCACCGATGACCAGCGTCCACCGCCGTTGCCGTTGAGCAGCATCACGTCGGGCTGGTTGCGCGTGCCGTTGCTGCGGACGATGTAGAGGTCAGACTTGCCGTCCCCGTTGGCGTCGCCGCTGGCGATGGCGGTGCCGTAGCTCAGCCGGCGCTGGTAGACCTTGCGGAACTTGCCCTTCTTCATGACGCTGACGCGCAACATGGTGGGGGACAACTGCACCAGGTCCAGCTTGCCGTCCTTGTTGACATCGACCAGCTCGGCGTCGACTGATTCGATCGACTGGACACCCAGCTTCTTCGTCACGTCCTCAAGGCCACGGCGCGTGTTGCGGTACAGCCGTGTACCGCCCTGCGCGGGCGCCTGGGGTCCGCCGGCCAGCAGCAGCAGGTCTTCGCGCCCGTCAGCGTCGAAGTCGGCGGCCTGCATCGCCAACGCACCCAGCTGGGAGGCGAACCCGGGACGCGCCCGGGTCCTGAAGTGGCCTTCGCCATCCGTGCTGAAGGTGCGCCCCACCGACGGCAGGCCATCGACACGCGTGGGCGAATTGGCTAGCACGAGGTTGGTGTCGTGCTGGTGCTTGGCAGCCAGGAAGGTGGCCAGGCGACCACGCCCGGTGGGGTCGGAGAGGCCACGATCTGCGGCTACCTCGACAGGATCCGGGCCACCCGGATCGAGCCACAGCTCATTGGACTTGAAGCCCGATCCGCGCTTGCCGCCGACAGCACAGTAGAGATCTGGCAGGCCGCTGCCGTCGACATCGGCCGCGGTGCATCCATGGCGGTCGATGGAGGTCATCCGCAGCGCCTCGTGCTCGACGAACCTGCCGTCTCGGTTGAGCAGCAGCAGCCCCCGACGTCCATGCCGGCCCAGGAAGATGTCATCGACCCCGTCAGCGTCGAAGTCCGCGATCACCGCGCCGTAGGTGCCGGTCTCCTCGAAGACACCGCTGCTAAGCGCCACGTCTCGCGCCCAGATCGACTTGTCGGCGCCTGCCACCGGCAGGGAGCCGACTTTGACCCGGGCGGCACGCCTGTCGCGCGCCCGCTGCTTGGCGCTGGGCTTGCGGGACGCCTTGCGGGTCGCCTTGCGGATGAACTCGGGGGTGGCGTTGCGTGCCGACTGCAGGCCAGACCCCGTTCCTTCGCTGCCGTTGCCGGCTTCGCCGAGCATGCCCGCTCCGGCCGCGACCGCTGGGGCCTCCGCGACCGCTGGGGCCTCCGCGATGGCCGGCGCATCCACGGTCGCCGGGACAGCCCCGACTGCGTCGACGACGCTGGCGCTCAGCCCGGGGGTCGGCAGTGGCTCGCGCTCGTCACCGGGCAAGGCGCTGCCGAAGATGCCGGCCTGTGCGGGCGTGCACACTCGAGTGGCGCGCGCCGATTGGCCCGCGCGACCCACGGCCCAGCCCTCCTCGTCAAGGGCGCCGACGACATCGTGCAGCTCAGTACCCCCGGCGCGACCGGCAAACTGGTTCCATCCCTGTCCGTCCCACCAGGCCGCCACCGCTTCGTAGCTCTTGCGCTCGTCATCCCACGCTGCGCCGACGACCCAGACGCCACCACCAGGGTCGGCCGTCACCGCCGTGAGCAAGACGTCCTTCGAGTCGAAGACAGGGGCTTTGACGTCGCGCCATCTCTGGCCGTTCCAGC
Organism: uncultured Chloroflexia bacterium; assembly: GCA_963838115.1. Lineage (GTDB taxonomy): Bacteria > Chloroflexota > Limnocylindria > Limnocylindrales > CSP1-4 > JAFMJV01. Next base: position 177,968 of record CAWIPU010000001.1, read on the forward strand.
GCAGCACCAGGGGTTCTGAGCGGCCGGCGTGATCGCGGTAGCCCACCGCCCAGGCATCACCGCGGTCGGAAACGACCTCGATATCGGTGAGCGCAGCCGCGCCGGCGAGCCGTGGTACCGAGACCCGCTGCCACTTCCTGTTCTCACGCCGATAGATGATCGGATCGGATCTCAGCCCCGGGGCCGCCATGGCCGACGACCCAGAGACCACCCCGTCGGTCGGGTGTGACGCCCGTGAAGCTGATGGATTCGCGAGGTCCGATGCGGACCGGGAGATTGCTCCAGCGCTTGCCATCCTTGCGCAGGGCGATCGGCTGACGCTTGCCGCTGGCGGTCATGCGGTAGCCCACCGCGAGTGGACTGCCATCACCCATGACGGTGACATCGGTGAAGACGGAAGGAAGGGTGCCACGCAGGCTGGGACGGTCGGTCTTCCAGTCACTGCCCGTCCAGCGCAGTGCGAGTGGCATCACCCGCCCGTTGATGGTGGTCCAACCCACGGCCCAGGTGCCGGCGCCGCGGCGACTGTCGACGGCCATCAAGCCATCTTCGCGGCCGGGGCTGTTGGTCCGGATGCGAGTCCACTGCCCGTTGCTGTTGATGAGCGAGGCCGGCGTGCGGCGGCCGAAGTCATCATCGTCGCCGCGACGCGCGTAGCCGACCGCGAGGGCACCCTGGTCAAGCAGCGCGACGCCGTGGAGCGACATGCCCAGCTTGCTGTCCACCTGGTCGAACCCGGATGCGCAGATCAGCGCGTCGCCGGAGGTTGATGTGGCAGCCACCACGGCATGGCCGGGCATCTCCGCATGACCGGGCAGGACGGCGAGGCCGTCGGAAAGCAATAGGGAGAGGGTCAGCGCCGTGATGAGCACGCGCCGACAGCCGTGGAAGCAGGACATCGACAACCGAGATTAGACCGCACCAGACATATCCGCAGTAGCGGCTCCTTGGTACGGTGCGTCCAGTCACCAGACGTACCTATCGGGCCGGGCGCTCCGCGCGATTCACTCGTCCTTGCGGAACGAGGCCAGCAGCTGGATGGGCCCAGGATCGTCGCCATCGCCGTTGAGGACCAGGAAGTCGGTCAGGCCATTCCTGTCGTGGTCGATGGCTACGACGTCGTCGCCATTGCCGTTCTCGAGGCCGGCTTGCGGGATCTTGACCGACGTGAAGGCGCGCCCTTTGCCGCTGTTGACCAGCAGGATATCGTCGCGATTGTCGCCGCGATGCGCGCGTACCACGTAGAGGTCGTCCCGCCCGTCGCCGTTGACATCACCGGCAGCGACTGCCCGCGCCTTCTTGAGCCTGAGCTGGTAGATCTTCTTGAAGCCGGATGCCGTGCGACGGCTGATGCGCAAAGTGTCGGAGCTCAGCTGGATGAGGTCGCGGCGCCCATCGCCATCGATGTTCGCCATGACCACGTCGATATCGCCGATGGGCCGGACTCCCATGGCCACCGAGCGGCCGACCAGCACGCCGTTCCGATTCTGATACACCCGTAAGCCCGGCGGTCGACCGTCGCTGGGAAAGTCCTGGCAATGCAGGAGGTCCTGATCGCCGTCGCCGTCTACGTCGGTGCCCTTGGCACAGTTGCCACCAGCGGGCATGTCGAGGCCGACCTCAGGCGCCGCGACGAAACGGCCACCAACGTTGCGGAAGAAGCGATTGGGTGCCGGCAGGGAGTCCTCGCGCTCGGGCTGGTTGGTGATGAATACCTCCGGATACCTGTCCTTGTCCAGTCGGATGAAGGCCACGCGCCGGCCTCGCCCGAAGGGGTCGGAAAGCCCCAGCGCGCCGCGGACCAGGCGCCCATCCTTGAATGCCGGAGCCAGGCTCAGCTCGTGGCGGCCGACGGCCGAGCCCCTGACTCGACCGGTGACGCAGAGGACGTCACGGCGATCATCGCCATCCACGTCGGCACTCTCGCAGCCATGTCGATCGACCACGCTGAAGGCGTTGGTGTCCGATGTCGTGAACCCGTTCGGGCCGCCGAGTGCAAGGAGCGGTTTGAGGAACAAGTGCCGCGAGATGAGCACATCCTTCCAGCCATCGCCGTCGAAGTCAGCGATCGTAGCCCCCCAGGTTCGCGTGGACAGACCCAAGCCGACATCAGCGGCGACATCGCGGATGACGAAGCCGGAAGGAGCGACCGGCGTGGCGAGCCGCACGGATGTCCCCGGGCTCGCGACATCGATGGAGGGGCCGCGCTCCTCGATCAGGTGCCGGCCGGCCGACTTGCGCCGCCGCTTGATCTTGCCGACCTGGATTCTTCGTCCTCCCGCGACCGCGATCCCCGGCCCGCACGTCTGCATCGCGAACGCGGTATGGCCGACGGTACCAACGGCCACGGCGCCTCCCTTGAGCGAAGTGACCGCGGTGATCACCGATCTCAGGTCGTCCGGCGTGTCCAGGACGCTGACCTTCCACGTGCTCGCGCCGGCTTGGCGTTGCGCCACGAAGCCGCGGTCCTCCCGTGGATCGGTGGCAAGCTGTGCCCCGCCGATCAGCAGCGAGCCATCCTTGGCCACGCTGATGCTCCGTGGGATGCTCGCCGGACCGGCCGCCCAGGGCAGCGGCACACGGCGCCAGGACTTGCCATTCCAGCGCTCGAGGATGGCTTCGTAGGTGGAGCTACCCGTGCGCATCAGGTACCCGACGGCCCAGCCGTCGTTGCCGCTGCGGAACGCCAGATCGGTCAGGACGGCTGTTCCGCCTGGCATCGCGGCTCCGCCGCTCAGTGACCAACTCGAGCCGCGACGGCGTGCGATGAGCGGCCGCGCCTTGCCATTCCCCCGATCCTGCCAGCCCACGGCCCAGACCACGCCCCCGGGCGACCTGGTGACACCCAGCAGCGCGGAACCGTTCTTGCCGCCGGCTGGGTCAGCGTTTCGCCAGGTCCCAACCTCCCGGCGCAACGCCATCGCGTGTGAGGTGCCGCCCTTGAGGCTCGCTCCCACGGCCCACAGCTTGCCCGACGGCAGCTTGACCATGTCCGCGAGGGTCGTCTGGGCGCCGTTCCGCTGTGGCAGCGGTTGGCCGACCCACGTCTGGCCCGCGAGGCGTCCACCAACCCCCCGGATCTGTCGAGCGTGCGGACGCCGGAAGCCCACCCCAAGCACGGCTGTCCTGTTCTTCGCGACGGCGCTGGCCAATCCGCGCCGTTTGCCCGGCCCAGCGTCGACCGGCACCAGCCGCTCGCCGTTCCAGCGCAGCGACAGCACGCCTTCATTGGTCGTGCCGAGGACCCAGGCCAGGGAGCCGCCGTAGGTGACCGCCTCGGTGGGGACGGAGCCGAGACTACCCTCAGGGATCTCCAGCTCCTGCCAGCCGTTGGTGCATGCGCCGATGTCCGCGCGGTCGGCCCGAGCCGCCAGCACCCCTGGTGTGGTGGTCGTGGGCAAGAGGAAGGCGGCAGTGACGAGGGCGGCTACGAGGGTTCGCCCCCTGAAGACCCTCTTCATGGTCACTCAGCCTAGCAGTCCAGCGCTCGACTGTGGGCGTCGTCGGCGTCGGCCACGCCGGCGTCGTTCCAATCGAGCTTCAGACCGAGGTAGTCGGCCAGCTCGTCGTTGTAGGGCCGGTAGAAGTCACGCAACCGCGAAATGACGTCCTGGTCGAACGGCTCGTGAGGCTTGTTGCGATTGCGCATCACCCGCGGCAGCTGCTCGCGCGGTGGTAGGCCCAGGTACTCACAGACCTCCGCCATCACCCCCGGGGGGTCGCGGAACCAGCGCTCGCTTTGGATCACCAGCAGCTGCTCATCGGGAAAGTGGGTGCGCCAGCGCTCCAGCTGCGGCAGGTAGATGCCGCGCCGCACCACCAGTGGATCGCCGACGCGCTTGTGCGCCGGGATACGCAGGCCGCCGCCGTCTCCCGATGGGCCGATCTCGGCCTCGACGGCCTCGCGGAACGAGCGCGTCTCGCCGCACTGACGCAGGCACCAGGCCCAATGGGAAGCAGCCCGCAGGGCGGGGTCGCGGAGCAGCACCAGCAGCTTGGCCGTGGGCACGCCGCGCGCGATACGCGCCGCGACATTGGGGTGTGAAAGGTAGGAGGGGCTGGATTCGCCCGTCAGGACCGGGTGCAGACCGGACTTGTAAGCCGCCCGGCGTTGCTTGTTGCCCGGAAAGCGCAGGCGGTACCAGCCCAGGCCATAGGTGTAGCGGTGAGTGTCGAAGAAGTGCGTCTCCGCGGGCCCCTCAAGGACGTTGGGATGCACGTTGAGCTGACCCAGCAAGTGCGTGGTGCCACTGCGGGCCGCACCGATGATGATGAAGTCCGGGAGCAGGTGCGTGCGCCCCAGCAAGCGACCGCGCAGGCGCCGGGATCCCTTGCGGCCGAAGGCGCGTTGGAGCGCCGCTTTGGCGCTCTTCTGGGGTCCCATGGCACCGAGTATGGCAGCGTCGGCCGCGCTATCGGGTCCATCCTCGCTATGCTGGAGGCGTATGGAGCCCGGTCCTGAGACGATCCGTTCGATCACCCACGACATGCGCAACTTGCTGACGGCTGTGCGGGGCCACGCCGAGCTGGCCCTGCGTGGCATGTCGTCGGAGGATCCGGCCCGCGAGGATGTGGCCCACTGCGTCATCGTGACCGCGACCGTCTTCGACCTCATCGACCAGCTCGATGGCAATGACACCTCCGATTCACTCATCGCCATCAACCTCGATCTCAGCGTGTCCTCCATGCGCCGACTCATCGACGCGCTGCTGCCGACCTCGATCGAACTGGTGATGGCCACCCGTGCCGACGGCGCCTATGTGACCATCTCCAAGCTGCGGGTGGAACGCATCGTGCTGAACCTGGTGCTCAATGCGCGCGACGCTATGACGGACGGCGGCAGGCTGACCATCAGCACCCGTCGGGGCGATGGGGAAACGGTCCACATCGTCGTGTCTGACACCGGCCCCGGCTTCAGCGCCGAGGCCCTCGAGCACCTCTTCGAGAGCGGCTTCAGCACCAAGCGGGAACGCGGCGGAAGTGGCCACGGGCTCTCGGCGTTGGCGCGTTTCGTCGATGGCGCCGGAGGCTCCATCGACGTGGCTTCGGCGAGCGGCGAGGGTGCCACCATCACGGTGACCCTGCCGACCGCGGATCTGGGCGGCCCGGACGCCGACGTCTCCGACTGACCCCGGGCCGGCGCCCTGAGCGAGGCCGGCGCCCTTACCCGGGTCACGCCTCTTCTCGCGTCCGATGCACTCCGGGGCCTCACAGCGGGGGAGTAGCATTGGGCGCCGAGCACGTCACGAACCACAGGAGTCGCCGCCTTATGGCCAACCCGCTCGTCACCGTCATCGGCGCCGGCAACGTCGGCGCCACGACCGCACAACGCATCGTCGAACAGGGCATCGCCGATGTCTGGCTGGTCGACATCGTCGCGGGTCTACCCCAGGGCAAGGCACTCGACCTGGCCCAGGCCGCGCCCGTGACCGGTCACGACATGGTGGTGCAGGGCACCAACGACTACGCCGACACGGCCGGCTCGGACGTCATCGTGGTCACCTCCGGCCTGGCCCGCCAGCCGGGCATGAGTCGCGACGACCTGATGGTCAAGAACGCGGCCATCGTCCGAACGGTGGTCGAGCAATCGGTGGCCTACTCTCCGGAGGCCATCGTCATCGTGGTGACCAACCCTCTCGACGCCATGTGCCACGTGGCGCTGGAGGCCAGCGACCTGCCGTCGGACCGGGTGGTGGGCATGGCCGGTGTGCTCGACTCCAGCCGCTTCCGCACCTTCATCGCCATGGAGCTGGGTGTGTCGGTGGTGAACACCTATGCCTTCGTGCTGGGCGGCCATGGCGACACCATGGTGCCCCTGCCACGCTATTCGACCGTCGGCGGCGTGCCCATCACCGAGCTGATGACGTCCGACCGCATCGATGCGCTCGTGGAACGCACGCGCAACGGCGGTGCCGAGGTGGTCTCGCTGCTCAAGACCGGCAGCGCCTACTACGCACCCGCGGCGTCGGTCGCATCGATGGTGGACGCCATCGTCAACAACCGCCACATGGTGCTGCCCTGTGCGGCCTACCTCGAGGGCCAGTACGGCGTCGACGGCCTCTACGTGGGTGTGCCCACGCGACTCGGCAGCAACGGCGTCGAGGGTATCGTCGAGATCGGCTTGACAGACGATGAGCAGGCCCAGTTCGAGCATTCCGCTGCCGCCGTCCAGCAGCTGGTCGATACGCTGGTGTCGATGGGGGCCTTGCGCGACCCGTCAGAGGGGTAGTCGCGCCGAGGTTCCCTTGCCGGCGGGCCGTTCGGCAGGGGCCGCGACTGGACATAATCGATTATCGTTATTCCACCCACTTCGGAGATGAGGTCACCAATGACACAGACGATGGAGCCGCAGGCGAATGCGGCGCACACGAACCTTCCCAGGGTCAGCCACTGGATCGACGGCAAGATCGTCGCATCGACGTCAGGCAAGGGCCGACCGGTGTTCAACCCGGCGACCGGCCAGCAGACCAAGGTGGTCGACGTCGCGAGCCCCCAAGAGATCGAGCTGGCGGTCGCGGCTGCCAAGGCTGCGTTCCCGGCCTGGCGCGCGACCTCCTTGTCGAAGCGAGCGGACACCATGTTCCGCATCCGCAACGCCTTCGACAGCCACCGCGACGAGATCGCGGCACTCATCACCGCCGAGCATGGCAAGGTCCTGAGCGATGCTGCTGGCGAGCTGGCGCGTGGCATCGAGAACATCGAGTACGCCTGTGGCGTGCCGCAGCTGCAGAAGGGCGAGTTCAGCGAGCAGGTCTCGTCCGGCGTGGACGTCTATTCCATCCGCCAGCCCCTGGGCGTGGTGGCCGGCATCACCCCCTTCAACTTCCCGGCCATGGTGCCGATGTGGATGTTCGGCAACGCCATCGCGACCGGCAACACCTTCATCCTGAAGCCCTCGACGGTCGATCCGTCGGTCTCGGTCTACCTCGCGCAGCTGATGCAGGATGCCGGGCTTCCCGACGGCGTCTTCAATGTGCTGCAGGGCGACCGCGTGGCGGTGGCCGGCCTGACGGAGCACCCCGACATCGCGGCCGTCTCGTTCGTCGGCTCCACGCCGGCCGCCAAGCGCATCTACGAGACCGGCTCCAAGGCCGGCAAGCGCGTCCAGGCCCTGGGTGGTGCCAAGAACCACATGATCGTCCTGCCCGATGCGGATCTCGATCTCACCGCCGACGCCTGCATCAACGCCGGCTACGGCAGCGCGGGAGAGCGCTGCATGGCCATCGCCACGGTCGTGACGGTGGGTGATGTGCACGAGCCGCTCATCGAGGCCATCAAGGCGCGCCTGCCGCAGGTGGTCGTGGGTGATGGCACCGACCCGGCATCGATGATGGGCCCGCTCGTCACCGAGGAGCATCGCGACAAGGTCGCGGGCTACATCGAGAGTGGCAAGAATGATGGCGCCACCATCGTGGCTGACGGTCGCGAACACCCGCTCTACAAGGACAGCGACGGCTTCTATCTGGGTGTCTCGCTCATCACCGACGTGACCGCCGACATGTCCTGCTACAAGGATGAGATCTTCGGCCCCGTGCTGACGGTCGTCCACGTGGGTAGCTACGAGGATGCGGTCAAGCTCACCAACAGCCACGAGTTCGGCAACGGCACGGCGATCTTCACCCGCGATGGCGGTGCGGCACGCCAGTTCCAGTTCGACATCGACGTCGGGATGGTGGGCATCAACGTGCCCATCCCGGTCCCGGTCTCGTATTACTCCTTCGGTGGCTGGCGTTCCTCGCTCTTCGGCGACTCGCACATCTATGGCCCCGAAGGGGTGCGGTTCTACACCAAGGGCAAGGTCATCACCTCGCGCTGGCCCGACCCGGGGACGTCCGAGATCAACCTGGGCTTCCCTCGTACCAAGTAGCCTGACGGACCCGCACGGGTCCACGTCACTGAGTGCGGATGCGAGCCGGTCGTCATCGATGGGCGGCCGGTTCGTCCCCGGCAAGCCGGCCCTGGGCTGGTTCGTGCGTGGGCTGCGTGGTCCAGCGGGTCCGCCGGCGTAACCTGCAGAGGGACCGCTAGGGGAGGCTAGGGAGGCTGATGCCTGAGCTACGCGTGGAAGCGATCATCTTCGACATGGACGGAGTGGTCATCGACTCGGGCGACGTCTACGCCAGGCACTGGCGCCTGTGGGGGGCCGAGCACGGCCTCGACTACGACAGCCAGATCGCGCATGTCCATCCCGGTCGTCCACCGGTCGAGACGATCCGCGCGGTGGCGCCGCAGCTTGATGCGGTGGCAGAGTCGGTCCGCTTCAACGATTCGCTCGATGCCGATGATGGCGACGATGCCATCGCCGCGATGCCCGGTGCGGCGGTGCTGCTGGCGGGTCTGCCGGCCGATCGCTGGGCCATCGCCACGAGCGCCTTTCGCCTCATCGCGCGGCAATGGCTGGCGCAGGTGGGTCTGCCCGAACCGGTCGCGCTGGTGACGGTCGATGACATCGAGCATGGCAAACCGGCGCCCGATCCCTACTTGCGCGCGGCGGAGCTGTTGGGACGGGATCCAAGCCGCTGCCTGGTGGTGGAGGATGCGCCGGCCGGCATCAGCGCCGGCAAGGCTGCGGGGGCCAACGTACTGGCCGTCAATACGTCACATCGACTTCGCGACCTGGGCGAGGCCGACCACCACACGGCCGGCCTGCACACCATCAGCGCCAGCTTCGATGGCGATGCGTTGGTGGTCCGCTGGGAGCCCGTCTCCCCAGGGCGCTAGCGCAGGTATTCGCGCGCGACCTCACGCTTCAGGAAGCGGCCGTGGCCGGGATCGCCCTTCCACTCGCCGTCCTCCACGATGACCTTGCCGCGCGACAGCACGATGTCACTGTGGCCCTGCACCTCCATGCCCTCGTAGCAGGAGTAGTCCACGTTCATGTGGTGGGTCGAAGCCGAGAGGACGTGCTTCCTGTCGGGGTCATACACGACGAGGTCGGCGTCGTAGCCCGGCGCGACCACGCCCTTCTTGCCTGCCAGCCCGAAGATCCGCGCCGGCGCCGTCGAGCAGACCTCTACCCAGCGTTCCTTGGGCATGCGTCCGTTGACGACGCCCTGGAAGATGAGGTCCACGCGCTCCTCCACGCCGGGCAGGCCATTGGGGATCTTGCGGAAGTCGTCCTTGCCCAGGTCTTTCTGGCCCACGAAGTCGAAGGGGCAATGGTCGGTTCCGACGGCCTGTAGATCGTCCCGGACCAGTCCGCGCCACAGATCCTCCTGGTGGTCGGCTGGTCGCAACGGCGGCGAGCACACGTACTTGGCGCCCTCGAACCCGTTGCCCATCATCTCCAGGTCCAGGAAGAGGTACTGGGGGCAGGTCTCGGCGAAGGCCATGGCGCCGCGGTCGCGGCCGCGCACGATCTCCTCGAGCGCGTCGCGTGAGGAGAGGTGCACGATGTAGACCGGCACCTCGGCCGCTTCCGCGAAGCGGATGACACGATTGACGCATTCGCCCTCGAACACGGGCATGCGCGAGACGCCGTGGAAGTAGGGACTGGTGTTGCCGGCCGCGAAATTGGCATCGGCGACGATGTCGATGGCCACGCCATTCTCGGCATGCATCATGATCAAGCCGCCGTTCTGGGCGGTCTGGCGCAGGGCGCTGAAGATGGCGCCGTCGTCGGAGAGGAAGACGCCGGGGTAGGCGGTGAAGAGCTTGAAGTCGGTGACGCCGTCCTCGACGAGCTGGTCCATCTCCTTGAGCGTGGCGTCGTTGACGTCACCCATGATCATGTGGAAGCCGTAGTCGATGGCCGATCTGCCCTCTGCCTTGGCCATCCAAGTATCCAGGCCCGGTCGCAGCGCCTGGCCCTTGGACTGCACGGCGAAGTCGATGATGGTGGTGGTGCCGCCGAAGGCCGCGGCCCGGGAGCCGGTCTCGAAGTCGTCCTTGGAGGACGTGCCGCCGAAAGGCAGATCCATGTGTGTGTGGGGATCGATGCCGCCCGGGATGATCCAGCGACCGGCCGCATCGATGGTCCTGTCGACCGCCAGCTCTGCCAACGCGCCGAGCGCTTGTCCGGAGTCGGATGCATCCCCGCCGATGCCGACGGCGGCGATCTTCTCGTCCTCGATGAGCACATCGGCAGGGAACGAGCCGTCCGCGTTGACGACGGTGCCGTTGGTGATGAGCGTTCGCATACGATCCCTCCAGGTGAAGACGAGTTCCAGGTGAGGACGTGTTCCAGGCACACGTGGAAACGTGAGCAGCATCGCCATGGTAGTCGGCCCGAGGCAGGGTCCGCAGGCTGCGATGGGTGCAGCTCGTGTACCGTAGCGGCGTCATGCTCAGGACCCCGGAGCGGCACGCCCTGCCGCGCCGCACGTTGGCTGTCGTCACGGCCATGGTGCTCATGCTGCCGCTTCAGCCACTCACCGTCGTTACGGCGGTGGCCGCCAGCCCTGATCAGGGCTGGTCCGCGCGACAGGTCGGCAAGAGCACCGTGCCTGCACGAGACCGAACCTTGACCGCGAAGCTGCCGGGCCGCAGCACGATCGGCTATCACCCTGAGACCGGCCGTGTGCGCTTCCTGTCTGGTACTCCCGGCAACCCCTTGAGCACCGGCCTCCCCAGCGTCGCGTCCGGCAAGCGGACGCTGTCAGCCGCCGATGCGCGAACGGTGGCGCGCCGCTTCGTGGAGCGTTACGGGCCGCTGTTCGGCCTGAAGGACCCTGCTCGGGAGCTGCGGGTCAGGGCTACCCAGCGCCACCTTGCCCCAACTGTCGGCGTCGCGCCTGTCGGCGTCGCGCCGGTCGGCGTCGGCCGACGCAACGCCACCGTGCGTTTCGAGCAGCTGCGTGACGGCGTGCCCGTGATGGGCGGTGAGATCGCGGTGCAGCTCTCGGCCTTGGGTGAGGTGCTCTCCGCCGCCGGTGAGGTGCTGCCAGCCGGAAGCGGGGCTCGCACCGACGCCGAGATCAGCGCGGCCACGGCACGCGACACCGCGGCGGCGTGGGTCGCTCGAGAGGCCGGCCGGCGGACGTCCTCGGTGCACACCACCTCCGAGGGCCTGGGTCTCTACGACCCACGACTCATGGACGATCCCATGCTCGCCGATCTCGGCACACGGCTGGTGTGGCGGATCGACGTGCGCCTGGCCGCCAGCGGTCGCCGGGCGGCCGACCGCCGCTTGGTGCTCGTGGACGCGCGCGGTGGCGGCGTGCTGTCGTCGATCAGCCGGGTCCACACCGCAGAGGGACCGAGCCGGCGTGTCTGCGACGACCGCAACACGCCTGGAGCACCGTTCGCCTGCACCTCGCCGGCACGCAGCGAGGGTCAGTCCGCCAGCGGCGTGCGGGACGTCGATGCCGCGTACCGCCTCATGGGCGTGACGTACGACTACTTCTACGACCACTTCGGCCGCGATGGCATCGACGGGGCCGGCTCGCGCTTGAAAGCCACCGTGCGCTACTGCCCACGCTATGGCTGCCCATGGCGCAACGCCGAATGGAAATGGGCCGAGCAGCAGGCGGTCTTCGGGTCAGGTTGGGCCAAGGCCGACGACATCGTGGCCCACGAGCTCACCCACGGCGTGCTCGATGCGGAGGCGCCACTCTTCTACCAGTATCAGTCGGGTGCCATCAACGAATCCTACGCGGACGTCTTCGGCGAGCTCATCGACCTCTCCTATGGCGGCGGCACGGACACCAAGTCCAGCAAGTGGAAGATCGGCGAGGACGCGCCCATCGGGGTCTTCCGTGACATGCGCAACCCCACTCGTTTTGGGCATCCAGATCGCGTTCGCAGCCCCAAGTGGCACACCGGCACGGCCGATGACGGCGGCGTCCACCGCAACAGCAGTGTGGGCAACAAGGCAGCTTCGCTGATGGCTGACGGCGGCAGCTTCCGCGGCTACAAGGTCAAGGGCATCGGCCGCGGCCGCACCGCTCGCGTCTGGTACCAGGCGCTTACGACGCGGCTGACGCCAGCCGCCAACTACATCGACCTCGCCGACGCCCTGGTGGCGGCCTGTACCGACCTGGCCGGCAGCAACGGCATGACGCTCGCCCACTGCAAGTCGGTGCGCGATGCCACCCGAGCCACGCAGATGGATCGCACACCCAAGTCGTTCGCGCCCAAGCGAGCACCGCTCTGCAGCGCCGGACGCAGCGCCATCGACATCCTGAACGATGACCTGGAGGATCCAGGCTCCGGTCGCTGGACGCCTTCCCGATCGCTGGGCACCAAGAAGGGCTGGTACTACCCGCAGAACCCCAACAACGTCGCGGCCTGGGATGGCACCTGGGCATCGAGTGGCAAGCTCAACTTCTATGCGCCCGACCACGGCAGCCGCATGGACTCGGTGATGCGGCTGACGGTCCCGCTGACCTTGCCGAATGGTGCCTACCTGCGCTTCGGACATGGCTACGCTTTCGACAAGGACGACAAGCGCCGCTATGACGGCGGCATCGTCCAGATCCAGGTCGACGGTGGCCGCTGGCGGGGCGTGGGTGACCTCTTCACGCACGGCGGCTACAACGGCCGCATCGCCAAGGGCTTCGGCAACCCCTTGAAGGGCAAACGCGCCTGGACCGGCCAGTCGCACGGTTGGTCACAAGCTCGTGTGGACCTGTCCAGGTTCGCCGGCTCGGAGATCAAGCTGCGCTTCCGCATGGCGTCGGACAAGTCGGTCGGTGCGCGAGGCTGGTACATCGATGACATCCGCGTCTACACCTGCGCGCGCGACAACGTCCCCCCAACAGGCTCCGTCACCATCGACGCCGGCGCCGAAACCACGGCCGATGCGGACGTCACGCTGACGTTCAACTGGGATGATGCAAAGACGTGGGTGACCCAGCTGCGCATCTCCAGCAGCCGCCGCCTCGGTGCCGACGGGACGCAACTCCGCAACGGCATCACCATGCCCATCCGTGACACAGTGGCCTGGGATCTGGCCGATACCACCTACGGCGGAACTGGCAAACCCGGGATGCGGCGTGTCTATGCGCAGGTGCGCGACGCCGCAGGCAATTGGTCGAGCGTCTTTTCTGACGGGATCGAGCTGATCAAGCCCTGAACGGGTCCGCTAGCCGCACCGGGTCCGCGAGCCGCACCGGGTCTGGTGTCGCTACCCGCCGGTCCCGAAGTTCTCGATATCGAGGACGATGCGCGAGTTGGCGGGCTTGTCCTTCTTGCTGCCCCAGCCCTTGGCTTCCATGCGCGCGCAACTCTCCGTGCGCAGGCCGATGGCCGTGCGGACCTTGCCATCAGCGCCCTCGAAGAGCTGGATCTTCTTGATCTGGTCGATGCCCTCGGCCTCCAGCTGGCCGGCCTCGATGGTCTGGTTGGCCGTGATGCTCACCGGTCCGTCGAAGGTGATGAGGAGGGCGCGGTCGCCCTGCACGCGTGGGACGCCGTACTGTTGCTGGACTTCCTTGGGTGTGCTCCACTCCATGCTGACCGTGGTGCCCTTCTTGGAGCGGGTCTTGGACTGTCGCGCAAGGGACCAGTAGATCTCGTCGAAGGCACCATCCTCACCCACGCGAGTGCCTGCCTGGACCTCGCTCAGGAGCCACTTGAGCCTGGTCACATCCTTGATGGCGCCATCGTCACAGGTGTATCCGAAGGAGGTGCCTGTCGCCTTGATGGTCGGCTCCGGGCCCTGGGGGTCGCCTTCCGAGCCGGCGATGACGACCTGACCACCGCCAGGCGCCCCGCTGCTCTGCGGTACAGGCGTTGGGCTGGCGTCGCCGCCGGCACCAAGTCGGCCACCACTGCCGAGGATGCCGCCCCCCGATGCGGCCAGGCTGCCGCCCACCAGGAGCAGGCCGACCACCAGCAGGAGACCGATGGTGGCGCTCAGCCCCGACCGCCTGGTGCTGGGCATGTCGACCCGGCCGGGTGCGACGCCGCGCAGCGGATCGGTGGCGCTCGCGATGGGCAGGCCACAGTTGCGGCACACGCGAGCGCCCGCCTCGTTGGCAAGGCCGCACGCGGGACAGGTCACTCCCTTGGGGGCCTGTTCCGGCGCCCACGGCTGCCGGGGAGCGTTGCCACTGGGGGGTCTGGTCGGTCCACTCATCCGCTCGGATGGTGCCACAGGCGCCCGAAATCCGGGTGCGCGGACAGATCAGGCCTTGCCGATGGCCGCTCGGAAAGCCGGGATGACGTCACGGCCGTAGGCCTCTAGCTGCGCCTCCTCCTGGCCGTTCATGAGGTAGACGTTGAACTGGTCCACACCCACTTCGTGCAGCTCCAGGAGTCGCCGCACGTGCTCGTCGGGTGGCCCTACGACGCTGAAGCGATCGGTGACCTCATCACTGACGAACTGCGCGTTGTCCGAGCCGACCTCGGCATGGTGGCGGTAGTCGTAGCCCTCGCGGTCGCGGATGTAGCCGGTGAGCGAATTGGGCAATTGCTCGCGGGGGTACGTGTTCACCAGGTCCACGACGTGGTTGCTGACCAGGGCCGGGAACCAGCGCACGTGCTCGCGGCATTCGTCGATGGGGCCGACGTGGGCAGGTGCCGCCGCCTGCACCTTGATCTCGGCGGGATCGCGTCCGGCCTCGGTCGCCGCTTGCCGCATGATGCCGATCAGCCACTCGATCAGCGCCGGGTCGGCCAGCTGCAGGATGATGCCGTCGGCAGTGCGGCCGGCCATGCCCAACACCATCGGTCCGTAGCCGGCGATCCAGACGGGCAATTCGTAACCCGGCGTCCAGGTCAGGTCCAGCTGGGTATCCATGTAGGTGGCGGTGCGGCCCTCGACGAGGTCCTTGATGATGCGCACTGCATTGTCCAGCACGCGCGTCTTGACGGGGCCCTTGCCCAGCACGCGCTGGGCGCTGTCGCCGCGGCCGATGCCCAGGTCCATGCGCCCGCCGGAGATCTCATCGAGCGTGGCCAGCACGCTGGCGGTCACGGTGATGTCCCGGGTTGCCGGGTTGGTGACGCAGGTGCCCAGGCGCATCTTGTCGGTATTGACAGCCATCAGCGTCAGGAGGGGATAGACGTCCTTCCACAGGATGTGCGAGTCGAACAGCCAGCCGTAGCTGAAGCCGGCCGCCTCCGCCTGACGGGTGAGGGCGATGGTGCGCTCGATGCTGTGCTCGGGCTTGAGGGTGAATCCGAAGTCCATGGCCGGGCAGACTACACGCTACGAACGTTGGGCGCGAACTCCTCGCGCCGACCGGCGGCTTCGGGCTGGTCGCTAACCGCTGGGCCTCCGGTGGCGTGCGCTTCGCGGACGAAGAACGGCAACACCATTGCGATCACAACGCTGAAGGCCGCGATCGTCGGGAGCCACGACAGTAGCGGCAGGAGGATGGCGACTGGCCGCCAGCGGTCTGCCATGAACGCCGCGGGGATGACCAGCAGCGTGAGATAGTGGTCCCACAGCAGAGGCACTACTAACATCGAAGCCATCAATGTGACCATGAAGCTCACTTCGCGAGCGCGTCGCAGGCTCAACATCATCGCGCCCACGGCGACCGCGGCTGAGCCGAGTCTGACGAAGTCCACGACGGCCGTGCTCGCACCAGCGCCTCGCAGCAATTGGCCGAAGTCGTGGTTTTCCCAGCCATCGCCGCCTGGCAATCCAAGGTTGCCAAGCACGCGTATGTAGTCGAGGTATGACTGCAGGCCCGTGATTGGCAGCGTCAACAGAACCGCGACGGTTCCGGCGCCCACAGTCCATAGTACGGCTCGCCATTGCCGACGAAGCGCTTGCCAGATCAAGAGCAGTCCGAAGCTTGGCCGCAGCGCCATCGACATGGCCAACGCGACCGAGGCAACGGGTCGATCAATCCAGCGCCATGTCACCACCATCGGCAGAAGTAGCATGGTACTGACATTGCCGTACACGACGTCCTTCAGAACAGGGAGGCTGATTGCCAGGATCGCGAAAGCGAAGGCCCGGATCAGGGGCCGGACTGGCATGAGGGCACAGGAGGCTCCGAGCGCGACCAACTGCGCGAAGAACCACAGGATCGATGCGTCTGCTGCCGACAGCCCGATGGTCGGCGTGAGTACCGATGCTAGGAGCGGGGAGTAGTAGTAGAGCCCTGCCGGTCCCGGTGCGAACTTGGCATCTATCAACTCTGGTGCGTAGGGCGTGCCGGTGGTGGCGATCCGGATGGCGGCGTCGTGGTAGGCGTTGAAGTCCAACGCCCACCCAAAGTAGTCAGCCCATATACCCGGGGCGAACTCCACCGGTCCGAAGCGTAGGAATGTGAGCGCGAGCCAAGTCACACCCACGAATACGGCCGTGATGCCGACCCCGAAGGATGCGATGCGCCGCACCTGTGTCCGGGACTCCGCGCTCATTGGAGCACCATCCCTGTTGGCGAACTGGATCTGCAGCAGATACGCCGGTGCATGTCGTCTGACACGCCCGTGTCGCCTCGCGAGCAAGCGCAGAATGCGATTAGCCAGCCACGAGCGCGCACTTCGGACCGCGTCGTCGTCATGCCAAGGATGTCGCCGTGCGATCGGTTGGCAGGGCAGCGCGAGCAGGCACAGGCCGAGAGA
Source organism: uncultured Chloroflexia bacterium (assembly GCA_963838115.1). GTDB lineage: Bacteria > Chloroflexota > Limnocylindria > Limnocylindrales > CSP1-4 > JAFMJV01. The sequence continues at coordinate 194,435 of CAWIPU010000001.1, forward strand.
TGTCGCGATCGCAGGAGCAGCAGCACCAGCACCAGGAGCAACAACGCCGGTGCGAACGCCGATGGCAGCCACGACAGCACCAGCACCAGCAGCACGACGGGACGCCAGCGGTCCGCCAGGAGCGCCAGGGGCAGTGCCAACGTGATGAGGTAGTACTCCCACATCAGCGGCACCAGCAGCATCGACGCGGCGAGCGTGATCATGAAGCCCAGCTCCCGATCACGGCGGAGGCTCAAGAGGATGAACATTCCGCCCAGGACGATGCTTCCGAGTCGCACCAGGTCGATCCAGCGCGCGTCGAGTCCGAGCGTCACCAGCGTGGCCCCCAGGTCCCGGTTCTCCGAACCGGCCCCCGGCGTGACCATGTTGCCCAGCACACTGATGTAGTCGCGGTACCCATCGAAGCCCACGAACGGCAGCGTCAGAACGATGAGCCCGATGCCCGCGGCGATCGTCCAGGCGGCCACCCTCCAGCGCCGCCGAAGGAGCTGCCACAGGAGCAGCGCCCCAAGGCTCGGTCGGACCGATATCGCGGCTGCAAGTGCGATCGAGCCCAGTGGCCGATCCAGCCAGCGCCAGGCCACGACCAGCGGCAGCGCCAGCAGCACGCCGACATTGCCCAGTACCAGGTCTCGCATGGCCCAGAACGAGACCGCCACGCCGACGAAGGTCAGTGCTCGCACCGGGAGTTTGACCGGCATCATCAGGCAGGCGCCGAGCAACGCCCCGACCTTGAGGATGTACCACACCGCCGAGCTGTCGTGCTCGGCTAGGCCGGCCAGGGGGATCAGCGCCACGCCCAGCGGTGGCGAGTAGTGGTAGTAGTCCTTACCGCCAGGGAGGTATGGCGCGTCGATCTGTTGCCGCAGGTAGAGCGAGCCCTCGTCGATGAAGCGTCCGGCGGCACGGACATACGCTTCGATGTCGTAGCCCCAGTGGTCGCCGAGCACGTACTGCACTTGTCCGTCCACGACCTCGGTCTGCCGGAAGACGACGAGGATCCCGACCAGCCAGGCGATGCCGAAGAGGAATGCGAGGGCACTGACGATGACGGTGGCCCGGTCGGCTGGAGGAGTCTCTTGGGGTCGGTGACTCACGACGTCGCCCGTGGCTCGATGGACGGCAGAGCCCGGTGGCCGGTCATCGTGCGCGCCGGTGGCAGGAACAGCGACACAATCACGATCGCCAGCGGCAGCGGGGCGAACGCCGGCGGCAGCCACGACAGGGACAGCACCAGCAGCACCCCCGGATGGCAGCGCGATGCCAGCAGTGCCAGCGGCAGCAGCAGAGTGATGAGGTAGTGCTCCCAGAGCTGACCGATAAGCAGCATCGAAGCTGCCAGCGTAATCATGTAGCCAAGCTCCCGGTCCCAGCGCAGGCTGGCTACGATCGAGCCCCAGCCCGAGGACGAGGCTGCCCAGCCGAAGGAGCCAGAGCCAGCTCTCATCGATGCCCAGGTTAACGAGCGTTGCGCCGAGGTCTCGGCTCTCGGAGGCCGCTCCGGGCACCTGGAGATTGCCGATGACGGTGAGGTAGTCGCGGTAACCCTCGATGCCCACGAGGGGCAGGCTGAGCACGACCAGGGTGAGGCCGCCCGCGATGGTCCAAGCTGCCACACGCCAGCGGCGACGGAGCAGCTGCCAGATTAGGATGGCGCCCAGACTGGGGCGAACAGAGATGGCCACCGCGGCCGTGATCGAACCCGAGTGGGCGGTCCAGCCAGCGCCAGGCCAACGTGAGTGGCAGCAGTAGGAACGCACCTACGTTGCCGAGCACCAGGTCCCGCACCACCCAATACGACAGCGCGGCACCGAGGAAGACGAGCGCGCGCGTACGCATCCCCACGGGCATCGCCAGACAGGCGGCGAGCAATGCGCCGACTTTCAGGAAGTACCAGGTGGCCGTAGCGTCGACGATGCCCTGCCCGGTCAAGGGCAGCAACGCCGTACCGAAGGGCGGGGCGTAGTAGAAGTAGTCGTAGCCCCCGGGTGTGAACGGCGCTTCCACCAGTGCACGCGCGTAGAGCGAACCCTCTGCGCCGAGTCGGGTGGCCGCGTTGAGGTAGGCCTCGATGTCGAAGCCCCAGTAGTCGCCCAGCACCGGCATGATGACCCCGTCAACGACCTCCCCCTGCGGGTATGTGGCGAAGATGCCTGCGAGCCAGAACAGACCGGCGGCGATGAGCAGGACGTTGACGAGGGCGGGCACGACCCGGGCCCGCCCGGCGCGTGCCCCACTCATGCAGCTCACCCGCGGGCCGCTAGCTTCAGGTGCGTGGACAGAGTCGGCTCGTGTCTCGGGCGCGGGTCGGGGGCCTTGGGAGGAAGGGCAGGAACACGGCTGCCAGGACGATGACGGGTAGGGAAATGCCCACGACATCATCGAGACCGGGAGCCACGACGCCAGGGGCAGGAAGAGCCCAGGGCCGCCCGCGTGACGCGAGGAAGGCCGCCGGCAAGACCAGCATCGAGAGGTAGTGGTCCCAGAGCAGCGGTGACAAGAGCAGCGAAGCCACGACGGTGACCATGAACCCCACCTCTCGGTCTCGCCGTAGGCTGGTCACGATGGCAACGACGGCAAGTGCGAAGCCTGCGACGAGGGCGAGCGCCGACAGGGTGTCGCCAGCGCCGAAAGAGCGCACGACCGAGCCCAAGTCCCAGTTGAAATCGACCCCGGTCACGTCGCTCAGGTTCCGAAGCACCGTGAGGTAGTCGCCGTAGCCATCCAGGCCCACGAAGGGCAGCGTGGCGACGATCGAGCACGAGCCCGGCTCCTAGCGTCCAGGCGACAGCCCGCCACTGACGCCGCAGCGTCTGCCAGACGAGCAGGATCGCCAACGTCGGCCGCACTGACATGGCGACGGCTCCGGCGATGGACCCCAACGGCCGGTCGAGCCATCGCCAGGCCAGCGTGAGCGGTAGCAGCAGGAACACGCTGACGTTGCCCAGGATGAGATCACGGGTGACGGCGAGACTGAGAGCCGCCGCGCCGAAGGCTGCCAATCGCACGATGGTCGGCACCGGCATCAGCGCACAGGCCAGGAGGAGCACCACCACGTGGAGCAGGAACCACAGCGTCACAGCTGTCTCGGGACCCAGTGTCCTCAATGGCGTCACGGCGATGCCGAGGGGCGGCGCGTACATGTACAGCCCGTGGGGACCTGGCCGGTAGGGCCCGTCGAGCGTCTCGGCTTGGTAGAGGCTGCCATCGTCGGTCAGTCGAACGGCCGCATCCGCATAAGCCTGGTAGTCGTAGCCCCAGCCTTCAGCGCCGGGGAAGGAGACGAAGCTCAGGATCAGCCAGAGCCCGCCCAGGGTCGCCAACACGAGTCCGGCGAAAGTTGTCCAGTCCCGCGTCGGTCTAGCTGCCGCCCGGCGGTCTTCGCTGCTAGGGTCGGACGAGGTCCTCGTAGGCGTCTGGTCGGCGGTCACGGTAGAACTGCCACGTATCGCGCACCTGCTTGACCATGTCGAAGTCGAGGTCGCGCACGATCAGCTCCTCCTTGAACGCATCGCCGATCTCGCCGACGTACTGGCCGCGCGGGTCGCAAAAGTACGATTGCCCGTAGAAGTCGTCCTCGCCCAGCGGTTCGATGCCCACGCGGTTGATGGTGCCCACGAAGTAGCCGTTGGCGACCGCATGCGAGCGCTGCTCGATGTGCCACAGGTACTCGGAGAGGCCGCGTGAGGTGGCGCTGGGGATGAGCACGATCTCGGCACCATTCAAGCCCAGCGCGCGCGCGCCCTCGGGAAAATGGCGGTCGTAGCAGATGTAGAGCCCGAACTTCGCGATATCGGTCTCGAAGACCGGATAGCCCATGTTGCCGGGGCGAAAGTAGAACTTCTCCCAGAAGCCCTGGACGTGCGGGATGTGCGTCTTGCGGTACTTGCCCAGGTAGGTGCCGTCGGCATCGATGATGGCAGCGGTGTTGTAGTAGATGCCCGACGCCTTCTCGTCCTGCTCGTACATCGGTGCCACGACCACCATGCCGGTTTCCTTGGCCAGGTCCTGCATGCGCGCTGTGGTGGGGCCGTCGGGGATGAGCTCGGTGTAGTCGTAGTACTGAGTGTCCTGCACCTGGCAGAAGTAGGGCCCGTAGAAGAGCTCCTGGAAGAGGATGAACTGGGCGCCCTGCTCGGCCGCCTCGTGGGCGTGCTGCTCGTGCTTCTGGATCATCGATTCCTTGTCGCCTGTCCAAGTAGCCTGGACGAGCGCACCACGGACGACACGGGACATAGGGGGACCTCCGGCGTTGCGGCTCCGATCGGATCGCCAGAGGGTACACCGCGCCATCAAGCCCCGGTGCGATGAGGTTGTCGGAGAGGATGGCAGGCCTCCGGTCGTGCGGGTTGCGGACGGCTTCCGTTGCGGTCGCCGTCGGCTGTTCGCGGGTGCCTACTTCGCTCGGCTGTAGTAGATGCCCGCGGGCGCGCCCTGTCGGGTGAACGCCAGCTGGCCACCGTCGAGCTGCGGCCGGCTGTAGCTCTTTCCGCGAATGAGCATGCCGCCAGTCCAGATGCCTCCGCTGGTGCGGGCGTATCGCAGGTCGCCTCCAGCCGCGTAGACGATGAAGCTGACGTTGCTGTGGTGCGTGAGGTCGAGTGGACCGACCGCTCGCGCGATCTTCCGTTGCCCCCATCGTCCGCTGGCGCCGGAGCTGCCCTTGACAGACACGAAGGTACCCTTCCTCTTGACCGCAAATGCGATGTGAGGGCTATTCGACGGCGGTTGGCCGAAGAGGCCGGGCGTCTGGTCGAGCACCATGGCGACGTGCTTCACGCGGCCGCCATGGGCGGTCGTCTTCTTCCAACCGGACGAGGTGCGGACGCCATACTTGAGGCCCTTGGCCTTGGAGGTGCCGGCACCGTAGGCGACGCGCGCGGCGCCGGTGTTGGTGAGAGCCATGGCGACCGGGCTGGTGCAGCATTTGCCGTCGATGACCTCATCGAGCGTCCAGTCGGTCGCGGAGGCGGGGCCCTTGATGAACCGCAGCTTCCGGTTGCTGGCCTCGAAGGCGATCGACAGGCTGCCGCCACGAGCACCCAGGGAGGGGCCGCCGGCGCCGCCGCTGGAACGCCGGCTGACGATCCAGTCGCATTCCGAACCTCCGCCGAGCTGGTCACTCGATGCGGTGTAGATGCCCTTCTGGCCGTCGGTCAGCCGGGCGAAGGCGATGTGGATGACGCCACCGTCGAGGGCGATGCTGGGCCAGCGGTCGTTGCCGTCGCTGACCTGGCACGTCTCCCACGGGCCCGCTGCGTTGGTCACATACCAGACGCCAGCGCTGCCCCGGTCAGTCGCGACGTGCACCTTGCCGGCGCCGTCGACGACCATCTGCTGGCTTGTTGCGGAACCGTGCGAGAAGACTCGCTGTGGCGTCGTCCAACCGTTCGACGAAGCGGCGGTCGGCGCCGGCATGGCGGACGCTCCGACCGCGAGGAGCAGCAGCGCCACCGAGAGCGCGATCGACCCGTGCGCCCCCACGGTCGAGGGGCGGCCGCGGTCGAGGGGACGGCGGCGGTTGGGGCGGTGGGCAAACACGACCATGATGGCCTGACTCTGCCGTGCCTCCGCCGCGATGTCCCCGGCTCGATGGTCCTGTCGCTAGTACAGGATGTAGAAGCCCTTGAAGTCGACTCGCGCACGGGGATCGGCGGCCTTCACCACGACAGTGCGCTTCTTCGCCTTCTTCCAGTTCCGGGTCCACACTAGCTTGCCGTCCGTGGTCGTGGCGCGCTCCAGGTCGACCACGGCAACCCGCTTGCCGTTGACCATGATCCTGGCTTTCCCCATGCCCGGACCGGTGCGTGTGACGAAGCCGATAGAGCGGCCCTTGAACCGCATCCTGGCCTTGGGGGTGTGGCTCACTGCTGTTTGGGCCACCGTGTGGGCCGTAGCGCCAGAGAGTATCCTCCCGACGGGTCCACGGATGGCTGCCTTCCGACGCGGGCTGTAGGCCCAGGGGCCGCTGTTGCCCTTGCCGTCGGTGGCCTTGACGCGGAAGCGATTGTTGTAGCCGGACTTGAGCCAGACACCCACCCGCTTGGAGACCTTGTGGTTGGCAGTGACCGTCTTCCAGTCGCCTCGACCGGTCTGTCGCTGCAGCTTGTAGCTGGCGATATCGGCCCCTTTGCTGAACGGTCGCCACGTGACGGTCACGGCTTCGGAGACGACGTTGCCCGCGGTGAGCTTGATCTTCGGATCGGCCACGATGGGGCCACCCTTCTTCGTCCGCACGAATGCGAGATTGGGGCTGAGGTACTTCTTGAGGATGCGCTTGCTTGACCAGCCCCTGTTGGCACATGCGTCGACGCTCTTCTCGTAGAGCTTCCAGCCATTGGCGTCGCCGGCGCAGGAGCCGACGACACCAGCTCGGTAGCCGGTCAGGAAGAAGCGTCCGTTCTTGCGCAGGGTCAGGTTCCAGGTCTTGTTGATGGCCTGCCACTGCCTGTTGGTGGGCTTGGCGCGCTCGGGCCGGTAGAGCTGGTCCATGGTGTCGTCTCGGACGTCGTAGCACTTGCCGCCGCGGACGTAGTGAGCGCGATGATGGCCCTTCATGGTGTAGTACCAGGCGTACTGCTTGGTGGCGAGGGCGCCGGCCTCGAGCGTCGCCTTGTTGAGGCGGCTGGGCCACTCGCCCGAGGCCATGACCTCGGCCACGTAGCGTCGGAACTCGACCTGCTCGACACGGCCGCTGCTGGTGCGCAGGACTCGGATGGACCTGGGCGGGGAAGCCTTGCTGGTCCAACCGGTACACGACGAGCTGGCCGCCACCGGGTCGGGTGCGGTCAGCTGCGGGATGGACAGGACGCTGAGTGCGAAGATGGCGCCGAGCGCGATACGGAACACGGCTGCCGACGCGCGTTGGCGTGTCGGGTCGTGGGGCGCCTCATGGGCGCGACCGAGCCTTGTGGGCATACGTACCTCCTGGCCGGACGCAGACGCTGGGGCGCCACGAACGGCGGTACCGCACAGAGACAGGACGTAAGCGAGGCGACCACTGAACTGGGGTTCGTGGTCTGGTCACCAGGTGCGACGGGCCGCACTCCGGGACGTCATACGGGGCGCTCCAGCGTCTGGGGGAGCCGGATCACACCCGTGGGTCGGCGTGCTCGACCACGGCGGTCTTGCATGCCTGAGCCCTGCCGCTGCTGCGGCGGGTCTTCTATTTGGCCTCGTTCGAGTGAACTGGAGGCTAGACCCTAACAGGACGCGAGCGATGTTGCACCCGATCTGGCACGACTCCGTTGCGAGTTATCCACAGAATCGAAGACCGGGCCGCAGTTGGAGCGACCCGGTCCTGGTGTGCTGGTGAGCCCCTGGTAGAGCCCGGCGGTGGTTCGATCAGGCCTCGCGGATGCGGAAGACGAGCCAGGCGCCATAGCCCGCAGCGACGGCTGATGCCCAGTAGATCAATCGGCCGAGGAATTGCCCAGGTTCGTCCATCCCTCCGCCCGGCCGCAGCCACGCCAGCAGGTTCATCAGTGCCAGCAACGTGAGTGACAGGGCCAAGGCGGCGATCAGGATGCGGTAGCCACGGCCGAAGTCATAGTGGCCCCAGCGGTGGACCCAGATGGCCAGGATGAGGAGCACGGCGAGCAGGACACTGAAGTCGCTGATGATGGCGAAGTTGTTGAGGACGAACACGAAGAACAGGTACACGATGACCACGATGCTGAGCGCGGCGGCGAGCACGAGTTGCTCACCCGCCACCAGCTTGGCGCGGACATCGCTCACGACGCTGCCCACTGCTGCGGTCGCCTGGGCGGTCTGCGATGGCCCTGACTGGGCCGGTGTCGGCTCGGGCTGCACCGGTGGTTGTTCGACTGGTGCGTCCTGGGGAGTCTCTTTCTTTGGTCCGGACATCGGGATTACCCTCCTACGTGACAGGCTTAAGCGTGAATGTAGCGCGTTCTATCCCAGTGGCGATGCCCTGTTGGTGCCCACCGGCCGCGGGACCATTGGGCTGACTCGCGCTCACGTGCAGTATCACCCACCGATGGACGCCGCTCAAGTCCAAAGCGCCGCCGTGTCGGGATGCGCGGCCGCGGCCGAGAGCGGTCACGCCGACCAGGGTTGGTGCGGTGGGCTGGGAGGGGGCCTGGGGGTGGTGCGGGGGCGTGGTCCCCGTACCGTAGAGCCAGTGCTGGCGTCGCCGACATGACGATGCCCATGTGCGACCGCGGCGCATAGCCTCTTTATAGCGCCGGTTTAGCTCAGGCAGGCGAGCGGCCGGCGCCTTTCACTCCCTGCACCTGCCTGCGTCAGACTGGCGCCGTGGTCGTCATCCTCATTGTGCTCGCTCTGCTGTTCGCGGTGGCTGCTTCGTCACCGCCGGCCATCGAGCCCGTGGTCGCGCTCGAATGGGAGGTCGTCTCTCGGCGCGCCCACGATAGCAACGCCTTCACGCAGGGGCTGCAGCTCGACGCAGCGGGACGCCTCTTCGAATCGACCGGCGGCTACGGTGACTCCACGTTGCGGGAGCTCGATCCTCAGAGCGGGCAGGTCGAGCGCTCGCTGGCGTTGCCAGATGACTGGTTCGCCGAGGGCCTGACGATCGTTGGCGACGACCTGCTGCAGCTGACGTGGAAGAGCGGGGTGGCCATCGCCCGAGACGCCGATACGTTCGAGTCGCGTGAGTTCCACCTCTACGACGGCGAAGGCTGGGGACTCTGCTTCGATGGTGAGCGGCTGGTGATGAGCGATGGCAGCGACCGCTTGACATTCCGCGACGCGGCCACGTTCGAGGTTATCGGTTCGGTCGGGATCAGCCTGCACGGTCAGCCGCTGCGGCAGCTCAACGAGCTGGAGTGTGTGGACGGGTCAGTCTGGGCCAATGTCTGGTACAGCGATGACATCGTGCGCATCGATCCGGCCGATGGCCGTGTCACGGGAGTGCTGGATCTGACCGGCATCATCGAGCCGCATCCCGCCAGCACCGACTCGAGCGCGGTGCTCAACGGCATCGCCTGGGACGCCGCTGCGGGGACGTTCCTGGTCACAGGCAAGGACTGGCCGGAGCTGATCGAGATCCGGGTCACCGAGTCGCCATAGCGCCGGCGACAACCGCCGTTCGCCAGGCACAGGCCGGGTGCGAACGCTTGCTCGAGCGTGCTGGGATCGTGAACCGCTGCAAATCGGTGGCGGTGTGCGGTCGGCACTTGGCCCGGTACCACGCCCATCGGCAGTTGACTAAATGCGAACGTGTCGCTCGCCTCGGGGGAGCCCTATCCGGCGAAGGGGACGCGGGCGATGCCCGGCACCTCCACGCGCGTGCGGAAGAGGCTGCCCGCCAGTGGCTGAGCCGCGTGCTCCGCCTCCGAGAGCAGCTCCCAGGCGGTGGTGATGAAGGCGTCGCGCAGGTCTGGTCCACCCAGCTCGATGCTCGACACGTTGGACACCGGCAACGGGATGACCGCGTCGAGCGTGGCGTCGGGCAGGTAGCGATGCACGCCGTAGCCCGGCCAGGTCGCGACCCAGACGGCGCCCTCGCTGTCGACCGTGAGGCCATCGGGTCGTCCACCACCGTGCCGGATGGTGACGAACTCGCGGCGGTTTGCGAGGTCGCCGCTGACGGGATCGAAGTCGAACATGTCGACGCGCATGGTCGGCGTGTCCACGTAGTACATGGTGCCCCCGTCGGGGCTCCAGCCCAGGCCATTGCTGATGGTGACGCCGTCGACCATTCTGGTGACCGTGCCGTCGGCGTCGAGTCGGTACAGCGCTCCCGCGCCGGGCTCGGCATCCCAGTCCATCGTGCCCGCCCAGAATCGGCCCTGTGGGTCGATCTCACCATCGTTGAGTCTGGTCGCCGGGTCGCTGGCTTCGATCGGTGCGATGAGTTCCGGGGCGCCCTCGTCGGGCAGCGCGTAGAAGCCGTCCTGCAATGCGGCCACGTAGCCTCCCGAAGCACGCGGAAGCACCACGCCCACCGCCAGGTCCAGCTTGCGGCGAGTCGTCGTGCCATCGGCCGGATCGGTGAAGAAGACCGTGTTGTTGGGGATATCGACCCAGACCAGCCTTCCGATGCGCGGGTCCCAGACGGGACCCTCGCCGACGAAGGCGTCGTGCTGGACCAGGATCTGGGGAGCAGGGAGTGTTCGTGGGGCCATGTCATCCTCCGGTGTCGGGTCGGGACGGTGTCTGGCACGATGGTGCCACCCACGCCACGAGTGCGAACGCTGGAGCCGACATGACCGACCGACCACCCATCCCCGAGCTCATCCTGTCGAGCCGCGTCATCGCCATCGGCCGGGGTGTGGCTGCCGCCGATGCCCCGCGCATCGGAGAGGCTCTGGTGGCCGGCGGGGTCCACGTGATGGAGCTGACCTTGAACGAGCCCGAAGCCGATGCCCTGGCCGCCATCGCCGCGCTGGCGCGCGCTGCCGATGACCTCGACGCGCTCGTGGGTGCCGGGACGGTGCTCTCGATCGAGGCCGCACAGCGTGCCATCGGGGCCGGTGCCCGTTTCATCGTCTCGCCCCACACCGACCCTGCTCAGATCGCCTGGTGTGCGGCACAGGGGGTGCCCTGTTTCCCGGGTGCCCTCTCACCGACCGAGATCCTCGCCGCCTGGTCGGCCGGTGCCAGCGCGGTCAAGCTGTTCCCCGCCGCCGCGGTCGGGGTCGGCTATCTCAAGCAGATCGCGGGGCCGTTCCCAGACATCCCGCTGGTGCCCACCGGCGGCGTCTCGGCGCAGACCGCCCCTGACTGGATCGCGGCAGGTGGTGTGGCCGTGGGCATGGGCAGCTGGCTCATCGGTGATGGTGATCCCATGAGCGTGACCGAGCGAGCCGGGTTGGTCTCGGCGGCCGTCGCCGCGGCGGCCGTGGCGAATGCGGCCGTGGCGAATGCGGCCGTGGCGAAGTAGAGGTCAGCATGCGCATCAGTGGCGTCAACACCTACCTGGTCGGGAACCCCTGGAAGAACTGGCTCTTCGTCCGAGTCGACACCGATGACGGGCTGCACGGGGTGGGGGAGGGCACGCTCAACGCGTTCAGCGCCACGGTGGAGACGGCGATCCACGAGCTCGCGGATGCTTACATCGGCCAGGATCCGACCAACACCGAGCTGATCATGCAGCGCATGACGCGCGATGTGTACTCGGAGGGTGGCCAGATCCACGGACCCGCCGTGGCCGCCATCGAGGTGGCCTGCTGGGACATCCTGGGCAAGTCGGTGGGGCGACCCATCCACCAGCTCATGGGCGGCGCCATGCGCGATCGGACTCGTGCCTACGCCAACGGCTGGTACCGCACCGATCGCACTCCCGAGGCGTTCGCAGCGAAGGCGCGCGAGGTCGTGGCGCTGGGCTACACGGCGTTGAAGTTCGATCCTTTCGGGGCTGCCTGGCGCGTCCAGGAGCGGCGTGAGGAGGATCTCTCACTGGACATCGTGGCGGCCGTACGTGAGGCTGTGGGCGACGAGGCGGACATCCTCATCGAGGGGCACAACCGCTTCAGCGTCGGCACCGCGTTGCGCATCGCCGACCGACTGGCGGAGCATCGGCCGGGCTGGTTCGAGGAGCCGGTAGCGCATCAGAACATCGGCGCCATGGTGGAGGTAGCGCGGCGTTCGCCTGTGCCGGTGGCGACCGGTGAATCGTTCACCTCGTTGCAGCAGTTCGCTGACCTGCTGAAGCACGATGCGGTGCATATCCTGCAGCCGGAGCCGCTATACCTTGGTGGCATCACGCGCACCCGCCAGGCTGCCGCCATGGTCGATGCCCACTACGGTGTGGTGGCGCCACACAACGCACAGGGGCCGGTGTGTGCCGCTATCTCCGCACAGCTTGGTGCCTGCATCCCCAACTTCTACCTGCAGGAGACATTCGAAGCTTTCAATGCTGACTGGACGCATGAGATCGTGGACGAGCCAGTCCTACCGGTTGACGGCTACGTGCCGGTTCCGACCCGACCAGGCTTGGGCATCGATCTCGACTGGGATCGGTTGGCGGGGCATCCCTATGAACGCGCCAACATGCTGCCGCTCTTCGTGCCCGGCTGGGAGCGTCGCAGCGAGGACCGACCGGAGTAGCGACCACTTGACAGGCAAAGACCCGAGGAGGTCACGGATGAGCGCTATCGCGACCAACGATGCCCCTATCGTCGTCACGCTCGGTGAGATGATGTTGCGGCTGAAGTCGCCCGGCCACGAACGGCTGTTCCAATCGCCGTCGCTGGAGGCGACGTTCGCCGGTGGTGAGGCCAACGTGGCGGTGTCGGTCGCCAACTACGGACTGCGGGCGCGGTATGTGACCGCCCTCCCCGAGGGGCCACTGGGCGACGCTGCCATCGCCGCGCTTCAAGGCATGCATGTCGCGACTGACCATGTCGTTCGGCGCCCCGGCCGCATGGGTATCTACTTCGTGGAGGCGGGCGCTGCGCAGCGAGCATCAACGGTCGTCTACGACCGCGGCGGTGCGGCCATCGCCCTGGCGCAGCCTGCCGAGTTCGACTGGGATGCGATCTTCGATGGAGCCACGTGGTTCCACATCTCCGGCATCACCCCAGCCATCTCCGAGACGGGCGCTGCGATCACCGAGGCTGGTCTTCGAGCGGCCAAGCGTGCTGGTGCCACGACCTCTCTGGATCTCAACTACCGCGCCAAGCTGTGGCGATACGGCAAGGCGGCGCCGGAGGTGATGCGCGCGCTCATGCCGTTCGTGGACGTCGCCATCGGCAATGAGGAGGACGCACAGATGTCGCTGGGATCGGCGGCCGCGGCCGACGTGACCTCCGGCGAGCTGGATCGCGGGGCGTACGAGGCGCTGACCAGGCAGGTCATGGACGAGTTCCCCGGACTGTCGGCCGTGGCCATCACGTTGCGCGAGAGTCGTAGCGCGGACATCAATGGCTGGTCGGCATGCCTGCGCGACGCATCCGGCTTCCACCTCGGAAAGCAGTACGACATCCTCGACATCGTCGACCGTGTCGGCGGTGGCGACGCCTTCGCGGGGGCGCTTATCTATGGACTCATATCGCAGCTGCCTTCGGCCGAGGCGCTCGATTTCGCCGTCGCGGCCAGCTGCCTCAAGCATTCCATCCCCGGCGACTTCAACCGCGTGACGGTGGCCGAGGTCAAGAAGCTCGCCGCAGGGGACGCCTCCGGGCGCGTCAACCGCTGAGCAGGGCGATCGGCAGGTTCGCTCCGTGGGCGTCGATCGGATCGGCGCCGCAACCCTATTGGTGAGCGCCGCGGGCACGTCGCACGGCGGCTACGGCCTGGCGGGTCGAGGCCACGATGCCGGCCCAATCGCGTGCCCGCACCAGTGCCGGCTGGACCATCCAGGATCCGCCCACGGCGAGGACGCGCGGGTCCTGCAGGTAGCCCTCGAGATTGTCACCGTCGACGCCACCGGTTGGCACGAAGCGGAGGCCCGGGAACGGTGCGGCGATGGCCTTGATCATGGCCAGTCCGCCACTGGCCTCGGCGGGGAAGAACTTCACCACCGACAGCTCCAGCTGCCATGCCCGCATGAGGTCGCTCGGCGTGGCGCATCCTGGCAGGGCCGCCGCGGCGCGCTCCTGGGTCCGCCGCACGACGTGCTCCTCAAGACCCGGACTGACGATGAAGCGAGCGCCCGCATCGACGGCCGCATCGACCTGCTCCGGCGTCAGAGCTGAGCCGGCGCCGATGAGCGCGTCCGGATGTGCCTTCGTGGCGGCGCGTATGGCGTCCACCGCGGCCGGCGTCCGAAACGTGATCTCCGCGATCGGCAAGCCGCCATCCACCAGCGCGCCGACCAACGCGGGTGCATCGGCAGCATCGTCGATGACGACGACGGGAACGATGCCCGCCTGCTCGATCTGCTCAAGGACGGTAGCCATCGCGCTTCCTCCGTTCTGTTGTACCCATCACCCGATCGCTATGGTGTCTCGAGTGCGATCCTCAGGCTCAGGTCGTCGGACCGCGATGCGCTTCCCGCGTGGCGGGACGACTCGACCATCCTGACGGCCCGGAACGTCCCGACTGCAGAATGCGCAACAACGGCAGCGCCATGTTCACGTTGTCCCGCCACGCGGGAAGGTGCCCGGAGAGACGGCCTGAGGTCTCGCGTCGTGGCCCCGCTGCCACAGCGTGCGCGTCGCGGCGCGGGGATGCGGTCTGACAAGCTGCAAGACCGCGGCGCCGCCCCTTGACGACTCCGCGGTCTTGGACTCTCCGTTCGATGGTGCGCTCGGAAGATCTGCTAGAAGACGCCTTCTGGGTTGTAGAAGCGCTCCACGTTGTCGATGGTGATCAGTGGAGAGGGGAAGACCGTGTCCTGCTCGGGAACCGCACCGGCGAGGATCGCCATCAGGCGATTGAAGCCGGCACGTCCGATCTGGTCGGCGCTGTTGAGTCCGGTCGCCTTGTAGACGCCGTCCTTCATGATCTCCTCGAGCGCTTCCACCTGACCATCGACACCGGCCACGAAGACCTGGTCGGCCATGCCCTGGTCCTCGATCACCTTCTGGGCGCCAAGGCACATGGAATCGTTCTCGCAGAAGATGGCCGCCATGTCAGGGTTCTGGGCCAGCAGCGTCTCGGCGGCGGCGAAACCGCCGTCGGTGCTCCAGTTGGCGAAGTCGGGGTACATCACGACCTCGATGTCAGTCCCTTCGACCACGCTCAGCAGGCCGTTGGTGCGGTCGAGGCCGATGCTGTTGTCAGCGGGGCCACCGCGGATGACGCCGAGCTTGCCACTGCCGCCGAGCTGGTCGAGGATGAACTGGCCATCCTGGACGCCCAGCGCGTAGTTATCGGGGCCGATCCAGCTGGTGTAGTCGCTGCCCTTGAGCAAGCGGTCGACCATGACGACGGGGACGCCGGCGGCGTTGATGGCTGCCATGGCTGCTGGTGCAGCTTCGATCCAGGCGGCGCTGAGGACGATGCCGTCGACGTTCTGCGCGATGAGGTCTTCGATGTCAGAGGTCAGCTTCTCGACGTCACCGTCAGCGTTGGTGACCAGCACCTCCACGTTGGGATACGCGTCGGCCTCGACCTCGACAGCCTTGGACATGCCGATGAAGTAGGGCGCGCTCAGTGACAGGTTGGCCATACCGAGCTTGATGTTGGACTGTTCTTCGTCCTGGGCGGCGACACTTCCGACGCTCACCAGGGTCAGGGCTGCCGTCAGGGCGGCAGCAGTGATTCGCTTCACGATCTGGGACCTCCTCCGATGTGATGGACTTGGGCAAGCCTGCCCGAACTCGATGACGGGCCCCTTGGCCCGAGACGATGATCGCGGGGACCTCACGCCATGCTCAGCGCTCCTTCCGTCGGGCAAGGACGGCCAGGACGATGAGGACGCCCTTGAAGATCTGCTGGTAGTAGGACTGCACGTTGAACATGTTCAGCAGGTTGCTGATGAGCGCCAGGATGAGCACACCGGCGAAGGTGCCGCGAACGCTGCCGCCGCCACCGCCGAGGATGGCGCCACCGATGACGCAGGCGGCGATGGCGTCCAGCTCCCACCCGATGCCCACGCTGGGCTGGGCGATGCCGACGCGCGATGCCAGGACGATGCCGGCTATGCCTGCCAGCACCGCACAGATCGTGTATGCAAGGGTCGTGTTGAAACGGACGTCGATGCCTGCCAGACGCACCGCCTCCTCGTTGCCACCGATGCCGACGATGGCTCGGCCTGGGGTCGTGCGGTTCAGGAAGAAGCTCATCAGCAGGTAGGCCACGAGCATCAGGACGGTGATGAGGGGGATGGGGCCCAGCATGGCCGACCCGATCCCGAGAAAGCCGGCGTCGCTATAGACGACGGGTGTCTCGGAGATGACGAAGACCAGCCCACGCACCGCCGAGAGCGTGCCAAGGGTCACGATGAACGGCTGGATCCTGAAGTGGGCCACGATGAAGCCATTGACGATCCCGACGCCAGCGGCCGCGGCGAGGGCCAAGGCTACGGCCAGGGGCAGGGGCATGGACTCCATGAGGACGCCCATGAGGATGGCGCTCAGGGCGACGACGGCGCCGACGGAAAGGTCGATGCCGCCGGAGAGGATCACCACCAGCATGCCCAGGCTGATGAGTCCATTGATGACCGTCTGGCGCAGCAGGTTGAGGATGTTGTTCTGGGTCAGGAAGGTATCGGAGGCGAGGGCGGCTACGACCAGCAGCACCATGAAGAGGACCGGCAGAGCCAGGTCCATCCACGTCCAGCGTCCGAGCCCCGATCGCGATGGCCGATAGACGTTCAGGTCAGGCATGCTCACGCCGCGAATGCCTCCACGCCCGAGGCGATGGCCAGCAGGCGCTCCTCGGTCGCATCCGCGGCCGCAACCTCGCCGGCGATGCTGCCCTGGCGCATGACCAGGATACGGTCACTCATGCCGATGATCTCGGGCAGGTCCGACGAGATCAGCAGCACCGCCCGCCCCTCGTCCGCCAACCCGGCGATGATCTGGTAGATCTGCACCTTGGTTGCCACATCGACGCCTCGTGTCGGCTCGTCGAGGATCTGGAGGCGAGCTCCGTGGATGAGCCACTTGCCGAAGACGACCTTTTGCTGATTGCCTCCGCTGAGCATGCTCACCCGCCGTTGTCGGTCGGGCGGCCGGATGTCGAGCTCCTGGACCTGCTGATCGGCTGCTCTTTGCTGACGCCGCCGGGAGAGCACGCCCAGCCGACTGAGCCGTCCAAGGGAGGCGAGGGTGAGGTTGTCCAGCACCGCCGCCGGGAGGATGAGTCCGTCCCTGGCACGCTCCTCGCTGAGCATGGCTACGCCGGCATGCAAGGCATCGGCCGGTGAACGCGGTTCATAGGGTCGGCCTGACAGGGTCATCCGACCGCCGCTGCGCGGGGCAGCGCCGAAGATGCAGCGAGCCAGCTCCGAGCGCCCCGCTCCGACCAGCCCGAAGACCCCCACGATCTCGCCGGCGCCCAGCTCCAGGTCCACCGCTCGGAAACCGGGTCCACGCAGATCCTCGAGCACGAGCAGGGGTTCGACGATCGGCCGAGTCCGCACCGGATAGATCTCGTGCAGTGGCCGTCCCACCATCATCCTGATGAGCTCGGCTTCATCGACCGCCGCGGACGCCACGCTGCCCACCAGCTCACCGTCCTTGAGGACCGTGATGCGGTCGCAGATCTGCAGCACCTCATCGAGGCGATGGGACACGTAGATGACCGTGCCACCGGTGGCCTTGAAGGCTCGCAGGACGGCGAAGAGACGCTCCAGCTCGGCATTGGACAACACCGCCGAAGGTTCATCGAGGATGACCACACGCGGTTCGCCGCGCATGGCCTTGGCGATCTCAACCATCTGCCGCTGCGAGACGCCCAGGTGATCGACGCGTTGACGCGTGGGGATGCCTTCGAAGCCGAGGCTGTCGAGCGACTCAGCCGCCATGCGGTGCGCCTGCGGCCAGTCGATGATGCCGGGCGCACTGGTGGGCAGCTCACCCAGCAGCAGGTTCTCGGCCACGCTCAGTTGTGGCACCAGGCTGAACTCCTGGTAGACGGCGCGGATGCCCTGGCTGCGAGCATCGTGTGGCGTACGTGGTCGGTAGACCTCGCCGTCGATGGCAAGCTCGCCGCGGTCACTGGCGGTGGCCCCGGCGAGGATGCGGACCAGTGTCGACTTGCCAGCTCCGTTCTCGCCCATGAGGGCGTGGATCTCACCCTGTAGCGCTTCGAAGTCGACGTCTCGAAGGGCATGCGCTGAGCCATAGATCTTGGAGACTTGGCGCATCTCGACCCGGGGCGTCTCGTCCCGGGAGTTCAAGGTCATTGGGCGTTTTCACCGGCGGTGGCCAGGGCGCCGTGCAGGAGGATCACCTTCTGCTCGGTCATCGCCAGCATCGTGTCGTGGACGCTCTCACGGCCATGGCCGGTGAGCTTGAGCCCACCGAAGGGCAGGAGCTCCGAGCGCACGGCCGAACCCCAGTTGACGATGACACCGCCGACCTGCAGGGCATAGGCCACGCGCATGGCCGTGTTGATGTCGTTGGTGAAGACGGCCGCCTGCAGGCCGTACGGTAAATCGTTGGCCATCTCGATGGCTTCATCGAGCGAGTCGAAGGCCACGATGGGCACCACGGGGCCGAATGTCTCCTCGCAGAAGAGCGGCGCATCGACGGGTACGTCTCGCAGTACGGTCGGTGCCACGAAGGCGCCATCACGCGTGCCGCCGGACACGAGGCTCGCACCGGCGGCCACGGCCTCATCGATACGTTCGACCACGCGGATGGCGGCAGCCTCGCTGATCAGGGGGCCGACATCGCTTTCCTCGGAGAGCTGATACTCGACCTTCAGCTGCTGGCTCTGACGCGAAAGGATGCGGGTGAAGTCATCGACCACCTCGCGTGCCACCAGCACGCGCTTGACCGAACAACAGATCTGGCCGTTCCCGCGGGCGAGCCGCCCCATGGAGATACCGGTAGCGGCCCGCTCCAGGTCGGCGTCGGCGCAGACGATGGTGGCATCGTTGCCACCCAGCTCGGCATGGAATGGTTTCATCCGCTCGGCGCAGATGCGGCCCAGCTCCACGCCGGTCTCGACGCTGCCGGTCACGGTCACCATCTGGACGCCGGGACTGGCAGCCAGCAACGGCCCGATGCGGGCACCGCTGCCGGTGATCATCTGGTGGGCGGCCGCGGGCAGCCCTTCCTCCTGGAGGAGGGTTGCCAGTCGCAGCAATGTCAGGGGACAGCTGCTGGGCGGCTTGCCGATGACGGCGTTCCCGCCCCCGAGCGCCGCGCCGACCTTGTGCGCATACAGCTCAAGGGGGTAGTTGAAGGGTGCGATGGCCACGACCACACCGACCGGTTGACGGATGGTGAAGGCCACGTGGTCCTCCGACCCCGGGGACGCATCCATGGGCACTTGCCGACCGAAGATGCGCTTGGCCTCTTCGCCGAAGCCGCGGATGATGCGCGCGGCCGCGTCGGCCTCTTCACGCGTCTGCCGGATGGGCTTGCCGTTCTCCTCAGCCAGCATCCGGGCCAGCGCTTCCCGCTCCGCCACCATGCGGTCGGCCGTGCGCACCAGGATGGCCGAGCGTTCATGGGCCGGCATGGCGGCCATGGTGCGACGGCCAGCCTGGGCAGCCTCGATGGTGCGCGCGACATCCTCGTCGGTGGCATCAGGCACCGTGTCGATGAGCTGCCCGGTCCCGGGATCGACGACATCGATGGTGGCCCCGTCGGAGGCTTCACACCACTCGCTGGCGATGAGCATGCGCATCGGGGGTCCCTCGTTGCAAATAGTGATATACGATCTACAATAGTAGGATGGCGATAGCATACGCCCGGGTGTCAACGTTTTGTCAACGCGTGGGCGTGACGTGGTCGTGGCGCATGGTGTATCGGAAACACAGCAAATGAAACACACGGATCGAGACGGGAAGGACAAGGCCGGGGAGGGACCCTCGGCGCGCGCGGTCAGTTCGACGGCCTTGAAGGCGTTACGCGTCCTGGAGGCCGTGGCGGCGGAACCGCGACCCTTGGCGCTGGCCGATATCGCCCGTGCCACCGGCCTGGACAAGAGCGCCGCACACCGCATGCTGGCGACGCTCGTCGCGGGTGGCTACGTCCGCCAGGACGGCGAGTCCCGACGCTACACGCTCAGCTACCGGGTGGTCTCGCTAAGCCGCAACCTGCTGGCTGACAACGAGGTCGTGCGCTTGGCTCGTGAGACGCTGGCAGCGATCTCAGCCGAGACCGGCGAGGGCGTCCACCTCGCGGTCCTCGATGGGCTGGAGACGGTGCTGGTGCAGCGGGTCAAGGGCACTCAGCTGGTGGCCGTCGATTTCCAGGTCGGTGACCGCAGCCGACTCCACTGCACGTCCATCGGCAAAGCCATCCTGGCCTACCAGGCTGACGGGGAGATCGATCGGGTCATCGATGCCGGGCTGCCGGCGCTGACACCAGGCACGATCACCGAGCCGGCGGCGTTGCGTCGGGAGCTGCGCCAGGTGCGCGAACGCGGCTATGCCATCGATGACCATGAGCTGCACGAAAACATGCGCTGCATCGCAGTGCCCATCTTCGAGCGCGATGTGCCCGTGCGCATGGGGATCAGCTGTTCCGGGCCGGACGGCCGTTTCACCCTGGAGTATCTGGACCGGCTGCGCGGACCGATGCTGGCGGCTTCCCGCCAGCTCAGCGAGCGACTCGGGGGCCAAGCGGGCTGACGAGGGCTTGCCGATCTCGCGGTGATGTCGGCCAGAAGCGCGGGCTGCGGGGGTCCTGTTCGGGGCGCTCCGCAAGGTTCTGTCGCTCGGGTTCCCGTGTGGCGGGAGAACGCGACCGGCCCCACGGCCTGAGCGGGCCGAACGTGCCCCAGGGTCGCCCGATACCGACTACGAACCGCGATCTAGCTCGGCCAGTCGGAGGGCGGCGTCGAGATGTTCGGGCCGGGCGGCCAGGAGCACCTCGAACCGCGCTCGTGCGGCCTTGACACGGCCCTGGCCCAAGAGCGCCAGGCCCTCAAGGTAGAGGGCTTCCTGCTGCGAGCGCAGCGTCAGGTCGTCGTCGAAGAGCAGCAGCGTCGGTAGCGAGGTGGCGAAGTAGGGGATGCGCACCTCGGCCCGCGCTTGCTCGGCCGCGGCCGCGGCCAGGTAGGCCAGTCGGCCATCCGCGCCGGCGTCGTCGCCAAGGGCTCGCAGGGCCAGCGCCTGCCAATAGGGTCCATCGGCCGCGGGTGCCTCGGGATCGCTCTGCGGCCCAGCAGCCTGTGCGAACCAGTCGGCCGCCCCGGTTTCATGACCGGCCGTCCGCAGACAAGCACCCAGCAGGTACTGCAGCTCGTTCTGCGGCGCCAGCAGATGCCTGCCTTCGCCCAGGTTCGGTGGGTAGGTCATGGCCGTACGCACCAGGTCGACCGCCGAGAGCGCCTCCCCGCTGTGGAGCGCCGTACGGGCGAGCTCCCGGTGGGCCACCACCCACTGCGCCGACACCAGTCCTTCGCCGCCTTCCCAGGGATGGAAGCGCCGACTCCGCAGCACGGTCGCCGCATCCTCGTAACGGCCCACACGATCGAGCAGGGCCACGTACTCGACGGTCAGGTCGTCGCGCTGCGCCACGACCGCGAGCCTCGCCTCCAGGTCGCGGAGTCGTGCCGACGGGGCATGGCCCAGGCGCTTGCGAAGCTGATCGAGCTCGTAGAGCACGCGCGCATCGGACGGATCAGCCCGATAGGCCTTGCGGTACGCGGCCAGCGCACGTGCCGGACGCCGGAGCACGTTGAACTCGGCGATGCCGAGGTTGCGATGGACGGTGGGAAAGGCAGGATCGAGGCGGGCTGCTCGTCGCCACAGCGCGATGGCATCGTGATAGCGCCGCTTGTCGTATAGGAGGTTACCCAGGTAGTAGGGCGCGCGCGGGTCTTCGGGGTCCTGCGAGATGGCCCATCGCAGCACCTCGATCTCCTCGAGTCGAGCCGGAAAAGCCCGGTCGGGGTTGGCGTTCCCGGCGGCGCGTCGGTGTTGTGCCGCCGCTTTCGCGTCCCCGCGACGCGCTTCGAGCCAGGCGAGGGTGTAGTGCAGGAGGGGAAGGTGACGCGGTTCCGGCCGGTCGGCGAGCGCGCGTTCCAGCGCGTCCACGGCTTCGACGAGGAGGCCAGCGCGGGCTTCGTCGTGGGCGACATCGAGCGCGGTCTGGGCGCCGCCGGGCAGGGGCGCGTCGGAGCTATCGAGCAGGACGCCTTCGTGGATGGCGCGCACGTCCAGCGGATCAGCCGTCAGCATCGTGGCCACCTGCTCGCGTGCCGCGCGGATCTGGCCCGAACGACGTAGCAGCGCGGCCTTCAACCCCAGCGCGGCGGGCTCGGCAGCATTGGCCGCCAGGGCGCGATCGAGCAGTGCCAGGGCAGCGGTCACGTCACCGTGGGTCGCCGCGATCTCTGCGCGCGCCGCATCCGAGGCGGGCGTGAAGGCGCCGTTCCAGCCGGCCTTGCCGAAGGCATCGTCGGCCTCGGCGAATCGGCCTGCCAGACGCAACGTCACTCCCAGCAGGTAGCCGGCTTCGCCATCGCGCGGATTGGTGTTGCGGATCGAGAGCCGCTCCAGAGCTGCCCGCAGGTGCCGCTCTGCGTCGGCGTACTCGCCACGCCGCAGGTGCCACTCACCCATGGCGGTGTTGCAGCGACTGTCCCCGGGGTCGCGCCGCAGGGCCTCGCGGTAGTAGGCCTCCGGTCGGCGGGTGGCGTGACGGTACTGCTGCAGGTGCATGCCGGTCAGGTAGAGCTCTTCGAGCGAGTCGATCGCCGGCGGCGGTGGCGGCTCGGTCGCGGGCGGCGGCGGATCGCTGCGATGCACGGCCGCGGGCTGGTAGCGGATGAGTTCAGCGCCACCATGGACCACCGACAGGCACAGGTCGGTGAGATGCGTACCAGTCGGCAGGTCCAGCGCCTCGATGACCAGCGGCGTGTTCGGCGCCAGGTCCACCGTGCGCTCAAGCACGGGCGCCCTACCCGCGTCAAGACGCACGCTGGCAGCGCCGAAGACGCGGGTCGCGGCCACGCCCAGGCGCAAACCGTCGCCATGGCGCGCCAGGTGGACCGCGATTTCCCGGTTGGCTTCGTGCGCGGGCCCGATGCCCACGATCGGATACCAGTACTGGCTGAACGTGCGCACCTCACCTGGGAGCAGGAAGCCGAAGTCGGGCTGGTTGTCGGTGAAGACGCCCGCCATCAGCTCGACGTAGGGCCCATCAGCATCGGTCAGCTCGCGATCCCAGGCATGACCGAACTCGTGATCGCCCCAGGTCCACAGCTTCTTTCCGGGGCTGATGGTGTGGTCGGCCCAGTGGACGTAGCCCTCGGCGGCGGCGTGGTCATAGCCACCGAAGAAGTCCTTGCGCGTGCCCATGGCCATGTACGAGGTCGGCACTGGGATGTTGCGGTACCAGCGCAGGTCGGCATCGCGAGCCGGCCGCGAACCGTAGTCCACGCCGTAGTAGCGGCCCCGGGCGACCGGGAACGTGGAGATGGCCCGCTTGGCATGGTCGGCCACATAGGTCACGTCAGGTGGGAAGAAGGCCTCGTAGTCGTCGTGGACACGCACGCCCACGTTGGCCCACCACAGGAACGTCTGCACCAGAGGCGTCCGATTGGTGAGCCGCACCTGCAACTCCAGCACCGCCGATCCGGGCCGAAGCACGACGCCGTGCATGCCCTTCATGCGCTCGGTGGGCTCGTGCTCGGAGCACCATACGATCGCGCCGCCATCGGCCAGCGTCTCGATCCGCCAGTCGGTCGGCAGAAAGGTCGAGGGCCGGTGATGCTGGGGCCAGTTGAACTCGACACCACCCGAGATCCAGGGCCCCAGGAGACCGACGAGCGCAGGCTTGATGACGTTCTGGCGATAGAAGATGTGGTAGCCGGTCTTGCGGTCCTGGACCACGTGGATACGGCCGCCGAGGGCCGGCAGGATCATCACGCGCAGGAACTCGTTCTCCAGGTGCAGCGCTTCCCACCCGGTGGCTACCGCGGCATCGGAGACGCGGTCGGTGACAGGTTCCGGATAGACATGGCCAGCAGAGCCCTGGTAGACCCGGTTCTCGAGGAACAGCGGGTTGCGGTCGGGCTCAGGCGTGGCATAGGTGTCGATGACCACCTGCTCCGACCAGACCGCGACCGCCCGGTCGCGCATCTCGGCGGGGCGCTCGGGCAGCTGCAGGGGATGGCGTCCTGGCACGGTCGGTCCTCCTTTTCAGACGTAACGGGTCAGGAACAGTGTCGCTTTGTGTTGGGTTACGGTAACATCAGCATCGTCAAGGTCAACGATCCTTTCGGAGCAAACGGAGGAATAGCTCGTGGTTGATTCTCGCTTCAAGAAGGTCCTGGTAGCTGTAGGTGGCGCCGCCCTCCTGACCGCATCGGCTTTGCCGGTCGCGGCCCAGGATCAGGGCCCGCTGCTCTACGTCATCAACAAGAGCGCCGACCAGCAGTACTTCATCGACCTGCAGAACTCATTCGTCGCCAAGACGGAGGAACTCGGTGGCAGCGCGTTGAAGGCGGATGCCAAGCTCGATCCGAGCTTGGGCGTACAGCTGGTGAACGACGCCATCTCCGCCGGCGCTGCCGGCATCGCCATCACCGTGCCCGACCAGACCATCGGGCCAGCCATCGCTGACGCAGCAGCGGCCGCCGGTGTGGCGCTCGTCGCCACTGACGACGGCATCGTCGACTCAGCTGGCAACCCTGTCCCCTTCGTCGGCTTCAGCGGCTCGGACATGGGCGGCAAGGTCGGCGCTGAGGCAGCACGGATCCTGACCGAGGGTGGATGGCTCCAGGACGAGAGCGTCACGCTCGGCGTGCTCTCGACCGAGGTCCAGACGCTCTCCGTCTGCGAGGACCGCACCAACGCCGCCAAGCAGGCGATGCTGGATGTCGGTGTCTCCCCGGACGCCATCTTCCAAGTCCCCTACACCGGTGAGACGCAGGCGGCGCAGGACGCGGCCGGACCGGTCATCACCGCCCATCCGGACGTGACCAACTGGGTCGTCTTCGCGTGCAACGACGAGGGCGTCCTGGGCACGCTCAACGCGCTCGCCACCGCGGGTGTCAGCGCTGACAACGTCATCGGTGTCGGTCTTGGCGCCTACGAGGCCTGCAAGTACTGGGCCGCCGAGCAGCCCTCCGGCTTCAAGGCCGCGCTGTTCATCTCCGGCCAGGACGTCGGCGCCGCCGCCGCCCAGGTGCTGTACGACAACGTCGTCAATGGCGTCGATCTGCCCGAGTCCACGGTCGCTCCCACGACCATCGTGACGCCGGACACCTATGCCGACGTGTTCGACCCGGTCTCCCTGGCCAACTGCTCGCAGTAGGCCAGACCTGAGATACGAGACCTAGCGCAGGTGATCGCGGGGTCCGGCGATGAACCGGGCCCCGCTCACCTGTATCCCACGAACGTGGTGAAGTCATGACCCTGACCGCGCCTCCCGAGGCCCCCGCAGCCGAGCCGAATGGTGGTTCCGGCGTCCTCGAGATCCGCAGCGTCAGCAAGGCCTTTCCCAACGTGCAGGCGCTCGACGACGTCTCGCTCGACGTGCGCCCCGGTGAGGTGCTCGCGTTCCTGGGCGAGAACGGCGCCGGCAAGTCCACGCTGCTCAAGATCCTCAATGGCGACTACCAGCCGGACGTGGGCACGCTCACCATCGACGGGGAGGAGCTGCATTTCGCCAACCCGCGGGAGGCCCGCGCGGCCGGTATCCGAGTCATCTATCAGGAGCCGGAGATCATCCCCGGGGTCGACGTGGCGGAGAACATCTTCGCCGGGGAGTTGCCCAAGCGCGGCCCTTTCATCGACCGCCGCGAGCTCAACCGACGCACCGCAGCGGAGCTGGCCGAGTACGGCTTCGAGAAGGTGCTGCCCCGCGGTCGCATGGGCGATGAGCTCTCCTCGGCACAGCGGCAGCTGGTCGAGATCATGCGCGCGGTCAAGTCCAAGATGCGCATCCTGGCGCTCGACGAGCCCACCTCCTCGCTGACCGACGACGAGGTCGACCGCCTCTTCGCCCTGGTGCGCCGCCTGAAGGCTGAGGGCGTGGCCATCATCTACGTCAGCCACCGGCTGCACGAGATCCTGCAGCTGGCCGACCGGGTGGCCATCCTGCGCGACGGCAAGCTGGTGATGGTCAGCCCGGCGGAGGGGCTGACCGAAGACGAGATCGTGCGCAACATGGTCGGTCGTGATCTGGGTGAGGTGTTCGACCGCCACCCGGCTGCCTCGGACCGCGTCGTGCTCGAGGCGCGGGACATCAAGAGCCTGTGGCACAAAGGCGTGTCCTTCGATATCAAGGCCGGCGAGATCGTGGGTTTCGCGGGGCTCATCGGCGCCGGCCGCAGCGAGCTGGCCAAGGTCATCTTCGGCGAGCTGCAGATGACCTCTGGCTCGGTCTCGATCGAGGGCCGCGAGGTCCACATCGGGCAACCTGCCAATGCCATCGCGGAGGGCATCGGATTTGCCCCGGAGGATCGCAAGCGCGAGGGCCTGGTGCTCATCCGCAGCGTGCTCGAGAACACCACCATGGCCATCTTGCGACGGCTCACCCGCTTTCGCATCGTGCAGCGTCGCCTTGAGCGTCAGATCGCGGCCGACTACGTGGAACGGCTCAACGTGCGCACGCCCTCGCTCGACCAGGAGGTGGGCAAGCTGTCTGGCGGCAACCAGCAGAAGGTGGTGCTGGCACGCTGGCTGGCCGCCAAGCCCAAGGTGCTCATCCTCGACGAGCCCACCCGCGGCATCGACGTCGGCGCCAAGGCGGAGATCTACCGGCTCATCGATGCGCTGGCCAACGAGGGCCTCGCCATCATGCTCATCTCATCGGAGCTGCCTGAAGTGCTGGGCATGTCCGACCGCATCATCGTCATGCAGGGTGGCCGCATCACCGGCGAGCTACCCGGACCAGGAACGACAGAGAAGCAGGTGCTCGAGCTGGCCATGCACGAGCACCTCAAGGCACGCCGGGCGGCCGCCGAGGCAGCAGCGGCCGGAGGGGAGAAGGAATGAGCGAGACGCAGCCAGCCGCGCTGCCGGGCGACGAGCGGGTCAGCCCCGTCCGTCGCATCATCAACATCGTCGGCGTCGACAACCTCTCGCTCGTCTTCGCGCTCATCGGCATCATCGCTGTCATCGTCTGGCTGCAGCCGCTGTTCCTGAGCTGGCAGAACCTGATGAACAGCCTCAGCCAGTCCATCGTCATCGTGGGACTGCTGGCCATCGGTGAGACCGTCGTCATCGTGGCCGGCATGCTGGACATCTCCGTCGGCTCGATCGCCTCGGTCGCCTCGGTGACGGTGGCGTCGGCCATCGCCATGGGTGCCATCACCATGCCCGGCGGCTTCGAGATCCCTTTGCCGTTCATCCAGGGCTCGATGCCGGCAGCCATCCTGGTGGGCATCCTCACCGGTGTCGCCCTTGGCGTCATCAACGGCTTGATCGTGACCAAGCTGCACGTGAACCCCATCATCGCCACCCTCGGCACCCTGGCGGCGTTCGCCGGTCTGGCCTTCCTGCTGGCGCCCGACGGCAAGCCGGTCGGGGTGGTGACCCAGCCCGACTTCACCTGGCTGGCGACGGGCAGGCTCTTCCCCGATGCGCCATTGCCGGCCCTTGGCGGCCGCGGCTGGACCGGCGTGCCCATCCTCTTCCTGGTCTTCATCCTGGTGGCGGTGATCTATCACGTCATCATGAAGTACACCGACTTCGGGCGAGCCGTCTACGCCATCGGCGGCAACGACGTTGCCGCGCGCCTGGCCGGCATGAACCTCACGCGCCTGAAGATCGGCATGTACATGCTCTGCGGCGCCACCGCCGGCTTGGCCGGTGTGTTGTTGACCGCCCGCACCACCTCGGGTAACCCCATCAACGGTGTCGGGTTCGAACTGCAGGCCATCACCGCGGTGTTCCTGGGCGGCGCCGCCACCACCGGAGGCAAGGGCACCATCGTGGGCACGGTGCTGGCAGTGCTGCTGGTGGGTGTGCTCAACAACGGCATGAACCTGTTGGGTGTGGGCACCTTCTACCAGCGCGTGGCGCTGGGTGTGCTGCTCATCGCCGCCGTGGCACTGGCGCAGTGGCGCCAGGCCCGTGCCGAGCGAGCCCGCACCCGCACGGCCGTAGCCTGAGTGTCGGAGGGGTAGCCGAATGGTGAAGGCAGCAGTCAGCCACGGGACATGGGGTGAATGGCCCTCGATCACGCTTTCGACCGATGCCGTTGAGCTGGAGGTCGTGGGCGAGGTCGGCGCGCGCGTCGTCTCGCTGCGCGACAAGCGTCATGACCGCGAATGGCTGCTCCAGGGCCCGCCGCCCGCAGAGCTGCAGCAGATGGCCTGGGCGCAGGAGGACGTCGTCTTCGGTGGTCGTGAATCGTTCGGCTGGGACGAGTGCCTGCCGACGACGTCGGTCTGTGCCGACCCGCTGGCTCCCCAGGGCCCTCTGCTGCGCGACCATGGCGACCAGTGGGGGCGCGGCGCCTATCTCACGCTGGACGAAGCGCATGGTGCAGTGGAACACACTTGGAGCGTGCCGCGCTGGGAATACCGCATGCATCGCCGCCTCTCGTTCGAAGACGAGCAGACCGTGCTGGCTGAGTACGTCATCGTGAGCCATGCTAACGAAACGCTGCCGATCAGCTGGGCACAGCACGGCGTATTGGCCCTCGAGCCGGGCAGCCGCATCCAGCTGCCGGGTGTCGACCGCGTGGTGTCCTCGACGACCATGGGCATCGATCTGCCCGTGGAGCTGTCTTGGCCTCGCGCAGTGACGAGTGATGGGCGGGAGCTCGATCTGTCACGGGTCGGCACCGGAGAGGGCTGGGCTGCGGTCGTCTACGCCGCTGCGGTCGAGGGCGCTGCGGTCGTCACGCCCGACGGTGCCCGCCTGGGTTTCGAGTGGGATCGCGAGTTCGCCCCGTTCCTACGCCTGTGGCAGGCCTATGGTGGTTGGCCACCCGGCGAGCAGCCTGTCGAACAGGTCGCCCTGGAACCCTGCACCTCGATGCACGACCATCTCGCCGCCGCCATGGCCGACGGTGGCGAGCACCTGCTGGCGCCAGGCGCGGAGCTGCGCTGGTGGGTACGCTTGCGGCTCTCATGAGAATCTATCCATGCCATCGGGCCATCCGGCCCATACCAAGATCGGAGCGCGGCGTGATGCTGTGCTGGACACGGGACCATCTGAAAACACCAGGAGGGAGCACCACCCATGGCTGACCTAGCTGCATTGACCGCCGCCGTCGAGGCCGGCAACCGCGCCGACGCGGTGAGCCTGACCCAGGCCGCCATCGACGATGGCACCGAGCCCACGGTCATCCTCGATGCCATGACCGCGGCCATGACCGAGATCGGCCGCCGCTTCGCCTGCAACGACGGTGTGTATGTGCCCGAGATGCTCATCAGCGCCCACGCCATGAAGGCCGGCAGCGAGCTGCTCGAGCCGCTGCTCGTGGCGGGTGGCCACAAGCCCGAGTACACCGCGGTCATCGGCACCGTGCAGGGTGACCTCCACGACATCGGCAAGAACCTCGTGGGCATGATGTTGAAAGGTGCCAACTTCGCCATCGTCGATCTGGGCACCAACGTCAGCCCCCAGGCGTTCGCCGATGCCACGAAGGAGCACGGCGCCGCCATCGTCGGCATCAGTGCGCTGCTGACCACCACCATGGTGGGCATGAAGGACGCCGTGGCGGCCATCCGGGCGGTCGATCCCAACGCCAAGATCATGGTCGGTGGCGCCCCGGTGACTGACGAGTTCGCGGCTGAGATCGGCGCCGATGGCTTTGCCAAGGATGCCGCCACTGCCGCGGTCGTGGCCCAGGAGCTGCTGGCTGCGGCCAAGCTGGCTGCGGCCCAGTAGGCATGCGCCACCGTGACCGGGTGGCGGTGGCCCTCGCGCGTGAGGAGCCTGACCGCTGCCCCATGCAGATCAGCTTCACGCCGGAGTTCGCCGATCGGTTGCGGGCGGATATGGTCGCCCGCGGCCTGCTTGGGACGTCCTCGGGAGAGCTCAACGTCGCGCGTGGGGGTGAGCACAACCCCCACGGAGGCGGTAACACCTACGAGCTTGAGCGGGCCATCGATTCCGACCTCATCCTGACCTCGGTCGGCTGGGCCAACAACTACTACGCCGGCCATGGCACCTACACCGACGAGTGGGGTGTCACGTGGCAGGAGCACCCCTACCAGACCCGCTTCGGGACCGGCCACTACACCGAGATGGTGGGCTTCCCCTTGGCCGAGGATTCGGCCATCGACTCGTACGTGCCACCTGATCCGTCGCGGCCGGAACTCTATCTCGACTCGGAGCGCGTTCTCCAGGAGTACGGCGACGAGTACTGGATCGTCGGTGTGACCGTCACCACCATCTTCGAGACGGCCTGGGCCTTGCGCGGCTACGAGCGGCTGTTGATGGACCTGGTCATGAACCCGGAGCTGGCCGACCGCATCCTGGAGATCCCCTTCCGCTACCACCTCGCCGCGGCCGAGAAGCTGACCTCGATGGGCGTGGACATGATCTGGACCGGTGACGACATCGGCTCGCAGAAGGGCATGCTCTTCTCACCCGCCACGTGGCGCCGCTTCCTGAAGCCGCGCATGGCTGAGCTGGTCCAGCGCGTCAAGGCCATCAATCCCGATGTCAAGGTCGCGTATCACACCGATGGTGACGTGCGCGATGTCATCGGTGAACTGATCGAGATCGGTATCGACATCCTCAACCCTGTACAGCCGGCCTGCATGGATCCCGCGGAGCTCAAACGCGACTACGGAGACCGGCTGCTCTTCTGGGGCTCACTCGACGAGCAGAAGACGCTGCCATTCGGCACGCCCGACGACGTGCGCGCCGAGATCCGCCGCCGCGTCGCCACCATCGGTGCCGGCGGTGGGCTCATCCTGGGCCCCACCCACCACGTCCAGCTGGACACGCCGCCAGAGAACTTCTGGGCCATGATCGACACCATCCGGGAGACGCACTACAGCTAGCGTCGGCGGGGGCCCATGGGCTCGGCGGCGCGCGTTCCCGCGTAGCGGGAGAGTCGGACCGATACGGGCCCCGAGATGCTGCTACGTCCCGCTCTGCGGGAGGACATGACTCTGCCTCCCGCTTGATGGGATGGACCCTTCACTGGGCGGTCCGGGTGGTCGCGTTGTCCCGCGTGCCGGGAATGTGTCAGCCGCGTTGGGGGACCGACACGCGGCCCGTCCGAAATGGGCCGCACGGCACCCAATTCTGCGTGCTTGGTTCCGTATGATTGTTGGGCACGACCTGTGGCCCCCGCCAGGTTCCCTTGTATACGGCTGGGCCCACGGGCGAAGTTCGTCCGATAGCGAACCCGAAAGGGGCGTATGCCGATCCCGTATACCAAACCAGCACCGCCCAATGATGACAAGCGGTGGAAGATCGTCGCCACGCGCATGCGACGCCTGGGCGACCGACCCGAAGCGCTCATCGAGGCTCTCCACGCCGCACAGGAAGCCTTCGGCTACCTCGACGATGATGCCCTGGAGTTCGTGGGTGACACATTGGGTGTCCCGCACTCTCGCGTCTTCGGCGTCGCCACGTTCTACTCGTTCTTCACGCTCAAGCCGCAAGGCGATCACACCTGTGTCGTCTGCACCGGTACCGCTTGCTACATCAATGGCGCCGGTGACATCCTGAGCGCCTTCGCATCGAACCTCGGCGTGAAGCCCAAGGGCACGACAGCGAACGGCAAGCTCTCGCTGCTGACCGCGCGCTGCATCGGCGCCTGCAGCTTGGCGCCTGCGGTCGTCGTCGATGGCGTCATGCGAGGCAAGGCCAAGACCGACCAGCTCATGGCTGAATTGGAGGCGATGTGACCGACACCGCAGCCGCGGAGCGCACCCAGCGTCACCGCACCATCACCATCGGCGAGGGCGCCGGTCCGACGCGCGCGACGGCTCGCGTCTGCGAGGCTGCCAGCTGCGTTTCCGGCAGCGCCACCGAGATCACTGCGCGCCTGCGTGAGCTGACCGAGGGCAAGGATGACATCGTCATCAAGCGCGTCGGCTGCCTGGGCCTGTGCGCCGCCGGCCCGCTGGTCGAGATCGCCGAGACCGGCGAGATGTTCGAGCACGTCAGCCCGGACGACCTCGCTCCACTCGTCGCCGCGCTGGGCAAGGTCAAGCCCGATGCCAAGCGCCAGCCGCAGGGTCCCTTCTTCGAGAAGCAGGTCCGGGTGGCCACGGAGAACTTCGGCAAGGTGGACCCCGAGTCGCTCGAGGACTACATCGCCGAGGGCGGCTTCCAGGCCCTGCGTCGCGTGCTCTCCGAGATGAGCTCGTCCGAAGTCCGCGACGAGGTCTCCGCGAGCGGCCTGCGCGGTCGTGGCGGCGCCGGTTTCCCCACCGGTCTCAAGTGGACCACCGTGGCCAAGGCGACCGGTGACAAGAAGTACGTCATCTGCAATGCCGACGAGGGTGATCCCGGCGCGTTCATGGATCGCAGCGTGCTTGAGAGTGATCCGTTCCGGGTGCTCGAAGGCATGGCCATCGCGGCCTTCGCGGTCCACGCCAACGAGGGCTACGTCTACTGCCGCGCTGAATATCCGCTGGCAGTGAAGCGTCTGCAATCGGCCATACGGCTAGCACAACGAGCCGGCTATCTCGGCGACAACATCATGGACACGTCCTTCGCCTTCAACGTGCAGGTCCGGCTGGGCGCTGGTGCCTTCGTGTGTGGCGAGGAGACCGCGCTCATCGCCTCGGTCGAAGGCCGGCGCGGAACGCCGCGGCCTCGTCCGCCCTATCCCGCGGTGGCGGGCCTGTGGGGCAGTCCCACGCTCATCAACAACGTGGAATCGCTCGCCAGCATCCCGGCCATCCTGCGTGAGGGTCCGGAGAAGTACGCAGCCATCGGCACCGACAAGTCGAAGGGCACCAAGGTGTTCGCACTGGCCGGGCGCATCGTCAACACCGGCATGGTCGAGGTGCCGATGGGCATGACCTTGCGGGAGATCATCTACGACATCGGCGGCGGCATCATCGACGGCCGACCCTTCAAGGCGGTGCAGACCGGCGGCCCTTCGGGCGGCTGTATCCCGGCCGAGCACCTTGACACCCCCGTCAGCTACGAGTCGCTCATCGAGCTGGGCTCCTTCATGGGCTCCGGCGGCATGATCGTCATGGATGACACCTCCTGCATGGTGGATGTCGCCCGCTACTTCCAGGACTTCTGCCGAGACGAGTCGTGCGGCAAATGCACGCCCTGTCGTGTCGGCACCACCCAGATGTGGATGCTCCTCGACCTCATCGCCAAGGGCCTTGCTACCGAGGACGATCTGGCTCAGCTCGAACGGCTGGCCGGCATCGTCCAAAAGATGTCGCTCTGTGGCCTGGGCCAAGGCGCCCCCAACCCCATCTTCAGTACGCTGCGCTACTTCCGCGATGAGTACATGGCTCACATCGTGGACAAGACCTGTCCCGCGGGCGTCTGTCAGATCCAGAAGCCAGCCGAGGTAGTGGCATGAGTGATGTCTTCACCCTGACCATCGACGGCAAGGACGTCGCCGGTAACGAAGGCCAGACTGTGATGGAGGTGGCCGAAGAGAACGGCATCGACATCCCCGGTCTGTGCCACCTGGAGGGCATCACCGACCGTGGTGCCTGCCGACTGTGCATGGTCGAGATCGCGGGCTCTCCCAAGCTGGCGGCGGCCTGCATGACCAAGATCTCCGAAGGTATGGAGATCACCGCGCACTCGGACAAGCTGCTCGAGTATCGCCAGGCCATCACCGAGATGATGTTCATGGAGCGCAACCACGTCTGCGCCGTGTGCGTCGCCAACAACCATTGCGAACTCCAGTCCATGGCCGACGAGCTCGGCATCAATCACTTCGAGCTGCCCCGCATCAACCCTGCCGTCGACATCGATGCCAGTCACAAGTTCTTTGCCATCGATCACAACCGCTGCATCCTGTGCCTTCGCTGCGTACGGGTCTGCGATGAGATCGAGGGTGCGCACACCTGGGATGTCATGCACCGCGGCCTTGAGACCCGTGTCCAGACGGACATGGGCGCCCCTTGGGGCGAGTCCACGACCTGCACCAGCTGTGGCAAGTGCGTCCAGGTGTGTCCCACCGGCGCGCTCTTCGAGAAGGGTCGTCCGGTCGCAGCCGGTAGCAAGGACCGCCGCCCGTTCCTACCGTGGCTCAAGGTGGTCCGAGAGGAGCGTGGTCTGTGAGCAAGCCAACTGTCGCCACCGTCTGGCTCGACGGATGCTCGGGGTGCCACATGTCGTTGATCGATATGGACGAGCGCATCCTTGACATCTTCAGCCGGGCCGATCTCGTGTACAGCCCCCTCGTCGACTACAAGGAATATCCCGAGCACGTGGACGTCTGTCTCGTCGAGGGAGCCGTATCGAGCGAGGATGACCTGCACAAGGCCAAACTGGTTCGTGAGCACACCACCACCGTCATCGCCTTCGGCGACTGCGCGGTGACCTCCAACGTGCCCGGCATGCGCAACCCCATCGGCGTGGAACCGCTGCTGGACCGCGCCTATCGCGAGAACGTCACCATCAACGCCCAGCTGCCGACCCAGGTGGTGCCGGCACTGCTGCCGATGTCGATCCCGGTGCACAAGGTCATCGAGGTCGATGTCTTCCTGCCCGGCTGTCCACCCTCTGCCGACCTCATCTACACGTTGCTCGATGACCTGCTCTCCGGTCGCGTCCCTCAGACGGCCGGGTCCCGGTTCGGTCGATAAGGGAGCCCCAGCATGAGTCGAACCATCACCATCGATCCGGTCACCCGGATCGAGGGCCACTCCAAGATCACCATCCAGCTCGACGAGCGGGGTGAGGTCACGGACGCCCATTTCCACGTCACCCAGTTCCGTGGCTTCGAGCGCATCGTCCAAGGCCGCCCGGTCCACGAGATGCCCGCCATCATGGCCCGCATCTGCGGCATCTGCCCGGTCAGCCACCTGGTGGCTTCGGCCAAGGCCGTCGATGACATCCTGGCGGTCGATCCACCACCGACTGGCGCAGACCTGCGCCGGCTCATCAACCTGGGCCAGATCGTGCAGTCCAATGCACTGTCGTTCTTCCACCTTTCGTCGCCGGATCTGCTGTTCGGTTTCGATGCGGATCCCTCGAAGCGCAACATCATCGGGCTCGCGCAGGCGAACCCGCAGCTGGCCATGGACGGCATCAACGTGCGCAAGTGGGGCCAGGAGATCATCGCGCTGCTCGGTGGCAAGCGCATCCACCCCGGTGGCATCGTGCCTGGCGGGGTGGCCGACCCGCTGAGCGAGGATGTTCGCGACCAGATCCTGGCCGGAGTGCCGGAGGCCATCGCCGGCCTTGAGCGGGCCATCGCCTGGTACAAGTCCGACATGATGAAGTGGGAGGAAGAGGCCTCGACGTTCGGCAACTTCCGCTCGGCCTTCATGGGCCTGGTCGATGAGAAGGGCAATGTCGACCACTACGGTGGTGATCTGCGCATCATCGATGCCGACGGCAAGGCGCTCGTCGACGGCGTCGACCCCAAGTCCTTCAACGACTTCATCGGTGAGGCCGTCGAGCCCTGGTCCTACCTGAAGACCACGTACTACAAGCCGATGGGCTACCCCGACGGCATCTACCGCGTGGGCCCGTTGGCGCGCCTCAACGTGGCCGAGACCACCGGGACGCCGCGCGCGGACGAGGAGCTGCAGAAGTTCCGCTGGCGCGTGGGCCGGGTGGCAGGCTCGTCATTCCACTACCACTACGCCCGATTGATCGACACGTTGAACGCGGTCGAGAAGATCGAGCAGATCCTGCACGCGCCGGACATCTTGTCCAAGCACGTCAAGGCCACTGCGGGCATCAACCGCAATGAGGGCATCGGTGTGTCGGAGGCGCCACGTGGCACGCTCATGCACCACTACAAGGTGGACGACGACGGGTTGGTCGAGTGGGCCAACCTGGTCATCGCCACCGGTCACAACAACATGGCCATGAACCGTTCGGTGCTGCAGGTGGCACGCCATCACGTCAAGGGCGATGAGATCCAGGAGCCCATGCTCAACCGGGTCGAGGCGGTCATCCGCTGCTACGACCCCTGCCTGAGCTGCTCGACGCATGCCTTGGGTGACATGGCGCTGGACATCCAGTTGCTCTCGTCCGACGGGAAGATACTCGATCGCGTCAAGCGCTAGGTCTTCGGGCCCGGGCATGAGTCCTGATCCTGTGAGCGCCGCTGCCAGCGATGGCGTCGGCGCTTCGCCGTCGAGGGCCGCGGGGTCGCGGCGCGTGCTGGTGATCGGCTTCGGCAACACGCTACGGCGGGACGACGGCGTGGGTGCGGTCGTGGCACAACGGCTCACGGCCGATCCGCGCTTCAGCGTGGATGACGTCGAGGTACAGGAGCGCTACCAACTTCTGCCCGAGATGGCGCTTGACATCGGCGAGGCCACGCTGGTCCTTTTCGTCGATGCCGACATGCGCGGGCTGCCGGGTTCGGTCGAGATCCATGCTCTGGAGGCCGGGGGGCCGCGTTCTGATGCTGATGCCCGTGCCGAACCCGGAG
Source organism: uncultured Chloroflexia bacterium (assembly GCA_963838115.1). Lineage (GTDB taxonomy): Bacteria > Chloroflexota > Limnocylindria > Limnocylindrales > CSP1-4 > JAFMJV01. The sequence continues at coordinate 230,404 of CAWIPU010000001.1, forward strand.
CGTCCTCTCACCATGTCGGTGCGGGCGAGCTCCTGGCACTGGCGGCGCAGCTGATGGATCGAAGCCCCGAGGCCATCACCATCGGCATCGGCATCGCCGACATCGAGCTGGGGGAGGGGCTTTCGCCGGCCGTGGAGTCGGCTGTGCCGCGGGTCGTGGAGGCCGTCGCCGACCTGGTGGCCAAGCACCTCGCCGGATAGCGCCAGCCCCAAACTGACTCGCGCCGGCTGGCCGCCCCGGCGCATCCGTCCAGAGTTGCCTGTCAGCCGCGCTACTGAAGGACGATCACCACTGGAGGATGAAGCGACCACCCGGCTTGCCGATGCGCGTGGCCTCTGCCGCGGCGTGACGCACGTCATCGAGCGTGCCCTTTTGGATGACGTCGACCTGGTGGATGCCCGCGATGATGACGTTGTCGTCGCCGACCACCGCTTGGGCCGCCGCCAGGTCGGCATCGCCCAGCTTGGGTGGTGGCGAGAACGGCTCCACGGCGGCGACGCCTAGATTTGCTGGAAGGCCAGCTATGAGGCGGCTATGGCGACCGGGACACCTCAGTCATCTCACTGCCGTCGGGCAAGGCGATCTCGACCGGGGCGGAAGTCCCGCCTGAGCGTGGTCGTTGTGCCAACAGCACGATGAGGATGCCGAGGCCGGTGACCAGTACACCGGCCAGGTCAAGAAGTGAGAGTGTCTCGCCCAGCACGATGATGCCGGCGATGACACCGACCACAGGCGCTCCCAGATAGCCGATGCCGGTGGTCAGCGGGCCCAGTGTGCGCACGATCATCTGCGAGGCCCAGAAGGCGAAGGCCGTGGCCAGTGGCCCGCTGTACAGGACGGCCAGCGCGGTCGGTAGATCCCACTGGATCGCACGCAGCTCGTCGCGCTCCAGCCACAGCATCAGCAGCAGCATGGGCACCAGCGCCACCAGCAGCTGCCAGATCTGCGTATCGAACGGCGTGCCCTGCCAGGGATGTCGGCGCACATGGACGAGGGCGATCGCTCCGCCGAAGGCACCGAGCACCAGCAACAGGCTGCCCAGCAATGCGCCCGACGATCCCCACTCGATGGCTGTCGGATTGAGTAGCAGCACCAGGCCAGCCAGGCCCAACAGGAGGCCGACCACCTCCGCCCGGGTGGGCAGGACGCGTGCCACGACGAACAGGACCGGCACCACCCACAACGGGATGGTGTACGCCAGGATCGACGAGCGGCCGGCAGGGATGTAGGGCAGGGCCAGGTTCATCATGGTGATGCCCAACCCCACGGCGAGAAGTCCGTACGAGATGACGATGGGCCAATCGGCTCGTGCTGGTCGCTTGAGTCGACCGGTGGCGGCCATCAGGGCTGCCAGCACCACCATGCCGCCCAGCAGCCGCAGCACGCCGTAGGTGAACGGTGGGATGGTCTCCAGGCCGACCTTGACCACCACCCAATGGCTGCCCCAGATGACGACCAGGCCGATCAGCAGCAGATAGGCGCGACCGACCGTCATGCCCGTCGACCGCTGTGGCCCACTATGCCGGCACGCCTACTCCGTAAGTCAGCGCCGTGTCGAAGGCGGCTTCGATGTTCTCCGGCGGCACGAAGGCCTGGATGTTGTGCACCGTGGCGAAGACGTAGCCACCACCGGGCGCGAGGTCGTCGATGCGACGCTTGACCTCGTCGCGGACCTCATCAGGCGTGCCGAAAGGCAGCACCTTCTGGGTGTCTACGCCGCCGCCCCAGAAGACGACGTCGTTACCGTAGGCCTTCTTCAGGCGCGCGGAGTCCATGCCCTCAGCACTGACCTGCACCGGGTTGACGATATCCACGCCGATCTCGATGAGATGCGGGATGAGGTCGTAGACCGCGCCGCAGCCGTGGTAGAAGATCTTGGCGTCCGTGCGTGCCTTGATGGCGTCGAAAAGGCGCTTCTGGCGCGGTTTGATGACGTCGATGTAGCTCTGAGGATTGATCATCCAGCCCTGCTGCGTGGCCACGTCATCCCAGAAGGTGAAGACGTCGATGAGCTCGCCGACCTGGGAGAGGTAGCGATCGACGGATTCGATGTAGATATCTGTGATGCCATCGACCAGCTTGGCGCTGAACTCGGGCGCGGTCAGCATCGACATCATGAACTGCTCCATACCCACGGTCCGGCAAGGCTGCTCGAAGATGCCACCGCCGATGACACCGGAGCCGACGAGGGCGTAGTCGGTGGTCGCCCGCAGCTGCGCCGCGCGGGCCTTGAGTCCGGCGATGAGCTCGGGCGGATCAGGCTCGGGCCACTGGTAGGCGTCAAGTGCCTCAAGGGTGAACTCCTTGATGGGGAAGTCGACCCAGTCGTAGTAGAGCGGCTGGTCCTTGGGCATGCGCATCTTGCTGCCCCAGCGATCCCACATGGCCCAGTACTCACCGTCATCGACGATCTCCACGCCCTGGACGTGGGTCGGCGGCAGCTGCACCATGCGCGTATCGACGCCGAAGCGGGTCAGCACGTCCTCGCCCACGTAAGGTAACTGCTGCACCTCGTCGTAGACGACGACCTCTTCCTCGGGAAGTCCGAGGTGCTCGCGCAGAGGCTCGTACGCGGCCTTGGTGATCGACGTCACGATCGATGAGCCGAGGTCGACCGGGATGCGGTCGCTCTCCTTGTGGTCAAGGGCGGCGAGGATGCGTTCACGAGGGGTCATCTGTGGATCTCTCCGGGTGTGGTTCTGGGCGCGAGGCGCCCTCGGTCAAATCGTTCTGGTCGGTTCACTGACGATAGCTCAGGCGGCACATGCCCTGATGTCGGCCAAGGTCACGTAGCCGACGGGCCTGATGTCCCTTGGATCGGCGAGGACCTCGATCGGCTCAGCCTCGGGGTCACCCAGGGAGCTGACCACGAGTGCGGCTTCGCTGAAGTCCTCGTCACGCGTATACCCGTTCACGGTCACCAACGTGGCGAGACCCGCGCCATGTGCGGCCAGCAGGCCGTTGCGTGAGTCCTCGACCACGACCGCATCAGCGGGCTCGATCCCAAGGCGCTCGGTCGCGAGCAGATAGATGTCGGGCGCCGGCTTCTTGGCGGGCACGACGTCACCGGCCAGCACCAGGAACCGCGCCGCCATTTCCACCCCCACGGCATGCTCGAGGATGGCCCGCACCGAGGCCTGGGCCGAGGTCGAGCAGACCGCCAGCTGCCAGCCCGCGGCATGCGCCTCAGCCACGATACGCACGATGCCCGGTCGTGCGGGCAGCTTGCCCGCCTGTACCAGTTCGATGTACCGCTGCGTCTTGCGCTCGTGCCACCTGGCCACCTGTGCGAGCTGTCCCGCCCGATCAGCGGGCAGTCCCGCGGCGGCCACGAACCCTGGCGTCAGCAGCGAAGCCAGGCGCTCCTTGCCACCGCCGATGCGCAAGGCCACGCCGTAGTCCTCCTCGGACCAGTGCACCGGCAGGCCGAACTCGGCGAACGTGTCATCGAAGGCCGGCAGGTGGCCGAACCGTTCGGTATCGGCAAGGACGCCGTCACAGTCGAAGATGAGCGCGGTCATGCGCGGCGCTCGGCACCGAACAGGCGGATGTGGTCGGTCGTCATGGCCATCACCGCTTCACGCACATGGGCGAAGAGCTTCGGCGGGTCGGCGGCGTCCGGGTGCTCGACGAGATAGCGTCGGTTGGCCTCCATGTAGGCGATCTTCAATGCCGTCGAGACGTTGACCTTGGCGCAGCCACGGCCGATGAGGTCGGTGAACTGCTCGGGGGTGAGTCCGGTGCCACCATGGAGCGCCATGGGGACCCCGGTGGCTTTGACCAGGTCGCTGATGCGCTGATGGTCGAGCACCGGCGCTGCGGCATACATGCCGTGGGCATTGCCGATGGACGGCGCGAAGATGTCCACCCCGGTGCGCTCGATGAAGTCGACCGCCACCGCCAGGGTCTGCAGCGGGCTCTGCTCGTCGGAGCCGATGCCGTCCTCGACGCCGCGGATGCCCTCGATCTCCCCCTCGACGTCGGCCCCGTAGCGGCGCGCTTCGGCCACCACCTCGAGGCACTGGCGCTCGTTCTCCGCCACCGACAGCTCATGGGCATCGAAGAGCACCGAATTCCAGCCCGCGGCGAGGCACGCGCTGATGACGCTGCGGTCGGGGCAGTGGTCGAGGTGCAGCGCCACCGGCACCGACACCCGGGCCGACATCGTGTGCCACATGGACCAGAGCACCTCGACGCCCATGGCACGGACCGTCTTGACCGAGGTCTGCACGATCATCGGCGCCCGGGCCTCTTCGGCGGCTGCGAGCACCGCCTCGAGGGTCAGGTCGTTGACGATGTTGATGGCCGGCACGGCATAGCCGCCGGACATGGCCCCGCGCACGATCTCCATGGTGGCGACCCTAGGCATGGCACCTCCTTCGCGAGCGTCTGGTGACGGATCGACTCATGTCGAGCCGCCCGACTGGTAGAGGCGGCCGAGCATAGCCGCACCCAGCAGCGATGACTGGTCCGCGAAGGTGTAGTCGAAGTCACCGCTCCAACGCCGCCGTGCCGCGAGCATGCCCTCGATGCGTGTCGCACCACCGGAGATGCCGACCTTCCTGTTGAGCGGTACGAGCTCTGCCACCCGGGAGAGGTGCGCCCCGAGGTAGCGCATGTTGCCGCGCACGATCGCCAGCAGCAGGTCGTCGCGCGAGGTCTGCAACGAGACCCCGCTGAACGTGGCCGTGCGGGTCTCGAGGGTGTAGCGGTCACCGGCCAGATAGGGCTCGTATCGCGGCAGCCGCGCTTCTTGCTCGGCGCTGTCAGGAGCTTCCAGGAACGCGTCGAGCACGCCGGGGAGGTAGTCGCCATAGAAGGCGTCGGCGGTCATCTCCTGGCACATCGTCTGGGCGAACCAATCGAGGGCCACGCCACCGGCGTTGAGCACGAAGAACGTCAGCCATCGGTCGGGGATGACGTGGGCACGGACGTTGAAGTCCCGCGAGGCGAGCGGCCGATCGGTGCAGACGTTGGCGATGTCACAGGTGCCGCTGATGATGTTGGCGTCGCCCGGCTCGGTGAGCCCGCCGGAATAGGCCGCCAAGGCCGCGTCGTTGCCACCGCACAGCACGATGGTTCGGCGGGACAGCCCCAGGCTGTCGGCCACCGAAGGCAGGATCCGGCCGACCGGGTCGAACGAGCGCATCAGGGGAGGCAGGCGCACTGGATCGATGTCGGCCGTTTCGAGCACGTCCTCGTTCCAGGTCAGGTCGTGGCGCGCGGTGGCGTAGAGCCCGGTGATCGAGGTCGTGGATGGATCGATGGCCCACTCCCCGGTGAGCCGCTTGGTCAGGTAGGTGTTGGTGTGCCCGAACTTCGCGGCCGCTGCCCACACGTCCGGCTGGTGGTCGCGGATCCACAGCATGGACGCCAGCGACGAACCGCCGGAAACCGGCAGGTTGCAGGCCTCGGCCAGGAAGCGCTCCTCGCCGACCGACGCGCGGATGGCGGCCGCCTGTTCGTTGGAGCGCCCATCGAGGAAGAGGATGGCTGGTCCGAGCGCGGTGCCGTCGGCGGCCATCGGGGTGAGCCCCGGGGTCGTCACGGAGGGCACGATGACCGCGACATCGGCCAGATGGGGCCCCAGCTCGCGGCAGGCATCTTCGAGGGCGTGCCACCAGGTGCCGGGTGCGACGTCAGCCTGGCCGTGATCATGCAGGTCGATGTCGTAGCGACGGGTCACGGTGGCCAGCTCCGCAAGGTCAGGGCCGTAGACGCCGAGCTTCAACCCGGACGTACCGACGTCCACGGCCAGGATGTCCGCGCTCATCAGAGCAGCCCCTCCGCCTCGAGCGTGGCACGCAACTCGCCCCGCTCACGCTCGCCGAGCGGCAGCAGCGGCCGGCGGGGCATCCCGCCGACGAAGCCGGCGAGGTCCATGGCGGCCTTCACGCCGGGCACGCCGTAGGTGCCGGAGATAGCCCCGTTGATGCGGCACACACGTTCCTGGAACGACGGACCGTCGCTCGCATCCCGGGATCGACCCAGCTCGTACAGGCGTAAGGCCAGTGCGGGGAAGGAGTTCGCCAGCGAGACCGTCCCACCCGGTGAGCCGCCGAGCATGGCTGCGAAGAGGAAGTTGACAGATCCGGCCAGCACGGCGAAATCGGGCTGCTGCAACGCGAGGAATGCCTCGATGCCCGACGAGGCGCTGTCCTTCATGCCGATGATGTTGGAGTGGCCCGCGAGACGGCTGACGAGTGCCGCGTCCAGGGTGATGCCGTTGAACCCGGGCGCGTTGTAGATCACGATCGGCAAGGGCGCGGTGTCCGCGAGCGTGGCGTAGTAGCGATAGAGGACCTCGCTCGTCATCTGCTTGCGGAAGTAGCCTGGCGACAGCACCAGGCCGCAGTCGGCCCCGAGGTCGGCGGCCGCGGCCAGGAAGCGCTCCGTTTGGCGCTGGGCGTCGTACGCGGCACCGGCCATGACCAGTTGCGTTGCGCTCTTGTTGCGGACGACCGCGTCGAGCACCGCGAGCCGCTCATCCTCGCTGAGGCTGCGATTCTCGCCGTTGCTGCCGAGTGCCAGGTAACCGTGCAGCCCGGATGCCGCGTAGCGCGCCATGTTGGCCTCCAGCGCCCCGAGGTCCAGGTCCTCGTTGACGGCGAATGGTGTGCTGATCGGCGCGTAGATGCCGGCCAGAGACAGGGCGCTACTCATGGCTTCGACCTTCCTTCCTGGTTCCTCACACGTCGAACCCGGGCACCCCGGCCGCTGCCAGCTCGTCAAGAAGGTGATCGACCGTGTCCTGCTCGGCCTGATCCAGAGCCGGTGCCGGATGACGCATGGACTCGGTCGAGAAGACACCCAGGCGGCGCAGATGGCGCTTGGCACTGAGCACCAGAAGATGCAGTGTCGCCGTCTCGAATGAGAGCAAGGGAAGGATCTGCCGATAGCGGCGGCGAGCCACCTCGACATCTCCCCCGCGCAAAGCACCGTCGATCTGCAGCAGCGCTGGACCCAGATCGCTGCCGGGCATACAGCCCACGGCTCCTCGCTCGACCTGCTCGAGGTAGCCGATGCCGCCCCACCCGGCCACGATCTCGACTCCCGCCTGCTGCGCCGCGGACGTCTTGGGTCCCGCCCCCGGGATCTCAGCCTTGAGCGAGGTGACCAATGGATGTGCTCGCACCGCTGCCGCGACGAGATCCACCGTCATGGTAACGCCCGATACCTGCGGTGAATCCTGCATCAGCAGCGGTACCCCTGCCGCTTCCGCGACGGCCGTAAAGTGGCGCACGATGCCCTCGTCACCGCCTGCTGCGCTTGGAGGCAGGACCATCACGCCGGCAGCGCCCCGACTCGCGGCTCGACGAGCTCGGTCGGTGGCGATCGTGGTCGCCCCGTCGATGCCGACGATCAGGCGTGCACGTCCTCCGATCGTCTCAGCCGCGGTCTCCACCACTCGGTCGCGCTCACTCTCCGTCAGCGTCCATGACTCCGATGCCAAGCCTGGCACGACCAGCCCGGCAACGCCCGCCTGCACGAGGCGCTCCACGAGCGCCATCAGCTCCTGGATGCGGATGGGTTGGCTGGGAGCGTCCTCGAATGGGATCTGCAGGACCGGCTGGATGCCTGAGAACGGCCCCGCAACAGGCGTCGTCATGCTAGGCCTCCTTGCTCCGGCGCTGGGTCTCCTTGCTCCGGGCCGTACCAGTGAGCCGCGGCGACCAAGAGTGGACCCTGGCCCCACGGTACCGTGAACCCCTTGGGGACATGGTGGTAGTGGCTAGCAGCGGTGGACGACCAAACGGCCGCCGAGACCACCTCTGGCGCCTACGCGGGTTCTCCGAAGGTGAAGGCGCCGCGCGGCGCCTCGACCAACAGGGTGTGCTGCTCAGTGTCGCCCAATCCGCGCTCGCGCATGAGGTCGGCGAACTCGCCCAGCAGGTAGATCCAACCAGGCGAGCCACCGTACTCGATCCAGTACTTCTGACGGGCGGCGTCGAGGCCCAGCGTGATGTGTCCCAGGAGGCCATCTTCGGCCGCCCATTCGAGGAGCTGGAGCGTGCCATTCGCCTTCTCGCCCCAGCGAAAGCCCTGGTCGTACTCGACGCGCGCGCCGGTATCGGCGATGTCGTGCAGGTACTGGCGGTCGACGATCTTGTCGACGTGGCTGAGCACGATGTGCGCGGGGTCGCCGCCATGCTTGACCAGCCATTCGATCTGCTCCAGCGCGCCGGTACCACCCTCGCAATGCGTGAGGATGGGGCAGCCGGTCTGGGTCTGGGCCATGGCGGCCGCGGCGAAGACCTTCTCGTCGCGCCCGCTCAGCCCATCGGTCGAACCGGCGATCTTCATCACGCCGGCCTTGTGTGGCGTGCGCTTGACGATGGGCCCGTTGTAGTCAAGTTCGTCGATGCCCTCATCGATGTCAGCCACGAAGAGACCGCCGATCTCCTCGGCGGACAGGCGCGCCGACCAGTGGCGGTCGTGGTAGTAGCGCTCGTGATGGAGGCCCGTTGGAGCGATGACGTTGAGGCCGCTCCGGCGCGCCACCTCGGCCAGCATCAGCACGTCGCGGCCACAGTCAGCCGGCATGGCATCGACGACGGTCCGCAAACCCAGCGCCTGCGCCGGCGCCAGTTCGGCCACGGCCTTGTCCACGTCAGACAGCTCGAAATCGGGAAAGAGCTGCACGGGCCGGCCACCGTGGATCACGAGATGGTCGTGGGCATCGACGATGCCGAGCTCGCTGGGATCGATGTCACCGAGAACGGTTCGGGCAAATGACATGGGGCCTCCTATTCGGGCTGGGTCGGGAGCGCGGTCGAAGAAGTAGGCGCGATCGAAGTCGCGGCGGCGGCGTCGGCGACCGTCTGCATGACACGGGCGACCGCGCCGAGGACGCCGGCATGGTCGGAGCGCTGGGCGCGACGGATGGGGATGATGCGTTCCTTGGGATAGCGGAACGCATAGCGGTCGACGTAGGCCTGGACCTGTGGCAGGAAGTGGTCGGCCTGGGCCATGGGGCCGCCTGACAGCACCACCACCTCGGGGTCATAGGCGTGGATGGCGGTGACGATGGTGGCGCCGAGGTCACGAGTGAACTGCTGCATGATCTCCTGCGCTACCCGATCGCCGGCATCGACACCCTCGATGAGCGTGCGAAAGGTGATGCCGCCGGGGTCGTGTTGGTGGGCCTCGGTGATCGTCGAGGGAACCCGGCGGGCCACGTAGTCGCGCATGCGGCCGACCACCGCGTTGGCGGACACGAGGGTCTCGGCACAGCCGATGTTGCCGCACAGGCAGGTGCGCCCGCCCACGGCGATGGTGGCGTGGCCGAAGGAGACCCCACCGGCCAGGTTGCGCGTTTGCAGTGGCCGGCCGTCGATGATGGCGCCGGCGCCGATGCCGGTGCCGATGGTCAGACCGACCACGTCTCGGCAGCCGCGCGCGGCACCGAAGCGCCATTCGGCGAGCGTGGCGGCGGCACCGTCGTTGATGCACCGGACCGGCACGCGGAGGCGTTCCTCCAGTCGCTCACGCATAGGGAAGTCCTCGATGCCGGGCACCTTGCCCGGCAGGTTGCGCACGCCGAAGCCTGGCTCGATGACTCCGGGGGCGGCGATGCCGGCGCCTTGCAGCCCATCGGCGCCCTCGGCCGAGATGGCCTCGTCGGCGATAGCCAGCAGGCGCTCCCAGAGGCGATCGAATGGCTCGTGGCCGGTCTCCACGAGTCGCGCGCCGCGGACCTCGCCGTCATCGCTGACGACGCCCGCCTTGGTGCGGGTGCCGCCCACATCGAAGCCCAGCCACCAGCGGTCCGCCCTCATCAGTCTGGAAGCTCGAGCACGGCGCCGTCATGTCGGAGCTGATCGCGTAGCGCGGCGACCGCGACATCGCGCGGATCGGCCGCGACGGCCGCCGCCAGGGCGGCAGCACTGCCGGCTGCCTGGCCCATGGCCATCGTCTGCGCCATCGATCGCACCGAGGCGTGGGCATCGTGGGTGGCGCTGAAGCAGCGGCCGGCCACGAGCGTGTTGGCCGAATCACGCACCAGCAGCGAGCGGTAGGGGATCCCCACCACCTCACCGTCTGGCAGGTACTGCCACTTGGTGTCGGCGCCGGGATGGTGGTCCTCGATGGGTGCACCACAGAGGCCGATCTCGTCATCGAAGCGGCGGGCCCCCAGGACATCATCGGCGCTGAGGCGATAGTCGCCATAGACGCGCCGGGTCTCGCGCACACCGATCTGCGCCGACAGCGCCACCAGCGAGGCATTCTCGTAGCCGGGCACCTTGTCGTGGAGGAAGCGGGCGTACTCGACGGCTTGGCGACGCCCCGCCATCTCGGCCTCGGCCAGCAGCGCAGGATCGGTAGCGTTGACGATGCCTTCGCCTTCACCGCGGAACGAGGGCAGTCGCGTCATGACCGTGGCGATCATGCCCTCGATGGGCGTGATGTGGTCGGAGCCTTCGCGGCGGGGCAGTTCATACGCACCCGATTCGGCCGCCTCGCCCATCAGCGCGTGCAGCTGTGCGGTGCTGATCGAGCGCCGTGCGGCCATGTCCACGTTGACCATCTTGAAGGTGGTGGTGAGCGTCTGCGCTGGGTCGACCGAACCCGCCAGCTCGTAGCCGAAGCCGGCGTGGTGCGACAGGTCGGCGTCACCGCTGGCATCGATGAAGACGCGCCCGCCCATGCGCACCAGGCCCGCCTTGGTGGCGACCAGCAGCTCCTCCACGCGGCCGTCGCGAACCACGACGTCCTGCAGGAACGCGTGCAGCAGCACCCGCACCCCGGCCTCCAGCGCGAGTCGCTCCCAGACCAGCTTGAGATGCTCGGAGTTATAGGTGACACCGGTGCCGGCGCCGTAGGTGTTGGGGCGCTCCAGCACCGGGCCCAGGTCACGCAGGCCGGCGACCACGTCGTCGGAGATGCCGCCAGCGATCTTCTTGGATTGGCTCCCGGGTGTGTAGAAGCCGTAAAACGTATCCAGCACGGCGGTGCTGGTGCCGCCCATGAAGCCCTGTTTCTCGATGAGTACGACCGAGGCACCACCGCGCGCCGCGGCGATGGCGGCGCTCGCCCCCGCGGTCCCCGAGCCGACCACCACCACATCAGCCGTGGCCGCCAGGGGCGGGCTGATGATCATCTGGCCAGCGGTCGCGGCCACCGTCTGACCTCCTCCCACGGTCAGACTCCCTCCCACGACTTCGGCACTGGGATGGCACCCTCAGCGTCGTAAGCCTGCTTGACGCGTCGGAAGTACTCCTCGTAGACCTTCTCGAGCTGCTCATCGCCGACCTCGCTGCCCACGAAGTGTGGGCTGGTGAGCACCGTGGGGACCACGCCACGTTCGACCAGCAGTTCGGCCGTTCGAGTCTTCATCGCATTGACGACGGCGATGGCACCGATGGAGCTGACGGGGCCGACCTTGAAGGGGATGCCCTCGATCTGGGTGACGGCATCGCCGGGCGGGCTGCAGTTGTCGATGGCGACATCCGCGATCCCGGCGAGCTTCTTGCCCGACGGGTGACGCGAGGGCGTGGCATTGGTGTGCTGCATGGAGGTCACCGCCACCACCGGCAGGCCCATCGCCTTGGCCAGCAGCGCCACCTCCACCACCGTGCCGTTGATGCCGGTGGAGCTGAAGATGAGGAACGAATCGCCAGGGTGGATCTTGAACTGCTGCAGGATGATGCGCGCGAACCCGGGGACCTTCTCGAGATAGAGGGCCTGTCGCAGGCCGTTGGGTCCGACCACGCCGACATGGTTCGACAGCGCCAGCTCAGCGATGGGGTGGAAGCCCGGGTAGGAGCCGATGCGCGGAAACATCTCCTCGGTATTCATGCGCGAGTGGCCCGAGCCGAAGACGTGCACCAGGCCGTCGGCGGCGATGGTGTCGGCGAAGATGGTGCTGGCCTCCTCGATGGCCGGTGTCTGGGTGCTGGACACCTGCTCGAGCACATCTCGAGCGGCGGCCAGCCAGCGATCCGAAGCGGTCAACGTGTTCTCCTTCTTCTGACAGTGATAGGCTCGCGCGGCGCAAATCGCCGCAGGATGCCGTCGCTGGCTGATCGATGATCGCGGCTCGTCGGGGTCGTCTCGACGGTGCGCCTATAGATGTACCGGGAGCGGTCGCCGCGCAGGAGCGCGTGGCCGAGCGCCAGCACCACACCGGCGACATCGGTCGTGACGCGGCGCGTCAACAGGGCCGTGGTGTGTGGCGGCACGCTGAGCAGCTCGCATTCTCGTGGTGTGAGGATGACCGGCTCCAGCGTCTCCTGTGCCTCCGCGACGGTGCGCCCGTAGTCGGTCTCCAGGATCTCGTAGAGCGAGCGGTGCTCGAAGTCGACGTCCTCGAGACCGGGGAAGAGCTCGGCACGCAAGTGTGCCGTGTCGAGGACCATCGGCTCGCCATCACCGATGCGCAGTCGTTCGATGTGCACGACCTGGTCACCGGGCAGACAGGCGAGATCGCTGGCCAGCTGGCGGCCAGCCTCGATGAGCTCCACGCTCAGCACGCGCGTGCCCATACGCATGCCATACGCTTCCATGGCGTCGCGGATGGAGAAGACACCGACGATGGGGAGTTGCAGCCGCGGGCGTGTGACGAAGGTGCCGCGGCCCTGGTGGCGGCTGATGAGGCCGCGTTCCTCCAGCTCGTCGAACGCCTGGCGCAGGGTCGAGCGCGAGACGTCGAACTCGCGGCACAGCTGGCGCTCGGGGGGCAGGCGGTCACCCTCCTGCCACTCGCCCGAGGTGATGCGCGCTTCCGCCCGGCTGGCGACGATCGAGTACAGGGGCTCTCCGGTCACGGCCACGTCTCCACCCTTCGAGTCTAGCAGGTTGGTCTGATTGGTATGGACCTTTCAGGCTGGATGTGCTGCCGTATCATGCGACGATAGGGCGGTGGCACGGTGCCGGGACGCGGATCGCGAGAGGAAGAGTGGAGCACGTGGCCAGGACCGCAGCCGTCCGTAACGATCCCAATGAGGCGCGACGGGCGCGCACGGTCGGCCTCAACCAGGTCTTGCGCGAACGCGTGCTGGTCAAGGACGGCGCCACCGGGACGCTGCTGCAGGGCCATCAGCTCGCGGAGGCCGACTTCCGGGGCCACCGTTTCGCCGACCATCCATCAGATCTCAAGGGCGCCAATGATCTGCTGTGCCTGACGCAGCCCGACATCGTGCGCGAGATGCATCGGCAGTACCTGTCCGCAGGGGCGGACATCGTCACCACCAACAGCTTCAATGCCACCCGCCTCTCGATGGCGGATTACGGCTTGGAGCCGTGGGTCGCGGAGATGAACCGCGATTCGGCACGTCTGGCACGCCAGATGTGCGATGAGGCAGAGGCGGCCGACGGACAGCCGCGCTACGTGATGGGTTCGCTGGGACCGACCAGCCGCACGGCCTCGCTCTCACGCGACGTCAACGACCCCGGCGCGCGCAACGTGAGCTTCAGTGATCTGGACGAGGCCTACCTGGAGGCCGCGCGTGCGCTCGTCGAGGGAGGTGCTGACTGGCTGGCCATCGAGACCATCTTCGACACGCTCAATGCCAAGGCGGCCATCTTCGCGCTGGAGACCTTGTGGGACGAGCTCGGCTATCGGCTGCCGCTGCTCATCAGCGGCACCATCACCGACGCATCCGGCCGCACGCTGAACGGTCAGACCGTGGGCGCCTTCTGGAATACCGTCCGCCATGCGCGTCCCTTCGCGGTCGGGCTCAACTGCGCGCTGGGGGGCAAGCAGCTGCGTCCCTATGCCGAAGAGCTCGGGCGCATCGCTGACACGCACCTCTCGATCTATCCCAACGCTGGACTGCCCAACGCTTTCGGCGGCTATGACGAGTCGCCGCAGGAGGCGGCCTCCGTGCTCGCCGGCATGGCCCGAGATGGCGCCGTCAACATCGTCGGCGGCTGTTGCGGCACCGGCCCAGATCACGTCCGGGCCAACAAGGCCATCGTCGCCGGCTTGAAGCCACGTGTCGTCCCGACGGTCGAACGGCGCACCCGCCTGGCCGGCCTGGAGGCGTTCGACATCGGCCCCGATTCGCTCTTCGTCAACATCGGCGAGCGCACCAACGTCACCGGCTCGCGCAAGTTCGCGCGGCTGATCCTCGAAGGCTCCTATGCGGAGGCCGTGGAGGTGGCGCGGCAGCAAGTCGAGAACGGCGCCCAGGTCATCGACATCAACATGGATGAGGGCATGCTCGACTCGGAGGCGGCCATGACGCGATTCGTGCGTCTGCTCGTGGCCGAGCCGGACATCGCGCGCGTGCCGTTCATGATCGACTCATCCAAATGGTCGGTGCTGGAGGCTGGTCTGCAGTCTGCCCAGGGCCGGCCCATCGTCAACTCGGTCTCGCTCAAGGAAGGCGAGGACGAGTTCCTGCGGCAGGCGCGGCTGGCGCATCGGTATGGTGCCGCCGTGGTGGTCATGGCCTTCGACGAGGATGGCCAGGCGGAGACGGTCGAGCGACGGTTGCTCATCGCCCATCGGGCGCACGACCTGCTCACCCACGAGATCGGGTTCGCCTCCGAGGACATCATCCTCGATCCCAACATCTTCGCCATCGGCACCGGCATCCCCGAGCACAACGACTATGCGGTCGCCTTCATCGAGACCGTCCGTCGCCTCAAGGCGGAGCTGCCGGGCGTGCTCACCAGCGGCGGCGTCTCCAACGTCTCCTTCTCGTTCCGCGGCAACGACCCCGTGCGCGAGGCGATCCACGCCGTCTTCCTGGTGCATGCCATCGAGGCCGGCCTGGACATGGCCATCGTCAATGCCGGTGCACTGCCGGTGATGGACGATCTGGATCCGGATCTGCGTGAGCGCGTCGAGGACCTGGTGCTGAACCGTCGTCCCGACGCCACCGACCGCTTGCTGGAGATCGCCGACCAGGCGCGCAGCACAGCCGTGGGCGCCGAGCGCGATCTCTCCTGGCGTGAGTTGCCGGTGAACGAGCGACTGACACATGCGTTGGTCGAGGGCATCAGCGACTGGGTCGTGGAGGATACGGAGGAGGCGCGGCTGGAGGCTGATCGACCGCTACATGTCATCGAGGGCCCGCTGATGGCGGGCATGGACGTGGTCGGCGACCGCTTCGGCTCGGGACGCATGTTCCTGCCGCAGGTGGTGAAATCCGCGCGCGTGATGAAGCAGGCAGTGGCGCATCTCATCCCCTACATGGAGGCGGAGCGGCTTGCGTCCGGTGAGGACGCCGCCGATGCTGGACCGCGCTCGGCAGGGGTCATCGTGATGGCTACCGTCAAGGGCGACGTGCATGACATCGGCAAGAACATCGTGGGTGTCGTGCTGGGCTGCAACGATTACCGGGTCATCGACCTGGGGGTGATGGTGCCCTGGACCAGGATCCTGGAGACCGCGCGTGAAGAACGGGCCGATCTGATCGGCCTCTCCGGCCTGATCACGCCATCGCTCGAGGAGATGCGCCTGGTGGCGACCGAGATGGAGCGCGAAGGCATGACCACGCCGCTGCTCATCGGCGGCGCCACCACGTCCAAGGCACACACTGCGGTGAAGCTGGAGCCGGCCTACTCGGGACCGGTCGTGCACGTGGATGATGCCTCGCGTGCGGTGGGCGTGGCGGGCGCGCTGATGGACCCAGGGACGCGGGAGGCGTTCATGATCGAGCGTCGGGCCGAATACGCGGAGGTGCGGCGGTTCCACGAAGAGCATGCCTCGCCCGACCGTCGGGTCTCACTAGCCCAGGCGCGGGAGAGTCGTCTGGTCATCGATTGGGAGGCGGCACCGCCGCCACGGCCATCGTTGCGCGGCGTGCGGACGCTGGCTTCCTACCCGCTCGACGAGCTCATCGAGCGCATCGACTGGACGCCCTTCTTCGCCACCTGGGAGCTGAAGGGCCGCTACCCGGCGATCCTGTCCGACCCTACGGTGGGTGCCGCCGCGCGCGATCTGTTCGACGATGCGCAGGCGATGCTGCAGCGAGCCGCCGGCGAGGGCCTCCTGCGTGCCGACGGCGTGGTGGGCTTCTGGCCGGCCGGCTCCACCGCCGATGACGACATCGTGATCTGGGCCGATGACACGCGCACCACCGAGCTGACGCGCCTGCATACGTTGCGGCAGCAGATGGCCCGCAAGGACGGACGGGCGGACCTGGCGCTAGCCGACTACGTGGCACCGCTCGACAGCGGAGTCACCGACTACGTGGGTGCCTTCGCCGTCACGGCGGGACATGGGTTGTCGGAGGCTCGGGCGCGCTTCGAGGCTGCCCACGACGACTATTCGGCCATCCTCCTGACGGCGCTGGCCGACCGACTGGCCGAGGCCTTCGCGGAGCGCCTGCACGAACGTGTTCGACGGGAGTTCTGGGGTTACCAGGCCGACGAGGCGCTTGGCAATGACGAGCTCATCGCCGAGTCCTACCAAGGCATCCGCCCGGCACCGGGCTATCCGGCCTGTCCCGACCACACCGAGAAGGCCACGCTCTTCGAACTCCTGGGGGCCGAGTCACGCGCGGGCATGGAGCTGACCGAGTCGATGGCGATGCTACCCGCGGCGTCGGTGAGCGGACTGTACTTCTGGCACCCGCAGGCGCGCTACTTCGGCGTCGGCCGCATCGACCGCGACCAGCTCGACGACTACGCTCGGCGCAAGGGCTGGTCGACCGTCGAAGCCGAGCGTTGGCTGGCCCCCAACCTGGCCTCGTAGGTCAGCTCATGCCGACAGCTCGCTGAGCCACGTCCGGTAGGTGACGAGGCCGGCGTTGTCGGCCCTGAAGACCCAGCTTGCCGTGCCGCCGGCGGTGCTGATCGACAGCGTCGTCAGCGTGCCATCGCCGGCTTCGTCCCAGGTGACCGCGGCGATGTTGACGAGCGGCATGAAGGTCTCCTCGCGGCCGTAGACGGTTTGCCAGCGGTAGGCGTAGGGTCGGGCGCGGTCGATGACCCGCAACTCCCGTCCATCGCTCAGGTGCAGCGATTCCAGGAGGCGCTTGTCGACGACGCCGAAGAGGACCTTTCGGAACATGCTGGTCTTGAGCGAGCCGAGTGGAGTATCGGCCTGAGCCGCGAGGGGTCGGAACGTCGAGCTCTCGTTGCGCATCGTTCCCAGCAGGCCCTCGAAGTAGAAGCTGAGTCGGTCCATGGTGGTCGTTCGTGGCAGTTGGATCGGCTCGGTCGGCTGGATCGACGTCTGCGTGCGCGCCCCGTAGCGGTCGCGGACCAGGCCCACCAAGCGTCGCATGACTTCGGCCGAGACGGTGTTGTAGGGCAGGTCGAAGGGTCGCTTGACCGAGCCGAGGTGGACGTTGCCGCGCAGCAGGTCCTCACGCACACGAAGCAGCTGGACATCCCGGTAGGCGATGGTCGTGCCGCGGACCTCCGGCTCGCTGCGCTCGAGGATGACCATGTCGTCTGCATAGAGCGACACCACGTAGTCATAGAGATCCGTACCCGGGTGGGCATCGCGCCGTGAGATCTGGCGCGGGATCTTGATCGCCAGCCGGGGGGTCTCGGGCCGGGTCAGGTACGGTACGAAGAGCGCCGGAGCGGGATCGTCGTCAGAGAGCTCGATGACCCACGGGCCGAAGCGGTCGTACTCCCGGTCGCGACCGGTCACAGTGCCGCCAGGGCCGTGGCCAGGTCGGCGATGAGATCGTCGGGGTCTTCGAGGCCGATGTGCAGACGCACCAGCCGACCATCGTGGGGCTGCGGGTCGAGCGAACGCCGAGCGTGTGGGATGGCCGGGATGACGAGCAATTCGAAGCCGCCCCAGCTGGCGCCGAGGCCGAAGAGCGTGAGCGACTCGATGAAGCGGGCGTAGGACGTCTCGTCACAGGCGCACAGCTCGATGCTGAAGAGGCCGGGCGCGCCACTGAACTGCGTCTGCCAGAGCCGATGATGGGGATCGGAGGGGAGGGCCGGGTAGAGGACGCGCACCACCTGTGGTTGCGTTTCGAGCCAGCCGGCCACTTTGAGGGCGCTGGCCTGGTGGCGCTCCAGGCGGACGCTCAGCGTGCGCAAGCCACGCAGACCCAGCCAGCACACATCGGGCGCGGCCGTGGAGCCGTAGCGGATACACCACTCCCGGGTGGAGGCGAGAGATCCGTAGCTGCCGGTGGTGAGGCCCAGCATGAGGTCGGAGTGGCCGCCGATGTACTTGGTGGCGGCGTGGATGGAGATGTCGATGCCCAGGCCATGGGCGTCGAAGAAGCGCGGCGTACCCCAGGTCGAGTCACAGGCGACCGGCACGCCGTGGCGGGCCGCGATGCGGATGACTTGGGCCACCTCGATGAGGCGCATGGTGAGCGAGGTAGGGACCTCGATGAAGATCAGGCTGGTGCGCTCGTCGGCGAGAGCGTCGAGCTCGTCGGTGCTGGCGAACCAGGCCACCGCGCAGTGCTTGGCGATCTCCGTCTCGGCGAAGGTGCGGGCCGGCTGGTAGATATCGTTCTGGAGGAGGATGCGTCCGCCCGGCGTGGCGTGGGCGGCGAGGGTGGCGGCGATGGCGGTCAGCCCGCTGGGTGTGGCGATGCACGACTCGGCGCCGCACAGTCCGGCCATCGCGGTCTGCAGCTCGAAGGTGGTGCTGGTGCCGTAGATGCCGTAGCGCGGCTCCTCGTAGGCGATGCCTTCGCGGGCATCGTGCAGCTCGGCGAGCGAGTCGAAGAGGATGGTGGAGGCGCGCGTGAGTGGCGGGTTCACACTGCGCTCACGGGCGGCTGAGACGCGTCCAAGCTGCACCAGCTGAGTGTCGAACCCGTTCGTACGCTTCATGCGCTCATCTTCGCCCAAGACGAGCGCCCACGAAGTGGCCGATAAGTGGCTTGCTTCAGGCTGTTCGGCATGGATGACATGCGTATCGGGGCTGCCTTCCGTGCCGTGCGTCGGCGCCGCCGCTGGCGCCAAGCGGACGTTGCCGCCCGCGCTGGTGTGTCGCAGTCCTTCGTCTCCCTCATCGAACGTGGCCACCTGGACAAGGTGTCGTTGGGTAGTCTCCGCGAACTTGGACGAGTGCTGGACATTCGCATCGACGTGGCCGCTCGCTGGCGAGGCGGAGTCCTCGACCGTATGCTGAACCTCCGTCACTCGCTGCTGGCCGAGTCGGTGGCGTCGTTCATGGTCCCGTTGCCAGGTTGGACGATCGCACCTGAGGTCTCGTTCTCGATCTACGGCGAACGGGGCATCATCGACCTGCTCGCCTTCCATGCTCCGAGCGGTTCGCTGCTGGTCATCGAGTTCAAGACGTTGATCGTCGACGTCAACGAGCTGGTCGGCACGCTCGATCGCAAGGCCCGGCTGTCGCCAGGCATCGCCCGGGATCGTGGATGGCCTGCGACTTCAGTCAGCCGCTCGGTCATCGTCAGTCGTGACGCGACGAATCTGCGCCGGATCGCTGCTCATCGATCGATGCTTCGTGGGGCATTCCCCAGCGACGGCCGCGAGATGCGTGGCTGGTTGACGGACCCCAGCAGGCCGGTGAGCGCACTCTCGACTTGGTCAGATACCAACGGGGGTGGTCATAGACCCACTTCCGGTGAGCGCGTGCGTGCCTGACCCGCGTACGACGTTTCGTTGGGCGATCGGGACGGCATCCTCCACGCTTGATCCGTCGTCTATGCCAGAGAGGCCGTGGCCCATATCGGGGAGCCGTCGCCCCAGCACGCGCTGGAGATGACCCAGTACCACCCGGATTGGTATCTGCGCAAGATGCCGTGGGGCAGGGCGCGCCGATCGTGGTGGTGGGACTTGAGCCCGGCGGGTGGCGTACCAATCCAAGCTTGGCGGTGGGACTTGACTCCGGCGCAGTCGGGCGCGTTTGACCTCGTGGCGTGGTGGCCGCAACATCAGCGCATGCAGGGGACGTCGGATCCGATCGCCAAGCCCGCCGGGTCGTTGCGCGACTCGTCTGCGTCGCGCGTGGATGAGATCGGCTTCCTCGCCGACGTCGCACACCTCGCCGCGCGAGCGCGGACTTGGGAAGACCTGACCGGCACCGTCATCGATCGTGCCCGCGCCGCCTCGCGCGCCGACGTGTGTTCGCTCTACCTCAGCGATCGCGATGGCAGCGGTCTGACCCTTGCGGCCACCAACGGGCTCGACCAGGATGCGGTCGGCGTGGCCCGCCTCAAGATGGGCGAGGGCATCACCGGCCTCGCGGCGCAGAAGCAGACCACCGTCGTCAGTCCCGACGTCCACAAGGATGACCATTTCGCCTGGATCCGCGGCGTCGATCAGGCGCGCTTCACCTCGATGTGTTCGGTGCCGCTGGTATGGGAGGATCAGGTGGTGGGGGTGCTCAACGTCCAGACCGCCCAGCATCGCGACTTCACACCCGCCGACATCGGCTTCCTGGAGGCACTTGCGGGATTGCTGGCGGGCATGGTCGAGAAGAGCCGTCTGCATGCGGAAGCTGAGGCGCAGTTGGAGCAGCTGCGCGCGATCGATGAGGCGCGTGCCAAGCTGGTGGCGGTCGTGACGCATTCGCTCAGAACACCGTTGGCGGTGGTGCGCGCCTACGTCGAGCTGCTGGGCAAAGAGGCACGTGAGCGTGGCAGTGGGGATGCCGAGACCTGGGAAGGGGAGGCACTCACGCAGGTGGAGCGGCTCGACGAGACGGTCGACAACATCCTCGAGAGCCTGCGCGTGATGCCCACGGCAGCAGAAGAGCTGCTGCCCACCGACCTTTCCGCGGAGGTGGCGCAGATCACCGGCGAGCTGCGGCCGATGCTGCGTGGCCGGACGGTCAGAACGAGCTTTCCCGATGGGCCCCTTGTCGCGTTGGCGTCGAGCGAGATGCTGCATCGACTACTCGGGTACTTGCTCGAGAATGCGTCGAAGTACGCACCGCAACGTGGCACCATCGACATCTACTGCTGGCGCGATGGAGACGCCGCCTGCGTCGCGGTCACCGACGACGGTCCTGGCATCCCGGAGGCCTGGCGGGAGCGCATCTTCGAGCCCTTCGTGCGCCTCGACGATTCACCACGCGGCGCCGGCATCGGCCTCTTCGCTGCCCGGAGGTTGGCGCGCTCGATGGAAGGCGAGCTGTTGGTCGAGCCTCGAGAGCCCTACGGCTCGCAGTTCGTGCTGCGCTTGCGCTTCGTCGGTCCTGCCCGCTGAGCGGCGCCTTCCGCTGAGCGGCGAAACGCAAGATGGCTCAAAGGCCCGCAGTCGGGGATCTCGCGGGCCTTTGAGCCTGAAGCCTGTGATGTGCAAAGCTACGCGGGTTCTGCCTCCGTGACCGACGCGACGGACGGCTGCACCGACGGAGGGATGGCGCCGCTGACGGCACCAGTGCTGGTACCGGCCCAAGGCACATAGGCGGTCTCGCCGTGTACGGCGATGTCCAGACCGGCTTCCTCGTCCGCCTCGTTCACGCGCAGGCCCAGGACCACGTCGATGACCTTGATGATGATGAACGTCATCACACCGGAGAAGACGACGGTGACGGCCACGGCCGCGATCTGGATGAGCAGCTGATCGACGTTGCCCTCGACCAGGCCGGACACGCCGCCGATGGCGGCAACGGCGAAGATGCCCGTGCCGATGGCACCCCAGATGCCACCGACACCATGGACAGCGAAGACATCGAGCGCGTCGTCGATGGCCAGGCGCTCACGCAATAGCGTGATCCCGAAGCAGACTGCACCGGCGACGAGGCCGAGGATGAGTGCGCCACCGACAGTCACGAAGCCAGCGGCCGGTGTGATGGCGACGAGACCGGCCACAGCGCCGGCGGCCGCGCCTACGACGCTGACCTTGCGGCCCTTGAGGTAGGAGGCGCCGACCCAGGTGAGCGTACCGGCAGCGGCAGAGACCGTGGTCACCATCAGGGCCTGCGCGGCGAGGCCGTTGGCACCCAGCGCCGAGCCGGCATTGAAGCCGAACCAGCCGAACCAGAGCAGTCCGGCACCCAGCACCGTCATGGGCACATCGTGGGGCTCCACGTGATGTCCGGCGACGCGGCGGCCCATCACCAGGGCCACGATGAGGGCCGAGACGCCCGAAGCGATATGGACGACGGTGCCACCCGCGAAGTCCAATGCGCCGAGTTGCGCCAGGATGCCGCCACCCCAGACCATGTGCGCCATCGGCGAGTAGACCAGGATCGACCAGGCGACGGTGAAGACGACGAACGCGGCGAAGCGCTTACGTTCAGCGAACGCACCGCTGATGAGCGCCGGTGTGATGGCCGCGAACATCATCTGGAACGTCGCGAACAGAACGAACGGGATGTCGCCACCGGGGTACGCAGGACTGATGTCCATACCCACGCCGTTGAAGAAGACGTAGTCCAAGCCGCCGACGATGCCCAGGTCGCCGACCGACGGCGCGAAGGCGAGGCTGAACCCGACCACGACCCACACGACCGTCACGATGGCCAGGCCAAAGAAGCTGTGCATGATGGTCGAAAGCACGTTCTTGGCGCGCACCAGGCCGCCGTAGAAGAGCGCCAGGCCCGGCAGCATCAGCATCACCAATGCCGTCGACATCAGGAGCCAGGCGGTATTGCCAGTGTCGATCATCGAATAAGTCCCTCCTGCGAAGCGTCTATCCCCGAAGGCATCGGGCCCAGAGCCGCCCGGTACCGGTTGGCGATGACGCTACGAACTGCGCGCCAGGATGTCAGCGGCGGCGCGGTCGGGATGTGGTAGCCCGGTGGTGCACGTTGGGTAGCGACACGGTGACGCGGAGAAGGACAACGGCGGGCAGAGCAGGACACCGGCAAGTCGAGGGAGCGTTGCCGCCCCGACTGGTCGTGGCCGCCCCTACGCGTCGAGGCGGTAGCCCACTCCGCGGACGGCGATGGGGACGGGCGCGCCAGCGGCCACCAGCTTCTCTCGAAGGCGCGCCAGGTGCGGCTTCAGCCACAAGGGATCAGGACCGGGCACGTCGGGCCAGCCTGCCGCCAACAGCTCGTCATGGGGCACGACCTCACCCAGGCGCTCCACCATGATCCGCAGCAGCCGGAACTCGGTGACGGTGGTGGGCAGTGGCGTGCCCTGCCATCGGATCTCATGTCGTCGGCGGTCCAGCTCGTACCCTGAGGGGTCACCCCGTCCGCGGTCACCGCGGCCGCCCGTCGCTCGTCTCGAGACCGCCCGAACACGCGCCAGCAGCTCATCCGCGCGGAATGGCTTGCGCACGTAATCGTCGGCACCCGAGTCGAGCAGCTCCACCGTGGCTGCGCGGTCACGCTCACCCGACACCACGATGATGGGCACATCGCTGACCTCACGGATGCGCTTGCAGACCGTGGCACCGTCCATGCCCGGCATGGCCAGGTCCAGCAGCACAAGGTCGGGCTCGTCATCTCGGAAACGCCGCAGCGCCTCCTCTCCGTCGTAGGCGGCGATGATGCGATGGCCGGCTTGCCCCAGGAGCGCCCCCATGGCGCCGACCATGGCCGGCTCGTCATCGACCACCAGGATCTTCAGCGGATCGGTCGCGCCTCCGGTTTCCGGTTCATCGCCCAGGATCGTCATCGTGCGAACTCCCTCATCGGAACGGCAGTGCGCAGTGCCTCGAAGCGCTTGAGCCATGCCTCCAGCCTGGCCTCGTCCGCGAAGAGGACGAGGATGGTGTTGTCTCCTGCGAGCGTGCCTTCCTGTTCGGTCAATGTCGACTCGTCGATGGCCTGACCGATGGCATTGGCGACGCCTGCCTCCGACAGCAGCAGCAACGTCAGCCCTGATCGCCCGACCTGGATATCGTAGTCGGCCAAGACCCGGCGGAGGCGCGCGTCTGTGGCATCTGTAGTGATCGGGGAGAGGTCTCCTGGCCAAGCATAGATGTGCCTGCCATCGTGCGGGACCTTGACCAGGCCGAGTTCGGCGATGTCGCGGCTGACGGTGGCCTGGGTGACCTCGAACCCGCGCTCGGCGAGCCGTTCGACCAGGTCATGCTGGCTGGCGATGGCCCCCGTCGCGACAAGGTCACGCACGAGTCGTTGTCGCTCCCGCTTGAGCCCGCGCGGCTTCGCCTGCTGGGTTGTGCTAGAGCGTCGATCCATCGCGATGGATTATACAGACCGGTCGGCTCGCACGCATCAATATGCATGTTCGAGCACAGGGCAACCGCGTCATACCCAACCACCTGTATAGTATGAGTAAGGTGCTTGCATTTTACCGTCGGCTGGGGCATCATCCGCGGTGATGAAGCCGCACGGTCGTCGCATGGCGATGCCCCAGGCCCCGCCGGGATCGGTCGGGGTCTGACTCGGGTCGCGCATACGAGACCACGAAGTCAGGCCGGATCCCCGGGGCCGCGATCACGAACGAAGGTCGCGGCCTTCGTGATTCCTGAGCACGTTCGGCTCACGTCGCACCAAACCCTGCGCGTCGAGTCGCTCACCGATCGAGAGGATCCCCCAGATGACCCAGACCACCCTTCGCCCCCAGCATGCCGTCACGGACGAACCGTTCGTGGCCGCCACGTCCGTCCATACCTCAGCGGAAACGACGTCCGGATCGGCGCCCGGCTTCGTGCCCGGCTACAGCGGTCTCCGTTGTCGCGCCTGCGGCACGGCCGGCGGCGAGGGTGCCGTGTTCGTCTGCAACCGCTGCTTCGGCCCACTCGAGCCGGTCTATGATCTCGGCGGGCTCCGCGGTCGGCTGAGCCGTGCGGTGCTCGATGCGCGCGACGCCACCATCTGGCGATATGCCGAGCTGCTGCCGGTGACACAGCTGCCCACGGCCGGCCTACAGGTGGGCGTATCGCCTCTGACCGATGCGCCACGGCTGGCAGCGCGCCTGGGGCTGGACAAGCTGTGGGTCAAGGACGACTCTCGCAACCCCACGTTGTCATTCAAGGATCGGCCGGTGGCAGTGGCGGCCGCGCGCGCCGCAGAATGGGGATACCACACGCTCGCTTGCGCCTCCACCGGCAACCTCTCGGCGGCTGTGGCGGCTGCCGCAGCCGCGCATGGCCTGCGCGCGGTCGTCTTCATCCCGGCCGACCTGGAGCCGGCCAAGATCGCCCAGGCTCGTGCGCTCGGTGCCATTGTCGTGCGCGTCGACGGACCCTACGATGACGTCAATCGTCTGTGTCTGGAGCTGACCGATGAGCTTGATGGTTGGGCCGTGCTCAATGTCAACCTGCGTCCCTTCTACGCTGAGGGCTCCAAGACCATCGCCTTCGAGATCGCGCAGCAGCTGGGATGGCGTGCTCCTGATGTGCTGGTGGCGCCACTGGCGTCAGGCTCCATGTACACCAAGCTGGCTCGCGCGTTTCGAGAACTCGTCCAGGTCGACCTGCTGGACGAGGCGCCGGTGCGAACCTTCGGCGGCCAGGCGGGCGGATGTTCACCTATCGCCGATGCCTTCGCCGCCGGCACCGACAACGTGCGGCCCGTGGAGCGGCCGGACACCATCGTGCGCTCCCTCTCGATCGGTTCGCCGGCTGACGGCGGTTATGCCATCAGGCAAGCCCGCGACTGTGACGCGGACATCCTGGCGGTGTCCGATGAGGAGACCGTGGCGGCCATCCGCCTGCTGGCTGAGACCACGGGCATCCTGACCGAGACTGCCGGCGGCGTGACCCTGGCCGCCCTGCGACGGGCCGTCGACGCTGGTCGCATCTCCCGCCTCGAAGAGACCGTATTGGTCATCACCGGCAACGGCATGAAGACGCTCGATGTGCTTGGCGGCGATAGCGACGCCACCCTCCCCGCACCGATCGCACCGAGCTTCGACGCCTTCGAGACATGGTGGGGCACGACGCAGGAGGAAGCGGCCGCGTAGCGGGCCGAAGCTCCTGAACGGATGCACGCGGGCCTGGCGCCCCCTCGAACACGCCGCTACCCTCACCGCTCGACCGGCCGTGCGTCGCCGACGCGTCCACCCTTGCCCGCCGACGCGCCGGACCGCAGTGCCGCCAGGGGCTGCCTGATATCTACTCATCCGTCGGCCAGGGCCCCATTAGCCGAGTTGCCAAGCCCGTGGCTCGGGTCGATGGGGTGATGCACACGCCGAGCTCAGTCACCCGTGGGCATGGCGCCAGTCACACGCGGGCATGATCGGGTGTCGGGGAGCGGCGCTCCGGCCAGGTATGGCGGCCCTTGGCCTGGCTGCACCTTTCTAACGGCACCAGGGATGACATTTGGGGTAGAAGTGTCATTCGACCAGATGCTCGGAGGTGTGTTTCGCCAGCGTGCCTCGTCGGGGGCCCGCGAAGGAACTGTCGTCCGCTGACCTCCGCCGAGTAGCTCGCTCACGACCGCGACTGGTAGACCCGGGGCGCAACGGACGTATGGGAACACGGCATCGACAGGAACACGGCATCGACTTGACGGAGCGCGCCGCAGCCGTCATGCTGCGTCCTCGATGACACAGTTGTATATCTTGAAGCCGAAGCCGACGCGGCCCTGCCTGGAGGCAAGGGTCTAGACGGCTTCGTTCGGGACGACCGACTCGGGGCCGCTAGGCAAGGCTCCGAGGGCCGCAGACACCGACAAGGGTGACTGCGGTCTTTTTGTTTGCTCGGAGCCCACGCCATAGCGACCTCGCCAACGACGAGGACAGACGATGCGAGCACTCATCACCGGTACCGGCAACATGGGCCAGGCCATCGCTGGCGCGCTCCGGGGCAGGGGCGACGAGGTGGTGGCCATGGCCGGTCGAGAACGGGGCTACCCCGCGCCCGCCGACCTCAGCCCGGTCGATGTCACCTTCGAGTTCAGCCACGGCTCCACGCTGCTCCAACATGTGGACTTGGCACTGGCCGCGGGCTGCCGCACGTGCGTCATCGGCACCACTGGCTGGCGACCTGACGACGCGACCGGTCAGTCTCTCGCCTCTCATCTCGACGACGCCGGAGCCCGAGCCGTGGTGGCGCCGACCTTCAGTCTGGGTGCTGTCCTCTTCGGTGACATCGCTGAGTACGCCGCCCGCCTCTTCGGCAGCTTCGGCGACTACGATGCCTACCTCTTCGAGCAGCATCGAGCGGCCAAGGCGGATCGGCCCTCGGGCACCGCGCTGGCCGTCGCCAACCGTCTCATCCCATACCTCCATTCGAAGCGCGAGGCGCGTCTGGCCGCAGGGTCCGGCGCGCCAGACCCAGACGTGCTGGAGGTGGTGGCCTTGCGAGCTGGCAGTCACCCGGGGATGCACACCGTCGGCTTCGACGGCCCTGGCGAGTCACTCGAGATCCGCATCGCGGCACGTGACCGCTCCGCCTACGTGACCGGAGCCCTCCTCGCGGCAGACACGCTGATGGCGGAACGCAGGCCGCAGGGGCATCACTGAGTTCACCAGCCTGGTCCACGAACGGACCGCCTGACCTACGCAACGCCTCAAGACATCGAAAGGAACATCCCGACATGACCCCGACACAGACGCTCCGAGGCGCCTTCACCGCCCTCGTCACACCGTTGACCCCGAGTGGCGAGCTTGACGAGGCCACCCTCGTCCGACTGGTCGAACGCCAGATCGACGCCGGAATCAATGGCTTGGTGCCGGTGGGCACGACCGGCGAGTCGCCCACGCTCACGGCCGAGGAGGACCAGCGCGTCATCGAGTTGACCATCGAGACCGTGCGCCGGCGAGGCGTCGCGGATCGCACGCCGGTCATCGCCGGGACCGGCTCCAACGTGACCCAGCACGCCATCGACTACACCCGACGTGCCGCCGCCCTTGGAGCCGACGCGGCTCTGGTCGTGGCGCCCTACTACAACAAGCCCGATCAGCGCATGCTCGAGGCGCACTACCGGGCCGTCGCCGACGAGGGCGGCCTGCCCATCGTGGTCTACAACGTGCCCGGTCGGACCGGCTGCAACGTCAGTGCCGACACGCTGCTTCGCCTGGCCGAGCACGAGCGCGTCATCGCGGTGAAAGAGGCGTCCGCCAATCTCGAGCAGATCATGACCATCACGCGCGATCGGCCGGAGGGATTCGCCGTCCTGTCGGGTGACGACAGCTGGACGCTGCCCATCCTGGCTGTCGGCGGCGACGGCGTCATCTCGGTGGCGTCGAACGAGGTTCCAGCCGTGATGGTGGAGCTGTGTGCCGCTGCCCTCGGGGGCGACTGGGATCGAGCCCGCCGGCTCCACGAGCGTCACCTGGAGCTCTTCCGCGCCAACTTCCTCACCTCCAATCCCGTGCCGGTGAAGGCCGCCATGGCGGAGATGGGCCTGATCGACGAGGTCATGCGCCAGCCGCTGCTGCCGCTCGACGATGCCAACCGGGTGCGGCTGCGCGCGGTCCTTGCCGATCTCGACCTGCTCGCCCTGACCGCGGAGGCCGCTGCATGAACGTTGAACCGGCATCGCTACGGTCTCGCGTCATCGCGGCCGATGCCGACTGGCGCGCTGCCGACGATCCACCGAGCGCCGACCTGGTCGACGCGGCTCGTGCCGTGGTGGCCGACCTCGTCGCGGCGCTCGAGGCCGGCGATGTTCGTGCCGCGACCCCCGATGTGACCATCGAGGTTGGTTGGCGCGTCGACGCCTGGGTCAAGACCGGCATCCTGCTGGGGTTCCGATTGCCGGGTCTCACCGAGGTCCGCGATGGGCCGGTCATGGCCGGGCGTGACAAGTCCGCCTTCGGCGTGCTCGACCTGCTCGAGAGTGCGGGCTCTCGAGCAGCTTCGGCCGCAGGGGCGCCATGGCGCATCGTGCCGGGTGGTTCGTCCATCCGCGCCGGTGCCCATCTCGAGCCCGGTGTCGCCATGATGCCGCCGTCGTTCGTCAATGTCGGGGCCTGGGTCGGCCGTGGCTCGATGATCGATTCGCACGTGCTCGTCGGCTCCTGCGCGCAGATCGGCCGGGATGTCCACCTTTCGGCCGCGGTCCAGGTCGGCGGCGTGCTGGAGCCGGCCGGTGCGCGTCCGGTCATCGTCGAAGACGAGGCCTTCATCGGCGGTGGCGCGGGACTCTACGAGGGCGTTACCGTCGGCCGCGGTGCTGTCATCGCGGCCGGCACCATCATCACCGGGCAGAGCCGCCTCATCGATGTGGTGACCGAGCGGGAACTACGCGGCACGTCCGAGTCGCCCGTCGTGGTCCCCGCAGGTGCCGTGGTCATCCCTGGGACGCGCCCGGCAACTTCAGCCTGGGCACGAGAGCAGGGCATCTCCGTGACCGTTCCGCTGATCGTGAAGTACCGCGATGAGGGCACAGATGCGCGAGTGGCGCTTGAGGAAGCGCTGAGATGACGGCCGTCGGGTCAGCGCGTGCCAGCGGGTCAGGACGATCGCGTCAGGTGGCTCCATCGATCGGGCTCGGTCGGTCCGTGGCGGGAGTGGACGCTGACGAGCTGGTCGCCCGCTTCGGGAGCCCGCTCTACGTCTACGATGCCGACGTGCTGCGTGGTCGGGTGGCCGCGCTGCGAGCCGCGCTCCCGACCGCGGTCGACATCGCCTTCGCTACCAAGGCCAATCCGTCGCCGGCCGTGTTGTCGGTCCTCGCCGGAACCGGCCTGGGTGCCGATGTGGCCTCAGGCGGTGAGCTGCGAGCCGTCATCCGTGCCGGCTTCCACCCTGAGCGGGTCGTGTTCACCGGCCCTGGAAAGACCGATGCTGAGCTGGAAGAGGCGCTGCGGGCCGGGGTCGGGGCGCTGACCATCGAGTCGCTCGATGAGTTCGACGTGGTCATCTCGATGGCCGCGGCGGCTCGCCACGGGCAGGGCCTGATGCTGCGACTGGCCACTGCTGGCGATGGCGAGGGCAGGCCCATCATCGGTGGGCCGGGCAACGTCAAGTTCGGGCTGACCGACGAGGAGGCCAATGAGGCGGTCGATCGACTCCGACGGACCGGTGCGCTGGCGCCGCAGGGTCCGTTCCGCCTACGAGGCTTCCATGCTTTCGGCGCGTCGAACGTGCGGGACGCCGCCGTGCTGGGCGAAGGAGCGGTCGACCTGGCACGTCGCGCCGAGGTCATCGCTACCCGTCACGGCCTCGAGATAGAGCTGCTCGATGCCGGTGGCGGCCTTGGCATCCCCTATGCCGACGACGAGGACCCGCTCGACATCGAGGCGTTGGGGGAGGGGCTCGGCCGCGAGATCGCCACCTGGGCAGCGCGTCCCGCGCTCGCCGGAGCGCGCCTGCTGCTCGAGCCGGGCCGCTGGTTGGCCGGCCCGGCCGGTGCCTACCTCTGCCGTGTGATCCGAACCAAGGAGCGCGGTGGGCGCTTTGTGGCCATCAGCGATGGCGGCATCCATCACCTGTTGCGCCCAAGGCTGGTGGGGCAGGATCATCGCGTCGTGCCAATCGGCGCCACAGCCGCCCGCCCGGTTGACGAGCGGGTCGACCTCGTCGGTCCACTGTGCACCGCCCTCGACATCCTGGCCTCGGCCGCCGCCGCTCCGCGTCCCCGAGCCGGCGATCTCTACGCCGTCCG
Source organism: uncultured Chloroflexia bacterium (assembly GCA_963838115.1). GTDB lineage: Bacteria > Chloroflexota > Limnocylindria > Limnocylindrales > CSP1-4 > JAFMJV01. The sequence continues at coordinate 260,678 of CAWIPU010000001.1, forward strand.
CGATGCTGGAGCGTACGGCTACAGCGAATCGATGCCGCTGTTCCTGTCGCACCCCATCCCGGCCGAGATCGTGGTGGACGGTGAGGCGGTCACCGTCTCGCGGGCGCGCGTCGCACCGGAGTAGTCCGGCGACGACACGGTGCCTAGACGACGCAGGAGTTACAGTCGCACCAATACATGCAATGACGCATGATAAGATGCGGATATGCCAAAGACCATCCAGATTCGTGATGTCTCCGACGAGGTCTATGTCGGCCTCGTGAAGCGGGCCGGGGAGGCTGGCCTCACCGTGCCCGATCTGTTGCGACGCGAGGCCGCGAGGCTGGTAAGTCGACCGTCCATGCAGGAGTGGCTTGCGCGCACGCAACGTCGCCCGTCGGGCATCGCGCGGGCGAGCATCCTCCAGGCGCTCGACGAATCCCGAGGCCCGTGGCCCGATGCTGATCGTTGACGCCTCGTGTTTGTACGAAGTCGTGGCTGACGGGATCATGGCGGGCAGCGTTCGACAGCGCTTGCTGGCCGACGACGACCAGGCAGCGCCACACCTTGTCGATGCTGAGGTTCTCGGCATCATCCGGCGTGATCTCATGCTCGGGCGACTCGACCGAACTTCCGCCAACCAGGCTGTCGAAGATCTTCGTGACTGGCCTGGTGAGCGGTTCGGCCACCGGTCACTGCTCGCCCGTGCCTGGGAACTGCGGGATCGCGTGCGAAGCTGGGATGCCCTCTACGTGGCACTGGCCGAAGCCTTGGACGGCACACTCTTGACGCTGGATACCAGGCTCGCGAGCGTGGTGGGCCTCGAGTGTCGGATCGAGGTGCCGCACGCCGGCTGAGCCGAGGTGCCTCGCCGCCGCGACGATCGACGACCCACCAGGCGGATCGTGCCTACTCGGCGATGCCGAGGCGCACGGACGCGGCGGTCAACTCGGTGAGCACGCGAGCGGGTGCGGTGCCACCGATGACGTCGGGGCGGGCGAGAGCGTTCTCCAATCGGGCAGCGGCGCGTAGCTCGCCTGCCAGCGCAGGGTCCGACGCTGCACCTCGCGCGATGGGATCAGCCGACTCCGCCAGCACGGCGGCGATGTCCGTGTCCGGCAGCTCGGTCAGCTCCACACCGGCGGCCTCCGCCCGCGCGACAAGGGCACCCACGATGTGGTGACCGTCGCGGAAGGGCACGCCCATCTCCACGAGGGCATCGGCCACGGCCGTGGCAGTGGTGTGGCCGGTCGTCGCGGCCGCCAGCATGCGCGCCTCGTCGATCTGCAGCGTGGCCACCATGCCGGCCATCACGTCGAGTGATGACTCCAGAACGGAGAGCGCATCGATCAGTGCTGGTTTGTCCTCTTGCAGATCACGCTGGTAGCCGCCGGGTAGCCCCTTGAGCAGGGTCAGGGCAGTGACCAGATGGCCGATGACGCGCGCGCTGCGACCACGGATGAGCTCGGCGGGATCGGGGTTGCGCTTGTTGGGCATCATCGACGAACCCGTCGACCAGGCATCGGCGGGCCGCACGAAGCCGAAGTTGGGGTTGCTCCACCACACGATCTCCTCGGCCAGGCGACTGAGGTGCGCCATCGTCAACGCGGCGGCGCTGATGGCCTCCACGACCGGGTCGCGATCACCCACCGCGTCGATCGAGTTGTGGGTGACGCCGGCAAAGCCGAGCGCCTCGGCCGTCGCCTCTCGATCCAGCGCGAAGCCGGCGCCTGCCAGCGCGCCAGACCCCAGCGGTGACAGTGACGCCCGCCCCAGCGCATCGGAGAAGCGGCTCCGGTCACGCTCCAGCATCTCCACGTAGGCCAGCAGGTGGTGCGCGAACAACACCGGCTGGGCCGGCTGCACGTGCGTGTGGCCGGGCATGACCGCATCCCGGTGCGCCAGGCCGAGCCCCACCAGGGCACGTTCCATGCCGATGATGGCGGCGTGGATGTCACCGATGCGGCGTCGCAGGTACAGCCGCAGGTCGGTGGCCACCTGGTCGTTGCGTGAGCGACCGGTGTGGAGCTTGCCGGCCACGGGGCCGATGCGCTCGGTCAGCACCATCTCCACGTTCATGTGGATGTCTTCGTGCGCGGCGTCCCACTCGATGGAACCGTCGCGCACGTCCGCTTCGATCGAGTGCAGGCCGCCACTGATGGCCTCGGCCTCTGGCGCACTCAGGAGCCCCGCTCGTGCCAGCCCGGCGACGTGGGCGAGCGAGCCGGCGATGTCCTCGATCGCCAGCTCCACATCGACCTCGATGGAGCGCCCAAAGGCGGCCGCATCGGTATCCGGTCGGGCGCTGAAGCGGCCACCCCAAGCCTTCATGCGCTAGGAAACCGCGTCGGCCATCTCGACCGGCAGGTCACCCAGCATGGGCTCGGTCCAGGTCCAGGCCAATTCATGACGCGCGGCCTCGCGGCGCAGTGGCATGCCGAAGATCTTGATGAAGCCGACCGAGGCGGCGTGATCGTAGGCATCATCGGCATCGTAGGTCGCCAGCGTGCGGTCGTACAGCGAATCGTCGCTGCGGCGGCCCACGACGTAGGCGTTGCCGTGGTCGAGGCGCATGCGCACCTGGCCGTTGACGACGCGTTGGCTGGAGTGCACGTACTCGCGCAGGTCGCGGTGCAGGGCGCTGAACCAGATGCCGTCATAAGTCGCCTGCGCCGTCTCATCGGCGACCAGCCGGTTGAAGCGCAGCTGCTCCTTGGACAGGGTCAGGCTCTCCAGGGCCGCGTGCGCCGTGTGCAAGATGGTCGCCGCCGGAGCCTCGTAGATCTCGCGGCTCTTGATGCCGACCAGGCGATCCTCGACATGGTCGATGCGGCCGATGCCGTGTTTGCCGCCGATGTCGTGCACGCGCTGCACCAGGTCGACCGGGCCGACGGCCTCGCCGTCGAGCGCCACCGGCACGCCACCCTCGAAGGTGATGGTCAGCTCGGTGGGGATGTCTGGTGCATCGCCGGGTGCCACCGTCCATTCGTAGGCATCGGCCGGAGGCGTCGCCCAGGGGTCCTCGAGCACGCCGGTCTCACACGAGCGGCCCCAGAGGTTGACGTCGATGGAGTAGGGCGAGGCCTTGGTGATGGGGACGAAGATGCCGCGCTCGGCGGCGTAGTCGATCTCCTCGTCGCGAGAAAGCCCCATGCCCACGCGCATCGGTGCTACCACTTCCAGCTTGGGGTCGAGCGCGTGGACGGCGACGTCGAAGCGCACCTGGTCGTTGCCCTTGCCGGTGCAGCCGTGAGCGACCGCATCACAGCGCTCGCGATCGGCCACTTCCACGAGCAACTGTGCGATGAGCGGTCGCGCCAGCGCTGTGGCCAGCGGATAGACACCCTGGTAGAGCGCGTTGGCCTGCAGGCTGGGCCAGACGAACTGGCGGATGAAGCGATCGCGACCATCGATGACGTAGGCCCGGCTGGCACCCGCGGCGAGCGCCCGCTCGATGACCCGGTCGCGCAATAAATCGCCACCGAGGTCGACCGTCAGGGTGACCACCTCCGAGTCGTACTGCTCTTTCAGCCAGGCTACCGCGACCGATGTATCCAGCCCACCCGAATAGGCGAGCACGACCTTCTTCACCACGTACCTCCGAACCTTGTCGATGAACGAGCGAGCCCCTGCGGCTCGCGCTTGATGCTGTGGGCGTACGAGGGCGTCCGGCGCACGCCGAAGGCCCCCGGATGTGCGAGGTGCACGGCGCTGTCGAGGCTCACGGTCCTGCATTAACATGCGCGTGCAGACGGATTATTGCATAGTCATGCAGTGCCTGCACCCGCGAGCGGACGATACGTAGGACACTCCGGGTCAGCTCTGGTGGAGTGCGGGCGAGCGGTGTCGGCAGGGGGCGCCGGATACGGCAGGTGCGTCGATGCACGGTCCTGTCGCACGCTAGTCGTTTCGGGTCACTACCGGACCTTCGAGCCATGGGCTTGACTGAGCGCCCGGCCCGAAAGGGAGAGTCCCATGTCCACCTCATATCCCGAGCGCGTCGCTCTTCGCTGGCGTCCGATCGAGGCGCCCAGGTCCGTTCGCTGGCGTCTTTGGGGGGCGATGCTCGCTCTCGCCTTGGTGCCGACGGCGGCGGGCATCTACCTGACGGCCTCATTGTTGGGCCAGGCTGAGCCGGTGCCCCAGCTCGAACGTGCCCACCAGACGTCGGAAGCGGCCGCGGGCCTGCTCGCGACCGAACAGGCCATCGAAAGCCGACTGCTGATCGCTGCCGGCAACTCCGACATGGGCGCACTCGCCGACGGTGTCCGCGGTGCGTCGGAGCGCCAAACCGCGGCGCGTGCGCTCGAAGGGCTGCGTGGCAGCGATGGCGCTGTCGTCTCGGGTGCCTGCATCGTGCGCTCCGATGACGATCGGAGTATCCCGCTTGGAAGCGATCGCGGCGCGGAACGGTTCCACGCTTGCGCCGGTGATCTGTTGCGAAGTCAGACCCTTTCGGCCACGGCCGGTACGGTCACGCGCGCCAGGGGCGACGGGGGCCGACTACTGCTCGCGGCTCCGTTGCGTTCGGTGGGCGGGCGTGACGGCGGCGTCCTCTCGGTGGAGGTGGACGTCCCGGCACTGTTCGACCGGGGCCGCTCGTCATCGGCCGATGCGGTCGCCTCGATGATCGTGGACATGGGTTCATCAGAGGTCATCGCGAGATCGGCGATGACGGCGGACCCGGCCGCAGGCGCCGGACGCCGATCCGAGTCGCTGACGCGCTATGTCGGCGGCATCGTGACGGGCGACGCTGAGACCGGACACCAGCTGGCGGCCATGGGATTGGCTCCCTCGCTGCAGCCACTGTGGGGCAACGGGGACGGGTCGCGCATGGCCCTGCTGCAGGTGTGGCCGAGCCCCTCGGTGCCGATCCCGTCGCAGCTACGTCTGGCGTTCGTGATCCTTCTCGCGAGCGCCATCCTGGCGGTCATCTTGCTCGCCCGCTACTTCCTCAACCCCTTCGAGGAGCTGGCCGATTCGCGCACAGAGCTGCAGGTGCTGTACCACGAGGCACGCGAGGACGCGCTGGCGGACGGATTGACCGGACTGGGGAACCACCGTGCTTTCCAGGAGGAGCTGGCACGCCAGATCAGGGCATTCGACGAACGTGGCACAGCCTTCAGCGTGGTGCTGCTCGACCTTGACGACCTCAAGGTCGTGAATGACCGCGAGGGTCACGCGGCGGGCGATGAGACGCTCCGTTTGATGGCTCGAACCATGCGTGAACAGGCGCGGGCCAACGATTTGCTCTTCCGAACCGGCGGGGACGAGTTCGCGATGCTGCTTCCGTGTGCGGACATCGAGGACGCCACCGGGGTGGCCGAGCGGATCCTGCACTTCTGCAAGCGACCCCATGAGGGGGCCCGCTCCTGCGCCTTCTCCGGCGGTATCTCCGGGGTGCCCTGGTTCACCCGCCAGGGCGGCCTCGTCTACCAGCAGGCCGACGCGGCACTGTACTGGGCCAAGCGACACGGGCGCGGCTCGATCGAGGTCTTCGACGCGGACCGTGACCACCTGCCCGACGAGTACAACGCGATCACCGGCAACGCTGTGGCCGAGGTCATCACCGGCAAGCTGCTGAGTCCCGTCTTCCAGCCCATCGTGGACCTGCGTAGCGGACGCATCCTCGGGTTCGAGGGCCTCATCCGACCCGATCCCAACGGTCCGCTGCCGAACACCGAACGCCTGTTCGCGGCAGCCGCGGCTTCGGGTCGCACCGTCGAGCTGGACCTGGCCTGTATCGAGGCGGTCGTGAATGGCGCCAGAGCCATCGGACCCGACCGGCTGCTCACCATCAACCTGTCGCCGCGCACGCTTGAAGTCAAGGATTTCGATGCCGCCTGGTTGCTGAAGAGCCTGGTCCGTAATGGCATCTCACCGAGCCGCGTGATCATCGAGCTGACGGAGCGCGAAGAGGTCGATGACCTGGTGCGACTGCGTCGGACGTTCGCGACCCTGCAGCAGTACGGCCTGCGCCTCGCGGCTGACGACGTAGGCGCCGGCAATGCCGGGCTGCGGCTGCTCTCGCAGGTGCAGTTCGACATCGTCAAGATCGACCTGTCGCTGGTGCAGGATGGCGTGCGCCGGCTGGGCTCGCGCGCAGTCCTGCAGTCACTGCGCGACCTGGCACTGAGTCAGGACGCTCGCATCGTGGCTGAGGGCGTCGAGACGGCTCAGCAGCTGCGGGTCATCCGTGAGCTTGACATCGGTGCGGGCCAGGGCTTCCTGCTGGGACGCCCGGAGGTATCGGTGGCCAAGACGTTCGTCGATGTGCGGCAGCTCGCGAGCGGGCTGGTGGTGCCCGCCCATCTGGTGCCTGCCGCGAGCTCGGTCGAACCGGCGGCTTCCGCGGGGAACGGCGAATCCGACGGCCTCTCGGCCGAGCGCCGTGCCATCTTCCTGCCCCCCGCGTCGCGCGGGTTCCTCAGTCCGGAGCCGGGCGGCGCATAGGGCCCCGGGCGACTCGCCTCTGAAGGCTCAGCGCTCTACAGGGCGGAAGCCGGTCCCGGCGCCTTCGTGCAGCGCTCGCCGCAGCGCGTTCGCGGTGCGGCCGTCGGCTATGGTCGAGCGTTCCGCGCGGGATCCCGGCCCGATGGCCCGCAACGCCGCGTTCACCTTGGGCACCATGCCACCGGCGATGACACCGCCATCGATGAGGCGCGCGACCTCATGCGGCGTCAACTCGGGGATGCGTTCGCCCTCGGCGCCACGGACACCATCGGTATCGGTCAGCAGAAGCAGCTCGCCGCCCAGGGCAGCACTGACCGCAGCGGCGGCATCATCGGCATTGACGTTGCAGATGTGACCATCGGGATCGAGGCCCATCGGCGACAGTACCGGCAGATAGCCGGCTCGAAGCAGGGTCTCCAGGAGCGCCGGATCCGCGGTGGGCTCGCTGATGACGCGATCGAGCCGCTCGGCACGTGGTCCGCTGATCATGCCGCGGTCCATGCCGCGGACGCCCACCGCTTCCGCGCCCAGCTCCAGCAGGACCGCGGTCAGCTCGGCGTTGACGACGCCGCTGATGACGGCCAGGAACACCTCGAGCGTGGCGTCGTCGGTGATCCGCCGGCCAGCGTCCCAGCGGCTCTCCACGCCGAGGCGCAGCAGCCAGTCGGTGAGACGCTTGCCGCCGCCGTGGACGACGACCACGGGCCGCTCGCGGCGCTCAGCGACGATCTCTCGCAGCACGTCCTGCTGCTCGGCGATGGTGGTGCCACCGAGCTTGACGACGACCGGCAGTTCGCTCACGTGGAGTAGGCCGAGTTCTCGATGACGTACTGCTCGGTGAGGTCGCAACCGTAGGCTTCGCCCGAGCCGTCACCGACGCCCAGGTCCACCCGGATGAGTACCTCTGATCCGCGCATCCGCGCGCTCAGGTCGGCCGGGTCGAAGTCGACCGGGAGACCATCGAAGACGGGCGTGCCTTCGATGTCGATCCGCAGGCGGTCAGGGTCGAGCTCTACCGCCTGACCAGCTCGCTCTCGCGCCACGGCGGCGCTGAGCCCGGCGGCCTCGAGCACGGCGGCCGGTGGCGTGGCGGCGTTGCCAACGGCCATGGCGATGCGGCCCCAGTTAGGGTCAGCGCCGTGGACGGCGGCCTTGACGAGGTCACTGCTGACGACGGCACGAGCGGCGGCGCGGGCCGCGGCCGTGTCGCGAGCGCCGCTGACACCACACGTGATGAGCGTGGCGGCGCCCTCGCCATCGGCGGCTTGCTGGCGAGCCAGCGATCGTGCCACGGCCTCCAGGCCCCGGGCGAAGGTGGTGGCCGCATCCGGATCAGCTTCCAGTGGGGCCGCACCGCTGGCCCCGGAGGCTGCCAGCAACACGGTGTCGTTGGTGGACTGGTCGCCATCCACGCTGATCGCGTTCCAGGTGCGCGCCACGATCGGCCGCAACAGCGCATGCAGGGTCGCGGGCGCGGCGGTGGCATCGGTGAGCACGAAGCAGAGCATGGTGGCCATGTTGGGATGGATCATGCCCACGCCCTTGGCCACACCGCTGATGGTGACCTCCACGGGCGTGCCATCAGTGGCAGGCAACTGCAGTCGGATGGCGGCCATCTTGGCGCGCGAGTCGGTCGTGCGCAGTGCCTCTGCGATGTCAGCGAAGGCGGCGTCATCGCGGCCGAGTCCGGCGGCCACGACGGTACCCACGGCGGTCGCGATCCGCTCCACTGGCAGGCGGGTACCGATGAGCCCGGTGGACATCGCCAGCACCCGCTCGGTGGTGGTTCCGACGTGTTGCGCCAGGGCCGCGGCGAGGCTGCGTTGGTCGGCCAGGCCGGCGGCACCGGTGGCCGCATTGGCACAGCCGCTGGTGGCGATCATCGCGCCCGCCCAACCGTAGCGTCCGGCGCCCGCTGGCTCGGTCGCTGCCAGGTGCTCCTGGTTCATCCGCACCGATGCGGCCGGCAAACGGTTGGTGGTGAAGGTGGCGGCCACCGCGGCAGGTCCGTCCTCGACCACCAGCAGTGCCAGGTCCGCCGCGCCGGAGGCCTTGATACCCGCGCTCGTGCCGGAGGCCAGGAAGCCCTTGGGCAGGCGCGCGGCATGTTCTGCCGAAGGGAGGTCCGAGGACAGCGGAGCGAGCGGCCTCACGGGACGAGCGGGAGCTGCTGCAGTCCGGTCCACTCCGGCAGGCCGAAGACGAGGTTGAAGGCTTGCACGGCCTGGCCTGCGGCGCCCTTCACCAGGTTGTCCTCGACCGAGACCGTGGTGATGCGGCCGGTGCGCTCATCGAGGTGGGCGAAGACGCGCACGAAGTTGGAGCCGCGCACGTGCGCCGTGGCCGGCGGCGTGTCCACCACCTCGACGAAGTACTCGTCGGCGTAAGCCTCCAGGTAGAGCCTGCGCAGCTCGTCCGCGCTGATCGCCCGCGTCGGTCGCACGTGGCCCGAGGCGAGGATGCCGCGGTTCATGGGCACCAGGTGCGGCAGGAAGTCGACCGTGGCAGCCCCGGGGTTGGCCCCGGGGTTGGCACCGGCGTCACGGATCTCCTGGATGAGCTCCGGGGTGTGACGGTGCCCGCCGACCCCATACGCTTTCACCGAGTCGTTGACCTCCACGAACATGAGGCCGGCGTTGACCGAGCGACCGGCGCCTGAGGCGCCGCTCTTGGCGTCGACCACGACATCCTCGATGAGGCCGGCGCGCGCCAACGGATAGAGGCCCAACAGCGCGGTGGTGGGATAGCAGCCGGGCGAGGCGACCACGATGGTGTCGGCCCCCTGCAGCGCCAGCAGCTCGTCGCGATGCTGCTCGGGTAGGCCGTAGACCGCCTTCGACAGCAGTTCGGGGTAGGGGTGCGTGTAGTCGTACCAGCGCTCGTAGTCGGCTGGATCGCGAAGGCGGTAGTCCGATCCCAGGTCGATGACCGCGACGCCCGTTTCGACGAGGTCGGGCACCAGCGCGGCTGAGGCGCCGTGGGGCAGGGCCAGGAAGACGGCATCCACCTCCGGCAGGGTCGACTCGATGACATGACCGGTGCGGGCCAGCTGTGGCTGTGTGGAGCCGATAGGCTGGCCGTCCCGGTCCCGGCCCTGCAGGCCGGCGATATGCACAGCCGGATGGCGCTCGAGCAGCCGAACGAGCTCGCCACCGGCGATGCCGGCGGCTCCGATGATGCCCACGCGGATGGTGGCGCGGCCGCCAAGAGAAGGGCTGGCGGAGAACTGGTCTGTCGTCTGGGTCATGGTCGACAGACGATACATTGCAGCGCGGCCGAGGGTCGAACATGGGTTTCGCGTCGGTTCGTGGGCCTCATCGGCGACACGAAGCAACGACGCTGCCTATGCGATAGTTGCGCTACCCATGAGCACCCACGACGACACCCGCGATCAGGACATGCCCGATCTCTCCATCCCCAGTGGCGGCAGCGTCCTGTCGGCCATCGAGGTGCGCGCCACTGATGCCGCCGACCTGACCGAGATCCTGCTGCGCCTGCGGGACGCCGGTGCCGACGTCGTCACCATCAACTCATTCCCCGCCACCAAGAAGGGCGAGGGCGATGAGGTCACGCGGGTCTTCGACATCGAGCTGCGCGACCTTGGGCCGATCGAGGCCACCCAGGCCGCACTGACGGTCCCGGGTGTGTCCGCCGCCGATGCCCGCCCCACACTCGGTCAGATCTTCGGCAAGCGCGTCATCGTCATCGGCGGGGGCGCGCAGGTGGCGCAGGTGGCATTGGGCGCCGTATCGGAGAGCGACCGCCACAATCTGCGCGGCGAGCGCATCTCGGTCGACACCATGGCGCTGGTGGGCGAGAAGGAGATAGCTGGCGCCGTCCGCGCCGTGGCCGACCTGCCGCGCGCGCACATCCTGGTGCTAGCCGGCTCACTCATGGGTGGTGAGATCACCAAGGCCGTACGTGAGCTGCGTGACCGTGGCATCCCGGTGGTTTCGCTGTCGATGGCCGGTTCGGTCTCCGCAGAGGCGGACCTCGTCGTCAGCGACCCTGTGCAGGCCGGGACGATGGCGGTGATGGCGATCGCCGATACCGCCCGCTTCGACCTCGACAAGCTGCGGGGCCGGCGCTACTGACCTCGTCCGGCGCCCCGGGTCGCGCGGGCACACCCACTGCCCGTATGCTTGCGGGCATGACCGATACCACTCGTTCCATCGCGGAACGCTCCACTGCCATCCTCTCGCCCATCCTCGGCCGCTACTACCAGCAGACCTGGGTTCGTGGTGAAGGCCATCGGCTGTACGACAGCGATGGTCGCGCCTATCTCGACTTTGCCAACGGCATCGCGGTGACCTCGCTGGGCCACGCTCACCCACGTGTGAACGCGGCCATCCACAAGCAGGTCGATGCGCTCATCCACGTCTGCAACGGATTGGGTCACCTCGATCCAGTCACGCGCCTGGCGGAGATGCTGGTCGAGGAATTGCCGGATGGGTTGGACACGGTCTACTTCGGCAACTCTGGCGCGGAGGTCGTGGATGGCGCCATGAAGATGGTGCGTCGGGCGACCGGGCGGACGCACATCATCGCCTTCTCCGGGGCCTTCCACGGCCGTACCTACGGCGCCATGAGCCTGACCAGCTCCAGCCTCAACTACCGCAGCGGCTACGACCCGCTGGTGCCGGGCATCCATATCGCGCCATTCCCCAACGCCTATCGCGACTTCGATGGCGACGAGGCCGCCGCCAGCGCCGCCAGCCTGACCTACCTGGAGCGCCTCTTCGCGGAGCAGATCCAGCCGGCGCGCACGGCGGCCTTCATCATCGAGCCGGTGCAGGGCGAAGGCGGCTACCTGCCCGCACCGGCCGCCTTCATGCAGGGCCTACGCGAGCTGGCCACGCGTCACGGCATCCTGCTCATCGTCGACGAGGTGCAGTCGGGCTACGGCCGAACCGGGAAGATGTGGGCCTTCGAGCACGCCGGCATCGTGCCTGATGTGGTGCTGGTGGCCAAGGCCATCGCCAACGGCATGCCGCTCGCAGCGCTGGTGTCGCCGCGCGAGCTGCAGGAACGCTGGGGTCTCGGTGCCCATGGCTCGACCTACGGCGGCAATCCCGTCTCCTGCGCGGCCGGCATCGCGGTGCTCGAGGTGATCCGCGAAGAGGGCCTGGTGGCCAACGCCGCCGAGCGTGGAGCTGAGTTGACAGCTGGTTTGAGGGCGCTGGCGGCCGAGGACCCTCGCATCGGCGATGTGCGCGGACCGGGCCTCATGATCGGCGTGGAGATCGATCAAGCAGCCGGGGGCCGCTCCCGCTGTCGCGCTTGGCAGTGCGCTCAGCACCGCTGCCGCCGAGAACGGCCTGCTGGTGTTGACCTGTGGGGCCGGCAACGTGGTGCGCTGGATCCCGCCGCTCGACGTGCAGCGCTCCGAGATCGAGGAGGCCTTGGGCATCTTCCAGGAGGCGCTGCTCGCGACCCAATAGTCGAGGGGCGCCCTCAGTCGGGGCGGATCTCGTGACAGGGGTTGGATAGGCGCCCGATGCCCTCGATCTCGACGGTCATGACGTCACCCTCGTGCATCAGGACGCGCGGATCGCGGGAGTAGCCGATGCCGCCGGGCGTGCCGGTGGCGATGATGTCTCCGGGCTCCAGCGTGAACGACTGGGAGCAGAACGACACCAGGTAAGGCACGGAGAAGATGAGGTTCGCGGTGCTCGAGTCCTGCATGATCTCGCCGTTGCGGTAGCTGCGAACGGCGAGGTTGCCCGCATCCCTGATCTCATCGGCGGTCACCACTGCGGGGCCGATGGGGCAGAACGTGTCGAGTGACTTGGAGCGCACGAACTGGCCGTCGCTGAACTGCAGATCTCGCGCACTGACGTCGTTGAGGCAGGTGTAGCCGAGGATGTATCCGGGTGCCTCCTCCTCGCTCACACGCCGTGCCTGGCGGCCGATGACGATGGCCAGCTCTACCTCCAGGTCGACCGCGTCCGTCAGGCGTGGGTCCCATTCGACCGTGGCGCCATCGCCGACCACCGAGGTGGGGAACTTGGCGAACATCAGCGGCAGCGCCGGGATCTCGACGCCCAGCTCGGCAGCGTGGTCGTGGTAGTTGAGGCCGATAGCCACGATCTTGCCCGGGCGTGGCAGCGGCGAGATGCGTCGAGCTGGGTCGACGTCACCGCGGCGTCCCTCGGCCGTGGCGGCACGGGCCGCAGAGCGCAGCGCCGTCAGCGCGGCCTCGCCGCCGCCCAGTAGCTTCGGCATCGATGTCGGCAGACCGGCGCCCAGCGAGCGAGTGGACCAGATGCGGCCGTCGGCGTGCTCGACCGCCAGTCGGTCTGTGGCAGCATCGAGGTACGAGACGAGACGCATGGGTGAAGCTCCTGCGGCGGTATCGGTGGTCAGTCGCTGTCGCTGGATACTGTATCGGGTCGCCCGGTCTCGGCGAGGATGACCGCACCGATGACCAACGCGCCACCGACCAGCTGCATGGTTGCCAAACGCTCGCCGAAGAGGATCATCGCCAGCACCACCGTGTAGACCGGTTCGACCGTGCTGATGAGTGCGGCACGGGCACCGCCGACGCGGCGTACGCCGGCATAGAACGCCTGGATGGCGATGGCGGTCGATACCAGGCCCAGACCCAGGAGCGGCAGCCACGAATCGATGGGGATGTCGATGGGCGAGACCGACCCGCCGCTCGCCGATAGCAACACCGCATAGACCGTGGCCGTGGCAGTCGTCATGAGTGCCGCCGCGGGGGAGGGGTCGGGGGCTACCGGCAACTCTGGCACCGCGAGTCCCGGCGCCGCCATCTCGGCGTCAGCAGGTGGGATGTCGATGGTTGGGCCGGCGTGATGGCGATCGGGTCGCTCGCCTGCCAGTCGTGCCTGCAGGATGATCCAGATGGCATAGATCAACGCGTTGGCAAAAGCCAGCGCCAGGCCCCACAGTGGTGGCAGCTCCCCGGCCGGGATGCCACCAAGCGTGAGCGCCACGCCGATGAGCGAGATGCCCAACGCCAGCCATGCCCGGCGACCCTCCAGGCGGCGGACGAAGCGCGTCGCCATCACTGCCACCATCGCTGGATAGAGGTAGGTGATGATCGAGGTCAGTGCGATAGGCACGACTTGCAGTGCCGCGAAGAAGGCATAGCTGTTGCCTACGTAGAGGGCGCCCAGGAGCAGCAACACCGCCACGCGCCGCCGTGGCAACGAGCGCAATGACCGCCGCCGACCCGACGATGCCAACAGGAAGCCCCAACCAAACAGCGCCGCGATACCGAAGCGCCAGAACATCACCGTCAGCGGCCCCATCCCGGCGTCATAGAGCGGCTGCACGAACAGCGCGCCAGAGCCGAAGCCGGCCGCCGAGACCAGCACCAGCATGATGCCCAACGCCTGGCCGGTGCTGGGCGTGCGGTGGCCAGGGGCGGCGATGGAGGTCACGCCACCGATGCTAGCGGTCGCCGACAGTCCTGTTGTCCGCCGCACGGCATGGCTGTCAAGGGCCGAATGGCCGGTGGCGGTAGACTGGTTCTCACCTCGACCAACAACGTCGTCGGCGAGGTCGTGAATAGGAGCCCCTCCCCGCGTGACCATCCAGACAGATCAACACCACACCCTGCCTATCCAGGAACTGGAGCGTGTCACGATCCGCTTTGCCGGCGACTCGGGTGACGGCATGCAGCTCACGGGCACACAATTCACGCGCACAGCGGCCGTCTTCGGCAATGACATCGCCACGCTGCCGGACTTCCCTGCCGAGATCCGGGCCCCAGCCGGCTCCCTCGCCGGCGTCTCGGGCTTCCAGATCAGCTTCAGCTCGGCAGATATCCACACGCCCGGAGATTCTGCCGGACGTGCTGGTGGCGATGAACCCGGCGGCGCTGCGCGCCAACGTCGGGGACATGCCCGCCGGTGGTGCCATCATCGTCAACGAGGACGCCTTCACCAAACAGAACGTGGCCAAGGCGGGCTACCCCGAAAACCCACTCGAGGACGGATCGCTCAGCGACTTCAACGTCTTCGGGATCCCCATCGGCAAGCTCAACGCGCGGGCGTTGGAGGGTCTGGACCTGTCCACCAAGCAGGTCGACATGTCCAAGAACTTCTTTGCCTTGGGGCTCATGTTCTGGCTCTACGAGCGTTCCATGGAGCCGACCATCAAGTGGATCGAGAAGAAGTTCGCCGCCCGTCCGATCATCGCTGAGGGCAACTTGCGTGCGCTGAAGGCTGGCTATGCCTTCGGTGAGACCACGGAGATCTTCCACACCAGTTACCGCGTCAAGCCGGCCACACTGCCGTCGGGCACCTACCGTAATGTCACCGGTAATGAGGCAGCGGCGCTGGGATTCGTGGCGGCCACCAAGCTGTCCGGGCGCGATCTCTTCTACGGCTCCTACCCCATCACACCCGCCAGCGAGATCCTGCATCAACTCTCGACCTACAAGCATTTCGGCGTGCGCACCTTCCAGGCTGAGGATGAGATCGCAGCCATCGGCTCTGCGATCGGCGCGTCCTTCGGTGGCGCGCTCGCGCTCACGGCTTCCTCGGGACCAGGCATCGCGCTGAAAGGGGAGGCCTTGGGTCTCGCGGTGATGGTGGAGCTGCCGCTGGTGGTGGTCAACGTCCAGCGCGCCGGCCCGTCCACGGGAATGCCCACCAAGAACGAACAGTCCGATCTGCTGCAGGCGATGTTCGGCCGCAATGGTGATGCGCCCCTGCCGGTGGTGGCACCCGCCACGCCGGCGGAGTGCTTCGACTACGCCATCGAGGCCTGCCGATTGGCACTCAAGTACATGACTCCGGTGGTGTACCTGTCGGACGCCTTCCTCGCCACGGGCTCCGAGCCCTGGCGTATCCCCGAACCGAACGACCTGCCGGATATCTCGGTGTCCAACCACGCTGACGCCGCCACCTTCCAGCCCTACGACCGCGACCCTGACACGCTGGCACGTCCCTGGGCCATCCCCGGAACGCCCGGCATGGAGCACCGTATCGGTGGCCTGGAGGGTGCCGATGTCACCGGCCAGGTCTCCTATGATCCAGACAACCACCAGCGCATGACCGATCTGCGGGCGCGCAAGATCGCGGGCATCGCTGATGACATCCCCGAGCTGGATGTCTTCGGTCCCGAGCGTGGCGACCTGCTCGTCCTCGGCTGGGGCAGCACCTATGGCTCGCTGCGAACCGCCGTCGAGCGGCTGCAGCGTGGTGGCGATGCCGTGGCGCATGCCCACCTGCGCCACCTGAACCCCTTCCCGCGCAACACCGGTGTGGTGCTGTCGCACTACCGTCGCGTGCTCATCCCCGAGATCAACACCGGCCAGCTGCGGTTGCTCATCCGTGGCCGCTACCTCGTCGATGCGGTGGGTCTCAACCAGGTCCGTGGCAAACCCTTCCCAGTGCCGGACATCGTCAAGGCCGCCCGGCTGCTTCTCGAAGACGAGTGAGGTTCACATGACTGATATCAACAGCGGTTCCCGGACCGCAATCGAACAGGCCAACACCGGCCCTGCCAACGCGGGACTCGCCAACGCGGGCGAGCCGTTGCAGCTCACGCGCAAGGACTTCGTCTCCGATCAGGAGGTGCGCTGGTGCCCCGGCTGCGGTGACTACTCAATCCTGGCCCAGACGCAGAAGGTGATGCCCGACTTCGGGTACCCACGCGAGAACATCGTGTTCATCAGCGGCATCGGCTGCTCGGGCCGGATGCCCTACTACATGAACACGTATGGCTTCCATTCCATCCACGGCCGTGCGCCGACATTGGCCACCGGCCTCAAGATCGCGCGGCCCGACCTGATGGTCTGGGTCATCACCGGCGACGGCGACGCGCTGTCCATCGGCGGCAACCACATCCTGCATTCGATGCGGCGCAACGTGGACATCAAGGTGGTGATGTTCAACAACCGTATCTACGGGCTGACCAAGGGCCAGGCCTCGCCGACGTCGGAGTTCGGCAAGCGCACCAAGTCCACACCCGAGGGCACCGTCGACCAGCCGGTCGTGCCGCTGTCGGTGGCGCTCGCAGCAGAGGCTACCTTCGTGGCACGGACCATCGACAACTACACCGAGCACATCCAGGAGACGCTCGACGCGGCCGGTCGCCACAAGGGATCAGCCTTCACCGAGGTGCTGCAGAACTGCAACATCTTCAACGACGGCGCCTGGCGGGAGTTCACCGACCGCGACGTCCGTGACGACCGAGTCCTCCGCCTCAAGCACGGTGAGCCGATGATCTTCGGCAAGGCGCGCGATCGTGGCATCCGCATGAACGGCACCAAGCCGGAGGTCGTGGACCTGGGCAAGGGCATCGACGAGTCGGACCTGCTCGTGCATGACGAGACGGATGGCACGCTCGCGTTCATCCTCTCGCGCATGTTCTGGCCGGATTACCCCGTTCCGGTGGGTGTCTTCCGGCGCGTCAAGAAGCCAACCCACCACCAGCTCGTGGCCGGCCAGATCGAGCTGGTCCGCGCCGACAAGGGTGAGGGCCTGCTGCGCGACCTGCTCTTCAGCAGTGACACCTGGGAAGTCTCCTGAGCGCTGCGGTAGTCGTCCTCGCTGACGACCTGATGTGGTCGACGCGCATCGCTGAAGCCGTGCGTCGTGCCGGGGGCACAGCCGTCAACCTGCGCAGCGAACCCGAGCTGGCGGTGGCCCTGGAGGCGTATGAGCTTGGCGACGTGCGCACCATCAGTGGCGCCATCGTCGACCTGGCCGTGCGTGGGTTCGACGGCATCAGTGCCATCGAGAAGGTGTCCGCCGCTCGGCTGCCTGTCATCGCGGTCGCCGAGCATGATGACCAGCTCACCCGCAAACGTGCCCTCGCAGCCGGTGCCGGACGAGTGTTCTCCTACCGCAAGTTCTTCGAGGACGGCACTCGGCTGGTGGAAGGCTGGCTGGCGACCGACGGGGTGAAGGAGTCCTGAGGTGGCCCATGGCATCAGCCAGGCACGCTACCGAGAACGGTTGGCAGCCGCCCAGGCGGCTCTCCGGGGCGCGGGGAGCTCGGCACTACTGATCGGGGTAGGGCCCGAGCTGGAGTGGCTCACCGGTTATGCCGCGCACGGCAATGAACGGCTGAACCTGCTCGTCATCCCTGCGACTGGCAGCATCGTCTACGTCAGTCCTCGACTGGAGGCGCCCGCGGCACGCGAAGCCCCGGGCCTGGCGACGGAGCCGGTGGAGCTGCTGAGCTGGGATGAGACTGACGACCCATACCAGCTGCTGCCACCGCTCGTGAGCGTTGACGAGGGCGGGAGCTTCCTCGTTTCCGACGGCTTGCGGGCGGCCTTCGTGCTGGGCCTGCAGACCACGCTGAGGCATGCCGCCTGGGGCCTGGCGTCGTCCGTGCTGGCACCCATGCGACGCATCAAGGACGCCGAGGAGATCGGCCTCTTGCGCGCTGCCGCAGAGGCTGCCGACCGCGCCATGGAGCGGGTCCTCGCCGGCCCGCTCATCGGCCGCACGGAGGCAGATGTGGCCAGGGATGTCCGTGCTGCCCTGGTGGCAGAAGGGCACGACACCGCCGAGTTCTGGATCGTCGCATCCGGGCCCAACAGTGCGTCGCCGCACCATGAGCCGGGCGGACGCCGCATCGGTCCCGGTGAGCCGTTGTTGCTCGATATCGGGGGTCGCCGCGCGGGCTACTTCTCTGACATCACGCGCACCGTCTGGATCGGCGGCGAGGACGGTTCTGGTCCTGATGCCGACTTCCGGGCCATCTACGAGCTCACCGCAGCTGGGCAGGCTGCCGCTCGTGCCGCCATCCGACCGGGCGTCAGCTTCGAGGACATCGATGCGGCGGCGCGCGACGTCATCGCCGCCGGTGGCCACGGCGATCAATTCATGCACCGGTTGGGTCACGGCATCGGCCTGGAGGTCCACGAGGAACCGTATGCGGTCTGGGGCAACCAGGAGCTCGCCGCGGCCGGCAACACCTTCAGCTGCGAGCCGGGCATCTACCTTGAGGGACGCTACGGTGTGCGCATCGAGGACGCCATGGTCTGCACCCCCGACGGCGGCGAATCGCTCAACGTCGCACCACGCGGGCTGCGGGTCGTGGCAGGCCGCTGACGGTCGACCCACACGTCCCGATGGGCCGCGCACGGCCGACGTGCCCCTGGGGGCGCCCCCGTAGTCGGGTGTATCATCCGCCGACCGATCGTCGCGCGTGTGACGATCGCGTTGAACCTGACGATTGACCATGGCGCGTACGGCGCCGGCCGCGACACCGATCAAGGCGGTGATGGCGGGGAAAGACGAAGACATGGCTGACGACATTGGCAGCCGGAATGGCTCGAGCCCGGGTCAGGGCTGCACCCAGGCCCAGTTGCGGCGTTTCATCAAGTCGCGCTCCTACATCCCCATGCATGAGCTGCGGCGACGTTTCGCCATCGACGGTGAAGCGGACGACGTCCTGGCTGTCGAGACGCGGGAGCGGCGCTACTGGGCGGGTCTCCCGCCGCGCGAATGTGGCTTTCTGGCCCAGCTCGTGGACCGGGGAGAGGTCGGTCTGGAGCTCTGCCATGACCCCTGCGTGGACATGATCATCGGGGTCTACGCCATCAAGCCGGTAGGCCGCTAGGGTCGCATTGATAGCGCCATGACGGCTCCTTTCAACGCCCCCGAGCCGATCGAGCTTTCGGTCGGCGTGGAGGGCATGACCTGCGCCTCGTGTGTCAACCGGATCGAGCGCTTCCTGCGCAAGGCCGATGGCGTCACGGCCGCTAACGTCAACCTCGCCACCGAGCGTGCCACCGTGTCGTTGGACCCCAGCCTCGCCGGGCGCGCCGAAGTCGTGGCGGCCATCGAAGCCGCTGGCTACGACGTGCGCCCGGAACGACCAGCGGGGGAGACGGCAGCGCTGACGCTCGATGACGCCGACCCCGACGCGGATCTGCGCGCCCGCGAGATGCGCGGCCTGGGGCTGCGTGCCCTGGTCTCGGTGGCTGTGGCGGTGGCCATCATGGCGCTGATGCTTTGGCCTGGCGGGTTGGGTCTGTCGATGACCCAGCTCAACTGGCTGTTGCTCATCCCGGCCACGTTCGTGCAGTTCTGGGCCGGTGGGATCTTCCTGCGCAACGCCCTGCGCCAGGGTCGCCATGGGACTGTCTCGATGGATACGCTCGTGGCGCTGGGGACGATGGCGGCCTGGGGCTACAGCGTGGTGGTCACGCTCCTGCCGTCGCTGGTGATCGACGCCGGTATCGAGCCGGTCACCTACTTCGACTCCTCGGCGATGATCGTGGGCCTCATCCTTGCCGGTCGCTGGATGGAGGCACGTGCCAAGTCGCAGGCGAGCGGCGCGGTCGCGGCCCTGGTCGGCCTGGGGGCACGTACGGCGCGGCGCGTGGAGGGTGGCACGGAGGTTGACGTGCCCATCGAGGCCATCCGCCCGGGTGACCTGGTGCGCGTACGACCTGGCGAAAAGGTGCCGGTCGATGGTGTCGTCGTCTCGGGGGGCAGCGCCATCGACGAGTCCATGCTCACCGGTGAGCCCTTGCCGGTCAGCCGCGGCGTGGGCGATCCCGTGATCGGTGCCACCATCAACGGCAGCGGCACCATCGTGCTCCGCGCGACGCATGTGGGCCGCGATGCGGTCCTGGGTCAGATCGTGCGCATGGTCCGTGATGCCCAGGGTTCCAAGGCACCCATCCAGCGTCTTGCCGACCGTGTCATCGAGTGGTTCGTGCCCGCGGTCATCGCGCTCGCGGCAGTGACCTTCGTGGTGTGGTGGCTGTTCGGGCCGGAGCCGGCGCTGACGCTGGCACTGGTCTCCGCGATCAGCGTGCTCATCATCGCCTGCCCGTGCGCCATGGGACTGGCCACGCCGACCGCGGTGATGGTGGGGACCGGGCGTGCGGCCGAAGGCGGCGTGCTCATCCGTGGCGGCGCGGCGCTGGAGATCGCCGGCCGCGTCGATACGGTCATCTTCGACAAGACCGGCACGCTGACCGTGGGTCACCCCGATGTCCGCGCCGTTCGCACCATGGGCACGGCCGACGAGCGTGATCTTCTGGCGCTGGCGGCGGCTGCCGAGCGCGGCTCCGAGCACCCCCTGGCGGCTGCTGTCATGGCTGCAGCAGAGCAGCGCGGCATCGCCGTGGAAGACGCCACCGAGTTCGAGGCCGTCACCGGTCGCGGCGTGCGAGCCCGGGTCGGTGGCGCGGAAGTGTTGGTGGGCAGCGCCGAGCTGCTGCTTGAAGCGGGTGTGGAGAGCACTGCCGTCGACACGCCCATCGCGACGGGCGAAACGCCGCACACCACCATCCTGGTGGCCGCTGCTGGTGTCGCCATCGGTGCCATCGATATCGCCGACCGCGTCAAGCCCGGTGCGGCCGACGCCGTGCGCCAGCTCCGCGACGCGGGCATCGAGGTCCATCTGCTGAGTGGCGACAGCCGCGCTGCGGTAGAGACCGTTGCGGGTGCGGTCGGCATCGAGCACATCAGCGCTGGCGTGCGACCCGGCGACAAGGCGGCCCACGTGGAGGCCCTGCAACGCGCAGGGCACCTGGTAGCGATGGTGGGTGACGGCATCAATGACGCGCCCGCGCTCGCGCAAGCGGACGTAGGCATCGCCATCGGGACCGGCACGGACGTGGCCATGGAGGCGTCTGACATCACGCTGGTGGGTGGCGACCCGCGGTTGGTGGGGGTGGCCATCGGCGTCTCCCAGGGGACGCTTCGCGTCATCCGCCAGAACCTCGGTTGGGCCTTCGGCTACAACCTGATCCTCATCCCGGTGGCGATGGGCCTGTTGTATCCGTTCCTCGGTCTCCGACTCGACCCCATCCTGGCCGCGGCTGCGATGGCCTTCAGCTCGGTGAGCGTGGTCGCGAACTCGCTGCGCCTCCGCAACCTGCCTTTGCTCCCGCCCCATGAGCAGACTTGACAGGGTGAGTGGTGTGCTGATCGTCCATCGAGCCCCGATCCGTGGCCGCATCCTCACGACCGCCCTGTTCGTGCTGCTGCTGGCGTTCATCTCATCGGCGTGCATCACCGTCGAGGGTGACTCCCAAGCGACGACGCAGCCCTCAGGCGTGCCGGCCACCGCCAGGGACCTCGCCGACGACGGCAGCGCTGGTCACCCCGACTCCGCTGCCAACACCTGCGCCCACACCTGAACCCGTGGCGGCCGAGGTGGTCGCGTTCATGCCCTACTGGCTCATGGGCGACGCGGTCGAGACGCTTGACACCGACCTCGTGACCATCGCCGCCTTCCACAGCATCGAGGCCTCCGGCGATGGCCGGCTGGTGAAGAAGAAGCCATCCGGGGATGTCCCACCCGGCTGGAAGGCACTCGAAGGCGATGCCTTCGCCGAGATGAAGTCCGGCCTGCAGGAAGCCGGCGTCAAGGTCGTCCCGGTCATCGCACGCCAGGGCTGGACCGAAGGCACGCGCGATCGCACGGTGACCCTGTTGAGCAAGAAGAAGTCGCGCCAGGCACTGGCTGGACGCATCGCGGGCTTCGTCTCCGAGCGCGGTTTCGATGGCGTCAACCTGGACTTCGAGCCCTTGCCCGCGGCCGTCTCGGACGACTACACCGACTTCGTGCGTGAGGTCCGTGCGGCACTCGACGCGGTCGACCCGGACCTGCACCTGAGCATCGACGTGATGTCCGGCCTGGAGAACTACGACCTGGCAGCGCTGACCGCGGACGATGCCGCAGACCTGGCGGTCATCATGGGCTACAACTACCGCACGGATGGCTCGGCGGTGGCCGGGTCGACGGCTCCACTGCTCGATCCCGACAGCGGCGACCTCAGCAGCAGCGTCCAGGGAGCGCTTGCACAGGCGTCGCCTGGCGCGCTGGTGCTGGGACTGCCGTGGTACGGACGAGCGTGGTCTACGCAGTCCGACGAAGCGCGCTCCCCAGTTCGCAGCGGCAACGGCATCGACGGCTCCACGGAGGCGACCTATGCGCAGGCGGTGGATATCGCGGCTGGGTCAGGGCGTCGTTACGACCCGGAGCAGGCATCAGCCTGGACGGCGTACGCGAACAAGCAATGCTCAAGCTGCCCGCCGACCTGGCGCCAGCTCTGGTACGACGATCCCGACAGCTTCGGTGCCAAGATCGACTTGGCACTGGACCAGGGCTTGGCCGGTGTCGGCATCTGGGCGGCAGGCATGGAGGGTGGCCGCGAGGAGCTGTGGTGGGCGCTACGCGACCGGTTGCGGCCCCGCATCGACGGATCGCCGCCGTTCGGGTCCCCGGCCCTTGACCCGGAGGCACTCAGCCGCGGTGAGGTCGATGGCCGCAGCGTCGTCATCGGCAGCGCGCCGCTGCGGTTGCTCGGTGCCGCCGACGATCCCGGAGGCAGCGGCTTGGCACTGGCGCGCATCGGCCTCAGCGACGAGGTGGACGCTGCGGGCATGCTGGTGACCGGTCGCACCTATCCCGCGGTCGACCGCATCGACTTCCCGTTGGGTGACGAGGCTACCGGCGGCTCAGCGGTGGACGGTCCACGCTCGCTCCACGTGCAGTGGCGTGACCTGGCCGGCAACTGGTCGGTGCCAGTCGTGATCGAAGCGTACGTCCTCGATCCCGTCGCCACCGAGACCCCCGCCGACCTATAGCCCGGAGCCGACCTCCGGCTCGACGCCGATCTGGTCGCGTGGCCCGGCGACCTTGTGCAGCACCAGGAAGTGCGACAGGCCGAACAGATGCAGTGGCGAGTGCTCGGCGACGGACAGGGCTCGTCGCAGGAAGGCGCCCAGGCGAGCGTGGCGTGCACTGATGTTGTCGAAACCCGGGTAGATGGCGCGGTGGTGGACCAGCCGCACGGGCTGTCCCGTGAAGAGTCGCTCGATGCCCTTGATGGTATAGGCACGCACATGCGGCGCGAACCGGTCGCGCAGCGGATCGGGCAGCCAGTTGATCAAGGGGATGTTCCCGAAGACGTAGCGCTTCCCGAAGTAGGCGCCGTGTGTCTCGAAGGGGTACAACCGATTGGGCGCGAAGGCCACGATGTAGCCGCCGGGTTTGGTCACGCGCACCATCTCGGCGGCGGTCGCGTGGTCGTCCGCGACGTGCTCGATGACCTCGTTGGAGAAGACCAGGTCGAAGTGGTCGTCGGGGTAGGGGAGGTCCTCGCCCACCGCGAGCACGATGTTGGGCAGCTGGACGCTCGCCTCAGCCACTCGTTCCTCTTCGATCTCGACCCCGTGGACGTCATCGCTGTAGTGGCGGAAGCGCCGCACGTAGGTGCCGATGCCGCAGCCCACGTCGAGCACGCGCGCCCCCTCAAGATCCACGAACCCGCGGACCATCTCCAGCCGGCGGTCCTGGCCATGGCGCCAGGAGTAGCTGGGCCGGCCGCGCTCGATGGACGTGGCAGACGTCTGTTCGGACTGATCCTTCATCGCCCGCAACGGTACGGCACCGGCGGCGGCTCTGCCGGCCGTTCGTCACCCACGGTCACCGCTCAGAGTCGGTAGCATCGGGTGATGGGCCGATCACGACCGCTCGAGGGTGCTTTCCGCTATCGCCATCCCATCGAGATCCGCTACAACGACACCGACGCATTGGGCCACGTCAACAACGCCGTCTACTTCTCCTATCTCGAGATGGCCCGCGGCGGCTACTACACCGAGGTGGTCGGTCATCCCTTCGGCACCGGGCCCGATGCTGATAAGCGCACGTTCGTCATCGCTGAGGCACATATCACCTACCGCCAGCCGGCCTTCTTCGGTGAGCCCATCGGCTGCGCGGTGCGCGTCGGCTGGACCGGCCGCTCGGCATTCAGCCTCGAGTACCGCGTGGAGGCCGCTGTGTCGGAGCTGGGGACAGCACGGACCATCGCTGACGGCTCGACGGTGCAGGTCTTCTACGACCTGCGGCGTGGCCGCCCCATGCGGATGCCCCACGACCTGCTGGCCGACCTGACCGCGTACGAAGGTCGCGAGCTACCGGGGCGCCCGGTGGGCAGCTGACGGCGCCCACCGGGCGGGTCATCCGTCGGTCCATCGTCCCCAGAGCCCCGCTGCTCGGTCGTCTCACCCACCGGGCGGGTCATCCGTCGGTCCATCGTCCCCAGAGCCCCGCTGCTCGGTCGTCTCACCCACCGGGCGGGTCATCCGTCGGTCCATCGTCCCCAGAGCCCCGCTGCTCGGTCGTCTCACCCACCGGGCGGGTCATCCGTCGGTCCATCGTCCCCAGAGCCCCGCTGCTCGGTCGTCTCACCCACCGGGCGGGTCATCCGTCGGTCCATCGTCCCCAGAGCCCCGCTGCTCGGTCGTCTCACCCACCGGGCGGGTCATCCGTCGGTCCATCGTCCCCAGAGCCCCGCTGCTCGGTCGTCTCACCCACCGGGCGGGTCATCCGTCGGTTCGGACGGCGCTGTTCCGTCACTTCACCCGCCCCGTGGGCAGCTGGCTCATCGTCCAGCAGAGGGACGACTTCAGCTGACGGGCGACACTTGCGAACGACTTCATCAAGCGCTCATCGACCCGGCGCCCCAGTTGCCCGAGTCGCACGCGTCGCCCGATGGTGGGTTGACTACGCCTCGAAGCGGCGGAAGACAGCGACCGCGTTCTGGCCGCCAAAGCCGAAGCCATTGACCATGACCGTATCGACCTTGGCCTGGCGAGCCACGTTGGGCACGTAGTCCAGGTCGCACTCGGGCAGGTCGGGATGGTCCAGGTTGATGGTCGGAGCGATGACACCGTCGCGGATGGCACCGATGCCGACCAGCGCGGCCACCGCGCCCGCACCACCAAGCAGGTGACCCACCATCGATTTGGGTGATGAGACCGCGACCTTGTAGGCGTGATCACCGAGTGCGGCCTTGATGGCCCGCGACTCGGTGGCGTCATTGAGCGGTGTGCTGGTGCCATGGGCAACCACGAAGTCGACCTCGTCGACGTTCACCTCGGCATCGGCCAGCGCCTTCCGCATCGCCATCGTGGCGCCCCGGCCGGTGGGTTCAGGCGCCGAGATGTGAAAGGCATCCGCGGTGAGTGCGGCACCCAGCAACTCGGCGTGGATGGTGGCGCCGCGCCGCATGGCGTGCTCGGCCGTCTCGATGACCATGACGCCGGCGCCCTCACCGAAGAGGAATCCGTCACGGTCACGATCGAACGGTCGCGAGGCCTTCTCTGGCTCATCGTTGCGCTTCGACAGCGCGCCCATGTTGGAGAGGGCGGCGAAGCCCATCTTGAGCAGCGGCGCCTCGGTACCACCGGCGATGACCACGTCGACCTCGCCACGCTCGATCATGCGCAGAGCGTCGAGGAAGCAGATGACGCTCGACGCGCATGCGGCTACCTGCGTGATGACGGGGCCGGTGAGCCCATACTCGATCGACATCTGGCAAGCCGCCATGGAGCCCGAGAGCGCCGGGATGGCGAAGGGGCTGACGAAGCGTGGGCCACGGGTATTGGTGATGTCATGCCCCATGATCACCTGCTCGAGGCCACCACCGGAGGTGTTGAGCGCGACCGCCACACGGTCGCGCTGCTCCGGCGTCCAGTCGGAAAAGTCCAACCCCGAGTCCGTCACCGCCTCCTTGCCGGCGGCCATGCCGAAGTGGATGAAGCGACTCATGCGTCGCGCCATCTTGGGGTTCATCGCGGTGGCCGGGTCGAAGCCCTTGACCTCAGCGGCGATGCGCACATCGAGGTCGGATGCGTCGAAGTGCGTGATGGGCCCGCCCCCGCTCACGCCAGCCTGGGCATTGGCCCAGAAGGTGCGGTGGTCGTTGCCGATGGGCGTGACTGCGCCGACGCCGGTGATGACGGCACGACGTGATGGATCGGTGTTGGGCACAGTGGTATGAACTCCTGCTGTGGGCTGCGTTCGATCGTAGCCGAGGTGACGCTGATCGTTCCAGTAGCCCGGCGTGGCTCGGCGTGGCTCGGCGTCAGTCGCCGAGGTAGCGTTTGAAGATGATGGCGCCGTTATGGCCGCCAAGCCCGATGTTGTCGCTCATGGCGTAGCGGATCTCCTGCTCGCGCGCGTCGCCGCTGATGACGTTGATGTCGATCTCGGGATCGGGCTCCAGGTAGTTCTGCGTCGCGGGGACCACTTGGTGGTGCACCGAAAGGGTGGTGAAGACGGCTTCCACCGCGCCGGCGGCGCCCATGAGGTGTCCGGTCATCGACTTGGTGCCGCTGACCCCGACCTCCTTGTAGCGATCGGGGAAGACCGCCTTGATGGCCTGTGACTCGCGCAGGTCGCCGAGCGGCGTGGAGG
This sequence comes from uncultured Chloroflexia bacterium, assembly GCA_963838115.1. GTDB lineage: Bacteria > Chloroflexota > Limnocylindria > Limnocylindrales > CSP1-4 > JAFMJV01. The sequence goes on from CAWIPU010000001.1 coordinate 287,273, forward strand.
TGCCATGCGGGTTGATCATGTCGATCTCGTCACGCGGTACGCCGTGGCGTTCGATGGCCATCTCCATGGCTCGGCGCACGCCGTCGCCCTTGTCTACCGGCTGGATGAGGTCCCAGGCGTCGGCAGCGTTGCCGTAGCCCACCACCTCCGCGTAGATGGTGGCGCCTCGCGCCTTGGCCAGCTCAAGGTCCTCGACGATCATGGCGCCGGCACCCTCGCCCAACACGAACCCATCACGGCTGCGGTCGAACGGTCGCGAGATGTCGCCCAAGGGGCGTCCTTCGCGCGGGGTTCCCATGCCACGCATGTTGGAGAAGCCAACGTAGGCGACCTCATAGAGGGGTGTCTCGGTGGAGCCACAGATGGCAGCGATGTAGTCACCGCGGCGGATGCCCTCCGCCGCCTCACCGATGTTGTGCGTGCCCGTCGAGCAGGCGGTCACGATGCACATGTTGGGGCCTTTGACTCCGAGCTCGATGGCGATCTGGCCGGACGCCGTATCGGGCAGCATGTTGGCGATGAAGAAGGGGCTGACAGCCTTGCCGCCACGCTTGTCGTACGTCTCGATGGCGTCCTGCATGAGGCGCGGCCCACCCACGCCGGAGCCGAAGATCACACCCACGTCGCAGGCATTCTCGTCAGTGATCTCAAAACCGGAATCGGCCATGGCTTGCCTGGCAGCCGCCACGCCGAAGACGACGTTCTTGTCCGTGCGCCGCACGGCCTTGAAGTTCATCCAGGCGTTCGGATCGAAGTCGTTGACCTCACCGGCGGCGTGGCAGTCGGTCACCTCAGGATCCCAACGCGTGATCCGCTGCAGGCCGGACTTGCCGGCCAGGAGGTTCTCCCAGGCGGTCGCGATGTCGTTGCCGACTGGGCTGATGATGCCGAGGCCGGTGACGGCGACACGGCGGTTGTAATCGGGGCGGCGCATGGTTGCTGGGTGTTCTCCTGTCGGGGATGCTAGGCGGGCAGCTGGAGGCCACCCTCGGTGGTGATGTCGTCGATGGCGACGGTCGTAGCGGCCGGGACGATGCGCTTGACCAAGCCTGTGAGGACCTTGCCGGGGCCGACCTCGATGAACATGTCGGTGCCCCCCGCGGCCATGGTCTGGACGGCCGTGACCCAGTCGACACCCCGGGTCAGGTGGTCGACCAGCTCGTCCCGGCATGCCTCGCCATCACTGAGCGTGATGGCATCGGCATTTGCCAGCAGTGGTGCCGCCGGGGTCCGGAAGGGGATGTCGGTGAGTGTCTTGAGCATGGCCTCGGCGGCCGCGGCCATGAGCGGGGAGTGGGCCGCAACGCTGACCGGCAGCATCATGCCACGACGCGCGCCCAGGCCCTTGGCGGCGGCGGCCGCGGCCTCCACCGCGGCTCGTTGGCCGCTGATGACGATCTGTCCGGGCGAGTTGCGATTGGCGACGGTGATGATGCCGTGCTCGGCACCTAGCGCCATCAACTCGTCGATCTGCTCGTCGGGCAGGCCGATGATGGCCGCCATGGCGCCATCGGCCGATGACGCCTGCATCAAGCGCCCGCGTTCGCGCACCAGTCGGATGGCGTCACCGAGGTCGAGCACGCCGGCGGCGACCATGGCGCTGTACTGACCCATCGAATGGCCCGCGAAGTAGGCTGCTGGTCCGAACGGGGAAGGTGTGGCGCCGAGCGTCGCCTCCAGAGTGCGCTGGGCCGCGATGGACGCGGCCAACACTGCCGGCTGGGCATTGACGGTCAGGTCCAGTCGCTCGGCGGGGCCCTCCCAGGCCAGTCGCGAGATCGGCTCGCCAAGGGCATCGTCGGCCTGCTGCCAGACGGCGGCTGCGTGGGCTGAAGCAGCGGCAAGCACCCTGCCCATGCCGACTGATTGCGAGCCCTGTCCTGGGTAGATGTAGGCAGGCACCAGTAGATGCTCCCTCGTGTTCCTCGACTGCACGCCGGCGTCGTCTGGGCGCGGGGCGAAGTGCGCACCGTCGCGCGTTCCTTGAACCGTAGCAGGAGATGAGCCCATGCCTCACAGATCATATGCAATCATGCACACGGTGGATGATGACCTGCTCTCACCGGTGGTCCAAGCGGCGCGCGACGAGCTGCAGAACCCACGTATGCTCTCCGACCGCATCGCGGTGGGGCGTGCGTTGTGGCGCGAGCTGGTCATCGGCTTCGCGAACCAGCTGGGATCGCTTGACATCGGCTTCACGCAGCTGGCGGCGTTGTACGCGGTGGCTGGGCCGGTCACCCTGACCGTGGGTGACCTGGCCGAGCAGCTGGACCGCTCACCTTCGGCGACCAGCAGACTGGTGGCGGAGCTCGTCAGGGGAGGCTACCTGGAGCGGCGAGAGGAAGTCGCGGACCGGCGACAGCGAGTGCTGGCCTTGACAGCTGAAGGTCAGGCCCTTCTGGCGGCGGTCGACCGCGCCCGTGCTGACCAGTTCCTCGCCGTGGTCCGTCCCATGCCCATGTCCGAGCGAGCGCTGGTGGCTATGGGGGTGGCGGCTCTGGCTCACCACGCGGTGACGCAACGCGGCGGCTTGCGCCGTGGGGCCAGGCGAGACTGAGCTACGCCGGGGTCTCGGGCCGATGGCTCGCAGGTGCATGGCCGGGGCTCGTCAGCACGCTACGCAGGGTCGTTGTAGTCTGCGACTCGAGGGATGAGAACCAAAGACCGAGCCCTGTAGGAGGGAAACGCCATGGTCGTCAAGCGAAGACTCCTGCTGGCCATCGCCTCAGCCCTGACGCTGGTGATGACCGCTGCCGCCCCCATGATGGCGTCGTCGTACAAGGAAGCGATGCCCCGTCCGCTACGCCAAGCGGGCCTGCTGCGTGTCAAGGACATCGCCGCCAACGGCAATACCCGTGCCGGGGCGGTGGTGGCCGTAGGCTGGCATGAATCCAGTGACCCGGGCCAGCTCTACCTCGCCTTCAGCCTCAACGGAGGCCGGGATTATCGCCGCACCAACGGCAAGCTCCGCCAGTACCGCGTGGTGGGTGAACCCAAGTTCGGCATGTCGCTCGCCGTTTGCGGCGGTCGCGTCTGGGCAGGATCCACCTACCGGGAGCCTTCTGGTGGTGGTTCCCGTGTGTTCATGACCAGTCGCACCGTCGGTGGTGGCGCTGCACAGGCGTTCCTCACCCCGTCTGATGGCCGTTCCGTTCGGGATGTCTCGGTCGCCTGTGCTGGCAAGGATCTGCTGGCCATCGGTTGGCTGGAGAAGAAGGCCGGCAAGTATCGTGCGCGGCTCGTCCTGCGCAGCATGGAGCCACTGGGCAAGGTCACGGCCATCCAGAAGAAGTACAAGCTCGGGGCAGCCGACTACAAGGGCGGCCTCGCCGTCGCCGCTACGCCCGAGGCAGCCCTGGTAGCCTACGTCCGCGATGGTGACCTGCGAGTCAAGCGCTATGCCATCGACGCCGATGACCCTTCGGTCATCAACCCCGGTCCATCCAAGCTCGTCGCCCAGAGTGACATCAAGGGTCCGCAGCTGGCGGCTCGCGGCAACCAGGTCGCGGTTGCCTTCAGCGACGCCGGCAAGGTCAGGGCCAAGCTCAGCTCCGATCTGGGGGTCACGTTCGACACGGGCAAGAAGCTGGTTGGTGCCGGCTCTCTGCGCCGCTCGTCGCGGGCCTACTCCGCGGATGTGGTCGGCGACCGCATCGTCTTCGAGGTCAGTGCCAACAAGAAGAGTGGGGCCACCCCGCAGCGGGTCGAGTCGAGGGATGGCGGCACCACCTGGAACACCAGCGCATTCGGTCATGACGGCGCCCGCGTGGGTGTCCTGCTCAAGATGAGTGGTCGATCACCGCTGCTCATGGAGGCATGGCACAACAACGCCAAGACACCCAAGGCAGACACGCTGCGCGCCAAGTACGAGCAGCCGTAGCGAGTCGCCGACTGTCGTTTACCGGTTCACGCAGGCTTGGAGGATCGAGACAGGCCCGGTGCCACCTTTGGACCGGGCCTCTTCCGTGGGCTCGCCGATTGGCGGAACAGTCAGCGCGGGTTGGTGATGGCGCCTTCGCTGGCTGAGCTGACCAAGGCCGCGTACTTGGCCATGACACCCCGCGTGTAGCGCGGTTCGGGCACCACCCAGCGGGAGCGACGAGACTCCATCTCGGCCGCGTCGACCTCCAAGTCGAGTGCACGGCGATCGACGTCGATGATGACGGTGTCGCCTTCCTCCACCAGGGCGATGGGTCCACCCAGCGCCGCTTCGGGCGCGACGTGGCCGATCATGAGGCCGCGGGTCCCGCCGCTGAAGCGGCCGTCGGTGAGCAGCGCGACCGTCGCACCGAGGCCTTCTCCCACGATAGCCGCGGTGACCGAGAGCATCTCCTGCATGCCCGGTCCGCCGACCGGACCCTCGTAGCGCAGCACGACGATGTCGCCGGCCTTGATCTCACCGGCCTTGACGGCGGCGAAACAGGCGTTCTCGGAGTCGTACACGCGGGCAGGTCCGCTGAAGTGTCGTCGCTCATGTCCGGCCAGCTTGATGACGCAACCGTCAGGCGCCAGCGTGCCATGCAGGATGGCCAGGCCGCCGGTGGACTTGATGGGATCATCGATGGAGCGGAAGACGTCCTGCCCGGGAGTCTCCTTCACGGACGCGGCGATCTGAGAGAGCGTCTGGCCGGTGACCGTGGACGCCTCGCCGTGCATCAGGTCACGCTTGAGCAGCTCCCTGATGACCAAGCCGATGCCGCCAGCGTCGTAGATGTCAGCGGCCGAGTAGCGACCGCCGGGTCGCAGGTCGCCGATGGTCGGGGTGCGCGCCGCGATGTCGTGGAAGTCGTCGATGCTGAAATCGATGTCGAACTCTCGCGCGAGGGCCAGCATGTGCAGCACGGCGTTGGTAGAGCCACCGGTCGCCGCCACGCCGGCCACGGCGTTGTCGATGGAATCGCGGGTCACATAGCTGCGCGGGCGCACGTCGCGGCGCACCAGGTCCATGACCAGCTCGCCGCACTGCCGCGCCGCGTCGTCCTTGGCTGGATCCTCGGCCGGGATGCCGTTGAGCCCGGCAGGCGAGAGACCCATGAACTCGAGGCACATGCTCATGGTATTGGCGGTGAACTGGCCACCACAGGCGCCGGCACCGGGGCAGGCCGCTTCCTCGATGTCATAGAGCTCCTGGGCACTGATCTTGCCGGCGTTGTAGGCGCCGATAGCTTCGTAGACGCTGACGACGTCCTGGGCTTCACCCTTGTAGGTGCCCGGGTAGATGGTGCCGTTGTAGAGGATCACGCTGGGGATGTCGACGCGTGCCACGGCCATGGCGGCACCGGGATTGGTCTTGTCGCAGCCACAGAGCACGACCAGACCATCGAAGAGGTGGCCGCGTGCCACCAGTTCGATGGAATCGGCCACGACCTCGCGGCTGACCAGCGATGCCTTCATGCCCTCGGTGCCCATGGCCACGCCGTCGGAGACGGCGATGGTGTTGAACTCCATGGGGGTGCCACCGGCCGCTCGCACGCCTTCCTTCACGAACTCCGCCAGCCGACGCTGATTGAGGTTGCAGGGCATCGTCTCGATCCAGGTCGTAGCGACGCCGATGATGGGCTTGGCCAGGTCCTCATCGGTGAAGCCCACGGCCTTGAGCATGGCGCGTGCGCCGGCGCGGTCGGGGCCGTCAGTGAGCGTGGCGGAATGGCGCTTGGCAGGATCGCTTGCCTGGTCGTAGGGCAGGGACATGACGTCGGTCTCCGGGAGGTGCCGCGATCAGGCGGCGTCGATGGGGCGAGTGTCGATAGGGGCGGGGTTGGCGGTCTCCCAGGCGTCGATGGCCGAGCTGCGATCGAGCAGCCAGCCGATCTCATCCTTGCCTTCTAGCAGCATCTTGCGGGCAAAGGGGTCGACCTCGAAGGGAACGTCCTGGTCACCTGGCAGGTGCACGACCTGTGCCTCGAGGTCCACGCTGTACTCGGCGTCCGGCTGGTCGGCGGCGTACGCGAAGAGGGCGCGGTGTGTGTCCTCGTCGACCACGATGGGCAGGAGGCCGTTCTTCAGCGAGTTGTTGCGGAAGATGTCGGCGAAGCCGGTCGAGAGGATGGCCCGGATGCCCCAGGAGGTGAGAGCCCAGGGGGCATGCTCCCGCGATGAGCCGGCGCCGAAATTGTCACCGGCGAGCAGGATCTGGCGACCCTGCATCTGCGGCTGATTGATGATGAAGTCCGGCCTGGGCGCGCCGGCGGCATCGTAGCGCCAATCGAAGAAGAGAGCATCGGCGAGGCCGGATTTCTCGGTGGTCTTGAGGAAGCGCGCCGGGATGATCTGGTCGGTGTCGATGTTCTCCGCGGGCAGCGGGATGAGGGCACTGGTGAACGTGCTGAATGGTTCGGCCATGGTTAGTTCCCTCCCACCGCGACCGGATCGCGGTCGACGAGTGCACGCGGATCGGTGACGACGCCGGTCAGTGCCGTGGCGGCGGCCGTCAGCGGCGAGGCCAGGAAGGTGCGGGCGCCTTTGCCCTGCCGCCCTTCGAAGTTGCGGTTGCTGGTACTGATGATGTACTCGCCCGGTTCGCCCTGGTCGCCGTTCATGGCGATGCACATGGAGCAGCCGGCCTCACGCCAGTCGGCGCCGGCGGCGCGGAAGATGTCTGCGATACCCTCCTGTTCCGCCTGGGTCTTCACCGGCTGCGAGCCGGGCACGACCATGACGCGGATGCCGCTGGCGAAGGTGCGGCCCTTGATCAGCGCCGCGGCCTGGCGCAGGTCACTGAGGCGGCTATTGGTGCAGGAGCCGATGAAGACCGTGTCGACCTTGTGACCCAGCAGCGGCTCGCCCGGCTGCAGGTCCATGTAGGCGAGCGCCTTCTCAAGCGTGCGGCGTTCCGATTCGCCGCCGGCATCGGCGGGGCTGGGAACGCGCTCGGTGATGCCCATGCCCATGCCCGGGTTGGTGCCGTAGGTGATCATCGGCTCCAGCTTGTCGGCATCGATGGTGATCGACTTGGAGTAGCTGGCAGCGGGGTCACCGGGCAGGCGGCGCCAGCGCTCGACGGCTTCGTCGAAAGCCTTGCCTTGCGGTGCGTGCGGTCGGCCAGCGACATACTCGAAGGTGGTGTCGTCGGGTGCCATGAGTCCGGCTCGCGCGCCGCCTTCGATGGACATGTTGCAGATGGTCATGCGCTGCTCCATCGTCAACGCCTCGATGCCCTCGCCGCTGAACTCGAAGACGTGCCCGGTGCCTCCACCGACGCCGATCCGCGAGATGAGGTTGAGGATGATGTCCTTGGACGTCACGCCCTCGGCCAGCCTGCCATCGACTCGGACCTGGTACGTCTTCAAGGGCCGCTGCAGCAGCGTCTGGGTCGCCAGCACCATCTCCACCTCGCTGGTGCCGATGCCGAAGGCGAGTGCCCCGAAGGCGCCATGTGTGGCGGTGTGCGAATCGCCGCAGACGATGGTCATGCCTGGCTGGGTCAGGCCCAGCTCGGGGCCGATGACATGGACGATACCCTGGCGGTCCGAGCCGAGCGCATAGAGCGGGATGCCGAACTGCTCGCAGTTGGACTGCAGCTTGGCCAGCTGGTAAGCGCCCTGCTGGTCGAGGATCGGCAGCGAGCGATCGTGGGTCGGCGTGGAGTGGTCGGCCGTGGCGATGGTGCGCTCGGGGTGACGCACGCCGAGGCCGCGACGTCGCAGGCCCTCGAACGCCTGTGGGCTGGTGACCTCATGGATGAGATGGAGGTCGATGCCGATGACGGAGGGAGCGCCAGGCTCCTCATGGACGACATGGTCGTCCCAGATCTTCTGGACCAGAGTGCGTGGGGCACGGGCATGTTCGGACATGTTCGGAGCGTAGCAGAGGCGCGCGCTGCGCCGGTCTGTCGATGTGAGGGCCTTGCCGTGTCGGCCTTGCCGCGAGGAGCTTGCCGTGAGGAGCTCTTCGGTGTGGTGCGAAGGCTCCGGTTCAGCGACATGGCTCCGGTTCAGCGATAGAGACTGGGTCGTGGGCCGACCGAGACGGCCTCGCGATGGCCAGTCTGGAGCGCACGCACGAGGGCCTCGGCGACTACGGTGGCAGCGTAACCGTCCCACGCACTCGGGGAGGGCTCCGGGTGGCCGATGTCATCCACCCAGTGGCCGATCTCGGCATCGTAGGCCGGCCTGAAGCGTGTCAGCCAGTCCGGCGGGAGTCCCTGCTCGGCAGCGGTATCAGTCGTCACGAGCGCATATGGCCCCGAGCCCATAGAGACGTAGCCCTTGTCACCGAGGACCTCGCAGCGGACGTCATAGCCATAGCCGGCGTTGGCGAAGACCTCGACGTCGACACGAGCGCCGTTCCTGGCCTCCAGACGCACCAGCACCGGGTCTGCCAGCTGATGGCTGACGCTGGGCCGGTGTCGCGGCTTCTCCAGAGCCACGCTGACGATCTCCTCGCCCAGCAACCAGCGCGCCACGTCGATCTCGTGGACCACGGTGTCGGTGAGCGTCTGGCGAGTGTGATGGGTCGCTGGCACCGACGGATTGCGGTGGATGCAATGGATGACCAGCGGAGTACCGATGGTGCCGGCTTCAACGGTGTCCTTCAGGCGGCGGTACTCAGGATCGAAACGGCGCATGAAGCCCACGGTGGCGTAGCGGCGGCCAGTGGCGATCTCGGCGTCGAGGACGCGTTCGCAGCTGGAGACGGTGATCCCCAGCGGCTTTTCGGTGAGTACCGGCTTGCGGGCCTCGATGCAGGCGAGCACGAGGGGAACGTGGGTCCCGGTGATCGAAGCGATGATGACGGCGTCCACCGCGGGGTCCTCGATGAGCGACTGATCGCTCCCGGCCACTTGGGCGCCGCATTCGTCGGCGACAGCCCGTGCCGCGTCGTCGTTGAGATCGTGCACCGTCACCAGACGGGCCTTGTCGCCCAGCGCTGCGATGCGGCGGGCATGGTCTGCGCCCTGCTTGCCGGTGCCGATGATGCCGATGCCGACCACGTCGTCACCTCCTGATGCTTGGGGAGTGGGAGGGTGCTGGTGTCGCCCACATTGTGCCCGGTTGCCGTTTGAACAGCGCGTACCGAACGCCGGGGCGCGGGCTGAGGCCCCTGGATGGTCGCTGCCCCGACAGGACCAACGGCCGACACAGGACCATCGCCCGTGCTGGACACGTAGCTACCGGAGCGTGTACAGTCGTCTCACATCTCTCCAGAGAAGGAGCGTTTTTCGCAGATGGGCCAGACCGAACGGCAGCGCAGTCTTGTCGCGATCGCGATTCGCGGTGACGGCACGCGTGTCCAAGTTCGCCTGTCCCAGCCTGTAGAGGTATCCCTTCTTGGCAAGCTCGAGGCCATCGCCCTCGAGCTTATCGGCCTGATTACCGGCTCCCGGTGGGAGCCTGGGAGTAGGCGGAGATAGCGCCGCGAGGCGCGACGGACGTCGAACCACCAGGACCCTCGCCGGGAACGGCGAGGGTCTTTGTTGTGTCGGAGACCTTGAGAGTGATCACGTAGGGAAGGGCAGCACCCATGACCAGCACGAAGACGAAGCCTGCGGCGGCAGCGCAGGGCAAGCAGGGCGGGGCCACCACCACTGCCGCGCCCACCCAGCCCCGGACCCGCGGGCGGCACGTGCCCGATCGGGGTTCGGCTCAGGCCGCGGCCGTGGAGAAGGCGCGCGCCGATATGTTGCACCAGGCGCGCATCGAGCATCGCACCCGCATCGGCGCCGATGCCCTCTGCGAGGCACTCATCCACCAGGGCGTGGACGTCATCTTCGGATACCCCGGCGGGGTCATCCTGCCGCTCTATGACGTGTGGGCCGACTATCCCGAGTTGCGCACCATCCTCGTCCGCCACGAACAGGGAGCCGCGCATGCTGCCGACGGCTACGCTCGTGCCAGCGGTCGAGTCGGCGTCTGCCTGGGGACCTCCGGTCCTGGTGCCACCAACCTTGTGACTGGCATCGCCACGGCACAGCTGGACTCGGTGCCGATGGTGGCGCTGACCGGCAACGTGCCGGGTGCGCTGCTGGGCAAGGACGCCTTCCAGGAGATCGACATCAGCGGCATCACACTGCCGATGACCAAGCACAACTACTTGGTCCGAAACGCCGACGACATCCCTCGCGTCGTCGCCGAGGCCTTCCACATCGCCCGCAGCGGCCGCCCTGGGCCTGTCCACGTCGACTTCACCAAGGATGCACTCACCGCTGAGACGCAGGTGCAAAACCCCACCACCCTCGACATGCCCGGCTTCAAGCCTCGCTACGACGGCCACCCGCGGCAGGTGAAGCTGGCCGCCGAGGCCATCGCCGCCGCCGAACGGCCGGTGATCCTGGCCGGCCATGGCGTCCTCATCGCCGCGGCCACCGACGAACTCAAAGCCTTCGCCCACAAGGCCCAGATCCCCGTCACGCACACGCTGCTGGGCGTGGGCGCCATGGACGAGAGTGACCCGCTCTCATATGGCTACATGGGGATGCACGGCTGGAAGCACGTCAACAAGGCCATCCAGTCGTCCGACTTGCTCATCGCGCTAGGTATGCGCTTCGATGACCGCGTCACCGGGGCGGTCAGCACCTACGCGCCCCACGCCCGCATCATCCACGTCGACATCGATCCCTCCGAGATCGGCAAGAACGTGGCCGTGGACATCCCTATCGTGGGTGATGTCGGCAGCGTCCTGCGCGCCTTCATCAAGGCCGTGCCGGAGGTCGACCCAGCCACGCGCCAGGCTTACTTCGACGAGCTCGCCGAGTGGCGCAGCGGCTCCGAGGCGCAATCATGGCATGGCTCGGGTCGATGGAAGGACGGCATCCTCACGGCCGACTACGTCATCTCGCGACTGGGTGAGCTGACCGAGCATGACGCCACGTTGGTGTCGGACGTCGGCCAGCACCAGATGTGGCTGGCCCGCTACGCCGGCTTCAAGCGCCCCAACAGCCACCTTTCATCGGGCGGTCTCGGGACCATGGGCTTCGGGCTACCGGCAGCCATGGGTGCGGCCCTGGGGCGTCCCGACAAGGAGACCTGGGCTGTCGTCGGCGACGGAGGTTTGCAGATGACCGTCCAGGAGATGCTCACCGTCGCGGTCGATCACATCCCCGTGAAGATCGCGCTCATGGACAACAAGAAGCTGGGCATGATCCGCCAGTGGCAGGAGATCGTCTACGGCGGCAACTACCACTCCAGTGATCTGCCGGCGCCCAAGTGGGACACGCTGGCGGAGGCCTACGGATTACCGACCTTCAAGGCCACCCGGCCCGAGGAGGTCGACGATGCCATCCGCGGCGCCCGGGCGCACGACGGCCCCGCGCTGGTGTGGTTCGAGATCGAACAGACGCAGAACGTGCTGCCGATGATGCCTGCCGGCAAGGGACTCTCCGACCTCATCGAGGACTGGGGCGACTCCGCCGACATGACGGGGGCCACGGACGCCGGATCGGCCAACGACACGACATCGGCCGAGGGTGAGGAAAGCTAGCATGGCCATGAACGATCCCATCGCCGCACCAGACAAGAACGCCGCCAAACAGCGCTACGTCCCCGGCTCAGGCCAGCTGCATCGGCATGTCCTCGTGGTGCTGGTCAACAACCAGCCTGGCGTCCTCAACCGCGTCGCCAGCATGGTCCGCAGTCGCAACTTCAACATCGAGTCGCTGGCCGTGGGTCACACCGAGCGACCCGACATCAGCCGCATGACCATCACCCTCAAAGGCGATGACTTCGCGGTCGAGCAGATGAGCAAGCAGCTCTATCGTTTGATCGATGTGCTCAAGGTGCAGGACTTGCCCGCCTCAGGTGTCGTGGAACATGAGCTGGCACTGATCAAGGTCCGCGCTACCGAGTCCAAGCGTGGCGAGGTCCTGCGCATCATCGAGCTCTACAAGGGCCGCATCCTCGACGTTGGCCCGGAGACCGTGGTCGTCGAGCACAGTGGCACCGAGCAGGAGATCGACTCGCTGGTGGCGCTGCTCGCCGGCTTCGGTATCAGGGAGATGGTTCGCACCGGCACCATCGCGCTTGGCCGTGGCTCCGCTGCCATCGACGTCGAAGCCATCCTTCGCGCCGGTCCTGAGCCGGCCGTCATCCCGACCACGACGACCCATCCAGCCCCGACGAACAAGCCAGCCAAGTCGCTCGCACCAGCCAAGGCCAAGTAGGAGGAAGCCCCAGACATGCCCGCACGGATGTACTACGACAACGATGCCGACGCCTCGGCGCTCGACGGCCAGACCGTCGCCATCATCGGCTACGGCAGCCAGGGTCACGCTCATGCGCTGAACCTCCACGAGAGTGGCGTGGACGTCGTCGTCGGGCTGGCGCCGGCATCCAAGAGCCGAGCCATCGCCGAGGACGCCGGTCTCCCGGTGATGGACGTAGCCGACGCGGTCGAGGCCGCCGACGTCATCATGATCGCCGTCCCCGACACCATCCAGAAGTCGCTCTACGATGCCGAGATCGCGCCACACCTGCGTGCGGACCAGCTGCTGATGTTCGCCCACGGTTTCAACATCCGCTTCGGCCGCATCGTGCCGCCGGCCAACGTGGATGTGGGCATGGTCGCGCCCAAGGGTCCGGGCCACCTGCTGCGTTCGGTCTATGTAGCCGGCGGTGGCGTACCCGCGCTCTTCGCGGTCGAGCAGGACCCATCGGGCACGGCGCGAGCGCGCGTCATGGCCTATGCGCGTGGCCTTGGCAGCACCCGCGCCGGCATCCTTGAGACCACCTTCGCCGAGGAGACCGAGACCGACCTCTTCGGTGAGCAGGCGCTGCTGTGCGGCGGTGTCTCGGCCATGGTCAAGGCCGCCTTCGAGACGCTGGTCGAAGCCGGCTATCAGCCCGAGCTGGCCTACTTCGAGACGATGCACGAGCTCAAGCTCATCGTGGACCTGATGTACCGCGGTGGGCTCAACTACATGCGCTTCAGCGTCAGCGAGACCGCCGAGTACGGCGACTACGTCTCCGGGCCGCGCGTCACCGAGGGCGCCAAGCAGGCCATGAAGGACGTCCTGGGTGACATCCAAAGCGGTCGCTTCGCCGAGCGCTGGATCGATGAATATGATGCCGGTGGTGCCGAGTTCGAGCGCATGCGCCAGACCGACCATGACCACCAGATCGAGCAGGTCGGTGCCCAGCTGCGCTCGCAGATGGCTTGGCTCGATCCGGTCGAGGTCAGCGCCGGACAGGCCCAGGCCAGCACCACCGGAGCAGCCGCGCCCAAGGGCGCGAAGGGGGCAGCCTGATGATCGCCGACGTACCGGTACGCATCTTCGACACCACCCTGCGGGATGGCGAGCAGGCGCCTGGCGCCGGACTCACCGTGGCCGAGAAGATCGAGGTCGCGCGACAGCTGGCCCGGCTGAACGTTGACGTCATCGAGGCCGGCTTCCCGGCCGCCTCGCCGGGTGACTTCGAGGCCGTCCAGCGCATCGCCCAGGAGACCAAGGGCATCGCTGTGGCCGGCCTGGCACGTTGCAAGGACGGCGATCCGCAGCGTGGCGTGGAGGCGCTCCTGCCGGCGGAGAAGCCGCACCTGCACCTCTTCATCGCCACCAGCGACATCCACTTGAAGCACAAGCTCAAGATGTCGCGCGAGGAGGCACTGGCGGCTGCGGTCAAGTGGGTCAGCTACGCGCGCAAACGGCTGGGACCAGACGCCGAGATCGAGTTCAGCGCCGAGGATGCCAGCCGCACCGAGCACGACTACCTGCTCAAGGTCTTCGAAGCCGTGGTCGACGCCGGCGCGACGACCGTCAACATCCCCGACACGGTGGGCTATGCCATCCCCGCCGAGTTCGGTGAGCTGACCCGCGAGGTCGTGGAGCGCGTCGGCTCAGGTGCCGTCATCAGCGTCCACTGTCACAACGACCTGGGCCTCGCCACTGCCAATACGTTGGCCGCGGTACAGGCCGGTGCGCGCCAGGTGGAGGTCACCATCAACGGCCTCGGTGAGCGCGCCGGCAACGCCTCGCTCGAAGAGGTGGTCATGGCGTTGCGCACGCGGCCGACCGAGTTCCAAGTCGCGGGCCACCGCGTCAACACCGAGCAGATCAGCAACGCCAGCCGCCTCGTCAGCTACCTGACCGGCTTCGCCGTGCAGCCCAACAAGGCCATCGTGGGTCGCAATGCGTTCGCCCATGAATCGGGCATCCACCAGGACGGGGTGCTCAAGAACGCGCTGACCTACGAGATCATGACCCCGCAGTCGGTCGGCCTCGCGGGATCCCGCCTGTCGGTCGGTAAGCTCTCCGGCCGGCGTGGCCTGCAAGGCAAGCTCGCCGAGCTGGGCTACGACCTCCAGGGTGAGGCGCTCGACACGGTCTACCAGACCGCCATCGCACTGGCCGACACCAAGAAGGAGGTCACCGACGCCGACCTGACCGCTCTCGTCGAGGCTCAGCTCTCCGGCGCGGGTACGTCGGAAACGGCGGCACCCGAATCACCGGTGCAGCTGGTCGACTGGTCCAGCAGTAGCGGCAAGGGTGGGGCCGCCAAGGGGGCCGTCTCCCTTCTCCTCAACGGCCAGGCCGTCGAGGCCATGGCTGAGGGCAACGGACCGGTGAACGCGCTCTTCGTGGCCGTCGACAAGGCCGTCGAGCCCATCATCGGCTGGTATCCGCGACTTGCCGAGTATGAGATCCGCGCCGTCTCCGGCGGTGAAGACGCACAGGGCCAGGTGATGGTCCGCGCACGTCGTTCCATCGACCCTGAAGACACCGCTGAGACCGTCAACGGCCACGGCCTGTCGACCAACATCATCGAAGCCTCCCTGGAGGCCTACCTCGCCGGGCTGGAGAAGCTGCTCGAGCGGAAGGAGACACTCGTTTGAGTCCCCAAGGTCAACCCGTCTACAGGGTCGCCAAGATCCCCGGTGACGGCATCGGACCGGAGATCGTCGACGCCTCGTTGACGGTCCTCGGCGCGGCGCAGCAGCGCTTCGGCTTCGCCATCGAGTGGACCGAGGTCCTCGCCGGCGGCATCGCCATCGATGCCTACGGCACCTCCATCCGTGATGAGGACCTGGATATCCTGCTGGCCTCGGACGCCGTGTTGCTGGGCGCGGTCGGTGGCCCCAAGTGGGATGACCCCATGGCGGCCGTGCGTCCCGAGCAGGGCCTGCTCAAGATGCGCAAGGTCATGGGCCTTTACGCCAACCTGCGCCCGGTGGCGGTAGAGCCTTCGCTCAAGGAGGCCTCGCCGCTGCGGGCCGACCTTATCGAGGGCGTGGACATGATGATCGTGCGCGAGCTCACCGGCGGCATCTACTTCGGCAAGCGTGAAGAGGCGTTCGACGGGCCCAACGGCCGCGAAGCCTACGACACCATGTCCTACACCGAGCCCGAGATCCGGCGCATCGTGGCGCTGGCCTTCGAGCTGGCACGCGGTCGGCGCAAGAAGCTCACCAGCGTGGACAAGGCCAACGTGCTGGCCAACAGTCGTCTCTGGCGGGCCGTGGTCGAGGAGATGGCGCCCGACTATCCAGATATCGAGCTGGAGCATCGCCTCGTCGATTTCGACCGCCATGTCGCTGATCACCAAGCCGGCCGCCTTCGATGTCATCGTCACCGGCAACATGTTCGGCGACATCCTGTCCGACGAAGCGTCGGTGCTGGCCGGCTCCCTGGGCATGCTGCCCTCCGCTTCACTCGGGGAGCGCAAGACGGAACATGGCACCACTGGCATGTACGAACCGATCCATGGCTCGTCCCCCGCCAAGACTGGCCTCGACATCGCCAACCCCACCGCCACCATCCTCTCGGCAGCCCTGATGCTGCGTTGGTCGCTGGGCCAGGCGGCTGCTGCTGAGGCGATCGAGGCGGCCGTTCGGGCCACGCTCGACGGCGGCACCCGCACCCGCGACCTCATGGGCCCGCATGGGGAGTCCCGAGGTTGGGTGAGCGTCGGCACCGCCGCCTTCGGCGAGGCCGTGGCAGCGCATCTCAAGTCCGCATAGTCAGAACACCGCAGTCCATCCAGTAGGAGAGCAGCGTGACCACAGCAGCAACGGCCGCCGACAAGCCGGTCGTCCTTTACGACACGACCCTTCGTGACGGCACGCAGGGCGAGAACATCACGCTGTCGCTGGCGGACAAGATCCGTGTCGCGCGTATGCTCGACGAATACGGCATGCCCTTCATCGAAGGTGGCTGGCCCGGTTCCAACCCCAAGGACATCGAGTTCTTCGCGGCCGCCAAGAAGATGACCTGGACGAACGCCAAGCTGGCCGCCTTCGGCTCGACCCGGCACAAGGCCAACACCGCGGCTGAGGACCCATTCCTCAACGAGTTGGTGCGTGCCGAGACGCCGGTCGTGACCATCTTCGGGAAATCTTCGGCGTTCCATGCCATCGAGGTCCTGGGCGTCTCGCTCGAACAGAACCTGGACATGATCGCGGAGTCCGTGCAGTGGATCCGCGAGCAGGGCCGTACGCTGGTCTACGACGCCGAGCACTTCTTCGACGGCTACATGCTTGATCGGGAGTACGCCCTCAACACCCTTCGCGCTGCCCGCGAGGCTGGTGCCCGCGATCTGGTGCTATGTGACACCAACGGGGGCACCCTCACCCACCAACTGGTGGCCATCTTCCGCGACACACGTGCCACGCTTGAGGCCGATCCCGGCGCGCCAGATGTGACCTGGGGGATCCACACCCACAACGATGCCGAGCTGGCGGTGGCCAACACCATGGCTGCGGTGGCCGAGGGTGCGCGTCATGTGCAGGCCACCATCAACGGCTACGGCGAGCGCTGCGGCAACGCCAACATGGTCAGCGTCATGGCCAACCTGGCGCTCAAGACCGACCTTGCTCTGACGCCGCTCGGTGGCGGTGAGATCAGCCACCTGACGGCCCTGTCGCGCTCGGTGGCGGAGATCGCCAACGTCACGCCGCTCGACTACCAGCCGTTCGTAGGTCGCTCCGCATTCGCCCACAAGGGCGGCGTCCACGGCGCCGCGGTGGCCAAGGTCGAGCGCAGCTACCAGCACGTGGAGCCGACCCTCATCGGCAACGAGAGCCGTCTGGTGGTGTCCGAGCTGGGCGGTCGCGCCAACACTCGGATCCGGGCCGAGCAGCTGGGCCACAGCCTTGAGGGCGTAGTGGATGCGCGTGAGCTGTCGGTCATCATCAAGGAGCTGGAGAACCAGGGCCTCGCCTTCGAGGGCGCGGAGGCTTCCTTCGAGCTGCTCATCCGTCGGCGAACGGCCGGCTACCAGGCACCCTTCGAGATCCTCGACTACACCACGCTCTCGGAGCAACGCCAGGGACAGGACTTCCTCTCGGAGGCAACCGTCAAGGTTCGTGTAGACGGCGAGGTGCTGCACACCGCAGCCGACGGCAACGGCCCGGTCAACGCGCTCGACTCCGCCATGCGCAAAGCGCTGGGTGCCTTCTACCCGCAGTTGGAGTCGATGCACCTGGTGGACTACAAGGTCCGTATCCTCGATGGCGATGCTGCCACCGCCGCGCGCACGCGTGTCATCATCGATACCCAGGATGGCGAGCTGGAATGGTCCACGATGGGCTCGGCCACCAACATCATCTCTGCCTCTGCGGCGGCCCTGGCCGACTCGTTCGAATACGCCATCTGGAAGCGCCAGGTCGCGGACGTCGGGGCCGGTTGATCGGCCGCTGCCGATAGGCTCGGTCGGTGACCGCCGCGAACGCTAGGCTTCACGGTCGATGACGACCGTTGCTACGTTGCGCGTCGCGTTCGCTGGCGCACCCGGCTCCTTCGCGGAGGATGCGGTGCTGGCGGCGTATCCGGGCGCGACCACTTTGCCGCTGCCGATGTTCGGCGATGTCGTGTCCGCGGTAGAAGCCAGTGCGGTGGCCGCGGGTGTGCTGCCCATCGAGAACGTCGTCGGGGGTGGTGTGCGCGAGGTCTACGACCTGCTGCTGGACACCGCGGCGGTCGTCGTGGGCGAGGTCATCGTGCCGGTGCGCTTGTGCCTGGCGGCGCTGCCGGGCGAGCGTCTGGAGACCATCGAACGGGTCTACTCGCACATCCAGGCGCTGACGCAGGCAGAGCCATTCCTGCGTTCCCGTGACTGGACGCTGCTGGCTGCCACCAATACGTCGGGCGCCGGTCGCACCATCAAGGAGCGCGCTGAGCGCGGCTCCGCGGCGGTGCTGTCGCCGCGCGCAGCCGCCATCCATGGATTGGCGATCCTAGCTACCGATATCCAAGCCCAGCGGCGTAACCGGACCCGCTTCCTGGTGCTGGCGCTGCCCGGCGACACGGAGTTGCCGGGGCCCGCCACGGCAGAGCCCGATGGCGCGCGGCGCAGCGCTCTTGCGTTCAGCGTGCTCAACGAACCGGGCACCCTGGTGCGCGCCTTGGGTGTCATCGCCGAGCACCAGATCAACATGACCAAGCTGGAGTCACGCCCCAGTCGTGAGGGCAGCTGGGAGTACGTCTTCTGGGTGGACATCGATTCGGATGTCTGTGATGTGGGGGGTCCGGGGCAGGCGTTCCTGGCCGACCTGCGCTCGGTCTGCGTGTGGGTGCGGGTGATGGGATGCTATCCCCGCTGCGTGGAACCGGACATCCAGGCTGATGCGGTGCCAGGGCCTCGTCGTGGAGACGGTTCCGACGGCCCGTCGCACCCCACTGGCTGAGCAAATGCCTCGCGACAGTGCTTACTTTCGTCAGCGAACCTTCATCGCAGCGATGTTGGTGGCGGATCCGTCCGGCGTGATGGCTCTCTCATCGCGGCCAGGATCACGACGCCGCTGAATGCGGCCAGGACGACGGTGGCCACGATGACGTCGACGGTGCTGTAGCCGATCGTCACGATCCCGGAGCTGGTGTCGACAGCGACGCGACCCCAGCCCGTGGAGACGAGGTAGATGAACGGAAGGAGCGCGAGGATGAGCCAGATGCCGAGCGCGAGCGCGGCGTCCTGGGTCCGCATCCGGGGTCGCAGCCACCACGCGAATACTGCCAAGAGAGCACCACTGATCGCGCCGATGCCGCACCAGTAGAGCAGAGCCTCCGACAGGACCCCGTAGGAGTAGGACGGATCGAGGAGCGGTCGCGCGAAGTAGAACGCCAGCACCATGGCGACGCTGGCTCCAGCACCCAGCAGTGCGACCGGAGCTACTCGGGAACGCTGTGTGGCGAAGCCAACGGCCAGGGGCACGGCGCCAAAGGGCACGAACGCTTGAGATACCGCCTCGATCCAGGCTCGTTCAGGAGCGAAGAACGAGGCGATCGCTGTGAACGCCGCGCCCGCGGCGATGAGCATCCATGGCTTCACCGCTGACGTATCCAGCCGAGATGACCACGTGCCGGCCACTGCTTCGTCAGGCAGCCGTTGCCGACTCGCGCCAAGATGGCGGTTCGGGGGAGCGTCCAGTGAGATGGGTGACACCCGCAGTCCGGGTGAACGGAGAACATGCGCATGAACGCTACGCCCACGCAGCAACCGTCCGTGACTGGACGACGCCGGCGCCGCCTGTTGATCGTGGCCGTCGTGCTCGTGCTCCTGCTCGCCATCGCCGGTCTCGTCGCCGTCTGGCTGTTCTTCTTCGCCGGCGAGGCACCAGCGGCGCCCTCACTCGACGACGCTCTCAAGGTGCTGTTGCCCTCAGCGTCACCGTAGCCCCGGACGACGCCAGGTTCACCTTTCGGCGATGGTCACCGACTTGATGGCGACCGGGTTCACCGGTCGGTCCTGTCCGCCCTTGGGCGCATTGGCGATGGCGTCGATGACCTCTTCGCCGGCACTGAGCTTGCCGAAGATGGTGTAATCGGGCGGCAACTGATAGTCGGCGTGCATGACGAAGAACTGGCTGCCGTTGGTGTTGCGCCCGGCGTTGGCCATAGCCAGGGTGCCGCGCAGGTACTGACGGTCCACGTCCTCGTTCTTGAACTGGTAGCCGGGTCCACCGCTGCCGCTGCCGGTGGGGTCGCCTCCCTGGATCATGAAGCCGCTGATGACGCGGTGGAAGATGACATCGTCGTAGAACCCTTCACGCGCGAGGAAGACGAAGTTGTTGACCGTGCGCGGGGCTTCGGAGGCGAAGAGCTCGGCGGTCATGGTGCCAGCCGAGGTCTCGATGGTCGCGGTATACGACTTGGACGGGTCGATGACCATCTGCGGCGGGTTGGCATACTGGGGCATGTGACTACTCTCCTATCGTGCGGCTGCCCTACCAGCCTACCCGACGTGGCCCCGGAACCGCTTCGATGGTGACTCCACTGCAGCATGGCTGGCTACGGCGGGCGCAGCTGGCTACGATGGAGGCTCGATGAAGAAGGAGTCCCCATGAGCAGCGACGCGACGACCCGGGGTGTCCACCCCATCTATCTTGCCGGCCGCTGGGTCGACTCACCGGAGCGACTCGATATCGAAGACCCGGCCCGGCCAGGCGAGCTTGCCGGCAGCACCTATCTTGCGACCGAGGAGCAGTACGAGGAGGCGGCTGAGTCGGCGGTGCGCGGCTTCGAGGCCATGCGGCGACTGCCCACCTACGAACGTGCCGCGGCGCTGCGTCACATCAGCGCCGGTATCGAGCGACGTCGTGACGAGCTGGCGGCGCTCATCACCCGCGAATCGGGCAAGTCCATCCGTGACGCCAGAACGGAGGCCGACCGCGGTGTGCTGGTCTTTCGACTCGCCGCGGAGGAGGCAGAGCGACTGGGCGGCGAGTCGCTGCCGCTGGACATCGGACCCGCACACAAGGGACGCAGCGGCATCACACGTCGCTTCCCCATCGGCCCGGTGGCCGGCATCAGCCCCTTCAACTTCCCGCTCAACCTGGCCGCGCACAAGGTCGCCCCGGCCATCGCCGCGGGCTGCTCGATCGTGCTCAAGCCACCGTCTCGCGATCCGCTCACGATGCTGACCGTGGCCGAGATCATCGACGAGGCCGGGCTGCCTGACGGAGCGGTGTCGATCCTGCCGATGGATCGCGCGCTCGGCGACCGGATGGTGTCGGACGAGCGCTTCAAGCTGCTGACCTTCACCGGCTCCCCGGCGGTGGGCTGGCGCATGAAGGAACGCGCCGGCAAGAAGCCGGTGGTGCTGGAGCTGGGCGGCAACGCCGGGGCCATCGTGGACGCATCGGCCGACCTCGACTGGGCCGTCAAGCGTGCGGTCATGGGCGCGTTCGCCTTCAGTGGGCAGGTCTGCATCAGCGTGCAACGGCTGCTGGTGCACGAATCGGTGTGGGACGAGTTCATGGGTCGCCTGGTGGCGGCTGCGTCTGCCCTGAAGCTGGGCGATCCGGCCGACCCCGACACGGACATCGGCCCCATGGTCGATGCCGCTGCCGTTGAGCGCACCGAGCGCTGGGTGGCTGACGCGGTGGCCGACGGTGCCAAGGTGCTGACCGGTGGCCACGGGGAGGGGCGGTCCTTCCCGCCCACCGTCATCGTCGATGCGCAACGCTCATCGCAGGTATGTTCCGAGGAGGCCTTCGCGCCGCTCGTGGTGGCGTTCCCGTTCAGCGACATCGAGGACGCCTTTGCTGAGGTCAATGCCAGCCGTTTTGGCCTTCAGGCGGGCATCTTCACCAACGACCTCGAGCATGCCTGGCGTGCCTTCGAGACACTCGACGTGGGTGGCGTGGTGATCAACGATGTGCCCACCTATCGCGTCGATCACATGCCCTATGGCGGTGTCAAGGACAGCGGCATCGGCCGGGAGGGCCTGCGCTGGGCCATCGAGGACATGACCGAGCTCAAGCTGCTGGTGATCGCCCAGCCAGCCTGACGCCGTGCCGGGGTCGCGAACGATCGCCTGCTGAGGCGCCGGCGGTCCTGTACCGGACTGTACATTTCGGGCCATTCCGCGATGGTCGGCGACAGTGTTGTATAGGTCGACCAGCCCCGCTGGCGCTATGCGACTACCTGCACGCCCTACCACCCGCCGCCCTCGCGCCGGCATCCTGCGTGGCTCGAGCCTCATCAGGATCCGGATCTGGCTGGCCATGCTCGGGCTGGCCGTGCTGCCGATGATCGGAGCCATCGCCATCATCAACGCCTTGGCTCCGGAGGCAGCGCCGGGCGCTGAACGAACAGCTTGGGAGACCTCGACCGCCGCGGCCGCCCTGACCGCCGTGGAATCGGACGTGCAGGCACGAGTGCTGGGCGTAGCGGCTGGGCAGGACGTACAGCGCCTCGTCGATGGCATCGGCAGCAGTGAACGGAGCGCGGCAGCATCGCTCGTGGCGAGCCTCGAGGGGGCCAACCGCGGTTTGGTCGAAAGCGCCTGCCTCACACGAACGCTGGATGGCACGCACGTGGACCTGCTCACCGGAAGCGCCTCATCAGTGGGCGACTCGGCCTGCGGCGCAGATGCGCTCGTAGCCAAGGCAATCGAGGCACACCCCGGGCGCGTCGTGAGCGGCACGATCTGGGGTTCGGACCGCACACGGCGGATGCTCCTGGCCACGGAGCTGCCAGGCACCTCCCGGCGCACGGCCGGGGTCCTGACCGTCGAAGTCAGTCTGGCCGACCTCTTCGCTACCACACCCGCCGCAGCCGGCATCGGCGCCAGTGCGCTGCTGGTCGACATGGCCACCAATACCATCGTCGCCGGCGCGCGGACCGATGCCGTCACTACCGGAACCGGCGTGTCCGGTGGCCAGCCCTTGGGTAACCTGCGGGTTCGAGTCGATGGCATCCTCAGTGGTCACGAGGGTACAGCGCGGGCCTTGGAAAGCGCTGGCTGGACGTCGACGGCGGCACCGCTATGGCAGTCGGATGACGGGGCGCAGTTCGGGCTCATCCACCTCTGGCCCATCACGCCCGACGCTCCCGTGGATGGGCTTGTGCTGGCCCTCGTCGCATTCGCCATCGTGGTGCTGCTGATCGCGGTGGTGACGGCGCGAACGTTCCTGCAGCCATTCGACGATCTTGCCGAATCGCAGTCGCAGCTGGAAGTGCTCTATCGAGAAGCACGCGAGGATTTACTGCACGATGGACTCACCGGCCTGGGCAACCACCGATCCTTCCAGGAGGAGCTCGATCGCCAGCTGGACCTGTTCCGTCGCCACCAGGTCGCCGTGGCGCTGCTGCTCATCGACCTGGACGATCTCAAGGTCGTCAACGACGGCGAAGGCCACCCGGCGGGTGATCGTTTGCTGGTGGCTATGGCCAATGCCATCCGCGATACGCTGCGCTACGGCGATCGCGCCTTCCGCATCGGCGGCGATGAGTTCGCGGTGATCCTGCCGCACACCGACGCCGATAGCGGCCTCGTGGCGGCTAACCGGCTGCGCCACTTCTGCCTTCGTCCGGCTGCCGGCGAGCGCGTCATCCCGTTCTCAGGCGGCATCTCGTCGGTGCCGCAACTGGCTGGCGAACGCAGCCAGCTCTTCCGGCAAGCCGACGCCGCGCTCTATCGCTGCAAGCGCAACGGCCGCGGCACGGTGGCCATCTTCGACGCCGACCGTGACCTGGTGCCGCAGGACGTCAGTGGGCAGGGTTCCGCGGCCGCCGTGCGAGATATCGTGCGGGCTCGCAACCTGACGCCCGTCTACCAGCCCATCGTCGACCTGCGCGACGGCAGTGTCCTCGGCTTCGAGGGTCTGATCCGGCCCGGGGCATCGTCTCCGTTCACCAATCCTGGCCAGCTCTTCGCCGCTGCCGCCGCGTGCGGGCGCACCGTCGAGCTCGATCTGGCCTGCTTCGAGATCGTGGCCGCCGGTAGCACCATGATCAGCCCTGAGCAGGTCGTCACCATCAACCTCTCGCCACAGACGCTCGAGGCGCAGGACTTCACGGCCACCTGGCTGCTGGAGATACTGACGCGATACCAGCTCAGCCCGGGCCGGGTCATCGTGGAGCTGACCGAGCGCGAGGCTATCACCGATCTTGAGCGCCTCCGGCGCAACGTGGCGGCCCTGCAGCACGCCGGCGTGCGCCTTGCTGCCGATGACGTGGGCGCCGGCAACGCCGGCCTGCGGCTGTTGAGCCAGGTGCGTTTCGACATCGTGAAGATCGACCTCTCGCTGGTGCAGGAAGGCACGCAGCACGACTCCTCGCGCGCGGTCGTCCGTTCGCTCATGGATCTCGCTGCACGTCAGGGCGCGGTGACCATCGCTGAGGGCCTCGAGACCGCCGAACAGCTGCGCTCGCTACGCGAGCTCGGCATCACCACCGGCCAGGGCTACCTGTTGGGCCGGCCGGGCAGCAACATCAGCCTGGCGAGCGTGGACATCGAGACGCTCGCCTCCGGCACGCTCATCGTGCAGAACCTTCCAGCCGGCCCACAGCGACCAGCCGAGCCCACAGGAGCCGACGCCCTCGCGGGGACCCCGGCCTAGTTCTGCCCCGGACCCGTACACTCGCCTGCGTGGAGACGCAGCAGATCATCCAGAGTCTCAGCTACGTCACGTGGGTCTTGCTCGGCGGGCTGGCATTGGGCAGCTTCGCGCTGGTGTGGCTGCTGCGGCAGGCCAGCGACGCCACGTCTGGCTTCCTGGGCTTCAGTGGCATCCTCGCAGCCGTCATCGGCCTGGGTTGGCTGCTGGTGGAGTGGGGGCTGCCCGCTCCGACGGAGCTGGCCATCGAGACCGGTCCGGCGCTCGATGAGCCGCGGCGTGCTGCCATCGCTGCTTTCGCCATCCTGGCACTGCTTTCCGGCATCCGTCTGCGTCGCGGCGGCCGGGCGTTATGGCTCGGTGGTGCGGCAGTGCTGGCGGGCACCGTGGCCATGGCCCTGGGTGCCTGGGCCTGGAGCGATGCCCAGCCCATCGGCGTGTCGATGCTGGTGCAGCTGCTCGCCCTGGCGGCCATCACCGGCGGCTCCATGGCCGCTGTGGTGCTGGCGCACTGGTACCTGGTGACGCCCAAGATCTCGGAACGGCCGCTGCTGCTGACTACCAAACTGCTGATGCTGGTGCTGGTGATCCAGCTGTTGCTGTTCGGGGTCTGGACGGCCGCCGGCATCCCCGACGAGGGGCCTTTCGCGGTGCTGGCCGGCCCCAACCTGATCTTCGTCTGGCTGCGCTTGGTGATCGGCCTGGTCATGCCGCTGCTCCTCACCGCGATGGCCTACCGCACGGCTTTGTCACGCTCGATGGAGTCCGCGACCGGCCTTCTCTACATCGAGTTCGCGCTGGTGATGGCGTCGACCATCGTGGCGACCGCGCTGCTGTTCGGCGAAGGGCTGTTGGTCTAGCGGTGCGCATCACGGTTCGCCTCTTCGCCATGCAACGGGCCCAGACCGGGTTGCGAAACCACGATCTGGAGCTACCGGATGGCGCCGATGTGGCGGCCGCCTGGCGGGCCCTGCTGGCCGACCTGCCGGTGTTGGCCGCTGCCGAGGGCAGCGTGCGCTTCGCACGTAACGGCGCCTATGTCGACGTCGATGAGCGGCTCGACGACGGCGACGAGCTGGCCGTCATCCCTCCGGTGGCCGGCGGTGACACGACCGGCGACGGGGCATCGCCGTACCGGCGCATCCAGGTCACTGAGATGAGCCTCGATGAGGGACTCCTCGCAGAATTGCGGGAAGCCGTGGCCAGCCCGGCCGACGGGGCCGTGGTGGTCTTTGCGGGGCAGACGCGAGAGACCGCTGGCACACCAGCACCGGGCCAGGAAGCCGAGGCTGCCAGGCATGCGGAGCAGGCCGTCACGGGCCTGACGTATGAGGCCTTCGAACCCATGGCCCTGGCGGTCCTGGGACAGATCGCGGACGAGATCGAGGCTCGCTTCGGTGTGGGGCAGCTGGCCATCGTCCATCGCGTCGGCGAAGTGGCGGTGGGGGAGTCGAGCGTCCTCATCGTCGCCGCAGCACCGCACCGCGCCGAGGCCTTCGATGCCTGCCGCTACGCCATCGAGGAGCTGAAAGCACGGGCGCCGATCTGGAAGGCCGAACGTTTCGCCGACGGCAGCGTGTGGCTGGGCTCCCCGGCGCGCCACGGACCCGAAGGTGGCGCTGCCGATGGCTACTAGGCGAATAGCTCGGCTCAGGCTAGGATTCAGGCTATGACCGACCCAGCACGCCGCGCCAAACCCGTCGGGCCCCCACCGGCCGGTGGCGAGTCCGGCGCTCCCTCGCCCGGTTCGCCCTGGGGTCGTCCCACCGAGCGACCCGGCGACGGGCAGCCACCGCAGCCTCCCTACGCGCGCATGTACTCGTGGTCCGCGTCGGGCCAGTCGTTCCCATGGTTCGCGGTGCTGCTGCTGGTGCTCGGCGTCGGCCTGCTCATCGAGCTCCTGATCCCAGACCTCTCATTCGGCTCGCTCTTCATCCTCGCCATCGGCATCGCCTTCGGTGTCGCCTGGCTCTACCGCGGCATCGTCGGCGCGACCATGCCGGCGCTGGTCATGACCGCCTGGGGCCTCGCTGGCGTGGGCCGCGACTTCGACATCCTCGTCGGCGATGGCTGGAATACGCTGTTCATCGGCATCGCCTTCCTGCTCGGTTGGGGTCTGGCACGATACCAGGGCACGCGGCGTGAGTACGCGCTGTGGATCGGCGCCATCCTGGGCCTCCTGGGCCTGGCTGACGTCGCCGACACGCTGCCCTTCCACGTCGGCCTGGCGGTGGTCATCCCGCTCGCGATGATCGGCATCGGCGTCTACATGGTCTGGAAGAGCCGCATCCTGTCACGCTCGTAGTACGGTCACGCCCGTAGCGCTCGTCGTCAGCGCGTGTAGCGGCCCTCCGGATCGAGCACCTCGCGCATCAGCTGCAGCTCCTGCGCACTCGGCGGCGGTGTGTCGGTGAGCTGCCTCGAGACCCGCACCTGCCAACCGATGGCGGCGCCAACGTCATCGAGCGTGGCGCCCCGATGCAGTGAGTCGAGGCGCATCTCTCCGTCGTCGTCGAAGTGGTACACGCCCAGGTCGGTGACCACGACCGATGGACCGCGCCGGCCACCCGGCGAGTTGCCGGGCGAGGTGCAGAAGTCGATGTGGTCGACGAAGGAGCGAGACGATTGGCGCATGACCACGAACACCTGGCGCGAATGGATCGCGATCTCGTTGGCACCACCGGAACCTGGCAGCCGCACCTTGGGAGTCGCGTACTCGCCGATGACGGTGCTGTTGATGTTGCCGAAGCGATCGATCTGCGCCGCGCCCAGGAAGCCCACGTCGACCAGGCCACGCTGCAGGTAGAGACCGAACAGGTCCGCCTGCGACATCACCGCGAGGGCGCCGCTGACGATGGTGGGATCGCCGATCGAGAGCGGTAGCCGCGCCGGCTGGGCGCCGTACGCGCCGGCTTCGTAGATGAGCTCAAGTTCCGGCGCGACCGTGCGCAGGGCCAGGTTCACGGCCACGTTGGGCAGGCCGATGCCGACGAAGCAGACGCGCTGCCCGGCCAGCTCCCGGGCGGCGGCCGAGATCATCATCTCACTGCGCGTGTAGGTTGCCTCCTTCATCGGTACTCGCCGTAGTCGATGGCGCCGGCGACGGCGCTTCCGGTGGGTCGGATGCGGTCGCGCGCCATGGAACCCAGCCGCTCCATGTACTCGGCGCGACCCTCCAGGCCGTAGACCCAGTCATCGAGCCAGGCATCGAGGCGCGCGGGGTCGCGGGCGATGGCGTCCCACTCGACGTAGTAGGTGTTGTCGCGGTCGTAGTAGCCCTGCGCGTACGAGGGATGCGCGCCGTACGGTTCCACCACCACCGCGTCCACGATGAGTCCGGGGATGACGGTGCGATTGGGGTCGGCCCGGATGACCGATTCGTCGACCACCTCCTCGACGACCACGATGACCCGCTCGGCGGCGAAGGCGGCCTCCTTCTGGGCCCCCAGGAGGCCCCACACCTGCGTGTTGCCCGCGGCGTCAGCGCGTTGGGCGTGCACGATGGTGACGCTGGGGTTGATGGGCGGCACGACGTAGATCCGTTCACCGTCGTACGGCGACGCGAGCGGCACGATGCGGGGATTGGCCATGGGCATGTCCGTGCCCTCGTAGCTGCGCAGTGGGTAGAAGGGCAGCTTGGTGGCGCCGGCGATGTAGCGCCCCACCATGCCGAAGTGGCTGTACTCCTCCAGCTCCAGCGCTGGTTGCGGGCCCTCGGTCAGGCGGCGGATGGCGTGGAGGCTGCCGACGCCCGGGTTGCCCAGCCAGCTGAAGACCAGCTTGCGCGCCACGCCGGCGCCGATCATCTGGTCATAGATGACATCGGGCGTCATGCGGATGAGCGTCAGGTCGCGACGCCGCTGACGGATGATCTCGTGACCGGCGGCGAAACAGATGAGGTGCGTGAAGCCCTCGATGGCGACGCTGTCACCGTCTCGCACGAGTGCCGCGACGGCATCGCGCATGCTGGCGACCTTGGATGTGCTCACCGGCTCATCGTAGCGTCCGGCGAGTCGCGCGGGCTGGCCTGGCGGCCCGGGTTCGCGCTAGCCGGCCAGTGGCGTGAGCGCCTCTCGGAGGGCATCCTCGAGTTCATCGGTCGTGATGGCACCCTCGAACTTGGCCCGCACCAGCCCCTCGGCGTCGATGACCACGACGTAGGGCTCGGTGCGCAGACCCCAGCGCTCCGTCCACGGTGCCGACTGCAGTGCGCCCTGTTCGGTCAGCAGGGGCTGTAAGTAGCCGTCGCGAACCTGCATGAGGTACGGCTCGACGTGCACGAAGTTGACGCCCTCGGGATGGTTGGCGGCGACCTCCTTGACTCGCTCGATGGTGGGGCCGCAGGTGGCGGTCTGACAGAACGCCGGGGTCACGAAAGCGATGACCGCGGGCGCATCGGCCTCGATGGCGTCGAGGATGGAGAGATCGTAGAAGCGCTCCACCGGATCGGGATCGCTGGAGATGCGGCTGATGTCGCCGCCGACATCGGCAGCCGTAGGCGTGTCGATGGCCGGAGCAAGGCTGCCGAGCGGTGGTGTGGTGGTCTCGTCCCATACGTCGTAGTCGGCGCGGACCGTCTCAGTCCGGCCGTCGGGGAAGGTGACGTTGAAGCGCGTGCCCCAGCGTCCTGCGTGCGGGAACGTGACATCGGCGGCGTAGAGCCCGCGTACGTCCTCGATGGCCCACAGGAATCGGGAGTCGGCCTCGAAGGCGACCGTGTCGGGATCGGCGTCATCGTCGTAGAACTGCAGGCCGACCTCCACATCGGGTGCTGCCAGGACGGCACCCGCGGGGTCCGCCAGGCTGAACAGGAAGCGGTTAGGCCCTTGCGCGATCTCTGACGACGCCAGCACCGGGATCACGTTGGGCACGTCCTGTGCGAGCACCGGAGACGGCGCATCGGCCGCGACGGTCGTGGCTGAGAGCAGCAGGGCGGCGACGAGCGCAGCCAGTCGGTTCATGTGGAGAGCGTACGCTGCAGGACCGCACTTTGCCGTGACGCGCACTCCCGGTCGGCACGAGCGACTCCACGCCCGTAGGCTCATGGCATGCACCCACACCGTCACCGGACCCTGTCCCAGCCTCGATGATCTCCGTCGTCGGCGGGCTCGGTGCTGCGTTGGCATGGGCCTTGGCGACCCTTGCCGCCGCCCGCGCCAGCCGCGTGCTGGGCCCTTGGTCGACGACCGCGCTGGTGGTCTTCATCGGCCTCATCGTGACGTTGCCGCTGCTGGCACTGGAAGTGCCCGACGAGCCCATCGCAGTCACCGACTATGCCTGGCTGACGATCGCCGGCGTTGGCTATGTGGTGGGCATGGTCTTCAACTACGCCGCTCTCACCGGCGGCAAGGTCCCGGTGACCGCTCCCATCGTCTCCACGGAGGGTTCCATCGCGGCGACCCTGGCGGTGCTCACCGGTGAGGCGGCCTCGCCGCTGTTGGGCGCGATGCTGGCGCTGATCGCGGTGGGCATTTTCGTGGTGTCGCTGCAGCCCGGCGGTGGTGCCGATGTGCTCACCGGCAGCGGGTCACGCTATGTGGGGTTCGCCATCGCGGCAGCGCTGGTCTTCGGCGTCGGTCTTTATGCTTCCGGGCGCGCCAGCGAGGGCGTGCCGCCGAGCTGGGTCGTGGCCGCCGGCCGCATCGCCGGCGTGCTCATCCTGACGCTGCCACTGGCCCTGACCCGGCGACTGCGCTTCGACCGCAGTGTCCTGCCGTTCCTCCTCTTCGCCGGCGTGGCCGAGGTGGCGGGTGTCTACCTCTTTGCCTTCGGCGCACGGGAATCGATCGCCGTCACCGCGGTGCTGTCGTCGCAGTTCGCGGTCATGGCCGCACTCATGGCGCACTGGCTGGGCGAGCGCATCAGCCCTCGCCAATGGCTGGGCGTGGTGGCCGTGACGACTGGCGTGGTGGTCATCACGCTGACGCGACTGTAGGTGCCGTGGCGCGCCCCTCCGCGGCTACGCGCCCGAGCGCCCCTCGACGGCCCTGATCGCCTCCTCCAGCACCCGCAGGCCGCTGGCCATGGTGGCCTCGTCGATGACCAGTGGCGGCGAGATGCGGATGGACTTGGCTCCGCATCCCAGCAGCAGCACGCCGCGGGTGAAGGCTTCGTACTCGATCGCGTCTGCCAGCTCCGAGGTGGCCGCTTCCAGGGCCAGCATCAGGCCCAGGCCACGGACATCGGTGACGGTCTGTGGGTGGCGCGCCCTGATCTGCTGCAGCGCCTCCAAGCCCTGCTCGCCACGTTCGGAGGCATTCTCGAGAAGTCCATCCTGCAACAGCTCGATGGTGGCGAGGGCCGCGGCACAGGAGACCGGGTTGCCGCCATACGTGGAGCCGTGTGAGCCCTTGCTCCAGGCCTCGAAGATGGGCGCCCGCGCGACCACGGCTGAGAGCGGCATGCCTGAGGCGATGCCCTTGGCCGAGAGCAGGATGTCTGGCTCGATGCCGAAGTGCTCGATGGCCCACATCGTCCCGGTGCGCCCGGCGCCCGACTGGATCTCATCGGCGATGAGCAGGATGCCATGACGGTCGCACAGCTCGCGCAAGCCGCGCATGAAACCGAGCTCGGGGACGATGTAGCCACCCTCGCCCTGGACCGGTTCGACGATCACCGCCGCGACCTCGTCCGCGGGCACGAGCTTGTCGAAGAGGACCTCGTCGAACCAGGCCAGGTCGACCGTGCGGCCGTAGGGTGCGTGGTAGATGCCGCTCACGAGTGGCGCGACACCGGCCCGATACTTGGCCTTGCTCGCGGTCAGGGCGACGGCGCCCATGGTGCGGCCATGGAATCCACCCAGGAACGACACGATGGCGTGGCGGCCGCTGGCCTTGCGGGCCAACTTGAGCGCGGCTTCCACGGCCTCAGCACCGCTGTTGCCGAGGTAGACCCGCTTGGGCCCGCTGATGGGCGCCACCCTGGCGATGGCCTCGCACGTCTGCGCGTAGATGGGTGGATAGAAGTCGGAGGCGCTGTAGTGCACCAGATCGTCGGCCTGGGCCTTGATGGCATCGATGACCGAGGGATGTGAGTGGCCCGTGGAGTTGACCGCGATGCCAGCGCAGAAATCGACGAAGAGGTTGCCGTCGATGTCCTCGACGGTGGCACCGTCGCCGCGGACCGGCACGAAGGGGTAGGCGCGCGGCAAGCTGGGTGACGACCACTTGTGGTCATACTCCACGTGCGCGCGGGCACGTGGTCCGGGCACCTCCGTCACGAGGTGCGGCGCGGCCACGTGGTCAAGAACAGCCAACTTTGCCTGGGTCATCTACCCCTCCATCGATGGACACCTGTTGTATCAATCTTATGCACGGTGGATACCGAGTATAGAGGGTCACGCTCGCCCGACGCGGCGGATCGGTACGGCCCCAAGACGCGCCGTACCGCCGTGTCAGTCGACTATGGTGTGCGACTGCTCACGCAGGAACTGGGCCACGTAGTAGGGACCCAAGGCGGCCTTGCCGGTGGAGCCGGAACCCTTCCAGCCGCCGAACGGCTGCACGCCCGGCCAGGCGCCGGTGGTGGCGCCGGCACGCCGGTTGACGTAGAGCACGCCGGTCTGGATCTGGTCGAGGAACTGCTCGACCTCTGCCTCGACCTGGCTATAGATGCCAGCCGTGAGGCCATAGACGGAAGCGTTCGAGAGGCGTAGCGCTTCGTCGAGTGAATCCACAGCGTGCACCGCGGTGAAGGGCACGAAGAGCTCGTCCCGGAAGAGCCGATGGTCGGCCGGCAGCTGTCCTACCACGGTGGGCTCGACGTAGAAGCCGCGCGCCAGGTCGCCTTCGGTGAGGACCTCGCCGCCTGTGTAGACGGCTCCGTCTGCGCGGGCCTCAGCCACGGCCTGGTCATAGCGTTCGACGGCGCGCTGGTCGGTCACCGGCCCCAGCCAGTTCTCGCGTCGAAGCGGATCGCCGATGGTCAGCTGCTCGGTCTGCTCCACCAGCTTTCGCACCAGCTCGTCGTGGACCGATCGCTCCACGTAGACGCGACTGTTGGCCGAGCACTTCTGGCCGCCGAAGCCGAAGGCGGAGCGCATGATGCCCTCGGCAGCCTTGTCCAGGTCGGCACTCTGCATGACGATGGCCGGGTTCTTGCCGCCCATCTCCACGATGCAGGGTCGGGGATAGGCCTCGTTGAAGCTGCGCTGCAGGTTCATGCCCACGTCGTATGAGCCGGTGAAGACGATGCCGTCGATGTCTTCGCTCGTGGCCAGCTCATCGCCAACGGTCCCACCGGGACCCATGACCAGGTTGCAGACACCGTCGGGCACGCCAGCGTCACGTAGTGCCTCCATCAAGAGCACGCCGCTCATGGCGCCCGAGCGTGCCGGTTTGAACACGCAGGTGTTGCCGGCCACCAGTGCGCCCGCGACCGGTCCGGCCGCCAGGGCCAGCGGGAAGTTGAACGGCGCGATGACGCCGAAGACGCCATGCGGCCGCAGCACCGAGCGTGTGTGTGCGGCGGCGTCTCCCAGGTTGTCCATGGGCTTGCGGTAGAAGTCGTTCTCGACCGCGATACGGGCGTAGTAGCGCAGCAGGTCGGCGCTCTCTTCGACCTCGCCCAGTGCTTCCATGCGGTTCTTGCCGACCTCGATGGCCATCAATGCCCCGTACTCCATGAGGCGGCTGCTGATGAGGTCGCCGGCGGCGATCATCGATCTCGACGCGCCGCTCCCAGCCGAGGGCATTCCAGGCGGGCTGCGCGGCGCGCGCGGCGGCGATGGCATCGCGCACATCGGCTCGTGTGGCGTCAGCGAACCGGCCCACCACGATCTCGCGGTCGATAGGGGAGCGCAACTCGGACTCGCGCTCGCCGGCACGCTCCCGACCACCGATGATGTTGGCATGCGACTGGCCAAGCCGGGCGCGAGCAGCAGTCAGGCCGGCCTCGAACGCGGCGTGCAGCTCCTCATTGTCCGCACGCAGCGTGGCGTAGGTGATCTTGATGCGCGGCGCGCCGCTGCCGTCGGTCATGGTCGTGCTCCCTCGTAGCAACGTTCTTGTGCTGTCCCCTACGGGCAGGTCGAAGAACGCGTCTGGATCCCGAGTGTACTCTCGCCCCCGATGCCCAGGATCGTCGGCCCAAGGGCGCCAGGATCAGGACGGCAGCCCCATCTCCGAAGCGGCCGTGTCAGCGACAGGGAAGGCGGTCAGGCGGTCTCGGTGTCGGGCGCCGCCTTGGCCTGGACGGTGCGGAAGCAGTCAGAGCAGTAGACCGGCTTGTCCATGCGTGGCTTGAAGGGCACCTGCGCGGCGTTGCCGCATTCGGAGCAGATCACCGCGAAGTACTCGCGCGCAGGCCGGTACTCGCCACGCTCATAGCCTCGAGGTCCACCGATGTCGCGTGAGTCGTAGCCGCTTGGATCACGCATCGCCCGCCGGGATGCCCGACAGCTGGGGCAGCGCTTGGGATCGGACACGAACCCCTTCTCCGCGTAGAACTCCTGGTCGGCCGCGGAATGGATGAATTCCACGCTGCAATCGACGCATGTGACGGTTCGATCCGTGTACGACACCATTGACCTCCTGGGGCGCGATGACTTGTATCCGCGTCCCGGCTGACCCCTTGCGGGCAGGTCGAAACAGAAGGACGTTGGCGTCTGGAGTGCCGGGCGCCGTATCTGCCAGCTCTGTCCCGAGGTCCCGCTCTGGTGGGGCGCACCGGAATGCTGGAGCAGGTTACACCGAGGCCGCGGAACCGGCAACGGCCGCAGCGGGCGCCGCGATGTCTATCAGGAGCAGCCGGCCGTCGTATGCGCTCAGTTGCCCCTCCCGGCCTTGATCGTGTCGAGCCAGCTGTTGTTCGCCACCGGATCCCACTCGCGATGGATCCCCGGGAAGTCGGCGTCGGGCATCTCGCCAGCCACCCTCACCGAGGCGGTCGTCCGACCCGGAGCCACGGTCGCGACCAGGGCTGGCGCCCGCGGCTGCCCACGCTCGACCCGCAAGTGCATGTTGTCAAACGTTGCAAGGCGCCCTCGCGGACGCTTGTGGCCGCGCAGCGAGCGGCACGTCAGTACCCCCACCCACGGGGACCGTGGTAGCGGCGAATGGCACTCCGATCCGATGGCACAATGAACAAGCTCGTCTCGATCGTCGCTCGCCTGCCATGCAGCGACTCGGGGCCCCGGGGATGGAGGAGCACCTCAGACATGCCGCTGTTGCTCCACCTTGCTGACGTCCATCTGGGTGCTCGCCATGCCGACATGGGGGCAGTCGCGGCAAAGCAACGCGAGCGCCAGTCGGCCGCGTTCTCGCGCGCCATCGACGAGGGCCTGAAGGCCAACGTGGACGCCGCCCTCATCTGTGGCGACCTTTTCAATTCCAACGCCCAGTCGCGCCGCGCGGTGGAGCATGCTGTGGCTGAGCTCAAGCGACTGACCGACCGGGGTGTCCGCGTGGTCGTCATCCCCGGCACCCACGATGTCTACGACAGCCGCTCCATCTATCGCGCCTTCGACCTGCCCCGCATGGCCGGCCTGCCCGATGGCAGCGACCTGCTGACGGTGCTGACGCCGGAGCGACCGGAGCTGCTCATCAAGGCGCTCGACCTCATCGTCTACGGCCGCGTCTTCGCTACCAAACAGGCACCCCGGAGCCCGCTCGACGGCTTCGATGTCCGGACCGACGAGCGCGCCAGCTGGAAGGTGGGCATGATCCACGGCTCGCGCCGGATCCCCGGCAAGGTAGACCGGGACGACGTGCTCTTCACCGATGCTGAGATCGCCGCCAGCGGTCTCGACTACCTGGCGCTGGGCCACTGGCACTCCTACTCGAGCGGTCGCGCCGGCGACACCACGTGGGCTTATGCGGGTGCGCCTGAGGCGGTCGCGGTGGACCAGGTTGGTTCAGGAAGCGTCTGCCTGGTGCGCCTTGAGGACGGCGCCGGCCGTGCTGGAAGCGCCACGCATGCGGGCAGTGCGACGCATGCGGGCAGCGTGCATATCGAACGCATCCGGGTAGGGCGCACGGGCTTCCTCGCCGAGTCGGTCGACGCCTCCAGCCTGGCCGACCAGGAGGAGCTGGTGCGGCGCCTGGCTGAGCTCGCCGACCCTGACCTCGTGTTGCGGGCGACCATCGACGGCATCGCCCCCGACACCCTGGAGATCGACACCGATGAGGTCGAACGGGACCTTGCGCCGGCATTCCTGCAGGTGCGCGTGCGGGACCGCTCAGTCACCGATCTCAGTGCCGGCCCAGAGCTGCCAAGCGACACGGTAGCCGGTCGATTCGTGGCCGACGTGGAAGCACGCAGGCGCGCGGCGGAAGCCAGGGGAGACAAGGACGCAGCCGAGGAGGCGCGCCAGATCCTGCGCTTGGGGCGTCGCTTGCTGCTCGACGACCCCAACCACGTGACGTTGCCATAGTCATGCGCATCACCCGTCTGCGACTGTCCGACTTCAAGACGCACGCGTCCCTCGATATCAAGCCGGCTGCGGGCCTGACGGTCATCCGCGGCCCCAACGAGGCGGGTAAGTCGTCGATCGCCCAGGCCATCGAGCTGGCGCTCTTCCGCAAGGCTGACACCGGGCGCGAGGACGTCCGCCAAGCCTGGGCTTGGGGTGGCTCGGAGCCGCCACAGGTGCGCATCGACTTCGACTTCGAGGGGCAACCCGGCACTCTGGTGAAGCGCTTCGGTGGTGCCCGCTCCGAGGGTGAGTTGACCATCGGCGGCCGCGCCGGCACGGACGGCGCCCTCATCGCCGAGAAGCTCGCGGACATCACCGGCGTCCCCAACGAGGCATTCTTCCGCGCCACGGCGTGCGTTGGCCACAGCGAGCTCGACAGCGTCGGCGGGGACGAGCCTGCTTTGCACGATCGCCTGCAGCAGGCGGTGAGCGGCGCCGACCGCGGTACGGCAACGGCCAAGAAGATGCTGGGGGTCGCCGTACGCCGCTATCGCGGTGAGGGTCCCAAGAACCCCGGGCTGCTCAAGGTGGTGCGCGAGGAGATCGCCATGCTCGAGGGCGAGCTGGCGAACGGTGAAGCCGCGCTGGCGCGCCTGGGATCCGACCGGGCCCAGTGGGTGACGGCGCATGAGCGACGGGAGGAGCTGGAGGTCCAGCTGCGGCGACAGCAAGCCGACCTGGCCGAAGCCCAACGAGCTGAAGCGCTCGCGCTGCGACGTGATCGAGCGGCTGAGCAGTACGAACGGCTCAAGCGTGCCGCAAGCCTGGTCGAGGAACGTGAGCTGCTCCGGGGTCACATGCCCACGGCCATCCCGCTGGCGCGATTGCGGTCGGCCGTCTCGCACGCCCGTGGCCTCGGCTTCGAGATCTCGGAGCTTGAAGCGGAGGTGAGCATCGTCGACGCGACGGCGGACGACGCTGGGGAACTCCCGACAGCGCCGCCGCGACCGCTGCGCTGGTTGGCCCTGGCGGCGGTCTTCGTGGCCGTGGGTGCCCTGGCGTCGTTCTTCCTCGGCGCTACCGGTCTGCTCGGTGGCCTCGTCATCTTCGCCTTGGCGATCTGCGTCATCGTCTGTCTCGCCCAGGCCGTGCGGCTGGCCGGTCGCCGGCGCCAGTATGGCCTCGCCATGCGACTTGCGGAGACGGCGTCGCTGCAGCGGGCGGACGTAGACCGTGCTCAGCAGGAGCAGTTCCGCCGCAAGCGCCGCGAGCTCGAGTCGACGCTGGCGGGTATCGATGTGGATGATGTCGAGGCGGCAGAAGTGCTGCTGGCAGCGACGGAGAAGCAGACAGAAGCACTGGCGCACATCGAAGGCGAGCTGCACGGTCTGGGGGTCAAGGAGAGCAACCTGCGCCGCCTCGTGGAAGCTCGCGACGAGG
The DNA here is from genome assembly GCA_963838115.1 of uncultured Chloroflexia bacterium. GTDB lineage: Bacteria > Chloroflexota > Limnocylindria > Limnocylindrales > CSP1-4 > JAFMJV01. Next base: position 324,276 of record CAWIPU010000001.1, read on the forward strand.
CAGCCAGCGAGACCGAGCGTGCCAGCCATGCGCTCGTGACGATGGGCAGCCTGGCCGACGACCCGGCCTCCGCCCTCGCCAGGGTCCAGCGACTGGTGGCACAGACGCTCCCATCGCGCGACGCTGCACGCTCGGAGGAAGACCAGGCGCAAGGGCGAGTGGACGCCAATCAGGTCGATGCGGAGGTCCTGGCCGGCGTGGCCGAGCGTCTTTCCGCCGCAAGAGACCGCCAAGTCGAGCTGGAGCGTCGGGCACTGGTGTACCAGGGCACGCTCGCGGCCATCGAGTCGGCCGAGCGGGCCACGCTGAAGACCGCCGCCCGCTTCCTCGAGGAGCGGATGGGACCGATGATCGCCAGGTTGACCGACGGCCGCTACGACGACATCGAGGTCGATGAGCGCAACCTCGCCTTCCGGGTGCGTGCGCCGGAGACGGCGGAGTTCGTCGACGTGCGGCAGCTCTCCCAGGGCACCGCCGACCAACTCTTCCTGACCGCGCGCCTGGGCCTGGTGCGATTGGTGACCATGGATCGACGACCACCCCTCATCCTGGACGACCCCTTTGTCACGTTCGATACGACGCGTAGCGAACGTGCCGTCCGTCTGGTCAAGCAGTTCGCCGCAGAGCAAGGCTTCCAGGTGCTCTATCTCACCTGCTCCGATCGCTTCGACAAGCTGGCCGACGAGCTGGTCGTGCTGCCGGGGCCGTCGAACGAACGTGTGCTGGCGCTGCCCAGACAGGCTCCGGCCATGCCCGTGAAGGCCGACCGGGCGGCGACCGGGACCGCAGCGGACAAGACGGCGACGGCCGGTGCCAGCCACCCGGACGCCCTTGCGCCAACCCTGCGGTTCGCACCGGATCCGCGGCCCAACCCAGACCCCGTGGCCCCCCGGCGCGGGACCGATGGAGCTGTCGCCAGGCCGGCGAGGAGCGTGGATTCGGTACCCGCGTCGCCCCGTCCGGATCGGGTGCCACCGCGACCGGCCACGGCGCCGGAGGCCAGCGAGCCCGATCCGCTGGAACCGCTTCGTCGCGCCGCGGAGGCGGCCACCGAGGCCGAACGAGACACCGGCATCGCCGATCCCTTCGGCCTGCGGCGCGACTCTCGGGATGAGGCCTCCGACTGAGCGTTCTGGCACCAGCCCTGTCACTCGTGGCAGCGCTGTCGTGGGGATCTGGCGATTTCGCCGGCGGCATCGCCACGCGGCTGTCCAACAACTTCGTGGCCGTCTTCCTGGCTCAAGGTGCCGGCCTCTTGGTGGCTGGCTTCTTGCTCGTCGTCAGCGGCGAACCGGCACCGGCGGGCGATGCGCTCGTCCTGGGTGCGCTGGCGGGCGTGGCGGGCACGCTCGGTCTGGGCTGCTTCTACCTGGCCCTGTCACGGGGCACGATGGGGTTGGTGGCTCCGCTCACGGCACTGCTGGGAGCGGCCTGGCCTGCGGCGTATGCCCTGCTGCGCGGCGACAGCGTGAGTCGGCTGGCGCTGCTGGGGATGGCGGCTGCCCTTGTGGCGGTGGTGCTCATCTCGCTGCCCGACCGACGACCGGGTACGCCGGTCATGCCCACCTACCACGGCTCCCGCGCTCGGGAGTGGTTGCTCATCGTCGGCGCCAGCCTCGGCTTCGGCGGCTTCTTCCTGCTCATCGACGCCTCAGCCGGTGCCGGTGGCGACGTGTGGTGGCCGCTCCTGATGGTCAAGCTTGCCGGTGTGCTGGCCATCACGACGACAGCGCTGCTGCTGATGCCGATGGGGCGCTTCCCGGGCATCAGGCTGGGGAAGGCGGCGCTGCTGATGGGGGCGTTGGCGGGCTGCGGCGACCTCGGTGGCAACCTCTTCTTCGTGCTCGCGAGTGCTGAGGGCGAACTGGCCATCGTGATCGTGCTGACGTCGCTCTATCCGGTCGTCACCGCCATCCTGGCCCGCCTCTTCCTGCACGAGCGGCTCAGCCGGCTGCGAGTCACCGGCGTGGCCATGGCCATCCTCGGGGTCATGCTCATCGGTCTCGGCGGCTAGCTGAACCAGCTCGCACCGGCGGGCCAGCGCATCACGCGAACGGCGATGAGCACGCCCAGCGCAGCCAGCACGAGGATGGTGGCGGCGGCCATGGCGGCGTCCAGGCTGTCCTGGAACTCGCTGTACACCAACAGCGGCAGCGTCTGCGTCCGCCCTCCGATGTTGCCGGCGAACAGGATGGTGGCACCGAACTCGCCCAGTGCGCGCGCCCATGCCAGCACCAGCCCGGCACCAAGCGCCGGACCTGCCAGTGGCAACGTGATGCGCCCGAGGACAGCGTTTTCGGAGGCCCCGTCGACACGCGCTGCCTCCTCGACCTCTGGCGCCACGGCACGAAAGCCGGCCCGCGCCGCCCGGATGTAGAAGGGGCTGGCGACGAAGATCTGCGCCACGATGACTGCCAGCGTGGTGAAGGGGAGCGTGATGCCGAACCCCTCCAGCGTGCCTCCGGCGACACCGTTGCGACCATAGGCGAAGAGCAGTGCCAAACCTGCCACCGAAGGGGGCAGCACGATGGGCAGGTCGACCAGGGCTTCGGCGAGCGGCTTGCCCTTGAAGCTGCTGCGGGCCAGGACGAAGGCTAGCGGTGTACCCACCACGACGACGATCAGCAGGCTGACGGCGGTGCTGCTGAGGCTGAGGATGAGCGCGTCGAGCACGGCGCGGCCGGCCAGCGCGGTGGTGAGCGCGCCGGATTCGACCGTGCGCCACAGCAGCGCCACCACGGGCAGCGTCAGAAAGGCCAGCCCGATGGCGGCGAGGACCACGACCCAGGGCGAGGGACGATGCGACCACGACCGATGGCGCGCCGGTGATGACGAGGTCAGTGGCACACTGCTCATCGGGGCATGGCAGCGAAGCCGTTGGCCTCGATGATGGCGGCCGACTCGGGACCGCGCAACCAGGTCATGAACTCGGCGGCTATGGGCCGATCGCTGACCTGGACCGCCGCGTACTCGGCCGTGATGTCCACAACCTCGGGGAAGGGGATCTCTCGAACCCGGTCAGAGCTCAGCGCATCGGTGCGGTAGACGACCGCGGCATCGCCCTCGCCCAGCTCCACCTTGGCCAGCGCGGCACGCACGTTGTCCTCACGCGAGACGATGTTGGCGGCGACCGCGGCAGCGAACGCATCGGCATCGGGCATCGTCAGGGCCAGTCGGGCCAGCGCCTCGTCGGCGTAGCGGGTGATGGGCACGCCAAGGCCGGCTGCCACGATGCGCACGCCAGGCACCGCAAGGTCGCCCGGAGACTGCAAGCGCCCGTCGCCGAGCGGCGCCACCAGGGTGACCCGGTTGCGCGCGAAGGGCACTGGCGGTGCAGCGGTCAAGCCCGCCTCGCTGAGCTCGGCCGGCCGTTCCACATCTGCCGACACGAAGACGTCGGCCGGCGCGCCCTCGGCGATCTGGGCTGCCAGGATGTTGGAGGCCTCGAACGACTGGGTCAGCGTGGTGTTCGGATGGCTGCTCCTCCATGCTGCGCCAAGATCGGTGAAGACGTCACGCAGTGACGCAGCGGCAAAGACGGTGAGCGTGCTGTCGTCGTCGGGCTCGGCGGCACAGCCGCCCGCGAACGACAAAGCCACCAGCAATGCGGCCATCGAGCCCACGCGCGACCGCCAGCCAGCGCGCGACGGCCGGTCAGCGCCCGAGCTCAAGGCGACGGCACCTCCACGATGACGTCGGTGGCCTTGACCACGCAGACGACCTCATCGCCGGGTGACAGGGCCAGCTCCTCGGACGCTTCGCGTGTCATCAGGCTGACCAGCCGATGCGGACCCGCCTGCACCTCGACGACGGCCGCCACGCCATCACGCTCGACGCGGGTGACGGTGCCGATGAAGCGGTTGCGTGCCGACTGCGCCACGATGGGCCGCTGGGACCCATCGCGCCGACGCTCAGCGGCCAGCCGCGACACATCCGCTTGGGAGACGGTACGTTGACCGCCTTGCGTCAGCTGGGTCTCGATCCGCCCTGCCTCTGCCCAGCGACGCAAGGTGTCGGCGCTCACGCCGAGTTGGTTGGCAGCCTCTCCGAGGCGTAGCCGCGCAGTGCGCGTCGTACCTTGCTTATCGGTAGCCATGCAGGTGATTATGCTGCATCGCGGCCTGGATGCATGAGATAGCTGGTTCGGCCGGTAGGCGGACTCGATGGCAGTCACGTGACTGCCCCACGACCACTGGGCTTCGCCGCGGCCAGATGCCGTGCTACAGCTCGGCGGCGCTTTCCGGGTCCAGGAGCCAGACGGCGTTGCTTCGGATGGCCAGCTGTGCCGGCAAGCGCAGCGGATCGAACGGCCCATCCAGGCACTCGGCTACCACACTGGCCTTTGCCGCGCCGGGCACCATCACCACGATGCTGGAGGCTCCGCGCAGCAGATGCGGAACCAGCGTGACCCGCGGCAGATGGGGCTCGATGTGCGTCGGTGCCAGCACCGGCAGCACCGGGACTTGGTCTTCACGCAGGGGAGGCGTGCCGGGGAAGACGGAGAGGATGTGCCCGTCACCACCCATGCCCAGCAGCACCACGTCGAACGCCGGCACGCCGGCACGTTGCGGCAGCACCCCCTCGATCTCCTCGGCGTAGCGCGCCGCGGCCCAGGCGGCGTCGTGGCCGCCCTCGATGGCTGCATCCACGGGGATCGGATGCAGGTTCGCCGCAGGAATCGCCGGTCCGCCATCAGCGCGGAGCCAGTCGCGCAGCGCGCCGGTCCAGTTGCGCTCGGGGTGTCCGAGTGGCACGAAACGCTCGTCACCCTGCCAGACGTGGACTCGCGTCCAAGCGACTCGTCGCGCCCGCGGGTCCGAACGCAGGAGCGCGAACAGGGCCGCCGCCGACGATCCACCGGTCAGTGCCAGGTGCGCCGCGCCGCGTCCGGCGATGCCCGCGCGCAAGCCGTCGACCAGCAAGTCGAGCGCGCGCAGGGCGATGGCATCACGAGCGGCACACTGCAACACCGCGGTCCGCATCATCGGGTGCCATCTCCGATCAGCGCCACCGCCTTCTCCAGCGCCTGGGCGAAGAGCCGGTCGTGCCCGGTGCGGTCGAGCGAATTGGCCAGGTACGGCACCTCCTCGAATGGCTCCAGCTGGGAGGCGCGTCGGATCACCGAAGCGCCGTTCCAGTCGGCGGTCGCCAGCAGGTGATCGGCCTGGCGCGTGACGTTGACGTGGGTGTGGGCGTCTGTCCGGCCTGCCTCCAGCTCGACGCGCACCACCGAACCGGTCGCACGGACGGCACCGCTGTACTCGACCTCCACGGGCCGGATCTCGACATCGATGGTGCGCTTGCCCGAGCGCACGCGGGCGCGCCAGGTGTCGTCTTCGCCCGCGTGCAGGGGTTCCACCACCCCCATCCGCAGCCGCGACATCAGCCAGCCTACGAAGAGCACGGCACGCGACAGCCGCACCTGACCGCCGGGCCGCGCTACGTCGACGCGGATCGACTTCAGGTAGCGCAGCTCACGAACCAGCAGCGGGTGGTCGAAGCAGCCCGCCAGCAGCTCCCGCCACAGCATCAGTCGCATCCAGCTGACGTCGTGGATGACGAGGCCGCTGTAGACCGCGTCGGACATGGAAATCAGGCGTCCCAGCCCATGGCCGCGGAAGTGCCCTGAGTCGACGAAGAGGCGGTCGCACTCGGCGGCTAGCTCCTCGAAATCGGGTCGGCCGAAGGGCACGTCGTCGGGCCACCACAGCACCACTGGCAGGTCGTGGATCAGGAGCGGCGCGACCGTGCTGGAGAGGTGCTGGGCCAGCTCGCCCCCCACCTTGATGAGGATCTCTTCAGTGCAGATCTCGCTGGAACCGCGTTCGGGCGACTGGCAGGAGGCGTAGACGTGAGCCTCGAAGCTGGCCGGACCATCGGGGTCGCTGGGGGAGAGCACGACCGCGCGCGAGGGGTGGCGCGCGGCCAGCGTCGAAACCGTGGCCATGGCACGTTCGACCATCTCCGGTCGCGGCGCGATCACCACCAGCGTCAGCACGGACGTCCGCGTGCGCACTCGGACGCCCTCGTCCTCGTCTCCGGGCAGGTGTGTGGCCAGCCGCGGGTCGCCGTGGGCGAAGGCGTGTCCGGCTTCGCCGCCGATGGTGTCCTGACGCGCTTCTTCAGCGACGCGGCCCCACAAGCTCGAGAGGGCATCGGTGGTGGCGTGGATGGAATCGGTTCGGATGTGCCAGCGCCAGGTGCCGGACTCGTCGAACGCGATCGGTTCTACAGCCTTCGCCATCGTCTTCCGTCCCGCTGCAGCAACCGGTCCGCGGCGTCGGGTCCCCAGCTGCCGGCTTCATAGGGCTGGAGGCTGCCGTCGAGCTTACCGAAGGCGGAGCGGCGGCCGGCCCCCGCCCCCTTGCCTTTCTCGGTCCCACCGCCGGCTCCCCACTCACGCCACATCTCGTTGAGCGGCGTGACCAGGCTCCAGGCCGCCTCCACCTCGTCGGCTCGGGTGAATAGCGAGGCGTCGCCGAGCATGGCGTCGAGCAGCAACGTCTCGTAGGCCTCGGGGGCGTCAGACAGGAACGTCGAGCCGTACGTGAAGTCCATGTTCACCGAGCGTACGTCGAGACCCAGGTCCGGAACCTTGGCGGCGAAGCGCAGCAGGATGCCCTCGTCGGGCTGGATGCGCATGGCCAGCACGTTGGGCTCAGGATCGGAGGCGCTTTCGCGGAACAGCGTCAGCGGTGGCTGGTTGAACTGGATGGCGATCTCGGTCGCACGCCGGGGTAGGTGCTTGCCGGTGCGCAGGTAGAAGGGCACGCCGGCCCAGCGCCAGTTCTCCACCTCCAGGCGTAGCGCCACGTAGGTCTCCACGCTGGAGTCTGGTGCTACGGCAGCCTCTTCGCGGTAGCCCTCGACCTTGCGGTCAGCGACCCAACCCTCTTCGTACTGGCCACGCACGACATCGGCGTGGATGCGCCCGGGCGTCCAGTCGGTGTCGATGGCGCGCAGCACGCGCACCTTCTCATCGCGCAATGCATCGGCCTCGAAGTTGATGGGTGGCTCCATGGCCACCAGGCTGAGCAATTGCAGCATGTGATTCTGCAGGATGTCGCGGCTGGCTCCAGCCTCCTCGTAGAAGGCGCCGCGCGTCTCGACGCCCAGGTCCTCGGCCACGGTGATCTGGACATGGTCGACGTAACGTCGGTTCCAGACCGGCTCGAAGATGCCGTTGGCAAAGCGGAAGACGAGCAGATTACGGACGGTGTCCTTGCCCAGGTAGTGGTCGATGCGGTAGACCTGCGACTCATCGAACGAGCGCATGACCGCGTCATTGAGATCATGCCCTGACTCCAGGTCGTGGCCGAATGGCTTCTCGATGACGATTCGGCTCCAGGAGCCTTCGCGGTCGGCCAGACCGGCCGCACCCAGGTTAGCCACGATCTCCTCGTAGGCGCTGGGCGGCGTTGCCAGGTAGAAGAGCCGATTGCCGCGACAACCGGCGGCCGCGTCGATCTGGTCGAGGCGCTCGGCCAGGCGAGCGTAGTCGGCCGACTTGCCGAAGTCGCCCTGCTGGTAATGGATGGTCTGTGCGAAGTCGGTCCAAAGTGCCGACTCGACCGGATTGCGAGAGTGCTCGGCCACAGCCTTGCGCATCTCGTCGCTGAAGGCGGCATCGGTGTAGGGGCGTCGCGAGTAGCCCACGATGCTGGTCTCGTGTGGCAGCAGACCGGCGCGGCGCAGGTTGTAGAAGGCGGGAAAGATCTTGCGGTGGGCGAGGTCGCCGGTAGCGCCGAAGACGACCACGATGGCCGGATCCGGCACGCGCTCGAGCCGGGTACCGGCTCGCAGTGGATTGGCGCTTTGCGTATCTTCCGCCGCCGCACGGTGCATCACGTGGCGCCCACGGCTTTTGCCTCCGCGCGTCGCGCCAGTGTCGGCATCCTGGCTCTTGGCCGAGCCCCGGGTGGCCATTAGGCCAGCGCTTCGGCGAAGGCAGCCAGCAGTTCGTCGAGCCCCGCGTCAGCGTCATCACCGAGGTCGATGCGGATGGCTGGCAGGTCGTGATCGCCGAAGGCGGCAAAGTCGCCCATGGCTTGGGCATCGATGAGCACGCCGAAGGACTCGTGCCGCTTGGGGATCTCGATGTCGTGCGGGTGGCCATTGGTGATCTGGATGAAGCAGCCGCTGGGCGCACCGCCCTTGTGCAGCTGGCCGGTGGAATGCAGGAAGCGGGGGCCGTAGCCCAACGTGGTGGCCTTGGCGGTGCCATCGCGCAGCCTGGCTTGCAGCGCCCGCAGCATGGTCGTCCGTGCCTCGGTGGGCGCGATATAGGCACCGATCTGGAAGTAGCCGGCATCGGGAGCACGTGCCACGTGCTCGCGCAGCAGCTCCACGAAGTCCATCGTGCCGCTGCCTTGCTTCCAGACCCGTAGTGGGCCGCGGCTCGCGCTTGGCTCGGGGGCCGGCAGCCGGCCCTCCTTGGCGTAGGTCTCCAGAACGGCCTTGGTGTTCTGCTTGGATTCGGTGACGTTGGGCTCGTCGAAAGGGTTCACACCCAGGCCGATGCCGGCGATGGCGGTGGCGAATTCCCAGCGGAAGAACTCGGCCGCTACCCAGGAGGCGTCGTCGAGGCGGATATCGATGAGCGGATGGCCGGCCGCGGTCAACGCGGCGAGCTTGGCATCGATATCGGTGTGCCACTCGGAATCACTGGCGGGCCCCAGGCGCACGAAGACGCGGTCGTTGCCGTACAGCGCAGGTGACGCCAGCGGCTCACCGTCGACGGGCACGATGCCCACGCCCTCTTTGCCGGTGGACTCGGCGATGAGCTGTTCCAGCCACGCTCCCAGCGGTGCCAGGTCAGGTTCGATGATGAAGGTGAGCTTGTCGCGGCCGGCTCTCGCCAGCGCGGCCATGGCGCTGCCAAGGACGAGCGCAGGGTTGTCATCGGCGTCGGGCTTGGTGGACTCGGCCATGATGCGAGCGTCCTCGAGCAGGGGGTCGAGGTCCAACGCCAGGAGCGCTGCGGGCACCAGGCCCACGTAGGTCAGGGCGCTGTATCGCCCGCCCACGTCGGCGGGGTTGAGGAACGTCTCACGGAAGTAGTTGGAGTGCGGGATCGCCTCCAGCGGTCCACCGGGATCGGAGATGGAGACGAAGCCATTGCCGGCCTTGGTGTGGGGGAAGCGACCGACGCGGTGCTGTTCCGCCTCCCAGAAGTGCGCCAGGAAAGCCAGCGTTTCGGTGGTGCTGCCGGACTTGGTGGCGATGATGCGCAACGTCCGTTCGGGGTCGAGCATCTCATCGTAGGCCGCCACCGCGGCCGGGTCGGTGGAGTCCAACACGTGCACCTTGAGGCCCTTGTCGGAATCGGGGTAGACGAGGGTCAACACCTCCGGCGCCAACGACGAACCACCCATGCCGCACACCAGCACGTCGGTATAGCCCTCGCGGGCGGCCGACTCGCCGAAAGCCGTCAGCTCGGCGACCTCATCCTGGAAGAACGTGGGCGCGAACAGCCAGCCCAGGCGGTGGGCGATCGTGTCAGCGGTCTCGGGGTCATCCGTCCAGAGGCTGGTGTCACTGGCCCAGATGCGGCTGGCCCAGCGCTCGCCGACGGCGCGCGCGACCGCTTCCTCGACACCTTCCTGGAGTGACGCGGGCAGCGTCAATGTCGTGTCCATCTAGCGAGTCTCCGCGACTTGGAGCGTGGTTCCGTGATGCTCGGCATCGGGCGAGATGACGCCCCGGATGTCGCCGGCGAGCACACCGCGAGCGATGCGGGCCACGTTGTCCGGACTGAAGCCGAACCGCTCGAAGATCTGCTCAGCCGGTGCCGACATGCCAAAGCGGTCGATGGCCATGATGGCGCCGTCCCGAGTGTTGACCCAGCGATCCCAGCCCAGCGACACGCCGGCCTCGATGGATACGCGGGCGGTCACGGAAGGCGGCAGGACCTCGTTGCGGTAGGCCGCCGGCTGCGCCTCGAAGCGCTCCCAGCTGGGCATCGACACGACCCGCGTCGGCACACCCTCCGCTGTCAGGGTCTCCCGCGCGGCCATGGCCAGGTGCAACTCGGAGCCGGTGGCGAGCAGCATCAGATCGGGCGCGGTCACGCTGCCATCGGCTTTGGCCGCGTCTGCCAACACGTAGGCACCAGCGCGAACGCCATCCCGCGCCAATTCGGCCGAGCCCGGCAGGACCGGCAGCTTCTGACGGGTCAACGCCAGGGCAGTCGGGCCCCGTCGGTTCTCCAAGGCCAGGGCCCAGGCAGCCGACGACTCGTTGGCATCACCCGGCCGCACGAACGTGAAGTTCGGGATCGCACGCAGCGCCGCGTAGTGTTCCACCGGCTGATGGGTCGGGCCATCCTCGCCGACACCCACCAAATCGTGGGTCCACACGTAGACGACGCGCAGACCGGACAGCGCCGCGAGGCGGACCGAACCGCGCATGTAGTCGGAAAACGGCAGGAACGTGGACACGAAGGGGATGAGGCCGCCGTGGTAGGCGATGCCGTTGGCGATTCCGCCCATGGCGTGCTCGCGCACGCCGTAGCGGATGTTGCGGCCGCTCTCGTCAGCACTGAAGACGCCGCCGTCCTCCATGTCGGTGAGGTTGGAACCCGACAGGTCTGCGGAGCCGCCCAGGAGCTCGGGCACGTTGTCCTTGAGGCCCGCGATGGCGTTCTTCGAGGCGTTGCGGGTGGCGAGGATGTCGTCCTCGACCGAGTAGACCGGCAGGTCGGCATCCCAGTCAGCCGCCAGGACGCCATCGTAGCGACGACGCAGCTGGGCAGCGGCATCCGGGAAGACATCAGCGTACGCCGTGAACCGCTTCTCCCATTCGGCCACCAGCTCCTCACCCTCCTCGGCCGCGGCACGGAAGTGGCCCAGTACCTCGGGGGCGATGTCGAAGCTGGCATCGGGGTCCAGTCCGTAGGCCTGCTTGGCGAGGCGGACCTCATCGGGACCCAGCGGCGATCCGTGCACCTTGAAGGTCCCGGCCTTGTTGGGCGAGCCGAAGCCGATGGTCGTGTGGACGGCGATGATCGAGGGCCGGTCGTCAGCCCGAGCTGCCTCGATGGCGGCCGCGATGGCGTCGGTGTCCTCACCATCTTCCACGCTCTGGGTATGCCAGCCGTAAGCGTCGAAGCGTTCCGGCACGTTCTCCGACCAGGCCATGGAGGTGGGCCCGTCGAGCTGCACGTCGTTGTCGTCGTAGAGCGCGATGAGCTTGCCCAGCTTCAGGTGCCCCGCGAGGCTGGCGGCCTCGGCGGTGATGCCCTCCTGGAGGTCGCCATCGGAGCAGATGGTGTAGGTGCGGTGGTCGATCAGCTCGTGGCCAGGCTGGTTGAACTCAGCCGCCAGGCGGCGCTCGGCGATGGCCATACCGATGGCATTGGCGAAGCCCTGGCCGAGCGGGCCGGTGGTGGCTTCCACGCCGGGCGTCATGCCGTACTCAGGGTGCCCCGGCGTGCGTGACCCCATCTGGCGGAAGTGCTTGAGCTCTTCGAGCGGCAGGTCGTAGCCGGTCAGGTGCAGCATCGAGTAGAGCAGCATGCTGGCATGGCCCGCTGAGAGAACGAAGCGATCTCGATCGAGCCAGTCGGGACGCGTGGGAGCGTGCTTCAGGAACTCGGTCCACAGCACATACGTCATCGGCGCCGCGCCCATGGGGGCACCGGGGTGGCCGCTGTTGGCCGCCTGGACGCCGTCGATGGCGAGTGCGCGGATGGTGTTGATGGCCTTCTGCTGGTCGAAAGGCGTGGTGCTGCCGTCCAAAGGTCGTGCTCCTCGAGGCTGTGGGGTCGCTGGGCTGGGATGGCTATCGGAGCCCCCATTCTACTGGCCGGGCGGAAGGGGCAGCCGCGACCGGCGCTGTGTGGCGTCCCGATAGGAGTCGGTCGAGCACGTATGCTGCGGTTGCATGAGCCAAACCAAGCCGCGCCTCGTGGCGCTGGGTGACCTGCTGCTCGATGTCGTGGTCACGCCGACACGACCCATCGAGCACGGCACCGACGTGCCCGGGACGCTGACCTTCCGACGCGGCGGTTCGGCTGCCAACACGAGCGCCGCCTTCGTCCGTGCCGGTGGTAGGGCCTCCCTGGTCACCTGCCTTGGCAACGACTTCTGGGCACCCCGACTGTCGTCGTCGCTGCGTGCGGACGGTGTGCACGTACATGCGGTTCGGCAAGCCGGCGACAGCGGGCGACTGGCCGCCATCATCGAGGGACGCGGCGAACGATCGTTCGTGACCGAGCGTGGCGTGGCCGATGGCCTGGAGCCGGCGCAGGTCGAGGCCTCGTGGCTGCGCGGCGCTGACGTCCTGCACGTGCCGGCCTATTCCTTGTTCGGCGAGCCCATCGGTGCTGCCGCGGTGCACGCGGCGGGCCTGGCACGCAACGGGGGTGCGTTCGTCAGTTGCGACCTGTCGTCGAGAGGGCCGCTGCTCGCCTTCGGGCTGCGTCGGGCACGTGCGCGGATCGCGGATCTCCGGCCGGACGTGCTCTTCGCCAACCGCGACGAGGCGGCCGCCCTGTTGCGCCAGCCCGGACGCCGGGCATGGGTAGGGCTTCTGGCGTATGGCCCCCTGGCGGTGGTGAAGGACGGCGCCTGGGGCTGCCGGGTGCTGTGGAGCGAGGATGGCGCGACCCGCCAGTTGGATGTGGCCGCGCAGAGCGTGGGGCAGGGGGTCGACAGCACCGGTGCCGGAGATGCCTTCGCCGCCGGGTTCCTGTACTCGCTCATCCGCTCTGGTGGCCGCGATGTGGCCCACCGCGACCCCGCGCTCCGAGTTGCCGCCATGCTCGGACATCGTACGGCTGCAGACGCGCTGCGCCGCGGCCGGCCGCAGATCAAGCTTGGCTGAGGGCTACTCCGCAGGCGCGTACCGACACCCAGCCTCGTGGGTCGAGGGCCAAACACGCGGGTTGCTCCCGAGTACGCTTGACACGTGACGACCGACGACCTGCTGTTGATCCATCCGGCGGTGCGAGCCGCACTCGACGAGGGTCGCGCCGTGGTGGCGCTCGAATCCACCATCACCACGCACGGCCTGCCACGGCCTGACAACCTGGCTGCGGCCATCATGGCCGAGGCCGCTGTGCGCGACGCGGGAGCGATGCCTGCCACCGTCGCGACCCACGATGGCCACCTCAGGGTGGGTCTTGATGAGGAGGCATTGGCCGAGCTGGCCGCGGCGCGCGACATCCCCAAGGTGTCCCGCCAGAACCTCGCCGGCGTCCTGACGCGACCGGGCTGGGGCGGCACCACCGTCTCGGCCACCATGATCGCGGCGCACCTGGCCGGCATCGAGGTCTTCGCCACCGGCGGCATCGGAGGCGTGCACCGGGGAGGGGAGTCGTCGCTGGACATCAGTGCTGACCTGGGCGAGCTGGCACGAACACCGGTGACCGTCGTCTGCGCCGGGCCCAAGTCCATCCTTGACGTCGGCCGCACTCTCGAATCGCTGGAGACACGCGGCGTCCCGGTGGTGGCCTGGGGGAGTGATGAGGTGGCCGGCTTCTACAGCCGCAGCAGCGGCCACCGCGCTCCGCTCCGCGTCGATGATGCGGCGGAGGCAGCCCGCCTCATCCGCATCCAGCGTCATCTCGGACTCGACACGGGCGTGCTGATCACGCTGCCGTTGCCGCAAGATGTGGCGCTCCCGGCCGATGAGGTGGCCGCAGCTGTGGCGCAGGCTGAAGCTGATGCACAGCGCGCCGGCATCCACGGGCCCGCTAGCACGCCGTTCGTGCTCGGCCGCGTGGCCGAGATCACGCAGGGCCGGAGCGTGCACGCCAACCTTGAGATCATCGCGCGTGACGCGGCGGTCGCCGGGCGCATCGCGGTGGCGCTCGCCAGGGCAGGCTGAGCGCCAATGAGCTCGCTGAGTACACCACGACCACTGAGGACACCCGGACCTCAGTACCGGTCCGGCGTCGCCGGTCGTTCATTGCCATGCGGCTCCGCCGCGTCTATCGTGACACCACATCCGTCAGCGCCGTGCGCCTGCGCGCTCGACGGGGAGTGACCCGGATAGTGGGGAGATCCACGGAGGCTCTCGATGCGTATCTACGAAGGTAGTCCGCGCCAGGACTATGAGGAGGTCCTGCGCTCCATCGGCGCCTTCGTCGATCAGCGCGGCCTGTACGAGATCCTGCTGGCGGAAGCACCCGACGGCTTCATCGTCCAGGGCATCGTCGGCCAGACGCAGGATTCGTCTGCCTGGGCCGACCCCACCATGACGATCACCAAGGAGACCTACACCTTCCTCGACGAGGACATCGCCCGGTTCCTCGAGGATTTGCAGGCTCGCCGTCGCAACGGCCCCCACAACGATGGCTCGCCGATGGCAGGGCCCTACGAGCGCACCATGCGCGTCATCGGGCGCTACATCGATGACCAGAAGCCCAAGGACGTCTTCTTCTTCGAGCAGGAGGGGGCCTACGTGCTGCGGTTGTTGATGAACACGCGACAGGGCAGCAAGCATCAACTCGCGGAGTTCACCGCAGACGACCTGCACTCGATGATCCGGCAGGGTCCGGGCCTGCGTGGCGAGCAGTTGCCACAGCCACCGCCACCGTCGTCGCGGTAGTCGATCCGCATCCTGCTTGCGCGGGCAGGATGGCCCGACCGGATGCCAGGAGTCACCCCCGCGGCACTTGTGCGATACGCTTGCGCGTGCCATCGTCAGAGGGCATTCGAAAAGCGTTGATAGGCACGACCAGCCCGAGGGGCGTGCCGCTCGAGGAGGTCCGATCCAATGGGCAGCATCATCAAGTTCATCGCGGCGGCACTGGGAGTGCTCATCGCCGCCGCCGTCATCGTCCCGCTGGTCGTCCTGGCCGGCCTATTCGTGTGGCTGAAGCTCACGGAAGAAGCCGACGAAGAGGCACTTGAGCTGGAGCAGGAGGCGGGCGTCTAGCCCCTCACTCATCTCGCGGCAAGCCGGGCCCCGCGGCCCGGCTTCTGCATGTCCGGAGAGCCTCGCATGAGCAAAGCAGCGCAGCATCCCAGCTTCGATCCCGGCGGTGCGCCCATCAGCGTGCTGCTCGACTTCGACGGCACCATCAGCCTTGCTGACGTCGGCGACGCGCTGCTCGGATCGCTGGTCGAGGACCAGTCGCTCGTGCACCACATGGACGAGCTGTACATCGCTGGCAGCAAGGGCTCACGTGAGCTCATCGCCTGGGACATGGAGGTCCTGCCGCGCGATGTCGCGGTCCTGCTGCGTGAGGTCGATGCGCTGCCGCTCGACGAGAGCCTGCACGATCTGGTGGGGGTGGTGCAGACGGTGGGTGGCGCCATCGAGATCGTCAGCGACGGCATCGGCTTCCATGTCGAGCGCCTATTGGCGGGCGTGGGACTGTCGGATCTGCCGGTGGCCACCAACCGTTCGGAGTTGGGGATGGGCGCGTCCGGCGTGAGCTTCCCGTATGGCCATCCGACCTGCCTCGTCTGCGGCACCTGCAAGCGCGAGCGTATCTTCCGTCATCGCGCTGCTGGCCGAGCCGTCGTCTTCGTCGGCGATGGCCCCAGCGATCGCTACGCCGCCCACCATGCCGACGTGGTCTTCGCCAAGTCCTCGCTGGCTGCATGGTGTGAGGTCGAGGGCATAGACCACGAACCCTGGGAGCGTCTCTCCGACGTGGCCGAATGGGTCGAGCTGGCGCTGCTGGATGGCCGTCTGCCCGCTGATCGTGTGGCCTACGAAGAGTGGGCGACGCGCACCAGAGCGGAGGTGGAGACCTTCATCTGCGGTCCTGAGATCAGGGATGTTCGGCCAGCGCAAGACGCATAGCTGGTGAGGCCGCAGATATGAAGTGGCGGCTCGCCAGTCGACAAGCCGCCACGCCTTGAGAGCTCCCTTTGCCTTACTCGTCGTCTGGCGTCGGCTCCACGGTACAGAATGGCACGATGTGCATCCAGGTCTTCTTGGCGCCCCAGGCGGGCTTGAGGCCCTCGATGAGCGCGGGGTCGTGGCCTTCGATCTCACCCCGCTTGGCTGCGCGCTTCAACTGACCGTACGACAGGTCCGTGCACTCCTTGATGCGCTTGCCGTATGCGAGCTGCTTGCCCATGCCTGGAACGTCGGCGTCAGGGTCACACAGCGGCTTGATGTGTTGCCAGGTCTTCTTGGCACCCCAAGCAGGCTTCAGACCATCCAACACCGACGGGTCGTGATCGGCCAGGTCACCGGCTCGAGCCACGTTCTTGAGCTGGCCGTAGGTCAGTCCTGTGCAAGCCTTGATCTTCTTGCCATAGGCGTTGCCACCTCCGGCGCTCGTCACGCCGGCGAGCGACACGACGAGCAGTAACGACACCACCAAGGCAGCCATCAATCGTTTCAACGTGGATCCTCCGATACTTCTTGGCCGCCATCTCGGACGAGTCGCCCGAACCCCCGCGTTCTGCGAGGTGCCTGGGGACACAGCGGCACTCTTCGCATCGCCAAGCGTGGCAGCCTGGCTGTGGGGTGTCAAGGATGCCCGCTTGTAACCGGGCGCGACCTACCTCGGTACGGTCGCCGTACGGAGGTAGGGTGGGGGCAGGCGCTCGACCGTTGGGCCCAGCCTGACTACACTGACGGCCTCATCCAGGGGGTGGACGGAGGTCACTTTCGATGGCGTCGCGTAAGTTGATCCTGCTCGGTACCCACAAGGGGGCATTCCTCTTGGAGCTCGATGCGAGCCGCCAGCGAGCCGCAATCCGGGGCCCGTTCTGTGAGGCGATGCCTATCCAGCATCTCGCGTGGGATCCCGGGCGGCACGCGTTGCTCGCGGGAGCCGGCAGCCCCTGGTACGGCCCCATCGTCTGGCGCAGCGAGGACCTGGGAGAGACCTGGACACAGTCCAGTGCGGGGCTCGGCTACGGGGCTGAGGGACACGATCCAGGTGCCGCCGCGGTCACGCGCGTCTGGAACCTGACGGCCGTTGACGACACCATCTTTGCAGGGGTGGAGCCGGCAGGCCTGTTCCGATCCGAAGACGGCGGCCTGACCTGGTCGCACGTCGCAGGACTGCGCGAGCATCCCTCACGGCCGAGTTGGCAGCCGGGCGCAGGCGGCCTGATGCTTCATTCCATCGTGCCCCATGCCACCGACCGCGCCATCATGTGGGTCGGGATCTCGGCGGTCGGGGTCTTCCAGACGGTGGACAGCGGCATGAGTTGGGAGGCCCGCAACAGGGGCGTGCGTGCGGTGGGCAGCCCGGACGAGTACCCCGAGACCGGCCAGTGTGTCCACAAGCTCGCCATCCATCCCGACCGCCCCGAGGTGCTCTACCAGCAGAACCATTCGGGCGCCTACCGTTCGGACGACGGCGGCATGACCTGGAACGACATCAACGACGGACTCCCATCGACCTTCGGCTTTCCCATCGCCGTCAATCCGCACGACCCCAAGATGATCTGGACCGTGCCGCTCAACGGCGACGACCGGGGCCGCTACATGCCGGAGGGTCGAGCCACCGTCTGGAGGAGCGTGGACGAGGGTGCCACGTGGGAACCGCAGACGAATGGATTGCCGGGACGTGACGCGTACCTGGGCGTCCTTCGCGAGGCCATGGCGACCGATCGGCAGCATCCTGCGGGCGTCTACATCGGCACCAGCACGGGGCAGCTCTTCGCCAGTCCCGATGAAGGCCGCAACTGGGTCCTCCTGGCCGATTACCTGCCGGGCATCTCATCGGTCGAAGCCATCGAGGTCGACTGAGATCGGTGGCCGTGATCCACGTCCCGCGCTCACTGGAGGCACTCTTCCCCGGTGTGCCGCGCCGAGTCGAGGTTGCGGCCGACGATCTGTCGGGCGTCATCCGCCAACTCGATGAACGTTATCCGGGCATGTGGGACCGCCTTTGCGAACCCGGTCCCCGCCTGCGCCGGCATATCAATGCCTTCGTGGACGGCCAGCCGGCAAGCCTCGAGGCAGAGGTGGCGGTCAGCAGCGTGGTCCATATCATCCCAGCCGTCTCGGGTGGCGCTCGGGAGCCGGAAGGGATCCCGGGCGACCGGAGGTGAGTGGCGTCCTGGACGACGCCGAGCGCCTTGACTTCACCACCGCGGAGGCGTGGCGTCGCTGGCTGGTCGAGAACCACAGGCGCAAGGAGGGTGCGTGGCTGGTGCAGTACAAGCCGCGCACCGGCAAGCCCGCCATCCCCTATGAAGAGGCCATCTGCGAGGCGCTCTGCTTCGGCTGGGTCGACAGCACCTACCGCCGGCTGGACGACGAGCGCGGCATGCTGTGGTGGTCGCCGCGTCGCAAGGGCAGCATGTGGGCGCGCAGCAACAGGGAGCGCGTGGCGCGTCTGGTGGCCGAGGGGCGCATGACCGATGCCGGTCGCTCGGCTATCGAGGCTGCCAAAGCGGATGGATCGTGGTCGGTCCTCGAGTCGGTGGAGGCGTTGACCGTCCCCGATGACCTTGCGGCCGCGTTTGCCGCGAGGCCTGGCAGCATGGAGCGCTGGGAGGCCTTCTCGCCGTCGGCCAAGCGACCGTATCTCCTGTGGATCGTCACCGCCAAGCGGCCCGACACACGCGCTCGGCGCGTCGCCGAGACCGCGGAACGGGTGGGTTCGGGGCGACGCCTCGAGGATCCCTGATATCCAGCATTGTCTCCGCGAGCAGCCCACGGCGATCGCGGGCGGAGGGTCAGTCTGCAAAAGAGCGGTGGTCCGCGTTGGGGAGCGGTGATGTTACCAACGTATGGGTGCCCTGACTGTGAGCAAGGACTACGCTCCTGATTAGGTTTGCGCGCGAACCCTACGAGTCAGCGCCTTGCGAGTGGTGCCCCAAGTCATCACGAATGAGGACCTATGGGTGGTGTGCGGAGTGGTGAACTAGTACTGTTGGGTCCGGCAGGGAAGGGTCGTCGTCTGCTCGACGCGACCCCGAGGTCGCCAGCGTTAATCAGGAGAGCAGTAGATGCTCATGAAGAACAAGAACGGACGCAGTCCCCGAGGGCAGGCTCTCGTGGAGTTCGCCCTGCTCGCTCCGGTGATGCTGGTGCTACTCCTTCTGGCTGTCGACTTCGGACGCCTGTTCTTCACCTACATCGCCGTCAACAACGCCGCGCGCGAGGCGACGTACTACGCCTCGGCGCACGCCGCCGACACCGGCTTCATCCAGTCCACCTATGAAGCTGGTGTCAGGCAGGCGGCGAAGAGTGAGGCCAACACACAAGGCCAGGGAGGCGAAGGCACGATCAGTGACGGTGGTATCACGATCAAGTGCTTCAACCCTGCCGCTCCAGGGACGGGGATCTCGTGTGACGGAGCTTCCAGGTTCGCGACCGGCATCGGCAACCAAGTCAGCGTTTCGGTCAGCCAGGGATTCACCTTCCTGACTCCGATCGTGGGTGAGATCTTCGGCGGGCAGGTCACCCTCAGGGCTTCGGCCACAGCACCGGTCCTCAACCCGCTCGACCTGTCGATCCTACCCGACCCCGGATGCGAGCCCTGCCCGCGGTAACGCACTTCACCCTCTCCCAGCCCCTCGCAACTCCCATCCCACTCCCAGCCCGTCGCCTTCACCCGGGCCAAGCTCCACGCCAACCGAACCAAGTCCTCGCCTCCCCCAACACCCACCCCCTCGCCGCCGCCGATGTGCAAGGTCCCAGACTACTAAAGCCATTCTACTTCAACCCGAATGCGGTGACACCTGGACGACGCCGGGTTCACCGGGAGTCCTGACCAACAATGCCGGGGCAACGAAGATCAAGACACAGAGTCTGCATAAGGACAAGATCGCGCTCTGTAGCTCCGACATGCCGGTGGAAAAGTAATTGAGCAGGGACTGCAGGACCCGCCGCAGCGACAGCGAGGAGGGCGGCCAGACCTCGTCGAGTTCGCACTTGTCTTGCCGGTCTTCCTGTTGACCGTCTTCGGCGTGCTCGACGTGGGGCGGCTCGTGTTCACCAACTCTGCTCTCTCCCATGCGGCCCGAGAGGGTGCTCGGGTCGCCGCGACGGAGGCCGGCTGGGTCGGCGACACGGCGGGCCGCCTGCGTCGCCAATGAGAGCCGCATCACCGCATCTAACCCTGGCGCGCACGTTTGCCCGATCGATGTGGCCGCGTTCCGGTCTCACATCACCGATGCGGTCAACCGAATGACGGTGGCGCTCGGGCCTATCACGCCGTGTACATCAGCTGCAACGATGGCACCAGCGCAGACCTCGTTCCGTCGGGCCAGTGGACGGACGCGCGGTTGGGTCGGCAACGGCTGCCAGGATGCCCTCGGCAACGCCGTGAGCTCATCGGGGGAGTTGGTTTCCGTCCGCGTTGAGTACACGTACCAGACTCTTCACGCCTTTCGTCAGTTCGATCCTCGGCTCGGTGCCCCTCAGCGCCTCGGCCACCATGACCATAAATTAGGAGAGACCGATGTCCGGGAATCGAGTCATCGACGGCAACATGGCCAAGCGCTGGCACTGTTCGCGCTGGCCCTGACCGCGATCGTGCTCGGCGTGGCGGTGGTGGTCGACGGCGGCTACGCATACGCACAGCGTCGCGTGGCCCAGAACGCGGCCGACTTCGCTGCCATGGCTGGCACTCGTATCGTTGGCGTGTCGCTCACCGGGCGGCCCGCCGGCTCCGGCTCAGCAGCCAACGTGGTGAGCGCGGTCAACTCGACGCTAGCCGCTAACGACGCGACGTTGGTTAGCGCCAGGTACGTGGACAACACCGGGGCCGACTTGGGCAACGTGGTCGGAGCAGGCGCCATTCCCGCTGGTGCCTTCGGTGTCGTCGTCAATGCCAGGACGGACTGGAAGCCATTCCTGCTCGGTGTCATCGGCATCAAACGTGGGCGGCGGCGGCGACGGCCACGGCGATGACCCCAGGCGAGAGCAAGGCGGCGGGGTTCTGCCCATCGGCATCAGCGAGACATGTATGAAGCGCTTGAGCAGTGCGAGCCAAGACCGACTTCGATGACTGCATCCGCGGCAACCGCTGACGCCCGGCCACCTGATCGAGCCGGGCAACTTCGGATGGCTGTCGTTCGGACTGCAGGGCAACGGCGGTAAGTGCGACTGGAGGTGAGCCTGGGCATGCGGGCTGACGGCGGATGCCAGGTGAGCCAGCCATTCCTTGAGTCGCAGATCGGGCCGGCCCGCGGAGATCCATGATTGCTGCGGTCCTGTCGGGCAGACCCGCACGGGAGTTGAGCGAGACCAGATCGGTGGTCTGACCGGCAACGAGTGGGCTGACCTCAGCCACTACATCGATGGGCGCTACATGGCGTGGGTCCCCATCTACGATGAATCGACGAGCGTAACGGCAATGGGACCAAGGCTTACTACCACATCGTCGGTTTCGGTGCGATCGTGTTCACGGAAGGCGATGGCTCACCGCACGCCAAGTGGCTCCAGGGGCAAGGCCGTGGAGCGCCCTTGCATCGACCCCGGTGGCGGCAGGATCACGATCCAGGGGAAGCCCTATTGCGCTGCTCCGGGTGCGTCCATCGTAGACGTCACCGGAGCGGTCCGGCTGGCCGGCAGTGCGGTCGGCACAGTTCCATGCCCAGCCGAGCACGCTGCGGTGCAGACGCGAACCGAGGACGTCAGCGCCGTGGAGGTTCGTCAGCCCCGGGGCGCCGAGATGATTGTCCGCACATCGGTGGCTGCCGCGAGGCCGTGCTCTCGGCTGGGGCGTCTGAGACCGGACCTGAAGATGGTCCGGCGATGGCGGGCGGCTGAGCAAGGTAGCATCGGTGCCGCGTGGAGACAAGTCACCATTCCCGCGAGAGGAACGATGCGCTCCATGCCCCGCCGACTATTGTCCGTTCATGTGTGTCGCGCTGGCGATGCCGCTCATGTTCGCGCTGCCGGCCGACGCACAGGAAGCGAGCCCGAGCCCGGTACCCTCGGCCACTGTCTCGCCCGCGGCGTCAGCCGACGCATGTGTCGAGCCCGAGGCGACACTGGCACCGTTGAGTGACGACACACTGTCGATGCCTGAGGACTTCCGGATCGCGCTCTTCGACGGCGTGTGGGAGGGGATCCGCGACTACTACGTGGATGCCGACACCAACGGGCTCGACTGGGACGCGATCGGCGACGAGTACGCGCCGCTGGTCATCGCCACCGACAACGCCTACGAGGTGTACCAATTCCTGGGTGAGATGGTCGGGCGGCTCGATGATCCCTACACCAACTACTACGCGCCCGAAGAGCTGAGCGATCCGGCCACCTACGATCCCTCGTACGGCGGCATCGGCGCGCTGATCGACGGTGCTGCCCAACGTGATGGCACTGCTGTTGAACACAGCCAGGGGCTGCGCATCATCTACGTCTTCGAGGGCGGCTCGGCCAAGGAAGCCGGCATCGCAGCGCGCGACACGATCGTCGGCGTGGACGGCGATCCCTGCGCCCGCATCGCCGACATCCGCGGGCCGGAGGGCTCCGACGTCACGCTCACCATCGCCACGCCCGGTCAGGAGCTGCGTGATGTCACCGTGGAGCGCCGCCGCATCAACCCACTCACCTTGCCAGTGGCTCGCCGCCTCGTGTCCGACCCCAGGGTGGGCTATCTGCAGGTCCTGGCGCTGTCAGGCCAGGAGGCGCTCGACGGCATCGAGCAGGCGCTCACGACGTTCATGCGCGGCGATGCCATCGAGGGCCTGGTCATCGATCTGCGAGCTTCCAACCAGGGCGCGCCGGCGGTGGTCATCGGTACCCTGGGGGCCTTTGTCGAGGGTGAGGTCGGGGAGTACCACTCACGCCTGGGCAACGAGCCGATCGAGATCGAGCCCAGCGACCTGGCCGACCGCTATGTGGACGTCCCCGTGGTGGTGCTGGTGGACGAGGGCACCGAAGCTGATGCCGAGCAGCTGGCCGCTATCCTGCAGGATCAGGGGCGAGCCACCATCGTGGGGGCGCAGACGTCCGGCAAGACCCACGGCACCACCAGCGTGGACTTCGCCGACGGCTCCCTACTACAGGTCGTCTCCTTCGGCTTCCAGCTGCCTGCGGGTGAGACGCTCGAAGGCGTAGGGGTGACGCCGGACGTCGCGGTGGATGCCGACTGGCTCAGCTACCCCGAACCAGAAGACCCCTTCCTGGTGGCTGCCCTTGAGGTGATCGACGATGCCTTGGCGGCATCGGCATCTCCGATTCCGAGTTCGTCACCGGTGTCCGCTGACGCGACCCCCTCTCCGTCTCCAGCCGGGTAGAGGTGACAGGCCACCTGGTGGCCGTCGGCGAGCGTGATCAGCGGCGGCACTACGCGCTCGCACAGCCCGCCGATGACCAGCGGGCATCGGGGTGCGAAGGCACAGCCACCGGGCAGGTCGCCGGCATCGGGTGGCTCGCCGCCCACCACCGCACGCTGGCGCAACCGATTGGCCGGGTCCGGCTCAGGCACGGCCGCCAGCAGCGCACGGGTATAGGGGTGCTTGGCCTTCTCGATCAGCTGCGACGCGGGTGCCAGCTCCACGATGCGCCCCCCATACATCACCGCGATACGGTCGGCGAAGTGGCGCGCGCTGGCCAGATCGTGCGTGATGTACAGGAAGGTCAGCCCGCGCTCGTTCTGTAACTCGGCCAGCAGGTACAGGATCTCTGCCCGGCTGGAGGCATCGATCATCGAGACCGGCTCATCGGCCACCAGGTAGTCGGGCTTGAGCACCATGGCGCGGGCGATGCTGACCCGCTGGCGTTGGCCGCCCGAGAGTGTATGCGGGTACTTGTCCGCGAACTCGGTGGCGGGCGAGAGCTTGGCTTGCTCCAACGCGGCGAGGACCTTGGCTTGGCGCTCGGTACGGTCGCCCGGTCCGTGGATGGTGAGCGGCTCCTCCACCAGCTCGCCCACGCGCATATAGGGACTGAGGCTGGAGAACGGATCCTGGAAGATGACCTGGGCGCGCCTTCGGAAGGCCAGGAGCTCACGACCCGTCAGCGTGCCGATGTCGATGCCTTCGAACAGGATGCGTCCGGCGGAGATCGGCGTTAGGTGGAGCGTGGCGCGGCCCAGCGTCGTCTTGCCGCTGCCTGACTCCCCGACGATGGCCACGGTCTCACCCTTGGCCAGGTCGAGGCTGAGATCGGTGATGGCGCGGATCGGCCGCGTGGCGAAGAACGAGGTGCGCACGAAGAATGTGACGCTGAGGTCTTCCACACGCAGCAGCGGCGCTCCGATCGGCATCCGGTCAGCCATCGGTCGACTCAGCTGGGTCGTGGCGCCAGCAACGTGCCCAGTGAGCAGGTGTGACTTCCAGATATGGGGGCGCCGCAGCACAGGCGGCGTACGCGAGGGCACAGCGGGAGCGGAAGCGGCAGCCGACGATATCGTCATGCAGATCTGGCGGGGCGCCCCGCAGGAACTGGGGCGGCGTGGGATCGTGCAGGCTGGGGATGGCGGCCAGGAGTCGCTGCGTGTAGGGGTCGGCCGGGGCGCCCAATACGTCCTCGGCAGAGCCCAGCTCGCGCACCTCCCCGGCGTAGACCACCGCGATGCGGTCGCAGAGGTCGGATGCCAACGCCAGATCGTGCGTGATGAAGAGCATGCTGATGCTCCGCTCGGCCTTGAGCTCCTTCAACAGGTTCATGATCTGCGCCTGGATGCTCACGTCGAGCGCGCTGGTGGGTTCGTCGAGGATGAGCAGCGGCGGGTCGTGCGTGAGGGCGGTGGCGATCATCACGCGTTGCTTCATGCCGCCGCTGAGCTCGTGCGGATAGCGCTCCGCCGTGGCTGCGGACAGGCCCACCCGGGTCAGCAACTCGAGCACTCGTGTGCGTGCCTCGCGCTTGTCCACTCCGTCGGCACGCAGGCGCTCACCCACCTGCTCGCCCACGCGGATGACGGGGTTGAGCGAGTGCATGGCGCCCTGGAAGACCATGGCCATACGGCTCCAGCGCACGCGTTTTCTGAACATCTCGTCAGTCATGGCGCCGAGGTCGTCGCCCGCAAGATGCATGCTGCCACCGGCCAACTCGCCGTTCGCGGGCAACAGTCGCATGAGCGCCAACGCCAGGCTGGTCTTGCCGCTGCCGGACTCGCCGATGATGCCCAGCGCCTCGCCCTCCGTGAGGTCGAAGGAGATGCCATCGACGGCTCGCAGAGGCCCACGCTCGGTGGCGTATGCGACGTTCAGGTCGTGGACTTCCAGCAACGTCTGGCGCACGTCCAGCAGCGCCTTGCGTTCGTCCGGCAATGTCTCGCGTGTGGTCATCGGGCGAGCCCCACTGCCGGTCCCCCGGAGAGTCCCAATGCCGGTCCGCCAGGGACGATCGGTTGGCCAGATACCACTCCCGGTGGTACATGACACTGATCCGGCTGTCCCAAGGGGCACCATGCCGCCGCCGCTGCGACATCGCGGGCTGTTTCGCCTATCGGCTGAGCGTGGGTGGGAGATGAGAGCGGCTTCGCGATGGGGTCGCTGGGCAGACGGCTCGACCTTGTACCACCCGGGTTGGTATCTGGGCATGTATCGGCCACGACCGGGCCCCAAAGGCTCCCTCGCCCTCGTCGTGTTGCCCTTGACAGCGTCTGGCGCCTGTCCATCAGTCGCGCCGCAGCCTGGGGTTGACGATGGGCTCCATGGCCAGCGCCAACAGCATGAAGGTGACGGCCGTGATGACGATGAGCAGGCCCGGCGAGACGACCCACCACCAATAGCCCAGGAAGACGGCTCCGGTGCGGAAGCCGTCCTCAAGGATCTGACCCCACGTCGGTAGGGATGGGTCACCCAGGCCAAGGAAGGAGAGGCCGGCTTCGGCCAGGATGACCGCGGGCACGAAGAAGATGAGCTGGGTGAAGACGTAGGGCGCGGTGTGCGGAAAGATGTGCTTGACCAGGATGTGTCGGCTGGAAGCACCCAGCGCGCGCGCTGCCTCCACCTCCTGCGAGCCTGACAGCCCCAGCACCATGGAGCGCACGAGGATGGTGAGGCCGGGCCAGCTGAAGGCGACCAGCAACAACAGGATGAGCCACATCTGCGCGCCGAAGACGAAGACGAAGAAGATCAGCAATGGCAGTAGCGGCACGTTGTTGACCACATCGGCGCTACGCTGGATCAACAGGTCGGTGCGGCCACCCTTATAGCCTGAGAGCATGCCCAGCCCGGTACCGATGACGGTACTGACCGTGGCGGCGGCGATGCCGATGAGCAGGGCCACGGGCAGGCCGAAGGCGAGACCCTCTGCGAGGTCGCGCCCGCTGCCGTCGGTGCCCAGCCAGCCGAAGACGGAGCCGCCCGCGACAGCGCGCACCCGATCGATCGAGTCGGCCGGATCGGCCAACGCCGCGCGTACTTGCACCACGTACTCACCCTTGAGCGGCTCCAGCTCGCCGGCTTCATCAGGGATGCCGAACAGCGCGGCTGTCACATCGTTCTGCACCTCTCGTACGGACATGTCCACGCCGTAGGTTTCGCTGAGTAGCTCCGAGATGGCTTGGGCCGTCTCCGGCTCGGCCGTGAACAGGATGCGCAGGGGCGTCTCATCGTGACGCACGTAGGGTGGTGCCTCGCCGGGTCGCGGCCCGCGGATCGAGGTGCGCAGCAGTGGCACCGACGTGCCATCGGGTCGCAACAGTGTGACGCTCAGCGACGGCGGACGATCCAGATAGCTGACTTCTCCGAGGCTGAACGAGAGGAAGGTGGGCGCTTCGTCGGACGTGTGCTCGAAGGCCAGGTCGTAGACCTCGACACGGGCATCGCCGCGCGCGACCGTCTCGTTAGGCTCGGAAGCTTCCACGATCTGGTGGGGCGCACCGGTGCCTGAGAGGGCCGCCGTCCAGGCTGGTGGCGCGGCCTTCGGATAGTCGGCCCAGACCGCAGGGTTGGACCAGCGCGCCGGACCGAAGTCGAGCGGAAAGGTCGCCAGCACCACCAGCGAGATGACCCCCAGGATGACCGCCAGCGTCACGCCGATCTTGCCCGCGGTGCTGGCCAGGACCTGGCGTAGAAGACCGCGCCGCTTCATGCGTAGCGCACTCGCGGGTCCAGGAAGACGTAGAGGATCTCCAGCAGCAGCCGCGCGGCCACGTAGATGAGCGTGAACATGAAGGTCAGGCCGATGATGATGGACTCGTCGGGCTGGCCGCTGAACGTCTTGAAGTAGAGCTGCCCCATGCCTTCCCAGGCGAAGACGGTCTCGATAAGGATGGATCCGCCGAGGGTGGCGGCCAGGCCCAGGATGAGGCCGGTGACGATCGGTGGCGCCGCGACGCGCAGGATGTGCCGTCGGCGGATCAGCCCTTCAGGCAGGCCCTTGGCCCGCGCCACCGTGACGTGGTCGGACAGGGCCACGTTCAGCGTCATGGTGCGGATGACATAGATGGACGGGCCGATGCTGACCAGCACCAGCGTCAGTATCGGCAGCAGCGCGTGCCACAACAGGTCCGCGGTCGAGGCCACCAACCCCTGCGGCGGCGGCGTCGAGTACATCCCGCCCGATGGCAGGACCCGCAGCCAGAAGGAGAAGACGAGGATGAGCAGGATGCCTGCCCACCATGCCGGCAGGCCGTTGGTGATGGCCGCCACATAAGAGACGAAACGATCCGCGCGGGAGCCCGGCCGCGTCGAGAGCCAGACGCCGACGGTGAGACCCGCGAAGGCGGTGATGAACAGCGAGGTCGTGAGCAGCAGGACCGTGCGCGGCAGCCGCTCCAGGATGATGTCGGCCACGCTGTTGGAGCCATCGGCAGCACGGATCGAACGAGCCTCGCCCAGGTCGAAGACCAGCACTTTCCCGACGACTGCCGGCAGCCGCTCGAACCAGGGGCGGTCCAGACCGTAGGACGCTTCAAGCTCGGCGCGGCGGGCGGCGACGATCTCCTCGACCGCGTCGGGGTCTGTCACGGTCTCCGAGAGTCCCGTTCGCAGCGCGCGCAACTCCTCGCCGACTTGGGCGTCGAGGATGCGATCGGAATAGCCGGTCGTGCCCAGCGTCAGCACCAGCAGCACCAGCACGATGATGAGCACCCCGCCGAGGCTGGCGGCACGCACCAGGATCGGCCGCAGGAGCGAGGGACCCACCCGTTCGGATCCCCGCTAGGGGAGCACCTCAAGGTCGATGCGCCGCTCGCTGATGAGCGCCAGCGAGTCGCTCTCGGCAGCGAGGTAGAGCTCATAGAAGCCAGGGAACAACGAGCCCGTCACGTCGGCCGGGATGGTCACCGCGAACGCACCCTCGCCAACGACTTCGGCAAGACCCGACGTCACCACCCCACCCACCGCCGGATCGAGCAGCAGGTACTGCAGTCCCAGCGTGCCGGGGCCGGTCACGTCGGCGCTGATGACGGCGTCCTCGCCAGGTACGACCACGTCGGCAGTGACATCGTCGATGGTCAGGACCGGCGGCTCGCCACGGTAGTGGTCGCCGGGCTTGAAGGGGTAGCTGGGGTCGCGGAAGGCGTCCAGCTCGGCGAACTGCGCGGGCGGATCGAACTGCTGCAGGTAGAACGGTCCCTGGCTGATGACGAGGTGGTCCTTCTCGTCGAACCAGTCCTGTGCGGCCTGGTAGCGGGCCATGGCCTCTTCCGTGGTGACCAGCGAGCGACCACCGAAATCGAACACGCCCGGCGGCACGAACTCATCGCGCTCGAGATCTCGCAACGTGCGATCCACCAACCCAGCGTCACGCTTGAGCACGAGGCTCAGCCAGGGCACGCTAAAGCGGCCGGCGGCGGTGTCACTGTAGGCCGCTCGGCGCTGCTCGAAGACGAGGTCGTCCATAGCCAGCTTCAGCTCCCAGGGCATGTCGAAGCCGACCGGGCTGGCATAGGCGCCGATGTAGTCGGTATCGAAGTGCCAGTAGTCGACATAGACCTCCAACTGGTCGTCCTCGGTCAGTCGATAGCCCTTGAAGGTCTCCAGGACGGGTCGCGAGGTCACGGCCAGCGCGGTCTCGATGCGGGCCTTCTCGGGGTCGTAGGCGAGGTCGAAGCCTTGCGCGATGGAGTAGACGGCGTCGGCGAGGGTGATGGGTTGTCCGTCATGCCAGACCGAATCGGTGTACTTGCTGTAGTCGAAGGTGACCTTGCTGACCGCCGTCGTACCCGGAGCTACCGGCTGCCACGTCTTGGTCGTGACATCCCATGTGAGGGCGTCGGTGGGCACGTCCAGCGTTCCGGTGGGACCGGCGGTCGCGACGGTGTACTCAGCACGGAACGGCTCCGGGATGCCGGTGAATGGGTCGTTCCAGATGGGCGGGTCGGAGAGGTTGCGCCAGAGATCGGTGGAGTACACGTCTCCCAGGCCGCCGATGGGGTTGTAGGTGGTGCGTTCGGTCCAGACCCACTGGTGGCCCACGCGCACGTCGTCGGAGCCGGGCACGTAGGCCTCACGCAGGGCGAACGGGTTGCGCGGTCCGGCCACCACGTCGCGGGTCATGCCCTGCAGCGTGTCCACGACCGGGAAGCTGTTGTCCACCGTGGCCAGCCAGATGCGGATGGACTCATCCAGCCCGGCCTGGGTCATCTGCCGGTAGATCTCATTGCGCTCGTCGAGGCTGTCGAACTCACCGCGATAGAGCTTCTGCCCGAGCGCGTCCAACTCGTCATTCTGGTACTGCCAGAAGCCCTCCTCGCGCCAGCCGGGCATCTGGCCCAGCCAGGGCGCGATGAAGGCGTTGACCGAGCCCACGTCGTAGCGGTTGGGGGCACTGCGGCCCCAGCCCTCGGTATAGATATGCCACTCGAAGGCGGCCGGGTCGGTGGCGTAGACCTTCTGCACCGCGGCTGCGAACTGGTCGTACGTGATGGCCACCTCGAAGCCGGCGGCCTCGAGCTCGGCACGGACGAGGTCGGCGATGTCACGCCGCTCGTCCTCCACCCGACCCACCAGCTTGATGCGCACCGGCTGGCCTTCGTAGTGCCAAGTGCCATCGACCAGCTCGGCACCGGCCGCCGTCATGGACTCGGCGATGAGCTCGCGCGCCAGCTCGGGGTCATAGCTGATCCCGGAGCCGCGGTCGATGTCGTAGATGGTCAGGAAATCGGGATCGCTGGGACCGACGTGGGTGAGCATGGGCTGACCGGCACCGAGGTAGATGTCCTGAGCGATGGCTTCGCGATTGACCAGGTACTGCATGGCCTGGCGGATCTCGCGGATGGAGAACGGGTTGAGCTCGCCCTCACGCGCCGGGGCCGGGTTGAGGATGAGCGACACCGTCGTGGCAGGCGCGTCGATAAGCTCCACACCGGGTGTGCCGCGCAGGTCCTGCGCAGCCTCCGTCTTGAGGCCGAACAGATAGAGGTCCATGTTGCCGGCCTCGATGTCGAGCGGCGCCCGATCGACGAAGAAGGAGTTGTACAGCAACCGTTCGGCAGCCGGCCCCGGCTTGTCATGCGGAGGCTGATAGGCCTCCGCATCCTGTGCCATGACGGCAGCCGGCAGCAGGACGCCGATGAGTACGAGTCCGAAGGTCGAGGCGACGATGCCACGGGCTCGCCGCGGCAGCATCCTGATGGAGACACGTCGGGTCATGGGCTAACCCTCGTCAGGTGCAGTGGTCGCTTGGGCGCCGGCCGCCGCTGGCGACTCGAGTGCATCGATGCGGTCGCTCAGCTCCCCCAAGAGATCAGCGATGTTGCCGAAGCCGAACTCGGTGAAGAACGAGGTCGTGGCTCCATTGCCCGATTCGTCGTAGGCGGTGATGACCTGGCTTCCCTCGCTCGTGATGGGCATGAAGATCCGGGCGCTGAACTCGCCGTCGAGGTTGGTGCGCAGGGTGGAGATGGTGGTGTCACCCAGCTGCACGAATACGCCCATGTCGGGCTGGAAGGCAAAGCCCTGGAGGGTCACCTCCTGGCCACCGGGGCCCGACGGCGGGCTGATGAAGATCTCTGGAGAATCGACCGCCTCCGTGCGCGCCACGGCGATCTTCTGGTTGATGGGGCCGAACTCGCCCAGGCGGGAATCGGGCCAGACCATGTGCACGTCGTTCTCGGTGGCGGTCAGGCTGAAGTAGTCGCCGATGAACAGGCCGTTAGGGAAGGCGTAGTTGGGGTTGGAGGCAAAGTCGGTCACCCGCGTGTCACCCACGCTGATGCCCAGCTCGTCGTTGCTGAAGCCGAACGTCTCGCCGCGGTCATCGGACCGGGTGTAGTAGATGTTGTAGCTGCTCTGGGTGGGACTGTCGCGGAAGTCACCCCACATGGCGTGTACAACGCCGTCAGGGCCGACGTCGATGGAGGGGAACATCTGCACGTGTTCGGTGTCGTCCGCGTTGAGCACCTTGGGCCTGGACCAGTTCGAGCCATCATCGAAGGAGGACGTCAGGTAGACATCGCCATCGTCGTCGGGCTTGTCCGAAGGTCGGCCCACATAGGCGATATAGACCTCGCCCTCAGGGCCGGCGGCGATCTGCGGAAAGGAGGATGACCAGAAGCGGAAGTTGTTGGTGCGCGGGCGGAACTCGGTCTCATTGAAGACCGAAGCCACCACCGGGGTCGACCAGGTCTCGCCGGCATCGGTCGAGCTGGCGACCTGGATCTCACCCACGCCCTCCTGTGAGCGATCGTCGGTGCTGTCCATCCAGGCCACGTGGACCATGCCCTCAGGGGTGACCACGGGCTGACTGCCCTGCACCACCCGCAGGGTGCCGAACACGCCAGGCGCGCCGCTGCCGTCGCCGCGCTCGCCGTACCCGCGACGCACCGTCGGGCTGACCGCGACTGGATCGCTCCAGGTGAGGCCACCATCCTCCGATCTCACCAGCTCGATGGTGGTGCGCATCTCGGTCGGCAGCAGGTTGGGGATCTCACCGATGTACAGGATCTCGTAGCTGAGGTCGAAATTCGTGTAGGTGACGTACAGCACGTCCTTCTCGGGATCGTCCGGGTGCGGACCTGATGCCATCCAGGGCTTGTCGAGGAAGCTGATGTCGACGAGGCCGCGGAGGCGACCGAAGCGGTCGGTCTCAAGTCCGTCGGTGTTGACACTGCTGCGCGCCGAGGAGATCTGGGTGGGCCAACTGAAACCGTCGTCCTCCGACTTGGCCACGGCGATGCTCGACACCTGTGCTGACACCTCGATGGGGCCCAGGTTGAACTCATCGACGCCGATGGAGATGTAGGCCATGTAGACGTTGTCGCCACGGTCGAAGGCCAGGACGGGATCGCCGCCGGCGCCGAGGTCCTTCTGCAGGTAGGGCACCTGGAAGGGGCCCTCCCAGCGCTCGCCGGCATCGAAGGTGACGTACGCCGACATGGAGGGGAAGGCGTAATCGATGACGCCCAGCACGAGATGGTCAGGGTCGTTGGGGTCGGCCTCTATCTGCGGCTCGGTCTGGAATGGGGCGCGGCCGAAGTCCCGGGTCACCAGGATATTGCGGGAAAACGCCGGCCCGGGGTCGCGATAGGGGACCGGGGCGCCGGCACCAGCCGCCTGCGTGCGCGGGGTAGCGTCCCTCGAGTCCGTGCCCAGACCGGGGCTCAGATCGCGATCGCCGGTGGGTAGCAGGCCTTGGCCGGGGTCGCCACCGGGGCCCGTTAGCCAGGCTTGGCCTGAAAGGAGCGGGCCGGCGGGGCCGAGCAAGTCGGCCGGACTGGCGTCGAGGACCGGGATGATGCCGTAGGAATCCTGCCCGATCCCCCCTTCCTCCTCTTCTTGGGCCGCCACGGGGATAGCGCTGGTCAGGGACAGGGCCAGGGTCGTGCCTAGCACGAGGCGCCACGACGTGCGGGAAGGGGACATCGTTCTCCTTGTCGAGTGGGTCGGACGGACCGCGTTAGCGGACCCGGTCGAGCATGGTGAGGAGCCCATCGAGCTGGGTCGCGACCGACCGCAGCACCTCGGAGCGGAACTCCTCCATGGACGTGTCGAAGGCATTGGCGCCGCTGTCGATATAGGCCGCGGTGAAGTCCTGGCTGGTAGCGAACTCACCGAAGCGCCAGTCAAGGTAGGCCGGCGTCGCCTCGGTGACCCGGTCGAGCAGTTGCCCGAGGCGGGCGGGATCGGCCGACAGGGCCAATGTCCGGATGCGTTCGAGCTGGGCTTCAGCTTCGGGGCGTGTCTCGGGCATGGCCTTACGCAGTTCGAAGAGCAACTGGCGATCGGCTTCGAGCGGCGCATACAGGTCATCGAAGCGGTCGAGCGACGAGCGCAATCGATCACGCTCTGCGGTGACCGCATCCACCGACTGTCGTAGCGTCGTGTTGTCCGCCTGCAGCGCATCGTTCGCCAGGCTGAGCGCGTCGACCATCGTGCGCAGCTCGCCGACGGTCGCCTGCACGCCTGCGGGATCGACGAGGGTCGGCTCCAGCTCTGCGCTTCCGGCGTCCATGGCCATGGTGGCGCTCGCGGACAGCAGCATCGTGGTGGCCATGACCGTGGCCGCGGTCGCGGTCAAACCGCGCAAGCGAAGTCGTGGGTAGTCCGACGTCAGCATCGGTTGAGGCACCTCTCCGTGCGTACGGGAACGGGCTGGGCGACCCGGGAGATCTGATCGAGCATCGTCACGCCATGGGCGGCAAACCCTAAGCGCGACCATCCTCGATTTGGCGCGAGCCTACACCGTCTCCGGGAGGGCTGCTGTCATGTGCATCACGTTTGGATGACCGGTCCACGGTGATGTCAGTCGCGGAAGGCCGGCCGTAGGATGATGGCCAGGAGGCCGAAACCGGCCACGATGAGGGTCGCGTCGAACGCCGCGGCGTCATCGAGGCCGCGATCGAGTGCGTTGACGTAGACGAGCACGCCCAGCATGAACACCGCCAGGTTGAGCCCGCCCCACAGCGTGGCCACGAGGTCGAAGCGACGACGGCCGGCCATCAGGGCGCCGCTGATGATCAGGACCGCCGGGAACAGCCAACCGGTCGGGAAGAGGGAGGACTGGACGCCACCCATGATGAAGGCGACCGCGAGCAGGCCACCCAGGCACAGATACGTGAGACCGACGCCCACGAGCAGCGGATCGAAGCGCGCTGGGGGCTGGGGCGACCGATGCGGGGCAGTGTCGGGCATGACCGCTATCCTATCGGCCGCATGCGCAGATCCGCTCCCCGCTCGCTGCCGACTTGGCTCCGCATTGTCCTTGTGACCCTGCTGGTGCTCGCATCGGCCATGCCCGCGGCGCGCGCGCAAGGCGATCTCGGCGGTCCAGTCTCGTTCATGGTCTTCGGCGACCCTGCTGAGTTGGCGGCCTATCAGACGCTCGTTGCTGCGTTCGAAGCGGCACATCCCGAGATCCCGGTCGAGCTTATCCACATCCCCAGTGCATCCGACTACCGTCTGCGCCTGGGTGCCGACTTCGCGGCCGGTGACCCGGCCGATGTGGTGCTCATCAACTACCGCCGGTTCGCCCCCTTCGCGGCGATGGGTTCGCTGGAGCCGTTGGCCCCGTACCTGCGCCGCAGCGACCTCATCAGCGACAGCGATTTCTTCCCACCGGCCACCGATGCCTTCCGCTGGCGCGGCCAGCTGATGTGCATCCCGCAGAACATCAGCAGCCTGGTGGTCTACTACGACAAGGATCTCTTTGATGCCGCGGGCCTGGCGTATCCGTCCGACGACTGGACTTGGGATGAGTTCCTGTCGACCGCGCAGGCGCTGACACGGGATCTCGACGGAGATGGTGTCACTGACCAGTACGGGCTGGGCACCGAGGCCTCCATCTTCCGTCTGGCGCCGTTCGTCTGGGGCGATGGCGGCGAGCTGGTAGTGCTGGAGTCAGGGCTGCGGCCGATTCGCCTGGCGCTCGATTCGCGAGCGGCGAGCGAGGCGGTCGAGTGGTTCGTGGCCTTGCAGACCGAGCACGGCGTGGTGCCCGATGCGCTGGCCGAGGCGGCCGAGGACTCCATGAGCCGCTTCCTCAACGGCCGTACGGCGATGTTCCTCGATAGTCGTCGCGGCACGCCCACAGCGCGTGCCATCGATGGCTTCGACTGGGATGTAGCCGCGCTGCCAACGGGCGATGTGTCGGCTGGCATCCTGCATTCCGATGCCTACTGCATGGCGGCCGCGACGCAAGACAAGGAAGCGGCCTGGACGTTCATCGAGTTCGCCAACTCGCCGGAGGGCCAAGCCATCGTGGCACGGTCGGGGCGCACGGTGCCCTCGTTGATCGAGGTGGCGGCGTCTGACGCGTTCCTGGACCCCGAGGCCAAGCCAGCCAACAGCCGGGTGTGGCTGGACACCATCGAGTCGCTGAGGGCGGTGCCGGTGATGGCCAACTGGGTCGATATCGAGGAGATCGCTGGTGACGAGCTGGAACGGGCGTTCTATGGGCAGGTTTCGGTTGCTGAGGCAATCGACGCCATGATCAGCCGCACACTGCCGTTCTTCGCGGGCGAGGAAGGCTGAGCCTCGTCGGGACCCTTTAGGGCACACTTCCTCGGTGGTGATCGAGGTCGCATGAGGCACGTCGCGCTGTCCTGGCGGGCCGGCCTGTGGCTGATGCTGCTGCCGTACCTGGCCGGCACGCTACTCCTGGTGGGCCTGCCGGCGCTGCTGTCGGCCGCGTTGGCGTTCACCTCTTACGACGCGCTGACGCCTCCGGTCTTCGTGGGTTTCGCCAACTTCCGGCTTCTCGCAGCCGACCCGATGGTGACCACGGCCATCGGTAACTCGCTCTTCTTCATCCTGCTGGCGGTGCCGCTGCGGGTTCTCGGGGCGCTGGGCCTGGCGCTGTTGCTGCGTCGGCAGCGACGAGGTGTGGGTGGCTATCGTGCTGCCGTCTACCTGCCGACGGTCATCCCCGACGTGGCGTTCGCGCTGATCTGGCTCTGGATCCTCAACCCGCTGTACGGTCCGCTGAACGTGGCATTGGGCGCGCTGGGCCTGCCGCAACCTGGTTGGCTGGCCGATGCCGGGACGGCGCGGTTCCCCTTCGTGTTCTTGGCGGCATTCCAGATCGGAGAGGGTTTCGTGGTGCTGCTGGCGGCACTGCGTGGCCTGCCGCGCGAGTACGAGGATGCGGGGGCTGTGGATGGCGCGGGACGGTGGGCCGCTTTTCGCTACCTGATGCTGCCGTTGCTGCTGCCGTGGCTGGCGCTGCTGACGTTCCGCGACGTCATCCTCAGCTTCCAGTGGAC
The DNA here is from genome assembly GCA_963838115.1 of uncultured Chloroflexia bacterium. Classification (GTDB taxonomy): domain Bacteria; phylum Chloroflexota; class Limnocylindria; order Limnocylindrales; family CSP1-4; genus JAFMJV01. The sequence goes on from CAWIPU010000001.1 coordinate 360,205, forward strand.
GTTCACGCCGTCATTCGTGATGACCGGTGGCGATCCCTACTACTCGACACTCTTCCTGCCGCTGCTCATCTACGAGGAGGCGTTCGACCGCTTCCGTTTCGGGGCCGGATCGGCGCTGATGCTGATCACCTTCCTGCTGTCGGCGGCCATCATCGGAGCCATCTACCTGTTGTTCCGACAACGAGGCTATGTGGCCGATGTCTGAGCCGGGGCGCGGCCGGGGGCTGCGGACCGGCCGACCGCGCGGCCACGTGCCGCCGGGGCACGGCCGCGGGCTGGTGACGGGCCAGCTGATGCCGCTCCTGGTGGCAGTCCTCTTCCTGCTCCCACTGCTGTGGATGATCACCGCCTCACTGCGTGGGCCGGGCTTGCCGCCACCGCGCAGCATCGAGTGGTTGCCCACCTCGCCATCGCCGGCGAACTACGGCAGGGTCTTCGAGCTGCTGCCGTTCGGCCGCTACCTGTTGAACTCGCTAGCGGTGGTGGCACTGGCGCTGCCGCTGACGATCGTCACCGCATCCGCGGCCGGTTTCGCCATGGCCCAGCTGGAGCGGGGCTCTCGGGCGGCGCTGGTGGTGCTGTCGGTGGCACTGCTGCTGGTGCCCGTGACCGCGTTGTGGCTCACGCGCTTGCTGCTGTTCAGCTGGGTCGGCTTGACCGATTCGCTGCTGGCGTTGGTGGTGCCGGCCCTGGCTGGCTCCAGCCCGCTCTTCGTGTTGCTCTACTACTGGACCTTCCGTCGAGCGCAGCCAGGCATCTTCGAGATGGCGCACCTCGATGGAGCGGGGGTGTTCACGGTATGGCGACGCATCGCCTTGCCCAACGCCTTGCCCACCACCATCGCCGTGGCAGTGCTCACGTTCATCCTCTACTGGAGCGACTTCATCAGCCCGCTGCTCTATCTCCGCGACCAGGATCTCTATACGCTACCGCTCGGCCTGCGCCAATTGCAGCAGCTTGACCCCACTGGCTGGCCGGTGCTGATGGCGGGTGCGGTGATGCTGACACTGCCCGCGATCCTGTTCTTCCTGCTGGTGCAACATCTCTTCCTCGGTGAGCGCGGTCTGCGTGGGCGCTGACCCTGTCGCAGCTCGATGGTTGCCGGTCCTGGCAGCGAGCTAGCGTATCCCGCCGGTCGTCGCGCCCGCCTACCCGGGCAGCCGTCTGCGGCAACTCGGCCAGGCGTCCGGATCCCCACATAGAGCGAACACGCCCGACCCTTTGGCAAGGTTCGCGTCGATCTCGACGCCACCACGGCGCCACCACGATCCACACCGCGCGTCGGATCGAACATCTTGCGGATCGAGGTGACAGCCTATGGACCAGCCGCGTCACGGCTCGCGCAGCGGCCCCGGATTCGGTAGCATCGGGGGCACACACCCGAACAGAGGAGACCCGTGGCCAAGTATGTCTTCGTGACCGGCGGGGTCACCTCATCGTTGGGCAAGGGCATCACGGCGGCGTCGATCGGCCGGCTACTCAAGAGCCGCGGCTTGGCGGTCTCGATCATGAAGCTCGACCCCTATGTCAATGTCGACCCAGGCACCATGTCTCCCTATCAGCATGGTGAGGTCTTCGTCACCGACGATGGTGCTGAGACCGACCTCGACCTGGGCCACTACGAGCGCTTCATCGATGAGAACCTGAGCCAGCTGGCCAACGTCACCACCGGGCGCATCTACCAGTCTGTCATCGCCAAGGAGCGCCGCGGCGACTTCCTCGGTGGCACCGTGCAGGTCATCCCGCACATCACTAACGAGATCAAGGAGCGCATCGGGCGCGTGGCCCGCAATGGCTCTGCGGACGTGGTCATCGTGGAAGTCGGCGGCACGGTCGGTGACATCGAGTCGCTGCCGTTCCTTGAGGCCATCCGCCAGATGCGCAAGGATGTCGGTCGAGACAACGTCGTCTACGTGCACGTCACGCTGTTGCCGGCGCTGGCGGCCACCGGTGAGCTCAAGACCAAGCCCACGCAGCACTCGGTCAAGGAGCTGCGCAGCATCGGCATCCAGCCCGACATCATCGTGGCTCGCAGCGACCAGCATGTCGATGACGAGTTGCGCGAGAAGATCGCACTCTTCTGTGACGTCGACGTGGATGCCGTGGTCCCGGCCGCCACGGCTGACACGATCTACGAAGTGCCATTGCAGTTCGAGGACTGGGGCCTGGGCGACCTGGTCGTGCGGCTGCTACATCTCCAGGATGAGGTGCACGAGCCCGAGCTGGCGGAATGGCGAGCCTTGGTCGAGCGCATCAAACGGCCCAAGCCGGCGTTGGAGATCGCGCTGGTGGGCAAGTACATCGCCCTGCCCGACGCTTACATGTCCGTCACCGCCGCGCTCGACCATGCCGGTTGGGCGCAAGACCACGACATCAGGGTGCGTTGGCTCGATTCGGAAGAGTTGCACGAAGACGACTACGAAGCCCAGCTCGCCGGTGCCGCCGGCATCGTGGTGCCTGGTGGCTTCGGCCATCGCGGCATCGAGGGCAAGCTGCTGGCCGCCAGATATGCGCGCCAGGACCGCGTGCCCTACCTGGGACTCTGCCTGGGGTTGCAATGTGGCGTCATCGAGTTCGCCCGCGGTGTGCTCGGCGCCAAGGATGCCAACTCCACCGAGTTCGATCTGTTCACGGAGGCCCCCGTCATCGACTACATGCCCGACCAGCGGGATGTCGATGAGAAGGGCGGCACCATGCGCCTGGGGCTGTACCCGGCCAAGCTGCAGCCCGGCACCAAGGTCGCTGAGGCCTACGGGAGCGAGCTCATCTACGAGCGCCACCGCCACCGGTTCGAGGTCAGCAACCGCTATCGCGAGGCACTCGAAGCGGCCGGCATGCTGCTGTCCGGGCAATCGCCCGACGGTCGCCTGGTCGAGATCGTGGAGCTTCGCGACCATCCCTGGTTCGTCGCCAGCCAGTTCCATCCCGAGTTCAAGAGCCGACCGGAGAAGCCGCATCCACTGTTCGCCGGTTTCATCGCCGCCGCCATCGATCAGGTGGCCTCGACCGCGGGTAAGGCCCGAGTCGCTGGACCAGCCTCCTCGTAGCCCCGGTCGTCGGGGGTCACCCGGTCGAGATCTCGCAATAGATGCAAGGTCTCTGGCCGCCCACGATGCTGGCTCGATATGGCCTCGGTCGTACAATGATGGAACTGGCCCGAAACCCCTTCCCGGAGGAGTCCACTCGACATGAAGCTATTCCTCGACACTGCTGTCATCGATGAGATCCGCACCATCCACAGCTGGGGCGTGCTCGATGGCGTGACCACCAACCCGACGCTGTTTGCCAAGGCCGGCGGCGGCACCTACCCCGACGTGCTCAGAGAGATCACCACCATCACCTCCGGCCCGGTGAGCGCAGAAGTCGTCGCCGATGACCTTGAGGGCATGCTGCGTGAGGGTCGCGAGTTCGCCAAGATCGCCCCCAACATCGTGGTCAAGGTGCCCATGACAGAGACCGGTCTGACCGCCATCTCCACGTTCGCCGAGGAAGGCATCAAGACCAACTGCACGTTGATCTTCAGCTCGGCTCAGGGCATCCTGGCCGCCAAGGCTGGTGCCACCTATCTGTCCCCCTTCGTGGGTCGTCTGGATGACATCAGCCAGGAAGGCATGGACATGGTGCGCGAGCTGGCAGCCATCCTTGAGATCCACGACTACGAGGCGGAGATCATCGTGGCCTCCACGCGCTCCCCGCGGCACGTCATCGACGGTGCTCTCGCCGGCGCCGGCGTCGCCACGTTGCCGTTCAAGGTCTTCCAACAGATGGTTCGGCATCCGCTGACGGACAAGGGCATCGAGTCATTCAAGTCCGACTGGGCCAAGGCCCAGCAGGAACTGGCCGCCAAGGCCTGATCCGCCGCAACGCAGCGGCAGCGGAGAGATCGCGCCGCAGGGCGATCCCATGCGCACCCGGGATCTTCGGTCGGCGGGCAGTTGACCGAATCCGGGTGCGTGATACTATCGGAGTCCGCCTCCCACACTGCTGAGTCGCCACCGGGCCGTCACACGTCCTGGTGCATCTGCGATCTCAGGTGCGGACGGCACCCATCCTGGATCCTCATCCTGTCTGGCGCCCTGCGCGTGGCGGCGGCGAGCATCCATCCCCTTGCCGCTAGGAACTGACACCGGACACGATGGACATCAAGGAACTCGAGAAGAAAGACGTTGACGAGCTTGCCAGGATCGGCGGTGACCTCGACGTCACGGACGTGAACGGCATGGCGCGGGACGAGCTCGTCGAGCAGATCATGCAGCGCCAGACGGAGCGCAGCGGCCAGAAGTACGCCGCCGGCATCCTTGACCTGGTCGAGGACGGCTACGGCTTCATGCGCCGTCGTGGCCTCATGCCCAGCCCCGATGACATCTACGTCAGCTCCAGCCATGTGCGTCGCTTCGACCTGCGTGGCGGCGATCGTGTGGCCGGCATCCCACGACCTCCCAAGAAGGGCGAGAAGTACTGGGGCCTGGTGCGCGTGGACACGGTCAATGGGATGGACCCCAACGACGCTCGCCGCCGGCCGCACTTCGACGAGCTCACGCCCATCCACCCCTACGAGCTCATCAACCTCGAATCTGATCCCAAGAACCTGAGCCAGCGCCTGGTCAACCTCGTCAATCCCATCGGCAAGGGGCAGCGCGCGCTCATCGTCAGCCCGCCCAAGGCCGGCAAGACGATGCTGCTCAAGAACATGGCCAACGGCATCACGGAGAACTATCCCGAGATCCTGCTCATGGTCGCGCTCATCGGCGAGCGCCCTGAGGAGGTCACGGACATGCGCCGCTCGGTCAAGGGTGAGGTCATCTCCTCCACCTTCGACGAGCCCACTGAGAACCATACGCACGTGGCGGAGATGGCCCTGGAGATCGCCAAGCGGCAGGTCGAGAGTGGCCGCGACGTGGTCATCCTCCTTGACTCCATCACGCGGCTCTCGCGCGCCTACAACCTGGCGCTACCCCCGTCCGGTCGCACCCTGACCGGTGGTATCGACCCGGTAGCGCTGTATCCGCCCAAGCGCTTCTTCGGTGCCGCGCGCAAGCTGGAGGAAGGCGGCTCGCTGACCATCATCGCGACGTGTCTGGTCGATACCGGCTCGCGAATGGATGATGTCATCTACGAGGAGTTCAAGGGCACCGGCAACAGTGAGCTCATCCTCGACCGCAAGCTGGCCGAGAAGCGCATCTATCCGTCCATCGACGTGCAGCGCTCCGGCACGCGCCGCGAGGAGCTGCTGCTCGAAGAGCCCGTCCTCAAGATGGTCTGGACGATGCGCCGCATGCTCGGTGCGGTGGGCACCAACGAGGGCATCGAGCTGCTGCTCAACCGTCTCTCCAAGACCGATTCGAACGCCGAGTTCCTCGCCACGCTGACCAAACAGGCCGCGGCCGAAAGCGCCCGGCAGGGCTGAAGCCCGACCGGTCGGTCGCGCCACTGCCAGAGCGATGTTCCTCGACCGCGTCGACCTGACCGTCATCGCCGGCAACGGTGGCAACGGTGCCGCCACCTTCCGTCGCGAAGCCCACGTGCCGCGCGGTGGTCCCGACGGCGGCGACGGCGGCCGCGGTGGCTCGGTCTACCTGGTGGTGGACGTGGGCCAGACGATGCTGGTCGATTTTCGCTACAAGCACCACTTTCGGGCCCAGCACGGTGGCGCTGGCCAGCGCTCGCGACGCCACGGCAAGGCCGGTGATGACCTGGAGCTGGCGGTCCCGCCAGGCACGGTCGTCTTCGATGCGGCCAGTGGTGACCTCATGGCTGACCTGGTCTATCCCGGCCAGCGTGTCATGGTCGCTCGTGCCGGGCGTGGCGGCCTCGGCAACACGCACTTCGCGACCTCTACCCACCAGGCCCCCAAACACGCCCAGAAGGGTGAACCGGGCGAGGAGCGACGCCTGCGCCTGGAGCTGCGGCTCATCGCGGACGTGGGCTTGGTGGGTCTGCCCAATGCCGGCAAATCCACGCTGCTACGCGCCCTGACCGCAGCCACGCCGAAGGTGGCCGACTACCCCTTCACCACGTTGGAGCCCAACCTTGGCGTGTTGGACTTGGCAGCCGATGATCCCACGGACGAGCGGCGGCCGACCCTGGCCGACCTGCCTGGGTTGATCGAGGGCGCCAGTGCCGGCGCCGGACTGGGCCACGCCTTCCTGCGCCACGTCGAACGCACCCGCGTCCTGGTGCACGTCGTGGACATGTCCGCCGACGACCCGGAGCGTGACTATCAGATCATCCGCGACGAGCTGGAGGCACGCGACCCGGCGCTGCTGGAGAAGACGACGCTGGTAGCGGCCAACAAGATGGACCTCGATCCCGATATGGAGATGCTGCGGGCGTTCAACGAAGCGCGCCTCCACGAGGATCTGGAGGTGGTGCAGATCTCGGCGGCTGACAAGGTCGGGCTGACGGAGCTGCGCTCGGCACTGGCGCGCCTCCTGCCTGATGCTGAGCTACTGAGTGGCCCTGGCGAGGCCGCCGGTGTGGTGGTGCATCGCTACGATCCCGCGCAGGAGGGCTTCATCATCGCGCGTGAATCCGACGGCGTTTGGGTCGTGGAGGGACGGCGCGTCGAACGCCTGGTGGCACAGACTGACTTCGAGAATGACGAATCCGCCTCTCGCTTCCAGCGTGAGCTGGTCAAGCTGGGCCTGGTCGAGAAGCTGCGCGTGGCGGGAGTCACGTCAGGCGACATGGTGCGCATCGGTGAGACGGAGCTGGAGTGGGGAGCAGAGCCCGGAGCCTGGGTTTGAGCGGCGAAGCCCGAGCGATCGGCATCCTGGGCGGGACGTTCGACCCCGTCCACCTGGGCCACCTTGCCCTGGCACGTGAGGCGTGGACCGAGCTTCATCTGGCGCACGTGCTCTTCGTGCCCAATGCCGACCCACCCCACAAGCAGGACCGGGTCGTCACCGAGGCGCGCCACCGTGAAGCCATGGTGGCGCTGGCCATCACGGGAGAGCCGGCGTTCCTGCTCTCGCGCCTGGAGCTCGAGCGGCCGGGACCCAGCTACGCGGTCGATACCGTGGCTGACCTCGCCGCCCGCTCGCGCGATGAAGGGCGACCAGAGCCCTGGTTCGTACTCTCGGCGGAGGTGCTCGACGACTTCCACGAATGGCGCCAGCCCGATCGCATCCTGGATCTATGTCGCATCGCGGTGGCACCGCGCCCCGGCGCCGAGCCGCTCGATCGTGAATGGGTGATGAACCAGTACCCAGGTCGTGAGGGTCGCTTCGCCTTCCTGCCGGGGCCGGAGCTGGACATCGCTTCGACGACCATCCGTGAGCACATCGGGGCCGGTCTGCCCATCGATGACCTGGTGCCGGCGGCAGTGGCGCGATACATCGAGGCTCAGCGGCTGTATGCGCAACGACCGCAGCCGGACCAGCACGGGGGAGGGCGCACTTGAACGAGCTGCGCACCATCGGCCTGCTCGGGGGCATGAGCTGGGAATCGTCGCTCGAGTACGAGCGCATCATCAACCGCGAGGTGCGACGTGCGTTGGGCGGGGTCCGGTCGGCCAGCCTGCTGGTCCGTTCCTACGACTTCGGTGACATCGAGCGACTACAGGCTGAGGGCGATTGGGATGCGGCGGGAGCACTCCTGGCGGCGGACGCTCGGCATCTTCAGAACGCCGGTGCCGGGATCATCGTGCTCTGTACCAACACCATGCATCGTTGTGCCGACGCCATCGAGGCCGCCATCGACGTGCCCTTCCTCCATCTGGCGGATGCCACCGCAGCCGCCGTCCGCGAGGCCGGCGTCGACGACGTGGCGCTGCTGGGCACGCGCTACACGATGGAGGGTGACTTCTACCGTGCGCGCCTGGAGCGCCACGGCTTGCGGGTGATCGTGCCCGACGAGCCCGACCGCAGCCTGATCCACGACGTCATCTACCGTGAGCTGGTCCAGGGCGTCATCAGGCCAGAGTCACGGGCGGGCTACCTTCGCGTCATCACTCGTCTGGTCGATCGCGGGGCGAGGGGCGTCATCGCGGGTTGCACGGAGATCGAGCTGCTGGTAGGTCCGGACGACGTGGACGTACCCTACTTCCCCACTGCCGCGCTGCACGCGCAGGCGGCTGCGCGCTGGGCCCTGGCTGGAGCCGAGGCGTGATGATGCGACAAGATCAGCCCGCACAGGAGGAACCGAGACCATTGGACGACGAGCAGGGCACCGGGGCAAGTGAGCCGAACGAAAGCGAGCGGAACAAAAGCGAGCCGACGGCAAGCGAGCTGACAGAAGGCGTCAAGCTTGTGGCCGACCCGAGCACGCCCGACCCGCGTGCGGCGGCTCGGCCTGGCCTACCTTCGAGCCGAAGTGCTCCTGACGACGAGCGTAGCGGCCCCATCGTCGTCGATGCCGTCGACGAGTCGGTCCTGGCGATGGCACACCGCATCGTAGATCTGGCGGCCGACAAGAAGGCCTCGGACATCGTGCTGCTGGATGTACGCGGTCAGACCACCATGACCGACTACTTCGTCATCTGTTCCGGTGCCTCGGACCGCCAGCTTGCGGCCATCGCCGATGGCATCATCGAAGGGCTCAAGGAAGACGGCGATGCGCCCATCAGCCGCGAGGGAGACGCCAGCTCGCACTGGATCCTGGTCGACTTCGGGGGAGCCATCGTCCACGTGATGAGCAAGCCCGAGCGCGAGTTCTACCAGCTTGAGAAGCTGTGGTCGCAAGCCGCCCTGCTGCTCCATGTCGTGTAGCCCTTCACGCGGTCGCCGACCGCTCTGCCCCAACCGGGTAATGGGTCGTGGTACCACCGGGGCATGGGGGTAGCAGGGACCCGTCCGTAGCATCGTCCTTCCTGAGTCGACCGGATCCGCTGGTCGGCAAGCCGAAGGATGATGCGAACGATGACGTGGCTTCGGGACGACTGTCCGCAGTGCCAGCGCCAGCTGGTCAACTCGCGCTTCGACACTACGTTCCGCATGCCCGATGGCGACGAGCGCTTGTGCTTCGCCATCCCGGCCGCGTTGTGCTCCGACTGTCACCAGCTTTACCTTGATCCCGACCTGCTGGAGGTGCTGGACATCCCCGACGGCCGCTGCGTCTTCGCCATCGAGTCGGACGGCGTGGTCCAGGAGCGGGCAACGCAGTTCCCGGTCTGACGCTTCAGTCCGGCGCCGACCTCTCTTCCGTCGTCCTGGCCGTTCGTGGCTCATGCTCCTCGCCGCCTGCGTGGCGACGCACCCTTGACCGGTCGGTGGCCTGGACCAGGTAGACACCGCCTGAGACGAACGCGATACCGACCAGGCCCCAGGCTCCGGGTGCTTCGCTCAGGAAGAGCCACGCCAACAGGGCGATCTGGATCAGCATGGTGTTGTTGAGGCTGGCCGATTCGATGGCTGTCAGGCGCTGCAGCGAGAGGTTCCACAGCGTGAATGCGAGCGCCGTGTTGACGACCGCTAGCCAGGCGATGATCGCCCAGCCCTTCGTCGAGACGTCCGGGATGCCCTCGAGGCCGACGCCGATGAAGACCAGAGCGCCCGCGCCGACGGCCATGCTCGTGGCGGTGACGACGGGCGCGGGCAGCCGACCCTCACGGTTGACGCTACGGCCAAGGAGCGAGGCCGCGACGTTGGCACACAAGGCCACGAGGGCCGCGGACATGCCGGTGACGCTGGCCCCGAGGTCACCCGCCAGGTAGAAGAACGCGCCGCCCGCCACGAGGACGACCCCGATGAGCTGCCAGCGCGTGGGGATCTCCGTCAGGGTCATCGCGGCGCCACCCGCCACCAGCAGCGGAGTCATCGCCAGCACCAGGCTGGTGGTGGCCGCCGGCTGCCGGTCGAGTGCCACAAAGATCGCACCCTGCGTCAGCGCGTACATCACCACGCCGAGCAGTGCCAGACGTGTGACGAGGCCGCGGTCCACGTGGTACGCGTGTCGTTGCCGGCCGTGTCGCAGGATGACCCAACCGACCAGCACGATGGCGGCCAGGCCGTAGCGGAGTGCGGCGAAGGTCACCGGTGGCAGGGCTTCGTCGTCAAGACCCCAGCGGATGAGCACCCACGAGGAGCTCCACAGGACCGTTACCAGCAGGGCCAGCCAGACGGCCGCGCGGTGGGACAGGATCGCTGCGTGGATGCCAGCTACTCCCGTTGGCCAGCCGCGACTACGTGGCGCGAGATCCAGGTCTGGACCGTCAGCGCATCGATCGCCTCCGACACCTGGAGTGTCGAGCCATCGAGCGAGATGCCCTTGGAGCGCACGTCGAGCGCAAGCAACTCCACGAGGGCTGCCTCCAGCGCTGGCAGTGACCAGTGGCGCGCCTGTTCGGCCAGCTTCTGCGCGCGGAACGGCTGCAGCTTAAGGGCCTTGACGATCTCCGGCGGCCGCGATCCCGCATCCAGGTGCTCGCGCACCAGCAGCAGATCTCGCAGCCGGCGATGGAGCTGCGAGACGAGCACCGGCAGCGGTGTGGCGTCGGCCAGGAGGCGTTCGGCGAGCCCGGCCGACGCGGCTGCTGAGCGCGTGCCGACCGCGTCCAGGAAGGCCCAGGTGGAGCCGGGGATCGTCTCACTGACGAGCGCTTCTACGTCGTCTGCACCGATGGTGCCCTCGGGTCGGTAGAGCGCCAACTTCTCCAGCTCGGCGTTGGCCATCTCCGTACGGCGCCGGCGATCGACGTCGGTCTCGCGCACGTGGCCACCGACGCGCTCGGCCAGCAGGCGCGCAGCGGCTGGCTGCAGCTCGACGCCCAGCTCTGCGGCGCGTTTCACGAGCCACGGTTCCAGTTGACCCGCGCCGGGCACCTTGAACTCCTGCACGGCCCCGCTGGCATCTCGGATGGCGTCATGGAGCACACCGCGCGCGGCCGGAACCCTGGCGCCGCTGGCGACCAGGTCGGTGACACAGAGGGCATTGCCGGGCGGGACCGTGCCGACGAGCGCCAGCAGGCGTTCTCGTGCCGCTTTCTCGACGAGCAAGCCGGCCGGTTGGCGGATGACCACCAGGGTGCCGGCACCGAACAGGGGTGCCATGCCCAGATGCTGCTCGATACCGTCGAGTGCCCGCGCCCGTCGCTTGGTCGACGATGCCGACGCACCTTCCTCACCGCTATCGTCATCGAGATCGGCGCGCCACACCTCCATGGCCTCGCCGGGTGGCGCGACACGTTCGGCGAAGGTGCGCGCCGCTCGTTCGATGCTGAACGCGTCCTCGCCCCAGAAGTAGGCCAGTGGTGGCGTCTGGGTCATGCGGCGGAGATATCGGAGACAGGTTCGGGCAGCTGTCCGTTGGCCTCAGCACGTTCCAACGCATCGTCGACCCAGCGCAGTCGCTCGACTGCGGTGGGTGCCAGGCCGATGGTCTCGCACAGCTCTGCCTCCAGCCGCTGGGCCATGCTGAAGGCTCGGCCGAGTCCTTCGCGGAACTCGGGGTGTCGCTTGCGCCAGCGATCGAAGCGTTGGTCCAGCGACACGACCCGCTGCGTGGCGCGCTTGTCGGCATAGCTGACGATGCGCTCTTCGATGGGGGCATCGGCCACCCAGTGGGCTGCGTCGGCCTCGCCCAGGCGTGACACCGGATGCGCCTGCACCGTCCGTGCCAACTCGGCGTGTCCAGCGGCACAGAGCCATGCCGCTCCAGCGGCACCGTGACCCAGTTCACGCAGCGGATGCCCCATCGGCAGCGTCTTGTCCACGTCGTGGAGGAGCGCGGCTGTCTCGACCAGGCGCCGGTCCAATCCGACGCCCGCCTGCGTGGCTCGATAGGCCAGGAACGAGGCCACCTCCGCCACCACCGTCATATGCTGCAGCAGGCGTGGGGAGGGCGAGGTGGAGAGCAGCAGTGCGAGCGCTTCGGTTCGAGTGGGTACTGCCATCGGGTCGAGCGTAGCAGGGCTCGCGGCCATGAGCCGAGGGCAGCGGGCCGATCGCGGGATCGGCGGAGCATCGAGGTGGTCGTGGCGGCCCGGCCAACATCGCCGTCGCGGAGCGTGTTCGTCCGTCGAGGTCGACCGTGAGCGTGCCCTGCTCATCGGTGCGCCACACTCGCGCACCGACATCGTGGAGACGTTGGAGCGTCGCCGGCGCGGGGTGGCCATATGAGTTCCCCACGCCGGAGCTGATGGCGGCGAGCCGGGGCCGCAGCGTCTCCAGCAAGGAGCCGCTCGAAGCGGTGGCGCTGCCGTGATGCGCCACCTTCAGCAGGTCCCAACGCCGACCATCGTGCGGGATGGCCGCGATGACGTCCTCGTCGTGGTCGTCCTCGGCGTCGCCGGTGAGCAGCACGCGCTGTTGTCCGAGGCTGATCGCGAGCACGATGGAGGTGCCATTGACGGCCCGACCATCCGAAAGCGCGCGGTCAGGGATGGCCTCGGGCGGCGGCCACAACACCTTCGCGCGGGCCGTGCCGAGCGGGAAGTCATCGCCTTTGGTCAGCCGCACCCGTGGGATGCCACGGTTCATGGCGGTCGTCCGGAGGCCGACCACCCCCGACCCTGTGCTGGGCATGCCTGTTTCAGCGATCCTGCCGATCCGATAGCGCGGCGCCAGGCCGGCCAGGCCGCCGGAGTGATCGCTCGTGGGGGTGGGTCAGGACCACCAGGTCGATGGTGCGATCCCAGATGGGGATCCGTTCGTCGAGCCGGCGCACCAGGAGATCAGGGTCGGGGCCGCCATCGATGAGCATGCGGCTGCCATCCGACGCCTGCAGCAGGATGGCATCGCCCTGGCCGATATCGAGCACGCTGACCTGCAGGCCGGGCAGGGGACGGGCGACGAGGACGACAGAGACCGCCGCGACCAGGACCGTGGATATCGCCCCTACCGCCACCCGACGACGACCATGCGCTGGGGGCGGGGTGTGAGCCGCGGGAGGGATCTCCGCCGGCGATGCCTGGCCGTGCGGCGACTGCCTTCGGGCCGCTCGCAGTGCGGCCGTGAGCGCGAGGGTCGCGAGGGCGGCCATCACCAGGTCGAAGGGTTGGCCCAGCTCGACATTGGCCAGCGGCACATCCGCCAAGAGCCCCGCTCCACGGGTCATCGCCGCGAGTGGCAGCCAGGACCCCAGCAGCAACGGCGCCAAGAGCAGGCTCATGAACGGTGCGATGCCAAGCGCCGGACCCAGCAGGACGCCGACCGCGGCACCAAGCATGGCCAACGGGACGATCGGTGCCACCAGGACGTTGGCCAGCGGCGAGATGAGCGAGAGCCGGCCGAAGTGCAGCAGGATGAGTGGCAGCGTCGAGAGCTGGGCCGCCAGCGACACACCCAGCGTCTCCGCCAACCAGCGCGGTGCTCGCCCGTGCGTGACGTACCGCACCGCCGACTCGGCGTGGCCGCCCAGGGCCAGAAGTCCGGCGGTCGCGGCAAGCGAGAGCTGCAGCCCGATGTCGTCGATCATCCGCGGCTCCACCAGCAACAATCCCCAGCAGGCAAGGCCCAGCGCCGCCGCTGCGCCCGAGGGGCGGCCGCCTTCCCGCGCGATGAGGACCACCACGCCCATCACTGCCGCACGGATGACGCTGGCCTCGGCGCCGGCGAGGATGGTGTAGGCCACGATGGCGGCGATGACGATGGCGCTGCGGGGCCGCCGCGCGAGTCCGGTGGCGCGCAACAGTGCCGTGGCGATGCCGGCCACTAGTGCGATGTTCCAGCCGCTGATGGCGACCACGTGGGTCAGGCCGGTGGTGGTGAAGTCATCCGCGACCGCCCGACTCACACGCTCACGCAGGCCGATGAGGATGCCCGCGGCGAGACCGGCCTCCGGTTCCGGGATGGCCTGCGAGAGGGCCTCGTCGATGCCCCAGCGCAGTTGTTCGACCGAAGCCGTGAAGCCACCACCAGCTGCGGTCAACGCTAGCTCACGCGCCTTGAGCGTGCCTGCCGCACCACGGGACTCGAGGAAGTCGGCGAAGCCTGGGGCGTCGGTCGGGGCGGCGGCGACCGTGCCACGGACGGAGATGCGGTCGCCGGGGATCAGCGCCGGATACCGTGGCAACCATGCGTACACGAGCGGCCCGCTGCCGCTGTCGGCGGAGCTGTCGGCGGCGGTCTCCAGGCGCACGAAGGCGCGTTGTTCGGCGCCGTTGGGCGAGGAGACGTCGGCGACGACGGCGTCCCACTCACCGCTGCCGATGGGCAGGACCGATGCTGCCAAGGCCGAGCCCGCAAGAACGCTTGCCACGGCTGCCCGCAGCCAGACCGAGCCACTCGCCAGGCAGAACGCTGCCAGTGGCCCTCGCCGCAGGACTGCGGCCCCGATGCCGACCGCGAGGAGGACCGCAGCCACCCCGAGTCCGGGCCACGGCGGCAACGGCAGCGCGAACGATCCATCCTCGCTCAGCAGTGCGGCACCGATCGCACCCACGGCCAGCCAGCCAGCGCGGGGCAGTCTCGGCATCTCTTGACTCGCTCTGTGAGCTGACGTTGCCGGGCTTACCGTCCGCTCGCGGCTAGCGGGCTTGCACGAGGTGCTCGATGTCCCCGAACACCGACTCGCCCACCAATCCGCGTGTGCGCAGGTCGCGCACCGAGGTGAAGCGGCTCTCGGCCCGGGCAGCCATGATCTTGCCGGCGGTCACGGGGCCGATACCCGGCAGCGACTCCAACTCGGCCTGGTCCGCGTGGTTGAGGTCGATCAGTCCACCTGCGCTGCCAGCGTCCGCCGCGACTTGAGGGCGATCGACTCCAAGCTCCGGGACCAGCACCTTGGTGCCGTCCTCGAGTGGCTGGGCGAGGTTCAGCGACTCGCTGGTCGCGGCCAGGTCCACGCGCGGTGCGAAGCCGCCGGCAGCCTCGATGGCATCGCCGACCCGGTCGCCCTCGTGAAGTCGGTGCAGGCCTGGTCGTGCCACCGCGCCAGCGACGTCGATGACGATCTCCATGGCCGTGGCCGGCGCCCCCTGCACCTCGTCGATCAGTGCTCCGGCGCCCATCGCCCCGACCTCATCGATCGGTTCTCCGAAGGCAAACGCTGCCGCTCCGTCCTGGGCCTGCGGTTGGCTGAGCACCATGAACGCCAGCGCCGCCAGGGCAGCACCGGCCAGCACGCCGCCCAGCCCGACCAACAACGGAACGAGTGGCGCAGGCGTGGGGCGCGACGTTATCGCGGTCGGTCGCCCGGCGGTCGGTCGCCCGGCGGTCGGTCGCGCCGCAAACGGTGGTGGTTGGGTCGGTGGTGGTTGGGTCGGCGCGCTCGTCGAGAACGTCCGTCCGCGTGGCATCGCCTCGTTCAAGCCATCGCTCCTGCCGGCGGGCGGAGGCGGCGGGGATCGGTGCGGCGGTCGATCCGGAACAGCGGTCCACCGAGTCGGTCAGGACCCAGCGCTTGGCTGACGCGTCCGAAGGGGCGCGCCGAGGGCTCCGTGGCCGGTCATGCGGTCGGTCCCAAGGCGCAAACGTAGGCTAGCGAGACCGGCTTATCACGCACTTATGCACGACCCGCAGCCCACGTGCGGGCTGGTCAGGGTACCAAGCCGTAGCCGAAGCGCTCGGCGATCTCCGCGGTGGCCGCACCGATGGCCGGGTGATCCAGCGCAAGGTTGAGCACCGGGTGCGTAGGCAGTGCGCTGCGTCCGGCTCCGAAGAGCGCGATGGCATGACCGTGATGTCGGGGATCGCCTCCTCGACGCGCCATCCCGCTCATCGACGAGGGATACCAAAGCCCATCGATGTCGTACTCCTCGAAGATTGCCTGGGCCCAGGCTCGAGCGGTATCCTTCCGCCCCGAGTTGATGGCTTGGCTTGCCCCAGCCCGCGTAGGCCATTCCGACCCGAGGTCCAGCAGGCGGATGGGACGGGCCAGCCGAAAGCCCGCGAGGTAGGGCCTGTCACGCGAGAGTTCGATGACGCGCGTGGCCCCGAACGCCTCGGCGAGCGCCGACGGGATGCTGCCAGCGGCATAGAGCACGTGGCGATCCTGGACATGCGGCGGTGGAAGATGCGGGTCGAAGCGAGCCGATGTCGGTCCGCAGTCGCGGAGTGTGTTCCATCCCGTCGGATAGTTGCCGCGCGTCCGATACACCCGATAGAGCGTCGTCCCGCGTCCGAGCGTCGTGGTGTCTCGTGAGCGGAGCGAGACGAGTGGTCGTCGCGGGTGCGGCAGCTTGGGCACGGGTAGATGCGGGTCAGAGGTCGGCAGCGAGCGGGCGTACGCGCTCCGGGTCCCCGCCCGCGGTCAGCCACTCGATCGGCGAGACCGGCTCACCCGCGACCTCGAGATCGGGCTCGGGCGTGCGCAACCACATCGCCGCAGCAAGTGGTGGCAGGCCGTCCGGCAGCGCCGCCACGACCGATCCGATGTTCGGCACGAGGCCGTGAGCCGTGAACTGCAGGTCCAGGATGCGCCACTCGCTGCCGTGGCGCATGGCTAGGAGCCGGCGTTCGCCGAGGAGCTGGCGCACGCGACTAGGATCGACGCCCATGCGTGTGGCGGCGTCGGCGGTCGACAGGGCGCTCGCCAATAGCACGGCCAAGTCTGCCGCTGTCCTCGCACGCACACGCTCGTAGGTGCCTTGGTCGGTGCTCGGCGCGAGGCCCCCACGCCGCAGCTTGAGAACCTCGGCCTGCGTGAGCTGGCTAGCGGGATCGTCTGGGACGCGCGCGCCACGCACCGCGAGCAGGGCGTCGCGGAGCAGTCGCACGAAGCCGTCCGCATCCATCCGGATGTCGCCCGCTGCGAGTGCCTCCTCAAGCGCCAGCTCGATATCGATCGTCGCGCTCATGACTCCTTTCTCCTCACGTCGTTAGGATACGTGAGTCACGACGGACGGTCAAGAGGAACGCATGCACGACGTGGAGAGATCTTGTCAGCCCGTGACGAGGGCCTCCAGGCGCGGCCGCACCTCGGTCGCCAGGCGCCGCATCGTCTCCTCGTCGTAGGGTGGCGGGAAGCCACAGATGAGGTGTCGGTAGCCGGCCTCGACGAAGGGCTTCATCTGCTCGTAGACCTCGTCGGGATCGCCCGCGATGATCCGCTCAGAGTCCACACCGGCAGATCCCGGCCGCACCTCGTCATCGACCGCACCGCCCTGATGCGCCATCAGCTCCGCCTCTCGCGCCAGCGCCGCGGCACGCGTGTCGCGGATGACCACACGCTGCAGCTCGACCGTGCGTTCGATTGACTTCTCATCGCGGCCCAGCTTGGCGCAATGCTCCTGCAGGATGGCGTCTGACTTGCGCACGCCCTCGATGGGATTGCCCAGGTTGTTCATGTCGGCGTACTGGGCGACCAGGCGCAGGGTGACCTTGGGCCCGGAGCCGCCGATGAGGATCGGGATCTGCTTCTGCACCGGCGCGGGCAGGTTGAGCACTTCCTTCACGGCATAGCGCGAACCTTCTGGCGAAGACGGTCGCTCGCCCGCGAGCATGCCGCGGATGATCTGCAGCGACTGCTCCAGCCAGCGCAGGCGCGTGCCCGGACGATCGCCGAACTCGATGCCGAAGGCAGTGTGCTCGGGCTCCATCCAGGCGGCGCCGATGCCAAGCACCGCTCGACCGCCACTGATGTGGTCGATGGTGGTGATCATCTTGGCCACCAAGGCCGGATTGCGGAAGGTGTTGGCGGTCACAAGGTGGCCGATGGTGGCGCGCTTGGTCTGTGCCGCCACCGCCGCCATGGCCGTGTATGTCTCCAAAGCGGGGCCGTCCCAGGGGCCCACGATGGGATAGACGTGGTCCCAGGTGAAGAGGGAATCGAAGCCCAGGTCCTCGGCACGCAGCATGGCGTCGAGGAACATGGGCCAGTCGGTGTACTGGTTCCAGATGTTGGCACCGAGTTTGATGGGTGCCTGCATGTTCGGCATGGGTCGCTCCTTCGTGTCGGTCTGGATCAGTCGGTGATGTGGGCTTCGAGCGCCGGCCGGACTTCACCCGCCAGCCGCTCCAGGGTCTCGGTGTCATAGGGAGCGGGGAAGCCGAAGATGAGGTGCCGGTAGCCCACGTCCAGGTAGGGCTTGCAATGCTCGATGACATCCTCGACCGTGCCCACGGGCATGCCCGTCCAGGTCTTGGCGTCGCCGTTGTCGGCAAAGGTATCGGCCATGACGGTACGGGCCTCCTCGCGCGAGTCACGGATGAATGGCGTGCCCATGCCGACGGTGCGCTCGACCGTCTTCTCGTCTCGGCCGATGGCCTCGCAATGGCCCACCAGCGTCGCGTCCTTCTTGCCCAGCTCGTCTGACGTGCCGCCGATATTGCAAGCGTCAGCGTACTCAGCCACCAGCCGGAGGGTCACCTTGGGTCCCGAGCCACCGATGAGGATGGGCAGGTGCGACTGCACCGGCGCGGGCAGGTTGAGCACGGCGTCGGTGCGATAGCGTCCATCGGTGGTCGGTTGTTCACCGTCCAACATGCCGCGCATGATCGGCAGCGCATCGCGAAGCCAGCGCAGCCGCTCGCCGGGGCTCTCCCCGAACTCCAGACCGAAGGCATCGTGCTCGGTCTCGAACCAAGCGGCACCGATGCCCAGCACCGCTCGGCCGCCGCTGATGTGGTCGAGCGTGGTGATCATCTTGGCCACCAGAGCGGGATTGCGGAAGGTATTGGCACCGACCAACATGCCGATGCTGGCTCGCTCGGTCATCGTGGCCACGGCCGCCATGGCGGTGTAGCACTCGAAGATGGGCCCCTCGTGCGATCCCACGATGGGATAGAGGTGGTCCCAGGTCCAGATGGAATCGAAGCCCAGGCGGTCGGCCCGCTGCTGGGCCGCCAGGAACGATGCCCAGTCGGTGTACTGGTTCCAGTTGTTGATGCCCAGCTTGAGCGGGGCGTTCATATCGGGCATGAGGTCTCCTTGCGGGTTGGGTGGCTCAGGCGTTGATGAGGGCTTCCAGGCGCGGTCGCACCTCGGTGGCCATGCGCACCATCGATTCCTCGTCGTAGGGCGCCGGCCAGTAGAACACGAGGTGGTGGTAGCCCAGCTCGACGTAGCGAGCGAGCCACTGGTAGACATCTTCGGGCGTGCCGGTAGGCTGGTTCGTCCAGCTCTCGTTGTCCTGCGCCGCGAAGAGCGCGTCCTTGTCACGGAAGGCCTGGGCCCGCGAATCGCGGATGGTGGGCACGCCCACATCGATGCTGCGCTCGATGGACTTCTCATCACGGCCGACCGCCTCGCAATGCTCGATGAGCACCGCATCCGCCTCGGCCACGTTCGACGGTGAGCCGCCGATGTTGCAGATGTCGGCGTACTCGGCCACCAGTCGCAGCGTGACCTTGCGGCCCGAGCCGCCGATGAGGATGGGCATGCGCTCCTGGAGCGGCGCCGGGACGTTGTGCGCGTGGTGGATCTCGTAGTGGGGGCCCGATGAGCTGGGCTGAGTGCCGTCGAGCATGCCGCGCATCACCGGCAGGGCCTCCTTGAGCCAGCGCAGTCGCTCACCCACGCTCGCGCCCATCTCGAAGCCGTAGCCGCGATGCTCATGCTCCGCCCAGCCGGCACCGACCGAGAGGATGGCTCGGCCACCGCTGATGTGATCGAGCGTGGTCATCATCTTGGTCAGCAGAGCCGGGTTGCGATAGGTGTTCGACGCCACCATGACGCTGATGGTCGGCTTGGTCGTCAGCTCCGCGATGGGCGCCATGGCCATGAGCGCCTCGAAGATCGGCCCATCCTCGGGCAGGTTGGGCGGGTAGATGTGGTCCATCGTCCAGAGTGAGTCGTAACCCAGCTCTTCAGCGCGCAGGTGGGCGGCCTTGAAGGCGGGCCAATCGGTGTACTGGTTCCAGATGTCGGCGCCGAGTTTCAGCGGCGCGTGCATGTCGGGCATGAGTGCCTCACGAGTTGCGATCTTGGGGCCCTTGCTTCAGGACCCCTTCAGGCTACCGCATGCTCGAGCCAGTGCTGGACGTTCTAGCGCTGGATGTCCACGTAGACCGCGGCCGTGTCGTCGCCCTCACCGTCCCAGCCGACCACACGCAGCGCGAAGCAGCCCTCCCCGGTGACATCGATGGTGGATAACAGGCCGACATCGGCCATCAAGGGGTCGTCGGAAGGCGGGCTGTAGCTGGCGTGTGATTCATAGCGCTGCGTGGAGAGCGTCTTCACGATCTTCATGCCCTTGGGCTCGTAGGCATCCAGCCGGGAGCGGTCGCGCACGCCGTTGGCGAGGACCACACTGATGCGCGAGTCGGCCGATGGGTCGAACGGCGGTGCGTTGACGAACTCGCCCTCGCCTTCGATCTGGGGGCTCACGTTGGCGACCGGCGTGATGCCCTCGTCCAGCCGACCCGTCAGGGTGAGCTGATAGATGACGCGGTCGTAATCGCGGAAGGTGCGGAAGTAGACCGGCACCATGTCCCACTTGGTGCCGGGCGGCCCCTCGACCGACACCGTCTGATTGCACACGAACGCGCCAGGAGGTCCCAGCGTCGGCGTCGGCTTGGGGGTCCGTCGTGGCCTGGGTGTCGGGGTCGGCGTCGTGTCGGGTGCTGCGGTCACTGGCACTTCGGTCGGCGATGCGGTGGGTTCACCGCCAGCGTTCCCGCCGCCGCGGTCGTCGAGCAGGGTCAGGATGAGGAAGCCCGACACGATGCCCAGGACCGCCACCAGCACGACGGCCAGGGCCAGCAACACGGGATTGCGCCCGGATCTCTGGGCCTCGCCCGGTGCCGTCGCGTACGCCGGACCGGCCAGCGGTTGACCGCACTGTCCGCAGTAGGCCCGACCCGGTGGGTTGGGGGCTCGACAGTTCCAGCAGGGCAGGGGCGGAACCGTCGCGGTCCGCAACGACGTGCCGCAGGCACCGCAATAGGCGTCGCCCCCCGAGTTGGGCGTGCCGCAAGCGGGGCACACCACGTGCTCGTTCATCGGGCAACCATATCAGCCGATCGCTACCAGTCGGGACCGCCGGTTCAACATATGGCCCGATCATCTGCGGGTCATTGGGCCTCCTGGAGATCCTGAGGGCAGCTTGGCGGGCAGTCGCCGTGCTCGATGGTGCGTCGCCGGCCGATGTCCACGAACCTGCTCATCATCGCGATGCGGATGGAGAGCGTGCCCGCCCCGCATCGGTCAGGCGATAGCGACATCGGCCAGCCTCTTCCGTCGCCTCGATGAGCCCCTCAGCCTCCAGGCGATGAAGAGCGCCATAGACCGTCCCCTGGCCGACGCGCTCGCGGCTCATGCGACGCATGTCCATCATGATCGCGTAGCCGTGCTTCTCGCCCTCGGCGAGGCTCAGCAGGAGAGAGCCGCGCGCTATCGGACGACGATGTTGACCAATCGACCGCCGACGTGGATGACCTTCATGACCTGCTTGCCCTCGAGGTTGGTGATGATCTTGGGCTGGGCCATGACGATGGCCTCGATCTCGTCCTGTGTCAGGCCAGGCGCCACGCTCACCTTGTCGCGCAACTTGCCGTTGACCTGCACCGGCAGCTCGATCATCTCGGCTGCCACCAGCGAGGCATCGAAGGCCGGCCAGGCCTCGGAGTGGATGGAACCCCACGGTTCGCCCGCCAGAGCCAGGCGGCGCGACCACAGCTCCTCGGCGATATGCGGAGCCACCGGCGCCAGCATCAGCAGCAGCAGGCGCACGGCCTCATCCCAGCCGGCCGTGTCCGCAGCCGGTGTGCCGCGGTACTTCATCAGCAGGTTGGTCAGCTCCATGAGCTTGGCCACGATGGTGTTCCAGCGGAACCCCTCGTGGTCGGCGGTGACGCCTTCCAGCGTCTTGTGCGCGCTCACGCGCAGGGTCTTCTCGCCCGCCGCCAGGTCCTCACCGGAGGGTAGCGAGCCGGCATCGGGATTGCCGTGTTCCTGTCCCGAAGCATCGAGCGTGACCGTCCAGACGCGCCGCAGGAAACGGTTGATGCCCTCGATGCCCGACGGGTTCCAGGGGCCACCCTGGTCCCAAGGGCCCATGAACATCAGAAAGAGGCGCACGGTGTCCGCACCGTAGCGCCCCACCAGCTCGTCGGGATCCTGGACGTTGCCGCGGGACTTCGACATGCGCTCGCCGTCGGCGCCTAGGATCTGGCCCTGGTTGAAGAGCCGCTTGAAGGGTTCGCGCTCGACGATGACGCCGATGTCGTTGAGCGCCTTGGCGAAGAAGCGGCTGTAGAGCAGGTGCATGACGGCGTGCTCGGCACCGCCGGTGTACTGGTCGACCGGCATCCAGCGCTCGTCGAGAGCACGGTCGATGGCGGCATCCGCATTCTTCGGTGACAGATAGCGCCAGTAGTACCAGGAGCTGTCCACGAAGGTGTCCAACGTGTCAGTCTCACGGCGCGCCTCACCACCGCACTGAGGGCAGCTGGTGCTCAGGAATGACTCGGTCGTCTCGAGCGGATTGCCTCCGCCTTCGGGATAGGCGAAGTCATCGGGCAGCAGCACCGGCAGCTCGGACTCGGGCACCGGCACGATGCCGCAATCGGCCGCGCAGTAGACCACCGGGATGGGCGTGCCCCAGGCGCGCTGGCGGCTGATGAGCCAGTCACGGATGCGATAGGTGACGGTGGCCTCGCCTTGGCCCTTGGCCTGCAGGTCGGCCACGATGGCGGCGAACCCGGCGGCCCACGGCTGGCCGCTGTAGGGACCGCTGTTCACCAGTCGGGCGTGCTCGTCCTTGGCCGGGTAGGCCTCGTCGAGCGGTGCGTCGTCGGCATCATCGGGACCGGCCACCACGCGCCGGATGGGGATGCCGAACTGGGTGGCGAAGGCGAAGTCTCGCTCGTCGTGCGCGGGTACGGCCATGATGGCGCCGGTGCCGTAGCTGGCCAGCACGTAGTCGGCGATCCAGATGGGGATGCGCTCGCCGTTGACCGGGTTGATGGCGTCCGCGCCGAGGGGCACACCGGTCTTCTCACGATCAGTGGAGAGTCGCTCGATCTCCGTCTCGCGGCGGGCGGCGGCCACGTAGGATTCGACTGCCTCACGCTGCTCGGGTGCGGTCAGCTCAGCCACCAGCCGATGCTCGGGTGCCAGCACCATGAAGGTGGCGCCAAAGAGCGTGTCGGGTCGGGTGGTGAAGACACGCAGCTCCGCTCCGCCCTCGTGGTGCTCGGATGGTGCGGTGTGGAAGGCGACGTCGGCACCCTCGGAGCGGCCGATCCAATTGGTCTGCATCAGGCGCACCGGTTCCGGCCAGTCGATACCTTCGAACGACAGCAACTCATCGGCATAGCGGGTGATGCGGAAGAACCACTGTTCGAGGTCGCGCTTGATGACCTGCGTGCCACAGCGCCAGCAGACCCGATCGACGCCCTCCACCTGCTCGCGTGCCAATACCACCTGGTCCTTGGGACACCAATCGACCGGAGCCATCTGCCGATAGGCCAGGCCCGCTCGCAGGAACTGCAGGAAGATCCACTGGTTCCAGCGGTAGTAGTCGGGCTGGCAGGTGACGACCTCCGCCTTCCAGTCGAACGTGGCGCCCATGGAGCGCAGCTGGCGACGCATGTTCTCGATGTTCTTCATCGTCCACTTGGCAGGATGGATGCCGCTGCGGATGGCGGCGTTCTCCGCAGGCAGGCCGAAGGCATCGAAGCCGATGGGGAAGAAGACGTTGTAGCCGTTCATGCGCAGGAAGCGAGAACGCGCGTCGGTCGGCGTCTTGATGTACCAGTGGCCGATATGCAGGTCACCCGACGGATAGGGGTACATCGTGAGCAGGTAATAGCCGGGGCGCGAATCGTCGGTCAGGTCGGTGTCGTAGAGCCCCAGCTCATCCCAGCGTGCCTGCCAGTGAGGCTCGATCGCCCCGGCGTCATAGCGGTCGATGGATGGGCGGATGACGTCGCCGTCGGGCGCGTTGGGGCTGCTCATGCGTGCATTCTCACCGATGGGGGCCTATCTGATGCGGGCCTATCTGATGCGGGGCTACCCGATGCCGGGTCGGTCCCGCCTCCGACAACGTCGAAACCCCCGTCGTCGACGGGGGCCCCAGGTTCGGGTTTGCGCGTGGTGGAGCGACGGGGACTCGAACCCCGGACCTTCTGCATGCCATGCAGATGCTCTTCCAGCTGAGCTATCGCCCCGTGGCCGACATAGTAGCGTGTCACCACCAGAAGTGAGGAGCAGGCCGACGATGGAGGCCATGGCCTACGATGCAGGCAATGGCCGCCGATCGTTTCGCCTACCGCCTCCGCCGATCGGACCGTGCCCGGCGAGCTCGCCTGACCGTGACGCGCGAAGGTGAGATCGTGGTGGTGCTGCCGCGACGCGTGCCGGAAGCGGAGGCCGAACGACTGGTCCGACAGCACACAGCCTGGCTCGACCGTCACGTCTCTCGCATCATTGGACAGCAAGAGCTGCTCGACTCACGGCCTTCGCTGGGGAAGGGGCGGGTGCTGGAGGTCGCGGGTGAGCCCTGCCGCATCTCCGAGGTCGATGTTGCCGCAGCCCGCCCGGTGCGAGGTCGTGTCGAGCCCGTTCCTGGAGGACTCTTGGTCCGCCTCGGTCGCGATGGCCGTAGCACGCCGGAGCTGCTGGAAGGCTGGTTGCGCCTGCGGGCACGCGACGTCATCGGCGAGCGCGTCGTGGCGCGGGCCCCGGAGCTGGCGGTGCGGCCCGGGCGCATCACCATCCGCGACCAATCCAGCCGCTGGGCGTCGGCCTCATCGAGCGGCGCACTCTCCTTCAGCTGGCGGCTGCTGCTGGCGCCGCCGTTCGTGCTGGACGCGGTCGTGGTGCACGAATTAGCGCACCTGCGCATCCGTGGCCATACGCTCGCCTTCTGGGCGCTCGTGGAGCAGCATGCGCCACGTACCCGGGAGGCGCGGTGTTGGCTACGCGAACACGCCAGCCAGGTCCGGGCCGCGCTCGATTGAGCGGTCGGCGAGTACTCAGCTCGCTCAGCAGCGCGACAGGATAGTGAAGGCGGCCAGCTCGTCGGCCACCTTCTGCGCGTCGCCCTCGACATTGCTGACCGCTCGTCGAGGCCGGCTGTTGGTGCGGAAGTCCTCGACGGCGAGCTCGAGCTCATCGATCCGGTATCCGAGCCGCTTGAGGGAGCCGGCCAGGCGTTCCTCGGCGTCGCCGGAGTCGGCTCGCTCCAGTTCGACATAGGCTGCTTTCAGTTTGTCGAATTCGATGGTCAGCGCGACACGGTTAGGGAGTCGCAGTTCGACCGCCTTCAGGCCGGCCAACCGCCGCTCCACATCGCCCACCTTCAGGCACAGCTCGCCTTGCAGGTCGCCCGACGGCAGCGGCGCCACACTCGCCTCGAGCACGCTCGCGGTCGGGCTGCCGAGCGGACCTGGAGAGCCCTGCGGCTGGGCATCGCCACCGCCACACGCGACGACGGTCACGAGGGTCAGGCCGGCGAGGAGGGGGGCGGATCGGCGCATGTCCTGACAGCGTAGCGGCATCGCCCGCGGGTAGGCCCGTCTGCGGCTCGGGTCCACCGCTGCCACTGTGCCTGTTCCGCGTGATGCCAGCGCCAGGCCATCGAACTGGACGCGTGCCCATGTCGGGGTGCCCTTGCCGCGTGCCCCACGCGCGTTCTGGCATGCCCATGCAACGCTGCAGGGCTGTGCGGCGTTGGCTCTGTGACGGCTAGTCAGGGAGCCTGACCTTAGGAACAGCAACCAAGCCGACCGAGGTGACGAGGTGACCAGGACGAGCGAGACGCGCCGAGACTCCAGGACGAAGGTCGATGACCGGGAGCGTCAGCTTGACGTCGGGCGGGGCGAGCTCCCGACAGAGGACGATCTGCAGCCCCGCGCAAGCGTCAGCGACACGGGCGTCTATCAAGGTGATCTCGAGGCCCTGGGCGGCGAGGCGCCGTCCGGCGGACCCGAGGTGGATCCCCTGGCAGAGACGGAGCTCCGAGTGGATGAGACGGACGATCCCAGCGTGGCTGCCGAGGAGGGCATCCCATGGATTGCGCCGATCGACCCACCCGCCGTCGGCTCCGACGAGCATGGGGATCCGCAGGTCGCGGCCGGTTTCTCGGTGGACGCCGCCGCCGAGCCGTATGATCAGGATCACCACGACGACCTCCTCGATGGCGAGGATGAGATCGTTGCCCGTGTCCGAGAGGCCCTCGAAGCGGACGCCCGGACCAGCAGCCTGGCCGACCTGCTGACGATCCAGCAGGTCGGTCGCCGGGTGGTGCTGCGAGGCGTCGTTGACGACCTCGTGGACGAGGATGAGGTGGTCGACGTCGTTGAGCACGTGGTGGACGTGGACGAGGTCGTCAGCCGCCTGACCATCCGAGCGCTGGACTAGCTGCCGTGACTGATCGACAAGGAGCACGACGATGATGATTCCGGCAATGATGTCCCATGCCACGACGCATGACGATGGTGGAGATGAGGGGACTCGAACCCCTGACCTCTGCGATGCGAACGCAGCGCTCTTCCAGCTGAGCTACATCCCCGGTGGTATGGCACGTGGCCACGCGACAGCGGCCGAAGTATACCCCCGGGCTTGACACTCGGCCCCCGGGGCCGGATGTTGGCCAGTGGGAGTAGCATCGGGGGCACCCGACGCCACCCCAGGAGGCCGATCCATGTTCCGACTGCTCAAGTTCACCTTCAAGCTGGTCTTCCGCCTGAAGTTACTGATCTTCGCCTTCGGCGCTGGGATGAGCGCCGCGTTCGCCCTGACGCTGCGGGAGCTCTATGGCTCATGGGGCTTGCTCGATGGCGGTGGTGAGCGCGGCCTGCCAGGCGATGACCTGGTGCCAAAGGCCGATGTCGTCGAGACGCGCGCGGTCGAGATCGACGCTCCACCCGCACAGGTCTGGCCCTGGCTCGTCCAGCTGGGCTACGGCCGCGGTGGCTGGTACGGCTACGGTGCGCTCGATCGGCCCTGGAGTCCTGCTGGTGGCGCACCGGTGCACAGCGCGGACACCATCCTGGAGGAGTTCCAGGAGCTGGCCGTGGGCGACCTCGTGCCGATCCATGACGATGGTGGCTTCGCGGTGCGCCATCTGGAGCCTGGCGAGGCCCTGGTGCTCTACCTCGACGATGCCATGGCCCGCGAGCAACTGACCGAGTCGATGGCCGATGCGCCCGACGAGGTGGCCGATGCCCTCGCGGAGATGGACATGCCGCCGTATACGGTGAGCTGGGCGTTCCTCCTCGAGGATGCACCTGGCGGACGGACCAAGCTCATCGAGCGCTTGCGTTTCCGCATCGATGCCCTGAGTGGCGGTCAGCGCCGCGCCATGCCGCTCCTGGGGATGGCGGCCTTCACCCTGATGCGGAGCCAGATGCTGGGCATCAAGCGCCGCGCCGAGGCGGCACGCGAGGGCTGATCAGCGTGGGCCGCTGTGTGAGGTGGGCCGACCCTGGGGCAGGCTGAACCAGAAGCGGGTCCAGCCGGCCGCCGAGTCCGCACCCACGTGGCCGCCCCAGCCCTCCACCAGCTGTTTCACGATGGCCAGACCGATGCCGGCGCCGCCGAGCGCGCGGTCACGCGACTTCTCAACGCGGTAGAAGCGCTCGAAGACGTACGGCAGGTCCTGTGCCGGGATGCCCTCACCGCTGTTCGAGAGGCTGACCAGGATGGTGTCGTCGCGGCTTTCGGCCGTGAGTGTGACAACGCCGCCCTCGGGCGCGTAGCGAGCGGCGTTCTGGAGCAGGTTGACCAGCACCTGCGCGAACTGGTCCGGATCGGCTCGGGCGGGCAGCGGCTGCCACCAGCGCCGCTCGAGGGTCAAGCGGCGGGCCTCGAAGGTGGGGCGTGTCAGCTCGGCCGCCGCTGAGAGGAGCGAGGCCAGGTCGACATCGATCGGGTGGGCGGTCTTGTGTGCCGCGTCGCCAAGGGCCAGGTCGTCGAGCGAACGCGCCAGCCGAACCAGGCGCTCGGTCTCCTCGAGCAGGGATTCGTAGGTGCCCTGATCGGGCACGATGACACCGTCGCGGATGGCCTCGAGGTAGCCCTCCAGATTGGTCAGTGGCGTGCGTAGCTCGTGGGCGGTGTTGGCGATGATGTCGCGGCGCTGGCGTTCGCTCTCCTCGAGCTCGGCGGCCATCTGGTTGAAGGAATCGGCCAGGCTGGCCAGCTCATCGGGTGCGGCACGGGGGACGCGAATGCTGAGGTCACCATCGGCCACACGACGGGCAGCGGCGCCGACATCGGCGAGGGGTCGGGCGATCATGCGCGAGAGCGCGATGGCGAGCGCCACGCCGGCCACCACGGCCACCGCGGTGGCGACCACCAGCACCTCGCGGATGGTCTGGTCGAACATGGCGTAGGCTGCCTCAGCGGTCTCGCCATGCTCCATCATCAGGTGTGCCATGGCCTCACTGCCTACGATGAGCACGCCGGCGGTGATGATGCCGACCGCGACCAGCGCGGAGCCGATGCCGACGAGAGCGATACGCCAAGCCAGGCCACGTCCGAAGGCCGGGCGATGATGGGTCGTCGAGGGCTCCGAAGGCCCCGAAGGCTCTGGGGTCATATCGAACTACGCTTCCGCGATGGGTGGGGCGGCGCGGTAGCCCACACCGCGGACGGTCATGACATAGCGGGGTTGCTCGGCGTCGTCGCCCAACTTCTCGCGCAGGCGGCCGATGTGGACGTCGATGGTGCGGTCGAGCACGTCGCCGTCATCGGAGCCGTAGACGGCGTCGAGCAGCTGGTCGCGCGTGAGGGCTCGGCCATCGGCTGCCACCAGCGTCACCAGGAGCTTGAACTCGACCGGTGTGAGCGGCACCAGCTGATCGTCGCGTCGGACCTCATAGCGCTCGGTGTCGATGACCAGGTCGTGCTGGGTCAGCGTGGAGCTGGTCGGCTTGGTCATCGCGGCGCCGCCCGGCTTGTCGATGCGTCGCAGGATGGCCTTCACACGCACCACCAGCTCGGCCGGGCTGAAGGGCTTGGGCAGGTAGTCGTCGGCACCTCTCTCAAGCCCGATGATGCGTTCGGGTAATGAGCTGCGCGCGCTCAGCATCAGCACCGGCACGTCGCTCTCGGCGCGCAATAGGCGCATGACCTCGAAACCGTCGATCTCCGGCAGCATCAGGTCCAGCACGATGAGCGCCGGCTCTCCCTTGCGTGCCTGGCGGAGAGCATCCTTGCCATCGTAGGCGACGATGACACGGAAGCCTTCACGCTCCAGGTAGGCGCGCACCAGCGCCACGATCTTGCGGTCGTCATCGACGACGAGGACGGGACGCGTGGTGGGGACGGGCTCGGCGTTGGGCTTGGGTGTGGGCATCAGGACGTTCATGCTAGCGCTGCAGTCTGGCGGTCACCGGTGACAGCGTCGTGACGCTTGACAGTGCGTGACTCTGGCCATCGAACGCATAGCGTGCCAAGTCACCGCGCCCGAGGCGCCACCGAGCCACCGTTGACCCGCCCCACGGGTGAACCAGCGGAGCCAGAGACTGCAGCGGCCCACCGAGTCGTCGTCCCATGCCCCCACGTGGGTAGGATGACGGATCGCTCCGTCGTTTCACCCGCCCCATGGGTGAGACAGCGGAGCGACGCGCGAAGCTCCGTCCGTTGACCCGCCCCACGGGTCAAGGCTGAGTGCCCCACGGCCGGGATGGCGGTTGCCCGACATGACGGTACCGTCAACAGCCGGCACCGTGACGCTTGACAGATTAGAACAGATGTTCGATGATTCGCCGGGCCATGGAACGGTCGAATGAGCCCCTAAATCGTGCCCTCGCCACCCTCCAGACCCGCTGGGGTAGTGCGGCTATCCGGCTGGGCGACGGTCGCCCGGCCGTTCATGGTGCCCTCGCCCTCGCGGTGTTTCCGGATCTCGGTCCGGGGGCACCGCGGCCCACCGGCGTACCCGCCAGTGCGCCTGCGGGTGTCATCTCCACCGGCTTCCCGGCACTGGACGCCATCCTGGGCCCATCCGGGTTGCCGGTGGAGGCCAGCGTGGCGGTCCGTGGTGGGCCGTCGAGCGGCAAGACCACGCTGGCGCTGCGCTGCGCGGCGGAGGCCCAGGCGAGTGGAGACATCGTGGCTTGGTTGGACCTGGGCCGTGCCTTCGACCCGGTGGAGGCCATCGGCCGCGGCGTAGACCTGCGCTGGCTGCTGGTCATCCGTCCGGCCAGCGTGCAAGAGGGTCTCAGCCTGGCGGGCTCGCTGCTGAGCGGACGCTGCGTGGGCCTGCTGGTGGTGGATCTGCCGGCCCGTTCGCGCGCACATCTCGAAGATCAGCTGCGCCGCCTGGCAGCCCACGCCCGTCGTGTCGGCGCTCGCCTCCTCCTGCTGGAGCCGGCTTCGCTGGCCGGTTCGCTGGGGGCGGCCCTGGCCAGCAGTACCAGCTTGCGGTTGGAGCTGGAGCGGAAGGCCTGGCTGCGGTTGGGACGGGACGTGGTAGGGCAGCGCACGGCTGTGGCGGTGGCCAAGAACCGCTACGGGCCACCGGGTCGCAGCGTGGACCTGGACATCCACTACATCGGGGAGGGGGAGCGGGCAGTGGCCACCGGGCGACTGGCATCGGATGACATGCAGGGCACGGAGACGCTGGCGGACTCTCCACTGCGCCCGGAGCGACCAGAACACTTGCGCCCGGCGCCCCACCTGGTCGTGGTGTGACCGCGGGCTCGCGGACGCGCTATCGATCGATCCATGCGCTTGCTGTACCTGGACTGGCCGCACCTGCCGTTGCGATTGGCGCTGGGCCGTGACCCCGAGCCGGAGGAGGCGGTCGTCCTGGGTGGGCGGCCCTGGGATCCGGGTCACGTGCTCGACCGTAGCCCGGCCGCCGGTGCGCTGGGTGTGCGTCGTGGCCAGCCACTGGGCACCGCGCACAGCCTCGTTCCGGAAGCGCAGTTCGTGCCCCTGGACGTGGCCGCACTGGCCGACCCCTTCGAGGCCGCGCTGGAGGCACTGAACGCTCTCGCCCCAGCCGTGGAAGGGGAGGTGGATCCGGCACACCCGGCCTTTGGCCGTGTCTACGTCGGTATCGAGGGGCTCAGCCGGCTGTGGGGTGATGAGCCTGCGCTGGTCGCCCGAGCCCTAGCTATCGTGGCGTCGCTGCTGCCAGGGACGCCACGTGTGGGCATCGGCAACACCCGCTTCGGGGCGGGCGTGGCGGCACGCATCGGCGCCGTGACCATCCCACTGGGCGGCCGGCGAGAGGAGGCCGCCTTCCTGGCGCCACTGCCGCTGACGCTTCTGCCGGCGGATGGTGTGGTGCAGGAGCGCCTGCGCGTGCTGGGTCTTACCACGATGGGGCAGTTGGCGGCGCTCGACCACTCGGCCGTGGTGGCACGTTTCGGTGCGCCTGGCGCAGAGCTGCACGACCTCGTGCATGGCATGGACCGGCGCCCCTTGCGACCGCGCCGCCCGCTGGAGCGCCTGTCCGCGGACGTGGAGCTGGACCCGCCGGCCGACGAGCTGGAACCGCTGCGCTTCGTGCTGCACCACCTCTGCGGCACACTCTGCGAGCAGCTGTCGGCACGTGGTGCCGGTGCCGCTCGGGCGTCGTTGACGCTGACCCTGGACCGGCCGGCATCAGCGACGGAACCGCGGACGCTCGAGTATCGCCAGGCGTTACCGGAACCGTCTGCCGCAGCTGAGCTGCTGGAGCGCCTGCTGCTGGCTCGCCTGGAAGCGGCGCCACCGTCGGCACCGGTGGAGCGGCTGGCGCTGGAGTTGGACGGCACCGCGCCGGAGGCTGGGCAGCAACTGACCCTGTTCAGCCGCCAGGGAGCGCAGGCCGCTCGCCTGGAGTGGCAGCTGGCCAGCCTCGCCATCCGCTTCGGTGCCGATCGCATCCTGCGCGCGATGAGCGGCGATACGGAGTCGCTCATCGCTGAGCAGCGCTTCGAGTGGCATGAAGCGGTCGAAATCGTGACCCGCCTATTGGGCCAGCACCCGGCCATCAAGGTGGAGGTCGATGATCGTGGCTGGCCCATCGGATTGCAGTGGCCCGGTGTGCGCGAGCCGGTGGAGGCGTGCAACCACTGGCGCATCGAGGAGGCCTGGTGGCGCCGGCCGCTGGTGCGGGATTACTTCAAGGTCGTGGGACCACGCCTGCTGGCCCTGGTCTATCGCGACGGCACCGATGGCTCATGGCACCTGGAGCGCCTGTATGACTGACGCTCCGCCGCCCGCGACGAGCGCCCAATCAGTCGCTGCCATCCTCGGACGTCGACTTGGTGGCGATGCCACGCGCCATCTTGGCCAGCTCACGACACAGATCCTGGCTCGCCGAGCGCTGTCCGCGCCCGAACTCGGTGGCGGCCTTCTTGAGCGCCTCGTCCTTCGTGGCGGTCGCGATGCGTCGCATGGCCGTGGCCGAATCCATCTGCTTGCGCTTGAGCGTCAGCAGGACCGCATGAGCTTCGTAGAACTCGCTCTGTGTGCCTTCCTCGGTCGCGTGCTGCACTGTCTCCTCCAGGAGCTCACAGAGCCCCTTCGAGACATCTTCGCGCTTGCCCGTCGCACCGTGTGGCTTGCCCAGTCGCTTGAGCTGCGCCAACCAGTCACGGTCGTCGCCCAGACTGGTCTTGATGGCGTCTCGTGCCGAGGCGATGGGGTGTGACTTGGCCAGCTTGGCCTCGGCGTCGACGATGGCCTGGTGGATGGAGATCGCCTCGTCGTACTCGTGCGTGATGAACTCCTCACCCCACTTGGCTTCGCCCATCGTTGTGCTCCCATGTACCGCTGCCTCGAGCGATACGCTCGTGCTTCTGCGGATGCGCCGAACGATATGGAGGGCCTCATCTCAGGGCGATGCGCACGATCAGCTGGACCATATCGACCGTGTGACAGTGTGGGGAGGGGCCGTACCCGGCTGCGCTAGTAGTCGGAAAGGTGCGCTGGGTCGGTGGGCCGTTTGCCCCGGGGCTTGGGCATCTTCTTGGCGTCGAGCCTGAGTACAGCCAAGGGGTCGATCCGCTCGCGCGCGAGGTCGGGATAGCCCAGCTTGCGGTCGGACTGGTGCACCGTCATCAGCGGTCCGTCCATGCGTACCAGGCGGTAGCGCACCATCTGCTTGCCCTCGGCCTTTGCCATGCCGGCGATGGTCTGTCCCGCCTTGACCTCATCACCGGCCTTGACGCGCAGATCCTTCAGCTCGGTGTAGACACTGCGGTAGCCGTTGCCATCATCGATGACGATGCCGATCGGGAATTCGTCGGCTTTCTGGCCCTGCTTCTTGAGCTTCTTCAGCTGCTTCTCATAGCGCCGGATGACGGGATCGACCGAGCCTTCGTAGCCGGCTTCGACCACCCAATCCGGACCGGCGGCGAGCACCTTGCCCTTGTGCGCAGCCTTGACCGCTGCACCCTCGAAGCGGGTGATGACGATGCCATCGTTGACCCGCTGACCACGGATCTCGAAGCGACCGGATTTGCTCTGCCCGTAGTACTCGATCAGATCGCCGCCGGGCACCGGCCAGCGATAGCCTTTGAGCTCACTTGGCGAGTCGGATGTCATGACCGCGGTCGTGGCGAGGACCGGCGGGGCGGAAGCATCAGCGACGGGATCACCGCTGGCGGCGATGAGGGCGGTATCGTCGGCCGGCTCAGCGTACTGGGGCGCGGCGATGATGATGGCCAGGACGGTGGCGATGACGGCCAACAGAAAACCACCCGTCATCAGCCCGGATAGGGCATCACGGCGCACAGCGGGGTCTGAAGTCTGGCCCGCTCGCGCCGAGGGCACGGCGTACGCTTGAAGGCCCCTGTCTGCCACGATTCGCATCATAGCCACTCACCGCGGCGGGTGTTGACCGAACGCACCACAGGCCGCCAGGGCTCCCACGGTATAGAACAGATGTTCTATCATCGCTCTGGTGATGTCTACCTTCGCGGAGTTGCACTGCCATACCGACTTCTCGTTCCTTGACGGGGCCTCGCCGGCAGATGACCTGGTCGAACGTGCCGTGGAACTGGGCTTGTCCGGGCTCGCGGTCACTGACCACAGGGGCCTCTACGGCGCGGTGCGGTTCTCGGCGGCCGCACGTGAAGCCGGCCTGCATGCGGTGGTGGGTATGGAGATCGAGCTGCTCGATGCTGTGGCGCCCGATCCACACGGGCTCGTAGTGCCCCCACGGCGTCGGAAAGGTCGCGCTCCCGAGCCTGCCCCGGCCGATGCGAAGGCAGGGGAGCCCGTTCGGCCGAGCGTGGCGCGGCAGCGGCCACCCGGCTACCGTGAGCCGCGCCGCGAGGATCTGCGCGGCGTCCGACCACGCGAGCTGGGTCCGCACCTGACCCTGCTGACAAGTGACCAGGCCGGCTACGCCAACCTCTGCCGGCTCACCAGCGCTGCTCACCTTGCGGGATCCAAGGGCGTGCCGCGCTTTAGCCATGGGCTGCTCGAACAGCATCGTGCCGGCCTCATCGTCCTCACCGGCTGCCGCCACGGCGAGCTGTCCCGGCGCCTGCTGGCAGGAGACCGCGAAGGCGCGGCGCGGGCACTGAATCGGTTGGCGGCCCTCGTCGATGGTGATGCGCTCTACGTGGAGCTGCAGCACCACCTGCTGCCCGACGATGACTGGCTCACCGCGGAGCTGGCACGTCTGGCGCATGCCGCCGGCCTGCCCACGGTCGTCACCAACGACGCTCACTACGCGCTGCGCTCCGACCGCGAGCTCCACGATGTGCTGGTATCCATCCGTCACGGGCAGGACCTTGATGCGGCCGCCTTCCTGCGCCGACCTAATGCCGAGTACGCGCTCAAGAGCGGCTCGGAGATGGCGGCGCTGCCACCGGGTGCGGACCCCGATCCGCTGGTACGCCACGCCTGGCTCGACGGCATCAAGCGCGCTGGAGAGGTCGCGCAACGCTGCCAGGTGTCACTCGAGTTCGAGCGCTATCGCTTCCCTGGCTTTACGGTACCCGGCGGCGAGACGCCCTTCTCCTACCTTGAGCGTCTCTGCCATGACGGCGTGCGTGTGCGCTACCACCCCATCACGCCGCGCGCGCTCAAGCAGATGGCGCACGAGCTGGAGGTCATCGAGCGTACCGGCCTGGCCGAGTTCTTCCTCATCTGCTGGGATCTCATGCGCTTCGCCCGCGAGCGCGGCATCCCGGCGCAGGGTCGCGGCAGCGCCGGCGATTCGATCGTGGCCTATGCCCTGGGTATCACCCGCGTCGATCCCATCCGCCACGAGCTGCTCTTCGAGCGCTTCATCAACGAGGGCCGCACCACCTATCCGGACGTGGATATCGACTTCGCCTCATCGCGCCGCGAGGAGGTCATCCAGTACGTCTACCAGCGCTATGGCCCCGAGCACACCGGCATGGTCTGCAACATCGTCACCTATCGGGCGCGCTCGGCGGTGCGTGAGGTGGGCTATGCGCTGGGCTTCCCGCGGCCGCTGGTCGATCGCGTAGCCAAGGCGCTGGAGACGTACGACTCGGTCATGGTGCGACGGGACCTGGAGGCGGATGGGGGCTTCGCCGAGTTCTTCGCTGAGCCAGCCGAAGGAGGGGCGAACGTGCGGCGCTTGCTCGATGACATGGGCGAGCTACGCGGCGCAGGCTCGGTGTCGCGCCGCCTGGCTACTACCAGTGGCCGGCGACCAGGTCCGACCGATGACGAAGGTGGCCCGGGTGACACGCCTGCGAGTGAGCACTTCCTGCGCCACGAATCGGAACGCCGGTTGGCGCTGGAGCGGCGCATCCTCGCCACCAGCGTGGGCGCCATCGAGCTGGACCCGCTGCCGCCGCGCCGGCGGGGCTCCACGCTGGGCCTCTCGCCGTGGGATCGCTGGCTGGAGCTGTGTGCTCGCATCGATGGTCGGCCGCGGCATCTCTCCATCCACGTCGGCGGCATGCTCGTGACCGGTGCGCCGCTGGTGGACATCGCGCCGCTCGAGCACGCCAGCATGCCCGGTCGCGTCGTCGTCCAGTTCGACAAACGTGATGTGGAGACGATGAAGCTCATCAAGCTTGACCTGCTGGGCCTGCGCATGCTCAGCGCCATCGATGACGCCCTGCGTGACATCAAAGCCGATTGCGCGGTGTGCCTTGACCTCGACCGGCTGCCGGAGGACATCGAGGAGGTCTTTCGCATGATCTGCGCGGCGGACACGGTGGGCGTCTTCCAGATCGAGTCGCGGGCACAGATGCAGACGCTGCCCAAGAGCCGCCCCCAGACGCTCGATGACCTGGTGGTGGAGGTTGCCATCATCCGCCCCGGCCCCATCCAGGGTGATGCCGTGCATCCCTATCTGCGACGGCGGCAGGGACTTGAAGCGGTGACGTACCTGCACCCGAGCCTGGAGCCGATCCTGGCTGAGACGCTGGGCGTGATCCTCTACCAGGAGCAGGTCATGAAGATCGCCATCGAGGTGGCTGGTTTCAGCGCGGCCGATTCGGACGGTTTCCGCCGGGCCATGGGCACCTGGCGCTCGAGCAAGGAGATGGAGAAGCTGCACACCGGCTTCGTGGATGGCTGTGTCGGGAGCAGCGGGCTCACGCGCGAGCAGGCGGAGGAGCTGTTCGGCAAGGTCGCTGGCTTCGCCAGCTTCGGCTTCAACAAGAGCCACGCCGCGGCGTTCGCCCGGACAGCGTACGAATCGGCCTTCCTCAAGCTGTTCTACCCGGCACAGTTCGTGACCGGGCTCATCAACGCTCAGCCGATGGGGTTCTATCCGGTCGAGGTGCTCATCAACGACGCCAAGCGACACGGCGTGGCGGTGCTGCCGGTGGACATCAACGCCAGCCGCTACCGCAGCGCCACCGAATGGGTGGAGCTGCCCGGCTCGCCACTACCACCCGGGTCGGGCATCGGGCGGCGGCCCGGCGTGGTGGCCTCGTCGGTGGTGGTCGTGCCCACTGAGGAGGCTCGCGAATGGTTCGCGGCACCCTCGGCACGTGGCTACGGCATCCGCCTGGGGTTGCACCTGGTCAAGGGCATCGGTGAGGCGGAAGGTGAGCGGGTCGATGCGGCACGTGCCCACGGGGGTCCGTTCCGATCGCTCGCGGACCTGGTGACACGGACCGAGCTTTCCGAGGAGGTCACCGAGCGGCTCATCCGCGCTGGTGCATTGGATTCGCTGGGACAGGCCCGGCGGGAGGCACTGTGGCAGCTGCGTGAGGTAGTGGGTGCGGCACGTGGTCGAGCTGACGGTCGTTCGCGTGGCTTAGGGACCGCTCGGGAGCGGCCGCTGGACATCCGACTGCCGCCGACCGCGGCACCAGCGCTACCGCCACCGACGGAGCTGGAGCGGCTGGGCGACGCCTACGCCATCCTCTCACTCGATGCGCGCCGCCAGGTCATGGAACTGTACCGGCCGGCGCTCTTGGAGCTGGGTGCGTTGACGCTGGGGGAGCTGGCTGACCGGCGGCCGGGGCGCGTCGCCATCGGCGGTCTGGTGGTCACGCGACAGCACCCCATGACCGCCAAGGGCACCGTCTTTCTCGCACTCGAGGATGAGACCGGCATGGTCAACGTCACGCTATGGCCACGCACGTGGGGTCAGCTTCGTGGGGTCGTGCGACGGCATGCGCTGCTCTACGTGGAGGGTGACCTGCAAGTGGACGCGGGCGTCATCAACCTGGTGGCTCGTCGTATCCGGCCCCTGGTGGAGGTGTGCCGTGAGCTGGGTGGACCCGATCAACCTGATGGTGTCCGGCAACTCGGCCACGCCGGTATGCGGCGCCTGGGTTGACCACGTAGCACGCGTGCTACACTGGCATGATGGATAGCGTCACTGTCCGCCAGCTGCGCAACGACGTCAGCCGGATCTTGCGGCGAGCGCAGGCAGGTGAGCGCCTGATCGTCACCTCGAACGGCGTCGCGGTGGCCGAGATCGGGCCTCTGCAGCAACGGTCGGACAAGCCCACGCTCGAAGAGTTGATCGCCTCAGGCAAGGTCAACCCGCCGCACACTCGGGCTGCGCCCGCTCCTCCGCACCCCATCGTCTTCAGCGGACCCAGGTCCAGTGAAGAGATCCTCGAAGAGATGCGCCGCGACCGGCTGTGATATTCCTTGATACCTCGGCCTTGGTGAAACGCTACGTGGTAGAACCCGGCTCGGACATGGTGCTCCACGCGATGGCTGGTGATCAGGATTGGGCCGCATCGGTTCTCGCCGGAACGGAAGCAAGGATCGCGCTTTGTCGACGAGGACCGGAAGGCGCCATCGAAATGCCAGCCCAGCGCCAGCTTCTCGATGATCTCGGTCGCTTCGTCACCGTCTCGGTCGATGCCCAGTGTCTCAGGGACGCCGGAGTCATCGGGTGCCGCCATCAAATCCGGACGCTCGATGCCATCCACCTGGCCGCGGCGCTGCGCCTCCCCAACGTGACGTTCCTGTCCTTCGACGAACCGCAGATGGAGGCTGCTCGCGCACTCGGTCTGGAGGTCCTTCGGGTCTGAGTCGAGTGGGTCAGCAGTCGCCCCCGGTCTACGGCTTGCGGCGAGCTTGGCGAGCGGCTTCCTTGTCGGCCCGCGCCTGCTCCTTGGCCTTGCGTGCCTGCTCCTGCTCCTTCACTGCACGATTGGCCTTGGCACGCTCCTGTGACGAGCGCAGGAAGCTGCGGTACCAGGCTGCGAAGCCACCGGCGAAGACGCCGATCACGATGCCGAGTCCGATGGTCTGGAGTGCCAGGGCGGCGGTCAGGGCCGGCGCGGCCCCGTTGGTGGTCGTGAGCACGGAGTCGAGGCTGGCATCCGCGGCGGTCTCCCCAGCGATGGCCACCACAGCGACGAAGAAGACGCCGCTGAGCAGGCCCAGCAGGCCGCCCACGAGGTAGGAGGCGCGAGGTGCCACGAAACCGCCGATGAAGAAGATGAACAGCGTGGTCGGGTGCAGCGTGAGGCTGACGTAGAGCACGATGATGTCGCGCACGGCCGTTGGCAGGTTGTCCAGCAGGCCGTTGATGAGCGCCACCGCCAGCACGAAGGTCAGCAGCAGCAGGCCGAAGGGCAGCCACACCAGCGGCTTCCTGAAGACCTGCGGCAGCGCCTTGACGTCCTCGACGACGTTGGGCATCGCGAAACGGGAGCGCTTCTCGCTCTCTGGCAGAGCAGCTCCGGCCGCGACGTCTGCGCCGTCCATGACATCAGTCTCAGCATTGGCCTCGGCCTCGCGGTGATCTTCGCGATAGCGGCGGCGCGCTTCGACGCGGCTGGTGTCCTTGGGACGGATCCGGGTGTTTCTGGAACGGGGCACGTGTAGTCCTACTTCCACATCATGACGGGGCGGCGCGATGGTACCGCACCAAGCAGCCTATCCGCCTGAGGGACCTGCCGGCATGAACGCGAGCATGACCATCGGGCCGCTGGCTCAAACAAGACACCACTCTAGAGTCAGCTGCGATGAGCCTGCCCGCTGACATCGGCCTACGCCCTGCTGCTTCGCCGCGACTGAGAGACATCGACTGGCGCTGGGCGCTGCCACGGATCGCGCTGCTCTTCCTGGCCACACGTCTGCTGGTGCTGGTGGTGGCGGTGGCGGTGGAGACGACGCAGCCACCTCCACCTGACGGTGTGGCCGTCGACGACCGCGCCATCCTGTCCAGTCTGACGGTCTGGGATGGCACCTACTATATCGGCATCGCCGACGCTGGCTACCACGCCGATCCCGACTTCGGACCGGATTACGCCTTCTACCCCGGCTATCCGGTGGCGGTAAAGGCGACCTCGCTGTTGACCTTCGGCGATTCCAGCCTCGCAGCCGTGCTGGCGGGAAACGCCGCGTTCCTGCTCGCTCTGGTCGTGCTGTTCGCGTTATCGGTTCGACACCTCACGCCCGAGCGTGCCCTCCTCAGTCTCTGGTTCCTGTCACTGGCGCCCGGGGCCGTGGCGTTCGCGTTGTCCTACTCGGACAGTCTGTTCCTGCTACTCGCTGTGTCCGCATTTCTGGCCATGGAGGTGCGTCGCCCGTGGCTGGCCGGCTTTTTGTTCGCGCTGGCGACCCTCACTCGAGCTCCGGGCATCCTCCTGGGGTTGCCCCTGCTGCTCATGCTCGTGGAGCGCGATGGCATCCGTCCCACCCGTGCCTGGATCCCGCTGCTGCTCGCCCCGCTGGCCCTGGCGATCTACTTCGGTTATCTGTGGTGGCTCACCGGTGACCCGCTGGCGGCGGTTTCGGCGCAATCGTCCTGGAGCCCGGACGCTTCGGCTGCCGCCTCGACGGTCGGCGATGCAGCGACCGGGTCGGGCAGCACCAGCCATGGCAATGACAGCTTGGCACTGGGCGTGGCCCCTCCGTGGGTCATGGCCTATGTGGCTGGGCTCATTCGTCGTTCTACGCCTTCCTATTCGTCTACTTTCGGCATCGATCGCATCCCGTCCGGCATATTGGCTCGCGTCGGCATCTCAGCGTCGCGACTGTGTTCGCGTCAGGCAGCTTTGAGTCCACGCCGCGATTACCTCGCGGTGGCCTGGCCCTTCGACTGGGTCCTCGCCAGTCGCGGGTCTCGTCTCGGGCGGGCGCTCGTTCTGGGCGTGTTTGCGACGCTCCATGTGGCACTTCTGTGGCTGGCGTTCACGTGGCGACTGGCACCCTGAGATAGCCACACTCCGATAAGTGCGGGTGAAGTGCCCAGCGCGATGATGCTGGTCCCGCCAGAGCCCTGACGTTCCCGCTCCTGCCCGCCGGACATGGAGGTCCACGATGTCCGTGCGATGGCGATCGCTCCTGCCCCGACTCATGTGCCTAGCCTTGATCGTTCCGGCGGCACCGGCCACGGCGGCCGATGTGCCATGGCCGCCCTCACCCGACCTCGTCATCGGCGAGGTCGTGACCGGCGGTGCCACCGGCTCGGACGAGTACGTCGAGCTGTACAACGCGGCTGACACGCGAGTGTCGTTAAGCGGCCTGGAGCTTGTCTACGCCTCAGCCAGCGGCAAGACTGTCACGCGGAAGAAGACCTGGACGGACGGCCACATCGCCGCACGGTCGCGTCTGCTCCTGGCCAACGCTGACGGCGCCTTTGCCGGGGTCGCCGACCATACCTACAGCGGCGGGCTGAGTGCCAGCGGCGGTTCGCTCGCGGTGCGGGAAGTCGCTGGATCGGTCATCGATGCGTTGTCGTGGGGGAGCGCCGACTCGGAGTTCGTGGAGGGCACGCCAGGCGCGGCACCCGACGCCGGCACCTCACTGGAGCGTCGCCCCGGCGGCGCTGCGGGCAACGGTCGCGACACCAACGACAATGCCGCCGACACGGTCGTCAATCCGGCGCCAGTCCCACAGAGCGCTACGGACGGGGCACCGCCCACACCGGAACCGACACCCAAGCCGACACCCAAGCCGACACCCAAGCCGACGCCCGTCCCCACACTTGCACCGACCCCCAAGCCGACACCGATATCGACGCCCAAGCCCACGCCTAGCGTCACGCCCGCACCCACACCGGAACCTACGCCCAAGCCGACGCCCGCCCCCACGCCCACACCGAGTAGCGCCCACACCGACGCTAGCGCCCACACCGACGCTAGCGCCGACCCCCAAGCCGACGCCAGCTCCGACCCTCGAACCCACGCCCACGGCGCCATCCGCGCCCACACCGACCCCCAAGCCGACGCCAGCGCCGACCCCGGTTCCGACGGCCCAGCCGACGCCTGTCCCGACATCGACTCCACGACCGCCCACGTCCGACAGCATCGAGGAGGCACGTCGCAAGGCGATCGGCGCAACTGTGACCGTGACCGGCACCGTAACGGTCCAGGCCGGACGCATCCTGGGCGACCGGACGTTGGCGATCCAGGACGGCAGCGGCGGCATCGCTGTTCGGGTTCCGCTCGGCTATCCGTCTGACACCCTTGCTCGCGGTGCCATCGTCACCGTCAGCGGCGCCTTGGCTGACCCATACGGCAACCTGGAGGTTCGGCCGACCGAACCGGCCCAGATCGTGCTGATCGGCAGCGGCGGACTTCCCGAGCCCGTCGTGCTCGACAGCGCCCATGTCGCCGAGGCCCGCGAGGGCAGCTTGGCCGTCATCACCGCCACGCTCGTCGATATCGACCGCTACAGCAGCGGCGCGCTGTCGCTATCCGTCCGAGACGACCGCGGCGCTGCCCGTGTCTACGCCTTCGCTGAGGCGAATCTCGATCCGGCATCGCTGGTCAGGGGCCAGCGCATCCGCGCTACAGGGATCGTCGGCCAACGCGCCAGCCGCTCCGGCGCATCCGACGGCCATCGCCTGTGGCTCCGCGGCCAAGCAGACCTGGTCGTCGTCGATGACGGCGCCTCGCCAACGCCGCCGCCCGACGGGACGCCCGGCGATGAGCCCGGCGACGCTCGGCCAACCCGTGTCAGCATCCGCAAGGCGACGCCAGGTCGCACCGTGACCATCGACGGCGTCGTCACCTCCGTGGCCGGCCTGATCGACTCCGAAGGCCGCCGCGTCACGGTCCAAGACCGAAGCGGCGCCATCCTCGTTCGCTATCCCGATGGTGCGAAACCGGCCAACGTCGGTCGTGTCATCCGCGCCACCGGTGAAGTCGGAACCTGGTACGGAGGGAACCAGCTGGAGGCAGCGTCCACCCCGCGACTCAAGGGACGCCTGCCGGTCGTGCCCACGAACCTGCGTCGGCCACCCGCCGAGGCAGATGAATGGCGCCTGGTATCGGTGTCGGTGCGCATCATCGATGTCGAGCGCGACGGCGATACGTGGCGCGCGGAAGCGGAGTTCACAAGCGGTGAGGCGCTGCCCATCGTCGGCCTGGCAGGCAGCGGCATCGATGCGGATCGTATCGAGGAAGGGCGCATGGCCCGTATCAGCGGCATCGTGCGCCGGGCACATCCCTCAGCCAACGATCAACGCTTCAGCATCGCGCCGCGATCAGGCAAGGACATCAAGCTGGGTCGGCTCCTGCTTGCTGCCGCCAGCAGCGACGAGACCGGCGATGCTGACGGTGGTGGCTCCGGTGATGTCTACCTGGCCGCGATCGCCACGGCCGACGATGGATCGGCGGTGCTGACCGCGACCCTCGGATCGCTCGATGCGCTCACCGATCGGGTCGTCCGCGTCGGTGGTCGGATCGACACCATCGAGGGACGTCGACTGACGCTCGATGACGGCACGGCCCAAGGCACAGTGCGCTTTGCCGACGACGTCGTGGCGGTCGAGCCGGTCTTGCGGGTCGGAGAGGTGATCAATGCCACTGGTCGCGTCCGAAGCCGTGCCGGCGGCCCGGAGGTCCTCGTGGAGACGGCGGCCGACGTCTCGCGCGCCGCACGAGCTGGTACACCCTCGAGCGATCAAACCGCCTCCCCGCCGTCGCTCTCTGGGGAGGCCGGCTCGGCGTTGGTTCGCGATCCGGCAGGTGTCCTTGATGCCCCGGTCC
The DNA here is from genome assembly GCA_963838115.1 of uncultured Chloroflexia bacterium. GTDB lineage: Bacteria > Chloroflexota > Limnocylindria > Limnocylindrales > CSP1-4 > JAFMJV01. The sequence continues at coordinate 403,269 of CAWIPU010000001.1, forward strand.
TGCTGGCCGCGACGGCGCCCTGGACGGCCGAGGTCGACCAACTCCCGCTGCTGGTCACTGTCGGGCTGACCCTGACATCACTGGCATTCATCGCTTCGGCGGCGCTGCTGTCCTGGCGCACTCGCCGCTCCCTCGTCCCGCCGTCCTCTCCGCCTACGCTGGGCTGATCTCACCGGAGCCTCGCTGCACCAGCATCGTCGGCAACACGGTCTGCTGCGGCGGAGCATCCCAGCCCGCCATCCGTCGCAGCAGCAGATCTGCGCCGGTACGGCCCAGTTCGGCAGCGTCGGCCCGCACGACCGTGAGCGGCATCGCCAACGCATCGGCCAGTTCGATGTCATCGAAGCCGACCAGGGCAACGCGCCGCTGTGCCGCGCCGAGCGCGCTGACAGCGCCAACGGTCATGCGGTTGTTGGCGCAAAACATCGCGGTCGGGGCCGGGTCGGTCGACAGCAACGCCAGGGTGGCGGAGCGAGCCCCTTCGGCGGTGTCGACGTGCGCCTCCAGTCGGGGATCGAATGGGATGTCTGCTCCTGCGAGTGCGTCGCGATAGCCGCGGTAGCGCTCCGTCATGGTGTAGATGGTCAGGGACTGGGCCAACATGGCGATGCGCCGGTGCCCATGTGCGACCAGGTGCTCGACCGCGGCCCTGGCGCCGCCGTAATCGTCGAACATGATGGAGTCGGCCGAGAGGTGGCCTTGCGGTCGGTCGATGAACACGATGGCGGTGCCCAGCTCCATCTCGCGAGCAAGGTAGCTATGGTCCCGCCCTACGGGCACGATGAGCAATCCACCCAGGCGTTGCGCGATGAGTGACTCGATGATGCGATGTTCGCGCCGCGGCTCGAAGTCTGAGCTGGCGATGATGACCTGCCGGCCATTCGCGACCGCCAGGTCCTCGATCGCGCGGGTCAGCCTTGCCCAGAAGGGGTTTGAGATGTCGTCGATGACCAGGCCGATCTGATTGCGACTGCCACCGCGGGCGAAGTCGGCAGCGATGACATTGCGCCGAAAGCCCAGATCACGCACCGCAGCCATGACCCGCCCGGCCGTCTCCGGCCGGACACCGCGCTCACCGTTGATGACGCGTGAGACCGTCTTGAAGCTGACCCCCGCGACCCTGGCCACGTCGCGGACGGTGGGTCGATCCGGCACCGACTCGCGTTCCTTGCCGCCGCCCTTGTGGGCTGGGTCCACCATGTCCTCCTCGCCTGTCGTGAGCGGCTGGTACCGCCATGACTCGCCGGTGCATACGATGCCATTCGGCGCATTGACAACGGTGTCATCATGTTGCAGCATGCGTCAAGGTGCAACGTGTGCTGCCGGGCGACCAAAGGGAGGTCCGCCGCGACGCACGCGCTGCCGAAGGCCGGTCAGGGCAGGGAGGCTCGGGCCGGTAGGGAAGCGTGAGAGGAGGGTGCCTGCGGCCAGGTCGTCATCCATCCCCGTGTCATCTGACACCCACTGATCCTGTGAGGAGGAACTTCGTGAAGCGATTGATCACCATCACGTCCGTTGCCCTGCTGACCGCGGCCATGCTGCCGGCGGCCGTTGCGGGCCAGGACGCGGAGAAGCCCAAGATCGGCTTCCTTCCCGGCGTGGTAGACCCGTTCTATCAGGTCATGCAGCTCGGCGTCGAGAAGGCCGCGGCCGACTTCGGCGTCGAGGTCATCACCCAGATCCCCGACGAGTGGGGCCCCACCGTCCAGACGCCCATCCTTGACTCGATGGTCGCCCGCGGTGACATCGATTGCCTCGTTACTGCCCCGACCGACAAGGAGCAGATGGTCGCGCCGCTGCAGTCCGCCATCGACGCCGGCATGAGCGTCGTGACCGTGGACACGTTCCTTGGCGATGGCGACTACGTCAACGGCCCCGTGACCTTCCCACTCTCGTACATCGGCTCGGACAATGTCGAGGGTGGCCGCATCGCCGCCCGCGCATTGTCCGCCAACCTCGGTGGTGAGGGCACGGCTTACATCCAGAACACCAATGAGGGCGTGAGCACGACCGAGCAGCGCAGCCAGGGCTTCCAGGAGGGCCTGGCCGAGTTCCCCGGCATGAGCATCGTGGGCGAGGACTACAACCTCGATGACGAGAACAACGCCGTGACGCAGACGGCTGCCAAGCTGCAGGTCGAGCCTGATCTGGGCGGCATCTTCGGCGTCAACGTGTTCAGCGCCCAGGGCGCTGGCAACGCCGTCGTCAACGCCGGCCTCGGTGGCGTCGTGGACGTCATCGCCTTCGATGCCACGCAGCGTGCCATGGAACTCATGGACGAGGGCGTCGTGAGCCTGGTCATCGCGCAAAAGCCCTTCGACATGGGTTACATGGGCGTGGCCTTCTGCCTGGCTGACGCCGCCGGCGTCACCAGCTTGCCGCCGCGCGTCACCACCGGCTTCGCCGTGATCGACGCTGAGAACCGTAGCGACCCTGAGGTCGCCAAGTTCATCTATCAGGTCGACTGACCGACCGACAAGTGGCTGGGGGTCCTTCGATGCCCCCAGCCACTCATCCTTCCGACAGGGGCTGATCGATGGCGTCCACCACAAGAGCGGCTGCGCCGCCAGAATCACGAGCCAATCGACGAACACAGCTGATCCTGACCATCAGCCGTGTGTGGGCCTGGGTTTTCCTGGCGGGCCTGATCGCGTTCTTCTGGATCTCGGTCAGCTACACCACCGACGGCGAGGTGAACTTCCTCTCGCTGCGCAACACCATGAACGTGCTGGTGGCCATCACGCCCGTCTTGCTGATGGGCCTGGGGCAGACGTTCGTCATCATCTCCGGCGGCATCGACCTCTCGGTGGGCTGGGTGATGGGCCTGGCCTCGGTCGTCAGCGCGTACGTCGCGCACGACCTCTCGGCCGGTGGCATGGGTGACGCCCCGACCATCGCCATCGCCTTCGTGGCCGGCGTGTTGGCGGCGATGGTCGTGGGCTTGATCAACGGTGTCGTGATCGCCAAGCTGAAGGTGCCCGCGTTCATCGTCACCCTGGGCATGTCATTCGTGGCCCGCGGAGTGGCCCTGCTGATCTCCGGCGGCAATGTCGTGGGCGGCCAGCCTGGCGGCATGCGCACCTTCGGCAACGAGTCGCTCTTCTACTACGTAGCGGGTCAAGAGCAAGGTGGCCTGCACTTCCTGAACAAGCCGGACGTCGCGGGCGAGGCGTTGCGTGGACTCGATCGCATCTTCAGCTGGCCCGTCGTGGTCACCGCCATCGTCGTGCTCATCGCCATCTTCATCCTGCATCGGACGCAGCCAGGACGCCACACCTACGCGGTCGGTGGCAACAAGGAAGCGTCCCTTCGTGCGGGTGTCCCGGTCGACAAGCTCACCATCATGATCTTCATGGGCTCGGCCATGACCGCCGGCATCGCCGGTTGCTTGCACACCGCAAGGTTCAGCGGCGGCTCTTCGATCGCGGGCGAACCGCTGCTCCTGTCCTCGATCGCGGCGGTGATCATCGGCGGTGTGTCGATGTTCGGCGGCCGCGGCAACATCATGGGCACGGTCATCGGAGCACTGCTCATCGCGGTCCTCATCACCGGTCTCGTGATGCTCAATGTGGAGCCATTCTGGCAATTCATCGTCATCGGCATCGTGGTCATCCTGGCGGTGCTCATCGACCAGGCGCGTGACCTGGTCGTCGGGAGGGCGGAAAGCCAATGACGCAGCAGCCATTCGAGCAGCCATCCGAGCAGCCTGTGCAGTCCGCCATGACGACCGGATCCGGGCCGGCGCCGGTGCCCGACGGCGACCCCATCCTGTCAGTGCGCAATGTGGTCAAGCGCTTCGGCGGCCTGACGGCCGTCGATGACGTCAGCCTCGACATCTATCCAGGCGAGGTCGTCGGCCTCGTCGGTGACAACGGCGCCGGCAAGTCCACGCTCATCAAGTGCGTCTCTGGTGTCTATCATCCCGACGCCGGGCGCATCCTCTTCGAGGGCAAACCAGTCCGCTTCACACGTCCCATCGAAGCGCGCCGCGCGGGCATCGAGACGATCTACCAGGACCTGGCGTTGGCCGGAAATCTCGATGTATCGGCCAACATCTTCCTCGGCCGCGAGCTCAAGAACCGCTACCTCTTCGGGGCCGTCAAGTCCCTGGACAACAAGAAGATGCGTGCCGAGTCGGTCGAAGTCCTCGATAGCTTGGACATCAAGATCCCTCGCATGAAGCTGGAGATCGAGAAGCTGTCGGGTGGCCAGCGCCAAGCTGTCGCGATCGCACGCGCGGTCTATTGGAACGCGCAGATGATGATCATGGACGAGCCCACCAACAACCTCGGTGTGCCCGAGCAGCGCAAGGTCATGCAGCTCATCGGCACGCTCAAGTCGCAGGGCGTGCCGGTCGTCTTCATCTCGCACACGCTGCCCGACGTCTTCGCTGCCACCGATCGCATCATCGTCATGCACCGCGGCCGAAAGGTGGCGGAGGTGGCAACGAGCGAGACCAACACGACCGAGATCGTGGAGTACATGGTCGGAGCTCGGCATCAGCCCGGTCTGGACGGGCCGACCGACTGACTAGCCGGGTGACTCACCGGCAGCGTGGGCATCCAGCAGCTCCGAGACGGCGTGGATGATGGTGATGTGCATCTCCTGGATGCGCGCCGTGGCGCTGGATGGCACCCGTAGGACGTGCTCGGCCGCCTGCGCCAGTCGCCCGCCGCCCGCGCCCGTCAGTGCCCAGGTGGAAGCACCTCGCTCCCGCGCAGCAGCGATGCCCCGGACCACGTTCTCGGCCCCGCCAGACGTGCTGATGCCGACGACCACGTCGGCGGAGCCACAGAGAGCCTCGACCTGACGGGCGAACACATCCGCATAGCTGTAGTCGTTGGCGATGGCGGTCAGCACGGAGGTGTCCGTGGTCAGCGCGATCGCCGGCAGTGGTCGTCGGTCGCGCTCGTAGTGCCCTGTCAGCTCGCCCGCGAAGTGCTGCGCGTCGGCCGCGCTTCCGCCATTGCCGAACACGATGAGCTTGCCACCTTCATCGAAGGCCGCGATGATGTCGGCAGCCAGCCCGGCGATGGCGGGGAGCAGGTGTGCGCGTGTCGCCGAGGCGACCGCAAGGTGCTCATCGAGGATGGCGGCGAGACTTGGGTACTGGTCAACCACGGTCTCATCGTAGGCGCTCCGCGGATGGTCGACAGGGGCTCTGGGACGAGCTACCCGGGAACCAGGACGGTCGACCGGGACGGCTGACGGGGGGAGGCCCGGACCACCGGATCGAGAATCCGACTTGCACGCTCGCTCGCCGGTCACTATCGTTCCGCGCAGCCCTCGCGCTGGCCGAGGTGGAACGAAGGAGGCGTCGTGCCTGACGCGGACCCGCTGGTCACGCTGCCCGACACGGACCGCCAGTACCACATCGATCTCGCCCCCGGCGAGGTGGCCGACTACATCCTGCTCCCCGGCGATCCCGATCGCAGCGACCGTATCGCGAGGATGCTGGATGCCGTCGAGGTCCAGCGGCGCCATCGCGAGTTCAACTCCGTGACCGGCACCCACAAGGGCCTGCGCATCTCCGTCGTGGCCACCGGTATCGGCACCGACAACGTCGAGATCGTGATGGCAGAGATCCTGGCCATCGCGGCGCGCAAGCCCACGTTCATCCGCATCGGTTCGTGTGGCGTGCTGCGCGAGGAGATCGCGCTGGGCGACCTGGTCATCAGCAGCGGCGCGGTGCGGCTCGAATCGACGACCAGCTTCTACGTCGATGACGGCTATCCGGCGGTCGCCGACTATGCCGCTGTGGCGGCCCTGGTGGAGGCTGCCGCCCGCACAGGCGTGCCCGCCCACGTCGGCCTGACGGCGACCGCGCCGGGCTTCTATGGGCCCCAGGGACGACCCATCCCGCAGCTACCCATCCGCTTTCCCGATCTCGCCGAGCGCATGGCCGCGCAGGGCGTGGTCAACTTCGAGATGGAGGCGTCGGCCGTGCTGACGCTGGCGGCCTTGGCCGGCTGTCGTGCGGGCGTCGTGTGCACCGCCTTTGCGCAGCGCCGCAGCGGCGCCTTCGTGACCGCGGACCAGCAGGTCACGGCCGAGGCGGGCCTCATCGAGACCGGCCTGGAGGCCCTGCATGTGCTCGCCGCGATGGACGCACAGCAGGCTCGTTCAGGCGAGTTGCACTGGCGTCCCTCACACTGGGCGCCGAAGATGGCAACCTAATACAGACAGGAATGGCAATACCGCTGTTCACCACAGAGGCTCGGCAGATGATCGAGCCCACGAGGGAACCGAGCACCATCTCACGCTCGGAGGGATAGGAGGACCAAGATGGCCGAAGCATATTGCGTCAAGGACAAGCAGAAGGTCGAGATCCAGAACCCGCAGAAGATCACCATGAAGAACGGCAAGCCCGCGACCAAGGGCACTTGCCCCAAGTGTGGTGGCAGCGTGTTCCGGATCGGCGGCTGATCCCTACTCTCTGACGCGAACAAGTGACCCCGGTCCACCCGACCGGGGTCACTTGCTGTCTCTAGACTGGTGGCTGAACGACCAACCACGGGACCCATCCATGTCGACCGACTTCTCACGTGCTCGCCTATCGCGGACCGGTGCTGGCGTTGGACCTTGGTGGCACCAATGCGCGTGCCGCGGTGGTCACGCCTGCGGGCGAGTTGACGGTCCGCCACGCTGGGTCGACGCCCATGGCTGCCGGCATGACGGCGGTCATCGACTACTGCCTGGAGCTGCTGCGTAAGGTTCGCGCCGAACACCTCGCCACCGGCGGGGCCGAGCCGATCGCGGTGGGCATCGCTGCTCCCGGCCCGCTGGACCCTCGAACCGGGACGCTCATCGATCCACCCAACCTGCGCGGTGAGTGGTGGGGCTATCCGTTGGCACCGACCATCGGCGCTGCGCTGGGCCTGCCTTGGGCGATGGGCAAGGACACCAACGTCAATATCCTCGGCGAGCGCGACTTCGGCGCCGGTGAGGGCTCGGGCGACCTCATCTACCTGACCATCTCCACCGGCGTCGGCGGCGCGGCGCTCAGCGGTGGACGTCCTATCGTCGGGCCTGATGGTGTCGCAGGTGAGCTGGGCCACATGACGGTGGATATGAATGGACCACTGTGTGGCTGCGGCGGTGTGGGCCATCTGGAAGCCTTCGCCAGCGGAACCGGCATCGTCGCCAACGCCCTCGCCGCGCTCGAAGCCGGCGAAGATGCACCCGAGCTGGCGCGCATGGTGGCTGAGATCGCGCCGGCGCCGCTGACCGCGGTCCACGTGTCCCGAGCGGCCGACTTGGGCGATCCGGCCGCAGGCGTCATACTTGAGCGTGCCCGACGGGCCGTGGCCGTGGCGGTGGTCTCCATCGTCAACGTCTTCGGCCCGGATGTGGTCATCCTTGGCGGTGGTATCACGCTCGCGTGGGGGGAGCGCCTGATCGCACCGGCCAGGAAAGCCGTGGCCGAGTCCGCGTTCAGGATCCAGGGCGAGCGTGCACGAGTCGTGCAGGCGGCCCTGGGTGACGACGTGGGGCTTATCGGCACGGTACCTCTCGTCGCATCGGCCCTGCCGCACTTGACGGTCGACAGGGACCATCATGGCGCGGCCGCACTGTCGGCGGACGCCACCACATAGCGTCAGGACCCGGAGTCGCCGCGCGCGACGCTGGGTGACCTGGCAAACGACTAGAACAACTGCTCGCTCCCTCCGCGACCGCTGAGGCAGGGCGCAGCGCGAAGCAAGGAGTCCCATCCATGACTACTCGGGTCGGCATCAACGGTTTTGGCCGCATCGGCCGCCAGTCACTCAAGGCCCTCATCGAGCGCACCCCGGACGCGGAAGTCGTCGCCATCAACGACCTCATGTCGGTCGAGCTGAACGCGTTGCTGTTCCAGCGCGACTCCACGTACGGGGCCTTCGACGGCACCGTGGAGCACACCGAGAAGTCCCTCATCGTCAATGGCAAGGAGATCAAGGTCCTCCAGGAGAAAGATCCTGCCGCGCTGCCCTGGGGTGATCTTGGCGTCGACATCGTCATCGAGTCCACGGGCATCTTCACCGACGCCACCAAGGCCGCCGGCCACCTCGAAGGCGGCGCCAAGAAGGTGCTCATCAGTGCCCCCGCCAAGAACGAGGACGCCACCATCGTGCTGGGCGTCAACGAGGGTGTCTATGACTCCTCAAAGCACCACATCATCAGCAACGCGAGCTGCACGACCAACTGCCTGGCGCCCGCAGCCAAGGTCGTCCACGATGGCTGGGGCATCAAGCGTGGCCTGATGAACACCATCCACAGCTACACCAACGACCAGAAGGTCCTGGACGTCTTCCACAAGGACCCGCGACGCGCCCGCGCCGCCGCGCTCAACATCATCCCTACCACGACCGGTGCGGCCAAGGCCCTGGCCCTCGTCATCCCTGAGCTCAAGGGCAAGTTCGACGGCTTCAGCCTGCGTGTCCCGACCCCCACCGTGAGCGTCGTCGACTTCACCGCCGAGCTGGAGAAGGACGCCACCGCCGCAGAGCTCAATGCGGCCTTCCAGGCTGCCGCTGAGGGACCCATGAAGGGCATCCTCGGCGTCGAGACCGATCCACTCGTCTCCTCCGACTTCCGCGGTGATCCGCGCAGCTCCATCATCGACGCACCCAGCACCATGAGCCTTGGCGGCAACTTCGTGAAGGTGCTGGCCTGGTACGACAACGAGTGGGGCTATAGCTGCCGTGTCGCCGACCTCGTCGAGTACATGGGCGAGCGCCTCTAGACGTCGGCACCGCGACGGAAACAGGCACCACCATGGAAAAGCTCACCATCCGGGACTTCGACCCCAAGGGCAAACGTGTCCTCATGCGGGTCGACTTCAACGTCCCCATCGAGGATGGCCGGGTCCGGGATGATTCCCGGATCCGCGCTGCCCTCCCCAGCATCGTCTACCTGCTCGAGCACGGCGCTTCCATCGTGCTCATGAGCCATCTTGGCCGACCCAAGGGCAAGGTCACCAATTCGCTGCGCCTCCGCCCCGTGGCACAGCACCTCTCCGACCTTATCGGCCGACCGGTCCCCGCCACTGGTGATGCCATCGGTCTGGGTACGACCGATGCCGTCAACCGCCTGAAGCCCGGGCAGCTGTTGCTGCTCGAGAACCTCCGCTTCCATGCTGAGGAAGAAGCCAACGACCCCGAGTTCGCGGCCGCACTTGCGGCCTACGGCGACGTCTATGTCAACGATGCCTTCGGCACCGCGCATCGCGCGCACGCCAGCACCGTGGGTGTGGCTGAGCTCCTGCCCGCCTACGCCGGCCTGTTGATGGAGCGGGAGATCCGCAACCTCAGCAGCCTGCTGGAGCACCCCCGCACGCCCTTCGCCGCCATCATCGGCGGTGCCAAGGTCTCGGACAAGATCAAGGTGCTCGATTCGCTCCTGGAGCGCGTCGACAAGCTCCTTATCGGCGGCGGCATGGCCAACACCTTCCTGGTGGCGCAGGACTACACCGTCGGCAAATCCCTGCTCGAGAAGGACCGTGTCGAGGATGCCGCGCGCATCATGAAGGCGGCCGAGAAGCAGGGTGTGGAGCTGCTGCTCCCGACCGACGTGCTGGTGGCCAAGGAAGTCACCCGCGGCGCCGAGCACAAGATCGTGCCGGTCAAGAAGATCCCCAACTCGTGGTCCGCGGTCGACATCGGCCCCGACTCGATCGTCGCCTTCGAGGCCGCGCTGGCCGATTGCGAGACGGTCCTGTGGAACGGCCCGTTGGGCGTCTTCGAGGTCCCCACGTTCGGCGATGGCACACGCTCGGTCGCGCGCATGCTGGCCGACCGCTGTGATGCCGGCGCCTCTGTGGTGGTCGGCGGCGGTGACTCCGTGGCGGCCATCGAGGAGCTCGGCCTGACGTCGCGCTTCACCCATATCTCCACCGGCGGCGGCGCTTCGCTCGAGTTCCTCGAGGGCGTCGAGCTGCCCGGTATCAAGGTCCTGCAGGACCGCCAGAGCGAGGGAGCCTGATGACGCTCATCGACTACATCGACGCGCAAGAGATCCTCGACTCGCGCGGCAATCCTACCGTCGAGGTGACCGTCGTCCTCGATGATGGCGCGGTCGGCCGGGCGGCGGTGCCTTCGGGCGCCTCCACCGGTGCGCACGAAGCCGTGGAGCTGCGCGATGGCGACAAGTCACGCTACAACGGCAAGGGCGTGCAGCAGGCTGTCACCAACGTCGTCGAGACCATCGCGCCGGCGATCCTCGGCGAGGACGCCTCCGACCAGGGCGCCATCGACGCACTGCTGCGCGAGCTTGATGGCAGCCCCAACAAGGGCAACCTCGGCGCCAACGCCATCCTGGGTGTGTCGCTGGCCTGTGCCCACGCCTCGTCGGTGGCCTACGGGCTGCCGCTGTACCGCTATCTCGGCGGAGCCGGCGCCTGGACCATGCCGGTGCCCATGTTCAACATCCTAAACGGCGGTCAGCATGCCGCGGACTCCACCGACTTCCAGGAGTTCATGGTCATGCCCGTCGGTCTCGACAGCTTTGCCGAGGCGCTGCGCGCCGGCTCGGAGATCTTCCATGCCCTGAAGGCGGAGCTGCACGACAAGGGCCTCGCCACGGGTCAGGGCGACGAGGGTGGCTTCGCGCCGACCCTTCCGTCCAACGCCGCGGCCATCGAGACCGTGCTAAAGGCCGTCGAGCGTGCCGGCTACAAACCCGGTGAGCAGGTCGCCATCGCACTCGACCCAGCCACCACCGAGCTCCTCGACGGTGAGCCCGATGCCGAGGGTGAGTACACCTACAAGCTGGCCAAGGAAGGCCGCTCGCTCAAGACCAGCGAGATGGTCGAGTTCTGGGCCGACTGGGTCAGCAAGTACCCCATCGTCAGCCTTGAGGACGGCCTTGCCGAGGATGACTGGAAGGGCTGGGCACTACTGACCGCAAAGATCGGTGACAGGTGCCAGATCGTGGGCGACGATCTCCTCGTCACCAACCCCGAGCGCCTGGTGCGTGGCATCGAGGAAGACGCTGCCAACGCCATCCTTATCAAGCTTAACCAGATCGGCACGCTCAGCGAGACGCTGCAAACGGTCGACATGGCGCGAGCACACGGTTGGGGCGCGGTCATCAGCCACCGCTCCGGCGAGACCGAGGACACCACCATCGCGGACCTCGCGGTGGCCACCAACAGCGGTCAGATCAAGACGGGCGCACCGTCGCGATCGGAGCGCGTGGCCAAGTACAACCGCCTGCTGCGGATCGATGCGGAACTCGGCGACAGCGCCGTGTACCCCGGTCTCCGCGCGCTGGCTGGCCAGAAGTAGCCGTCGCCGCTTGACCATCCAGGGGCCTCGGACGGACGAAGCCGGGCCGCAGGTCGATCGGACCGGGCAACCGGTCGAGGATGCCGGGTTCGAGGAAGTAGTAGCGGAAAGCACCCGATCCGGCCAGGGCCGGGTGCTTGACCGTGGTGCCATCTATGCGGCCATGGTCGGCCTGGGCATGGCGGTCACCATCGCCATCAGCTTCGAGCTTGTCATCGCCATCCAGGCGCTGGTGTTCATCTCGGCGCCGTTCGCCGGGCTCATCATCGGCTACTACGCCAACGACAAGTCATTACGCTGGCGCCCTCGCTGGCGGCTCTTCAGCAACGCCGCCTTCGCCGGCACGATCACCGGTTTGAGCCTGGCTCTCATGTACGTGGCGCTGCGGCTGCTCTTCATCTATGCCGACTCGGGCTACCGACCGGAGACCATGGGCGGCCAGATCGATTGCTCGACGGGGCCCGAGTGCACCTACATGCGTTTCCTTGACGAAGGCAACGCGGACGACCTGGTGGCCGACGGGATCAGCGATGCTGCCTCGTTCGAGTCGGCGGTGTGGCGCTGGCAGGGCGAGACCGTCCTGTTGCTCACGCTCCTGACACTGGGTGGGTCACTTGTCGCCGCCGGCTGGCGCGCCGTGCGTGAACCACCGCCACCAGCGGAGGTCGCGGCCTACATCGCCGCTGCCAAGTAGCTGCCCGCGTCTGCCGACGTGGCCCTGATGTGGGTCGGCCCGTCTATCCGCTGGCTTCAGGGCTCAGCGTCCGCCGCCGGCAGACGACCCAGGCGTCTGCGGATCGTCGGGAGCCACTGCTGGAAGGTGCGTGCGCTTCAAGCGGACGCCGCGTCAGAGCCAGGTGGTCATGGGCCGCCGCTCGACCGACGGTCGACCTCTCGACCATCCCGTCGACTGTTGGGTCGAGACCGGGCGGAGTGAAGGTCGCGGCGCGCGAACCGTTCGACTTCTCAACCATGCTGGCACTCGACGGTCGGGAGACATGCGGTCAGTCGAGGGGAGCGGCATTACTGGGAACGCAAAAGCGGCGCTCGATCGCTCGAGCCGCCGCTTCCGGGCCCTTGAGGCAAAGGGGGTTGGGGCCGCCGGCCTACTCCGCCTTCTTGGTGGTCTTCTTGGCAGGAGCCTTCTTGGCCGCCGGCTTCTTGGCGGCAGTCGACTTCTTGGCGCCAGTCGACTTCTTGGCCACCGGCTTCTTGGCAGCGGCCGCCTTGGCGCTGGGCTTGGCGGCCGCCTTCTTGGTGGTCGTGGTCGCTGCTTCAGCCGCGGTGGCTGTTGCGGCGGGCTTGGTCTCGGCGGAGCGAGCCGATTTGCTCAGCGCGGCGCGAGCCTTACCGGCAGCCGTCTGCTCGCCCTTGGCCTTGGAGGCCTTGCCAGCGGCGATACGGGTCTTGGCGGCCTTGGCGGCGGCAGCCTTGCCGACCTGGCGCTGTGGCTTGCTGGCGGCGGTCGCGGGTTGGCCACCGAGCGCAGCGTTGGTGCGAAGCATCAACCGGCTCTTGCGGCGGGCGGCGTTGTTGGGATGGATGGCGCCGACCTTGGCAGCGCGATCGAGTGCCGCAGCCGCCGTTGCGACCGCCTTCCGTGTGGCCTCGACGTCGCCGCCCTCGGCCGTGAGCAGCGCATTCTTCACCTGTGTCTTGGCGGCGGTGCGTCGAGGCTGCAGGATGGCATTGCGGCGGTGGGACTGACGGACGCGCTTGAGGGCCTGCGGCGTACGTGCGCCGGTCCAGGTCCGCGAAGAATGGGCCAAGGTGATGTGTCCTCAACAACTCTGGGTGATCTTTGGCGCAGGGTCGGCGATGTGCGGGCACAGCATGCCCAACGCGATCGTGATCCGCGCGAACGGTGATGGTAACGCAGGTCGGGTCCGAGCGCCAGCAGGAGAACCAACGTGAATGTGTGGCGCCGCACGGAGCCGATCGACCAGGGCGAGACTACTTGACCGCGCAATCACTCACCAAAGTGGGTTAGGATGGCACGGTGATGCGTGACATCGGATCGGACGGCGAGGCGAAGCGGACAGGGGCACTCTCGCCTCGGGATCCGCGCTTGGCCGTGTGGCGCGGATGGCTGGCGGCACACGCCTTGGTCGTGGACCGCCTGGACCAGGAGCTGCGCGCGGAGGCCGGCATGTCACTCGCCGACTACTCGGCGCTCCTTCACTTGGCCGAGGCACCAGGCCGCCGCTTGCGGATGAGCCAGCTGTCCGAGGCTATCTTCCTCACCCGCAGCGGGGTCACGCGACTCGTAGATCGGCTGCAAGCGGACGGACTGGTGGAGCGCAGCCAATGCTCGTCGGATGGTCGCGGTGCAGAGGCGACCCTCACCGACGCCGGTCTGTCGAGCCTGCGGGCGGCCAGCCGGATCCACCTGCGAGGTATCAAGGCCTATTTCATCGATCGACTCTCCGTCACGGAGCTGGATGCCCTTGAGGGATCGATGGCAGACGTCAGCGCCGGCATCGCGTCCAGGGGCGGATCGGCAGCGCGCCGGACAAGGGTCATCGCGTAGCCGACTACTCGGCTGCAGGCAGGTCCCGTTCGGCGCGCTAGTCTTGCCGGATGCCCACGCCGACGCCCGCGAGCCTGCGCGCCTTCGTCCGCCGCAATGCGGCGCTTCGGCCCGTACCGGACGTGCCGTCGGTTCGCCTGCACATGGCCGAAGACGTCACAGAAGTCTGCCGCCAGGCAGGCGATCAGCTGGGGCTGGCCGACCCTGACATCCCGTACTGGGCCTTTCCGTGGGCGGGTGGCCTGGCGCTCGCGCGATTCCTCGTGGAGAGACCCGAGACGGTCGCAGGCAAGCACGTGCTTGACCTCGGGTCCGGGTCAGGATTGTGTGCCATCGTCGCGCTGCGCGCTGATGCCCGGTCGGTGCTGGCGTTGGACATCGATCCCATCGCAGAAGCGGCGATCGCGGTCAATGGACGTGCCAACGGCGTGCGCGTAGGCTTCAGTGGCCGGGATGTCCTGGGCGACCCTCCGCCGGTGTGCGATGTCATCCTGGCTGGCGACGTCTGCTATGAGGAAACCATGGCCACCCGCATGCTCGCATGGCTCCGACTCGCGGACCGCGGTGGCACTGTCGTCCTGCTTGGCGATCCGGGTCGGCGATACCTCGCGGCCGACCTTGTCAGGCTTGCCAGCTATCCTGTGCGCACGAGTCGTGAAGTCGAGCGGGCCGAGGTCATCGACGCAGGCGTCTACGCGTTCGCCCCGGCGTTCACGTCGGCCCTGGACTACCGGGACTCCAGCGTGGGCGCCTTGGAGCACGCTTCATGAATGGTTCGATCCCTCAGTCCCGCCTGCGCAACTTCTCGATCATCGCCCACGTCGACCACGGCAAGTCGACGCTGGCTGACCGCTTCCTCGAGTTGACCCACACGCTCGACAAGCGCCAGATGACCAGCCAGGTGCTCGACAGCATGGACCTGGAGCGTGAGAAGGGCATCACCATCAAGGCGCGGGCCGTGCGCCTGGAGCACACCGCCCGCGACGGCCTGCGATACGGCCTCAACCTCATCGACACGCCGGGCCACGTCGACTTCAGCTACGAGGTGAGCCGCAGCATGCAGGCCTGCGAGGGCGCCATCCTGGTCGTCGATGCGGCCCAGGGGATCGAGGCACAGACGCTGGCCAACGTCTATCTTGCCCTCGCGCAGAACCTGGTGATCATCCCAGTCATCAACAAGATCGACCTCCCCAGCGCCCAGCCCGATCTCGTCATCGAGGAGCTGGAGAACGTGCTGGCCATACCGCGCGAGGAGGTCATCATGGTCAGCGCCAAGGACGGCACCAACGTGCCCGAGGTGCTGGAGGCCATCGTCGAGCGTATCCCGGCACCGGGCGGGGACCCGGACGCACCGCTGTCCGGCCTCATCTTCGACTCCCACTACGACGCCTACAAGGGTGTCGTCGCCTATGTCCGGCTGAGCCAGGGGACGCTGCGGGAGAACGAGGAGATCCGCCTCATGGCCTCCGGCGCCCAGAGCGAGCTCGTGGAGCTGGGCGTGTTCCGACCGCAGATGGTACCGGTCAAGTCGCTGGGACCAGGCGAGGTCGGCTATGCCGCGACCGGCTTGAAGTCCGTGCGTGACTGCCAGGTCGGCGATACGCTGACATCGGCGCGACGACCAGCCGCGGCGCCGTTGCCCGGCTACAAGCCGGCCAAGGCGCTCGTCTTCGCCGGTGTCTACCCCATCAACGGGCCTGACTACCCGGTCCTGCGCGAGGCGCTGGAGAAGCTGCACCTGAACGATGCCTCGATCAGCTTCGAGCCCGAGTCCTCGGTCGCCCTTGGCTTCGGCTTCCGCATCGGCTTCCTGGGTCTGCTGCACATGGAGATCGTGCAGGAGCGGCTGGAGCGCGAGTTCGACCTCGACATCATCGCCAGCGCACCCTCGGTCGAGTACCGCGTCACGCTCATGCATGGCCGCGGCGAAGTGGAGGTCGAGAATCCGGCGCTGCTGCCAGATCCGTCGGAGATCGAATCGATCTCCGAGCCTTGGGTCAAGCTTGGCATCGTGACGCCCTCGAACTACATCGGAACGCTCATGGAGCTGGCCAAGAACCACCGTGGCGCGTTCAGCGACATGGAGTACCTCGACCCCACGCGCGTGCTGATGAACTTCGAGTTGCCGCTGGCAGAGGTCATCGTCGACTTCTACGACCAACTCAAGAGCCGCACGCAGGGCTACGCCTCGATGGACTACGAGGAGATCGGCTACCGTGTCGGCGATCTGGTCAAGCTCGATGTGCTGGTGAACGGCGAGCCGGTCGACGCGCTGAGTATCATCGTCCACCGGAACGACGCGCAGAGCGCCGGCCGCGAGTTGGTCCGGAAGCTCAAGGAGCTCATCCCGCGCCAGATGTTCGTGGTGCCGGTCCAGGCGGCTATCGGCTCCAACGTCATCGCGCGCGAGACCGTCCGGGCGATGCGCAAAAACGTCCTTGCCAAGTGCTACGGTGGCGACGTGACGCGCAAACGCAAGCTGCTCGAGAAACAGAAAGAGGGCAAGGCGCGGATGAAGCGGGTGGGCAGCGTGGAGATCCCCCAGGAAGCATTCCTGGCGGTCCTGCGGGGGAGCGAGGGCGACTAGTTGCTGCCTGAGCCCCTGCAGTACCTCTTGTTCATCGGTTTCGTCGCGCTGATGTTCCTGCTCCGCCTGGATGCCAAGCGCTTCAGTGCTGCGGAGTGGGATACCGAAGATGGTGAGTGGCGTGTGTGGGTGTCGCGAATCTCCTGGTATGCCGCCGGGATCGCGTTGGGGCTGATCATCTTCGCGCTCCACCCCTCGCCGGTGTCGGACCTCAACCTCACCTTGGCACCCGACCGCGGTGGAGCCATGCTGCTGGGGCTGGTCTATGGCGGCGCCGGCGTCGTCGGTGCGTTCGTGCTGGCGACCGCTATCAACGGTCGTCTCGACTTCCCGCGGCCCGATCGCTACCCCGGTGGCGTCCTGTTTGCCATCGGGACGGCCTTCTTCGACGAGTTCCTCTTTCGCGGCGTGATGCTGGGTCTCCTATTGGTGCTCGGCCTACCTGATTGGCTGGCGGTCGGCTCGGCCGCCTTCATCTATGCCGGCGCGGTCCGTGCCGGTACCGGCAGCCGAGGTTTCGTCATGGTCCTGAACTGGCTCGTCATCGGTGTGGTCGGTGGCGTTCTGGTGCTCATGACCGCGGGCATCGCCGCCGCGTTCGTGGGTCACGCCATCACCCGTTTCGCCTTCTTCATGACCATGGGCCCGCCCCGGCGAGCTGCAGTCGAGCAGATCACTCCCCGCCGGCGTGGCAGCGGAGATGCCGGCGCCTACGTCATCGCGCCGCACGATCCCCGTCGACGCTGAGCATCGGCCACAGGGCGTGATCGAGCCTTGCCCGCCGGAGCGCGGCCAGGGGATCGAACCCCGCCCGCCGGAGGGGCTCTACATCCACTTTCCCTTCTGCGTGTCGCTGTGCCCGTATTGCGATTTCGTGGTCGTGGCCGGGGCCGCGGCGCGAGGACCGTCGAACCGCATCGAAGCGCTGTTGGTCGCGGTCACGCGGGAGCTGGAGCTGCGCGCGGAGGCGCTCGATGCGACCTTCGGGCGAGCTGGGGCGCCACTACGGAGCGTCTACCTGGGCGGCGGCACGCCGTCGCTGATGCAGGTCGAGCAGGTGGCCGGCTTGCTCGCTGCGGTGGACAGGTGGTTGGGCATCGCGGCTGAGGCCGAGGTCACCCTGGAGGCGAATCCGGGGGCCGATGAGATCGGGGACCTGGCCGGTTTCCGCGCTGCCGGCGTGAACCGGCTTTCCATCGGGGCACAGTCGATGGACGATGCCGAGCTGCGTCGATTGGGTCGACGTCACCGAGCCGCTGACGTGGCGGCAGCCGTCGATGCCGCTCGAGACGCCGGTTTTGGATCGCTCAGCCTGGATCTGCTCACCGATGTGCCGGGGCAGACGTCGCTGTCCTGGCGGGCGACGCTCAGGGCCGCCCTGACACTCGAGCCCGAGCACCTCTCCGTCTACACGCTGACCCTCGATGATCCCGACGCGGAGGGCCTCACCGGGCCCGATGGCGATCACTTGCCGCTGCGCAGTGGTGCACGAGCCTGGCGAACGCGTGCCTTGGCCGAGCAGTCAGATGAGCGTGCCGCCGAGATGGAACTGCTCACCGATGAGCTGGCCGCGGCCGCGGGATTGCGCCGCTACGAGATCGCCAACCTGGCGAGGCCCGGGCGCGAGAGCCGCCACAACCTGTTGTACTGGCACCGCCGTCCCTACCTGGCACTGGGACCGGGTGCGCACGCCTCCGACGGTGCGCTGCGGCGGACGTGGAACACGGCCCGTCTTGACGGTTACATCGCGGCGCTGGGGCAAGGTCGCCTGCCGCCGGGTGGATCGGAGGTGGTCGATGCGGCAACGGCGCTCGCCGAGCGCGTCATCCTGGGGCTGCGCCTTGTCGAGGGGATCGATGCCGGGCTGGCTGGCGAGCCGGCGATCACTCCGGCGCTCGAGTGGGCGAGTCTGCACGGCCTCGCCGAGGTGGCTGCCGGGCGGACGCGCCTCACACAGCAAGGCCGGCTGTTGGCCAATGAGGTCTTTGTGCGACTGCTGCCCGAGCGTCCCGCGGAGGCGCGTCCCGCTGCAGCCTCTGCGCCGGGCGCGTAGCATTCGGCCATGCCGTTAACGATCGTCCACCGCACCGCCGCGGCGCTCCTGTCCATAGCCATGCTGTTCGGTGCCACGACTGCGTCCGTCGCTGCGGCCGATGACCCGCAGGATCCGACCTTCGCGCCCCCCAGCCTTGAGTTGGCGCTCACGGCTCTCACGACATCCGCATCCGTCACGCCGGCCAAGGTACGTCTGCCAGCTTGCGAGTACCAGGACATCCGCACGCGCTACGGCAAGGTCAAGGACTGGAAGAAGACGCTGCTTGATACGAACCTAAAGATCCGCCGCAGCTATCAGCCGCGCGACCTGGTGTCCGTCTCGCGCGCCGGCCTAAGCGGTAGCGGCAAGGTGCGCAAGATCATCATCGACGATCTGCGTGCCCTGGCGGCGGCGGCGCGCCGGGCCGGCAAGCCACTCGCTGTGCGATCGGCACAGCGAACGTACAGCTACCAGGCAGCGTTGTTCGCATCCTATGTCCAACGCTTCGGCTACGCGCATGCGGCCAGGTTCTCGGCCAGGCCAGGCCATTCCGAGCACCAGATGGGCACCACGTTGGACTTCACGACCGCACCCAGCGTGCCTCTGAAGACGACCTTCGGTGAGTCGCCCTCGGGCAAGTGGCTGGCCAAGAACGGCTGGAGGTTCGGCTTCATCATGTCCTATCCCAAGAGCAAGCAGAAGGTCTCCTGCTACAGCTACGAGCCGTGGCATTGGCGCTACTTCGGTCGCGACCTGGCTCGGAAGATCTACCAGAGCGGGCAGGTCCCGCGCCGCTATCTCTACGAAAACTTCGAGGTCAGGCGCTAGCGGGAGCGATCGAACAGCGACGACGCCGCACGGGGCAAACGGTCCGCTGGGGCGTGCCCTTTGGACCGCGCGTCCCGACCCGATCGGCGCATACGATGAACGTGTACTTGGCCCGCGTTCGGCCGTGCTTGAGAAGGAGATGCCCGGATGACTTCCACCATCGATGCCAGCGCGAGCGCCATCCAGGAGAAGCTGCTCTGGGCCGTCGACGAGCTCGAGATCGAGATCCCCTCGTGGGGCTTCGCGAACACCGGTACCCGGTTCCGCGTCTGGAAGCACGCCGGCACGCCGCGAACCGTCGAGGAGAAGATCGATGACGCCGGTACCGTACATCGCTACACGGGCATCGCCAAGTCCGTCGCCCTGCATATCCCCTGGGACAAGGTCGACGACTATGGCGCTCTTTTGGGCTACATGCAGGGCAGGGGCCTCAAGATCGGCGCAGTCAACTCCAATACCTTCCAGGACGACGAGTACATGCTCGGCTCCCTGTGTCATCCTTCGGCCGACGTCCGGCAGCGGGCGCTCGACGCCATCATCGAGTGCTGCCACATCGCCGAGCAGACCGATGCGCCGGCGGTGAAGGTGTGGCTCGGGGACGGCACCAACTATCCCGGCCAGGACGACCTGCGCTGGCGCCGTAACCGGCTTGTGGAGGGGCTGCAGGCAGCCTACGAGTATCTGCCCGAGCAGGCGCGCATGTACCTCGAGTACAAGATCTTCGAGCCTGCGCTGTACTCGACCGATGTGCAGGACTGGGGTCAGTCACTGGCGGTCTGCAACCGTGTCGGCGAGCGTGCCGTGGTCTGCGTCGACACCGGCCACCACAGCCTCGGCGTCAACATCGAACAGATCGTGGCCCTGCTGCTCGCGGAGGGCAAGCTGGGCTCCTTCGACCTCAACGACAAGAAGTACGGTGATGACGACCTGATGGTCGGCTCCATCGATCCGTACCAGATGTTCCGGATCACGCATGAGCTCATCAACGCCATGCGCGACGACTCCGATCCGGTCGCGCAGAAGACCGCGCTTGAGACGGCCTACATGCTCGACCAATGCCACAACATCGAGCCGAAGGTGGCTGCCATCATCCGCTCGGTGCAGACCCTGCAGGAGCTCTTCGCCAAGGCTCTGCTGGTCGATCGTGAGGCCCTCGTGGCGGCGCAGCAGCGTGGCGATGTGCTGGAGGCCAACAACCTGCTTTGGAGCGCCTTCTTCAGCGATGTGCGTGGACCGCTGGCGGAGCTACGAGAGGAGCGCGGCCTACCAGCCGATCCGTTCCACGCGTACGTGGAGAGTGGCGAAGACGAGCAGCGCAGCGCCGATCGCGTGGGAGGCGAAGCCGCCAGCTGGTGATCCGAACGCGCTGGACCGGGCCGATCGGCCCGCGGCTCCGCCGCTCCACCCACCCGGCGGGTCACGACGTCAGCATCGAGGCGGCGTCGTAGTCGGCGTAGGCAAAATCGCCCCGCATGCCTCGCTGTACGGCCACCACGAAGTCTCGCAGGGTCCGCTGACCGGTCGGTCCGTCGAGGAGGGCCACGAATGACTCTCGGCCCACCCGGACCACGAGGTCGAACCGGGAGCCAGCGGTTCCACCTTGCGCTTCTCCGAACGTACCCAGCTGTACCAGTGGCCAACGCGCCAGCCGGACGGCGAACTCCCGCCCTCGAACGCCACGACTCTTGCGCGGCGTCAGGATGGCCAAGCCCTCCGGAGTCACTGCCAGGTGGTGTTCTCGCCACGACCGTCCACCTGTCGCCGCGATCACGCATTTGACGTCGTACTCCGAGAGGGCCGCTCGCACTCCATCCATCTCGTTCAGTGTGTCTGCAGGCACCGTGTCGCCTGGATGCCGCGCGTCCATCCTCGATCCGACCTCCTGTCATACGCGGTCAGCGCATCCACGGCGAGCACACAGCGACCGACGCGACTGCGCTTCCTACCGAACAGTATCCAGTGGCTCATCCAAGCCGGAGGCGACGTCGGGCCGTATCTCGTTGCAGTCACCTATCAACTGCATGTCAGCACGTCTTCCGAGACCGGTCTCGCCTCCGGCCCATCGATCGCAGCGTTCTCGCACGTTGACACTCGGGGTAGGGGACTGATAGGATACCGATCACGGAGTTAGCACTCCCCATATCAGAGTGCTAACTCTGCGACGAAGAAACCGCAGCACCAAGAGGATCGATTGGCTAGGCGCAAGCTACGCCCGGGACCGCTGGAGGACCGTTCAGCGGCCATCTTGCGGGCCATCATCGAGGAATACGTTGCCACCGCGCAGCCGGTGGGCAGTGTGGCGTTGGTGGAGAAGTACGCGCTCTCCATCAGCCCTGCGACCGTGCGCAACATCATGGCCGAGCTGGAGATCGCGGAGCTCCTGGGGCATCCCCATACCAGCGCGGGACGCGTCCCCACGGACCGCGGCTATCGCCTGTACGTCGAATCCATCTCCGACCAGGTGTGCCTGGCGCCGGTCGAGCAACTGATGATCCGCCATCAGTTCGGGCAGGTGGAGTTCGCCAACGAACAATGGTTCCGCCTGGCGGCCTCGACCCTCGCCAGCGCGACCGGTTCGGCCGCCATCGCCACGCCCATCAAGCCACAGTCCTGCCGCATCCGCCGAATCGACATCGTCCCCACCGCTGAGCGCGCCGCCAGCCTCCTGCTGGTGATGGCGGTCGGCCCGGTGAAGCAGGTGCTGCTGAACCTCGACCATGAGTACCCGGGGGCAGAGCTCGACGAGATCGCGCACGGCGTGGATCGTGTCCTGCGCGCCAAGACCACGCCAGAAGTGGACGCGGTGCTCGACACGCTGCGCGAGCGGCCGGCGTCGGTGGATCCCCTGTTCACGCAGGCCGTGGAGCGCGTCTCCAGACTGATGCATGAATTCGATGCGGCCGCAGTCGAGGAGGTCTTCAGTGAGGGCCTGCTCAACGTCATGAAAGAGCCCGAGTTCGATCGCTCCGAGCGGCTGCGCCGCGTCTTCAATGTGCTCCAGGACCGCGTCTATCTGGGCGATTTGGTGCGGCGGCTGGCGGCCTCGGGCGACGTCAGCGTCTTCATCGGCAGTGAGAACGATCACGTGGAGATGAATGACGTATCCCTCGTGGTCGCCTCCTATGGCCGGCCCGATCGAGCCGTCGGCGTCGTCGGCGTCGTCGGCCCCACCCGTATGGCTTACCCACACGCAATCTCCACGGTCCGCTACGTGCGTGGCCTCATGAACGAATTGGTGGATCACCTGTACGCATGAACGATAAGAAACACGGCGCCCCGGGCGCCAACGGAAACCCCCAGCAGCACGACCAGGCCACGGCTACTTCGGCCAAGCGTGGCGGCTCACGCGCGGAGGAGCGCATCGCCGCACTCGATACCAGCGGTGCGTCCCTACGCGAGCAGGTCGAGCAGCTAAGCGCACAGCTTGACGCGGCTGAGCAGCGTGCCGCAGAGGCGGAGGCCGGGTGGCAGCGCGCCCGCGCCGACTTCGCGAACCTCAAGCGCCGCACGGAGGAGGAGCGGTCCGATTGGGCCAACGTGGCCGGCGATCGGCTGCTCGTCCGTGTACTGGACCTCGCGGATGACTTCGACCTGGCCGTCGAGCACGTCCCCGAGGAGACCCGGGACAGCCCCTGGGTCGCGGGCATCAGCGCCATCGACCGTAAGTTGCGCGCACTGCTGGAGGCAGAGGGCATAGTGGCCATGGAGGGCGAAGGCGAGCCCTTCGATCCCCATACGCAGCAAGCCATCTCCTATGAGGACACCGCAGACGCACCCGACGGCACCGTCACCAAGGTGATCCAACGGGGCTACACCATCCGCGATCGCGTGCTCCGGCCCGCCCTCGTCGCGGTGGCTCGCAACGACGACGACTCACCCAAGCAGAACTGACCGGCACTCACACACAAGGAGCATCATCCATGGGACGCATCATCGGCATCGACCTCGGCACCACCAACTCCGCCATCGCGGTGATGGAAGGCGGCGAGCCCACCGTCATCCCCAGCGCGGAGGGCGGTCGCACCGTGCCCTCGGTCGTGGCCTTCAGCAAGCAGGGCGAGCGCCTCGTAGGCCAGATCGCCAAGCGCCAGGCCATCACCAACCCTGCCAACACGGTCTACTCCATCAAGCGCTTCATCGGCCGACGCTGGGATGACCCCGAGGTACAGCGCAGCATCAAGCTGGTGCCCTACAAGGTGGACAAGGACAAGAGCAGCGACGGCATCGTGGTGACGCTCGCCGACGGCAAGTCCTACAGCCCGCCAGAGATCAGCGCCATGATCTTGCAGAAGCTCAAGGCCGATGCCGAGGCGTACCTCGGTGAGACCGTCAACGAGGCGGTCATCACCGTGCCGGCCTACTTCGATGACACGCAGCGGCAAGCGACCAAGGACGCCGGCCGCATCGCTGGGCTTGAGGTCAAGCGCATCATCAATGAGCCCACCGCTTCGTCACTGGCCTATGGCCTCGACAAGAAGGTCGATGAGCAGATCGCGGTCTACGACCTCGGCGGCGGCACGTTCGACATCTCCATCCTGGAGCTGGGTGACGGTGTCTTCGAGGTCAAGGCCACCAATGGCGATACGCACCTGGGCGGTGACGACTTCGACCAGAAGGTCATCGACTGGCTGCTCGAAGAGTTCAAGAAGGACCAGGGCATCGACCTGGCCAAGGACCAGCAGGCCCTCCAGCGCCTCAAGGAGGCCGCCGAGCGCGCCAAGATCGAGCTCTCTACCACCAGCACCACCGAGATCAACCTGCCCTACATCACCGTCGATGCCGACCGCAACCCCAAGCACCTGGTGACCACGCTGTCGCGGGCCAAGCTCGAGGATCTGGTGGCGGACCTGGTCGACGCCACCCGCAAGCCGGTCGAGGCCGCGCTCAAGGACGCCGGGCTCAAGCCCTCGGACATCGACGAGGTCATCCTCGTCGGCGGCCAGACGCGGATGCCGGCGGTCGTCGAGGCGGTCAAGAAGATGTTCGATGGCAAGGAGCCCCACAAGGGCGTCAACCCCGACGAGGTGGTGGCGGTCGGTGCCGCTATCCAGGCCGGCGTGCTCGCCGGTGACGTCAAAGACGTGCTGCTGCTCGACGTGACCCCGCTGTCACTTGGCATCGAGACGTTGGGTGGCGTCATGACGCGGCTCATCGATCGCAATACCACCATCCCCACCTCCAAGAGCCAGGTCTTCTCGACCGCCTCGGATAGTCAGCCGCAGGTGGAGAT
Source organism: uncultured Chloroflexia bacterium (assembly GCA_963838115.1). Taxonomy (GTDB): domain Bacteria; phylum Chloroflexota; class Limnocylindria; order Limnocylindrales; family CSP1-4; genus JAFMJV01. The sequence goes on from CAWIPU010000001.1 coordinate 427,743, forward strand.
CCACGTGCTGCAGGGCGAACGCGAGATGGCCAGCGGCAACAAGACGCTGGGCACCTTCATCCTCGACGGCATCCCTTCCGCTCCTCGTGGCGTGCCCCAGATCGAGGTGACGTTCGACATCGACGCCAACGGTATCCTCGATGTGAAGGCCAAGGACAAGGCCACGTCGCGTGAGCAGTCGGTGCGCATCACCGCTTCCTCGATGCTCTCGAACGAGGATGTCGACCGCATGGTCAAGGAGGCCCAGGAGCACGCCGCCGAGGACAAGGCCAAGCGCCAGTCCGTGGAGGCCCGCAACCAGGCCGACGCGCTCGCCTTCCAGGCCGAGCGCACCATGAAGGACCTTGGAGACAAGATCGACGCTGCCGACAAGTCTGCGCTCGAGTCACGCATCGAGGCGGTGCGAACCGCGCTCAAGGGTGACGACGAAGAGGCTGTGACGAAGACATCGGCTGAGCTGACCAGCACACTCCAGGAGGTGGCTACCAAGGCTTACCAGGCCGCTGGACCTGAGGGTGCTCCCGACATGGGCGCTCCCGGCGACGGTGGCGCTGATGCCGCGGGTGACACCGCCGATGACGGCGAAGAGGCCGTCGAGGGCGAGTTCAAGGAGGTCTAGAGCCAACATCGGCCCGGATCCGTCGCGTAGGCTAGCGCGATGACGTTGCGACGCCGGCTGAGTCGGGCCGTGAACCGGAATGTGGGCGTTCCCGCCGTGGGTAGCCCGCCCGTGGATGGTGCCGCCGGGGGGCAGCGCAACGCCCCCCGCAAGGCGCCGCGCAAGAACTGGCGCAGCCGGCCGCCCAACGTGGCCGGTCGCGCTGCGCTCATCGATGAACCGGGGCTGCACCTGGCCATCGTCTGCATCGTCAAGAACGAGGCCGACTATCTCGAGGAGTGGCTCTGCTTCCACTTCGCCCTCGGCGTCGACCACGTCTTCCTGTACGACAACGGCAGCACCGACGGCACCTTCGAGCTGTTGGAGCCCTACGCCAACCACGGTCTGGTGACCATCGTCAACTGGCCGCTGCCGGGCGGGCAGCTGGGTGCCTACAACCACGCCCTGCGTTTCTTCGGCCCCAGCGTCGACTGGCTGGCCTTCGTGGATGTGGACGAGTTCATCGTGCCAGTCAAGGATGACGACATCCCTTCCATCCTGGCACGCTACCCGGAGGCGGCCGATCTGCGCATGCCCCGTGCCGAGTTCGGTTTCAGCAGTCACCGTGAGCAGCCGGCTGGCCTGGTCATCGAGGCCTACACCGACATCGCCAATACAGACGGACGCGACCCGGCCAAGGGTCCCCGCGTCAAGACGGCCCTGCAACCGAGCGGCATCTCGTCGGTGGACATCCACAGCGCCACCGTGGCCGATCGGTTGCCATCGCGATCTGACGGGTCCAGCGTGGACGCGCCGCGGGAGACCGTGATGCCGACCGAGCTCATGGAGGTCGTCCAGGTCAATCACTACTACACGAGGTCGTGGCAGGAGTTCGAGGCCAAGCGCTTCCGTGGTAGTGCCGCCGGCCGCTTGCCGCGCCCTGGCCTGCCGTTCGATCTGCCCACCATCCGCGTGGATACCAAGGCCCAACGGTTCGCGCCCCAGACCCGGGCGATGATGGAGCGGGTCCACAGCCTGGCGCCCAAGCCGTTCCTATACGGCAGTCAGCTCGGTCTGGCCCACTTTCCCGTTCCCAACGACCTGGGACGGTTCGCCGAGTTCGCCATCGTCAACCTGGCGGCTGGTTTCGAGGAGGCCCAGCGCGGACCGGCCTTCCGATCGAAGAACCACTATTCGGCGGTCGGGTTCGTGGGCGATCTTGGCAGCACCGAGTACGAGGCCAGCCCGGGTTGCCTGTCGTCATCCGACCATGTGCGCGCGCTGGCCGACCATGTCCGGGGCGAGGTGTGCACGACGAGCGAGGCGACCGAGTGTGCCCTCGACGATGGCTCGGCCTTGCTGTCGCTGGAGGTCTCCGCCCCGGGCCAGCGACGTCGCTACGCCCTCGGGTTCGTCATCAGCACTGATACTCCGCTGCGGCTCTCCGCTCAGATCAAGCGCCACGACGGCTCGGCGAGCGCGGTGGTGACCGCCGACCTTCCGACCGCATCGACCTGGGCTGGCGTCCTCGACTTGGATGAGCGACCGCACCTGGTCGAGCGTGTCGACGTATCGTTCTCCGGCGCCGGCTCAGCCCTACGCGTGTTGGACCTCTTCCTGCTCTCGTATGGCTGAGCGGCGATGAGCGCCAGCCGTCGCCTGGGTCGACTGCTGGGTCGCGCTGACGAGCGCCCTGTCCGGACGCCGCTGATGGAGCGTGGCCGCTTCGACGTGTGTGTCATGGCCATCCTCAAGGATGAGGCGCCCAACATGGAGGAGTGGCTGTGCCACCACATGGCCATCGGCGTGGACCACTTCTTCCTCTACGACAACGGCAGCACCGACGATCTGCACGAGGTGCTGAAGCCATATGCGGACCACGGCGTCGTGACCACGGTCTACTTCCCCCTGCGTGGGTTGCAGCGTGACGCCAACAATCACGTGGTGCGTTTCTTCGGCGACACCACCGAGTGGCTCGCCTATGTGGACATCGATGAGTTCCTTGTGCCGGAGAACGATGAGCCCGTCGGTGACGTGATGGCGCGCTATCCCGATGCCGAGCAGGTGCTGGTGTCACGCAAGGAGTTCTGCTACTCGGGTCATCGCACGCCACCCACCGGTCTCGTCACCGAGAACTATCGGGAGCACAGCGTCCAGGTCCCGCGCGTGGGCACCTCGGAGATCCTGGCCAAGCCCATCATCCGGCCGCGCGGGACGGCCCGAGTGGGGATCCACAACGCGATCACGGTTCACGGGCGGACCGTCAATACGGCCGGCGAGCCGACGTCCGAGCGCGCCACGGTCATCGCAGATCCGAGCTTCGCGAACCTACAGATGAACCACTACTTCACCAAGTCGTGGCAGGAGTTCCAGGCCAAGCGCAATCGTGCCACCACGTCCACCCACTCCTTCCAGTTGCCTGACGTGCCGTTCGACATCCCCGCCACCGTCGACCACGTCATCGATCGCTGGCAGCCCAGGACGCGCGCCCTGATCGATGAGATGGCACAGTTGCCGCGGAGCCCCTCGCGATACGGCAGCAAGCTGCGCCTGACCGGCTTCCCTATCAGCGACATGTTCGGGCGTGAGGCCGCGGCCGCAGTCTCCAATGAGGTCGCCGGATTGGCCGAAGCGAGCAAGAAGCTTGCGTTCCGACCGTTGCCCACCGCCGGCGCTCGAGGTGCCATGGCGCGCGCGGAGGACTACGACTATGAGGCTGCCCCGGGTCGCTTCCTGGCTTCGCCGCATCTCGGGCAGGAGCTGGCCTGGCTACAGGCGGAGGTCGTCTGGAGCATCGTGGATGGCGTGCCCCCGCTGGAGGTGGAAGGCGGATCGCTTGCTGAGGCAGCCGATGCGTGCGAGCCACCAACCGTGCGCTTCGACGGGCAAGGTGGTTCGCTCGTCATCCCCTTGGGCGGACCGGCGTTGCGCTGCCATGCGCTCGCCTACGTCCTGCGCGTGAAGGCCGCGGGTGCGTCGGTCAGCGTCGAGCTGGCTGCGCGTGAGGAAGGGGAGTGGCGCCCGATGGTGGCTTACCTCGTGCCCGGCAGTGGCACGTACGTGGGGCTGATCGCGCTGGACAAGAAGCCTCGAACCATCGATGCGGCGCGGGTCTCGCTCGACGGCCTCAGCGAAGTGGCGATCTACGACTTGGCGCTGCTGTCTTTCGGCTGAGGGCGGCTCCGGCGGCGCTCGGGTGTGGCGCCGCGGATACGGCCCAGGGACACCCAGGCTTCAGGGTCCTCGGCCAGCTCGGAGACGCGCGCCGGCAGCGCACCGTCGCGTAGGTGCGCCAGGGTGGTGGTCTCGAGGATGTCACGGAGCGCGGCCCGGACCGCGATCCAGACATCGGTCAACGGCTCCGCCGCGCCGCGGTATTCCATGTTCTCCGGTCGATCGCCGCGCACATTGGCCAATGGCCCATCGACGGCACGGATGACGTCTGCGAGGCTGATGTCCTCGGCCGGCCGGGCCAACGTGTAGCCGCCGTCGGGGCCGCGCTGGCTCCTGACGATGCCGGCGTGTTTAAGTTCCAGCAGGATCGTCTCGAGGAACTTGGCCGGGATGCCCTGGGCTGACGCGATGGTGTCGGCCTTGATGGGTGAATCGGTCGCGGTCGACAACTCAGCGGCGGCCCTGGCGGCGTAATCGGCCTTGGCGGAGACTCTCATCAGGGCCCTATTGTCCCCTATGTCAGTAGGAAATGTGCGGGAGGCCCGAACTCGGGCCGGGTCGCCTTTGGTACGCTGGAACCCTGAAAACCGACTGCACAGTCGGAAGTCGAAGGCGGAGGTCTGAAGAGGTGCAGCAGGAGCGAAGTGCGCGCCGGCGTGAGCGCATCCTGGATGCCGCGTTCACGGTTTTCAGCCAGCGCGGATACCGACACGCTGGCGTGGACGAGGTAGGACGCCAGGCGGAGACCAGCAAGGGCGGCGTCTACTTCCACTTCCCGACCAAGGAGTCGCTCTTCCTGGAGTTGCTGCGTACCACGGCCGACCGCCTCGTGGGCAAGGTCGAGCGGTCGATGAGCGACGTGGTCGATCCCATCGAGCGGGCCGACATCGCCTTGCGCACGGTCCTGGGCGTCTTCGCCGGCCACCGCACGATGGCACGGCTGTTTCTCATCGATGCGGTCGGTGCAGGATCGGAGTTCCAGGCCGAGCTGGCACGCCTGCACCAGCGTTTCAGTGGCCTCATCTCGGAACAGCTGGACGCTGCGGTGGTCGACGGCCTCATCGAGCCGCTCGACACGCGGATCGCGGGCATGGCCTGGTTCGGTGCCCTCAACGAGGTCGTCACGCGCTGGCTCATGGACGAGCAGCCAGGTCACCTCGAAGACAGCTACCCCACATTGCGGGCCATCCTGCTGCGCAGTGTCGGTATCCCTGAAGATCGCATCGACGCGCTCGAAGCCGGATGACCCTGATCCATCCGATGCCGTTGTGGGCTGCGGTACAGGCGGCGACCGAGGCGGCAGCGTCACGCCTCGACGGAACGCTGACGTGCGTCACGGTGCCGGTGCCGGCGGTCGAGCCGATCGCCCTCCATGCCGCCGCGGTCGGCCTCGGTGCTTCGTTGTGGATGCAGCCGGATGCCGAGTTCTCGCTGGTCGGTGTCGGCGAAGCCTGGGCGGCGCGTCCTGGCGCTGGTGCCGGCCGCTTCGAGACGGCCTCTCGGGCATGGGCGGAACTGATCGAGGGCGCCGTCATCGATCAGGACGCTGCGCCACGCGGCACCGGACCGCTGCTACTGGGCGGGTTCAGCTTCGACGATGAACCCGCGCCGTCAGACGTGTGGCAGGGCTTTGAGCCTGCCTGCCTGGTGCTCCCGGCGCTGCTGCTGACGACGACTCCGGACGGTTGCTGGCTGACACTGTCCGCGCGCGTGGGCGAGACACCCGGAATGGAGGTGTGGGCCCGGACGTGGGATGGCCTTCTTGCCGAGATGGGTGAGCCCGATGCGGCTGCGGGGGAGGCCACGCTGCACATCGTCGATCAGCGACCGGATGTTTCCACCTGGCATGCTTCGGTCGCACGGCTCGCCGGTGCCGCGGGACGTGGCCGACTCGACAAGGCGGTGCTGGCTCGGCGAGTGGCACTTGAGGCCGACGCGGCCATCGGTCTTCCGGGAGTACTGCGGCGCCTGTCAGCCTCGGCGCCAGAGTCCACCGTCTTCGCCGTCTCACGTGCAGATCGTTCGTTCGTGGGGGCATCGCCCGAACGGTTGGTGAGCCTGAGCGGCCGGGAGCTGCGAACGATGGCGATGGCGGGGTCCGCGGCCCGTGGGCGCGAAAGCGGCGCCGATGAACGCCTGGCCGTCGAGCTGGAAGGTAGCGACAAGGAGCGCGAGGAGCACGCCGTAGTGGTGGCGATGCTGCGTGAGGTGCTCACGCCACTGACAGAGCGCCTCGACATCGCCGCGCGGCCAGAGGTGCTTCGCTTTCGCCATGTCCAACACCTGGTCACCCAGGTTTCGGGCCGACTGCGCGACGACCTTGATGTGCTCACCCTCGTCGAGCGGCTACACCCCACGCCGGCGGTCGGCGGCATGCCCCGTGCCCTGGCCCTGGAGCTGATCGCCGACGAGGAGTCCATCGCACGGGGCTGGTATGCGGGACCGCTAGGCTGGATCGACCGCCACGGTGACGGCGAGTTCATCGTGGCCCTGCGCTCCGGAGTCATCCGTGGGCACGACGCGTGGCTGTTCGCCGGCTGTGGCATCGTGGCCGATTCGGATCCGCAGCAGGAGTGGGACGAGTCGTCGGCCAAGCTGCTGGCCTTGAGTTCTGCCCTGGGACGGATCGAGCCATGAGTGCTGACCTGGTTCCAGCGGGCGCCCTGCGCACCATCACACGGGAGCTCCTTCGGGCTGGCGTCCGCGATGTCGTCATCTGCCCGGGATCGCGCTCGACGCCTTTGGCCCTCGCCTTGCGGGCGACGGTTGGCCTGCGCTGCTGGGTCCACCTCGATGAGCGTGCCGGCGCCTTCTTCGCGCTGGGTGCTGCCAAGGCGGCGCGGCGTCCGGCGGCCATCCTGGCCACCTCCGGGACGGCCGTGGTGAACTTCGCCCCGGCGGTCGCCGAGGCCCGCTATGGACGGGTGCCACTCATCCTGTTGACGGCCGACCGCCCCGCGGAACTGCACGGGAGGGGTGCGCCGCAGACCATCGACCAGACCGAACTCTTCGGCCGCCATGCCAAGTGGTTCGCCGAGCTGCTGCCACCTGCGGCGTCGGTGGCCGCGATCAGCCACATCTGCGACGTGGTCACCGAGGTGGTCACTCGAGCGATGGCGGCGCCGGCCGGTCCGGTGCAGCTCAACCTGGCATTCCGCGAGCCTCTGCTGCCCGACGGGCCATTGGCCGACGGGCCATTCGAGACCACCAAGGCGCAGATGCCTGAACCGGCGGGCGTGCATCCCGCCGACGTGGAACGCACCGCTTACATGATCGCCAAAGCGCGGCGAGGACTCATCGTCTGCGGCCCGCTCGATGCGCTCGGCTTCGCGGCCGCGGTCACCGACTTGGCGACGAGATCAGGTTTCCCGCTGTTCGTCGATGGGCTGTCCAATGTCCGTACCGGCACGCATGACCGATCGTGCGTCGTCGCTCATCATGACGCCTTGCTACGCAGCGATACCGTTCGGGGCTGGCCAGCGCCAGACCTGGTGCTCCGGTTCGGCGCTACCCCAACGTCCAAGTCCCTCAACGTGCTGCTCGAGGGCCTTGCGGCACCCCAGCTGCTCATCGATGATGGGGCCGGCTGGGAGCGACCGCCGGAAGCGACGTTGATCGACGCCGATCCGGTCGAATTCGCCGACTGTTTGGCCCAGTCCCTCACCTCGCCCGCGGGCTCATCCAACTGGCTGGCTCGCTGGCAAGCTGCCGAGGGGGCCGCCACCGAAGCGCTCGCTCGTTGGCGCGAGACTCGCGCGGAGCCGTTCGAGGGGGCCATCTTCGAAGGTCTCGACGAGACGGTGCCAGAGGATGGCATCGTCGTGGTCGGCAACAGCATGCCCGTGCGCGACCTCGATACCTTCCTGCCGGCCTCACCACGCCAAGTGCGTTTCCTGGGCAACCGCGGCGCCAACGGCATCGACGGCCTGATCTCGACCGCGCTTGGTGCGGCTGCGGTACAGGATCGGCCCGTCGTGGCAGTCGTCGGAGACATCAGCTTCCTGCATGACCTCAACGCTCTCGTGGCGGCGCGACGTCTGCGCCTCGATGTCACCATCGTGCTGGTGAACAACGATGGTGGCGGCATCTTCTCCTTCCTGCCGCAGGCCTCGGCCACGCTTCCGGGAGTCGGCCTGCCCGAGCATTACGAGGAGCTCTTCGGGACCCCGCACGGCACCGATTTCGGTCCACTCGTCACAGCGCTTGGTGCCGGGCATGCCCTGGCCGAGGGCGACGAGGTGGTGACGGTCGTGCGTGAGGCGACCGGACGGCCCGGCGTGAACGTGGTGGAGCTACGCACCGATCGTGCCCGCAACGTGCAGCTGCATCGCCAGGCGTTCGATGTGGTGGCACAGGCCACGGAGACCTTGGCGTGAGCCTGAACGTCCTGACCGAGGGGGAGGGGCCGCCGGTCCTGCTGCTCCACGGCTTCACCGGCACGGCGCGCACGTGGGAGGCGCAGATCGAGGCGCTTTCGCCGCACCATCGGGTCATCGCGCCCGACCTGTTGGGACACGGCGGTTCCGACGCGCCAACGGAGTCGGCCCGCTATGCGCTGGACCGACAAGCCGACGATCTGGCCGACCTGCTGGCGTTGCTGGATACGACTGCGGCGACGGTGGTGGGCTATTCGATGGGCGCGCGGCTGGCGCTCGTGCTGGCGCTGGAGCATCCGGAGCTGGTCGCCGGCCTCGTCCTCGAGAGCCCTTCAGCAGGCATCGCGGACCCGCTCGAGCGGGCACACCGCCATGACGCCGATGAACGGCTCGCTGCCCACCTGGAACGAGACGGGATCGCCGCCTTCGTCGACCGCTGGCAGGCGTTGCCCCTGTTCGCCAGCCAAGCCTCGCTTGCCGCTGATCGCCGAGAGCGGCTGCATGCCGAGCGCCTGTGCCACGACCCCGCCGGTCTGGCCGCGTCATTGCGAGGTGCCGGCCAGGGTGCGATGACGCCACTCCAGGACCGCTTGGGCGAGATCCAGGTCGCCACGACCGTCATCGCCGGAGCGCTCGACCACGTCGGACTGGAACGAGCCCGTCTGGTGGCCGACGGCATCGCCGGCGCTCGCCTGCAGATCATTCGGGGTGTCGGCCACGCGCCTCACATCGAAGATCCCGCCGCCTTCGGGCGCCTCATCGACCGATCCCTCAAGCAATCCAGTCGCCAGTAGGAGAACGCCATGCCGACCCAGTGGAGCAGGGCCCACGAGTACGAGGACATCCGCTACGAACATAGCGGAACAGGCATCGCCAGGATCACTATCGACCGACCTCACGTGCGCAACGCTTTCCGCCCGGAGACCGTGACCGAGCTCATCGACGCCTTCCATCGGGTGCGCGACGACAGCTCCATCGGTGTCGTGCTCTTCACCGGTGCCGGTGAGGTGGCCTTCTGTTCCGGCGGAGACATGAACGTCAAGGGCGAGGGCGGCTACATCGCTGCCGACGGCATCGCACGCCTCAACGTGCTCGACCTGCAGCGGCTCATCCGATCGCTGCCCATCGCCGTCATCGCCCTGGTCAACGGCTATGCCATCGGCGGTGGGCATGTGTTGCACGTGGTCTGCGACCTCAGCATCGCCTCGGAGAACGCCATCTTTGGCCAGACCGGCCCCAAGGTCGGCAGCTTCGACGGCGGCTACGGGGCCACGCTGCTGGCGCGCATCGTGGGCCACAAGAAGGCGCGTGAGATGTGGTATCTCTGTCGCCAGTATTCGGCGACGGAGGCGCTGGAGATGGGTTTGGTCAATACGGTCGTGCCACTCGCAGAACTCGAAGACGAAGGCGTGCGCTGGGCTGAGGAGATCCTGGCCAAGAGCCCCACTGCCATCCGCATGCTGAAGCGGTCCTTCAACGCCGATACCGACGGCCTGGCCGGCATCCAGGAGCTTGCAGGTGATGCCACCATGCTCTTCTACCTCACCGAAGAGGCGCACGAGGGCAGCCGGGCCTTCCTCGAGAAGCGAGCGCCCGACTTCAGCAAGTACCCCCGACGGCCGTAGACCCCAAGGACAGATGACGACCCCGACCGCTCCACCCTCGCGGGCGCGCGCCTGGTTGCTCGCATGCCGCCCGGCGACCCTGCCGGCCGCGGTAGGCCCGGTGCTGGTCGGACTCGGCGTCGCGGTCGGCCTGGGGATCTTCGAGCCACTGCCGGCGTTGGGGGCCTTGGCAGTGGCCCTAGTGCTCCAGATCGTCTCGAACCTCGCCAACGACCTGTCGGACTTTCGCTCCGGTGCGGACGCCGCGGATCGGTTAGGCCCGGCTCGTGCCGCTGCCCAGGGCTGGCTGAGCCAGCGCGAGATGGCGGCGGGCATCGCCGTCATGGTGGGGCTCGCGGGCTTGATCGGGCTCTATCTCGTCTGGATCGGTGGGTTGCCCATCCTGCTGCTGGGAGTCGCGGCCATCATCAGCGCCTTCGCCTACACCGGCGGACCTTGGCCCTACGGCTATCGTGGACTAGGCGAGATCTTCGTCTTCGTCTTTTTCGGCCTGGTGGCGGTGTCCGGTACGACATACCTGCAAACGTTGCGCTGGGAGCCGTTGGCGATCATCGCCGCCATACCCGTGGGTGCGCTGGTCACCGCCATCCTGGTGGTCAACAACCTGCGCGACATCGACGCAGATCGGCGGGCGCGCAAGCTGACGTTGGCGGCTCGTCGCGGGCCTCGCTTTGCCATGGCCGAATACGACACACTGCTGGTCTTCGCCTATGCCACGCCACTCCTCGTCCTCGTCGGTGGCGGGTCGCTCACCGGTGGTGTCTCCTTCGTCATCCTGCTGCCATGGCTGACGATACCGCTGGCCCTTTCGCTGCGCCGGGTCGTTCGGGCGGGTGGCGATCCTCGCCGTCTCAATGCCGTCCTCAAGGGGACGGCGCGACTGTCACTGTCGTACTCGCTGCTCTTTGCGGCCGGCCTGGCCGTCGGGGACCTCCGCTGATGCGCATCGCCGACGTCCGCGTGGATATCGTGCAGATCCCTTTCCGCGAGCCCATCAGCAGTGGGGTCATGCGTTGGGAGCACCGCCGCGCGGGCATCCTGACCCTCCGCACCGACGATGGACGTGCCGGCCGCGGCGAGTTCGCTGCGCCCGAGCCAGCCGACCTCGGAGAGGACGCCTCGCCACGCCTGGTGGCCGCGCTCACCGGCATCCACCTGGCCGACCCGGTCGCCCTTGAGGGTGCCCTTCGCGACATCGACACGTGGCCCTTCGTGGGACGTGCCGCTCGCGCCGCCACCAAATCGGCGTTGGTCGAGCTGCTGGCGCTAGTGGGCCACCGCTCAGTGGCTTCGTACCTGGGCCCCGAGCTCACCGCCGAGGTGGCGGTCAATGCGCTGCTCGGATCGGGTTCACCCGCCCAGATCGCGGAACAGGCGACCCGTCTGGTGGCGGACGGGTTCCGCTGCCTGAAGCTGAAGGCCGGCGCTGAGCGGCTCGAGGATCTGGAGGCCCGCGTGGCTGCGGTGCGCGAGGCGACCGGACCCGGCATCGCGCTTCGCATCGACTTCAACGGCAGCCTATCGGTGAAGGACGCGGCGCGCGTGCTTGATCGCCTGGCCGTGTTCGATCTCGAGTACGTCGAGCAACCCATCGCGGCCTCAGCCGGTTGGGAGGCGCTGGCGCACCTGCGTTGGACGGGGTCGGTGCCCATCGCGGCCGACGAATCGGTGCGCGACGTGGGCGCTGCCCGCGCGCTGCTTGACGCCGGTTCCGTCGATGCGCTGGTCGTCAAGCCGGCGCGTGTCGGCGGCCTGCGGCAGGCAGCCGCGATCGTGGAGCTGGCGACAGCTGCAGCCGTGCCGGTGACGCTGTCGACGTTGTTCGAGACCGGCGTCGGCATCGTTGGCGCCCTGCACGTTGCTGCGATCGCACCGGGCCCACAGGCACATGGACTGGCCACGGCCTCCCTGCTCGAGGCTGACCTGCTCGCGACCCCGTTGGCCTGCAATGGCGGGCGCATGATGCTGCCGGACGGGCCAGGCCTCGGGATCGCGCTCGATGAGGCCGCCATCGAGCGGTACCGGGTCGCATGAGCCGTCGTTCTCCTGACCCGCTGGTCATGCGCGCCGCCCGTCGCCCCGATGAGCCGGCCATCCGCGGCGGCTCGGTGATCTGGCCGGTCAGGTGGTCGCGAGCGCAGTTGCTGGACGCCGCCGATACCTTGGCTCGCGCGCTCGCCAGCGAGGGTGTCGTCGCGGGCGAACACGTGGCATCGCTGCTGGCTGACGACCTGCCTGCGGTGGTGCTCATCGAGGCGGTCCGCCGCCTTGGTGCGGTGCTGGTGCCACTTAACCGTCGTGCCGCTGCCGCTGAGCTGCGCGAACAGTTGGAGGTCGCAGTCGCGGGAGTCGTCATCCACGATCGAGAGCACACCGCGCTCGCCAAGGCCAGCACCGCCGATGGGACCCGGCCGCTTGGCGTCGAGGCTCTGATGGCCGCGCGACCGTGTGCCACCCTACCCCACCTGCTCGACGAGGTAGACCTCGACGCGCCCGCGGTGATCGTCTTCACCTCGGGTACGACGGCACGAGCGAAGGGCGTCATCCTGACCCACGGCAACCTCGCCGCCAGCGCGCATGCCTGGTCGGCGGTGCTGCGGCCACGGCCGACCGATCGCTGGCTGCTCAGCCTGCCGCTCTTCCACGTCGCGGGGCTGGCGATCGTGACCCGCGCGATCCGCTGGGGAGCGGAGCTTGAGATCCTGCCCGGCTTCGACGCTATCGCCGTCGGCCGTGCCATCGATGCGGGTATCAGTCACCTGTCGCTGGTGCCGACGCAGCTGTCGGCTCTCCTGGATGCTCGGGCGGGTCAGCGGGCGCCGGATTCGCTTCGCGCAATGCTGCTCGGAGGTGGCTCGATACCGGCCGGGCAGTTGACTCGCGCACGTGCCCATGGCTATCGGGTGCTGACGACCTACGGCCTGACGGAGACGGCATCGGGCATCGCCGTCGGTGGCCTCCATACCGCCACGCAGCGAGACGCTGGCGCCGTGCGAGCCTTGCCGGGTGTGGAGCTGCGGATCGAGCCGGATGGGGCTGCCGACGGCAGTGGCGAGATCCTCATCCGCGGCGAGATGGTCTGCGCTGGCTTTGTCGCCGACCCCGCCGGCACGGCTCAGGAGCTGCAGGACGGATGGCTGCGCAGCGGGGACGTGGGCACACTGGACGAGGCTGGTCTCCTGCGTATCCTCGACCGTCGCGACGGCATCATCATCTCCGGTGGCGAGAACATCAACCCCGCGGAAGTCGAGGCCGTCCTGGCGTCGCACCCTGCGGTCATCGAAGTCGCCGTGATCGGCATACCCGATGCACGCTGGGGCTCGGTCCCGGCGGCTGTGGTGGTGCTGCGCGCAGGGACGGAGGTGCCGGACGACGAGCTCACCCTTCACTGCCGTACGCGCCTGGCCCGCTTCAAGGTGCCAGCGCGCTTCGTGCGCCTTGACGTACTGCCGCGCAACAGCCTCGGCAAGGTCCTGCGTCGCGAACTCCGAGAGCGGCTCCAGCCGACCACCGCATGACGACCATCTACCACCAGCGAGCGGGCAACGGTCCGGCTCTGCTGTTGCTCCATGCCACGCTTTCGTCGTCGCGGCAGTTGCATACGCTGGCTGGCACGCTCGCGACACGCTTCACCGTCGTGAGCGTCGATCGACGCGGTAGCGGACGCAGTGCGACGCATGGGTCAGCGCGTCCGATCGATGTCGCCACCCACGTCAGGGACCTGCTGGACATCGTGCAAGCGGAGCAACTCCCACCGGCGCTGCTGGTGGGGCACAGCTACGGCGCTTGTGTCGCCCTCGAGCTGGCGGCCCGGCATCCCGAGGTCGTCTCCGCACTCTTCGCGTTCGAGCCACCGTACGGTCCGCTGGCACCACCAGCGTCCCAGGCTTACATGGCGCAGATCGCTCGTGAGGCGCTTGCCGCCAATGCGCGAGGCGATCTTGAGGGCGCGGCGCTGGCGTTCATGGCCGGTGTCTCCGGCACCGAGGCAGTGGCCGCCTTGAGCCCGGCTGCGCGCGCGCGTATCGGGCGTGCCGGGCAAGGAGCCGTCGCAGATGCGACCCTGTTGGGCATGAATGCCGACGGCCTGACCGCCATCGACGCGCCCGTGCGCATCGCCAGCGGCAGTGCCAGTGACCCGCTCTATGTCGATATCGCGGAGGCGCTCGTCGGACGCATCCGTGCCGCCAGCCACCGACGGCTCGAAGGGCTGGGCCACATGGCACCGATCTCGCAGCCGCACGTGATCGCGGAATCCGTCATCGACTTCGCCCGAGGGCTCGGCATCGTGGGGGAGGGCAGCGGCAGATGAGGCAGGGCAACAGCGCGCCGCCGTATCGCGTAGAGGAGATGTTCGACCGCATCTCCGGTGTCTACGACGGCATGAACCTCGCCATCAGTGGCTTTCAGGAGCCGCGCTGGCGGCGCAACCTGGTGAAGGCCAGCGGCATCGAGCGCGGTGGCCGCGCCCTCGACGTCGCCTGTGGCACGGGCAAGGTCACCACCGATCTCTATCGCGCCGCGCAGCCGGGAGGGTCCGCGCTCGGCATCGATTTCTCCGCGGGCATGATCGGGATCGCCGAAGAGCGCACTGCGCCAACTGACGCCGACCTGTCGTTCCAGCAGGGCGATGCCCTGGCCCTGCCTGTCGACGACGATAGCTTCGACGCGGCCACCATCGCCTTCGGCATGCGCAACCTTGCCGACTATGGCAAGGGCTTTGCCGAGATGGCGCGCGCCGTGCGCCCGGGCGGCAAGGTGGCCTGTCTTGAGATCACCCGACCCGGCAGTCGGTTGGGCAAGCTCATCGCCGGCTGGTTCGACCACATCGTCCCGGTCATCGGCCGCATCGTCGGCCAGGGTGAGGCCTACGCCTACCTCGTCCAGTCGACCCGGGAATACCCCGACCCCGCTCACATCGCCGAGATCATGCGCGAGGTCGGACTGGTGAACGTCGATTGGCGGCCCATGTCCGGCGGCATCGTGGTGCTCCACGTGGGCACGGTCCCCGAACCCGCCGCGGACGGAGCCGGGACGCCCGGGTGAGCTGGTCTGGATGCTGATTCGGGCTACCATCGGCAGGTGTCCACCACATCCACGACGAATGTCTCACCGCTTATCCATGCCCGCGGGCTGACCAAGCGCTTCGGCCAGTTCACCGCCGTCGACGCCATCGACTTCGACGTCGCCCCCGGCGAGGCCTTCGGTTTCCTGGGTCCCAACGGCGCCGGCAAGACCAGTACCATGCGCATGGTCGCTTGCATCTCGCCGGTCACCGAGGGCACGTTGCAGGTGCTGGGCATGGACCCCTCGACGGACGGTTCGGCCATCCGCGCCAGGCTCGGCGTGGTACCCCAGGCGGACACGCTGGACATGGAGCTGACGGTCCGCGAGAACCTCATCATCTACGGTCGCTACTTCGATCTTTCCTACAAGGAGTGCCGGCGCCGCAGCGATGAGCTGCTCGATTTCGTGCACCTGACCGAGAAAGCCGATTCGCAGGTCGAGCCGCTGTCAGGCGGCATGAAGCGGCGCCTCACCATCGCCCGCGCGCTCATCAACGAGCCCGCCGTGTTGCTGCTCGATGAACCCACGACTGGCCTTGACCCACAGGCTCGCCATCTCGTGTGGGAGCGCCTCTACCGGCTCAAGCGACAGGGTGTCACGCTCATCCTCACCACCCACTACATGGACGAAGCTGAGCAGCTGTGTGATCGCTTGGTGGTGATGGACAAGGCGGAGATCGTGGCCCAGGGCTCACCACGGGAGCTGATCGAGCAGCACAGTAGCCGCGAGGTGCTGGAGCTGCGCTTCGAGGAGGGCGAACCGCCGGATCTCGACGGTCGCCTCGATGGCATCGTCCAGCGCATCGAGCACCTGCCCGATCGGACGCTCCTCTACAGCGAAGACGGTGAGGCCGCCGCCGCCGCGCTGCATGCCGCCGGCATCCGTCCCCTCAGCCAGTTGGTTCGGCGCTCGTCGCTAGAGGACGTCTTCCTTCGCCTGACGGGCCGGAGGCTCATCGAGTGAGGGGACGCTCCGCCCTGCGAGGCGTGCTGCGGGTCGTGGAGCACCACATCCTGGTCTACCGGCGCACCTGGCACGGCACCGTCTTTTCCACCTTCCTCAGTCCTGTGCTTTACCTGGCCGCGCTCGGCGTTGGCCTGGGTGCCTTCGTCGACGACGCCAACCCGGCCGGCATCGAAGGCGTCTCCTATGTGATGTTCCTGGCACCGGGCATCCTGGTGGCCACGGCCATGAACACGGCCACTGGCGAATCTACCTACCCGGTGATGGCCGGCATCCGCTGGCTCAAGACGTATGTGGCCATGATCCTGTCGCCGCTGGACGCGCGCCAAGTAGCCACCGGCCAGCTGGTCTGGGTGGGTCTGCGCCTGACGGTGGGTGCCATCGTGTTCCTCGCGGTCATGGTGGCCTTCGGAGCCACGGACCTGCTGCACGCGGCCGCGATGTTGCCGGTGGCCGTGCTCACCGGCCTGGCCTTTGCCGCGCCCATCCAGGCCTTCTCTGCAGCGCAGACCAACGACGCACCGTTCGCCACGCTCTTCCGGTTCGTCATCATGCCCATGTTCATCTTCAGCGGCACCTTCTTCCCCATCAGCCAACTGCCCGACGTGCTGCAGCTGGTGGCGGTGCTGACGCCGTTGTGGCACGCCGTCTCACTGGCCCGCGGTATCGCGCTGGACATGTTCGATCCCGCGCTAGCCCTGGTCAACGTGACGTACCTGAGTGCTCTCGTGGTCGCCGGCCTGCTGGCTTCCTACGTCACCTTCCAGCGACGACTGGCGGAATAGCGGCATGTTCATCACCACTCGCTTCTTCCCCACCGGGCCGCTGGGCAGCTCACGTGCCCACAAGGTGCTGGAGCGCGACGTGCTCGTCTACCGGCACAACTGGACCATCATCGTCACCGGCTTCTTCGAGCCCATCTTCTACCTGCTGGGCATCGGCTTCGGCCTGGGCACGCTGGTCGGTGACGTCGGCGACATCCCCTATGCGGCATTCGTGGCGCCGGGCCTGATGGCCACCGCGGCCATGAACGGCGCGCTCTTCGAGGCCACGTTCAACCTCTTCTTCAAGCTCAAGTACGCCAAGACCTTCGACGCCATCCTCTCGACCCCGCTGGGGCCGTCGGATATCGCCATCGGCGAAGTGAGCTGGGCGCTGACGCGCGGGCTGCTCTACGCCATCGCCTTCCTGATGGTCATGCTGGTGCTGGGCCTGGTGCTGTCGCCGTGGGGGGTCCTGATGATCCCGGGCGCCCTGCTCATCGGCCTTGCCGCGGCGTCGGTGGGCATGGCCGCGACCACCTTCATGCGCAAGTGGCAGGACTTCGACGTCGTCACCGTGGTGACCATGCCGATGTTCCTCTTCAGCGGCACGTTCTTCCCCATCTCGGTCTATCCCGACTGGCTGGAAACGATCGTCGAGTTGACACCGCTCTACCGCGGTGTGCATATGCTGCGTAGCTTCTCGACCGGTGAGGTGGGGCCGATGGTGCTGATCGACATCGCCTACCTGGGCGTCATGGGCCTGGTCGGCGTCAGCATCACCGCTCGTCGCCTACGTGGCTTGCTGCTCAAGTGAGGCGCGGTTCAAGGTCGGGCGACCTGGGTCGAGTCGGAGCGAGCAGCACGGAAGCTGTCAGGCCGCGAGGTGCGGTTCGGCATCGTCCAGCGGCAGACTGCGGGCGCGGTGGCTGCGCTCAGCGCGAAGCGTGGACTTGATGGCTTCATGTGGGTCGGAGCCCTCCAGGATGGCGAGCACCGCCGACATCAGGCAGTCCTCGTAGAGCGGGTCCAGGTAGTGCGTGCGGCGGTCGGGCCTGATGTGGTTCTGGGTGGCCAGCGTGGCGTGGTCGAGGATGGGATGCTTCGACTCCACCCAGCCGTGCTCCGCACGCCGGACCCGAAGACGTTCCCGTCGGCGCCGGTACTGCCCGGCCCGATCCCCGTGCGACTTGGTGGTGCGGTTTCGGCTGCGGCGCTTCTCGCGTTCGCGGTAGTCCTGGTGCGCCGCGCGCCACTTCTTCCAGTAGTCGCGATCCCTGGGCTTGCCGTCGCGCGGTCTCGACGCGCTCACCGTCCGGTGTCACAGCAGTCGCTGCAGCCGATGCCGAGACACGCTGAGCAGTCGCGCACCCCCGGTTGTCGGGTGCCACCACCGGCGCGACCGGCTGACGCCGAGGCGTCACGCTCGAACCTGGTCGACCCTGTCGATCGCGCTGCGGAAGCGCGGTTGATCGCGGTCCACGACCGTGAAACGCCATAGCCCATCGAAGCGACTCCCCTTGTCCACTGGTCCCATCAGTCGCTCCGACTTGGATACGTACCGAAAGTTACGTATTACGTACTAGCTGGCGTACGTATTACGTACGGAATCTACGTGAGACCTACGTACGTGTCAAGTGGGCAGCGACGTCGCCTCTGGGTCCGCTACCTCTCGGAGGCTGTACCGCTTCGGCCGAGCCGCCGGACAGACCGAGGCGCCGTTCACGATCGCTCGTGGAACGGCGCCTGACACTCGACGGGTGGTCTGGGGCCCGCCGTCGGTCCGGGCATCCTCAGAACAAGGACGCCCTCAGGGAGGAGGCTTGTTACTGGGCCGCCGGAGTCGGCGCTGGAACCGGTAGGATGCCGGGGCAAGAGCCTTGGCTGACTCGGCCGTTCACTCGATAGAAGTCGACGAGATGGGTGGCGACGCCGGCGCGCCGGGGCCCCGGCTTGAGCCAGATGGCCCTGATCTTGACGCGGTATCCAGCCGCCGGGTCGCCATCGAAGCGCAGCTTCATGCGGCTGAACTGAGCAGCGTGATGCTCGCTGGTGCGGGCGACCTGCAGCGGACTCCGCTCCACCCTCTGCCAGTGGCCGTCTCCATGCTTCTCCTGCAACACGAAGCGCCAGGCGACCCGTGCGCGGTCGACACCCAGCTTGCGGTCCATGGCGGCCATCTTCGCAGGGCGGACCGCCACGCCGACGAACTCGGCGGCGCTATCCACCACTGCCGTCGGTGCCGCCGGTGCGTACATGCACAGTGCAGCGGGTCGCTTGTCGGAGTCGACGAAGGCATGCCGACCGACTTTGCCGCGATGCGTGTCGTCGTCGGCGGGGGCATGTGCCAACGTCGGCCCCGCCAGCAGGACCACGCTCAGTGCGCCCACCGCCAGCGTGCTCACGATCCTCGACGTTCTGGATGGCATCAGGCTGCTCCCCCCTTTTGCTACGTAGTGCAGGATAAGTAGTACCTACGGAATATAGGCTGGCGCTACGTACGCGTCAAGCGGGTCGCCGGGCGGGGGCGACAGCCAGCGATCCGAAGAGCCGTCGTTCGGGCGTGTGGGTACCCCAGTCGATCCGCTTCACGCCACCGAAGCGGGCGTAGGCGGCCAACGCCTCGCGCATGGCGACGATGAACGCTTCGTCGCGACGCGGCTCGAAGTCGTCCTGCCACCAGACACCCAGGATGCGGATGGAGCCTGCGACCCGGTCGATGCGCGGTTCGATACGGCCGATCAGGCGGTCGCCCCAGAGCAGCGGCAGCACGTAGTAGCCCCAACGGCGCTTGTGCTGCGGCACGTACACCTCCCACACGTAGTCGAAGTCATAGAGGCTCCGCAGCAGCGGCCGGTCCCATACCAACGGGTCCAGCGGCGCCAGCAGGACCAGGCTGGGGTCGGCGAGCGGGTCGCCGCGGGCGGTGGACGCCACGGCAGCATGCAGCGCGGCCATCTCACCGTGGAGCACATAGCGGTTGCCGCGGACGCCTTCGACCGCGATGGGCACCAGCTCACCGTCCGCCACCAGCTCAGCACGCAGCTCCGCCCGCGTGACCGTTCCGGGTGGATCGGTGGCGCGGGGGCGAAGTGCCGGGCCGATGCCGTACCACAGCTCAGACGGTCCAGTGCTGCCAAGCAGGCCGTGTGCGCGGTATCGCGACAGCAGCCGATGGCGTCGCTGTTCGCGGTCGGGCCGCTCCTCGGCCAGCAGCGCCGCCGGATAGAGGCGCTCTATGAGGTCGTAGTAGCGGCGGTTGCCCTCGCGCCGGGCCAACCCCAGGACGCCTGCTTCCGACAGTGCCTCGAGGGTGGCGCGCACCTCGCTGGTCGGCCCCCAGTACCACTCGAGCGCCGGCCGCTTCTCGAAGTCGAGGCTACAGAGCGGGCCCTCTTCGCGGATCCGCGCCAATAGGTGGTCGACGGTCTCGGCGTGGCAGCTGAAGTGGCCGCCTTCATGCTGGTCGCGAAACATGTCCCAGGTATGCCGGTGCCACGGTAGCTCGCTCGTGGGCAGAAGCGAAAGACCCTTGTTGTATGCCTCGAACAGCTCGCGCCGCTCGTAGAGCAGCTCGTGCGTCCAGGCTGGATCGTAGTCGCGCACGCGGGCATGCAGCACCAGGTCATGGTTGCGCCCGGCGACCGCGAGCGGGTCGAACTGGATAGAGCCGAGGCGTTCGAAGACCGCCCGAACGCCATCCGGCCCGGCTGCCTGGGTGCGTGCCGGAGCCAGTAGGTGGCGCTGCACCAGGAAACGCCGAGCGGCGGCTGCCGAGATGGTGAGAGGCTGCATGGGCCACGCAGGATACGCGGCCTCGACAGGGGATACGCGAGCCCAAGACCCGTGGCAAGGGTCTTGGGCGGACCTTCCCTATACTCCGGCATTGCATGGCCACGACCCGCGACTACTACGAGACCCTGGGGCTGGAGCGCGGTGCCAGTGACGAAGAGATCAAGCGCTCGTTCCGAAAGCTGGCCCAGCAATGGCACCCCGATGTCAATACCGACCCCGACGCTGACGGGCGTTTCAAGGAGCTCAACGAGGCCTACCAGGTCCTGAGCGATCCCGGACGCCGCCAGCAGTACGACATGTTCGGGCGTGCCGGCGTGGGCGGCACCGGTGCCGAGGGCTATGGGCCCTTCGGTGGCTTCCAGGGCTTCGGTGACATCTTCGACGCCTTCTTCAGTGGCGCCGCTGGCGGTGGTGCCCGTCGTGCCCGTCGCCCCGCAGGAGCAGACCTTCGCTACGACCTGCAGCTCACCTTCGATGAGGCCATCCACGGCACGGAGAAGGAGCTCAGCTTCAACTCGCTCGACACCTGCGCCACCTGCGGAGGGACTGGGGCAGAACAGGGCTCCGAGCCGATCGCCTGCCCGCGCTGCGACGGCAGCGGCGAGGTCCGCGAGGTCCGCAACACCCTGCTCGGCCAGATGGTCAACGTCACGCCCTGCGGGCGTTGTCGCGGCAGCGGCCAGATCGTGGAGAAGCCCTGCCCGACCTGCCACGGCGACGGACGTTCGGAGCACAAGCGCACGCTGCGCGTGACGATTCCCGCCGGCATCGATGATGGCCACCAGATCCGCCTGACCGGCGAGGGCGAGGCGGCGCCACGCGGCGGGACGCCAGGCAACCTGTACGTGGTGACCCACGTCGAAGAGCATCCCGTCCTCAAGCGCGACGGTACCGAGCTCTACTGCGAGTTGAAGCTGTCGCTGACACAGGCGGCTCTGGGTGCCGATGTGCCCATCCTTACGCCCGATGGTGAGGAGATGCTGGAGATCAAGCCGGGCACGCAGCCAGGGACGGAGATCCGCCGTCGCGGCAAAGGCGTGCCCCACCTGCGCCGACCCGGCGCCCGCGGTGACCTTCACGTGCTCATCGACATCGCGGTCCCGACCCGGCTTTCCGACCGCCAGCGCGAGCTGCTCGAGGAGCTGGCAGCAGAGTCGGGCGAGATGAGCGTCGACGCTGAGACCACTCCGGCCGACGGACCGCGCACGCGGCGCGGCAAGCGCTCACTGGGTGATCGCCTCAAGGACGCCATCAGCTGAGTGCGAACGCGACCGACGCCTCACCCATGAACGAGGACGATGGCATGTCTGCGGCCGGCACGTGGCTGGAGATGAGCATCCAGTGTGACCCCGAGGCGGCGGAGGCCGTGAGCGAGATCCTTTCGCGCGATGCCGGTGGTGGTGTCTCGGTCGAGCAACCCTTCGCCACCGAGTCGGAGGGCCTGGAGGCGCTGCCTATCGAAGGTGCACCGGTGACGATCCGTGCCTATCTGCCCGCCATCGACGGAGCTGCTGCCGAGGCCGCCATCGCTGCCGTGCGTGTTCGACTGGGCCACTTGACCGCCTTCGAGCTGCGCCCCATCGGGGAGTTGCAGGTGCGCGAGGTCTACGAGGAGGACTGGGCCACGGCCTGGAAGGACTACTTCCCGGTCATGCGCCTGGGGCGTCGCATCGTCATCAAGCCCACGTGGCGCGAGTACGAACCGGCGCCCGACGACGTCATCATCGCGCTCGATCCCGGCATGGCCTTTGGCACCGGTCTCCATCCCACGACCCGGCTCTGCCTGGTTGGCCTGGAACGCTGGGCCGACGAGGGCATCGTCGAAGGCGCCCGTCTTTTCGATGTCGGCTCCGGCTCCGGCATCCTCGCCGTCGGCGCTGCACTACTGGGTGCGGGGCCGGTGTGCGCTGTGGACACCGATCCCATCGCGGTCGAGTCCACCTTGCAGAATGCCCAGCGCAATGGGGTCAGCATCGATGCGAGTCAGGGCAGCCTGCCCATCGACCAGGGCCCCTTCGATCTCGTCTTCGCCAACCTCGTGGCCAGTCTGCTGGTCCAGTTGGCCCCGGACCTCGCGGCTACCGTGCGCATGGGTGACGGCACGCCCGGCAGCAGTGGTCGTCTGCTGGCGTCGGGCATCTTCATCGATCGTGAACCGGAGGTGCGCCATGCCTTGGCCGCCGCGGGCCTGCGCGTGGTGCGCCGTGATCAGGAGACCGACTGGGTCGCCCTCGACCTGGAGCGCCCTGGCTCGTGATCCCGGGGGAGCTCTTTCCGGTACTGCTGACCTCGCACGTCATCCTGGCCATCTCGCTCTTCGTGCCGGCGTTCCTGTTGCCCTTCACCATGCGCACACGGGGCACCGATGGCGATCCGCTGATCGACGCCCAGTCCGGCCGCTTTGTGCGCGGGCTGGTGTGGCTGGAGGCCCATGGGACGATCATCATCGGGCTCGGCGTGGCCATCACCGGCATCGGCATGCTGCTGGTACTGGGCACGGCCTTCCTGCAGCAACCCTGGCTGTTGCTGGCGCTGTCGATCTACGCCACCATCCTGGTCGTCTCGTTCTTCGTGCAGCGGCCCGGCGTGCGCCGATTGCTGGGACTGCGCGAAGCCGCCACAGCCGAGGAGAAGGAGCGCTGGCGCGTGCGCGCGAGGCGGCAGCGCTACACCAGCTACGTCATGGCCGGCGCCATCGGCTTCATCGGTTGGCTCATGATGAGCAAGCCCACATTCTGAAGCGCCCG
This sequence comes from uncultured Chloroflexia bacterium, assembly GCA_963838115.1. GTDB lineage: Bacteria > Chloroflexota > Limnocylindria > Limnocylindrales > CSP1-4 > JAFMJV01. Next base: position 450,849 of record CAWIPU010000001.1, read on the forward strand.
AAGGGAGTTGCCAGCGTGACCGACGAGACCTGTCTGTTCTGCAAGATCATCGCGGGCGAGATCCCGTCCGACACCGTCTACGAGGACGACTCGATCGTCGCCTTCAACGACATCAACCCCGTCGCGCCCGTGCACCAGCTGATCATCCCGCGCCGCCATGTGGAGTCGGCGGCCGATCTCGGCCATGCGCATGCCGACCTCCTGGGGCAGTTGTTCGAGGTGGCTGCGTCACTAGCCGCGAAGGCCGGCCTGCCTGACAAGGGCTACCGACTCGTCACCAACGTGGGTGCCGACGGTGGCCAGTCGGTGCCACACCTGCACTTCCACCTTATCGGCGGCCGCCGCATGGCGTGGCCACCAGGTTGAACCGATCCGGGCGGCCGCTACTGCTCGCGCTCGCGACCCTGTTGTCCGTGGGCGCTTGCGCCAGCGTCGACCGGCCCACGGTGCAAGCCGACATGGTGCCGATGGCGACGCCGCTGCACTCCTTCGACGCGTCCATGGCCGCGACCATCAGTGCGCTGGAGACAGCCACGATGTCGGTCGGCGTGCGCCTCGACACGGCCGCCGGCGCGTACCGGCCATCCGAGCCGGCCTCCCTGTTGCAGATGCCTCGGGTCGTGCTGCGGGCAGATCTGGCCGACACCGATAACGGCTTCGTGGTGGTCTATCAGGCGGACAGCCCGGGGCTGGCGCTGGACCGAGCCCGCGAGCTGGCCGACTACCTCGGCTCTGGCTTCGGCCAGACCAACTACACCGCCGATACGCAGTTCTCGGTGAGCGTACTGGACGACATGGTGGTCTTCACCACGTGGTCGAACGGTCGCTCTGATGATCCGGAAGCGGCTGAGGCGGTGTTCGACGCCATCGGGACCGTGGGCGAGTCGATCGAGGTCAACAAGTAGGCCTGTCAGGGAGTAGTCCCCTCAGGCGGCCGCATCTCTCTCGGCCTCGCGGACCTGTAGGGCGACATCGTCGCCGGCCCAGGCACGGACCTCATTGCGACGGATCTTGAGCGTGTGCGTGCGCGGGAAGTCACGCTCCGGCCAAAGGCGCCAGGCCGCGACGCGCTGGTGCATGGAGAGGTCGGCATTGGCGGCCCTGACCATGGCTTCGATCTCCGATCGCAGAGCAGCATCGACCGGGCGATCGTTGGCAGCCTCCTGGTCGGCCCGCAGGATGGGCACTGAACCAGGCGGCAGGACCACCACTTCGATGCGACCAGGCTTCGTCTCGACCACGACGGTTTGGCTTAGGCCCTGGTCGGCCAGTGCCGCCTCGATATCCTCGGGAAACACGTTGAGCCCGTTGGGCAGCACGATGACATTGCGCAGTCGGCCGGACAGCTTGAGGTCGCCGCGGTCGGTGAAGTGTCCGGTGTCACCGGTGCGGTACCAGCCATCCGGGGTACGTGAGGCGCGCGTGCTCTCCTCGTCCCGCCAGTAGCCGGCGGAGACCGTGGCTCCCTTGACCAGGATCTCGCCCGAGGCCGGGTCGATCTTCACCTCGGTGCCCTTGTGCACGCGGCCGACCAACCCCTTGGGGTGATACCACTCGTCGTTGGCCGTGGCGAAGCCGCATTCGGTCGAGCCGTAGCCCTGCATGACCACGATGCCGATGTCCTCCCAGGCCTCCTGCAGCTCCGGCGGCAAGTAGGCACCGGCGCTGACGACCAGCTCCAGCGTGCCTCCCAGCTGCGCATGCAGTGAGCGGAACAGCAGCCGGCGCAGGCGGTAGGGGAGATGCCGCGAGACCCGACGCGCGCGCTCGACCAGCCCCTCGCGGCCCTGCGCCTTGATCTCGCGCATGATGCCGCTCCAGAAGAGCTCCAGCACCTGCGGCGTCATCACCATGGCCGTGGCCGGCAGCTCACGCATGGCCTCGAAGATGACGCGCGGGTTGCGCGATCGGACGTAGACCACCTCAGCGCCCATCATCGTGCCGAAGAACAGCGTGGAGACCTGCTCCAGCAGATGCGACAGCGGCAGGATCGAGACGGCGCGGATATGGCGCCCATCGAGCAGGTTGCTGAACATGCCCATCGATTCGAGGAAGTTGCCGTGCGTCAGCAGCACACCCTTGGGCGCCGCCGTGGTGCCCGACGTGAAGTGGACCTCGAAGAGCGTGTCGCGCTTCGGCTGTGGCCACGCTCGCACTCGCGCTTCCCAATCGTCGGGCCAGTCGGCTTCAGGATCGGCGGTCAGCTCTTCCAGCTTCAGGCTGTCCAGGTGGTCGAGTCCCACCTCAGCTGGGTCGGGTGCGTCGTAGCCATCGTCTACCGCCAGCCATCGGGTGTCCGCGATGGTCGCGATGCGCTCGACCACGTCGGACTTCATGCGCAGATCGACCGGGACAGTCACGAGGCCGGCGCGCATCGCTCCCCAGTACACCGCCGGCAAGTGCGGCGTAGAGGGTGACCACGTCAGCAGGCGGTCACCTTGTCCCAGGCCTGCGGCGCGCAGACGCCAGGCGGCCTGCAACGACCGCCGCTGCATCTCCTCCGCTGACCACGTCATGGCCATCCCGGAGTCCAGCCGAAGGCCGTACATGTGCCGGTCGGCCGGCCAGCGTACCGCAGCGTCGTCGAGGATCTCAACGAGCGAACCGAAGTCTGACGCGTGCGGGAAGGTCGTCATGGCCGGCAAGTGTAGTCGGCGCGTTCGCGGCTACGGGACGTTGACGCTCGGTGCCGTGCCAACCGTGCGCAGTCGGAACACCAGTGCGACCCCTGACACGCCCACCTTTGCTCCCAGCCCCGCAGCGAAACCGAGTGGCAGCGCCACCACACCCTGCTCGTCAAGCAGCAGGTTCACCGTGACCACCGTGACCACCAGCGCCGTGACCGACGCGATCACCGGCAGGATGGTGTTGTTGGTGGAATAGAGCGCGCGGCTCAGCAGGTGCGTCATCGCCTCCAGCGGCACCGACAAGGCGAAGGCCCCCAGCAGCATGGTGGTGAGCTGGACGTCCTCGGCATCGAAGGCCTCCCCGCCCAGGAAAAGCTCGACCGCGAAGCCGCCCACGAGCCAGAGTCCCACGGCGGCGATCAGCGTCAACACGGTGATGGTGACGAGGTTCGTCGCCACCAGTCGGGTGAAGCGCGCGCGGTCACCGTCCGCTGCCACGGCGGACATCACGGGAAACGCCGTCACCGCGAAGGCGACACCGATGAGCGCCACCGGCACGCTCTGGAAGTTGCGAGCGAAGCTGACGGCGCTGATGCTGCCGGCGGCGAACGTCGAGGCCACCGAGGTGAAGAACAGGAACGTCAGCGGTTCGATGGGTTGCGCGATGGCCTTGGGGACGGCCAGGCGCAGGTATTGGCGGAAGCCGTCGGTCCGCAGCGCCAGCGAGGGTCGGTAACGGAAGTCGGTGCGCGTGATCTCGATGGCCCGGACGCCCAGGTGCATCAGGGCGCCGATGACGGTGCCGATGGCCGCCCCCATGATGCCCAGCGACGGACTCAGCAGGACGGTCCCCAGCACGATGCCGGTGTTGTACATCACCGGCGCCAGGCCATAGGTCAGGAAACGCTGACGCACCACCAGCATCTCGCCCAACGCGAACGAGGCCGCGAAGATCACGGCCGTCACGCACATCACCCGGAACAGCTGCGTGTACTCCGCCCGCTGAGCCTCATCGAACCCCGGTGCCACGATGTTGACCGTCTCTGGTGCGAGCACGAACAGGATGCCCACGACCACGAGCATGATCAGGACCGAGGCGGTCATCACGGTGCGGGCGAAGTCCTGGGTCGTGTCGCCGCCGTCGTGCTTGATCCGAGCGAAGATGGGCACGAACGCCGACGACAGCCCGGCGACGACGAGGACATCGAGGGTCAGCTCGGGCAGCACCAAGGCGGCGTTGTAGACATCGAGTTCGCTGCCGGCGCCGAAGGTGCGAGCGAAGGTGCGGTCACGTACCAGCCCCATGACGTAGCTGACGAACGTCAGCGCGGAGAGGAGGATGACGCCGCGCGGCAGGATGGCCGTCAACCGCTCACGGATGGTGGCGATCACTTGGCCCCGTGCCTCATGCGCATGGGGGCAGGGTAGGCGTCCCTGGCCCCGCCGTGGCCTCGCCTGTGCGCCCGCTTCCTCAAGAAGGGGTTGAGAAAAGCACATGCTCCACCGCTGGGATCGTCAGGTAGCATCTGCCTCGAAGCGCCCATGACCAGACCACGCCGTTCGAGCCGCCGCACCTTGCTTCTCGCACTCATCGCGTCCGTCACGCTGTGGGGCGCAGCGGCGGCGGCAGGGACAGCGGTCCTGACGACGGACGCCCTTGGCATGGGTGCCCGCTTCGAGCATCTGCTCGATCGTGTCCACCTGGCACTCGATCCGCCGCCCGATCGGGAGATCCCGGAGCTTATCGAGGTCACGGCCATCCCGCCACCGGAGGCTGACACGGCAGGTGAGAGCGGAGACCTCCGCCCATTGAAGACGCCGCGGCCCAAGCGCACGCCGGTCGACGTGAAGCTGCGTGCCAACCCCAGCCGCATCTTCGCCTCCCAGTACACCAAGGACTGGTGCTCGGTGGCCGGCATCCAGATAGTGCTGGCGATGCACGGCGTGGTAGGCAACTCGGTCGAAGAGCAGAAGAAGATCGCCGGCTCGGTCGGGAAGTTCGAGAGCTGGCGCGACAGCCACAATGGCGATTGGGGCCCGGCCGCCATCGCCGAGGCACTCGCGGCCAATGGCGTGAAGGGCTATGAGGTCCGCGCCTACGGCAGTCGTAAGCTGGCCTTGCGGGACACTGCCATCGCGCTCTCGAAGACGAAGGCGCCGGTCATCCTCATCGCCTGGCGCGGGGCGCACACTTGGGTCATGACGGGGTACCGTGCCGATGCCGACCCTGCGGTGTTCCATACCGCCAAGGTCAACGGGACCTATATCTATGACCCCTGGTACCCGCGCGTCTCGACCATCTGGGGCGCGTCAGATGCGCCAGGGGTCTTCCAGGACCAGGCGGAGATGGAACGCAACTATCTGCGCTGGGACCGGCCGGAAGGCGCCTATGCCGATCGTGACGGCAAGTTCCTGGCCGTGGTGCCGACCATCCCGCTCAAGGATCAGGCCGTCGGCTCCTGACCGGGGATCGATCTCATCGGTACCGGCGGAAGGGGATGGCGCGGAAGGTGGCTCTGCGGGGGCTGCCTGCGCGGGGGCCGGCTCTGCGGACGCGATCGCGGCCAGACTCGGCTCCGCTGTCTCCTTCGGCTCCGGCGACTCCTTCGGTAGTGGGAAGAGGCTCGGGAAACGCCGCTTGAAGCGCTTAAGCACGCGGTCGCCCATCTCCGCGCGGAAGGCGTCGAGCAGCTTGGCGTTGCTGCCGATGCCTAGTCGATTGTCGGCGCTGTAGGCCTGGACGGCGCGCAGGAACGAAGGTCCTCCGAAATCACGCCGGATGCCGTCGAGGAAGCCGGCACCCTGAACGTAGATGATCTCGAAGTAGCATCGCGTGGAGTAGCCTCGGATGTCGCGATCAAGCCGGTCGAGGGGGCAACGGCTGGGGCGGATGGTGAGGCGTGCCCGCCGGGAGAAGTAGTCGGCCAGAGCCTCATCGGCGAAGGCGTCCGTGGATTGGTCGTTGCCCACGATGCCGTAGAACCACTGGTGCGCCGTCTCATGCGAGACCAGGAAGGGATAGTCGGCAACGCTCCGGAAGCCCGGGATCCAGATGAGCCCTGGGGCCTCCATGGGCAGGCCGGCGCCCGATTCGGCGATGCGGTAGTTGGGGTATGGATAGGGGATGCCGATCTTGCGCTCGAAGCGGTCGAGCTCCTGCCGAGCCAGCTGGAGCAGGCGCCGCCCGTCCGCGGTCCGGGTGTAGACCACGATCTGCGTCTCGCCGTCGATGCTCTTGCCACGAGTCGTGCGATACGACGGGCTGGCGGTCATCACGAAGTCGCGCACGTCCTGCGCCTCGAAGGTGGACGTCCGACCGTTCCGGCTGGTGCGCTGGCCGGTCGTGGCCCACTCCAGCTTGCGGTCGGAGGTGGCGGTGACGCGGACGCTGGGACTGACCGGCGTCAGGAAGGGTTCGCCGTGCGCTTGCTTGCCGAAAGGGATGCGCCGACTGACCCAGGGGATGAAGCGGTACAGCTGCGCCACGCCGCTGAGCTTGGCGAAGAGGAAGTTGCGCCCCACGTTGGAGGTGGCCAGCCGCGCCCGATAGCCGACCCAGACCGACATTGCGTCGTCGACCACGAGGGGTGTCTTCAGCTTCAGGCTGATGGTCTGGCCGGAAGTCTTGGGCTTGGTGGCGACGCCGTCGATCCTGGCCTTGAGGTTGCGCATGGAGCCAAGCGCGCCTGCCACCGAGTTCAGGACGATGCGGTCGAGCTCGCCGCCGCTGGTGTTGACGATGTCGATGCGGGTCTTGACGTGCACACGGCCGCTGTCCCAGTCGAGCTGCAGCGCGACGTCGTAGCTTGCTTCCAGGTCGTAGCTGCTTCTTGCAGTGGTGGGCGAGGGGAGGGCGGACATGAGCAACGCCAGTACGCCAAGGACGAGGATCGGCGAGCGTGCTGGCCGTCCAGCCGGACCGAACATGGAGTGACTGTAGACCTCTGGCCGGATCCTGCTGTGAGCGCCGACGAGCACTGCTCCGTCGATCCGCGCGCGCGTCTTGTCATGAAAGGACCACGTCGATGACGGCCGCACCGCCAGCCACGAGAGCTACGCGAGAAGCATGGACCCGTGGCATGCTGCGAGCCTGTAGTCGGAATCCCCGTAGCAGGCAGGTCATATGGTGCGTGTACGGACACGGAGGGAGGCCCGCCACCAACGCGTGACACTGGCAGCTACTGCCTTGCTCGCCGCCTCGGTGATCGCCCCCGTCGGCGCTGCTGAGGCTCAGTCCCCATCGCCCCCGCCTGGGCCGACCGCCCCCGATATCGTCGTTCTCTACCTCGATGACGTCGACCCTCATGACGGACGGCTTTGGAACGACGCTCGACGGACACCGACGCTGGCCCGGCTCTTCGCCGAGCAGGGCGTGTCGTTCAGCCAGGCGGTCTCCGAGACGCCACTGTGCAGCCCGGGTCGGGCGGCCACGCTGACCGGGCAGCACACCCTCCACCATCACGTCGATCGCAACGTCACCGTGCCCTTCGACCCGACCACGACGCTGGGCACCGAGCTCCAGAGCGTCGGCTACACGACGATGTTCGTGGGCAAGTACTTCAATGAGCTCCGCTCCGAGGTCCCGCGCCGCGACGTCGGCGAATATGCGGTCGGCTGGGATGACTTCGACATCATCTACGAGGACAACGGCCAGTACCTGGACTACGACCTGTGGACCCGCGATGGCCTCGTCCATCACGACCAAGAGGCCAGCGACCATTCCACGCTCGTGGCGAAGCGCCAGGTGACCAAGCACCTGCGCGATGCGCCGACCGATGCGTCGGTGCTTGCCTTCGTCAGCCTCTTCGACGTGCATCAACCCAACCGCCCGGCACAGAAGTACCGTGGCGCCCGTCGCTGTCGCTCGATCGAACCCTGGGACCCGCCATCCTTCGACGAGGATGTCTCGGACAAGCCCGCGTGGGTCCAGGCTCGTCGGCGCATCGACTCGGATGGCTGGTCGATGGAGACCTACTGCCAACAGATGCTCGCGGTCGACGAGCTCGCCGGCGCCGTCGTTCGGGAACAGGAGCGGCGGGGTCGTCTGGACGACACGCTCTTCATCCTCACCGCCGACAACGGCTCCACCTGGGGGACGCACCGATTGCCCCAACGCAAAGGCAACCCCTATGCCACGCCGGTCCCGCTCGTCCTGACCTGGCCAGCCCGCTGGGACCACGAGCCGCGCACGCTCGACGAGCTGGTGAGCAACATCGACCTGGCACCGACCATCTGTGCCATCGCCGGCTGCGAGATGGGTCCCTTCGCGGATGGCCAGGATACGGCGGACGGGGTGAGCCTGCTGCCGCTCCTCGATGGCGAGGTCGAGCATCTCGACCGGACCGTGGTGCGCGAGCAGAGCGGGCCGGGCTATCCCTGGTCGCCCGAGTTCTGGGCCATCCGCACGTCGGATCAGCATCCGCTCGGTCGCTGGCACTACATCGAGTACGAGACGGGCGAGGTCGAGCTGTACGACTCGGTGGCCGACCCTTGGGAACTCGACAACCACGCCGGTGACCCGGCGTACGCGGAGGTAGAAGTTCAGCTGGCCGCCGCGTTGCGGGTCGAGTTCCCGGACCTCGGCTGAGACGTCAGCGAGACACCGCTCGCCTGGGCGATGTGCCATCGTCAGGATGGGCTCCAACGGCCCTTGATGGGACCGGCTGCCTGCTCGGGTATCTGCGGCCGGTACTTGCCCGCTAGGTTATCGTCGGAGGATACTCGCCAAGCCCACAACCAAAACCGCTTGAGCGGCAGAAGGAGCGATCCGATGGGCATCGAGAGGAACAAGGCGGTCGTACGGCAGTTCGTAGAGGAAGTCTTTGAGAAAGGCGAACTCGGGGCCGTCGACGAGCTCGTGGCCAAGGACTTCGTAGCGCACACCTGGCCATCCACCGGCGACGGCCGAGGCGACTTGAAGCGGGCCATGGAGCGCGTCTCGAAGGGCCTCACCGATGCGGAGTTCACGATCGAGGACCTGATCGCCGAGGGGGATCGCGTCGTTGCCCGGCTCACTGCCGGTGCGACCCAAACCGGCGAGTTCATGGGCATGTCGCCGACAGGGAAGCGCTACTCCATCGCCGAGATCCACATCTTCCGCATCCGCGACGGCCTGATCGTCGAGCACTGGCACCAGTTCGATCAGCTTGGCATGATGCACCAGCTCGGCGCGACGCCCGGACCCTCGTGACCGTCGTAGTCACGCCCGCCTGTCGCCAGTTCTTCGTCCGCGCGCCAGACGGCAACGTCGTCAACATCGCGAAGCACGAGTGGTGAAGCACCAGCGGGGTCCTCGCCTCGCGTGCGGCGGGGAACGGCGCGGGATACCCAGCGAGGCGGCTCGGCGCGACGCAACATGCCGCCGTTCGACATTTGACCGGTGCGCGTTCACACGGCTACACTTCGGGCCGGCCTGTGAGCGCGGTATCGTTCCGTGTGTGGCTCCCCGTCGGTCCTGGTCCCGACGGTCGAGTGTGGCCTGACGCAGACCAGCGGGAGGTGATTTCCTAGTTGGCAGAAGTCAGAGTCGGCGAGAACGAGTCATTCGAGGCTGCCCTGCGTCGCTTCAACAAGAAGATCCAGCAGAGCGGCATCCTCGCCGAAGCACGACGGCGCGAGCATTTCGAGAAGCCCAGCGTCAAGCGCAAGCGCAAGGAAGCGAAGCGGAAGAAGGTGGCACGCGGCGAATAGGCCCGCGTCCCACCAGCAGAGGACCGAACCCTCCACCTGCCCAAGAGGAGGTTTGTCGTGAGCCTTACCGAACAGCTCCAGGCTGATATGAAGACCGCCATGCGCGGTGCTGACACGCATCGGCGTGACACGCTGCGCATGGTTATCGCTGCTGCCCAGAATGCCGCCAAGGAGAAGCGCCAGCCGCTCAGCGACGAGGAGACGCTCGACGTCATCACGCGTGAGGTCAAGAAGCGTCGAGAATCGATCGAGGCATTCCAGGCAGCCGGCCGCGATGACCTGGCCGACAAGGAACAGTCGGAGATCGATGTCCTGAGCCCCTATCTGCCCGAGCAGTTGGGCGAGGACGATGTGCGTGCACTGGTCGTGGCTGCCATCGCCGCCAGCGGTGCCGATTCACCCCGCGACATGGGTCGCGTCATGAGTCTGGTCATGCCCACGGTCAAGCGGCGTGCCGACGGCAAGCTCGTCAGCCGCCTGGTCGATGAGGAGTTGGCCAGCGTCGCGCAGGCGCGGTAGCCCTCCACTATGCTGGCACGCCGAGGGGTCCAGATCCTCGCCTTCACCAAGCGTGATGCGGTCCGCCTGGGGCTGATCTCCACGTTGCTGGTGGCGGGGCTCACCCTCGTCCTCGCTTTCGATGACCTCACCACCATGACCGAGATCAGCGACGTGGTCGCGGTCTTCGGCTGGCTGCTGCTGTCGATCGTCGTGGTCACCACGCTGCTGGCGTGGCTGTGGCGTTTCCGCTCGCGGTTGTGGCATCGCAACAACGCCATCCTGTTGGTCTCGCTCGCGTTGCTGACCGCAACGGCCCTCCTGGTAGCGACGGCCGACCGCGCCGTGGCGCCCTACCTGGTGCCCACAGCTGCCGTGGGACTGCTGCTGGCGGTCCTGCTCGATGCCGGGTTGGCCAGTGTGGCCACCGCCATGGTGGCCGTCCTTGCCGGCGTCGTCACCGGGTCGATGGACCTTGCTGCCTACACCTTCCTGGGCGGCATCGTGGGCACCATCGTCATCGGCCGCGGGGAGCGGCTCTCGCAGTTCGCGCAGGCGGGTGCGTTCATCGCCGTGACCAATGTGGCCGTGGTGCTGGCCTTCACCATCATCGTCGGCTCCGAGAACATGGAGATGACGCTGCAGCTGCTGGGCGCGGCGCTGATCTCTGCCTTCGGGGCGTCGATCGCGGCGGCCGGAACCTTTGCCCTGCTTGGCTCGGTCTTCGGCATCACCACCTCCTACCAGCTTTTGGAGCTGGCCAACCCCACCCAGCCGCTCTTGCGACGACTGCTGCTGGAAGCGCCCGGCACGTACCACCACTCGCTGATGGTGGGCAACCTCGCGGAACAGGCCTCCGAGGCCATCGGTGCCGATGCGCTGGTCACCCGGGTGGCCGCCTACTACCACGACGTGGGCAAGCTTTACGACCCCGTCGTGTTCATCGAGAACCAGGGCGGCGGCGACAACATCCACGACCAGCTGGCGCCAGAGGAATCGGCGGCCATGGTCATGGGCCATGTCGCGCGCGGTATCGACATCGCCTACCAGTACAAGCTACCCAAGGCCATCATCCCCTACATCCCGCAGCATCACGGCACCGCCCTGATGGGATACTTCTACGCCAAGGCCCGCCAGATCGCAGCAGAGGAAGCGGGCGCTCCGGCTGGTTCGAAGGCGGCCAACGAGGCCGGGGACAAGGTCGACCAACGACGTTTCCGCCACGCCGGACCCAAACCGCAGACGCGTGAGGCCGCCATCCTCATGCTGGCCGACAGCGTGGAGGCGTCGGTGCGATCGCTGTCCAGCCATGAGGAGCCGGCCATCCGGGCCATGGTCTCGCGCATCATCAGCGATCGGCTGATCGATGGCCAGTTCGACGAGTGCGACCTCACGTTGCGTGACCTCGATCGCACCCGGGAGTCGTTCATCGAGCAACTGCTGGCCATGTACCACCGCCGCATCGCCTATCCCACCAACAAGATCGTGGAGCTGGAATCGCGGCGGCCGTTGGAGAAGAAGGGCGCTTGACGCCGCGGCTTCCGGGGTGCTGACGGTCGAGGTCGTGCGGCGGCCGGGAGTCGCCGACATCCTGCCGAGCGACGAATGTCAGCACGTGTTGGAGGCGGCCTTGGTGGCCGCTGGCGCACCCGAGACGGCCACGGTGACGTTGACGCTCAGCGATGACGTTGAGCTGGCGTCATTGAACGAGGCACACATGGGCAAGCATGGGCCGACCGACGTGCTCTCGTTCCCGATGCTGGCAGCATCGGCGTTTCCGGCACACCCCGGCCAGGACCCGGCTTTGCGCCAAGTCGTCGCGGTATTCCCCCTGCCGCCCGACGAGTCACCACACCTGGGCGACATCATCGTCTCGGTGGAACGCGCCATCGAGCAGGCCGAGTCGGGGGCTGGTGGCCAGACCAACGACCGTACCTGGGCAGCGGCCGACGAGCTGCGCCTGCTCATCACCCACGGCGGGCTCCACCTCTGCGGCTGGGACCATGCCGAGCCGGAGGAAGAGGCGGCCATGCGAGCGCTGGAGAGGCGACTGCTGGAGCAACGGCTGCTGGGGCGCCGCGGCGAGCTGTCAAGCCTCCAGCGCTGAGCCGGCCTCCATCATCGGCAGGCGCAGTCGGAAGGTCGCGCCATCACCGGGTGGGCTCTCCACGCTCAGGTCGGCATCGTGTCGTCGTGCCAGCTGCCGGGCGATGGCCAGGCCCAGACCCGCGCCGTCACCCGAGCCATGCTTGGTGGCCAGGTGCTCGAAGGGCTCGAAGATGCGGTCCGTATCCTCGGGTTGGATGCCCGGACCATCGTCGGCCACCGAGATGGTGGCCGTGCGGTGAGCTTCATCGACACCCAGATGCAGCCGCACATGGCCGTCCGGCGGCGCGTGTTTGAAGGCGTTGTCGATGAGGATCAGCAGCAGCTGGTCGAGTCGATCGCGGTCGGCTAGCACCCACGGAGACGCCCCCGTCGCCTCGGCTTCGGCCTCGAAGTGGACCGTGCGCGAGTCGGCGATCGATGCCGAGCGCCGGGCGATGTCCTCGAAGTAGGTATCCAGCCGCACCGGCTTGAGGTCCATGGCGATGGCCCCGGCTTGAGCGGAGGCGAGGGCCATCAGGTCCCCGACCAGGCGACCCATACGGTCGGTCTCGCTCACGATGTCGTCGACCAGTGGCTCGCCGCCGGTTGCGACGAGACCCTCGCGTTCGAGGATCTCGGCCGAGGCGCGGATGATCGAGACCGGCGTGCGCAGTTCGTGGGAGGCTGTGGCGACGAAGCGTCGCTCCGTCTCGAAGGCCTCGCGGATGGGGACCAGCGCACGGCGCGTGACGAACAGCGTTACCAACATCGCCCCCAGGATGCCCAGCAGGCCGATGACGCCGATGGCCAGCAGCAACTGAGACTCCAGCTGCTCTTCGAGCGAGAGGTCGTGGCCGGCCTGGAGGTACAGCGTCCTGCCGGCCGGAGCGCCATCCTCGCCCTCGTCATCCCCCTGCGGCGCGCTGTACGGCATGGTGAGCAGCCGAACGCTGCTGTCACCGTTCGACGCGGTGCGTCGATCGTCGCCGGTCCTGGCGGCTTTGATGGCTGCCAGATCGGGCAGCCCGGGCAGGTTGGCATTGGTGGTGCTGTGGTAGGTGTTGCCGTCAGCATCGACGATCATGACGAACGTGTCCGCCACACCAAGCGGCCCGGTGTACTGCGATGGGTGCTCGCTGTCCAGGAGTTCGTGAAGGGTCAACGCATCGCTGGCCGCGGCATCGAGTGCGCGGTCGACGGACTGGCGCATGAGCTCGGTGGCCACGACGGCCGTGGTGATACCGACCATGACCACCAGGGTCGCCACCATCAGCAGGGTGATCAGAGAGAGACGGATCCGGGTGCGCCACAGGAGCGCCTCGGCAGCATCGTGTGGTGGGCGCAGCCAACTCACGTCGCGGGCTCCACGCGTAGCGAGTAGCCGACACCCCGGACGGTACGTAGCGCGTCTCGGCGCCCCAGTCCCTCGAGCTTGCGACGCAGGTAGTGTACGTACAGGTCCACGACGTTGCTGTAGACGTCCGGCTCCGCGCCCCAGACGGCGTCGAGGATCTGCTGACGGGTGACGACCTCGCCCACGTGGCGGATGAGATAGGCGAGCAGCGCGAACTCTCGAGCCGACAGTTCCGTGCTGTCGTTCCCGACCGAGACCTGCATCCGCAGCGGGTCGAGCACGATGTCACCGGCGGTCAGCGGCTCGGCGGTGCGTTCGGGATTGCGCCGGGCCAAAGCGCGGATGCGCGCCAGGAGCTCGTTGAAGGCGAACGGCTTGGCCAGGTAATCGTCGGCGCCGCCGTCGAGCCCCTCGACGCGGTGGTCGAGGTTGCCGAGCGCAGTCAGCATCAGTACGGGCGTGTCGTTTCCTCTCGAGCGCAGCAGGCGCAGCACCTCAAGGCCATCAAGGTCGGGCAGCATGCGGTCCATCAGGATGACGTCATAGGCACGATCCGCGGCCAACGCCAGCGCCCCCACACCGTCACCCGCCACATCCGTTGCGTACCGCTCCGCGGTCAGCACACGGTCGATGGCCCGGGCGATCTTCTGCTCGTCTTCGACGATCAATATCCGCATCCGCCCATCGTGGCTCCGACGGGGCGCTCACGCAATGGCCGGCAAGCCATTCTTTGGAATCTCTCACGTAGGGCACAAGGGCGGCCAAGCGCGCTGGCCCAGACTCAGGGCCATCCAGTACCAGCATAGGAGATCCTGAAGATGCCCCAGCGTCTCGCTCTCATCACCGCCAGCGTGATGGCGGTGATCGTCCTCACCGTCGGCCTCGTGGCGGCCGGCTTCGTGCCCGCCCCTCGGCCCGACCAGGCAGTCGAAGCCGCCTCCAACGTGTCCGCGGATACGACCGGCGATGCCCTCCAGCCACCGGTCGAGCCGAAGGTCGTCTACATCAAGCCAGCACCGAAACCAAAGACGGTCGTGGTGGACCAGCCGGTCACGACCAGGAGCTCGACACCAAGGACGACCTCTTCGGCGCCGCGCAAGACGGTCGTCCGCTCCAGGAACGGCGGCGACGACGAGTCCGAGCGATCCGAGGGCGGCCGCGAACGCGAACGCGAACACGAACGCGACGACGACTGATGCCTGACATCGAGCAGCCCGATGCCCCGCGCCCCAGCTCGCGCCCGGGAGCGTCGTCGCCCCGGACTCGGCCATCGCCACGGCCGGCCCGGCTGATGATCGGAGCAGGCGCCATGGCCGCGCTGACCGTGATCGGCGCTGGGCTGGTGCGGTTCCCGGTGGCCGCCGACGACCCTGTCGTGCCCGCGCCCGAGCCGAAGGTGGATCGCGCCAGCAAGCCGGTCGAGCGGCCCGTCAGGTATGTGCGGCTGAAGCCAGGCCAGAAGGCGCCAAAAGGCGCCAAGGTCATCCGCAAGCCAGCGCCAACGCCCCGCATCGTGGTGCGCCGTGTGACTCCGGTCACCCAGGCGGCACCACGACCGGCGACACGACCGGCACCACGCCGAGTCGTGACCCGGACGAGGCAATCCGGGTGAGTGCGACCGCGGCCAGTGACACTGCCACCGCCTCGATAGCGCCGCTGGGCGAGCGGACTGTGCGGTTCAAGGCCATGGGCGGCTGGGTCACGATAAGCGTCGCCGGGCCTCCCGGATCGGAGCGCATGGCCGAGCGCGACCTGCGGGTCGCGGCGGGCCGCATCCACGCATGGGCCAGCCGCCTTACCCGCTTCGACGACGAGTCCGAGCTCAGCCTGCTCAACCGTGACCAGAACGTGGACACGCTCGTCGGTCCGACCATGGGCACCCTGCTGTCTCGCTCGTGTGAGATGTCCAGGCTCACCGGGGGCCTGGTCGACATCACATTGCTCGATGCCAGGCTGGCCGCCGAAAGTGGGGCTGACGTTACGACACAGGCCAGCGCTTGGCGGGTCGCCCGGTCAGGGCGTCGTCATCGTCTGCAGCGAGAGGGCGCCGTGGACTTTGACCTCGACGGCGTAGGCAAGGGTTGGATCGCCGACCGGGCGCTGAAACTCTTGGGCCGCTATCCCTCTGCGATGGTCGATGCCGACGGGGACGTTGCCTGGCGCCGACGCGAGATGGACGGGACGCCGCCTGATTGGGCCGTCGCCATCGCCGACCCGCGCACCAGCACGGCCGATCTGGCCGTCATCTCGCCGCCGCCGGACGCTGGCGTGGTCCTGGGCATCGCCACCTCCGGTACGACTGTCCATCGCTGGCAGCGGGACGCGGGCTGGGCGCACCATCTCATCGACCCGAGAACCGGGCGTCCCGCTGAGACCGATGTCGTCCAGGCCACGGTGGTGGCGAAAGACGCCCTGACCGCCGAGGCACTCGCCAAGGCTGTCGTCATCAGCGGATCCGACGCCGGCCTGCGGCTGCTCCAGCGGACTCGTGCGGATGCCGCGTTCCTGCTGCTGGGAAGCGGCGAGTTCATCGCTCCGGTCGGCGCAGACAGGTGGTTGGCCTAGATGTATCAGGGCATGCACGCCTGGACCCGGCCACTGCGCTGGGGGCTCTTCATCGGCATCGTCGCCATCGTGGTAGCTGGGACCGGCGGATCGGCCGCCGACTCGGTCGGTCGCTGGCTGGGGGAGGAGTACGAGCGTCTGCCCTGGTATGTGACGCGCATCAGCGCGCTGCTGGCGTACCTCGCGCTCACTGGATCGGTGGTTTACGGGTTATTGCTCTCGACGAAGATCCTTGATCGCATCGCACATCGTGCCGTCTCATTCACGTTGCACCAGGACCTCTCGTCGATCGGGTTGGCGCTGGCGCTCGTCCATGTGGCGGTGCTGATGATCGACCGCAGCGTGCCCTACAGCCCACTCGAGGTCATCGTGCCCTTCAGCGGCCCGTACCGACCGCTCTGGGTCGGCATCGGCCAGATCACGCTGGCCATCACGCTGCTGGTACTGGCGAGCTTCTACGTGAAGAAGCGCATCGGTGCTCCCAACTGGCGCCGCGTGCACTACCTCTCGTTCCTGGCGTTCCTGGGTGCCACCGTCCACGGGCTCATGGCGGGCTCGGATACGCAGGCCGCCTGGGTCTTCCTCGGCTACTTGGTGATGACGGCGATGGTGGTGTTCCTGTTCGTCTATCGCATCGTCCTGGCTGTGGCGGCCAAGCGCGCGGCTGACGCGGCCGCGTCAGCGCCAGCCGCTCGGGCTCGTCCCGACCACGTGCTGGAGCCACGCACCAGCGCTCGCTGACCCGCTCCCGGGTACCATCGGCATGGCCGCGCCCGATCCGACTCGGGTGGCGGTCCGTCAGCATGCCCAAATGAGGCGACCGCGCAGGTAAGGCGAGAGGACGCAGTGAAGAAGATCGTGGTGGGCCTTGGCAATCCCGGCTCACGTTACGAGAAGTCCCGCCACAACATCGGCTGGATGGTGCTCGACCGTCTGGCCGATCGCGTCGGCGCATCCGGTCGCGCCAAGGCCAAGGACGCCGCTGCGACCGTGCGCGGCCGCCTCGGTGACGACGAGCTCATCCTGGTCAAACCGATGACCTACATGAACGCATCGGGCGAGGCCATGCGCAAGGTGCTGGCGCGCGAACGGGCGCCGCTGCCGGACGTCCTCGTAGTCGTCGATGACATGGCGCTGCCCTTCGGCAAGTTGCGTCTGAAGGCGCACGGCAGCGCTGGGGGCCACAACGGGTTGCGCTCCATCATCGGTGAGATGGGTACCGAGTCCTTCGCTCGGCTGCGCGTCGGCATCGGAGCGCCGCAGGGTGCCGCCATCCAGCATGTGCTGGGCGATTTCGAGCATGCCGAGCAGCGGCACCTCGACCTGGTCCTTGACGCCGCGGCCGACGCGGTCGAGCGTTGGGCCACCGACGGGCCGGACGCTGCTGCGAACCGCTGGAACGGCTGGGAGCCTGAGTTCGAGAGCGAGCCGGAGGCTGTTGCGTCAGGGGGACAGCCCGACGCGGACGGCGTGGTCCGCACCAAGTCCGGCTGGCGCAAGTTGTTGCCCGACGTCCTCGCCGGGCACGACAAGGGCCGCACGCGATGACCGACGCCTTCCGGCGGACACAGCGGCGCCGCCGCAAGGACCAGCCCGGCGTCCCCACGCCCCGCCATCGCGTCCCAGACCTGTCGCCGCTCCCGGGCCTGTTGGCGAGCACGGGCGAGCTCCAGGCGCTCGTCGAGCGCTATCGCACCGCAGCCGGCGGGCGGGTCGGGCGTGACCTGCGCCACGTCATCTACGCCGGTGTGCCCCACGGTGCCAAGACCTACCTGGCGGCCGCCCTCAGCGTCGCGTCCGGTGAACGGCTGGTGTGGATCTCCCGCGACGCCGAGATCGCGGATCGCGTGGCGGAGGAGTTGGCAGCCTGGCTGGGTGCCAGTGAGCAGGTGGTCACGCTGGACCCGCGGACGGCCTTGGCGTACGAGCGATCGGAGCTCGTGCGCGACGAATCAGCGGCCCGAGTGGCGGCACTCGCGGCCTGGCGCGCAGAAGGCAGTCCGGCCCGGATCTTGGTGACCAGCGTGCAGGCGCTCTTCCAGCGAACGCTCGCGCCCGAAGACATCCCGACCGAGCCACTCACACTGCGCTCCGGGCTGCGCTCCGGCCCTGATCGTGTCGTTGGGGCTCTCGTCGACTTGGGCTATGAGCACATGCCAGAGGTCGGTGGCCGCGGCGAGTTCGCCCGACGTGGCGGCATCGTCGACATCTTCCCCGCTGGACAGCCGATGCCTGTGCGGATCGAGTGGTTCGGCGACGAGATCGACTCCCTGCGAGCCTTCGATCCGGCCGACCAGCGAGGGCGCGGCACCGTGGAGGCGGCCGCCTTGCTACCGGCATCGGAGTTCCTCCTCGCTTCGGGCACCCGTGAGGTGCTCATCGAACGCATGGGTCGATCGGTGGCTCGACTACCTGAGGGCCTGGGGGCAGACCTGGAGCGCTTCAGTGACGGCGTCCTGGGCGACGCCGCCGAGCTGTGGGGTGGCTACCTTGCGCCCAGCACCGCCATCGACCATCTCGGCTCGGCCATCTGGCTTATCGACGAGCCGGACGAGGTCATCAACGTGGCCGGGTTCCTGCAATCACAGGTCGAGGAGCGGCGTGGCGAGCTGGAGCGGGCAGGGGAGATCCCGGCCCGTTGGGCATCGGCCTATCCGACCGCGCACGAGTGGAAGTCAGCCCTGCACGAGGCCCCCACGTTGGAGCTGACCTGGGAGCCGGAGGCCGATGGTGCTCCGCCCGGTGGCAACCCGTTCGGCTGGCGTGAGCCCAGCTTGCCGCCGGCTGCCATCGGTGACCTGGCCGCCACTATCCGGCGCTGGCGCGGTGAAGGGGCCCGCGTGGTGCTGGCGTCGGACCAGTCGATGCGCCTGGCTGAGATCCTGGAGGCGGAGGGTATGGGCGCGGCCCCATTGCACGCGCTGCACGCAGCGGTGCCACCGGGTGGCCTCACGCTCATCGAACGCAGCCTCAACGGCGGATTCGCCGACGGCCCCGATGGGCTGGTCCTGGTCACCGACCGCGAGCTCTTCGGGACGGTCCGCGTGCGACGTCCGCGCGCCATGCGCCGGGTGGTGCCACGCGATCTGTTGGAGCGCCTGGAACCTGGCGACACCGTCGTGCATGTCGACCACGGCGTCGCTCGCTACGAAGGGCTGGTGCGGCGCCCTGCGGGAGGGAAGGGTTCCGAGGAACGCGACTTCCTGGAGTTGCACTTCGCCGAGCGCGGCTTCATCTGGGTACCGGTCGAGCAGATCGAGCGCGTCTCGCGCTACGCCGGCGGCGATCATCCGCAACTCAGCAAGCTCGGTGGCGGTGAGTGGCAGCGCGCCCGCAGCCGTGTCAAGAAGGCCGTCGGCGACCTGGCCCGTGACCTGCTGCGTCTCTATGCCGACCGCGCCAAGGCCCAGGGCCGCTCGTTCGACGAGGACACGCCCTGGCAGTCGGAGATGGAGGCCGCCTTCCCCTACGAGGAGACGACTGACCAGCTTCGCGCGGCCAACGAGGTGAAAGACGACCTGGAGCGCGATACACCCATGGACCGCCTCGTCGTCGGTGATGTCGGCTACGGGAAGACGGAAGTGGCGCTGCGGGCGGCCTTCAAGGCCATCCAGGCTGGAACCCAGGTGGCGGTCCTGGTGCCCACGACGATCCTCGCGGCGCAGCACCTGCTCACCTTCAGCCAGCGCTTTGCGGCCTATCCGGTGACGGTGCGCTCGCTCAGCCGCTTCGTGTCGAAGCGGGAGCAGCAGGACACGCTGGCCGGCCTGGAGGCGGGTACCGTGGACGTGGTCATCGGCACGCATCGGCTGCTCAGTCGGGACATCCACTTCAGGGACCTGGGGTTAGTCGTGGTCGATGAGGAGCAGCGTTTCGGAGTCACGCACAAGGAGCGTCTCAAGCAGCTCAAGACCGAGGTGCACGTGCTGACGCTTTCGGCCACGCCCATCCCGCGCACGCTCAACCTGGCCCTCGTCGGCGTCCGTGACATGAGCGTCATCGAGACGCCACCGGAGGACCGTCTGCCCATCCAGACGCGTGTGGCAGAGGCGTCGGCCGGACTGGTGCGGGACGCGATCTTGCGTGAGCTCGACCGTGGCGGCCAGGTGTTCTACGTGCACAACCGTGTCGAGACCATCGACGCCCAGGCCGAGCAGCTGCGCCGGCTGCTGCCCAGTGCACGCATCGTGGCGGGTCACGGGCAGATGCCGGAGGGAGCGCTGGAGAAGGTCATGCTGGCCTTCGCGGCCGGTGAGTACGACGTGCTGGTCAGCACGACCATCATCGAATCGGGCCTGGACATCCCCAACGC
This sequence comes from uncultured Chloroflexia bacterium, assembly GCA_963838115.1. Classification (GTDB taxonomy): domain Bacteria; phylum Chloroflexota; class Limnocylindria; order Limnocylindrales; family CSP1-4; genus JAFMJV01. The sequence continues at coordinate 470,983 of CAWIPU010000001.1, forward strand.
CAACACCATCATCATCGACCGCGCCGATGCGCTGGGACTGGCGCAGCTGTATCAGCTGCGTGGTCGCGTGGGCCGTTCATCCCGGCGCGCCTACGCGTACCTGCTGTACCGGCGCAAGGCGGCGCTCTCCGATGTCGCGCGCAAGCGATTGGCCGCCATCTTCAATGCTTCCGAGCTGGGGGCCGGTTTCCAGATCGCCCTGTCAGACCTGGAGATCCGCGGTGCCGGCAACATCCTTGGCGCCGAGCAGCACGGACACATGGCTGCGGTCGGCTTCGACCTCTATACGCGCATGCTCACTGAGGCGGTCGAGGAGGAGAAGGCCCAGTTGGAGGGTCGCGAAGCTCGCACCGCACGCACGCAGGCCAAGATCGACCTGCCAGTCGATGCCTACCTGCCCGACGAGTACGTGCCGGAGGAGCCGCAGAAGCTGGAGTTGTATCGGCGCCTCGGGCGAGTCGTCAGCGACGACGGACTCAGCGAGATCCAGGCTGAGCTGTCGGACCGCTATGGGACCATGCCGCCGCCGGTCGAGCGCCTGCTGGGCGTGTCGCGCTTGCGCTACCGCGCCGAGGAGGCCGGCCTGCTACAGGTCTCGCGCGAGGATGGTCAGCTGGTGCTGCGCTTCGGGCCCGACTGGTCACGTGCCGACACCATGCGCGCGTTGGCACCACAGGCCGTGGATGATCCCCTGCGAGCACTGCAGGGGCACGTCCGCTACGCGTCGAACCAGGTGCGCGTGCGCGTTCCTGCCGACGGCGAAGGCGCCTGGCGCCTGACGCAGGCGATGGTGGAGCGTTTGGCGCGGGAGGCGCGACCGACGAGGTCGTAACTCGCGCGCTTGTCCGGATCGGTCGGACTTGCATCAGATGCACGATCTCGTCCTGCCAAGCCCATCGATCGCCGTTCTCTTGCATCGAACGCAAAGGCGCGACAGTCCTTCTCAGCAGTCGCAAGGAATCGGCAGATCCGGGGGTCGACTCGTCGAGATGTTGCGCACGATGCAAGGCGCCCGCTAGATGCCGACGTTCTGGGGCATGCTCAGCATGAACGCGAGACCACCCATGAAGAGCAACACCGCGAAGATCAGCATCATCAGCCGCGTCCCGCGGCCCTTGAGCTTGGTGCCGACGCCGGCGAAGAAGAGCACCGACGCCATGATCACCGCGACCAGCACGAAGTTGTCGCCGGTCTGGTTGGCATCTCGAGCCTGCGCGGCCAGTACGTCTGCCTCCGCGTTCAGGTCCTTCGCCTGGCGTTCGGCCGCCGGCTCGTACTCGGCGAGCGTGAAGGGCGTGCCGGGCGGGATCTCCCCATCTGGCACCTGCGCGCGCCATGCGTCGAATGCGGGGACGAACTCCTTGCGGAAACGCTCCTGCAGGAAGTCGGCACCGACGGTGTCACCCGCTTGTCGATGCTCCAGGTAGCTGATCCACAGCATCACATCGATCTGGACCTGCGCCGCGTACAAGCTGTTCTGTTGCGTGGCCTCGGTGCGCTTGGCCGCCGCCGCGCTGTAGGCGTTGGCCTGTACGCCACCCCAGCGCGTGGCCTGGTAGGCGGACCAGGCGGCCGTGACGGTGGCGATCGCCAGCAGGACCGCCGCCGCGAGCTCGATCCAGTCGGTGCGGTTGAAGCGCTCCTGGGCGATGGTATCGAGGCGAACACCGAAGGGCAGGCTGGCGTCCGACTCGGGCTCCTGTGGATCGTGCGACACGATGCCATCGTCCCGCTTGGGCACGTCAGGTTCGGTGGCCAATGCTGTCCCTTTCTTCCTCGCGACGTGGCCGCTGCACGATAGCAGGCCGCAGGCACGCTAAATTCGCAGCATGCCCGACCATCCTGACAGCATCGAAGGCCTGCAGGCCGCCTTCCATGACCTCGACTACGTCGCCGACCGTGCCCTGGTCACATCCGTCTTCCTGAGCTTGCGGCTGGGCCGTCCGCTGCTGCTCGAGGGTGAGGCCGGTGTGGGCAAGACCGAGCTGGCCAAGGTCCTGGCTTCGACGCTGGGCGCTCGTCTCATACGCTTGCAGTGTTACGAGGGCCTGGACGTCAACACCGCGGTCTATGAGTGGAACTACCCGCGGCAGATGCTGGAGATCCGGTTGCTGGAAGCGCAGGGCAAGCTGGACGACGCTCGTGCGCACGACATCTTCACGCCGAGGTTCCTGTTGAAGCGGCCGCTGCTGCAGGCGTTGGAGTCCGATGACGGCGTGCCACCGGTGTTGCTCATCGATGAGATCGACCGCGCCGACGAGGAGTTCGAGGCATTCCTGCTGGAGATCCTCTCCGACTTCCAGGTCACCATCCCCGAGGTGGGGACGGTGCGGGCCGAGCATCCACCGCGGGTGGTTCTCACATCCAACCGCACGCGCGAGGTCCACGATGCCCTCAAGCGTCGCTGTCTCTACCACTGGATCGACTACCCGGACGCCGCGCGTGAGTACCAGATCGTGCTGGCGCGGGTGCCGGACACGCCCGAGCGATTGGCCGCTGCCATCGTCGCCTTCGTGCAGCGCCTGCGCGCGGGCCAGTTGACCAAGGTGCCCGGCGTGGCGGAGACCATCGATTGGGCCGCCGCGCTGCTGGCGCTGGGGGCCGGCCGGCTCACCGCGGACGTCATCGATGACACGCTCGGCGTGGTGCTCAAGTACGAGGAGGATGTGCGCGCCATCCGGGGTGCGACCGCGGCGGCCTACCTCGCAGAGACCACCTCCGGGGTGGCCTGACGCCGTGGACGAGTCGCGATCGGCGGTCGTCGGCGTCTCGGGCCGTGCCTTTTTCTGGAACGCGCTGCTGTTCACGCGGGCCCTACGCGCGAGCGGCATCACCACCGACATCGGCGCCGCCATCGACTATTCGCGCGCACTGGCACTCATCGACATCGGCGACCGCGAACAGGTCCGCGCCGCCGGTTCGGCCATCTTCGTCCGACGCCGCGATGAGGTGGCGGTCTACGACGAGGTCTTCGCCCGCTTCTGGCAGCGCTATGAGTTGACCATCGAGCCGATGGCCCTGGACCTGCAGAGCGAGGTCGGGGCAGGGGAGCACGAGCAGGCGCGCCAGGTCGAGGCCGGCGGGGCCGAAGACGCGGAGGCTGTGGCGGGTGACACGAGCGCTGCCGACGACGTCGAAGACGATGGGGCCGCGCTCGAGGAGGCCGCCGCTTCACTCTCATGGAGCGAACGCGAGCGGCTGCTGCACAAGCCCTTCGACCGCATGAGTCCGGACGAGCTGCGTGACGCCGAGCGCCTGGTCGACCAGGTACGGCCGCGCCTGGAGATGCGTCGTGCGCGACGGCAGGAGCTGCACCGCCACGGACGCCAGGTGGCGACACGGCAGATGTTCCGGGCCAACCTGCAGAACGGCGGCGACCTCGTGGAGTGGCTGTGGCGCCGGCCCGTGATGCGGCCGCGCTCCATCACCGTGATCTGTGACGTCAGCGGCTCCATGGAGCGCCACTCGCGCCTGCTCATCCGCTTCGCCATGGCGCTGCATCGGGTCTCGGCCGTGCGCACCGAAGCGTTCGTCTTCGGCACGCACCTCACGCGCGTGACCCACGAGCTGACGGGGCGCGATCCCGACGTCGGATTGGCGCGGGTCACCGCCGCTGTGTCCGACTGGTCGGGTGGGACTCGCATCGGCGAATCGCTGCGGCAGTTCAACCGCGGCTGGGCACGCCGGACGCTGCGCTCCAGCGGCGTCGTCCTCGTGGTATCGGACGGTTGGGACCGTGGTGACCCGGGCCTGGTGCGATCGGAGATGTCCCGACTGCAACGCAGTTGTCACCGCCTTATCTGGCTGGACCCACTGGCCGGAACCGAGTACTACCAGCCACTGGCCGGTGGCATGGCTGCCGCCTACCCCTTCATCGACGACCTGGTGGCGGTCAACGACCTGGCCTCACTGCAGCGCCTGGGCGAGTTGCTCGCGGAGATGGCCGACCATCGCAGTCGGAGGCCGGACCGCAATGGCCAGCCGCGTGTGCATCGTCACCCCGGAGCCGCGGCCCCTCGCGCCGGAGCCGTGGCATGAGGGAGCTGCTGCCGGTCCTTGAGACCTGGCTTGCCGATGGCGTGGCCATCTCTCGTGCCGTGGTGGTCCGGACCTACGGGTCCTCGCCGCGTCGTGAGGGCGCGGTCATGCTACTCGCCGCTGACGGCCGTATCGAGGGCTCGGTCAGTGGCGGCTGCGTCGAGGGTGCGACAGCCGAGCACATGGCTGAGGCACGCGAGTCGGGCGAGCAACGCGTGGTGCGCTTCGGCATCAGCGACGCGCAGGCTTGGGAGGTGGGGCTCACGTGTGGTGGAACGATCGATGTGCTCGCACAGCCCGCCGTCCCGCCCGCAGCCCTCGATGCCGCCCGCGCCACGACCATCGGACGCGACAGCGGGCGGGTCGTGGTGACCGTGCTGCCCCAAGGCTCGCCCGAGCCCAGCGCAGGTCCATCGCGTCTGGGTCCGTCGGCGCCCTTGGGTGCGTCACTCATCGTGTACCAGGACGGCCGACTCGACGGCACATTGGGTGATGTGGGCGCGGATAGCGCTCTGATCGAGGCCAGCCTCGCAACGCTATCGCGTGGGACCTCGCGCGTGCTCGACCTGGCGGGACAGCAGTTGTTCCTCGAGACCTTCACCGTCCGTCCGCGGTTGGTCATCGTGGGGGCGGTGGCTGTTGCCGCGGCCCTGGTCCGGCTCGCTCGTGACCTGGGCTACGAAACGGTGGTCATCGACGGTCGCCCAGCCTTCGCCACGCGGGAGCGGTTCCCCGATGTGGACCATCTCATCGAGGGTTGGCCCGACGAGGTCGCTGCCTCGATCGACTTGGGTCCCCCCGACGCGCTGGTGGTGCTGAGCCACGACCCCAAGTTCGACGATCCCGCGGTGCGGGTGGGGCTGGAACGTGGTTGTCGCTACGTCGGGGCCATCGGCAGTCGCAAGACCCAACGTGGGCGTCGCGAGCGGCTGCTAGCGGGCGGCCTGAGTGAGGCCAAGCTCGATCGGGTCCGTGGCCCCATCGGGCTCGACCTGGGCGGCCGAGAGCCCACCGAGACGGCGCTGGCGATCCTGGCTGAGATCGTGGCCGCCCGGTACGGTGCGGGTGCGCGACCGATGCGTGACGTGGCGGCGGAGCGAGACGCCAGCGACTGAACCCATCGTGGCCTGCAGCGGGCGCATCCAGGCAAGTGCTCCGGGGAGCGCCGCGTCGGCCCGGGCAGCGACACCGAGCAGGGATGCCCTCCCACGCTCGCCCGCCGGGATCGTGCTCACTGCTCTGGCTCGTGCCGCCCCTGGGTCGTGCGCTAGACTCTGGAGCGCCCACCACCAGCCACTTGATGACGGGAGTCTCCTGCCGTGTCCGCCGACTCGTTACGGGCCAAGATCCGCGAAGTCCCCGATTTTCCCAAGCCGGGGATCCTCTTCTACGACATCACCACGCTGCTCAACGACGCTGAGGCCTTTCGCGAGGCCATCGAGCTCATGAGCGAGCCCCTCAAGGACGAGCACATCGACATCGTCGTCGGCATGGAGTCGCGGGGGTTCATCTTCAGTGCGCCGATGGCCCTCCACCTGGGTGCCGGTTTCGTGCCGGTGCGCAAGCTGGGCAAGCTGCCGGCGGAGACCATCAGCATCGAGTACGAGCTCGAATACGGCACCAACACACTCGAAGTGCACCGTGACGCTATCCGCCCCGAGCAGCGCGTCCTCATCGTGGATGACCTGCTCGCGACCGGCGGCACCGTCCTTGGCACCATCGAGCTGGTCAAGCAGCTGAAGGGCCAGATCGTGGGCCTGTCGTTCCTCGTCGAGCTCGGGTTCCTGAAGGGCCGTGAGCGCCTGCATGACTACCGGATCAACAGCGTCATCGGGTACTGAGACTCCCGGGCCGGCCGACGCCGGGGACGCGGGGTCGATGGAGCCCGAGGTCGCGAGTCCGTCAGGAGGTACTGCCGGAACGCCGGGCGGTACGGTGGGAACGCCGCCGAGGGCTGCCGGAACGCCGACGAGGTCTGAGCACGATCCTGCTCGACGTGCCTTTTTCTTCGAGTTCGGTAAGCAGGCGGTGACCGCAGTCGGTCAAGTGGCGGGCATGGCCGACCTGGTTGGCCGCACTACCGGTGGCGTTGCGAGCCTGCTCGGTCTGGATCCTGAGCCGCCACCCCCGAGCGCTCCTGTGTTCGCGCGCCCCGGTCGCGCAGCCGTCGTCAGCGCTGCACCCCCGGCCGCCGACGGCGCATTCCGCAGTGCCTATCGCCTCGACGGCGACGACTTGGTGCTCCTCGACCAGCGCGGCATCCCCGGGGCCCTTGAGGAAGTCGTGGCCAAACGTGGGAGCGATGTCGCCTACTACTTGCGGCTGGGTGTCGCTCGCGGAGGCCTGCTGATGGCGCAGCTGGCTGCCTACGGCCTGGCGCTGACGGCCCGCGAGCGAGCCATGCAGCCCCGCGAACAACGTGATGTCGAGCTGGAGCGGACGATGCGCGCGCTCGTCGATGCGCGACCCTCAGCACGATCGCTGGTCTGGTCGATGGAGCGCATGCGTGCCGTCGTCGCTGACTTCGACCGTGATGACGATGGAGTTGCCGCGACTGACGGTGGTGTCGCCACCGCCAGTGTTGTCGCCACCGAGGGCGATGCCAGCAGCGAAGGAGATCCCGCCAGCGCCGACCACGGGGACGGTGACCGCTTGGCCACGGCCCTTCGTGCTGAAGCCGATGCCATCGCCACCGACGCGGGGGCGTGGAACGCAGCCATCGCGGCGGTCCTCTGTGAGCAGTTGGCGGCGCTCCACGATGGCCCGCTGGTGCTGCTGCTTCACGGCAACCACGGTGGTCTGGCCGGCGGTGTCGTCGGCGGAGGGCTCCCAGCGCTGCAGCGACTGCGAGCTGAGGGCCGATCGATGCGCGTGTACGTGACCGAAGGTCGGCCCTTCATGGATGGCGCGCGGCTCGCCAGCTGGGAGTTGCGCCAGGCGGGGATCGAACACAAGGTCATCGCCGACAGTGCCGTCGCCTGGCTGCTTCAGCGCGAGCCGGTCGACGCGGTCCTCATCGGCGCCGAGTGGATCGCCGCGAACGGCGACACCGGCGCGCTCGTCGGCAGCCGCGCCATCGCGCAGCTCGCAGCGGCCAGCGGGACGCGCCTCATGGTGACCGGCGTGAGTGCCCTCCAGGACTCTTCCACGCCCGATGGTGCCGCTATCCCGGAGGAGCTGCGACCGGCCCGTGACCTGGTGGCCTATCTCGCGGATGTGCCGATCCGCAGCTCTGACGCACTGGTGCCTGCGGCCGATGTCATCCCCGCCGCTGCCATCAGCACGCTGGTCACTGAACGCGGGGCCTCCACGCCCGGGCGGCTCGCCTGATGGCGAGCGCCGCCCGCGATGGCGTGGCCGCCGATCGCCGCCTGGAGGTCCGTTCCACGCGCGACCGCGACCTGTTGCACCAGTTCCTCAACCGTGACCGCCTGTTCGCGGCGTACGCCATCGCGGATACCGACGACAGCGAGTTCGCTCGCACCCGCTGGGGCATCGCCTTCGAGGACGGGGCACCGGTGGCGGTGGTCATGGAATACCGCGGCCTGTCACCGCAGCCGCTCTTCGTGATGGGCGACCCAGCCGGCGTCGGCGCCATCCTGCGCGATGTCATCCGCGCCCGCATCGCCTACCTGGCGGCCAAACCGGAGGTCGTGCCCGCGGTGCGCGAGCGCTACCGGGTGGAGGAGGCCGCGCCCATGGTGCGCATGGCCGTCGACGGAGCCTCGTTCAGGCCCGTGCTCGGCGACGCGGTGCGCCTGGACCAAGGTGACACGCAGCACCTCAACCGTCTCTACCAGTTGGGTCCCAATGCCCATCTGCCGCGCGAGGCGGTGGCAGCGGGGATCTACTACGGTGCGCGGCGTGGCACCCGTCTCATCGCCGCTGCGGGCACCCACGTCATCAGCCCCAGCTACGGCATCGCGGCCGTCGGCAACGTCTACACCGATCGGGAGCATCGAGGCCAGGGCCTGGCCAAGGTCGTGACCAGCGCGGTCACCTCCGCACTGCTGCAGACGGTCGAGACGGTGGTACTGAACGTGCGCGCCGACAACCCGCCGGCGCTGGCGGCCTACCGGGCGCTCGGCTACCGCGAGCACACCCACTTCGAGGAGCGCCTCGTTCACCGCCGTACGTCGCTGTGGGATAGCATCGTGGGGCCCGTCCGGGCCCACCTATCCGATCTGTGGAGGAATGGATGACCCAAGCTCCCGCACCCAGAGACCCGATGCAGACCACCTCCGGTGACGCCACGACTGGCCAGACCGCGTCCTATCCGCCCCACGATGTCGCCGATTTCGGACTCGTGGCTGAGGGTGTCCGTCGTATCGAGTGGGCAGAACGGGAGATGCCGGTCCTGCGGCTCATCCGCGAACGCTTCGAGCAGGAGCGGCCGCTGGCCGGCCTGCGCATCGGCGCGTGCCTCCATGTCACCACCGAGACGGCCAACTTGATGCGGACACTGAAGGCCGGCGGCGCCGACGTGACGCTGGTGGCCTCCAATCCGCTCTCGACCAAGGACGACGTGGCCGCGGCACTGGTGGCGCACTACGGCATCAGCTGTTACGCCATCCGTGGCGAGGACAACGAGACCTACTACCGGCACCTAGACGCGGCTGCCGATACGCACCCGCACATCACCATGGATGACGGCTGCGACCTGGTGGCGCTGCTGCACCAGCAACGTCCCGGGCAGCTCCTTGAGGTCCTGGCTGGCACCGAAGAGACCACCACCGGAGTCATCCGCCTGAAGGCCATGGCGGCGGACGGCGCGCTGGCGTTCCCCGTGGTGGCCGTCAACGAGGCACAGACCAAACATCTCTTCGACAATCGCTACGGCACCGGCCAGTCGACCGTCGACGGCATCATCCGAGCCACCAACATCCTGTTGGCCGGCCGCCGCTGTGTCGTGGCCGGCTACGGCTGGGTCGGGCGCGGTATCGCCAGCCGCCTCAGTGGCATGGGTGCTCGGGTGACCGTGGTGGAGGTCGATCCGGTGCGCGCTATCGAGGCGCTCATGGATGGCCACCAGGTCATGACCGCGGGCGACTCGGCAAGCTGGGGTGAGGTCTTCGTCACTGCCACCGGCAACCTCAATGTCTTTCGTGAGGAGCACTTCCGCGTCATGCAGGACGGCGCCATCCTGGCCAACAGCGGTCACTTCGACGCCGAGCTGGAGCTGGCGGCACTGGAGCGTCTGGCCGAGGGCCACGTGCGTGAGGTCCGCGAGAACGTGCGCGAGTATGACCTCGGCGAGAAGAAGCTCTACCTGCTGGCGGAGGGCCGGCTGGTCAACCTTGGTGCCGCTGAGGGGCACCCAGCGGCAGTGATGGACATGAGCTTCGCGGGGCAGGCGCTGTCAGTGGAGTTCGTGGCGAAGAACCACGCCTCGCTCGACGACACGGTCCATGTGGTCCCGGCCGATATCGACGCTGAGATCGCGCGCCTCAAGCTGGAGGCTCGCGGCATCTTCATCGAGGGCATGACCGAGGAGCAGATCCACTACACCAACTCCTGGGATCAGGGCACCTGATCGTGGGGGTCAGAAGGGACGCAGCAGCGATGCCAGGCTGCCGCCCGAGGCGACGCGCTTGGTGGAGTCGAGCAGCTCCGCACCACCGGCCCATTCGGCCGCGTGCTGGCGCCGCAACCGCTTCTCCTCGTTGACCATGATGGTCCAGAGCTTGGGGTAGTGGTCACGCAGGTATTCGCTGGATCGATAGCGTGCCACGAACTCGTTGACGAACGCCGCGTAGCGCGTGACCGGATCCTTCTCCGCGGCGAGCGTCTCGAAGTCGTGCTCGTAGCCGGCGGCGGCGCGAAATCGGCCGAAGAATCCACCCACGCTGTGTGCCCCGGTGTCCCAGCCCTGGGAGTGCCCGCCGCGACGCAGCAGCGGGGCCGGCGACTCGAAGACACAGATGACCTCACCATCGACGCGCTCCGCCTGCAGCGTCCCCCCGAACGTGAGGTAGCGGTTGGCGACGCCCTTGCGATCGACCACGGAGATCATGCCCCAGCTGAACCCGATCTGACGCGGCATGCGGCTGGCGAAGGTGATGGTCTCGCGCACACCGTGCCCCTTGGGTCCGGTGATCCAGTATTCGGCCAGCTCCGGATCATAGTGGCTCAGCGTAGGCTTGGCTCGGATGGCCACCAGCAGGAATGCCGGCCCCGGGTGGTCAGGCAGGTCGGGATCCGCCAGGAACCCCCAGTCGGCGAGCAGGGCCGACGCCCGCGCTGGATCGATCGATTCGGGAAGATGCGCCATCTGGACTCCAGCATGCGGCAGACTCCGCGGTCGCGGCACGGCCATCGGTCCCGAAGTGGCCTGCCGGCGGACACAGGGCGGTGGGTCCGATGGCCCAGTCAGCGGGTCTGAGCTGTTGTCTCTGCTACGCTTCCGCCGTCCCCACGACAGGAGAGCCCGACGCACATGACCAGCATCGCCGACGCCACGCAGTATCTGTTCACCTCGGAGTCGGTCACCGAAGGCCATCCTGACAAGATGTGCGACCAGATCTCGGACGCCATCCTCGACGCCCTCATCGGTGAGGCGAACGCGCGAAAGGCGACAGACCCCAAAGCTCGCGACCCGCGAGTCGCCTGTGAGACGGCGACCACCACCGGCCTCGTGCTGGTGCTGGGCGAGATCTCGACCGAGGGCTACGTCGACTTCCAGGCCATCGTGCGTGAGACGGTCCGGAAGATCGGCTACACCAAGTCGGACTACGGCTTCGACTACGAGACCTGCGGCACGATCGTGTCGGTCAAGGAGCAGTCGTCGGACATCGCCCAGGGTGTCGACCGTGACCAGCTCGGCGCCGGTGACCAGGGCATGATGTTCGGCTTCGCCTGCCGCGAGACACCGGAGCTGATGCCGCTACCCATCGCCTTGGCGCATCGTATGGCGCGTCGTCTGGCGGAGGTCCGAAAGAGCGGACAGTTGCACTACCTCCGACCCGATGGCAAGACGCAGGTCACCGTCGAGTACGAGCGTGGCGTTCCTGTGCGCGTGCCCACGGTCGTCGTCTCCAGCCAACATGATCCGGACGTCCGCGCTGAGCAGTTGCATGACGAGATCATCGAGGCCGTCATCCTGCCCAGCATCGAGCCCGAGCTGCGAGCACAGGACCCGGTCATGCACGTCAACCCGACCGGCCGCTTCGTGCAGGGTGGGCCGATGGGTGACGCCGGCCTCACCGGTCGCAAGATCATCGTCGACACGTACGGTGGCATGGCTCGCCACGGCGGCGGCGCCTTCAGTGGCAAGGATCCCACGAAGGTCGACCGTTCAGCCGCCTACGCCGCCCGCTGGGTGGCCAAGAACGTGGTCGCCGCCGGTCTGGCCGATCGTTTCGAGGTAGAGCTGGCCTACGGCATCGGTATCGCCGAGCCGGTATCCATCTCGGTCGAGTCGTTCGGCACCGGTGCCATCGCTGATGCCGACATCCAGAAGCTCGTCGAGCGTCACTTCGATCTGCGGCCGGGTGGCATCATCAGCGCCCTGGACCTGTGGCAGCCCATCTATCAGCAGACCGCAGCCTACGGCCACTTCGGCCGGGAAGATCTGGATCTGCCCTGGGAGCGCATCGACAAGGCGGAGTTGCTCGCCGATGACGCCGGTATCAAGTAGGCCCGTTCAGCCGCGGCGGACCGCCAGCGCCTCGCGTGCCACCGCCAGATAGCGGTCGACCGTACGCTCCATGCTCAGCTCGCGTGCCAGCCGCTGCACGCCCGGGTCCGGGTCGGGCAGGGGCTCCGCCAGTAGTTCGCTGATCGCGGAGCCGAGCGGCCAGGCTTCAGGCGGGCCGAAGAAGTGGAGCGCGCCCGGGACACGACGTTCGTACTCGCGCGTTCCCGGCAGATCGGACACGAGCATGGGCTTGCCAGCTGAGATCCAGGATGACAGCGAGCCCGAGGCCGACAGGTCGGTGAAGGGCAAGATGGCGAGATGCGTGGCCGCGATCCAGGTCTCCCAGGCCGCGTCGTCGAGGTAGCCGGTGATGCGGAATCGATCGCCGAGGCCCAGCTCCGCTGCTCTCGACAGAGCCAGATCGTGGACGAACGTGCGACCCGCCACCGGGCCGCCCGCGTAGACCATCACGGCGTCGTCGGGCATGAAGGGGACCGCATCCACGGCGTAGCGATGGCCCTTGCGGCCGTACACGAAGCCAAGCAACGTGACGATGCGCCGGTCGGACAATCCCAGGTTGGCGCGCGCCTCGTCTGGTGTCAGCGACAAGCGACGGTCCTCGACGAAGTGTGGGATGACTCGGATCTTGTCGATAGGGATGATGCCGCGCAGTCGTTCCACCTCGATCTGCGAGTGCACCACGATGCGCTCGGCTGTCCGACCCAGCCAGCGCAGGGACCAGACGTCCGGTTGGAGGTGGCGCTGGCGCAGGCCGGCGCGGTCGAAGACATCGTGCATCGTCACCACCAGCGCGCCTTTGTAGGCACGGCGGAAGCGCAGCAGACGCGGCAGCGAGCGGCCGTTCTTGCCCCAGCCTCGGCGGTTCCACTGCATCACGACCACATCGGAGGAGGCCAGCTCGGCGGCCACCTGCGTCAGCTGCTCTGACGACTCATCGATGCGGCCCGCTTCGGCCTCGCGGACGCTGATGCCCGCGCGCCCCCTGGCTTCATCGGCGATGAGCTGGCCGTAACGACGGACGCCGCTCTCGGTGCGACCCAGGTGCAGGAAGCCGAGAGCGCGTAGCTCAGAGGCCATGTTCAGGGGTCGCCACGGCGCTCAGTCGTCGTCGTAGCCGAGCTGCCGCAGCAGGTCGCCCGCCTCGGCATCGATCTCGGCGAGCTCGGAGGGGTAGAAGGTATCGCGCCAGGTCCCGACCGAGGAATCGTCCGCGCGCATGGTGGCTGACAAGAACCGGTCACGCGACTGCTTGCGCTCGATGCCAAGGAAGTCGAGGATACGCTCGCCCTCGTCGAGTGGCCGGCGCACCAGGTCTTCGTAGCGCAGCTCGTGGTAGCGCTCGGGCCCAAGGGCCGGTCCCTCGCGCAGGCCCGACTCGGTATACCGCCGCCACGCCCAGGCCATGCGCCGGGCATCGCTGGTCTCGATGAACTCCTCGTGCCGCTCCGGCTCGACCCAGAACTTGGGCCAGGGGCCGTGGAGGTAGCCGCCCGGCTCCCGCTCGCCCGACCAGGCGTCCTCAGCGCGCAGCCAGGGCTTGTGCATGTGCGAGCTGGCAGCATCGCGGCCGTCACGGATGATGTGGATGAACTGCGAATCGGGGAAGGCCCTGGCCAGGAACGGGATGAGGAAGATGTTGGTCGGCGTCTTCTCGCTGAAGCGCAGGTCCCCATCGCGCTCCACACGGACCAGCCAACCATAGACGAGCCGGAAGAACCAGCGCGACCGGCGGAAGCCCCAGAGGTGCTCGTACACGTAGCGCCCGGCAGCCTTGGTGGCCGGCGGCTCGTGGTGGTAGGTGACCTCTGGGATGCGGCCGATACAGTCGCCCAGGAAGGTGGTACCCGAGCGAGCGGCGCCGATGATGAAGATCGGTCGCTCCAGCTTGGGCAGCAGCGAGCGGAGCAGTCGCTTCGACGTCATGGGCCGGCTGCGCTCGAGCTTGAGGTAGTAGCGTCGCTCGGCCCGATACGTCTTGCGCGCGATGCGCCACATGTCGGCGATGCCGATGGGCAACGGCTCAGGGTTGGCGTCGGGCGGCAGGCTGGGGTCCAGGCCTCGAGGCGGCGGCGAGTCGAGCTCGTCGGTCGCCGTTTCGATGGTGGTGGTGTTGGTCAGTTCCTCAGTCACGCTCGTGGTCTACCTGCCTCGTTGTCTCAGGGGCCGACGGGTGGTCGCCGTCGTCGTGCACAATCTTGGCATGTACGCAGTCATCATGGCCGGCGGGGGCGGCACCCGACTCTGGCCCCTCAGCAGGGCCCGCCGACCCAAGCCCTTTCTGCCACTCCTTGAAGGCGGACGTAGCCTCCTCGAAGCCGGTGTCAGCCGTCTCGCGCCGCTCATCGAGCCAGCGGACATCTATATCGTGACGGACACGCGCCACGCCGGCCTGGTGCGCGAGCTGGTGCCGGAGATCCCGCCGGCCAACATCCTGGGCGAGCCTATGGGGCGCAACACGGCCGCCGCGGTGGCGCTCGCAGCCCATGCCATCGATCGTCCCGATGACATCATGGTGGTGCTGCCGGCCGACCAAGCGGTGGCGGACGAGGAGGGCTTCCGAGTGGCGTTGGCCAGCGCCTGCGAACGTGCCGCTACCGGTGACATGGTGACGCTGGGTGTGGAGCCGACCGAACCTTCCACGGGCTACGGCTATGTCATCGCCGGCGCTGACGCCACGCTGTACGGCGGGTGCGAGAGCTACCGCGTCGAGCGCTTCGAGGAGAAGCCCGATCCTGCCCGCGCACGTGAGCTCGTGACGTCGCGGTCGGCGTACTGGAACGCGGGCATCTTCGTGTGGCGTCGCTCTTCCGTACTGGCGGGCTTGGCGCGCCACTCTCCGGACATCAGTGATCCTATCGGCGACTGGATCGCGGCCGCGCCGCGCCGACTCGAAGCCGGCTGGCCCGGAACAGCCATGCTGGAGACATACGACCGACTGCGTGCCACGTCGATCGACTACGCCTTGTTGGAGCCGGCTTCGCTCGAGGGGCAGGTAGCCGTGGTTCCGGTCTCCGTCGGCTGGAGCGACCTGGGATCATGGTCTGCGCTCCGCGATCAGCGCAGTGAGGCGGCTGAGCCCGTCATCGACGAGGAGCCCCCGGCCCGTGTCATCGACGTAGATGGGCGGGGCATCCTCGTACATGCGGCTGGTGGCCGCACGGTGGCCGTCGTAGGTCTCACGGACGTCATCGTGGTGGACACACCCGATGCCCTGCTCGTCTGCTCGGCGCAGGCTGCCCAGGATGTCAAGAGGGTGGTAGACCGTCTCAAGGAGGAGGGCCGTGAAGACCTGCTGTGAAGCGCCGCGGCTCAACGGCTGGCAGCCGCTCGGTACAGGCCCAGATAGCGGTCCACGATCCTGGGCGTCGCGAGACGCCGTGCCAGTGCCCGCACTTTTGCATCGGTCTCGTTCGTGGAGACATCCAGCGTCGCGCTGATGCATCGCGCCAGGGCACTTGCTTCGTAGGGTTGGAACAGGTGCAGCGCGCCCGGCTGCATCGTCTCAAGCTCTCGGAATGGCGCCAGGTCGGAGGCCACGATGGGCCGGCCCGCCGAGAGCCACGTGGCCAGGGCGCCAGAGGCCGACATGCGCTCGAACGGGCAGAGGGCCACATCGGTGGCGGCCAGCACCCGCTCCAGCTCATCGTCGGGGACATAGCCCATGAACCGGACGCGCTGGGCCACACCGACCTCCGCGGCGTACTCCTGAAGCGCCCTTCCGACTGAGTCGCGCCCTTCGATGACCGATCCCACGAAGAGCGCGGTCACCTCGTCAGGCAGCTCGCGCAGGGCATCGATGACCAGCCGATGTCCACGACGGCGGGTGAGATAGCCCAGCAGCGTGACGACCCGGGCGGCGCCGAGGCCGAGGGCGTCGCGTGCCTCGGCTGGGTCAGGCAGGGGGCCGCGCACCTCCACGAAATGGGGCACCACCTCCAGCTTGGCGGCGGGCAGCAGGCCCCGCAGGCGGCCGCGCTCTTCTTCGGAATGGACCACCAAGCTGCTCGCGGCGTGCCCTAGGCGTCTCAGGCCGACCGCGGAGGGCGCGAGGACGCGCTCCCATAGTCCCTCACGCGCGAAGACGTCATGCAGCGTGACGACCAACGGACGGCGCAGCGACTGCAGCACCACCTCCATGCGCGGGATGCCGCCCAGGCGTGGATCCCAGTCGGCGAGCTTCCATTGCAGGTGGACCACGTCGCAGCCGCGTAGGCGTCGCGCAGCCCGGCGAAGATCCGCCCACGTCGCTCCGCGGTCGCCCGCGTCACTCTCGATGACCACGACCTCCGGCCGCGAGGCAGCTTCGGCGGCGAGCGTGGCGCCGTAACGCCGCAGCCCGCTATGCTCGCGGCCGACGTGCAGGAACCCGACGCGCAGTGGCCGTTGCGTCTTCATCCGCCCGCGTTGCCACCGGAGTCGCCGAGGTAGCCAAGCTCGCGCAGCAAGTCGCCGTTGCGCCGTCTGAGCAGCGTACGCAGGAACGGGTCGAGCGATCGACCACCGGTTCCCACCCGAGACCGGTAGATGGTGGAATCGTCACCGCCGGCTTCCCGGCGCCCAGCCGTGAACCACTGGTAGCGGTCGGTGGCGCGGTGTGCGGACGGATCGAACATGAGCACGGCCGGATCCCAGTCCTCAGCGAGGAACGCGAAAAGCCGACGACATTCGGTCTCGGGGTCGCTCACCAAGGCTTCGTAGCGTAGCTCCAGGAAGCGGTCGCGCGGCAAACGGTCGCCAAGGGCACGGGCTGCCGAGACGTAGCGTGCCCACTCGCTGCGGGCCGCTCGGGCGGCCGAGGTGTAGCCCCAGCGGTCGCGGAAGCTGGCAACCACGTCGTGCCCGTCACGCAGGAGGTGGACGTACAAGGCGTCCGGAAAGAGCGCCTCGATGAAGTCGAGATGGAGCGTGTAGGTGGGGTCCTTCTCAGCCCAGCGTGCTTTGCCTGAACGTGCCAGGACCTCCGCCTGGAAGTCAGCGTAGAGCGAGTGGATGCGGCCGAGCCACCAGTCGCGCTCCAGACCGTAGGTGGCCACCAGCTCCCAGTCGCGCCCGACGATCGCCTCCAGGTCGCGCAGGAAATGCGTTTCCTCGCCACATGAGATGTGCGGGTGCGAGTCAAGGATCAGGCGCAGCAGCGTCGTGCCCGAGCGCGGTGAGCCGATGACGAACAGCGGCATCGTGGCGCGCTCCGCCGCCACGATGGCCGAAGCCTGCGTCTGCGTATCGGTCCCGGTCTGCGTGTCCGTCTCCGTCTCCTGCTTGTGGCCCGGCGCCAGCTTCCTTCCGTCATCGGCGTTCCGCGGCAAGTCTAGCGACGGGAAACGTCCGGATTCCTGCGCCTCGTCTCACCGCGCCGCATGGGACGCGACCGCGCCGCGGTACGCCTTGCCCGCGGCGTTTGACCGTCACCCACACAAGCGACCACATCGCGACGCAGCGAGTGGATGGTTTACTTGCGAGTCCGCATCGCCGCCCAGCGTCCGGAAGGATCGCGCACCACGCGACGTAGCGACGAGTGCTGTGATCAGGACGTCACTTGCATGATCGTCAGGCAAGCGCGGCCGGCGCCCCGGAGCCGGTGGTGCGACGATGGCTGAGTGCGGCCCGATGGCAGCGCCGAGCCCCGGCTGCTTCTGCAGCGCCAGGTCGGGGTACCATTCGAGCGCATTCCGTCAATGCCGGGCGGGATGTCCAGCAACGAAGCTAGAGGAGAGCAGTCGCCCGTGCCCGACACACCGCCCACGGCGCCTCCCATCGTCTTTGGGACTGATGGCTGGCGCGCCAGGATCGGCGAGGACTACACCTACGACAACGTCCGTCGTTGTGCCCAGGGCGTCGCCGAATGGGTCATCGAGCAGGGGACCACGGCCAACGGGGTGGTCGTCGGCTATGACCGCCGCTTCGCGAGCGAGTACTTCGCGGCGGCTGCGGCAGAAGTCCTGCTCGCCCACGACATCAGGATCCTCTTCGCGGCGGGGGCGATCCCGACCCAGATGACGTCTTACGAGGTGGTGGAACGCGGTGCCGCTTGCGCGGTCATGATCACCGCTTCGCACAACCCCTGGACCGACAATGGCTTCAAGATCAAGTCGCCCACCGGTGCCGCGGCCGACCCGGCCATCCTGCACAAGGTCGAGGCGGTCATCGCCGCTCGTGGGGCTGAACAGCCTCCGCGGCGTGCCTTCGATGAGGCTGAGGCTGCTGGAGAGGTTGAACGCTTCGATCCGTATCCCGGCTACGAGGCCTTCGTGCGCCGTTCGCTGGACCTGGAACGCTTGAAGGCGGCCGACATGCGGGTGCTGGTAGACCCGCTGTACGGCTCCGGTGCGGGCTGGATCGGCCGACTGCTGGCCGGCGGGAAGATCGTCGTGGATGAGCTCCACAGTGAGCGCAACCCCTGGTTCGGCGGCGTCAACCCCGAGCCCATCCGTCCCCATATCGACGAGGCGCTGGGCGCGGTCGCTGCGGGCGGCTACGATCTGGGGCTGGTGCTGGACGGGGACGCCGACCGCGCCGGTGCCATCGACGAGCACGGCGTCTTCATCCACCAACTGCAGTGCTACGGCCTGCTCATGTACTACTTGCTCGAGCACCGTGGCCAGCATGCACCGGTGGTCACCACCATCAACGAGACATCGATGGCCTTCCGTCTCGGCGAGCGTTACGGCGTGGCGGTCCATGAGACGCCCGTCGGCTTCAAGTTCGTGGGCCCCAGGATGATCGAGACCGGCGCCATGATGGGTGGCGAGGAATCGGGCGGTTACGGATTCGGCATGCACCTGCCCGAGCGTGACGGCATCTACGCGGACCTGCTGCTGCTCGATCTCTTCGCGCGCGAGCGAGAGGCCGGCCGCGGGACCGTTTCGCAGGCGGTGGCGCACCTCCATGAGGTCGCCGGACCCTCGTATTACCTGCGCACCGACGTACACACCGATCGCGATGCCTACCCGGCGTTGAAGTCCCGATTGCTAGATGAGCTTGGTGAGCACTCGCCGGCGCTGTTGGGCGGCCGCCAGGTCACGCGCAGCATCCCGCTCGACACCGGCGATGGCTTCAAGTTCTGGGTCGATGACGGCTCCTGGCTGCTGATCCGTTTCAGTGGCACCGAGCCGCTGGTGCGCGTCTACACCGAAGCCAGCAGTCCCGAGCTGCGTGACGCCCTGCTGACCGAGGGCGATCGCATGGTCAACGGCGATGGCATGGTCAAGGGATAGGGAGGATACGATCCGCCATGGATCAGCCAGCGAACCGCAACATCATCGATGACGCGGCCGCCATGGCACGCGCCGACAGCGCTGGCATGCTCAGGTTCGTCGCCGAGTTCGCCGACCAGATCGATGAGGGCTGGCGCATCTCACGCGGGCTTGAGCTGCCCCCAGGGCGCCCAGCGTCGGTGGCCATCCTGGGCATGGGTGGCTCCGCCATCGGGGCCGACCTGGTCAAAGGCATCTGGGCTGACCGCATCAGCGTCCCGGTCGAGATCGTGCGTGGCTACGACCTGCCAGCTTGGGTGGGCACGGACTCGCTCGTCATCGCCAGCTCCCGGAGCGGCGATACGGAGGAGACCCTCAGCGCACTGCGGACCGCGCTGGAGCGCCGCTGTCCGATGGTGGCTGTGACTGCTGGCGGTGCTCTGCGCAACGTGGCGCGAGCGGCCCGACTGCCACTGGCGGCTTTTCCCGATCGTGGCTCGCCTCGCTCCTCGTTGGGCTGGTCGATGGCCATCGTGGCCGGCATCCTGCAGCAGGCCGGGGTGCTGGACATCGGCGAGGCCGAGATCGAGAGCGGCATCGCCGATGCGAAGGGGATGTCGGCGCGCTGTGAGCCGGGAGTGCCCACGGCGGAAAACCCAGCCAAACGACTCGCCTGGTCGCTGGTAGACCGCTTCGTCATCATCACCGGCTCATCGTTCCTGGCTCCGGTGGCGCGGCGCTGGAAGACGCAGCTCAACGAGAACAGCAAGACCAGCGCGGTCGTCGAGGAATTGCCAGAGGCCACCCACAATACGGTCATGGGCCTGGAGCAGCCCGAATCGCTTCGGGACCATCTGGCGATCGTCTCGCTGCGGAGCGAGCTGGAGCACCCCCGAAACACCTTGCGCGCCACACTCCTTGGCGATCTTGCCGATACGGTCCAGATCTGGCACACCGAGGTCGAGACATCCGGACAGGGAAAGCTGGGACACGCACTGAGCAGCGTCGTGCTGGGTGACTATGTCAGCGTCTATCTCGCATTCATGTATGGCGTGGACCCATCTCCGATCGATGCCATCGGCCACATCAAGGAGCAGATGGCATCGTCCGATGAGGCCGGAACCGAGTAGACCTTCGGCCCCTGTTTCCTCTTGGTGGAGTCGTTAGTCTAGGAGACAGGGATCGACGTTCGGTCAAGCGGGCTGCAGGATGGCCTGGCGCGGCGTCGTGAAGCGGGTCCGTCGAAGCGGACGGCGACGGACCAGGAGGTTGATGACTGATGCACTCCAGCGTCATCGGCAAGATCGAGAAGGCGCACCGCTACGCGCGAGAGCGAGATCGCATCACCGTGGAGCGGTTGAGCGTTGCCTTCGCCGGGGACAACGACGCCCACCGAGTCATCCTCGAAGCCGATGGTTGGTTGTGTAACTGCCACTATTTCCAATCCGCCAAGACTTGCGCGCACATCGCTGCCCTGCAGGAGATCCTGGGCGTGATGCTGCCCGAGGAGCGTCAGACCTCACTGTTCCCGGAGGCGGGTGAAGAGGTCGCCGAGGCCGCTGGCGCATAGCCGCGGCGACCCCCTCGTGGCCTACTCGGCCACGAGCCGATACAGGAAGGACTGCCAGCCGCGCTCGCGGTCGAAGTCGGTGCGGACTTGTAGCAACCACTCACCCGCAGCCGGAGGCGCCAAGCCGATGAGTGGGGCGCTGGCTTGCGGCTCCGCCCCAAAGGCGTCGTCCGCTTGAAGCGTCCCTGCGCGACCGTCTCCGATGGCTACGAGGCTGCCCGTCCAGCCGGACATCGCCGACCCGTCGGAGAGCGTGAGTGAGAGCACTTCACCGACGCTGACGGGCACCCCGGGCAGCGAGGATGGCGGTGGTTCATAGCCCACATCCACGCAGAGATAGGCGTAGCAACCGTTGCCCGGCTCTCCGGCCACGACGCCGCCCACCGAGTTCAACATGGCGACCGGGCCGGGGATGTCGAAGAGCGCCTCCTCACCACCGCTGCGGTCCGGGATCTCCAGGAGCCACGCGTGGCGGCTGACGCCGTACGGGTCGGTCGTGACGGTGGCGGTGACGATGACGACACCGGGGGCATCCGGAGCCGGGAACATGGTGGCGCCGTCTGAGAGCACCTCCTCTGTGCCGGCACCGTCGGGCGGCCGAGCTGTGACCTCCACCGACAGAAGGTCCTCCGGGGCGACGTCCGTCTCCAGCGTCAGTGGTGCTGAACGCAGCCAGCTGTCCAGCGGTTTGCCATCCGGCTCGGCGGCCGCGGGCATGCCCGGGTCAGCCCCCGGCACCCGTCCGAAGGCGCCGTTGAGCCACACCTGCGGTGCGCTACCGGGGTTGAGGGATGGTTCGGCCGCGGCTGTGGCGGTCGCCCCAAGTGGCACCGCCAGGCTCAACAGCAGAAAGGCCAGTGTTCGTTGACTCGATCTCAATCCCGTACCTTCACTTTCACGATCTCCGAGGCGCTGTAGCGCAGTCCCTCGTCCGTGGGGGCGGGGAACGTGGCCTTGAACTCCCAGGTCTCCCCGGGGGCGATGGTGGCGCTGTAGCGACCAGATGAGTACTGGGACTGCATCCAGGCGGTATTCCAGGCATCGTCACTACCCGCGCGCCGGTACTTGAGCTTCACCGAGCGCCCATTCAAGGGGCTATCGGCGAGCTCTCTGTAGATGCTCTTGTTCACGATGCGCAGCTCCGCGGTCAGCTTCACCGAGGCTCCGGCGCTGATGGTTTCGCTGGCAGCACTCAGCCGCAGCTTGGTCGCCACGTCGTTGCAGGTCGAGATGGCTGTCTGGTTGGTGGGGGTGCCGTAGAGCTCCTGCAACGTGGCGACGTCGCAGCGTCCAAAGGAATGGCGGGAGCTGCCGGGCTTGGGCTTGGCGGGCGTGATGGCCTGCATCACCGTCTCGTGGACCCCGAGCGTGAACCCGGCAGTCGAGGGGTGGTTCAGCCCGGTGACGTGACCGAGCTCATGGAGCAGCACGCGGCGGATGTCGAAGCAGCCGCTGGAGCCGTCCTTCTGACACCAGCGGAGCGTGCCCCAGGCGAAGTCGGTCCCATGTGGTCGCAGCCAGACACCCCAGAACGTGGGCATGTTGCGCGCGGCACAGGCGATGCCGCTGCGACTGCAGTAGCTGGGGAAGACGCCGCTGTAACGAACACGGTTGGAGGCGTCCGAGCGATAGGCGAACCGGGGCCCGCTGGCCCCGGAGGTACTGCCGACATCATCAGCCGCCGCTTTCAGCGCATCTCTTGCCCACGTCGGCGGCGCGGCGCCATCTCCCCAGCGGTAGGACAGACGCTTGCCGGCAGCCCAACCTCCGGCAGCGAAAGCGGGAACAGGTCGTGCCGCTCCGGCCGGCTGGTACGCGGACAGCGAGAGATCACCGTCATTGGGCTCGCAGTCGGTGATGCAGACGCCGTCGATCATGCCGCCTGAGGCGCCCGTCTCCACCTCCAGGTCAAGGTTGCCCTCGAACCGTCCGGTGTCCGGTCGGTGCATGGAGAGGCGCAGCTTGCGTGCGTCATCCAGGTCGCCGGTGGGATAGGCCAGGCGATCGATGCGGCGCGCCCACAGTCGGCACCCGTGGCCGATATCGACCATAGCTAGTTTGGTGCCCTCGTCGAAGCGCTCGCCGAGGAGCATCCGCCGTGGTCCGGCTTGCAGGAAGAAGGCACGAGGACCCAGCCGCAGCGTGGTTTCATCGTCGCCATATCGCAACGTGATCCGATGCTCCGTGACGACGCCGTCTGCGTCGAGGACCACCTCCCAGGGTGAGGCGATCTGCCCGTCGCGTTCTGCTGTGCGGTTGACCGCGGCACAACGTGGCAGGTCCGCGGGATCCAGGTCCTCAGCTGCTGCGGCGGTGGGCAGGGGTGCCGTTGGCAGGAGCGCCAGCCAAAACCCTCCGGCTACGGCCATGGCTGTGAGACGGCGGAGCGGTGCATGGATGTGCCCTTTCATGGACAACCCTTCCTCCGGCGGTTCCGACCGGCGGTGGAGGCGGTCGTCCGCAGTATCGAGAGGCCCGCTTATCTGTGACTTATCACCCCTCCTTGCGGGGCGCGCGCGGAGTAGACTGAGCCAGACAACTCAAGAGCAAGACCCCGTTCACGCGAAGTCGGTGAGATTCCGGCACAGTCCCGCTACGGTGAACAGCCATGTGCTGCAAGTCCGGTCGCCGTGATCCTGGTCGTGCGTAAGCCCTTCGAGAGAAAGGGGAAGCACGTGGAGACACGCACCATCGACTCAAGCTCCGGCAGGCATCGCGGCCGGAGCTTCCTTGTTGCATTCGCGGCCACCGCGGTCCTGATGACCGCACTGAGCCTCGGGCTGGCGCCATGGACTCCGGCCACCATCGGCGCCGCTGCCGTCTTTCCGGTGACCGTCACCGATGACGAGGGCACCCAAGTCACCATCGAGGCCCAACCGCAGCGCATCGTCAGCCTCTCGCCGGCCAATACCGAGATCGCCTTCGCGCTCGGAGCGGGGGACCGTCTTGTCGGTCGCACCGAATGGGATGACTTCCCGCCCGAGGCGGCCGCACTGACCGCCGTGGCGGCCTTCACCGGCGTCAACATGGAACAGGTGGTGGCGCTCGAGCCCGATCTCGTGTTGGCGGCGGGTAATTCCTTCACCCCGCCCGACGACATCGCGCGCATGCGCGACCTGGGCTACCCGGTCGTGGTCATCTACGCCCCTGATCTGACCGCGGTGATGGATGACATCGAGCTCATCGGCACGGTCATCGGCGCCGCCGATGAGGCCGCGTCGATGACGGCCCAGATGAGCGCCCAGTTCAACGTCATCAGTGCAGCGGTCGCCGCCACCGAAACCAAGCCCCGAACCTTCTACCAGGTCGGTTCCGAGCCGGAGATCTATGCGCCCGCACCGGACTCCTTCGTGGCCGACATGGTGACCTTCGCCGGCGGCGAACCCATCACCACCGCGGATCCGGCCGCTTGGGCGATACCCCTCGAGGAGCTCATCGTGGCCGACCCCGAGGTCATCATCCTGGGCGATGCCAACTATGGTGTCTGCCCCGGAGACGTGGCCGATCGACCCGGCTGGGACGAGATGACCGCGGTCATCAACGGCGCTGTCCGGCCCGTGGATGACGTGCCCGTCACCCGCCCCGGACCGCGCCTGATGCAGGGCTTGGCCTCGTTGGCACGAGCCATCCATCCGGAGCTGGAGCTGGCCGACTTCCTGCCCGATCCGCCCATGTGTGAGGCCGGCTGAGCATGACCACCACGGACCTGGCGCGTGAGCACGCGCCGGTCCGGCAAGGCGCCTTCGAGGCCCTGCGCCGACGCCCTGTCGTGCTGGGACTCATCGGCCTGCTCTCCTTGGCGGTCGCCATCGTGGCCGGCATCGGCTTGGGCAGCGTCTTCATCTCGCCCGCTGATACCGTCGCCATCGTGGCTCGCGAGCTCCTGGGCTGGCCGGTGGCCGAGTCGTGGTCGCGAGCGAGCGAGACCATCGTCATGGAGTTGCGCCTGCCGCGCGTGCTTACTGCGCTCGTGGTCGGTCTGGGGCTCTCGGTGGCAGGCGTCACCTTCCAGGGACTGCTGCGTAACCCACTCGCGGATCCCTACGTCCTGGGCACCGCCAGCGGCGCGGCACTGGGAGCCGCGATCGCTGTCCTCATCCCCATCCAGATCGCCTGGCTGGGCCTGGGCCTGGCCAACATCTTCGCCTTCGTCGGGGCCCTGGCGGCCATCGCCATCGTCTATCGCGTTTCCGGTGGTGGTGGTCGCTCCACGATGACCTCGATCCTGCTGACCGGCTACGCGGTGGGCTCGATGCTGGCGGCGGGGCTGTCGCTGGCCATGTACCTCTCAGGCTCACAGCTGCGCCAGATCTTCTTCTACCTCCTCGGTAGCCTCTCGGGCGCTGACTGGCAGAGCCTGGCCATCGGACTGCCCGTGGTGGCCATCGGCAGCACCCTCATCATGGCTCGAGCGCGCTCCCTCAATGGGCTCTTGCTGGGTGACGACACCGCGCTCCACCTCGGCGTGGACGTACGGCGCGAGCGCGCCATCCTCCTCGCGCTGGCCTCGCTGGTGACGGCGGCGGCGGTGGCCCTGGCTGGGCTCATCGGCTTCGTGGGTCTTGTGGTGCCCCATGTCATCCGGCTGGTGGTCGGCCCCGACGCACGCGTGGTGCTGCCGCTCTCGGCGATCTTCGGGGCGTCCTTCCTCATCTGGGCGGACCTCGGCGCTCGCATCACCGGGGAGTTGCCGGTGGGCATCATCACGGCGGTCATCGGCGCGCCGGTCTTCGTGCTGTTGCTGCGGCGCTACCGCAGTGGATACCAGCTGTGAGCGAGCGCGGACTCCAGATCGACATCGACGAGCTCGGCTTGCGCTTCGGGACCACCGACGTGCTGGCTGACATCGACCTCCATGTCGCAGCTGGGGAGCGCCTATGCCTGGTGGGGCCCAACGGTGCGGGCAAGTCCAGCCTCTTGCGATGTTTGACGGGTCTGGCCGAGCCCACCTCTGGCACGGTCGCACTCGATGGCGAGCCGCTGGCGGCCATCGAACGCTCTGCCATCGCGCGAACCATCTCCGTGGTGCCCAGCCAGGTCGATCTGCCCTTCTCGATGCGCGTCGAGGAGGTCGTACGCCTGGGTCGGCTGCCCCACGAGAACCCCTTCACGGGCACGACCGACCAGGATATGGAGGCCGTCGACGCGGCCATCACGCGTGTCGGTATCGATAAGCTGCGGGGACGGGACGTGCAGCAGCTCTCGATGGGTGAGCGGCAGCTGGTGCTGGTGGCCATGGCGGTGGCGCAGGGTGGCCGGCTCATCGTGCTCGACGAGCCCACGGTCCATCTAGATCTGCGCCACCAGGTGGAGGTGCTCACGCTTCTGACCCGGCTGACCGACGCCGGCCTCACGGTGCTGGCGGTGCTCCACGACCTGCCCCTGGCAGCCCACTTCTTCCCGCGCCTGGTGCTGCTTGACGGGGGACGACTGGTGGCCGATGGCGCGCCGAGCGAGGTGCTCTCACCCGAGCGCATCCGCGACGTCTACCGAGTCGATCCGCGCTTCGTGCCAGCGCTCGTCTGAGGCGGCTCTCCGTAGGCCAGCACCGGCACGCCGAAGGGCTCGAAGTCGGCGGGGTTGGGGGTCACCACCGTGGCGTCCATCCGCCAGGCCACCGAAGCGATGAGTGCATCACCGAGCGGGCTGCGACGTCCGCGGGTCCGTAGCTCACGGCGCCGAGCGCCTGCCCACCGCGCACCTTCGGAGTCGATGGCGATGTACTCGAGCGCATCGAGCAGACTCGGGAAGACCGTCCGAGCAGGCTATGCGCGCTTGCGGGGCGGGTCGAAGAAGGGCAACTCGACGATCTCAGCACCGATGCGGCCACGTTCTCCCTCAACGGACCACTCCATCTCCAGCTTGCTGCCGATCTCGGCAGTGGCGGCCGCGACGGTGCCGATGGCGAGGTTCTTCTTGAGCAGCGGGCTCCAGGATCCGCTGCTGGCACGGCCGACCTGCCGGTCGCGAACGTAGATGGGGATCTCGTCGCGCCAGGCGTTGGCCGACAGCGCTGGCGACAGACCGTGTCCCGCGTGGAGCCGCTCCAGGTCATCCCAGTCGAGGTCCAGCCCCACCAGGCGCCGCGACGGACCGCCGGCTTCATGCTCACGCCGCAGCGCGGCACGGCCGACGAAGTCGACCTCCTTGTCAAGCTTCACCAGGCCATCAAGGCCCAGCTCGCCCGGCGAGTACGCCTGAATTGGAGTCAGCGCGTGGGGCGACGAGGTGTAGTCCACGCCGGCCATGATGAGCCCCGCCTCCACGCGCGCCACGTCGAGCGCCAGGATGCCGGCCGGCCGCAGGGCATAGGCAGCACCGGCCTCCACGAGCGCATCCCAGACCGCGAGGGCGTCAGCCGCAGCGATCCAGAGCTCGTAGCCCAGGTCGCCGGTGTAGCCGGTGCGGCTGACATCGATCGTGGCACCGGCGATGGAGAGTGAGCGCCGGCCGAAGTAGCGCAGGTCGACCAGCGACGTTTGCGCCACCCCTTCCAGCACCGCGCGTGAGAGGGGCCCTTGAAGCGCCAGTGCGGCGAGCGCGTCGGTCTGATCCTCGAGCTGGACATCAAGCCCGCGAGCGTTGAGGCGCATCCAGCGCAGCTGGCCCTCCGCAGCCGTCCAGCGCCAGGAGCCATCATCGAGCCGCATCACGGTGCCGTCGTCGATGACCTTGCCCGCAGCGTCGCACCAGGGCGTGTAGATGACCCGGCCGGGCTTGACCGATGCCGCGTCGCGGGTGATGACGCGGTCCACCAGACGATCGGCATCGGGCCCGGCGACGTGGTACTTGAACAGCGGCGAGATGTCGATCAGCGCCGCGGCGTTGCGGATGGCGTTGTACTCGATGTCGACATGTGGCGCGTAGGCACTCGAGCTGAAGACGCCCGACCATTCGCGCCACTGGCGCCGGACGTTCAGCTGCAGGGCCCGCTCGTCGAAGGCGGATCCGACTGACATGTCACGAGTCTAGGGCGCACCTGGATCGCCGACGCCGTCGAACCGCAGCCGGGCCCACCGCGTAGCATGGAGAACGTGCCACAACGCTACGACGCGGTCGTCATCGGCGGCGGCCATAACGGCCTGATCAGCGCTGCCTATCTTGCCAAGGGTGGCCTGCGCACGCTGTTGCTGGAGCGCCGCGACATCCTGGGCGGGGCGACGCTGACGCAGGAGGTGTTCCCGGGCTTCCGCTTCAGCGTGCTCTCCTACGTGGTCAGCCTATTGCGGCCGGAGATCATCCGTGATCTGCAGCTGCCCCGGCATGGTCTGCACATCCTGCCGCTGGACGGCACCTTCACGCCGGTCGAGGGCGACCACCTCTGGCGCACCGATGACCATGCCCACACCATGCGCGAGCTGCGCCGCTGGTCGGTGAACGACGCCGAAGCCTACGAGGAATACGGCCGACTGATGGCGCAGATGGCGCGCTTCATCAAGCCCATCCTGGCGATGACGCCGACCGACCCGCGGCGGCCGGACCTACGGGACGCGGCGGCACTCGGTGGCTTGGTGCGGGACTTCGCGGCCTTGCCTCGCCGTCTGCAGCTCAGCTTCGTGCAGCTGATGACGATGAGCGCGGCCGACTTCCTGGACCGCTGGTTCGAGACGGCGCCGCTGAAGGCCACCATGAGCGCTTCGGGGATCATCGGCACGTTCCTCGGGCCGCGCTCGCCGGGCACCGCGTATGTGCTGCTGCACCACTACATGGGCGAGATCGACGGGGCCTTCCGTGCCTGGGGCATCCCCAGGGGCGGCACCGGTGGCGTGGCTGCTGCCATCGCCAGCGCCGCCCGAGCGCTGGGTGTGGAGATCCGCACCGAGTCCGCAGTTTCGGAGATCCTTGTCCGGGATGGACGCGCCCGCGGCGTGGTGCTGGAAAGCGGCGAGGAGATCGGAGCCGACCACGTGCTCGCCAGCACGGACGCGCACCGGACCTTCCTGGACCTATTGCCGGCTGGCACGCTGACGCCCGACTTCGAGGCGCAGGTCCGTCGTTTCCGCTTCCGTGGCTCATCGGGCAAGGTCAACCTGGCGCTTGATGGCTTGCCTTCCTTCACCTCGCTACCCGGTCCGGGCGAGCACCTGCGGGGCGCCATGAGCTTCTCGCCCTCGCTCGACTATCTGGAGCAGGCCTATGACGATGCCAAGGCCGGCCGCTTCAGCCGCCACCCCTACGTAGACAGCATCATCCCCACGTTGGTGGATCCGACCATGGCACCGCCCGGCAAACATGTCATGAGCTGCTTCGTGCAGTACGCGCCCTACCACTTGGCCGAGGGCACCTGGGACGAGCAACGCGAGGCCTTCGGTGACGCGGTCATCGACGTCATCGCTGAGCGCGCGCCCAACATCCGCGATCTCGTCCTGCATCGCCAGGTGGTCACGCCCTTGGACATGGAGCGCGACGTGGGACTGACCGAGGGCAACATCTTCCAGGGCGAGCTGTCGCTCGAGCAGCTCTTCTTCAATCGCCCCGTCCCCGGCTGGAGCCGCTTCGAGACGCCGGTGCGCAACTTGTGGCTATCGGGTTCATCGGCTCATCCGGGTGGCGGCATCATGGGTGCCAATGGACGGCTGGCCGCGCTGAAGGTCCTCGATGCCATGCGCCGGGGAGGTGCGGCATGACCGAGCAACGCTGGGACGCCGTGGTGGTGGGTGGCGGCCACAACGGCCTCGTCTGCGCGGCCTATCTCGGTCGGGCTGGTCTGCGGACGCTCTTGCTGGAGAAGCGCGACACGGTCGGAGGAGCGCTGGGCACTTCCGAGATCGCACCCGCTGCCCACGTGCCGACGCTGGCGCACACTGTCGGCCGGCTGACCGCATCGGTCGCACGCGACCTCGACCTGGGCCGCCATGGTTTGCGGCTGGTGCAGCCGGCGGCGCTGCTGACGTCGGTCGGCGAGGAGGGTGCGCCCATCACGCTGTGGTCGGACCCGGCCCGCACCTCGGCTGGACTGGCTTCTGTCTCGCAGGCCGACGCTGCAAGGTGGCAAGCGTTTGATACAGAGGTCCGTGCGCTCGCCTCCACCCTCTGGCGCTTGTTGCTGATGACACCGCCAGACATGAAGCAGGCCGACCCTGACGTGCTCGCCAGCGTACTGCGCTTGGGCTGGCGCTATCGCCGCCTCGAGGCTCGGCAGGCACGCGAGTTCACACGCATGTTGCCGATGTCCATCGCTGACTACCTTGAGGACAACCTGCAGTCAGACGCGGTGCGGGCCATGCTCGCCACGCGCGGCATCCGCCACACCGCCATGAGTCCACACATGGCCGGCACCGCAGCCGTGATGCTGACCGATTCGGCAGGCAACGGCGGCGGCGCGGCCGGAGAGACGGTCCTTGTGCGTGGCGGCCCCGGGGCGCTGGCGGCCGCCCTCGCGCAGGCTGCCCGAGCGGCCGGCGTGGCGATCCGCGCTGGTGCTGAGGTCATCGCCATCCGCGACGACCATGAGCGCGTCACGGGCGTGGCCCTGGCCGATGGCGAGGAGATCGAGGCCGATGTCGTGATCAGCGGCATGGACCCGCGCACGACCCTGGCGGGGCTCATCGACCCCGAGACGCTCGGCCCGGACCTTGGCTGGGAGGTGGACAACCTGCGCGACCGCGGCGTGACCGCCAAGGTCAACCTGGCTCTGTCCGAGCTCCCCATCTTCACCGGCCTTCTGGGCGCTGAAGCGGCTGCGCGCCTGCGAGGGCGCATCGTCATCGCGCCGTCGGTCCGTTATCTGGACGAGGCCGCGAACGCCGCCAAGTACGGTCGTGTCAGTGAAGCGCCCTGGCTGGAGGCCACCATCCCCAGCTTGGTCGATCCACTGCTCGTGGATGGCGCCGCCGCTAGTGGCGTCAAGCACGTCATGAGCATCGTCGCCCAGTCGGCACCGTACGCTCTGCGAGACAGCGACTGGGAGCGGGAACGCGAACCCTTCGGCGACTTGGTGGTCAGGACGCTGGAGCGCGCAGCGCCAGGCATCAGTGCGCAGATCGTGGCACGCCAGGTGCTGACGCCGATCGACCTGGAGCGCGACTACGGCCTCTCGGGCGGGCACCCGATGCACCTTGAGCCCGGCCTGGACCAGTGGTTCGCTTGGCGCCCTCTCCTGGGTTATGCCCGGCACCGCATGCCGGTGGCGGGCCTCTACCTTGCCGGCTCCGGCGCGCATCCGGGCGGCGGCGTCACCGGCTTGCCCGGTCGCAACGCGGCCAAGGCCGTGCTGGCAGATCGATCCGGGAAGGCGTAGTGCTGAGCCCATGTCGGGTTCCCGCTCGGCGGGACGAGCTGACCGCTCGGGCGCCACAGAGGCCCATACTCCCCGCCAGGCGGGACGAACTGGCGGCCTCTCCCGGCGTTTCGGGAAAGTCCGGCGTATCCGAGGGTCGCTCGGTCGCGTTGTCCCGCCGAGCGGGAAGGGGCTGGTCCGTCCGAACCCACTGCCGGGAACCGGGCGGAGCCGAAGGTGGTCCGGTCGCTCTGCAGGAGTCGGCCGTTGAACACGGCATCAATCGGGGGACGAGCTCCCATCGAATCGCCAGTCCCAGCCGTGGATACGCTGGAGCAGGCGCTTGGCGGTCAGGTCCAGCTGGATAGGCGTGATTGCGGCGCGCTTGTTGAGGACCGCGTGGAAGTCGGTGCCCGGCTCGGCGAGGCCCGTGGGCGGCGGTCCACCGAACCAGTAGTAGGGCGTGCCGCGCGGATCGAGGCGCTCCAGCAGCTGGTCCTGATAGACACGCTTGCCCATGCGGGTGAGCTCGATGCCCCCGAACTCCTCCGCGCTCACGGCAGGCATGTTGACGTTGAGCAGCTCACCGGCCCCAAGGCCATGCTCGAGGATGTTGCGGGCGACCAGGTCGGCCACACGGCCGGCCAGCTCGAAATCGGGCTCGCCCTCGAACGCCTGGCTCATGGCGAAGGCGGGACAGCCCGACAGCACCGACTCCATGGCTGCGCCGACCGTGCCAGAGTAGGTGATGTCATCACCCAGGTTGGAGCCGTAGTTGATACCCGACGCGACCAGGTCGAAGCTGCTGCCGAAGTAGCCCAGGAACGCCAGGCTGACCGCATCGGTGGGGGAGCCGTCGACCGACCAGCCCTGCGAGCCGTCATCGAGGACTCGTTCGCGCACCCGTAATGGCCGCATGAAGGTCATCGAATGGCCCACTGCCGACTGGTTGGTGTCGGGCGCCATGACGTACACGTCGCCGATGGGTTCCAGGGCCTGCTTGAGGACCAGCAGGCCCCGCGATTCGATGCCGTCGTCGTTGGTGACCAGGATCCGTGGGCGGGTCTCCCATTCGGCCAGGGGGCGCGCCTGCCGCGGCGTGGCGCGGGCGCTGGGGATGTAACGTTCGGCCCGCCCGATATCGCTGCCGTAGCTGCCGGAGAGCGCATCGACTGGCGCGCCTCGGCGTGCGCGCGCCGAGGGCGGATCGTGTGCTTCGGACGCCGACCGTCCCTCTTCATCGTTCATGCGGACTCCTTGGAGGCTTCTGGTTCGGACGTCGGCGCCGTGCGCACCGCCTTGATGGCCACGGTCGGCGAGCCCGTTGGCACCCCCACGGCGGGGGGCGTAGGGACACGCACCGGCCGACCCTCGCGTTCTTCGAGGCGCCGTGCCGCGCGGCTGGTGACGTCGCGGGGACCACCCTGGGAGCGGTTGAGGTAGTGGAAGAAGAACGCCGAGATGACGGCGGCTACCGGGATGGCGAAGATGGCGCCGATGACCCCCTGCAGGCGCAGGCCGATGAGCACGGATACCAGCACCACCACCGGGTGGATGCCGACCGAGCTGGCCATCACACGTGGCTGCAGGATGTTCATGGTGACGAACCAGCCGACGGCCATGATGATGATGATGGGGATCAAGGCGTCGGGCTGGGTCAGGATGGCGGCGACGACCGGTGGCGCCCACGAGATGAAGGGCCCGAAGAAGGGGATGAACTGGAAGATGGCCACCAGCGCGGTGGTGAGCGGCATGTAGTCGATGTCCAGTGCCAGGCTGCCGACAGCGGCGAAGGCCGCGAAGAAGACGCCCTGGATGGCCTGGCCCCGGATGAAGCCGCCGAAAGAGGCGGCCACGCTCGTCTGGAAAAGGCGCATCTCACCTGCGAAGCGGGGCGGCGTGACCTGGTTGATGAAGGCCAGCAGGCGATCCTTGTCGAGGAGGATGAAGAGCGACAGGAAGATCATGAACATCAGGTTGCCCAGCATCCCCAGGCTGGCGAAGGCGATGTCCTGGAGCGGCTGCACCACCTCGCCGGACGAGGCGGCGATCTCCTGCAAAGTCTGGTCCGCCACGTGTGCCAGGTCGACCTGGAGACCGAGGTCGTTGAGCTGCTGTTGCCAGGGCGCCACGATCTCCGGTAGACGATCCTGCAGGGTGGGCAGCTCTTCGGTGAAGCTGACGATCGAGCCGGCCAGCTGGGTGGCGATGACCAGGCCCAGCACGCCGAGCACCAGAAACAGCGACCCATAGACCAGTACCACCACCAGCGTCCGCGGGGCGGCCGGAAGGAAGCGTTTGATGCCGTCCACCAGGGGCGAGAGGACGAAGGCGAAGACCCACGCCATCACCACGATGAGGATGATGTCGCTGAAGTAGACGATGACGTCCGCGGCGAGGCCGGTGAAGACCAGCGCCACGGTCAGCGTGGCGAGGATCAGCAGCGCGCGGATCCAGCGCCCCTCTTGCTCGACGAGCCGGGACATCATGGCCGGAGTCTACTCTGCACGTCGCACCCTCCGGCTCGCACCGGCACCGTAGCGATGCTCAGCGGCGGGGTCCCAGGCCCATGCGTTCGTGACACTCGGCGAGCGTCTCGGCCGCGAGCGGTGCCAGTCGCGCTGCGCCCGC
Organism: uncultured Chloroflexia bacterium; assembly: GCA_963838115.1. Classification (GTDB taxonomy): domain Bacteria; phylum Chloroflexota; class Limnocylindria; order Limnocylindrales; family CSP1-4; genus JAFMJV01. Next base: position 504,291 of record CAWIPU010000001.1, read on the forward strand.
CGCCAGGACCTCCTCGACCAGGCCGGGTTTGGAGCTAAGCTCGGCGTAGCGCTGGCGCGCCTCGCCGAAGTGCGCCAGCATCCGTTCCAGCAGCAGCTTCTTGGTGTCGACACAGCCGGTGCGCGCGGTGCGCTCGCCATCCCAGATGTCCTCGAAGTCGTCCGGGCTGAAGATGCGGTGCAGCTGGCACACGTTGCAGACCTCCGGGCGTCCCGGGTCGGTGCGTCGGCCGCGCTGCGTGTCAGTGACCATGCTCATGATCTGCTTGGCGATGACATCCTCGTCGGCGAAGATCTCGATGACGTTGCCGAGTGACTTGGACATCTTGGCCGAGCCGTCGGTGCCCTTGACGATGGGGGCATCAGAAAAGACGGCCTGTGGCTCGGGAAAGACCTCGCCGTAGCGGCCGTTGAAGGCACGCACGATCTCACGTGCCAGCTCCAGGTGCGCCGCCTGGTCCTTGCCCACCGGCACGTAGTGGGCCTTGTAGACGGCGATGTCCGCAGCCTGCAGCACGGGGTAGTTGAGCAACGCCAGGTTGACATCGTCGGGCTGGTTACGGCGCTTCTCCTTGAAGGACGGCGTGCGATCGACCCAGCCGGTGGGGGTGACCGAGGCCAGCAGCCACATCAGTTCCAGGTGCTCGGGCCGGTCCGATTGGCGGAAGAGCGCGGCACGCTCGGGATCGAGGCCCAGAGCCAGCAAGCCCAGCGCCATCTCGCGGGTGTTGCGACGGATGAGCTCGCCATCGTGGGTGGATGTCAGCGCGTGGTAGTCGACGATGCAGTAGATGGCGTCGAAGCCGTCCTGCATGGCGATGTAGTTGGAGAAGGCTCCCAGGTGGTTGCCCACGTGAGGAAGGCCGGAGGGCTGGACACCGGAGAAGACACGGGCGCCGATGCCGCGCTTGGGGGTCGGGCTGGGCGGCGTCGAGGTATCGATCATGGGCTCGCAATCGTGGTCGGGGCTATGGGCCCATCGGGGCCGTCGGCGCTCGACTCTAGCAGGCCGGGCCTGCGCTACGATCGGTGCATGGATCATGATGCCCCGGATATGACGACCGCTGCACCATCGCCCCTGCCTCACGGCGCCCGGCTGGCCATCTTGGGCCTGGGTACCGTCGGAACCGCCGTGGCCGGGCGGCTGCTCGATCCGGCATGGAGCCAGGCCGTGGGCCGTCGAGGACATCAGGCCCCGCGCCTGGTGGGCATCGCGGATCTCGACCTGGAACGCGAGCGTGGCATCGCCATCCCCGACCAGGTGCGGCAGGTGACCGACTTTCACGAACTGCTCGAAGGCGATGACGTCGACATCGTCATCGAGCTGATGGGCGGTGCGGGCGTCGCGGGTGAGGCCGTGCTAGCCGCCTTTGCTGCAGGCAAGAGCGTGGTGACGGCCAACAAGGACCTCGTCGCGCGCCGAGGCCGTGAGCTTGAGGAGGCCGCGCGAGAGGCCCGGGTGTCGCTGCGCTTCGAGGCGGCCGTGCTGGCCGGCGTGCCCGTGCTGGGGCCGCTGGTCCGCGAGCTGGGTGCCAGCCGCGTGGACAGCGTCCGCGGCATCTTCAACGGCACCACCAACTACATCCTCAGCACCATGGCTGAAGCTGCGCGCGACTATGCCGATGTCCTGCGCGAGGCCCAGGTACGTGGCTACGCCGAGGCTGACCCGAGCAGCGATGTCGAAGGGCTCGATGCCGCCTACAAGCTCGTGCTGCTCTCTCGTCTGGCATGGGGTGGCTGGGCTGACATCGGTACCGTGCGTCGCACCCTGCCGGCGATCGGCGAAGATCGTGCCCCCGGCATCTGCGGCGTCCATCGCAACCATCTCGCCGCCGCTGCCCGGCTGGGCATGAGCATCAAGTTGGTGGCACGTGCCGAACGTCTGCCTGACGGTTCGATCCGCGGCGGCGTCTCGCCCATGGCAGTGGCTGCCGGCTCTGCGATCGGCTCCACTGCAGGCGTCACCAACATCGTCGAGTTCAACGCGGACCCGGTCGGGCGTGTGGCCATGAGCGGCCCCGGTGCCGGCGGGCCCGCGACCGCTGCGGCCATCCTGGCTGACGTGCTGGCCGTTTCGACTGGCGCCGGTTCCACGTGGGCGCAGCTGCCAGCGGCCGCTGACCTGCGCATCGAGGATGACCTGGTCGGCGAACAGGGCTGGTTAGTGGTCGTCGAGGGGCTGGACTCATCCAGCTTGCCAGCCGTCATCACGTCGCTGGCGCTGGCCACCACGACCGATGGCTTCATCACTCCGCCCATGACCACCGCGGCGTTGGCCGCCAAGGTCAGTCTCCCCGGTCAGGCCCTGGCCATGTACCCCATCCTGATGGAGGCATAAGCGATGCGGATGAGTCAAGTCCTGCGCCAGTTGCAGACAGAGCAGTCGAGCCTCGGCCGCCGGCCGCGCCTGATGGAGCGGTTCGCCGACTTCCTGCCGCTGACCGACGAGACACCGCGGTTGGGTCTGGGGGAGGGCTTCACGCCGCTGGTCCACGCCCGCAACCTGGGTCGCGCCATCGGTGTCCCGCAGCTGCACCTCAAGGTCGAGGGCCAGAACCCCACCGGCTCGTTCAAGGACCGCGGCATGGTGTTGGCCGTGGCCAAAGCCATCGAGGGCGGCGCCAAAGCCGTCATCTGCGCGTCGACCGGTAACACCTCGTCTTCCGCGGCGGCCTACGCGGCCAGTGCCGGGATCGAGGCCGTGGTCGTCCTGCCAAAAGGTAGGATCGCGGCCGGCAAGATGCTGCAGGGGTTCGCGACCGGTGCGCGCGTGGTGGCCATCGAGGGCAACTTCGACGACGCCTTGCGCATCGTCCGCGAGATGACGGCCGAGCGCGATCCCGACTACCCCATGGAGTTGGTCAACTCCGTCAACCCCTATCGGCTGGAGGGCCAGAAGACGGCGGCCTTCGAAGTCTGCGAGGATCTCGGTGGCGCACCCGACTACCTCGCCATCCCGGTCGGCAACGCCGGCAACATCAGCGCCTACTGGCGGGGCTTCGTGGAGTACCGCGACAGAGGTTTGGTGGAGACGACGCCGAAGATGATCGGTTTTCAGGCGGAGGGTGCCTCGCCACTGGTGCAGGGCTACGACTTCGACGATCCACAGACCATCGCTACGGCTATCCGCATCGGCCGGCCAGCTAGCGCCCACTTGGCCTTGGCCGCCCGTGACGAGTCAGGCGGCCTGATCGATGCCGTGACGGACGCGGAGATCCTGGCGTCCTACCGGGACATCGCGCGCATGGAGGGCATCTTCTGCGAGCCCGCCAGTGCAGCCTCCGTGGCAGGGTTGCGCAAGGCCGCAGCCGATGGTCGTATCGACCCCGGTGCAACCATCGTGGCCGTGCTCACCGGGCTGGGTCTGAAGGACCCCGACACGGGCATGACGCTGGCGGAGGCGCCGCTGGAAGCCGAGCCGACCGTGGCAGGCGTGCGCGACGCCCTGGGCTGGTGAACCGGGTGCGCTCGGCCGCGGATCTCGTCGGGCGCAGGATCAGCATCGATGTCCCGGCCACCACCGCCAATCTGGGAGCCGGCTTCGACGCGCTGGCGATGGCGCTCGATCTGGCGACGACCATCGCTGTCGCTGCCGTCCCTGCTGGGACGGATCCGACCATCGATGTGGAGGTACGTGGCGAGGGCGCCGGCCAGCTCCCCACGGGTCGACGCAACCGCTTCGTCAACGCCTTGCTGGAAGGTCTGAGGGAGGCAGGCTTCGAACTCGACGGGGTCGGCTGGCGGGTGCGCATGGACAACCACATCCCGGTCGCCCGTGGGCTGGGCTCGTCGGCTTCCGCCACGGTCGCGGCGCTGCTGGCGGCGGATGCGTTCAGCGGTGGTGCCCTGGGGCGTGAGCGCATGCTGGAGCTGGCGGCGGACAGCGAGGGTCATGCCGACAATGCGGCGGCCGCGGTCTACGGAGGCATCTGCGTGGTGACCCAGGTCGGTGGGGCCCCGCGCGCCATCCGCATCGAACCGCCCCCCGGGCTGCTGGCCGCGCTCTACATCCCCGACAAGCACCTCTCCACGGTCGCCATGCGAGCGGCCCTGCCGGACATGGTGCCCTTCGCCGACGCCGTCCACAACGTGGGTGCGGCTACGCTGACGGTGGCGGCGCTGAGCCAGGGGCGGCTCGATCTGCTCGCTGCGGGCACCGTCGACCGGCTCCATGAGCCCTACCGCGCGGAGGCCTATCCCGAGCTGCCCGAGCTCATCGACGCTGCCCTGACGGCAGGTGCCAAGGGAGCCTGCCTTTCGGGCGCCGGCTCGTCCGTCATCGCCTTCAGTGACGACCCCGCGGCAGCAGCCACCATCGCAGCGGCCATGGAGCGCCGCGCACAGACCTTGGGCATGACCGGGCGGGCGGCCGTGCAAGCGGCCCGTGCCGAGGGTGCACGCGTCATCGCTGACGATGACGTCAGGTCCGACCGGCCTCCGCGCCACCTCGCGTAGACTGCCGGGATGGCCCGACTCATCGTCCAGAAATACGGCGGCTCCTCGCTCGCTGATGCCGAACGCATCCGTCACGTCGCCGGGCGTATCGCGCGTGATCGCCGAGAGGGGGTGGATCTCGTGGTCGTGGTCAGTGCCATGGGTGACACCACCGACCATCTGACCGAGCTGGCCGCGGCCGTCACCGACGAGCCTGATCCGCGTGAGATGGACCTGTTGCTTGCCACCGGCGAGCACATGAGCGGCACCCTCGTGGCCATGGCCCTGCACGCGCAGGGCATCGAGGCGATCTCGCTCACCGGCCCACAGGCCGGCATCCGCACCGACACCAGCCACGGCCGCGCTCGCATCGCCAACATCGACCCTGCGCGCATGCACCGCGAGATCGAGCGTGGACGAGTCGTCATCGTGGCCGGCTTCCAGGGCTCGACCGACGAGTCCTTCTCGACGGGCGAGTTCACCACCCTGGGGCGCGGTGGCTCGGATACCACAGCGGTGGCGCTGGCGGCGCGCCTCGGTGCCGACGTCTGTGAGATCTACACCGACGTGGAGGGCATCTTCACCACCGATCCGCGCGTCGTGCCCGACGCGCAGCTGATCCGCAGTATCGGCTACGAGGAGATGCTCGAGCTGGCCCATCAGGGTGCCCAGGTCATGCAGACGCGCGCCGTCGAGCTGGGCTGGGTCAACGACGTCGTCATCCGGGTGCGCTCCACGTTCAGCGATCAGCCCGGCACCAGCATCGAGGAGGTATCGGCAGTGGAGCTGCGCGACAAGGTCCGGGCCATGGCACTCGACCGCAAGGTCGCCAAGGTCACCATCGTGGGCGTCCCCGATCACCCCGGCATCGCCCGCTCCATCTTCGAGCCCATGGCCGACCAGGGGCTCAACGTGGACATGATCGTGCAGAACGTCGGCCATGACGGCAAGACCGACATGTCCTTCACCATGGAGCGGGCCAATCTCTCCCGCGCCCAGCGATTGCTGGATCTCCTGGCCAACGAGCTGGGTTTCGAAGCGGTGCAGACCGACGCTGCCGTGGCCAAGATCAGCATCGTGGGCGAAGGCATCCATAACCATCCCGGCTATGCGGCCCAGATGTTCGGTGCCCTCGCTGACGAGGGCATCAACATCAGCATGATCTCGACCTCGGAGATCCGCATCACCTGCATCATCGCCGAGGACCAGATCGACGCCGCGGCCAAGGCCATCCATCGCACCTTCCGGTTGCAGGAACCGGAGACGGTCGAGTCGGCAGAGGCAGGCGGCGCTGTCTGAGATGGCCGGCGCCCTACCCGCCTATATCTCACGGCTCGAACGCTTCGAGCGTGTCGGCTCGACGCAGGCCATCGTGCGCGAGTGGCTGGAAGCAGATGTGGACGAGGTCTGCGTCGCGGTCGCGGACGAGCAGACTGCCGGGCGTGGCCGGCTCGAGCGTGAGTGGCTGGCCGCCCCGGGTCGCGCATTGCTTGTTTCGGCAGGGTTCCGGCCGCCGGCGCTGCCGGCACGCCACGGCTGGCGGCTGGCAGCGATCGCCTCGGTCGCGATGCTCGGTGCGGCTACCTCGCTGCTGGGTCCGACAGCCGACCGCCTGGCGTTGAAGTGGCCCAATGACATCATCGCCATCCACCGCGGGCGCATGCGAAAGGTCGCGGGCGTGCTCAGCGAGGGCAGTATCGAGGGCGGGCACCTGCTGACCTCCGTCGTCGGCATCGGCATCAACGTGGACTGGCCGGCGGCTGACTATCCGGCTGGCCTGGCCGACTCGATGTGGAGCCTTTCCGAGGCGTCCGGTCGCCGCCGCATCGACCGAGATACGCTGCTCAAGGCCTGGCTGGAGCGCCTTGGCCCGCTGTACGAGGTCCTGTGCGCTGGGAGCTTCGACGGTCTTCGCTGGGCCGATGCGCAGATCACCACCGGTGCTGCGGTCGAAGTGGAGCTGGCGTCGGGCCGAGTCGTCGGCACGGGCGTGGGTATCGACCGGGAAAGTGGCTCGCTGCTGGTGCGCACTGGCGCCGGCCGGCCGCTGGCTGCCATCTCCGTGGGTGACGTGGTGCGCTGTTCGGTGCCGGACGCGGCTGGGCAGCTGTAACGGCTAGACTTCCCCGGTGTTTTGGAAGGGGAGAGGGCGTGCTTCGCTTGCGGCTGTCGTCGTTCCGTTCGATGCGGATCGGGCGGCGGTCGCGGCTGCCCAACGAGATCACAGCGCCTTCGCACAGTTGTACCGGAAGTATGTGGCCCAGATCTATTCTCTCGCGCTCTACGAGACCCGCGACCCGCATGTCGCCGAGGACATCACTGCAGCGGTGTTCTTGAAGGCACTTGCGGCGTTGCCGCGATTCCGCGAGCAGGGTGAGGGCGACGACTCCACCTTCAAGGTCTGGCTCTATGCCATCGCGCGCAACGTCATCAACAATGAACGTCGGCGTGGTCGCCGACACCCCGAGGAGCCCATCGAGCTGGCACTCCACGTTCGTGCATCCGACGATCCGGCCACCGCGGCGGAGACGCGCCTGGAGTCCGAGCGAGCCATCGCCGCGGTGATGGACCTGCCAAGCGAGCGCCGCCAGGCGGTCGTGCTGCGCTTCGTCAACGGCTTGAGCGCCCGCGAGATCAGCCAGATCATGGGCAAGTCCGAGGGCGCAGTGCGGGTGCTCATCCACAGGGCCCTGGTGTCCGTGCGGCGGCAGCTGGACGCATGACGAGGGCTACTGAGACCGCCGCGCAGCTTGACAGCACCATCGACCGACTGCTGCAGGGTCCTGTCGTGGACGAAAGGGGCGAGCTGACGTCCACGGCGCGCCTGCTCTGCGATGCGCTTCCAAGGCTGCACCCGCGCTTCAGCTTCGAGGAGATGCTCGCCGCGCGATTGCTCGCCGCTGCTGCTGGGGCCCCCAGCGCCGGAGGCGCAGCCCACGTGGCTGCGAGCGCACCGACGCCCCTGCGGATGACTGTCGAAGGCGCCAGCCTCAGGTCTGGCGATGGGACCCGGGCCGTCGATCGCCGCCGTCGAAGTCTGCTCGCTGGCGGCGCCATCGCCTCTGGCATCTCGCTGGCCGTGCCCATCGCCGGGGCTGCCTTGGTGGTGTGGCGTCGTTCGCGCTCCGCCGGCGGGCTTCTCTGATGCCCATCCAGTGGCCCTTCCGTCCGCGCCCCGACTCGTCGCGCTCAGAGCTGTGGACCAAATGCCCCGGCTGCGACCAGATGGTATACAACAAGCAGCTCGACCAGAACCAGCGGGTCTGCCCCAAGTGCGGCCACCACTTCCGGCTGCGGGTGGATGTCCGACTGGGCAGCTTGCTCGACCCGGAGTCGTTCCTGGAGCGCGACGCCGGCTTGGAGTCGCTCGATCCGCTCGGCTTCGTGGATCTCAAGCCATACCCGGAGCGTGTCACCGAACAGCAGGCCAAGACCGGGGTGCGTGACGCTGCCGTCTGGGGCTTCGGCGCCATCGACGGCCATCGCGTCGCCATCTGCGCCATGGACTTCGCCTATATGGGTGGGTCCATGGGCTCGGTAGTGGGCGAGAAGATCACCCGTGCCGCCGAAGCGGCCTTGGCCGAACGCATCCCCTACATCGCCATCAGCACCTCCGGCGGTGCGCGCATGCAGGAGGGCACGCTGGCCCTGATGCAGTTGGTCAAGACATGCGCCGCGGTCGAACGTCTGGCGCTTGCGGGTGTGCCCTACATCAGCATCATGTCCGACCCCACCACCGGCGGCGTCTTCGCCTCCTTCGCGGCGCTGGGAGACGTGAACATCGCCGAGCCCAACGCACTCATCGGCTTCGCCGGTGCGCGAGTCGCTGCGGGCACCACCGGCGACGAGCTGCCGGAAGGCTTCCAACGCTCCGAGTTCCTTTTCCGCCACGGCTTCCTCGACCTTGTGGTCGCGCGTGGTGACCTGCGCAATGAGCTGTCCCGCCTGCTCCGGTACCTGACGCCGCGTCCCGCGCATCTCGACCGCAACGGCAGTGCCGGCATGGATGGACGCGGCGGAGCAGACGTGGAGGCCATCCGTGGCTAGCGCCAAAGGCGACGCGAAGGCCAAGTCGGGCGTGAAGACCAAGTCCGACGCCAAGCCCAAGGCCGCAACAGGCGGCAAGGCGCCAGCAGATACGAAGGCCACAAGAGATACCAAGGCCACCTCAGACACCAAGGCGGCGGCCGACAGCAAGGCGGCGGCCGAGGGCACGGGTGCGTCCGCAGCTGACGACGATGCCCTGCGCGAGGCCGTCTGGGCGCGCGTCCAGATGGCGCGCAACCAGGCGCGTCCGCACACGCTCGAGCTGGTGGCCGGCATGGCCAGCGACGTGATCGAGCTGCATGGTGATCGCACCTTCGGCGACGACGAGGCCATCGCTGGCGGCTTCGCCACCATCGCAGGTCATCGCGTGGTCTTCGTGGGTCACCAGAAGGGCGGCGAGGTGGATACGAACATCCGCCGCAACTTCGGGATGCCACACCCGGAGGGCTACCGCAAGGCCGGCCGGCTGTTGCGCTTGGCGGAGCGACTGGGTTTGCCTGTGGTGACGTTCGTGGACACACCCGGCGCCGCACCTGACGCGCCTTCCGAAGAGCGCGGCCAGGCTGAAGCGATCGCCCGCAACATCGCGCTGATGACCTCGCTGCGCACACCCATCGTGACCGTCATCACCGGCGAGGGCGGATCCGGCGGCGCCTTGGCCATCGCGGTCGGTGACGTCGTGCTGGCGTTGGAAAACGCCATCTACTCGGTGATCTCGCCGGAGGGCTGCGCCAGCATCCTGTGGCGTACCAGCGATATGGCCAAGCAGGCCGCGGTGGCGATGCGGCTCACCGCCCGGGAGCAACAGGCACTCGGCGTCATCGACGCTGTCATCGGCGAACCGGCGGGCGGTGCCCAGGAAGATCCCGACGAGACGGCGCGCCGACTGGGCGAGGCGATCGTGGCGCAGTTGGACGCATTGGTCCACCATGATCTCGACGATCTGGTGCAGGCTCGCTACGCGCGCTACCGTGGGTATGGTGCCTTCACGACCAAGGAGATGCCGGTGCGAGAGCGCCGTGAGCGCCAGAACATCGTCGACCGGCTGCGTACCCTGTGGGAGTCTGGTCGGGTGCTCAGTATCGGTGAAGGTGAGCGCTTGGCTCCTGGTGCGGCTGACGATTTCGACGAAGCCGGGGCGGGCGAGGCCGTCGTGCCGGAGGGCCATGCTGAGAAGGGAAGTGACGGGTGAGCGAAGAAGCACCGGGTCGGCTGCCGCCAGACACGCGCAACGAGCGACCCATCGGGCTGAGTGAATTGGCCGACGAGGTGCTCCCGGCGCTCATCGCGCGTTTGCGATCCAGCCGACTCGGTGAACTCGAGGTGCGCACCGACGCCTGGCGGGTACGATTGCGGCGCGAAGCGGTCTCCGTCACGAGGGCCGCGGCATCGGGGACGGCCGTCGGCCTGCTGGCCGCGGCCGAGGATGTGGAGTCGGTGGGCAGCGTCGCCCGGTCGCCCGCCGTGGGCTACTTCACGCCGGCGCCGGAGCTGGCCGTCGGACAGCCTGTACAGGCCGGCGACTTGCTCGGCAGCATCGATGTGCTGGGGATCGGGCAGGAGGTTAGCTCGCCGAGTGACGGCATCGTCAGCCGCCTGCTGGTCGAGGATGGCCAAGCCGTCGAGTACGGTCAGGTATTGGCGGAGATCGACCCGATCGAAGTCGACCTCGAGGCCGCTGACACGGAAGCGGGCGGTCGATGATCGAGCGCGTCCTCATCGCCAACCGCGGGGAGATCGCGGTCCGCATCCTGCGCGCCTGTCGCAGCATGGGCATCGAGGCTGTCGTCGCCCACAGTGAGGCCGACGCGCAGTCGCGCGCAGTGCTCATGGCCGATGAAGCCATCTGCATCGGTCCAGCCGAAATCAGCTCGTTCGTATCTGAGCGCGGCCTCGGTCATCTCGGCCGCCCTCGTCAGTGGCTGCGATGCCATCCACCCGGGCTATGGCTTCCTTTCCGAGGATGACGGCTTCGCGGAGATGACGCGAGCTCACGACCTGACCTTCATCGGCCCGTCCGCGGAAGTGCTCGAGCGCTTCGCCTCCAAGGCCGGCACGCGCGAGCTGCTGGCAGCTCACGGCCTGCCCGTGGTCCCTGGCTCGGTCGGCATGTTGCGCGACGACGAACATGCGCTCAGCGAGGCCGATCGCATCGGCTATCCGCTGCTCATCAAGCCGTCGGCCGGTGGGGGTGGCAAGGGTATGCGCATGGTGCGCACGGCGCGTGAGCTGCAGCAGGCACTCACCGTCTGTCGCTCGGAGGCACGCGCGGCCTTCGGCGACGACTCGCTCTACCTCGAGAAGTGGCTGGAGCAGACGCGCCACGTGGAAGTCCAGGTGATGATCGACAACTACGGCCACGGAGTGCATATCGGCGAGCGCGATTGCTCGGTCCAGCGGCGACATCAGAAGCTCGTGGAAGAGGCACCCAGCCCGGCCATCGACGAGGCGACCCGAGATCGACTGACCGGATCGGCCATCGAGGCCGCCATCGCTGCCGGCTATCAGAACCTGGGTACGCTGGAGTTCCTCGTCGACCGCGAGGGCCGCTACTTCTTCATCGAGATCAACGCTCGCATCCAAGTCGAGCACCCGGTCACCGAGATGCTGTCAGGCATCGATATCGTGGCCGAGCAGATCCGGCTTGCCGCAGGCGAGCCATTGGGCTATCAGCAGGATGACATCCGGCTGCAGGGTCACGCCATCGAGTTCCGCATCAACGCTGAGGATGTGCGCGCCGATTTCCAGCCCCAGTCGGGTCGTGTCGATCACTACGTCCCACCCGGGGGTTCGGGTGTGCGGATGGAGACGCACCTGTACAGTGGCTATGACGTCCCGCCGTACTACAATTCGCTGCTGGGCAAGCTCATCGTCTGGGGTCCAGACCGCGATATCGCCATCGCGCGCTCACGGGTGGCCCTGGCTGAGTTGCTGGTCGAAGGCATCCAAACGAACATCCCATTCCATCGCGCCATCCTTCAGGACGGGACGTTCCTGTCGGGTGGCTTTGACACCAACCTGCTTGACCGCAAGGGTGCCGCGGCCTTTCTGGACGCCGTCACGGCCCACGGATCGGCCTGATGGCCCCGGCTCCAGAGACGAGAGGAACACCATGACCGACGGCCACGCTTCGGGCGCCGACCACACCCCCGCGGTGCTGTTGACGGCCGCTGAGCTGCAGAAGCTCATCCCGCATCGTTGGCCGTTCCTGTTGGTGGACCGCATCATCGAAGAGGATCGCCGGCGCGGCTATATCCGCGGCGAGAAGGCAGTAACCGCGACAGAGTGGTTCTTCGGCGGCCATTTTCCCGGTATGCCGGTCATGCCCGGCGTCATCCAGGTGGAGGCGCTGGCCCAGACGATGGCCGTGTACGTCGCACGGGAGGATGGCTTTGGCGACCGCATCGGTCTCTTCGCCGGCATCGACGAGTGCCGCTTCAAGCGCATCGTGCAGCCGGGAGACCGGCTCACCCTGGAGGTCACCATGGAAAAGCTGGGGCGCCGTTTCGGCAGGGGTCGTGCCACCGCATCGGTCGATGGTGAAGTCGCCTGCGAGGCACTTCTCTCCTTCGTCATCCCGCCGGCTGGCGCGCTGCGATGACCCTCAGGCTCGCTCTCGTGGCGGACATCCACGGCAATATCGACGCGCTGGAGGCTGCGCTGGTCGCGATCAGGAAAGCCGCGCCGGACCGCATCGTCATCCTGGGAGACTTGGTCCTCAACGGCCCGCGGCCGGTGGAGGCCGTAGACAAGGTGATGGAGCTGGATGCTGCGGGGGCATTGGTCATCGCCGGCAACACTGACATCGCGGTGGCTGACGGGGACTATGCGGCTGCGTTTCCTTGGCTCGACGAGGTCCCGGTCGGACATGTCGCGGCCGCCGAGTGGGCCCGCGACCTCTTGCGTGACGACCAGTTGGAGTACCTGCGCCGACTGCCGGCCGAGCGCCGCCTGGCTGTCGGCGACGAATTGATCCTGGCCTGCCATGCGTCGCCCGGCAGCCAGACCAGTGGTCTGCCGGCTGACCTGGATGCGGCGGTCACGGTGCAGCGTGTGACCCGCACCGACGCACGTGTCATCTGTTGTGGGCACACCCATGTCGCCGACGTGCGCGAGCTGGGGCGCAAGCTGCTGCTCAACCCGGGCTCATGCGGCTATGCCTTCGACGGCACACCCGACGGCTGCTGGGGGCTGCTCAGCATGGCGGCGGGCGAGGATCCTGCAGCTGAGCTCGTGCGCACGTCCTACGACCCCCATCCGGCCGCCGAGGAGGTCGCCGCGCGCGGGCTGCCGGGTGATGTCTACCGCGCCGCCACCATTCGGACCGGGAGGTTCATCCGATGAGCCTCGTCGGGGGACGTCGGGTGGTGGTGACCGGCCTTGGCGCGGTCACACCGCTGGGAGTCGATGTGCCGACCTACTGGCGGCGTCTCGTGGCGGGTGACTCCGGCATCGGTCCGATCACCCTTTTCGATGCCTCGATGATGAGCAGCCGGATCGCCGGCGAGGCGCTCGAGTTCGATCCTTCGATCGTGCTCGAACGCAAGGAGGTGCGGCATACGGACCGAGCCACCCAGATGGCGCTCGTCTGCACCCGGGAAGCGTTCCTGGACGCCGGCCTGCCCGCGCGCCTGGAAGGCGAGTTGGCCGAGCAGACCGGCATCCTGATGGGGTCGGGCCTCGGCGGCACCAACACCCTCGTCGACCAGATGACGACCGTGCGCACGAAGGGGCCCAGTCGTGTCAGCCCCTTCTTCATCCCCATGGCCATCTCCAACATGCCCGCCGGTGTGGCGGGCATCACCTTCGGCGCCATGGGACCCAACTACTCGACCACCAGCGCCTGTGCATCCTCTGGTCATGCCATCGGTGAGGCCTACGAGATCATCCGGCGCGGCGATGCCGACGTCATGGTCGGCGGTGGCTGCGAGGCGCCGGTCGTGGATGCGACCGTGGCCGGCTTCGGCCGCATGAAGGCACTCTCGACTCGCAACGACGAGCCAGCGGCGGCCAGTCGGCCGTTCGACGCCGACCGCGATGGATTCGTGGTGGCTGAGGGAGCCGGCGCCCTGGTCCTCGAAGAGCTGGCGCACGCGCAGCGTCGTGGCGTACGCATCTATGCCGAGGTGTGCGGCTACGGTGCCACCGCCGATGCCTACCACATCACCACGCCCGCCCCTGGCGGTGCCGGCGCCGTGCGCGCCGCGCGACGCGCTTTGGTCAAAGCCGACCTCAAGGCGACCGCTATCGATCTGGTCAGCGCTCATGCCACGAGCACCGCTGAGGGTGACCCTACCGAGCTCATAGCCATCAATACGCTGGTCGGGGAGCACGCCGCCAACATCAGCGTCACCGCCACCAAATCGTCGATCGGGCATACGCTGGGCGCGGCCGGCGCGGTGGCTGCGGTGACGACGGTGAAGGCGCTCGTCGAGGGCGTGGTGCCACCGACGTTGAACCTGCACCATGTCGATGAGCGTGCAGGCGCCCTGGATCTGACGCCGCTGAAGGCGCGCCAGCGCGACCTCGACGTCGCCCTCGTGAATGCCTTCGGCTTCGGCGGACAGAACGCGGCCATCGTGCTGCGGCGCTGGAGCTCCTGATGGCGACGCGCCAAGAGGTCCAGGAACTGGTCGGCTTGGTCGACCGCCTGGAGCGACTGCTGGAACGCTCGGCGCTCTCGGAGATCGAGGTCGAGACCGCTGGTATCGCGCTGACCCTGCGGACGCCGGCGGCGATCGCAACGCGGCTGGGTGGCGCGCTCCAGCCGGCGTCGCTCGAGGTCGTGCCTGAACCATCGCTGCTGCCAGAGGAGGCCCTCCTCGATCATGGCGCCCACGCCATCATGGCGCCGTTGACCGGCGTGTTCTATCGCTCGCCATCGCCGGGTGCCGAGCCGTACGTTCGCGAGGGCGGTCAGGTCAACAGCGGTCAGGTCATCGGCCTCATCGAGGCCATGAAGCTGTTCAACGAGATCAAGAGCGATGTGACCGGCACCATCCGGCGTGTGGCGGCTGGGGATGGGGACCTGGTGAAGGCCCAGCAGACGCTCATCGAGGTCGACCCCACGTGAGGGGTCCAGGGATGCAGCAGTCAGCTGCGCCGCGCAGCGTTCGAGTCACAGGCTGGGGTTCCTATGTCCCCGAGCGCGTTCTGAGCAATGCCGATCTCGAGCGTATCGTGGACACCTCCGACGAGTGGATCCGGACGCGCACCGGTATCAGGGAACGACGGGTGGCGGCGCCCCATGAGACCACCGCCACGCTCGCGGCCATCGCCGGCAAGCGTGCCATCGCGACGGCCGGCCTGGCGCCTGACGATATCGACCTCATCGTGGTGGCCACGCTCACCCCTGATCACCCCATGCCATCCACCGCCGCACTGGTCAAGGAGGCCATCAGCAACACCACGGCAGCCGCCTTTGACATCGGGGCCGCCTGTTCCGGCTTCGTCTTCGGCTACGCCACGGCCGACGCCTACGTCCGCAGCGGCCTGGCTCGGCACGTGCTTGTCATCGGCGCTGAGCTGCTGACACGCTTCCTTGACTTCGAGGATCGCGGCACCTGCATCCTCTTCGGTGATGGTGCCGGCGCCGTGGTGTTGTCCGCCTCCGACGAGGAAGGCGGCGGCATGGCCGGCCTGGAGCTGACCACCGATCCCGACGGTGCCTACATGATCTGGATGCCCTCGGGTGGGTCGCGCAGCCCAGCCAGCATCGAGACCGCGCGGCGAGGGGAACACTTCATCCGCATGGAGGGTCGCGAAACGTATCGCTACGCCACGCGCACGCTGGCCGGCTCCGCGCTCTCGGCCATCGAGAAGGCCGGCTGGACACCAGACGATGTCGACCTCTTCATCCCCCACCAGGCCAATGTGCGCATCATCGAGGCGGTGGCCAGGGGCTTGAAGCTGCCCATGGAGCGGATGTTCGTGAACATCGACAAGTACGGCAACACCTCTGCCGCCTCGGTCGGCATCGCACTCGACGAAGCCGTGCGCGAGGGACGCGTCAAGCCCGGCGACAAGCTGGTCTTCGTCGCGTTCGGGGCTGGTTTCACGTCCGGTGCCATCGCTCTCGGCTGGACTGCGGACCCCGCCGACTCGCTGCGCAGTGAGCGCGTGGCACCGATCGCCAGCGTGCGTGCGCCCCTGGACTGGGATTCGGTCGATCCCATCCCGCCTCGCCTGGCGGCCGTGCTTGATGATCCGACGGGCCCACCGGTGCCGCTCGACGACGTGGTTCCCGGTGAGCCCGAGCATGCACACACGAAGGAGCAGCCATGATCGACCTCTCCGGCAGGACCGCTGTCGTCACCGGCGGCTCGCGCGGTATCGGCCGCGCCATCGCCCTGCGCCTTGCGACCCAAGGTGCCGATGTCTGTATCAGCTACAAGGGCAATGCCGCTGCTGCCGACGAAGCCGTCACCGAGATGACCGCGATGGGCCGCACGGCCTTTGCGGTTCAGGCTGATGTGGCCCGGATGGACGCAGCCAAAGCGCTCGTCGATGCGGCGTTGGAGCGGTTGGGGCGTATCGACATCCTCGTCAACAATGCCGGCATCACGCGCGACGACCTCATCATGCGCATGAAGCCCGAGGACTGGAACGACGTCATCGACACCAACCTCTCGGGCACCTTCTGGACCATCAAGGCCGCCACGCGGCCGATGATGAAGGCGCGCAGCGGACGCATCGTCAACATCACCAGCGTCTCCGGACAGGCCGGACAGATGGGACAGGCCAACTATTCCTCGGCCAAGGCCGGACTCATCGGGCTCACCAAGGCCACCGCGCGGGAGCTGGCCAGCCGCGGCATCACCTGCAACGCGGTCGCGCCCGGCTTCGTCCTTACCGAGCTCACGCAGGATCTGGACCCCAAGCTGCTCGAAGCCATCAAGACGCAGACGCCGCTGGCTCGTTTCGGCAGGCCCGAGGAGATCGCCAGCGCGGTCGCCTTCCTCGCTTCCGATGAGGCCGCTTACATCACCGGCCAGGTGCTGGCCGTCGATGGCGGCCTGGTGATGATGTAGCGGAGAGGGAGTACCTTGTCAGGCGTGGGACACCTCGACGCGCCGCGCTCCATCGCGGTCCTGTTGGCACTCCTGGTCGTGGTCGGGTCAGCGACGCTGCCCACGGTCGCCGCGGTCACTCCCGGCGCCGCCCAGGCTGAAGTGGGACTTCGCATCGCTATCGATGCGATGGGCCAGCTCGCGACCGACAGCCGCTATGGCAAAGGCCACAAGCGGACCACGCGATCCAAGCCGGGACTACCCTTGAAGCTGGGCAAGGACGGCCGCCTGACGATGCTGTTGATCGGGTCCGACTGGCGCGCCGAGTCGGGCGGCGAGCGGCTGGACGTATTGATGGTGGCGACCGTCGATCCGTCGACCGGCAAGGCCGCCGTGGTCAGCATCCCCCGTGACATGTCGGGCATCCCTTTCGCCGGCGGTGGCAACAGCGGCGGGATGCGCGTGAACTCCATCTACTACATCAAGTACCGCGATGCATCGCTGGACCACGCCGCGGTCGACCGCAAGGCACTCAAACGCTTCAGCAAGGACATCGGTGCGTTCCTCGACACGGAGATCGACTATTGGGCCATGACGCGCTTCGCGACCTTCGCCAACGTCATCAACTCCCTGGGTGGCGTGCGTGTGGACATCCGCGACGAGGTCCTTGATTCGTCATACCACAGCAATGACTCGCATGGCATCTGGTTCCCGGCCAAGGATGACTACAAGCTCAAGGGCAATCCGCCTTGCAAGCCCAAGCCCAAGCGCTGCCACAGCGCGCTCGTCTATGCGCGCTCGCGCCATGGCACCGTCGGCCGCGGCTACAACAGCGACTGGCGCCGCGCCGAGCGGCAGCAGGACATCGTGCGCGCGGCGGTGAAAGGCGTGCTCGAGGACGATGGTGCCGGTATCCGCCTCCTGGGCACGCTGCTCAAGGTGCGCGACAAGATCGACACCAACATCCCCAAGACCACCGAGGCCGCGGCCCAGCTCTTCGCGCTGCTGGATGGATCCAAGCTGCCCAAGGCGAACATGAAGGTGTTGGCGCCCTCGACGTGGGCCAGCACGGCGGCGGACGGCACCATAAAGCCCAACCTCGCCAACATCCGCCGCTGGGTGGGGAGTCACTTCTACGAGGTCAGGTCCGAGCCCAACGGATAGCCGGAGCCCGCGGAGAGATAGGCGGGGTCGGCGGGCCGCGGCGCCCGACCTCGCGGGCCGCTGCGCCCGACTCGGGACCACACGCGATGGGGGCCTGTGCCATCCTCGGGTAGTGAACACCCCTGCCGATGAGCCCCGCCTCGCGAGCGGTGTCGACGACCTGGAGATCGCGCCCGGAACGATCGTCGATGCGCACCTGAACCGGCGTTTGGAGCGAGCCCGACGTGTGCTGCTGGTCAGCCTCGCGGTGCTGGCGCTGGTGGTCGCCTGGTTGCTGTGGGACGGCGACCTCAGCATCGTCGACCTGGTGCTTGCGGTGACCTCGGTGACATTGGTCCTGGCGCTGTTCGTCCTCTACACGACGGTGGAGGCGCTGACGCGCCACCGGCTGGAACGCGAGGCCAGCATCCGTCGCATCGTCACCGGGCTGTCTCGCTCGCTGTCAGCCGAATCGGTCGTCGACACGGTCATCAACGATCTGCGCTCCGCGACTGACGCCGACCACGTGGTGGTAGCGCGCGTGAGTCAGCCAGACATGAATGTCGAGGTCACGCTGGTGGCCGCGCAGGCGGATGCGCCGCCGTCGCGGACGACGCTCCGGCCAGAGATCGACGCGCCCGGCACCCTTGGCAGCGATAGGGCCGACGAGGGCGTGGGCGAAAGTGCCGGTGATTCCTCCGATGCGGCTGCGGCGGCGGCTGAGGAGATCGCCCGTCGAGTACGTTCGGCGTACGGGCTGGCACACACGCTGGCCACGCCCCTGGTCGCGGGACGGAGCTTCCTCGGCGCGTTGCTGCTGGCGCGCCGGGGCCGCGAGGCCTGGAGCGAGGGGGATCGCCGCCTGCTCAGCTGGGCGGCCAATGAGGTGGCGACCGCGTTCCAGCGTGCCTATGCCCTCGAAGCTGCCGAGCGTGGTGCCAAGATCGACGTCCTCACGGGGCTGCCCAACCGGCGCTATTTCGACGAGGTGCTGAGCATCGAACGGCCACGCCGGCGTGCCAACGACAGCATCGGCATCCTGATGATCGACATCGACCACTTCAAGATCCTCAACGATCGCTTCGGACATGCCACCGGAGACCGCGTCCTGCGTGCGGTCGCCGGTGCCATCACCCAGGGCGTGCGCGCCGAGGACACGCCATCGCGATACGGTGGTGAAGAGTTCGCGGTGCTGTTGCGGCGCGCCTCGGCCGAGCAGGCCATGGAGGTGGGGGAACGCATCCGTCGCGAGGTCGTGCGGCTGCACCCAGCCAGCCTCGGGATCGACGAGCCCGTGACCGTGTCGGTCGGCGTCGCCATAGCCGGTCCCGACCAGGTCGCCATCCCCGGCCTCGTGGAGCGTGCCGACCAGGCCCTCTATCGCGCCAAGCGGCTCGGTCGCGACCGCGTCGTGGCCGCCTGAAGCGACGTGCCGCCACGCCAGGTGCGGGAGCCGCTGGAGCCGCTCAAGCCGCTGGTACCCCTCAGCAACGCACGGATCGCGGCAGTGCTGGCCGAGGTGGCGGACCTGCTGGAGATCAAGGGCGAGTCCGCATTCAAGGTCGGCGCCTATCGCCGGGCGGCCAATTCGGTGGCACGCAGCGGAGTGGACCTGGCGTCGGCCTACGGCGCCGGCGAGTCGCCGGCGCTGCGAGGCGTGGGTAGCCGCATCTCCGAGCGCATCGCCGAGCTGGTCTCGACCGGGCAGTCGCGCTATCACCAATCCCTGCGGGAGGACGTGCCGCCAACGCTGCTGCAGCTGCTGGCCGTCCCCGGCGTCGGCCCCAGGACGGCAGGGGAGGCTTGGCGCATCTTGGGGATCGCCACACTGCCAGAGTTCGAGGCCGCCGCTCGCGCCGGCCGGCTGCGCCAGATCAGGGGCATCAGTGCGCGCACCGAAGCGCACATCGTCGAGAGCATCGGTGATCTCCGGCAACGACCCCCGCGTCGCATGCTGATGGGGGAGGCGCATGTGCAGGCCGATCGCGCCACCAGCCTCATCGCGTCGCTGCCCGGCGTGATCAGGGTCGTGCCCGCCGGATCGCTGCGACGGTCGCAGGAGACCGTTGGGGACCTCGACGTGCTGGTGGAGACGAAGGCGCCCGAAGCGGTGCTCGCGGCGCTGGCCTCCTCGCCTGCGGTCGAGCCACTTGACGATGGCATCAAGAGCGGACGCGATCGCATCAGCATGCGCCTGGTCGACGGTCCCCAGCTGGACGTGATGACCCTGCCGCCGGGCGCGATGGGCAGCTATCTGGTCCACTTCACTGGGTCTGCGGCACACAACGTCGCCTTGCGGCACCGCGCCCGCGAGCGCGGTTGGTCGCTGTCGGAGCACGGTCTGGTGCCGCTCGAAGACGCTGATGCGGCACCGACCACGTTCGCCACTGAAGCCGATCTGTATGCCTTCCTGGGACTTGCGGAGATCCCGCCCCAATTGCGAGAAGGCCGTGGTGAGGTGGAGGCCGCCGCGACCGAGGCGCTCCCGGAGCTGGTGCGCCGCGGTGATCTGCGCGGCGACTGCCATAGCCACAGCCATTGGTCCGACGGCCGCGAGCCGCTCGAGACGATGGCCGCATCCGCCCGTGCGGACGGACGCGAGTACCAGGTGCTGACCGACCACTCGCAGAGCCTGACCATCGCGAACGGCCTGACGGCCCTGCGCGTGGAAGCCCAGCGGCGTGTCATCGGCGAGCTCAACGAGCGCTTCGCCCGGGAGCTGGATGCCGGCGAGACGGAGTCAGGAGCATTCCCAGCTGGCGCCGATCCCCGGGGCTTCCGGCTCCTTCATGGCACCGAGCTGGAGATCACCCTCGACGGACGGCTTGACTACGACGACGCGCTGTTGGCCACATTCGACGTGGTCGTGGCGTCCCTGCATGTCGGTCGACGGCAGCCACGCGAGCAGCTGATGGCACGCTACGAGGTGGCCATGCGCAGCCCCCATGTCGACATCATCAGCCATCCATCGGGACGCAAGATCGGCGGTCGCGCCGAGCTTGATCTGGACTGGGAAGCGTTCTACCGGCTGGCTGCTGAGACCGGCACGCTGCTGGAGATCAACGGCAGCGAGGCGCGCCTAGACCTTGATGAGCAGCATGCCCGTGCCGCCATGGACGCCGGTTGCCGCTTCACCATCGACTCCGATGCCCATGATCGTTCCGAATGGCGGGGTCTCGAATGGGGCACGGCCATCGCACGTCGCGCCTGGATCGGCCCAGGGCTGGTCGCCAACACCCTGCCGCGAGATGCGTTCGTGGGCATGATGCGAGAGAAACCGCACCGCTTCTGAGGCTCAGGTCGAGAGCGGTGGTACGATTCGGAGTCGCCAGTCGGTGTCTTTCAGGCATGCTCGGAGGATCGCCGACGTGCCGCCCACCGGCGGCTCACCATCCCACGCCCGAGGAACGCATGAGCTTCGACCCCCTGACCGAGAACGAACCGGCCGCCGTATCGAGCGCCATCACCGCCAGTCGCCAGAAGCGCCAGCTCTTCGACCAGGCCATCGACGCAGCGCGCAAGGCCGACTGGATCGCCGCCGCGGAGATCAACGCGAAGATCCTCGAGATGGGTCCCGATAGCGCCGCTGAGAACCGTATCGCCAAGGCCTTCTGGGAGCAGGGTGAGCTGGGGCTGGCGCGTGAGCACTACCAGTCGGCGCTGGCCATCGACCCCACCAACCGCATCGCCGAGCGCAACATCGGCCGGCTGCGCATGCTCATGGTCGACGCCGGCTCCAAGACCGTTCCCGCCACACCCGGCAGCAAGGCTCCGGTCGGCATCTTCGTGGAGGAGACGGGCAAGACCGGCTTCGCCCACCTCGTTGACCTGGCCAGCCCCATGGACCTGGCACAGGTGAACCCGGGCGATTTCGTCGAGCTGGACCCAGCGGGACCACGTGTCGTCGCCACCTCCAACGGCGTGCGCGTCGGTGCCGTCGAGCCGCGTGTGGCGGCGCGATTGCTGCGCCTCATGGCCGACGGCAACAAGTACGCAGCGGGTGTCACCAGCCTCGGCGACGAGGATGTGCGCATCATCATCCGCGAGACGTATCAGGATCCCTCCAACTACGGCAAGGTCTCGTTCCCCACCGCGGCCAAGGTCTCCGACCTGCGGCCCTACACCAAGGGCACGCTGATCCGTGAGGAGTCTGACTTGGAGGACGATCTCGAGTTCGACGACGAGCCCGAGTCGTTCGACGACATCGGCTCGGTGCTGCCGGCCGCGACGCACGCCGAAGAGGGCTTCCAGATCGACGGTGAGGGTGATCCCGACGACGACGACGATGATGATCCCGCCGAAGACATCGGGGACGACGGCGAAGACGTGGACGAGGAGCTCGAAGAGGACTGAGCTACCTTCGCCATCCCCGGATAGAATCTGGCTGACACGATGGCGGACCCGCGACAGCCCCTCACGAACCGCACCCGCGGGCCGCGCTTGCCCGCGCTCGAACGCCTGACCCCGACCCCGGACCTGGCCGCCCTCCGTGCGCACATCGCATCGCGCACCAAGGCCGGAGACGTGGTGCTGGAACTGCATGGGCGAGGCGGCTGGGTCACTCGCTGTGCCATCGATGACCTGCGCCGCTCCTTCGTGCTCGAATCCACGGCCCTGACACGCTTGGTGGCGGAGATCGTGCTGCGACCGCCGGACCTGCGCCATCTCGATGCTGCCGTGTCCGGGATCGCCGTCGATGCGCGCGGCATGCAAGGTGGGCTGCGCTCGGCCATCGAGGCCAGCTATGCCTCACGCTGCCCCGGTTGTGGCGGCACGGTCAGCGTCACCGAGTTCATCTGGGACGCGGATGCCGGCGAACCCTCTGGCAAGAGCTTCAAGTGTCTGCGCTGCCGGGATAGCCGCGCTGAGAAGCGGCCCATCGAGGTGGACGCCGATGATCTCTACCGGGCGCGCACGGTAGAGGCGGAGGCTGCCCGCCAGATGCTGCGTGAACGCTTCCCCGCGCCCACCGCGGCCCACCCACTGCCCGCGGAACTGGTGGACCTCTATCCGCCGCGAGCGCAAGTGGCGCTGGCCGCCCTCATCGAGCGCATCGAAACGGAGTTGCGGGCACCGTCGGTGCAAGCGGCGTTGCGGCTGGCGGTCGTGCACATGGTCCTGTCCATCAGCCGGCTCAACGGCTATCCCGGACGGGTCGCACAGGTCCGTATCAGCGCCGGGCACGTGCGCGGCTCCACGTCGCGGAGATGGCGAGAGCGCAACGCTTGGCACGCGTTCGAGGAGGGCACGCGCGCCGTGCGCGACTTCGTGCAGGCCATCGAAGCCGACGGGGGCCGCACACCGGCCCGCGTGGGCCCTGATCTGCGGGCGTTACAGGATGGTTCTGCCAATGTGGCGTTGCGTTTCGGCATGCCACATGGCCGCGAGACGTTCGGCCCGCCGCCGCGTCCTGGCGCCGAGCCGGGTGCCCGCCCCCGGGTGCGCCCGGGCATCAAGCTGGTGCTCAGCCAGCCACCTATCCATTGGTCGCCTGACAACCTCGGCTTCGCCTACCTGGCATCAGCGCTGGCGATCGGTGCCGAAGGTGCCGCCACCCTGCCCCTGGGCGCACTCTTCGGATCCGCGCCCAGATCGGAATGGGCTCGTGATGCAGCCACCCTGCAGCGGGCGCTGAGTGCGGTGCAGCCGGTGCTGCTGCCGGAGGCGCAGGCGGTCATCATGCTCGAGGCCGCCACGCCGGAGGCCCTGGTGGCGACCGTCATCGGTGGCGTCGGCGCCGGCATGCGCGTGGATGACGCCGTGTTGAGGGAGACCGACGAGGGCATCGAAGGGAGCGTGCAGTTCGGACTGCCGCGGTCGCCGTCATCCACGCGGGACGTGGCCATCCATTCGGCCTCCGATCCTTCGGGCCCGTTCCAGATCTCGGCCGTGGAGGCGGCCATCGCAGACGTCGCCGTCGCCGTCATGCAGTTGCGCGGCGAACCCACCCGTTTCGACCGCATCCTGGGAGAGGTGTTGCTGGGACTCGACCACCTGGGACACCTGCGGCGCCTGGTCGGCACGCCACGTTCGGTCGAACCTGGCGACGAAGCGGTAGCCGAGCGCGAACCGGGCCTGTTCGGCATCGTGAGCGACACTCCTGCTTCGTCGGTCGAGCTACCCGTCGACGTGCCCGCACAAAGCAGCATCGACTGGGATGAGCGAGCGCCGGCCTCGGACCCCGTGCGACTCACCCTGGACATCATCCGCCGTGAACTCGCACGGCCGGAGCACCCGCGCCTGCGTGAGCTGGAAGAGGATCTCTGGTGGCTACGAGATGTGCGGGACTTGGCGGCCGCCAAGCAGCCACTCTCGGAGCGTCTGGAGTGGGGCATCTTCAGCCTCCTCACCACCAGTGGCGGACTCGGGCGGAGTGCCTTCGACGAGCGCGTGGCGCGCCTGTTCCGCGGGCCGGAGACGGCCGACGCCGAGTTGATCGAGGCCTGCCTTCAGAGCTACCGCTCGTCCGTACCCGCGGAGGATGGCCTCATCCGCAGCGATGAGTCACTACAGCGGCGCTTTGCCGAGCACGGCGAGATGGTGGGCATGCTCGCCGAGTTCGCCCACCGCGTCGGGATGCGTGCCTGGGTCACCCGGCGCGAACAACGGCGTCGCTATCGAGATGGGGTGCTGGCGGATCTGCTCAGCGACCCAGAGCAGCGTGTCTACCTGCCGCTGGTCGCTCCGGGTCCGCAGGAGGCGCTCGAGCAGATCGACTGCATCTGGTACGTTCGCGGCAAGGGTGCCTTCCTCTTCGAGGTCGAATGGCAGGCGCTGCTCCAGGAGCCCATCATGATCCGCGGGCCGCGCATCGAGACCAACGACGACATCGTGCGCTTCCTGGTGGTGCCCGACGAGCGTTCGCCGCTGCTGCGACTGCGGCTGGCTCGCTCGCCCATCCTGCGCGCGCGGATGGAGCGGGACAACTGGCATATCCTCAAGTGGAGCAACGTGCGCCGACTACACGCCGGCACGCAGGCGAACCTCGCGTCCCTGGGGCCGCTGCTAGGGCTTGACCCGGAGGTCGAGCGCGGCGAGGACCAGATGCCGATGTTCGCATCCTGAGCGCTCCCATCGAGAGCAGACCGGCGAGCACAGCAGTGGGAGGACCGATTTTGACCGAGCCCGCAGCGACTCCCGTCTACGCCTTCGCCGAGCGCGCCTGGCAACAGTATCTTGAGCTGAACCCCCTTTGGGCGACCTCCCAGGGTGACGAACGCTGGGACGACCGGCTGGACGATCCGGGGCCCGGGGGACGGGCTGCCATGCTCGTGCTGGTGGACGCCTGGGAAGCGGAGATGGACGGCTTTGCCGGTCTGCGCCTCTCGGTCGAAGACGCCATCACGCTCGAACTCATCGGCATCGTCATAGACCGCAGGCGTGAGGCTGAGGCCCTGCGGCTATGGGAGATGGAGGCGATGGACCAGCACGGCGGGCCGCAGACGCTCGTCGGCGACCTCGCCCGCCTGCAACGTGCCGACACGCCCGAACGGCTACAGAAGCTGCTGGCGCGCCTGGCCGCGTATCCCGCCTGGCTTGACGCACATGCTGCCAACCTCGCAGCCGGCCTGGCGTCCGGACGGACCGCAGCAGCAGCGGTGGTCGAGCGTTGCCTTGTCCAGACCCGGCGCATCGTGGAGACGTCGGCGGCCGAGTCGCCCATCGTGACCGCCAATGCCGCCCTGGACGAGGCTTCGAGAGCAGCGTTGGTCGCGACCGTCGAAGCCTCCGTCATCCCCGCCCAGCGTCAGTGGCTGGCGATGCTGGAGGCGTACGCTGCCCATGCTCGTGATGGTGACGGCATCTGCTACCTGCCCGATGGTGAGGCGCTCTATCGCCACCATATCCTGGCCTGGACCACCATCGATGAGGAGCCGCAGGCGATCCACGACTATGGCCTGGCGCGGCTGGCGCAGATCGATGAGCAGGAACATCTCATCGCGGTCGAGCTCGGCTTCGGTGACGTGGCCGCGCTGCGAGCCGAGCTCGAGGTCTCGCCTGCCAACCACGTCACCGACCCCGCCGACTTGGTGCGCCTCGCGGAGGGTCTCATCGAGCGCGCCGAGGCCGAGGCACCGGCATGGTTCGGCCGGCTCCCCAGGGACACCTGCGAGGTCCGCGCCGTGGAACCACACCTGGAGCAGGAGGCCCCGCCGGCCTTCTACATGCCGCCCAGCGAGGACGGCTCCCGCAAGGGCGTGTATTTCATCAATACGTTCGAGCCGACATCGCGCCACCTGCACCGCATCCCCGCGGCCACCTTCCACGAGGCTGTACCGGGGCATCACTTCCAGCTCGCCATCGAGCAGGAGCTGACCGACCTGCCCAGCTTCCGCCGCTTCGGGTCGCGGCTGGCCGGTGGCGCCTTCGTCGAGGGCTGGGCCCTCTACACCGAACAGCTGGCCGTGGAGATGGGCCTGTATCGCACGACCCTCGAGCGGTTCGGCGCGCTGGAGACGGAAGCCTGGCGGGCCGCACGGCTCGTGGTCGATACCGGGATCCACGCCCTCGGCTGGAGTCGCGCACGGTCCATCGACATGCTTGTCCAACGTGCCGGCCTGTCGCGCCTGGAGGCTGAGACCGAGACGGACCGCTACATCAGCTGGCCCGGGCAGGCGCTCAGCTACATGCTCGGGCAGCGCGAGATCCTGGCCGCTCGCGCCGAGCTGGAGGCTCGCGACGGTGACCGTTTCGACCCCACGGCCTTCCACGATCAGGTGATCGGCCACGGCTCGCTACCGCTCTCGACACTCCGTTCCATGCTGCCAGATCGGGTCGCCCCCGAGGCCGACCGAACGAGCACCAGCCACGAATGACAAGGGGTCCGACATTGTCCAGCACGCCCGTCCACGGATTCGCCGACCGAGCCTGGGACGCCTTCCTTGAGCAGGAGCCGCTGTGGGCCACCGTCCAGGGCGACGACCGCTGGGATGATCGTCTCGGCGATCCATCGTCGGCGGGGCGCGCAGACTTCATGGCCATGGTCGAAGGTTGGGCGACGGCGATCGAGGCGCTCCAAACCGACGAGCTCTCGGTCGAGGACGCCGTCACGCTGGGCCTGATGCGTGCTGTCGTGCAGCGCTTCCGTGGTGCCCATGCGCTGCGTCTGTGGCAGATGGAAGCACTGGACCAGCTCAACGGCCCCCAGACCCTGGTGGGCGAGCTGGCGCGTTTCCAGCGCACTGACACCCCGGTCCGGCTGCAGAAGCTGCTCGCTCGATTGGCGGCCTATCCGGGCTGGATGGCGGCCCATCGCGCCAACGTCGCGGAGGGCGTGGCCGCCGGTCGCACCGCCCCCGCCGAGGTGGTGGAGCGCTGCATCGACCAGACCCGTCGCATGGTGGAGACACCCGCAGCCGAGTCGCCCATCATGATCGCCAACCGCGAGTTGTCCGATGCGGCGCGCGGCGCGCTCCTGGCCGCGGTCAGGGAGCATGTCCAGCCGGCGCTCGCAGGCTGGCTGGCGATGCTGGAGGATTATGCGGGTCACGTTCGGCGAGGTCCGGGCGTTTGCGATCTGCCCGACGGCGAGGCGGTCTACCGCCACCACATCCTGGCTTACACCAACCTGCCCGAGGATCCGCGCGCCGTCCACGACTACGGCCTGGCTCGACTCGATGAGATCGAGGCCGCCGAGGCTCCCATCGCGGCCGAGCTCGGCCATGCGAGCGTCGCGTCATTGCGTCGCTTCCTCGACCAGGACCCGGCCAACCACGTCACCGACCCGGCTGACCTGCTCGCCGCCGCAGAGGCGTGGATCCTGCGTGCCGAGGCGGAAGCGCCCAAGTGGTTCGGTGACCCACCCTCCGAGCACTGCGTGGTACGGGCTGTCGAGCCGCATATGGAGCGCGATGCACCAGCAGCCTTCTACTACCCACCCTCCGAGGATGGCAGTCGTCCGGGCACGTACTTCTTCAACACCTATGACCCGCCGTCCCGACCCTTGCATCAGGCCGTGCCCATGACCTATCACGAAGCCGTGCCCGGCCATCATTTCCAGCTCACCGTTGAGCGCCACCTCTCCGGACTGCCCGCGTTCCGGCGCCACGGCGCCATGCTCGCCTGTGGCGCCTACGTGGAGGGTTGGGCGCTCTACGCCGAGCGGCTGGCGGCGGAGATGGGGCTCTATCACACGCCGCTGGAGCGCTTCGGCGCCTGGGAGTCAGAGGCGCACCGAGCCGCACGCCTGGTCGTTGATACCGGTCTGCACGCCTTCGGCTGGACGCGCGAGCAGTCGATCGAGCTACTCATCGAACGGGCCGGTCTGGCGCGACTCGACGCCGAGATCGAGACGGACCGCTACATCGCGTGGCCCGGCCAGGCGCTCAGCTACATGATCGGCCAGCGAGAGATCCTGCGGCTGCGTGAGCAGCTGGAGACGCGTGATGGCGACCGCTTCGACCACGGGGCCTTCCACGACCAGGTCATCGGCCACGGCTCCCTGCCGCTCGACGTGATGCGCGAGCAACTCCCGGGCTGGGTGCATCCGAAGTAGCGCTGAGGAGAGGCATTGGCCTGGCGCACAGGCGCTGCAAGCTCGGCCTAGGTACCGACCAGCTCATCGAGTGCGGCGCCGAACCGCTCGACCTCGGCCTCGGAGTTGTAGTGGGCCAGGCTGACGCGGACGCTGCCGCCGCTCTCATCGAGGCCCAGTGCCCGGTGTGTCTCCCAGGCGTAGTGGTGACCGTCGCGGACATAGATGCCCCGGCCGGCGAGGAAACGGGAGATGTCCCGCGGTCGCTGGCCGTCGATGGTGAAGGCCACGGTTGGGCACCGTTCGGAGGCACGTGAGGCGTCGCTGATGCCGTAGATGTGCATGCCCGGTACTGGCCCGATGCGATCAAGGAGGCGGCTCACTAGGACGGTCTCGTAGCGGCGGATGGCACTCATGGCGGCGAGCAGACGCGGCCGTCGGAAGCGGTCACCCTGGCCGGGCTGGCCGGGTGCGCCGCCCTGGGTGACGCCCACCTTCTCAAGGTATCGCAGCGTGCCACCCAGGCCGGCGATAAGCTCGTGGGCCTGGGTGCCGGTCTCGAAGCGGCCGGGGATGGCGTCACCGGCTGGCCGCAGGTGATAGGGGGGCAGCGCCTCGAGCGCATCGCGGCGTCCCCAGAGTACGCCGAGGTGCGGGCCGAAGAACTTGTAGGGGGAGCAGGCCAGGTAGTCGGCGCCGAGGGCGGTCACGTCGATGGAGAGATGTGGCGCCGCGTGGACCGCATCCACGAACAGCCTAGCTCCGGCCCGCCGCGCCAACTGCGCGATGCGGGGCACCGGGTTGATGGTTCCGAGGGCGTTGGAGGCAAGGCCGACGGCCACAAGGCGCGTGCGCGGCCCTATCAGGCGTTCCATCTCGTCGAGGTCGAGCGTGGCATCGTCGGGGCGAAGGCCGACGAAGCGCACCAACAGGCCGCGCTCCTCGGCGATAGCCAGCCAGGGCGCCACGTTGGCGTCGTGGTCGAGGCGTGTGACCACGATCTCATCGCCCTCGGTCAGGGAGGCCCCGATGGCGCGACTGAGCGCGTAGGTGATGGTGGTCATGTTTGCACCGAAGCTGACCTCGTCGGCATCGGTGACGCCCAGCAAGTCGGCCATGGCCAGGCGCGTATCGTGGAGGATCTCGTCCGACTCGATGCTGGCAGCGAAGGGTGCGCCACGGTTGGCGTTGCACTCGAGCAGGTAGTCGTTGATGGCGCGCAGACAGGTGTCCACGACCTGCGTACCCGCGGCGTTGTCGAGCCAAGCCACCGCTGCGTCGTCAGGGCCAGGGCGGCGAAGGGACGGGAAGCGGTAGCGGACCGAATCGAGATCCCAGTCAGTCATGGGCAGAGTCTAGTCTTGCGGCGTGTCGCGATGGCGGGCCAGGCGATGGCCTGTGAGTCCTGAACGAGTCACGCGGCGGCGGCCCTGTCGTTGCCGTGGTAGGACCGCGAGGGCTTGGCGCAAAGCGGAGACCCGGCCGCCTACTATGCCGGATCGTGTCTGCGGGCCTCGGAGTTGGCGAGCCCTACGATGCAGCCGGTGATGACCGGCTTGGCTAGAACTCGGCCAGGAAGCCCAGCCGCATCAGGCCCCGCTCCCAGCAGCAGGACGCCCACCATGATGGCCAGCATCGCGGTCATGGCGAAGTAGGAGGACGTGTCGCCCAAGGCGTTCGGCACGCTCACCGGCTGCTCGCCAACGGCTTCCTGACCCCTTCGGAATCGCTCGCCTCGATGACGGCTTCGGCCGATGCGGAGCCTGCGCCCCGCGGTGATGGGTCGGGCGACTCCGCATGAGGACGCGCGTTCGCCTATCCTGCCCGCTCCGAGTGGATCGACCTTCCTCGCGAGCAACGACGAGCACAGGAGGAGCAGAGACGTGACCGACCAGGAGCTCCCCGCCAGTGGCGGTCCGGAGATCGAGCACCTCATGGCGGAAGGAAGGGTGTTTCCTCCGGACCCCACCTTCAGCGCCGCGGCCAATGCCGGGCCTGAACTCTACGCCAGCGCCGAAGATGATCATGAACGGTTCTGGGCGGACTTGGCGGAAAACAAGCTGCGCTGGAGCGAGCCGTTCGAAAAGACGCTGACGTGGGACTTGCCGTTCGCCAAGTGGTTCGAGGGCGGCAAGCTCAACGTCTCGGACAACTGCATCGACCGCCATGTCGATGCCGGCGACGGTGACAAGGTCGCCTACTACTGGATCGGCGAGCCCGGTGACACGCGGACCCTGACCTTCAGCGACCTGCATCGCGAGGTGCAGAAGGCGGCCAACGCGTTACGCGAGCTGGGCGTCGGCAGCGGTGACCGTGTCGCCATCTACATGCCCATGATCCCCGAGCTGCCCATCGCCATGTTGGCCTGCGCCCGCATCGGTGCGCCGCATACGGTCGTCTTTGGCGGCTTCAGCGCGGATGCCCTTGCCAGCCGCATCGACGATGCCGGCGCCAAGTTGCTCATCACCGCCGACGGTGGCTGGCGCCGCGGCAAGGCGGTGGACCTGAAGTCGGCGGCCGACGCCGCGGTCGAGCAGACCAGCACTATCGAGCACGTCTTGGTGGTCGAGCGCCTGGGCGAGGCAACCGAGGTGACCATGGTGGACGGTCGGGACATCTGGTGGCACGACCTGGTGGAGCGACAGGTGCCCGATTGCCCGTCGGTGCCGCTGGATGCGGAGCACATGCTGTACTTGCTTTACACGTCGGGCACCACGGCCAAGCCAAAGGGCATCATGCACACCACCGCCGGCTACCTGCTGGGTGCTGCCTACACCCATGAGATGGTGTTCGACATCAAGGACGACGATGTCTACTGGTGTGCCGCCGACATCGGCTGGGTGACCGGCCACACGTACATCGTCTATGGCCCGCTCGCCAACGGCACCACGGGTGTGCTGTACGAGGGCGCACCCGACACGCCCAGCTGGGAGCGCTGGTGGGAGATCGTCGAGCAGTACAAGGTCACCAAGCTGTACACCGCACCGACCGCGATCCGCGCCTTCATGAAGCAGGGTGAGGCACTACCGGCGAAGCACGACCTGTCGTCGCTGCGGTTGTTGGGGAGCGTCGGTGAGCCCATCAATCCCGAAGCCTGGCTTTGGTACCACGAGCATATCGGAGGCGGCAAGGCTCCCATCGTCGATACTTGGTGGCAGACCGAGACCGGCCACATCCTGATCACGCCGCTGCCCGGCGTGACGCCCACCAAGCCCGGCAGTGCTACCTTCGCGTTCCCCGGCATCGAGGCCGATGTCGTGGACGCCACCGGCAAGTCGTTGCCGCTCGGCGAGGGCGGCTACCTGGTGCTGAAGCGACCCTGGCCGGGCATGCTGCGCGGCATCTATGGGGATCCTGAACGCTACCGGGCCACCTACTGGAACAGGTTTCGCGGCATGTACTTCGCCGGTGATGGGGCGCGACGGGACGAGGATGGCTACTTCTGGCTGCTCGGCCGCGTCGATGACGTGATGAACGTGTCAGGGCACCGCATCAGCACCATCGAGGTGGAGTCGGCTCTGATCGACCATCCGGCGGTGGCCGAGTCGGCCGTCGTAGGCAAGCACGATGCGGTGAGCGGCGAAGCGATCTTCGCCTTCGTCATCACGCGTGCTGGAGTGGAGAGCGGCGACGCGTTGGCTTCGGAACTGCGTGCTCACGTGGCTCGGGTCATCGGGCCCATCGCCAAGCCCAAGTACCTGGTGTTCACCCCCGACCTACCCAAGACGCGATCGGGGAAGATCATGCGTCGCCTGTTGCGTGATGTGGCCGAGGGACGTTCGCTGGGTGACACCACTACCCTTGCCGACGCCTCGGTCTTCGAGTCCATCCGCACAGGTGCAGGCTCGGCCGAAGAGGGCTAGTCTCGCAAAGCAGTGGTGATCCGGCTCGCCGAACGGACTCGTGCGCTGCAAGACAGGAGGCAGGATGGCGTCGTTGGGGCTGGAGCGCACCTTCGCCATGGTGGTCGGTACCATCCTCATCGTGCTCGGCGTGGCCGGCTCCATCGGCAATCCCATCGTAGGCCGGCCGGAAACGACGGGGATCCTCGTGACCGGCTTCGGGCATGACCTGCTGCACCTGGTTGTCGGGGCGCTGTTCCTGCACGTGGGGCTCGCGCTGAATGGGCGCAATCGCGGGTACGGCCTCATGGGTCTGGGCGTGATCCTTCTCGTGACCGGGCTGCTCAGCCTCATCAGTGGTGATCTGTTGGGCCTGTATGACGCGCCTGCCTCCGGTCTCGACCAGCTTGGGCACCTGCTGCTGGGTATCGCGGCAGTCGTCATCGGCTGGATGGGGCGCGGGGTGGAGAAGCGCGAGTTCGGCCGGGCGGCCTCGCGACCGGTCCGCCGCTGATGGGAGCGACCGCACCGATGCTCGACCGCTCGGGCCGCCCCTTGCGCGATCTGCGCGTCTCTGTGACGGACCGCTGCAACTTCCGTTGCACCTACTGCATGCCGCGTGAGATCTATGGTTCCGCGTTCCGGTTCCTGCCACACGCAGACCTGTTGACGTTCGAGGAGATCACGCGGATCGCACGCGTGGCCACGTCGCTGGGCGTATCCAAGATCCGCCTTACCGGTGGCGAGCCACTGTTGCGTCGCGATGTCGAGCGACTCGTCGCCATGCTGGCCGGCCTCGATGGCCTCGATGATCTGACGCTGACCACCAACGGATCACTCTTGGCGGCCAAGGCCGTGGAGCTCGCCAGGGCAGGCTTGGGGCGCGTGACGGTGAGTCTCGACTCGCTCGACGACGCCGTGTTCGCGCGCCTCAACGATGTCGATTTTCCGGTGGCTCGCGTGCTCGAAGGGATCGACGCCGCCGACCGTGCCGGACTGCATCCCATCAAGGTCAACATGGTGGTGCGACGAGGCCTCAACGAGGAGAGCGTGTTGCCGATGGCGCGCTTCGCGCGGGAGCGAGGCTTCACGCTGCGGTTCATCGAGTACATGGACGTCGGCCACACCAATGGCTGGGCGCTCGACGAGGTGGTGCCCTCGGCTCTGATCGTGGCCGACATCGACGCCGAGATGCCGTTGGAGCCACTCGCGCCCCAGTACCGGGGTGAAGTCGCCACTCGCTGGCGTTACCGCGACGGCAAGGGCGAGGTCGGCTTCATCAGCTCCGTCACGCAGCCGTTCTGTGGTGCCTGCACACGAGCTCGCCTCACTGCAGAGGGGGTCCTGTACACCTGCCTGTTCGGAACGCAGGGAACCGACCTGCGAGCGCCGATGCGTGCGGGTATCGATGAGGCCTCCTTGCGCCGGCAGCTCGCCACGGTGTGGTCAACGCGCGCTGACCGCTACTCCGAGCTCCGCTCAGAGGCCACCATCGCGCTGCCCAAGGTGGAGATGTCGCGCATCGGTGGCTGAGGCGGGCCGCTGGGGCCGGCAGCGGCGGGTATCCTGACGCGGAACGCGTCGTGCCTCGCGATCGGGTGTCGCTGGCTTGCGCGTGAACAGGAGGCCATCGATGACCGCGTCCGGATCGCCCCGCGGGGACGAGCCTGAGCAGGAGGGTATCTGGGAGGATCCCCAGGCCGCCGAAGCGCCCAGGGCCGCTGCTCCGGCCGTCGAGCCGGCAGTCGCCGGTCGGTCGCATGGCCTGACACAGAGCATCACCTCGACCGAACGTGTGCCGGGACCGGCCGGGTTGCTGCTGGCCGACGTGCCCAATCGCATCATGGCCCTGGTGCTCGACATCATCATCCTGTCGGTCATCGGGTTTGGCCTGGCTTGGTTGTTCGGAGGCTTGGTCAACGAACCCGGCTCGCTCGATTCAGCGGGCCGTTCACTCGACGTCGTCGCCTTCCTGGTGGTGCTGGCCCTGCAGGCGGCGATCAGCCTCGCCTACTTCGTGGGCTTCTGGACGCGCTCGGGGGCGACGCCTGGGATGCGATTGTTGGGCCTGCGGGTGGGGGACGAGTCAGATGGTCGGCCCCTCGGGGCGCGCCCGGCCGTGCTGCGGTGGCTCATCCTCGGTCTCCCGGCCCTGCTGGCATCGCTGACCATCTATGTCCCGGATGCTATCGGCGTCATCCTCGGCGCGCTGGGCGCAGTCTGGCTGTTGTTGCTGCTCTATTCGATGGCGCAGCGGCCCACCAAGCAGGGAGCGCAG
The DNA here is from genome assembly GCA_963838115.1 of uncultured Chloroflexia bacterium. Lineage (GTDB taxonomy): Bacteria > Chloroflexota > Limnocylindria > Limnocylindrales > CSP1-4 > JAFMJV01. The sequence goes on from CAWIPU010000001.1 coordinate 538,517, forward strand.
GATCGCATCGCCCATTCCATCGTGGTCCGCAAGCGGCGTCGAGCCGCGTGACTCCCCGTTATCCACCGGCGGTCCACATCGCTCCAGTGAGCGTGGACAACCGAGCGCCCGCGCCCGCGCATTTCGTGGACAAGTCCATTGACCGCCACTGGTCGGTTCGGCATAGTTGGTCTTGCCCGGAGGGGCCATACACGAGCCAGGAGCGCCGCGATCACATCAAGGCGAACCGGTCACTCGGACTGCCGCGATCGCATCAAGGTAGACCGAGGAGCGTGGAGGTCGCTCCGGGCCTTCCGTGTGCCCGGGTCGGGACGACCGGATGTAGATGAGTCGCAGGTGTGCCCCGTCATGAATGACCTGATCGTCCCGTTCAGCCACCGTCTCGACGAGCTGGAGACGCGTGTCCGAGCCGAGTCCAGCCTGCGTCCGACCTTGGGTATGGTCCTGGGCTCCGGCCTGGGTGGATTGGCCGACGAGATCGAGGATCGTGTCGAGATCCCGTTCGAGCAGCTGCCGGGTTGGCCAGCAGCCACCGTCCCGGGTCATAGCGGTCGGCTGCTGCTGGGCACGCTGCGAGGGGTTCCTGTGGCTTGCCTCAGAGGCCGGCTGCACATGTACGAGGGCTTGTCGGAGCGGCTGGTCGTGGAGCCGGCGCTCCTGCTCGGCCGCCTGGGCGCATCCATCCTGCTACTGACGAACGCATCGGGTGGTGTCAACCCGGCATTCGGCGCAGGCACCCTGATGGTGATGCGGGACCACATCAACCTGACTGGACGCAACCCGCTCATCGGGCCCAACGATGACCGCATCGGACCGCGCTTCCCCGACATGAGCCAGGTGTGGGACGCTGAGCTGCGCGCGCGACTGCATGCGGCGGCACGCGCCGAGAACGTCGCCCTTTCTGAGGGTGTGTATCTCGGACTCAGCGGGCCGACGTACGAGACACCAGCCGAAGTCCGCATGCTGCGAAACGTGGGGGCGGACGCGGTGGGCATGTCTACGGTCATGGAGGCAGTGGCGGCCAACTGGGCCGGCCAGCGCGTCTGCGGCGTCTCGCTGGTGACCAACGCCGCCGCCGGCCTGTCACCGACACCGCTGACGCATGCGGAGGTCATGGCGGCCGCCGAGGAAGCCGGGCCGCGCCTGTCACGGGTCATCGGTCGATTCACCGAAGCGCTGATGCCGGAGGGGCCAGCCTGAGCGGATCTACAGCGTGGGCAGGTCCTTGCCGGCCGCCTTGGCCGCGGCCTTCTTCTCTGCCCAGGCGCCTAGCACGTTGTCCTTGTGCGGGCGGATGGGGCAGTGCTCGTCACGGTTGCGGTCCTCGTCGCAGTAGCCGAGCGGCACGCACTTGGGCGCGAGGAAGGAACCCAGGAAGGGGCTGACCGAGAAGATCTCATGCCGGAGAAGCTGGAAGAGCCGACGGATCTCCCACTGTGCCATCACGCACAGCCGCAGCCCGGACATGTGGATGAGTGCGCGCAGGTTGGTCGTCATCACCAGGTTGGTGCGCGTAGCATTGGGCATCACGAAGCGCGCGTCCTCGCCGGGGATGCCGGCTTCGAGCATGTCCTCGTAGACCTCCAGCGAGCCCGCCAGCTGTTCCTCGAAGCGCTGCCGCACATCGTCGACGGCATCTCGAACCGAGCCCGGCACCATATAGCTGGGCTCCCGGTACTTCACATAGCGCTGCGATTGCTGATCGAAGGCGAGCCCGGCACGGTGACGCACCAGCTGGTGTGACAACGTCCGCGTCACACCGCTGATGGCGAAGGTGAAGACGATGTGCTCGATGGTGGAGCCGTGGCCCGAGTCGATGACCCGCCGGACCAGGTCCTGTTGCTTCTCTGCGGCAACCTGTCCGTTAGTGGCGCGCTCGAAGATGTCCTGCGGCGCCAGCTCGCTGTAGCAGGTCCGGCAGGCCGTATAGACGAGCGGCACGTAGTACCGCTCCACGATGGCGCGGTCGGGGAAGAGCAGGGTGGCACGCATCCCCAAGTCACGCGTGGCGGGACTGCGTGGAGTCGCGCTTGGCGGCCTGGCATCGGGGGTGCCGCCGCCGGGGGTAGGGGAGTCGGTCACCGCGCGAGTGTACGTGGGCGATCCGTCTCCCGCACGGCACTCCCCGTTGGCGCTCCCCGTAAGGTGCCCGTCCGTGCTAGCGTCGCGCCAGACAGATTCCAACTTCACGCATGCGAGGTAGTCCAGATGGTCCTGCGAGGCCTCTTTGGCGGTCACGGTGAGGCGCAACAGTCCGAGGTCGAGGAGGTGCCGCCGATGCCTCAGGTGACAGAGTCCATCCGGCGTATCGCGGCCGAGATCGAGGCTCTGCCCATCGACCAGCGACGCTTCATCGCCGGCTTCGCCTACGTGCTGGCGCGCGCTGCACATGCGGACCTCGATTTCAGTCGGGCTGAGATGTCATACATGGAAGCGGCCGTGGTGGATGTCGGTCACTTGACCGAAGCACAAGCCGTCCTCGTGGTCGAGATGGCACGCCACATGGCCGAACTCTACGGTGCCACCGAGGACTTCGTCGTCACCCGCGAGCTGGCCGCCAATTCCACTCGCGAGCAGCGTGAGGACCTGCTGCGCACAGCGTTCGCTGTCGGTGCCGCAGACGACAGCATCACCGCGGCTGAGGTCGCTGAGCTCAACCAGATCGGCAAGGAGCTGGGGTTTCGCGCCGATGAGATCGACGAGGTTCGGAATGAGTTTCGCGATCAGCTGGCGGCTATCCAGGCCATGCGTGCGGCACGTGGCGCATAGGTGATCGCTGCCTAGCTCAAACAACCTCGATGGCGCGGCCGGCTGATCGCGAGCGTGCCCAGCAGATACAATCTGGCCGATCGCGGATGCGCGCCCTTGCTGCGCTCGATCTTGGCTCGCATTTGGAGACCTGCATGGCTATCGATCCACGGAAGCTTGTGGTCGAGTTCATCGGCACATTCTTCCTTGTGTTCACCGTGGGCATGGTCGTCATCGACCCCGGCGCCGAGGGCTTCGCCGCGCTGGCCATCGGTTCGGTCCTGGCGGTCATGGTGTACGCCGGCGGTCATATCTCGGGGGCCCACTACAACCCGGCTGTGACGCTTGGCGTGCTGCTCCGAGGCGGGGTGACCGTCATCGATGCCGTGGGCTACTGGGTGGCGCAGGCGGCGGCGGCCGTGGTGGCTGCGGTCGTCATCCTGGTCATGAAGCCGGCGCTGCCGGCAGAGGCGCTCAATGGAAATCTCGATCTCATCCCGGCGTTGCTGGCTGAGTTCCTATTCACCTTCGCGCTTGTCTATGTCGTGCTCAACGTGGCCACCGCCAAGAAGACGGAGGGCAACTCCTACTTCGGCTTCGCTATCGGCTTCACGGTGATGGTCGGTGCGTATGCCGTCGGCCCCATCTCCGGCGGTGCCTTCAACCCGGCCGTGATGCTGGGCGGGATGATCATCAACATCTTCGCTTGGGGCAATGTCTGGATCTATCTGCTGGCGACCCTCGTCGGCGGCGCGGCCGCGGCCCTCGTCTTCCGCTACCTGCAGCCCGAGGAGTAGTCCGCGATCGTCGCTGCTCGCCAGAGGTAGCGCCGTAGGATAGGTCGCGCCGTGGCATGATTGACCGCGATGGACGCCAAGGAGCGCGGTCGACGCTCAAGGAACGGCCGCGGGCCGCGGCGAGTACGGTTGCTGCGCCGTGCGCGACGGCGTGCTCGGTTCCGCGAGTCGTTGGTCGAGCTCGGACCCAAGTCGCGCCAGGTGACGCTCGCCGATGGCCGCGCCCTTGGCTTCGACGAGTTCGGGGACCCTGAAGGGACGCCGATGCTGTTCTTCCACGGTTTCGGGTCCTCTCGTGTGGTGCGCTATCCGGACGATGAGATCGCCACCGAGTTGGGTGCCCGGGTCATCGCCGTCGATCGACCCGGCATCGGCATCTCGACGCGCCAACCTGGACGGCGCGTGACCGATTACCCTCGTGACATCCTCGAGCTGCTTGACATCCTGGACATCGACCGCTGCGCCGTGCTGGCCTGGTCTGGCGGCGGGCCCTACGCCCTGGCTTGCGCGTGGCAGATGCCCGATCGTTTCTCGGTGGTCGGGCTGATCAGCGCGCCCGCCCCACTCTCTGGTGTACCCGGTAGCTCCGGTTACACCTGGCCGCGCCACCGTGCCATGTCGAAGGCGGCCGACCATGCCCCATGGGTCATCGGCCTGGCCATGTGGCAGTGGGCGCGACAACAACGCTCCGATCCTCACAAGCAGCTCGACGAGGCCATCGCCGGCATGATCGAGGCGGACCGCGAGATCCTTGGTGACCCCGCACTGCGAGCGGTGATGATCGCCAATGCGGCGGAGATGTACCGCCAGGGAAATGGCGGTGTCTACGATGAAGCGCTGTGTCTGGCCCGGCCCTTCGGTTTCCCCATCGGCGGCGTCACGGTCCCGGTACGCATCTGGCACGGCGCGCAGGACAAGGTCGTGCCGGTGGGCATGGGCAAGTACCTGGAGCGCAACATCCGCAACGTCGTGGCCACCTACTACCCGCGTGAGGGCCACCACTTCGTCTACGAGCGCTGGCGCGAGATCCTCAGTGTGCTGCTCACCGAGGCGCGTGACCGACAGCCGTCGCCGACCAGCCCGGAGGAACGGCCCACGGGACTCACCGAAGAGCTCGTCGCTCGTCGCTGACGGTCCTATCGGGAGCAGCCCGGTGCCGCCTCAGTGGGGGCCGGCACAGATGCGCCCCTCATCGTCCTCTGCGGCTTCGATGCGCTTGATCCTGGGGCGCGACCGCCAGCGTGGTATAGCGCCGTCAGCGCCATGTGACATCGGCGCCACCGGCGATCCTCGTGGTCGTACTTTAGGGCGAGCACGAGGATGGAGGCTTGGCTGGCGACTAGTGGTCGGCGGGCGGTGGCTTGAGCCACCCTGCCAGACCTGGAACGAACATCTCGATCCTCAGATGCGTTTCTCGATGGTGCCGCCGCGGCCCTTGGGCACGATGCGGTAGTAGGACTTGTTGAATAGGACCTTGCCCATGTGCCATAGGCGGCTGGGCTTGGGCGGCTGGGGTGGGTGCTCGTAGTCGAACCGCAGCAGCGTGCCCTTGCCGTCGCCGACCTCGAAGAAGCACATCACCTTGCCGTTGTAGACGGAGTCGCGTGGATGGGGCTTGCGTCCCTGGACCTCCGCCGCGACACGCTCCGCGACCACCGGCGCCTCGAAGTGTGCCGTAGAGCCAGCCTTGCTGAGTGGCAGGTTGGTGGCGTCGCCAAGGGCCCATACGTTGGGTCGTTCACCCACGTTGAGCGTCTGGGGGTCGGTCGGCAGCCAGCCGCCGGGGGCCGGGCCGATGCCGCTGTCGATGAGCACCTGGGCGCCCTTGTGTGGGGGCACGAGCACCAGCAGGTCGTACTCGAGCTCTTCGCCCTCCAGGCTCATCACGGCCTTGCGCACAGGGTCGATGGACTCCACGTTGAAGAACGTGTGCAGCTCGATGCCCTTGCGTTCCAGCTCGGGCGTGACCATCTCACTCACCGACTCGATGGTGAATGCTCGGGCGATGGGCGAGCAGAAGTGGACCTCGCTCTTGTCCCGCAGGCCACGTTCTCGCAGCTCAGCCTCGATGAGCAGAGCCACCTCGAGCGGAGCCGGTGGGCACTTGTAGGGCATGCCGGCGATGCCGACCACGATCTTGCCACCGCCGAACGCGTCGAGCGCATGCCGCAGCGCGAGAGCCGCCTTCTCACTGTAGAAGTGATGTGCCTCAGCCTCGAAGTGCTCGATGGTCTCGGGCAGGATGCGCGAGCCAGTGGCGAGGACCAGGTGGTCGTACGGGAGGCTGCGGTCGTCGGCCAGGGTAACGCTGTGGACAGCCTCATCGATGCCGACGATCTTGCCGATGACGAGTTCGACGCGATCGTCGAGCAGCCGTCGTTCGGGCTTGCGCAGTGACTTGGGATCCTCGTTGCCCATGGCGATGTACATGAAGCCGGGCTGGTAGACATGCTCACCGGTCTCGTCGACGACCGTGACCTGTGCCTCACCGGCATCGATCTGCTTCTTGATCTTGCGGCTGATGAGGTTGGCGACTAGGGTGCCGCCGACGCCACCCCCGAGGACGAGGACGTTCTGCATGTCGGTGCTCCTGCGTATGGCTGTGGTGGCTCGCCGGCGCTACTTGAGCTTCTCCACCGCGATCTCGTCATAGCCCTGGTGCGGGAACACGCCGATGAGCTTGTGACCGGCCTTGGCGACCCATGCGGGAATATCCGTCTTGGAGCCATTATCGGTGGAGATGACGGCGAGGACATCGCCGACCTGGCCCTCGCGGATGCCACGGATGAGCTCCATCAGTGGTCCCGGGCAGAAGCTGCCACGGGCGTCGATGGTGGTGGTCGGGCTGGTCTCGAGGTCGAGGGCGGTCATCGAGAGATATCTCCTGTGCTGATCGGCCGAGGCGGCCGGCCGACGGTCCGGGTCGGACGGGGCGAACGGACTAGATGAAAAGCGAGGCTGTGCGCTCCTCGGTCATGAGTTCCAGCACGGTGGCCGCACCGACCGGCTCGCCGAGGCCATCGATCATGTCCTCGCGCTTGAGGCCGAACATGTCCATGGTCATCTGGCAGGGCAGGAACTCGACGCCCATCAGCTGGCAAGCCTCCAGCAGCTCCTTTGGAGAGGCCACGTTGTACTGCTTGCTGAGCTTCCCGATCATCCACGGACCCATGCCCATGAAGTTCATCTGCGACAGCTTGAGATGGCTGATGCCCGGCCGCTGCATGAACGAGAGCATCTTCTGCATCCAATTCTCACCGGTGATCCGCTTCTCGTCCTTGACGAACGGCAGCAGACCCCAGAATGTCAGGAAGACCTGTGCCTTGTAGCCACTCGCCGCGGCGACGCTGCCCATGATCAGCGTGGGCATGACCTTGTCGTATTCGCCACTCCAGTTGATGATGACCAGCTGGCGTTGGAGGGGCGTGCTGTCGGCGGCCGCTGGCTGCGTCGCCGTCGCGATGGCCTCGCCCAACTGTGCCTCGGCCGATGCGTCGCTGCTGATAGGGGGTGCTGCGGATCCCGTTGTCATGTGCTCCCTTTCTCTCGTGTTGCGCTTGTCTAGGCGCGCTTGATGACGAAGCGGAAGACGCCGCCATCCTCTTCGCTCTGCTCGACGATGATGTTGCCGGTGGAGCGGGTCCAGGCGGCAAAGTCCTTGACGGAGCCTGGGTCGGTGGCCAGGACCTCGATCAGTTCGCCTGCGGGCACGTTCTTGGCGGCCTGGGCGGTCTTGACGATGGGCATGGGGCACGAGAGCCCCTTGGCGTCGACGGTGGTGTGGATGGCATCACTCATGGCGTACTCCCTCTGTCGGACTCGGTTGGATTGATGGTGCGTCGCGCAGGTTGCTAGATGAAGAGGATCTGCGCGTCACCGATGGCGATGTAGAAGGCGGTGACGCCCTCGCTCCCATCGACCAGCGCATCGAGGTCCCGCTCATCGAGGCGGAGCAGGTCCATGGAGAGCGAACAGGCCCGGATCTCGACGCCACCGAGTTCCTTGGCCATGGCCAAGGTCTCGTACCAGGCTGCCTGGCCCTGGGCTCGAAGCGCGTCTACCGCGGCCTTTCCCTCGGCTCCGGCTTCAGGCGCCAAGCCATGATCATCCTTGATGCCGTCAGCGCGGAATGCGGACAGCGCCCAGTACTGCAGGAAGATGTGCACGGGCCGACCAAGCGCTGCGGCGCCAGCGACCATGACGGCGGCGGCATTGAGCTTGTCGTCGGTGCCGCTGAAGAGCACGATGGCTAGCGGCTTGTCGTCCATGGGCGGTCGTCCTTATCTGCTGCGAACCGACCCATTGCCGGTACGTTCGATGGCGGCGGAGAGATCGGCGAAGCGGGCCAGGCGACGTCGCATCACCCGTGCCATGAGGTCGCAGGCGTCGATGACGTCAGGATCGGTCAAACGGTAGAGCGCACCACGACCGTCGCGCTCGGCTTCGACCAGGCCGGCCGAGCGCATCACCGCGAGATGCTTGGATGCATTGGGCTGGCTGATGCCGATGGCGGCGGCGATGCGCCCGACCTCACGTGGCTCGTCTGCCAGGAGGTGGAGGATGGCGATGCGTGCGGGGTGGCTGAGGGTACGGCAGATCTCCGCCTGCAGCTCGTGGAGCGGGTCCATGACTTGACTATCGACATATGCACATGTGGGCATGAGTGCTGAACGTCACATCCGCGTGGGCCGATCGGACGGTCCCGGTTTCGTTCTCGGCGCCGCGCTCGCAGCGGTTGCAACATCTCGACCAGCCGGCTCGGGAATATGCCGATCCATTGCAGCAGGCGCAAGGACCTGACGATCGTTGTCACTGGGATCAAGCGAACAGCCCGATTGGACGTCTATCGGTCGAGATGCTGCATCGGCGGCCGGGCCTGAAGTCAGGTGGACCGGGGGCTCGGCTGTGGACTGCGGCTCGACTGCGGACTGGGGCTCGACTGCGGACTGGTGGTGGACACAGGCGGTACATATTCGCCGGGCTCGATGCGCATGGAGTCGAGCACGCCCATCGACGTTTCAAGGAAGCTGCCGAACGGCACGCCGGGGAACGACTCGATGGCGATGACGATGACATCGCCATCGACGTCCAAGAGGGCGAACCGGGATTGCTGGTCCGCTACCTGCACGAACTCGCCACCGTCGTCGATCGGCAGCGCCCAGATGAGCAGGAAGGGCAATCGGCACTCGCCGTACGCCGGTACGCCGATGTCGAGCATCAAGCCCGCATATCCATCGACCTCGATGGGCTTGGGTGGCGCAGGGCTGAGGAAGGGGTTGCCGGCGATGATCTCGGCCAGTCGTGCCACGCTCGGTTCCACCAGGGTCATGGAACTGGCATCGCAGGAGTCGAGGAACGTCTCGCCGTCGAAGCGGGTCACCGATAGCACGCTGCCGGGCGGGTCGGTTCGTTGGAGCGTGAAGATGGGTCCATCGCCGGATGGACCGGCCAGCCAGCCTTCGCCGATACGGAAGTCGATGCTGGGACCCACCGCGTCGCTCACATAGCGGCCCGCTTCCAGCGGCGTCCCGGCTGCCGGCAGTGGCTCAGCCGCGGCGTCTCCGGCCGCGACAGAGGTCGGCAGCAGGATGGCAGCAGCAGTGAAGAGGGCCATGCTGCGCCGGAGGTTCACGTTGCGGCTCCGGGCCGGCGTATCTGCACGCTGGTGGCGGCCAGCCAACCCACCGTCACCAGGACCGCGTAGCTCACGCACCAGATGCAGATGGCGTTGATGACGAAGACCTCAAGATAGGTAAGCCAAGCCAGGAAGGGGAGACTGACCAGGCCCACCAGGTACGCCACCAGCAGACCGCGCCGGTCACCGCGCAGCCACCACAGCAGCGCACCGACCAGGGTGACCGCCGAGGCCACCGCCCCGAACAGGCCCGTGGGGATGCCCATGATCGAGGCGTACTCGCTTTGGCTGACGGTATCGCAGCCGTGGAGCACACCACATGCCGGGCTACCACCGCTGAGCTTGGTGATACCCAGGTACAGCGCCACGGCGAGGGCTCCGATCGCGAGCAGGACCATCAGCCCGCCCAAGCGGCCCCGTCGCTCGCGCGCTGCCACGACGTCTGGGTTCAGGTGCCGGCCGCGGCCGCGGCCTCACGGACGGCGGTGTCAAGGTCTTCCCACGTAGGGACACCACGGACCAGCTCACCATTGACGACGAGCGTAGGGGTACTGTTGACGGTCAGGTCCACGGCGGCGGCCCGTTCGGCCTCGACAGCCGTGCGATACTCGGGCTTGTCCAACGCTGCCAGGAACTCCGCTCGATCCAGCCCGACCAACTCTGCGATGTCGGCCAAGCGCTCACGCCGGAAGCCGCCCTGGTTCTCACCATCCTGGTTGTGGAAGAGCGCCTGCTGGTAGTCCCAGAACTTCCCTCCCATATCCTCGGCCACGCGCATCGCGACGGCAGCGTCCCAGGACTCATCGCCGAGGAAGACGAAGTCGTTATAGGTGAAGCTGGCGGTGCCGTTCGCGACGTGCTCGGCGATGAGGAGCGGCTCGATGCGTTCGGTGAACATGCCACACGCGGGGCACTGGGGGTCCTCGTAGGCGTCGATGCGTACCGGTGGCGTCGCACCAGGCTTGACCAGCGTACGTCCATCGCGCAACTCCGCAGCCGCCGCTGGGACATCGGGCTTGGTCACGGCGCTGGTCTCGCTTGAGCCTCCGACACCGCCGCTGATCAGGACGAGCGCCGCCACCGCGACCAGGCCGATCAGGATCGCGCCGATGCTCACCAGCAGCATCGGTGGTCCAGAGCTGACCGCGGCCCCGGCCGTGCTCGAGGAGCCGGAGGCTGACTTGCGGGTCGTCCGTTCGGACGCGCGACGCTGCTTTCGGGTCATGCTCTCGCTCGAGTTGCCCTTGGGGTCGTTCGCACTCATCAGGGACCACCGTCTGGGGGAGTTAGGTCGTTGACGGCACAGGATACGGCGGGGGCGAGGATGGCGCAGGCGCCGCCGGTTCGTGCGCACGCAGCGCCTCCAGGCGTAGGGCTGGCGGCAACGTCCCGTACGGTCGGTCCGAGGTCGGCTACTCGCCAGGCGGCTCTCGGGATGGGCCGTGGGCGCGGCGTGCGACCACGACATCCACCTTGGCCTGGGCCGCAACGTGTGCCGTCACACTCTCCATCGCAGTGTGGCCGACACGCAGCGATCGGCTGCCGCCGACCACGATGGTGTCGTAGCCGCGCTCGGTCGCGAGCCGCAGGATGGTGTCGGCGGGGTCGCCGGCCGGCTCGATGAGGCCAGCTTCCAATCCATGCTGGCGCAGGATGCCCCGCGCCTCGACCAGTTCACGCGCGTGCTCGACAGCTGGTTGGCCGGGCTCGCCATCCCGGCTGGTCGAGGGTTCGGGAACGACGCTGACGACATCGACGCTGCCGTCGAAGGCGATCGCCAGGCGGGCCGCCATCTCAAGCGCGCGGTGTCCGGCCTCGTGTCCGTCGTAGGCAACCAGGATCTTCTTCATCCGGTCGTCCCTCCAGGCGCTCATCCGGGACCCGACCGAACCGAGCCCGGTCCCGACATCGTCGACGCAGCGCGGTCAGCCGCACAGGTCCGTTCCGTCACGAGGCTGGGGCCGAATGTCCCGAAGCGACTGACGTACCCGTCGCAGCCGGGCACGAGATCGCGGTGTCCCGGAAGGACCAGGACACCGCGTTGGGCAACGGACAGAGGTGGCGCTCGCCCGCTCCCCCCGATGGGTTGCCCCATCGCGGGCGAGCACCTTTCGATCGCGGACGACCGGTCAAGGAGCCATCCACGAACGAACACGACGATCGTCCCCATTCTCGGACCTGCCTGACGATGGCCGGATGGCACCCATCGGTCGGGCCGATCGGCCCGACCGATGGCACGAGTCAGATGCCGTGCGCGCTTCGAGGCGACCGGCATGCGGCACTCATGCCGGTCGGACCAGCGGTACGGTCGACGAACGTGCGAAACTAGGAGCCGTGAGGTTGGAATTGACGCACCGTGGCTCCTACGCCATCCGCGCCGTGCTGACATTGGCGCGCGCTGCCGATGCCGAGGTCGTTCCCGCGCGCCGCATCGCCACGGAGATGGACATCCCGGTCCGCTTCCTGCCGCAGGTCCTGGGTGACTTGAGTCGTGCCGGCATCGTCGAAGCGCGTCTGGGCCGCGCCGGCGGCTACCGTCTCTCGAAGCCAGCTGAGCAGATCAGCCTGCTTGCGATCCTGGAGGCGGCAGAGGGCGACGCCCGTCGTCAGACCTGTGTCCTCTCGGGCAAGCCATGTGGGCAGGGCATGGATCCCTGCGACGTCCACGAGATGTTCTACGACGCCCAGGAGGCCATCCTTGGGCGCCTCGCGGAAACGTCTGTGGCGGACATCCTCGCCGGCCCCGACGGCTCGGCTGGGCAGCCACCCGCCTGACGCGGGCTTGTGGCGCCGCGCGCCAGCCACATGCGGCAGCGCACCTTTGGCGCCTTCTGTGTGGACTGCATCTGGTCGGCAGGCGCGCGCGGTGGCGGTATCGAGTCGCGCAGCCGTACCGCCGCGCTGGCTCACAGGCGCGGCGTCCCACACCCCACGTCGGCGGCACCTTCATGGCCGGCTCGCTGTCGTAGAGCGATGGCTCCGCCGAACCTCACCCACGCGCGTGATCCATCAGCGGCAGGACTCAACCCGATCAGGTCCTTGCGACCTGCCTCCAGCGGATCCGTCTGTATCAGAAGCTCGACCCCGGCTTGTGCTTGGCCACATATGCAGCGGCCTGCGCCCGGCGTTGTAAGTTGAGCTTGGACAGGATCGAGCTCACGTAGTTCTTCACGGTCTTGTCCGAGAGGAACACCTCGGCCGCGATCTCCTTGTTGGTCTTGCCCTCGGCGACCAGCAACAGGATCTTCTGCTCCTGGGCGGTGAGCTGTGCGAACTCGTCCGTATACGCGCTGGTGGCGATGCGGCGGACCCGCTCCAGGACTTTCTCGGTCACCGCCGGGTCCAGCAGCGACTCCCCGCGGCCCACGGCTTCGAGCGCGTTGACGAGGTCGCGGGCACGTACCTGCTTGAGCAGGTACCCGCTGGCGCCAGCCACGATGGCCGAGAGTACGGCCTCTTCATCGGGATAGCTCGTCAACATCACCACGCGCACCTCGGGGTGTTCGGCCCGGATGTCACGGCAGGCCTCGATGCCTGAGCCATCGGGCAAGCGTACGTCCATGATCACCAGGTCGGGGGCGAAGCGCTCCACCGCACTGAGAGCCTCCTCGGCCGTGCCAGCCTCAGCCACCACCTGGAACCGCTCGCGACGGTTCAGCAGGGCCGCGAGTCCCTGGCGCACGACCTCGTGGTCATCGACGACGAGGAGACGCAGCGTCGGCCCCGCCGGAGGCTTGTCTGCGGCGCCCGGACTCCTGGGGATCCCCTGGGACTCCATCGGGTCGGTCATATGGCTGACTCCTTGGCTCCACCGCGTTCACCCCGCGGCATCTCGAAGACGACCCGCGTGCCGTCGTCATGGCTCTCGATCGCGAGCGAGCCGCCCAGCGACTCCGCACGCGCATGCATGTTGGTCAGGCCGTGATGGCCAGGTCGTTGTCCCTCACTGGTGTCGAAGCCTTGTCCGTCGTCGATGATAGACAGCCTGAGCCGTTCGCGGCGATCTTCTACGTTGACGGTAACCTTTGACGCTTGCGCATGTCGCGCGATGTTGCTCATGGCTTCGCGTGTGAGCTGGATCAGCTGCAGCGTCTCCTCGGGGTCCAGCGACACCTCGGGATCGCTGGACAACTCCACTTCGATGAGGGTGCTGCGTTCGAACTCGATGGTCAGGGCGGTCAGCCCCGCCAGCAGGTCGACGGCCGTTCGTGCGTCAGGGTCGAGGCCCATGATGAACTCGCGGATCTCCTGGATCGTGCCGTGGATGGATTCGATGGCATGGTCGATGCGAACGATGGCCTGGGCCGGGTCGATGGACATCAGCTCCTCGGTATCCTCAAGGGCCAGGCTGACGGCATAGAGCGATTGGATCGAGCCGTCGTGCAGATCCTGTGCGATGCGTTCGCGTTCCTGCAGGACCGCCAGCTGGCGCAGTTCCTCGTGCATCCGTGCGTTGTGGATGGCGAGTCCCGCGTGTCGCGCGAATGACTCCACCAATCGCTCATCGTCGTCGTCGAACGGATCTCCGTCGAGCTTGTCGGTGAGATAGAGGTTGCCGATGGTGCGGCCTTCGACCTTGACGGGCACGCTCAAGAAGGAATGCATCACCGGATGGTCGGTGGGGAAGCCGGCCGAGCGCGGGTCAGACGCGATGTCGTCGACCCGGAACGCCTCACCCCGAGTCAGGCTGAGGCCGATCAGGCCGCGCCCCTGAGGATGGCGACCGACCTGCTCACGCCTGCGGTCGCTCACGCCACTGGTGATGAAGCGTTCCATCGAGCCGTGGTCGTCAGGGATGCCCAGCGCTGCGTACTCTGCCCCGGCCAGGGGTCGCACGCTGTCGACGATGATCTGTAGCACGCGCTCGAGCGAGAGCTCCTGCGAGATGGCCACCGTCGCCGCATCGAGCGCTTCCAACCGACGGCGCGCTTCCCGAGCAGCCGCGGCAAATCCTTCGGTTTCGGGGATGGCGTCGATGGACGGCTCCTCGTGGGGCGAGTCGTCGGCGTCGTTGGGGGTGGCGATACGCTCCATCCGGTCCAATCTACCAGCCCGGTGTGACCAATGGCCACCGGCCGCCATCTTGCGGCTCGGCATCGCCTGGCCGGCTGGCGGGTGTTCGAGCATGCCTGCCAGACGGGTCTCGCTGGCGCCGTGAGCGTTGTCGCCACGAGGGCGGCCATGACGCGAGCAGGCAAGAGTCACCCCATAAAGGGTCCATGCGCCCCTACGCGGGAGCGGCGGCCACACCTGAATCTGGAGTGGACGTGTCACCCATTCGAACGATCCTGCTGGCCACCGACCTCACTGCCGCATCGCGTGAGGCGACGGAGCGTGCGGTGGAGCTGGCCAGCCGCCTCGAGGCGCGCCTGCTGATCGTCAATGTCCTCGAGAAGCGCCGGCTCTCCGGCAGCGGCTCCCACGAGCGGGTCGATCAGGCCCGCAGTGAACGGGAGTCGCTACTGGTGCAGGTCGTGCGGGATGCGCGCGATGCCGGTGCGACGGCTGAGTTCCTGGTGTGGGATGGCGACCCCGGGGATTCGATCGCGGCTGCTGCCGAAGCAGAGCATGCGGACATCGTGGTGGTGGGAACCCGCGGCCGCAGCGGCGCCGAGCGCATGCTGTTGGGTTCGGTCTCCGACCATGTCGTGCGCCATGCCGAGTGCCCGGTCCTCGTGGTGCGACCATCCAGGCGCCATGCCGACGGTGCTTAGGGGGCGTCGTTCGGGGGCGTTCGCTCGCATCATCAGGCATGGGCCGGCCGTGCGGATCCCATCGGCCGGCTGACCATGCACGTCCTCGTGGCGCACGGCGCGTCGGGTGGCGCTACCTCGATGCAGGCGCATGTCGCTGGCTTGCTCGCACGCGGGGTGGATGCGAGCGCGATCGATCTACCCTTGCGCAAGGCTGAGCTGGCGGTGCCGGCTTTTCGAGAGCGCGTGGCCCAATGCGACGCCCCGCCTGAACGACTCATCGTCGGCGGCCGGTCGTATGGTGGGCGTGTCGCGACCCTGTTCGTGGCGGACCATCCCGGCTCCTGCGCCGGAATGATCTGCTTCAGCTACCCGCTACATCGTCCCGGCGTCCCCGACTGGGACGCTCGCAGCGCACACTGGGTGGCGATCGGGGTGCCGGTGCTCTTCATCTCGGGCGGATCGGACCCCTTCGCCGATCTGCGGTCGCTTGAGCGAGCCATCGGTGAGCGTCTGCCCTCAGCGCGACTGGTGACCTATCCGCGGATCGGCCACAGCCTCAAGCCGGTGCTCGATGCAGCGCTCGACGAGGCGGCTGCCTTCGCACGGCATCTCGACCGGTGAGCGAGCCGCGCTAGCGCCCGGCCGTCGGGGTCGGTCCGGTGGCGAGCGGCGGGATGACCAGCGACGACCCGTTGCGCAACACCCGCACCGTGGTGTCTGGTGACAAGCGGCGCACCAACTGGGCGAACTGGTGGGGAGGATCGATCCGTGTCGAGGGGCGCATCCAGCCGAACCCGACGGGATGGAGCGTGCCCCAGTGGATGGGGATGGCGATGCGCGGCTTGATGAGGGCGGTCACTCGAGCAGCTCCCATGGGATCAAGGTGCTCGCTTGGCTTCACCGTGGGACCCCAGCCCCACACCGGCAGCAACGCCAGGTCGAGGCCGATGTCGAAGGCAGCCATGCCCGCGAAGAATGCGGTGTCGCCAGCGAAATAGTGGTGCTGGGACCCGTGGATGATGAAACCGAGCGCCAGGTCCGTGCCTCCGACCGGCGGCCCGAAGCCCTTGTGCTCGGCATAGACGACCTCGATGCTGAGGCCCCCGATCGGGACGCGGTCCCCGGGCTGCACCTCGATGATGTCGTCGAAGCCGCGGCGTCTCAGCTCACCACCTTGGCCGAGGGGTGCGACGATGTGGACATCGGCGCCCACCATCCTGAGCGAGCCGTAGTCGAGATGGTCCCAGTGGGAGTGGGAGATGAGCACGATATCTGGGTCCGCCCAGTGCTCCTTGCTCGGTGCTCCTGACAGGCGCGTCAGCGGCCCGACTCGTGCGCGCAGGACGGGATCGGTCAGCACTCGAACCCCGTCCATCTCGATGAGGATGGTGGCGTGTCCCAGGAACGTCACCCGGGGGTCCTTGTGCTCGCTCACGACATGAAGTATCACCGAACGAGCTGGACAGCATCGGCGCTACCATCATCACATGGTCACCACGGACACGATCCGCAGCGCTCCCAAGGTGCTGTTGCACGATCACCTCGATGGCGGCCTCCGCCCTGCGACCGTCATCGAGCTGGCCCACGAGACCGGCTATGCCGGCCTTCCCACCGAAGACCCAGCTGAGCTGGGTGCGTGGTTCCGCTCAGGCGCCGATCGCGGCTCGCTCGAGCTGTACCTGGAAGGATTCACTCACACCGTCGGTGTGATGCAGACGCCCGACGCGATCGCCCGAGTCGCCTCGGAGTGCGCCCAGGACCTGGCCGCCGACGGCATCGTCTATGCCGAGGTGCGCTACGCGCCCGAGCTTTCGACGCAGGGCGGGCTGTCACTCGATGAGGTGATGGAAGCCTGGCTGGATGGCATGGACCACGGTGCTCGCGCGGCGGCGGCGGCAGGTGATCCCATCGTCGTTCGAGCCATCGTCACCGCCATGCGCCAGTTCGCGCGATCGGTCGAGATCGCCGAGCTCTCCGTGCGCTACCGCGACCGTGGCACCGTCGGCTTCGATATCGCCGGCCCGGAGGATGGCTTCCCGCCCAGCCGGCACCTCGACGCCTTCCAGCTCATCCATCGCGCGAACTTCCACATCACCATCCACGCCGGTGAGGCCTTCGGCCTCCCCTCCATCTGGGAGGCGCTGCAGTGGTGTGGAGCCGAGCGGCTCGGCCACGGCGTCCGGATCGTCGATGACATCGAGGTGGGTGCCAGCGGGGACGTCAGGATGGGGCGACTGGCGCAGTTCGTGCGTGACAACCGCGTGCCCCTTGAGATGTGTCCCACCTCCAACGTCCACACCGGGGCCGTTGCCTCCATCGAGCAGCATCCCATCGACTTGCTGCGGCGGCTGCGCTATCGCGTCACCGTCAACACCGACAACCGGCTCATGAGCGGTGTCAGCTTGAGCGACGAGTTCGCAACGCTGATGACGGTCTTCGACATCAGCCTCGACGAGATGCAGTGGCTCTCGACGAACGCGATGAAGTCATCCTTCCTGGCCTTCGACGAACGGTTGCGATTGATCAACGGCGTCATCAAGCCGGGGTATGAGCGCCTCAAGGCGGACGTTCAGGCCCAGTCACCACGGTTGGTCTAGCGCCAGCCTAGGCGGCGCGTTCCAGCACTGCTGGAGCCTCATCCACCAACGCGACGGTGGTCCCGCAGTCGGGGCAGGCGAACAACGGCTCTTGGTCCGTAAGAGCTTCGAGCGCCAGCAGTTCATGCTCCTCACACCAGGGGCAAGTGATGGTGATCATGGTGTGTCTCCTCATCCGAGTTCGACCCGTCCGCCCGGGAGGCGGCTGTCTGTTCACGATGGGGCACCCTTGTGCCACCTACGATGGCACGCTGGCAGGGTTCGCCAAAGATCGCCCACGTCCGCGATGACCCGCGAGGATCTCGCCACGGCAGGAATGAAAGAGCCCGGCTGAATCTTCGCCGCGGCTCCCAAGTGACTGGCGGACCAGCCTCTCCGGCTCCGTTTCGATGACTCCTCCGGGCTCATGCCCACCATAACCGCGCACGGCGGCGTGGGCAAGCGCGTTATCCACGAAAGCCGGGCGATCCTGACCGATGTATCCACGATCGATCCACAGCCGAGGTCCACCCTCGGTCGCCCCCGCGGGCGTCCACTCCGGTCGCCACAGTGGTCGCGCTCCACCATTGCGCGCCACCTCGACCTGGTCGATGATGCGCACAGCATGATCTGCCCCATCCCCCCTCGAATGCTCGCGGCAGTCACCCTTGCCCTCGTGCTGGGCCTGTCCTCTACGGTGGCCGCCACCGATCCTGGCGATGCCGTGGAGTTGGACCAGGCGCTCATCGCTGAGGTCATCGACATCCTCCAGGAGCACTTCGTCGACAGCGGTCCCATCAGCAGCGAGAACCTCACCCTCGGTGCCATCCGTGGCATGGTGGATGCGCTGGGCGACGACGGCCATACCCAATACCTCACCGAGGCGGAGTACAAGGTCGAACGGGACATCCTCAAGGGTCGCATCGTCGGCATCGGCGTGGTACTGGACCAGCGTTCGAGTGCGCCGCTGGTCATCTCCGTCGTGGACGGCTCGCCGGCCGAGCGCGCCGGTCTGCGCGCCGGCGACATCATCGCCAGCGTCGATGGCATGGATACGGCTCGACTCCCGCTGGGTACCTTGGCCGATCTCGTACGTGGTGCACCGGGCAGCAGCGTGCTGTTGGGCATCGAACGTCCTGGCAGCGAGGAGCGTCAGAGCTTGCGCGTACGGCGTGACGAGGTCGAGGTGGATCCGGTCAACTGGGCCATGGCGCCAGCCGTCGATGTGGCGGTCATCCGTGTGGTGCAATTCTCGGTCGGTGCCGGCTACCAAGTCCGTGAGGCCGTCGAGGATGCGAAGGCCGCCGGCGCCGTCGCCATCGTGCTCGACCTGCGTGGGAACCCTGGTGGCCTGGTGGACGAAGCGCTGGACGCCGCGAGTGCCTTCCTGGACGAGGGCGTGGTATTCCTGGAGCGAGATCGAGACCAGGTTCCGGCGCCCGTCTCGGTCGATCCCGGACGCGTCGTCGACGCCGATGTCCCGCTGCTGGTGCTGGTCGACTACGGCACCGCAAGCAGTGCCGAGATCCTCGCGGCCGCCCTGCGCGACAACGACCGCGCCACCATCATCGGCGAACAGACGTTCGGCACCGGCACCATCCTCAATACACTGCGGCTGTCAGATGGTTCGGCCCTGCGTCTCGGCGTGCGGGAGTGGCTGACTCCCGCAGGGGAGCGGGTCTTCCGATCGGGAGTGAGTCCCGACGAGGTGGTTGCGCTGCCGGCGGGAGCCATGCGCCTCGAGCCCGCTGACCTCGTGGGGCTGACGGGTGCCGCATTCGAGGTCGCGGCTGACGTTCAGCTGCGGGAAGCCGTGCATCAGGCTGAGGCGCTCGCCACGCCCTGAGCGACGACACCGCAGCCCACAGGACCACTCCCCAACCCGACCATCGTCACGTAGCCAGAGCGGAACCGGAGGCGCCACGCTCGGCCGAGCCCAGTCACCTTGGCTGAGGAGGAAGCCTTGCCCCAGTCCCTTTCCGTCCCGAAGCGTGCGTCATCGGCTCAGCGCTGGCTGGTGGCCATGGTCGCCGCTTCGCTGCTGGCAACGCTGCTGGGGGCGGCGTCGGTCGGGGCAGTCAGGGCTGGCGCACCCGACCAGCGCGACCAACTCCGTTTCATGTGGGCTATGGCCGGCCAGGAGTCGGGCTGGGACTATTACGCACGCAACAGCGCCTCTGGCGCGTTCGGCAAGTATCAGATCATGCCCTTCAACTGGCCCGTCTGGGCCGAGCTGTACGTGGGCGACCGTCGTGCCGACCAGACACCCTTCAACCAGGAGAAGGTCGCTTACGGCAAGTTGCGCGATCTCTATCGCTGGCTGGGCTCGTGGAAGCGCGTCGCCTACTGGTGGCTGACTGGGCGTACCGATCGCCACGAGAAGCGCTGGTCGAGCTATGCCAAGGGCTACGTCGACAACATCATGCGCCTGCGCAAGCGAGCGCCCTCGGGCGGCTCGGCCATGCCGCCGCGGTCCACATCGCGCTCGGGCAAGGGTGACTGGCGACGCTCGGGCGACGATCAGCTGCTCCGACTCACGGTCGCGGGTCGGCGCTGGCCCTCGCGAGGGCGCATCGATGACGGCGAAGTGCTCAAGGTCGATGGGGCCAAGACGACGCGTCGCGGTGAGCGCTGGCTCAGGGTGGTCAGCGTCGATGGCCGCCTCGGCTGGATCAGGCAATCTGCCACGGTGCCGGCCCGCAAGCCACCGTCAGCGCGGCGCTGGGGCGATGTGCAGGACCGGGGAAGCGCGAAGGAGCGACGTGACCGGAAACATGCCCGGCCACGTCCGCGCTAACGGCACGTCGGCTACGTGACGTCCACGATGCGATAGCGGATCTTGGCGGCCGGGGTGGCCACCATGACCTCATCGCCGACGCGATGGCCCAGCAGCGCCTTGCCCACCGGCGAGACCGCGCTGATCCGGCCCGCGCCCGGGTCCGATTCGGTCGAACCGACGAGCCGCAGCGTGTCACGCTTGCCGTCGATCTCGTACACCACGGTGGACCCCATCGAGATCGTCCCGCTTGTCCCTGACTGGATGACCACAGCCGTCCGCAAGCGTTGCTCGAGCTCCTGGATCCGGCCTTCCAGGAACGATTGCTCGTTACGGGCAGCCTCATAGTCGGCGTTCTCGCGCAGGTCGCCCAGCTCACGAGCGCTCTTGACACGCTCCACGACCTGCGGGCGCTCGACGCTCTTGAGCCGTGCCAGCTCGGCGGTCATGGCGGTGAGGCCATCGGCCGTGACGTGGGTCGGTGCGTCCTTGGGCGGTGACGCCGCTGCCGCGGCATTGCCGGGCTTGGTCCTGGTCGCCGTGGACCGCGCGCTGCGCGACGTGGCGGAGGTCCTGGCCGTGCGCCGCTGGCTTCGCGCCCGGTCGGAGCGTTGGATGTTGGTAGCCTTGACTGGTGTGGCGGCGATGCTCAGGAGCGTCCCGGTCAGGCCGGTCGAACGGGTCGGACCGGTGGGTGAGTCGAGGTTCGCCCATGGCAGCAGCGGCGCTCCCTGCGGCAGACGAGCTCGGACATCCTCGGGCACGCTCACCGCAAACGCATTGATGATCTCGTCCTCGTATTCCTCGGGCGCGTCCGTCTCGGCCCACCACAAGCGGAGCTTCGCCTGCTGGCGCAGCGTCTTGAGCCAGTGGCCACCGGGATGCGGTTGGGAGTGGCCCAGATCGGTCGCATAGAGCGAGGCCACGCGGGCACTCAAGCTCTTGTTGGTGCGACCGACGTAGAGCAGCGTCTGGCCCGGCAACCAGTAGGCGCCGAGGCGAGTCGCCAGCGATGTCTGCGTGGGCCGTTCACCGTCCATGCGCAGATCGGGCACTCGCTCCAGCCAGCGGCGCACCTCATCAAGGTCGAGTGGAGCGGAGTTGGTGGGCGCAGCGATCTCGACGGCGAAGACTCCGGCTGACCGGCTGAGGGGTTTGCTGCCCCAGCGAGCGGGGCCATCGACATCGAGTCCGATCGAGCGCAGCAGGTCGGCTGCAGAGGGTACTGGGGACATGGCTAGAGAGTGACACAGATCGGCGTCAAGCCGTGCTGGTCGGACATGCCCGGCGGTGTGCGACCAGCAGTCCTGTACGGGCGTGCTTCCACACCGGCTGAACGGGGCGAGCCCCGGGGTCGAGTGACGCCCGGATAAGTCGTAGATAAGTGAGCAAACGCTAGACTCAGGTGGTTCGCCTTTCGCCATGAGGTTACGCACGCCAGCATGAGATCGAACGGCGGCCCGGGACGCGATGTCCTCCATCAGCAGGAGGCGCTGGACCGGGCGGCCCGCGTCCATCACGTCCGCTATGACCTTGACCTGGAGTTGTCCGAGGGCAACGGGTCCTATCGTGGGCGCGCCATCGTCGAGTTCCATCTTCGTTCCAGCGCGCAGCCGCTATTCCTCGATTTCACCGGGACGCTGCGGTCGCTGCGATCGAATGGCACTGATCTGGTGCCGGACCATCGCGCGCATCGCATCTGGCTCCAGCCGGCAGACCTGCGCATGCACAACCGCTTGGTCATCGAGTATGAGAACACCTACGACGCGACCGGTGACGGGCTCCATTCCTTCGTCGATCCCGAAGATGGTGCCAGCTACATCTACAGCAACCTGGAGCCCTTTTCGGCGCACCGCATCTTCCCCTGCTTCGACCAGCCGGACATCAAGGCCACCTACCGCTTGTTGGTGACAGCACCGGCCCACTGGCAGGTCATCAGTGCGGAGGCGTCGGCGCAGACCACGGACATGCCGCACGGCCGTCGGATGTTCGATTTCCCCACCACCGCTTCGTTCTCGACCTATCTCTTCTCGCTTATCGCCGGTCCCTACGTGCGGCTTGATGCGCTCCATGACCGCATCCCCCTCGGCCTCTACGGACGGGCCAGCATGCGCGAGGAGTTGGAGCGGAGTGCGGAGGAGGTGTTCGAGATCACCGGCCAGGGGATGGACTACTACGCTGACCTGTTCGGTCGACGCTACCCGTTCCACAAGTATGACCAGCTCTTCGTACCGGAGTTCAACGCTGGTGCCATGGAGAACGTCGGCGCCGTCACGTTCCACGACAGCTACCTCTTTCGCGACCCACCGACCTACAGCCAACGTCTGATCCGCGGTGAGGTCATCCTCCACGAGCTCGCCCACATGTGGTTCGGGGACCTGGTCACCATGCGCTGGTGGAACGATCTCTGGCTCAACGAGGCTTTTGCCACCTATCTCTCGTACCGATGTCTCGCTGACGCTACCCGTTTCGAGGATGCCTGGCGGGTCTTCAACGGTCAGATGCGCCCCGCTGCCTATCGCCAGGATCAATTGGCGACGACACATCCGGTGGCCACCCGGGTCGACCATACCGACCAGGCCGTCGGCAACTTCGATGCCATCACCTACGAGAAAGGTGCCGCCGTCATCAAGCAGTTGGTGGCCTCGCTCGGTGACGCCGCCTTCCGCCGAGGGCTGCATGCCTACATCGAGCACCATGCCTGGGGCAATGCGGACCGATCCGACTTCCTTGGCGCCCTCGGCGAAGCGGCTGGCCGGCCACTCGACGACTGGGCGCGACTGTGGCTGCAGACCCCATCGCTCAACACCATCAGGACGCGCTGGTCCGCCTCCGCTGGGCGCATCGATACATTGGAACTACGCCAGTCCGCGCCGCCGGAGCACGAGTTCCTGCGTCCCCATGCGACCACCATCGGCCTACTGTCAGCAGGATCCAGGGGTGCGGGCATGCGCCTCGACACCATCCCGGTGCGCATCGACCAGGGATGCATCGCGGTGCCAGAGGCGATCGGGCTCCCGGCACCGCTCTTCGTATTCCCCGACCACGGCGACCATGACTATGCGCTCATCGAGCTGGACGAGGTGTCACTCGCCTTCGCGCTCGAGCGGCTTTCAGAACTGCCCGATGCGCTCTTGCGCCAGCAGGTCTGGTCGACACTGTGGGAGATGGTGCGTGCCAGCGCGCTACGCTCGACCGACTACCTGGACGCGGTGCAGCGGTTCGCCCCTCACGAGGCCGACCGCGCACTGCTGCAGTCGATCGTCGATCGCGCCATCGTCGCCCAGCGCCGCTTCGTGCCGGAAGAACATCGAGTCGCTGCGGCATCAGGGCTCACCTCCATGGCCGTCGCTGCCTTGCGGAGCAGTGAGGATGCCGACCTCAGGCTCGTGTGGGCGCGAACCGCGGCGGCGGTCGCCACCGATGCCGGCGCTGTCAACGAGCTGCTGGGTCTCATCGATGGGGGCTGGTCGGTCGAAGGCTTCCAGCCCGATCAGCAGCTACGCTGGACGCTCGCCATCAAAGCCGTCGCCCACGCGCTGGATGGGGCAGCGGAGCGCATCGCCGCAGAACGCGCTCGCGATCCCTCCGACCGAGGGCAGCGGGCCTCCATCCAGGCGGGTGTGAGCGAGCCCGACGCCGACGTCAAGCAAGTCGCCTGGGAACGCATCAACGGGCCTGGCTACGGTTCCGATTACCTCACGCGGGCCGCCATCAGCGGCTTCGTGTGGGTCCACCAGCGGGAGGTCTTGCTGCCCTACCGGGAGCCGTTCTACGCCGCGGTCGCGGGGGTGTACGCCGCTCGTGACCATGCCTACGCCGAGAGCTACCTGCGCTCGCTCGTCCCCGACCGCTGGGCCGAGCCCGCGGAGCTGGAGCGGCTCCGGACGTTCGTGCAGCGACTGGACGATGAGCATGACCTGCTGCGAAGACACCTCACCGAGGTCGCTGATGATGTGGAACGCGACATCCGTGTCCGGGCCTTCTCCGCTGGGCCCACATCGGTCTCCGTCTAGCGTGCACCGCTGCGGGAGACGCTGCGGCGTCCGCCGCTGCCTTGCCGACCGCGACCGGCCGTGGGGCCACGTCCGTTGCGACCGCTGGGGCGCACCGGGCGTGAGGCCGGATCGACCTCGAAGCCGCGCACTTGACGGAGCGGCAGATCGCGCTTGAGGAGGCGGTTGATGCCCTTCAGCTGGTCCTCTTCGTCGAATGATACGAGCGAGATCGCAAGGCCCTCCATGCCGGCTCGGCCGGTTCGGCCGATGCGGTGGACGTAGTCCTCGGGGTCGAAGGGGATCTCGTAGTTGACCACCACCGGGAGGGCTTCGATATCCAGGCCGCGCGCGGCGACGTCGGTCGCCACGAGCACGCGTACATCACCGGACTTGAACTGCTCCAGCGCACGCTCCCGCTCCGGCTGGGTGCGGTCGCCATGGATGGCGGTGGCTTCCACACCACCGCGGTCGAGCTGCGCAGCCAGTCGCCGTGTCATCTGCTTGGTGCGGGTGAAGACGAGGACCTGGCGCAGGTCGCGTGAGCGCACCAGGTAGCTGAGCAGCTCGCGCTTGCGGTCCGCGTCCACGAGATAGGCGACCTGCTCGACCAATTCAGCCGCTGAGATGGTGGGGGCCACATCGACGGACTCGGGGTGGTCCAGGAATGTGCTCGCGAGCGAACGGACCTCGGCATCGAGGGTGGCCGAGAAGAGCAGGTTCTGCCGCGTGGGTGGCAGCAGCGCCAGGATGCGACGGATATCGTCGATGAAGCCCATATCCAGCATCCGGTCGCCCTCATCGAGGACGAGCACTTCGACCTGGCCCAGATTCAAGGTGCGGCTGCCCGCGTGATCGAGCAGGCGGCCGGGCGTGGCCACCACGATCTCGACGCCACCGAGCAGATCCTTCTCCTGTGGGCCCATGGGCACGCCACCGTAGACGATGGTCGAACGCAGTCCGACGTGACGGCCGTACGACCTGAAGCTCTCGTGCACCTGCACGGCAAGTTCGCGGGTCGGCGTCACGACCAGCACCCGGATGGGATGCCGCGCTGGCGAGAAGGACTTGTTGGCGTGCACCTTCATACGCTCCAGGATGGGGAGCGCGAAAGCCGCGGTCTTGCCGGTACCGGTCTGGGCGCGAGCCATCAGGTCAGCGCCTCGCAGGACGATCGGGATGGCCTTTTCCTGGATCGGGGTGGGGTCGGTGTACCCCTCTTCCTCCACGGCGCGGAGGAGCTCCGGGCCGAGGCCCAGATGGTCGAATGGCATACAATTCCTTCGGGTCGTCGTGTCGCCCACCCCGCGGGGCCAGGTCCAGGGCTGACGCGTTCGATTGGCGCGTGCTACGCGTGGCACCGACCCGGAGGTGCCGCAACGGTGATCAACCGGAGTTGCTGCGTATGGTGGAGCCAGTGTAGTCGCTGCGTGGCGGGGAGGTGCGCGGGGGTCACTCCGAGTCGGCTACCGGTTCGAGGCGGAAAGCTGGGCCGCCGCCCAGGCGCTCCGACGGCGTGCCGTACTTGAGGATCAGTGCCATCACCGCCGTGTCGTGATCGCTCCCGCCCAGCCGGACCGCACGAAAGCGTGCCCGGGTCCCGACCCGCTCGACCCAACAGTCGCGCTCACGCAGCAGGTTGCGAGCCCAGTGTGTGGCATCGTCGTCGGCGGCGACCAGCAGGGCGCCGCTGGGGTCTTCGGTGAAGCCGACGGTGACCCGACGTGGCCGACCGCTGTGTCGGCCGACGGTCTCAAGGATGATGACCTTGCCCCATCGGACGAGGTCGTGTTCCATGGCTGCCGCAGCCGACCGCTGTCGATCGCGAACCACCCGTCGCAGCCTAGTTGGACAGGGCGGCGACCGCGTCGGTTCGGTCGGCGCGAAGCGTTCGCTGTAGACCGCAGACGGGGCAAACGGCGCGACCGCCCCCGTCCTCGGGGACCATGAAGGTGGTGCAGCCGTTGGTGCTGCAGAAGAGCCGCGCGGAAGCGGCCCGGCGCAGGCGCCGCTGAGCGTGGCTGCGTCGGCTCAGAGCCGTCGGTGAATGGTGTGTGCGTGCGAGCATATGAGGTCCTTTCGGCCGGCGGCGCGACGTGCGTGCGCTCAAGCCAGCCATGGTGCTGTTACCGCTCGACGCATCCCGATGGGGAGCGGTGGACTTGGTAGGACTCGCGCCAGCGGGAGCACACCGGTCATCCGGTGCTCGACCGCGCGCGGGTCGGGATGCCCAGTCAGTGTAGCGCATCATCGGCAAGGTGCCCCCTGACGATGGTCCGGGACAAGCGGCGCGAACGTCGGATGCGCTCCCACCCCGATGGGGCTTCCATTCTTGCGGGCGGAGGAGTACAGTCGAGTCCGGAGGTACTCGGATCGAATGGACGATCTCCGCAACCGGCAGGTCCGGAAGACGCAGAGCCCCACGGCCTCTGGTAGGTCTTGGTCGCTGTTGCACACGGCGGATGGATCCCACGGCATGAGCAACCTTCAGACCGTGCCCCGCGCGGGCAACATCTCATCTGACACCCGCGCCGGCTGATTCGCGCGATCGGGACCATGTGCCGGCCTCGGATCGTCGCAACCACCACGTCGGACCCACGCGCTGCGCGTGGGTCTCGTGATTCACTCCGGGGAGTTCAGCTGATCGGGGGTGCGTCCGATCAAACGCCGGCAGCACGCCGTAGGCTCGCCTGAAGCGCCAGCAGAGCGGGGCCGGGACGGCCGTCACCGACAGCTTCGTCATCGAGCCAGACGACGGGCATGAGCTCGCGGACCGAGGAGGAGCTGAACGCTTCGTCAGCGGAAGCCATGTCGGTCAGTGGAAACCAGCCCTCGATGACCTGGTATCCGGCCTCATGTGCCATGCGCAGGACATGCGCTCGCGTCACGCCGGCAAGGATGCCCAGGTCAAGTGAGGGCGTGCAAAGCGACTGGCCACGGCGCCACCAGACGTTCGTCACCGGCCCTTCCAGGACCGAGCCGTCGGCGGCGATGAAGACGGCATCTTCGGCGCCACGGCGCCGCGCCTCGTCGAAGGCGGCCATGTTGACCGCATACGAGGTGGACTTCACGCCGTCGAGAAGCCAGGGCGAGTCTTTGCGCAGGCGTGGGTCCGTTCCCAGCTGCAGGGAGACGGCACGGATGCCGCGAGCACGGATCGCTTCGAGCTCGCCCGGCAGGGGAAGGACGACGACCATCGATACCGGGCCTCCTTCGGGACGCCCACCGGTGACGGTGAAGCGGAGCGAGCAGTCGGCCACACCCGCTGCCGCCAGCGTCTGGGCGGCGAGGTCCTCCAGGGACGCGAGGTCCGGCATGGGCAGGCGCATGCGCTCCCCCGACAGCACCAGCCGATCGAGGTGGTCGGCCATGGCGAACGGCTGGCCAGCGTAGACGCGCACCGTCTCGAACGCCGCCAGTCCACGCAACAGACCGGCGTCGTCAGCGTGGACGACGGGTAGCCCGGGTTCGACGACTCCGCGCCCCAGGACACCGACGGCGAGCGGCCCGACCGTCGACATCATGCGGCGACCGCGCGGGAGGCGCCGGCGATGGCCCCCAGCAAGGGGCGGGCCTTGACCCATGACTCCTCCACCTCGGAATCGGGAACCGAATCCCAGACGATGCCGCCACCGACCCAGAAGTGGATGCGATCATCGACGATGGCGAAGGTGCGGATGGTCAGAGCCAGCTCGAAGTCGCCGTTGGGCCAAACCGTACCCATCGCTCCCATGGAGGCTCCTCGCCCGACCGGCTCGAGTGCGTTGATGTGGTCGAGTGCCGCGATCTTGGGGGCGCCCGTCACCGAGCCACCCGGGAACATCGCCGACATCGCGTCGGCCCAGCTGACATCGTCACGAAGGCGGCCCTCGACCACCGATACGAGGTGCTCGACGCCGGCCATCGGTCGAGCCGACATCAATCGCGGCCAGGAGACACTGCCGGGCTCGCAGATGCGGCCAAGGTCGTTTCGCTCGAGGTCGACGATCATCACGTGCTCGGCCGCGTCCTTGGCGGAACGGCGCAAGGCGTCACTACCGCCCCGCGGCCGCGTGCCCTTGATGGGCATGGTCCGGATATGCTGCCCGCGGCGCGCCAGGAAGAGCTCCGGTGACGCCGACACGATGGTCCAGCCGCCGCCCTGCAGGGGGCGGGCGTGGAGCGGTGAGAACTGCGCCAGGGCAGTCCCGATGCCGGCCGGATCGCCCTTGAATGCTGCCGAGAGATGTTGCACGAGATTGACCTGATACACCTCGCCCGCTGCGATCGCGTCCCGCGCCCCGGCAATGGCGCGGGCGTAGTCGGCGGCGCTCCAGGTCTGTTGCCAGGTGCTGACATGAAAAGGACCTGCAGCCGTCGGTCGATCAGCGGCGCTGCGGATGTGGCATGCGGCCAGTGGCAGTGCGGCCGGCTCCGCAAGGGGCGTTCGCCCACTGCGCCGCTGGGGATCCGACAGCGCGTGGCCAAGGTAGACATCCGCAACCAGGCCGGACGCGGCCCTGCCCCCGGCCTCGAAGAACCCGGCCGCGTGAAGGTGGTCTTCGAGCAACACGAACGCGCCATCGGCTGCGTGGATCTCGAGCGTTCCGTTCACGTGGTCACCAGGGATCGGGGTTGGGAGCGCCTCGCGGCGGATGAAAGGTCACGATGACGCGGCCTGGCGCCGAGACCGGTTCATCGGTGATCAGATCGAACGCACCCGGGTAGCGCTTGCGCAGCTCTGTGCGCAGGTCAGGCAGCGTTCGCTCCAAGAGGGCGACGTCCGCGACCGTGCGGGCAAAGCCGTCAAGCTCGGCCGGAGGTCGGAAGCGCGCACGCACGAAGATGGCCTCGAAGCCATCGGCTTGCCAGGCGATACGGATAGAGCCGTCTTGCTGGAGCATCGGCTCATGGTAGGCGACATCGGCCCGACTGGAGATGCCCGATGCGAAGGTGTGGGATGAC
Source organism: uncultured Chloroflexia bacterium (assembly GCA_963838115.1). Lineage (GTDB taxonomy): Bacteria > Chloroflexota > Limnocylindria > Limnocylindrales > CSP1-4 > JAFMJV01. The sequence continues at coordinate 567,684 of CAWIPU010000001.1, forward strand.
GTCGGCTCACCTGACATCGGACGCACGTCGACGAGGGCCGACCTCGGCCACTATGCTGTGCCCATGTTCGATGAACGCCCCGACATCCAGGAGCGATTGGCCGGCGAGCTCGTCATCTGGATGACCACGGTCAACCCCGCCGGACAACCTCAGACTTCGCCGGTCTGGTTCCTGATCCAGGATGACGTCATCGTCATCTATTCGCTGGGTCGGACCCCTCGCACGCGTAACGTCGAGGCCAACGGCCGAGTCTGCCTCAACCTCAACAGCACGCCCTCGGGTGGTGAGGTCGTGATCATCGAGGGAACCGCCCGGATCGTAGCCGACAGCCAACCGGCCCACGAGGACGAGCGCTACGTGGCCAAATATGAGGTGCCCATGTCGGACCTGGGCATGACGCCTGAGTCGTTCGCGGCTGACTACCCGGTCCGCATCCATATCGAGCCCACCCGGCTACGAGCCTCATGACCCCATTCATTCGGCGCCTCGCAACGCATCGGTCGGGCTGAGCCGGGCGGCCCGCATGGCGGGGTAGAAGCCGGCCAGGGCACCGATGGCCAACGCGGCGAAGATGCCGCCGACCACGGCCACCGGCGGGATGATGGGCGTCCATGACTGCGAGATGGCGTAGGCCACCGCGAGTCCGGCGCCCAGCAACACGCCCAGCACGCCGCCGGCGAAGGCGAGGGTGAGCGCTTCGCTCACGAACTGCATCGCGATGTGGCGGCGTGTGGCGCCCAGCGCCCGACGCAAGCCGATCTCCGAGCGACGCTCGAGCACGGACATGAGCATCACGTTGGCGATGCCGACCCCGCCCACGATGAGCGCCACCGCCCCCAGACCGAGGAACAGCTCGGTGAATGCCGTCGCCGCGGCGGCCTTGGCCTCGATGACATCGGACGGCCGGGTGACCTCGATCTCGCTGGCGTCCTCCGGATTGGCTGTGCGGCCCATGACCGCGCGCACGTCCTCGATGTAGTCCACATCGCTGCGCACGTAGATCGTGGAGGGCGAGCCATCGTATTCGAAGAGTCGCTCCGACACGGGTGCGCCGATGAAGGCGGAGCTGTCGAGCTCCGACGCGAGTTCGACCGGCGCCAGGATGCCCATCACGCTGAACCAACGGTCGCCCAGCCACACCCGCACACCGGGCTCGTGGATGCCGAGGCGGCGCGCAGCCGTATTGCCGAGCACCGTGGTGGGCAGCGTCGATGAGGCTGCATCCAACCACGAGCCAAGTGCTACCTCTGCGCGCAACGTCTCGAGCAGATCCAGATCCGCCGCGGTGACGCTGATGCCACCGGTGCGACCCTCGTCGATGTAGTCCGTGCGCCGGACCGTGGCATCCACGGTCGCTACCGAGGAGGCGGACTCCACCGGCCCGACGCGGGCGATCATGCCGCGCGCCTCGGGTGCCAGCTCGGCCTCGCCGCCGAATAGTGTCTGTCCGGCGGTGACGCGCAGCATGTTGGTGCCCAATCGGTCGAGCTGGGCGAGCAGATCCGAGCGGCTCGATTCGCTGATGACGAGGACGCCGACCATGGCCGCGATGCCGATGGCGATCCCGGCCATGGTGAGGGCGGCGCGCACATGGCTGGTTCGCAGGCCGATGGCGCCGAGCCCCAGGAGATCGGCGAGGTGGAGTCGGCTGGACCGGGGCTTCTGCGGCTGGGATGGCGCTCGTCTCGGAGGTGCCTGCGTCCTTCGCATCGCCACGGCTGGTGCGAGCGCGGCGCCTCGTGCCGTTGGCGAGACCGGCCCAGCGGCGCTCCTCATGCCGCGACCCCGACGGAGTCCCGAACGATCCTCCCGTCGAGGATCTCCAGCCGGCGCGGCAATCGTGCAGCCACCGCGTGGTCGTGGGTGATGACCACGATGGTGGTGCCATCGGCGCGGTTGAGCTCATCGAGCAGGTCGAGGATGCGCTTGCCCGTGCTGCTGTCGAGGTTGCCGGTGGGCTCGTCGGCCAGCACCACGCTGGGTCGTCCCACGATGGCGCGGGCGATGGCGACACGCTGTCGCTCTCCGCCGGACAGCTTGCCCGGTCGATGGTCGGCTCGATGCGACAGAGCGACACGCTCGAGCGCCTCACCTGCCAGACGACGTCGTTCGGTCGGGCTGACGCCGCGATACAGCAGGCCGTTCCCGACATTGTCCAGAGCGCTCATGCCCTCCAGCAGGAAGAACTGCTGGAAGATGAAGCCCACGTGCTGGCTGCGCAGGCCGCTGAGTTCCTGGTCGGACAGCTTGCTGATATCGAAGCCGGCCACCCTGACGACTCCCGCGGTGGGCTTGTCGAGCGTGCCCAGGACGTGCAGCAGCGTGGACTTGCCGGAGCCCGACGGGCCCACGATGGCCACCAGCTCACCGGCATACACGCGCAGGTTCACGCCTCGCAACGCCTCCACTGGTGGGTTTCCAGGGTACGTGCGCACGGCCCCTTGCAGATCCAGCACCACCGGCCCAAGGCGTCGGGGAGGGAGCGGACCACTCGAGCGCCCCGGCGCGAAGGTGCGCGGCTGCTGTCTCGACGCCGGCAGCACGACCGGGGCCATCGGTGGCCGCGGGGCCCTGACGAGCGGCGGCGACGCTGCAGGCAGCTGACTGGGCGGGCCTGTCCGACCGCGAGGGTCGATCATGCCGGCACGACGACCACGTCACCGACCTTGAAGTCACCGCTGACCTCCACCCCATCGTCATCGAACAGGCCGACCTCGGCAAGGGTGAGGTAGCTGGAGCCGTCGTCAGCCACCATCTCCAGCGCGTAGCCGCCTTCGCGCAGCGCCAGTAGCGCGTCCACCGGGACGGTGAGCACATCCGGCCGAGTCTGACGAACCACGCTGACGTTGACCTCGGCTCCGTCGAGGTCACCGACCGTGGTGGCGTCGGCCAACTCGATGGTGACCGCGACCGTCGGCTCGCTCGCACCCACCAGTGTCCGGGCTACGCTGTCGATCTCGGAGACGGTGCCGGGCGCGCCGGTCCCGTCGGGCAGTTCGACGCTGACCTCGTCACCCACCGCAAGGATGTCCCGGCGATCAGCCGCCAGGTCGAACGAAACGACCAGGTCAGTGCCACTGGTATGGGCCAGCACGCCCCCGGCCTGCGAACGAGTTCCGAGTTCGGGCAAGACCTGCGTGATGCGAACGTCGCCGGGCAGGAAGGTCACTTGGCCTGGGTCGATCAGCCCGTCCTTCTCCTGATTGGTGCGTTTCTCCCAGCGCTTCACCGCCTGCTCGGTCTTCTGGCGGAACTTGCGGTCGGGTCGGAGCTTCTTGTCGAGGTAGCCCAGTCGCTTGAGACTTCCTTCGAGCTGCTTGATGTCGGGGCCGTTCTCGCTGTCGATGCCCAAGGGCCGGTATGCCGGGCGCGACCCGTACATCAGGTATGACGATGCCGAGCCGTCGACCTCGTAGATCTTGTCGCCGAGGCTGAGGATGTCTCCTTCCTCCGGCAATCGTGTATAGATGCCGCTGATGCCGGAGATGATGACGCCCTCGCCGGCGTAGCCGAGCGTGCCGTCGAACTCCTCGGTGGACACCATGGTTCGCCGCTGGATGGTGGCGGTCGAGACTGGCACGATGGGCGTCGCGGCGGCGGTGGCGGAATCCTCCGTGCTGTTTGATGCCAGGTCCTTCCCCACGAAGAGCGCGCCGATGACCAACGCGACGACGACGCCGAAGCCAACGAGTCGCCGCATCAGTCGCCCCCTCGGCGAAAGCCACCAGCGCCACCATCGGGGCCGAACTGCTCGACACCGAGCTCGTCGGCGCACGTCATCCGCGCACTGATGAAGTCCTCTGCGCGGCGGTCGATGCCATCCGCGGAAGCCTGCCTGCCGCCTCGTTGCAGCCGACCATCGGCGTCGACGACCGGATCGGGATACTCGGGAAAACCGTTGTCGCGGAGGCACTGTGCCAGCGCCAGCTGCTCCTCAAGGCGTTCCTGCTCAGCGATCGGGTCGACCTCCGGTCGAGCCGCTTCGAGGATCGGGCTGCAAGCCTCCTGGGCGACCGTGTGCTCCTCGTCGAGCGCGTCGAAGCCCCCACGGGCTCCGCGGCCGGGGCGCAGGAAGCCACGGCCGCCACCATCGGTCTGTGGATCGTCCATCTCGATGCCGTTGTCGCGCATGCACTGGGCGTAGGCCAGCAGGGCCTCCTCCCGATCCGCGAACTCCAGACTGATGCCTTCGTTGCTGGGCACCGGGGAGGCTGTCGCATCAGGGCGCACCAAGGTGGCGACCTGGGCGAAGGCCGAGCTGCTGATCGTGAGGATCAACGCCAGCGACACCGGCAGTGCGGTCAGTGTGGCGCGGAAAGACGGATGCGACATCGGGATCTCCATGGGCGTATAGGTCAGGTGTTCTCCAAGTGTGCCGGTCAGGGGTCATCAGCCCTTGGGCACATGTAAGCCCGGTGTGATCGTCGGCGTCGCACCATGGGTCAGGGTGTCGGCGGGCCGCCAGTCATGTCCAGGCCGACCTCTCCGGCGCAGGTGGTGCTGGCCGCCTGGAACTGGGGCGAGAAGGGGTCGATCACCAGCTCACCGTCCCGTCCCCGCAACGAGCCGATGGTCAGGCCTCGCACCGGATCGGGATCGGGAAAGTCGATGCCCTCGCGGCGCATGCACTCGGCGAACACCAGGAGCTGTTCGTTCTGCTCGGCCTGCTGCTCGGCGTCGACGTCCGGCTGCAGTGCTTCCAGCAGCGCCTGGCATGCCTCCAGCGCGTCGAGGAACTCGCTGCTCCGAAAGTCGATGCTGGCGATGACCGACGGATCGGCGAAGCGGATGCCCTCGGGGCCGAACTGCGGGTCAGGGATCTCCAGGCCGTTCTCGCGCAAACAGGCGACGAACTCGAGGACGGCATCCTCACCGTCGACCTGCTCGGCTGTGGCCTCGGCTGTGGCCTCGGGGCCGGGAGTGCTCAGCGTCGCGACTTGGGCATCGGCGCCGACGGCGATGGAAAACGAGAACACAAGGGTCAGGACGGAGGCGACGAAGGGGTGGCACTTCTGCATGTGAGCAGGATAGTCGGCCGGGACAGGATGGGCTGTCGTGGTGGGCCGTCGTGGTGCGCTATCGTGGCGTCCGGCGATCAGGCCGATCCATCGTGCGCGGAGTGGATGGACCAGCTCGGTCGGCGAGGCTCCTGCTCTCCGAGGAGTTCGGGTCGGTCTGCTGGCAAGGAGGCGGCATAGCGTCCGTATCGGCGCGCGAGGCCCGTGGCACTGAAGCCGTGGAGGATGACTGACAGCGTCACCGTCCACGCCACGACCGGCCCCAGTGGCTCGCTGGGTACCCCTGCCGCGTCGAGCAATTCGAGGGCCAGTATGACGAAGACGACCGAGGCCAGACCGCGCGGTCCGAACCAGCCCATGAAGCCGACGGTCACGCGATCGAAACCCGTCCCCACCATCGCCAGCGCGACCGGCAGCATGCGCAGGAGCGTCAACGACAGGAGCGCATAGACGATGACCAAGGGGTCGCGCAAGCCGATGACGTCCTCACCGATGACCACCAGTCCGAACACCAGCCAGACGGCGATCGAGAGCAAGGTCGACTGCGCTTCGGTGAAGGAGATGGCCGAAGCCACCCGCGTCTTGTCGCCGAGGCCGAAGGCGAGTCCGGCCACGAATGCCGCGATGAAGCCGCTCGAGTCGAGGCTGGCCGCGATGGCGTAAGCGCCGATGGCCAACGCCAGTGTGGCGATCTGACGTGAGCTTGCGGTGGCCGTCTCGTGCTCGTCAGCGCGCTTGATGAGCCAATGCCCGGCCCCGCCCACCAACAGGCCCACAGCGGCGGCCACACCGAGGTCGCGCAGGGCGTCCGCGAGGACCCAGGCGCCGCCCAGGTCTCCCGCCGTCGCGAGCAGGATGCCGATGCTCACGACCGGCGCGGCGATGCCGTCGTTCAGGCCACTCTCGACATTGAGAAGCCGCCGCACCCGCGCCGGCACCGATCGATCGGTGATGACCTGGTGGCCCAGGTCGGCGTCGGTAGGCGCCAGGATGGCGCCCATCAGGAGTGCCACCCCGAGCGAGATGCCGGGGAACAGTCCCAGGGCAAGCACCGTCCCCAGCGCTATGGTCAACGGCAAGCCGACGGCCAGCAGCCGCAGGACGATGGGCGAGTCCATCTCCAGGCGCCTCAGCCGGATGGTGGAAGCCGCGCTGAAGAGCACGATGGCCAGGGTGAGCTCGGCGAGGAAGCCGAGCACAGCAGGGTCGGGCGTTTCGCGTAGGAGGACGCCGACGCCCACGCCTCCGATCGCAGCCCCGACGACCATGAAGGCGAAGGGCGCCGAGATCGAGCGACGAGACAGGGTCGCCGCGGTCAGCCCGTACGCGGCCACGGCCAGCGCCAGCAGGCCGACGCTCAGATCGATCTCGACGGCCGGGTCCACGACGATGGGATCTACCGAGCCAGCGAGCGAAGCGAGGCTCGGGGACGCCACCGCAGAGCGCCATGGGGCTCGTTCACGTCAGCTGTCGTGCGCGTCGCGCTCGCGCAGGAAGCGCTCGATCTCACCGATGAGCTCATCCCCGGACGGCAGCTTGGCTTCGTCAGACATGGCTTCAAGGCGGCCGACATACGCTCTCGTCGAATCGTCGGCGGACGCGGCGATATCAAGCTTGGCGGCGATGGAGCGAGCCTCCAGCTCCAGGACGGACGTCGTGATGGCCTCGCCGATGTGGTGTTCGACGGCGCGGATCAGCGCGACCGCCGCGGCCGGGTACTCGCCGCTGATGTAGTGCGGGACCTGCGCGAAGTAGCCCAAGGTGGGGATGCCCGCTTGCGCCACCACGAGGTCGATGACCGAGACGGCGGCCGAGGGGACCTGCATGCTGCCGATCGGACCAGCCTCGACACCGCCCTTGAGCAATCCTTCACCCGAGGCGATGCCCAGGATACTCACCGGTCGGGTGTGTGGCACGGCCGCGGGGATGGACCCCAGCGACAGCCACTCGCTGACTCCCAGGTCCTGTGCCAGCATGACCAACTGGCCCGAAAGCTCCTGCCAGCGATAGTCGGGCTCGGGTCCGATCAACAACAGGACATCGCGCCGCTCGAAGCGCCGGTGCAAGACGCGCAGCTCTGGCCAATCGAGGGAGACCAGGCTGCCATCATCGATGTGTAGCGTGGGCCGCCGGGCGCGATAGTCGTACAGCAGATCGACCTCGATGCCTGCGATGGGCAGGGCGTCTCCGGCGAGCAGCGTGGCTGCCGTGGTTGCGGCGGATCCGGCATCCACCCAGCCGTCGAGCGCGACGACCATCAAAGGGTCTTCCAGGTCGGGATGGTCGAGCAAGTGGTACAGCGTCACGGGCACAGGATATGGGCTGCGCCCCCATGTCGCTGCCGCACACTCGAGTGGTGCCGCCGCGTGGCAGCGATGGATCGCCTGATCACCAGGAGATGACGATGGACTCGACATGGATGCGAGCGCTCGCCGTGGGTGCCTCGATGACGCTGCTGCTGAGCGCGGCCGGCATTACAGGAAGGCCTGGATCCAGCGCGGATCGGCGTGCGAGGCTTCAGCAATGGCTCGTTCATCGGATCGCACCTGGTCGGCACCGACGATCGCCCTTTGGCTTTCAGCTCATGGTCGGGCGATATACAACTGCGATCCAAAGGCATACCAGGCGTCACTCGGCGCGTGCGAGGCCACGGTGGAGGGCACTTGGGGTCGACCTCGGCTTCCGCATGCTTGACCACAGCTGCGCGTACTTCGAGTCGATGGCGGCGGCGACCCCGGCTCGATGACTTCGCGACCTACGCCGGTGCACTCCTGCTGGTGGCGGGCACCGACGACCAGATGACCAGACCCTGGCCGACCAGGTCATCAGCCTGACGGCCGACTGGTTCGCCGCCACGCTGTAGCCGGCACGGTCCGGAGGCTCGGGTCGGACGGGCACGCGTTGGCGATCATCCGTGCCCGCTGTGCTAGGTCGACCTCGTGCGCTTGCTGACGCGGGCCAGGGCGCCTTTCCAGCCGGCGTCGATAGGCTCGCCAGGCTCATCGAGGTCGACCAGGACCGGGGCGTGGTCCGATGGTGTCGGCGGACCCTTGCGCGCCTCCCGGTCGATCTCGGCCCAGATGACGCGGTCGGCCACGGATGGGGTGCCGTACAGCAAGTCGATGCGCATGCCCATGTTCTTGTGGAACATGCCCGCACGATAGTCGTACCAGCTGAAGCGGTCGATAGCCGGCTGGCGCAGCCGGTAGAGGTCGATCAGGCCCCAGTCACGCAATCGGGCGAGTGCCGCGCGCTCGGGCTCGGACACGTGTGTCGCCCCATGGGCGGCCGCGGCATCCCAGATGTCGTCGTCGGTCGGCGTCACGTTGAGATCACCGCCGAGGAGCAGTGCCTCAGACGGATCGGCCACCTCGCCGAGCCAGTCCGCCAGTCGCTCGAACCAGCGCAGCTTGCCGGTATACCAGGGGGAGTCCACGATGCGGCCGTTGGGCGCGTAGAGGCTGGCCACTCGAATGCCACCGCAGACGGCGCTGACCATACGAGCCTCGGTCAGTGGGTCGAAGGTCTCGGCATTCGGCGCTTCCTTCGGGCTCCGGCTGCCGCGTACCGGTCCGTCGCCGAAGTTGCTGATGGCCGACTCGATGCCCACACGGCTGGCGATGGCGACACCGTTCCAGCGCCCTTCGCCATGGTGCAGCAGCTCATACCCGGCCATCCGAAAGGGCATCTCGGGGACATCGTCGTCGGCGAGCTTGGTCTCCTGGAGCAGCAGGACGTCCGGGGCGGCTCGTTCCAGCCACTGCTCGACCGCGTCGAGCCGCGCCTTGAGCGAGTTGACGTTCCAGGTGGCGATACGCATCGAGGTGAGGGTAGACCGTGTGCCGGGGCTCATGTCGGACAGGTGATCACCGGGTGCCTGGTCCTACGGCACGATGGGCTTCCTCCAGCCAGTCCCGGATGTCGTCACCGAGCTGGTCTGCGGACGCCAGGCTCGATCGATGGGTCAAGACCGGCTTGGTCGTGGGCACCATGCCTCGCGGAGGATGGTGACGAGCATCGCCAGGTGATCCTCCTCAAGTCCGGCGGCGAAGTGCTCCAAGGGGTCCTGGCCACTTCATCAGCCGAGCGGCGTCTGTTGATGGACGAGCAGTTTCCAGCCATCGTCGGTGTGCCGATAGGTCGACGCCACGAGCGCTTCATAGCGGTCTCCGCCCGGGCGACTGGCCGTAGCCCGGTAGTAGATCATCGCGGCGTCATCGGCCAGCTCGGCTATCTGCACCTCGTGCAGACCGAACGATGACCATGGCTCGGCCTGGCTGATGGCCTTGATCGTGGCCACCTTGGTCAGCCTGCCGACCGGCAGCAGACAGCAGCCCTCATCAAGCATATGCGCTGCATAGAACGCTCCATCACCGGCAGCGTCCCAGAAGCCCTGCTCCAGGCGGAGCAGCTCCAGCTCGAGACTTGACATCAGCTGCAGCCGCTGGTGGCACCGCAGTTGAGGCACTTGTAGCAACTGCCGTTGCGGACCATGATGCTGCCGCAGTCCATACAGGAGGGCGAGTCGGCGCTGACCGAGAAGGCGATGCGTTGGCCGGCTCCCAACGAGGCCACGACCTTGGCGTTGCTGCTGCCGTTCCTACTGACAGCCACACCTTCGGGGGCTCCAGGTGCAAGGTTCGACGACCGCTCCCCGCCCCCTCCCTCGGAGGAGGTCGAAGGAGCGAGCGGGGCTGCGGCCGCGGTGGAGTCGGAGCTGTCGTCGGTCAAATCGAATGCACCCAGCTGCGGCGAAGACACGGCCGCTGGCCCGCTGACGATCTCGCCACCCATGATCCCGAGGGCATCGCGATCGTCCTTGCTGAGGAACCGGGAACCCATCCAGCGGAAGACGTAGTCCACGATCGACTTGGCGATGGGCACTTCGGGGTTGCCGGTGAAGCCGGACGGCTCGAAGCGGACGTGGGCGAACTTGTTCACCAGGTCACGCAGCGGAACGCCGTACTGGAGGGCGATGGAGGTCATCGTAGCCAGCGTGTCCATGAGGCCGCTGACCGTGGAACCCTCCTTGGCCATCTTGAGGAAGATCTCCCCGGGCTGCCCATCGGGATAGAGGCCCACCGTGATGTAGCCCTCGTGACCCGCCACCTGGTACTTGTGCGTGACGGCGCGGCGCTCGTCCGGCAGGCGGCGACGGTATGGCTTGGGCTCCCCAGTGAGCTGAAACACCGTCGCCTCGCCTGCCGTCGAGGTGGTCGCAGCGCTGTCGTCCTTCTTCTTGCCTGTCGAGAGCGGTTGGCTGCGCTTGGAACCGTCGCGGTAGATGGCGATGGCCTTCAGGCCCATCCTCCACCCTTGCATGTAGACATCCTCGATGTCCTCCGCGGTGGCCGCTTCGGGCATGTTGACGGTCTTGCTGATGGCGCCCGAAAGGAACGGCTGGGTGGCGCTCATCATGCGCAGATGGCCCATGTGTCCGATGGAACGCTCGCCGTTGACCGGCTTGAAGGCACAATCGAAGACCGAGAGGTGTTCCGGCCGTAGGTCGGGCGCACCCTCGATGGTCTCGAACTCATCGATGTACTCGACGATGGACTCGACCGCGTCAGGGCCGTAGCCGAGTCGCTTGAGCGCCACCGGCACCGTGCCGTTGACGATCTTGAGGAAGCCCTCGCCGACGAGCTTCTTGTACTTGATCAAGGCGATATCCGGCTCGATGCCGGTGGTGTCGCAATCCATCATGAAGGCGATGGTGCCGGTGGGTGCCAGCACGGTCACCTGGGCATTGCGGTAGCCATGCTCCTCACCCAGCTCGAGCGCGTCGTTCCAGGCTGCACATGCCTCGGCGACGAGCGTCCCGGGGGCGTCTGCGAGTTGGTACGCAGCGTCGCGGTGCTTGCGGATGACACGCAGGAACGGACCCTCATTTACGGCATAGTCGTTGAAGGGCCCGCCATGGTCGCGGGCGATGATGGCTGACTGGCGATAGGCCTCGCCCGTCATGATGGCCGTGATGGCGCCGGCGAACGCGCGGCCCTCGTCCGAGTCATAGGCCAAGCCACGGCTCATCAACAGGGCGCCGAGATTGGCATAGCCCAGACCTAGCGGTCGGAAGCGGTGGGAGTTCTCCTCGATCCGAGCGGTCGGGTAGGACGCATTGTCGACGAGGATCTCCTGGGCCGTGATGGTCAGGCGAGCCGCATAGCGGAGCGCCTCGGCGTCGAACTCACCGTCTGCATCGACGAACTCCATCAGGTTCAGCGAGGCCAGGTTGCAGGAGGTGTCGTTGATGAACGAGAACTCCGAGCAGGGGTTGGTGGCGTGCTGGCGGTCGGTATTGGCGACCGGATTCCAGTCGTTGATGGTGGTGTCGTACTGGATGCCCGGGTCACCACAGATCCAGGCGGCTTCTGCCATGTGATGCAGGATGGTGCGTGCCTTGTGCGTGTCCGCCGGGTCGCCGCTGGTGACCTCGTAGGTCGTCCAATCGTCATCGTTCTCGACCGCACGCATGAACTGGTCGGAAGCGCGCACGCTGTGATTAGCGTTCTGAAAGAACACCGATCCGTAGGCCTCGCCCGTGAAGGAGGGGTCGTATCCGGCCTCGATGAGGGCCCAAGCCTTGCGCTCCTCGCGGGCCTTGCAGTCGACGAAGTCGAGGATGTCAGGATGGCCGGTGTTGAGGATGACCATCTTGGCGGCGCGCCGGGTCTTGCCGCCTGACTTGACCACGCCCGCGAACGCGTCGAAGCCCTTCATGAAGCTCACCGGTCCCGAGGCCACGCCGCCGCCGGACATCTTCTCCTTCGATCCCCGGATGGGGGAGAGGTTGACGCCCGCGCCGGAGCCGTACTTGAAGAGCATCGCCTCGGTCTTGGCCAGGTCCATGATCGAGGACATGGAGTCCGTCACGGAGTTGATGAAGCAGGCCGAGCACTGCGGCTTGGCCTCCACGCCGACGTTGAACCAGACGGGGCTGTTGAAGGCCATCTTCTGGTGCAACAACAGGTAGGTCAGCTCTGCCTTGAACGTGGCAAGATCATCGCCGCTGGCGAAGTAGTGCTGCGTGGCCGCCCAGCCGGCGATGGTATCGACGACGCGATCGATGAGCTGCTTGACGCTCCGTTCGCGGCCGGGGGTGCCGAGATGGCCGCGAAAGTACTTGCTGACGACGACGTTGGTGGCCAGCTGGCTCCAGGACTCGGGCACCTCGACGTCGGCCTGCTCGAAGACGGACTTGCCCGACTCATTGGCGATGCTGGCGTCCCGCAACTCCCAGGTGACCTCATCGTAGGGATGCAATCCAGGCGTGGTCCAGCGGCGCTCAAAGGTGAGTCCCGAGGACGCGACGCCGGTGAAGCGATACTGGTCGTCCATGGCTGACGCCGCGATGGTGCGCTTGGCGCGCCGATCGCGTGCTTTGGATCGTGCTGTCGCCCTCTCGCCGATGATAGTGTTGCGCACGTTGGCGACAGCCTCAGTCATGACTCTCCTCTCCTTGCCTACCGCCCCGACGACGACAGTGGCGCCTTGGGATGCTCACGATGGCCGTTCCAGCGGCCCGACGATGCCATCGCCCCACCTCCCTCGGTGGCTTGGGCCCAGCGCGCCCTCTCTGGGCGCGCAAGGGAGGACGAGATCCCTCCGCTGACAGTCGGCCGATTGTGGACCCGACCTGCTCCGTTGTCAAGCCCGAGACACTACATGTTGGGGTAACGCAACACGTCACTACACCACATGTTGCGGTCACGTCGTCGTCATGGCCGACGGTGTGGACGAACGGTGCACGCCCCTGGTGGATGGTTTGCGGACGGCCACAGTATAGAACAGACGTTCGATGCCGTCCGTTCACAGCCAACAGGGCATCGACTTCGTCATGCTCGGATCCATGGACATAAGGGAGACCGTCAGCCTGGACTGACCGGCAGCGGGGTGAGGTGATACGATGATAAATCCGCCTCGATCCTGAGAGCCTCTGAGGTAGCCGACGCCTTCGTTGGCCCGCTCTCGGCGGGGAGGCCGCGAGGGAGGACGCACCGGTGGGGAGTGCGGGCGCGACGCGCCAGAGGGGTCGGCCACGAGCCGTTCCCGTGGCCCGCTGCCCTGACCCTCTTCACGCTCGCGGGCACGTGGTCGGCAACGGCACGCAGACCTCCGGGGGCCGGCGGGTCCGGCAGTATCGCTGTCGGCCCCTTGTCGGTGACCCGCACACCTTCCTGGTTGCCATCGAGGATCGGCGACCGCGACGCCGCACGGTCGAGGCCCCGCCCTGCCCGCTCGGACACACCGCCCCCGTCCAGCGCGCAGGGCTCTACGGCCGCGGTGGCCTGACCAGGCGTCAACGCTACTTCTGCCCCGAAGGCGGCGAGAGCGACAAGGGGCACGTCTTCACGCCGCCACTGCCGCGCGAGCACGTGCCCGAGGGCGCCGGACCATGCCCGACGTGCGACGAAGAGCGCAGCGTCCACCGCGGCGACACCGCGGCCGCGCGTTCCCATCAGTGGCCAAGCCGGGTCGTCGCTCGGGCGCTCGACATGCTCTCCGCCGGCGCCTCCTATGGCGAGGCATCTCGCTGGGCATTCGACGAGGTCGGCGCGCGCAGCGGGGCTCGCCGGCGTCGGCGGAGCCGCGCGCCTGCGACCGGCACGCCCGGCCCGGACATCAGCCTGGCCTCCCGCAAATCGCACCGGGTGTGGCGGACGGCCGCGAACTGGGTCGAGGCATTCGCCCCCGTCATCTGGGGACCGGTCGAGGCCCAGCTGCGCTCGACAGGCCTGGCGGAGCGTGCTCGTATCGATGCCGACATGGCAGCCGGTGTCCCGATGGAACGCCCGCAGATGGTGGTCATCGACGACATACCTGTCTGGGGGCGGGACGGGCCGGGCAAGCGTCGCGACGGTGGCTTCTACGTCCTCGTCGTCGGCGAGACCGAGTGGATCGACCGGGGTGGCGCGACTGGGCGACGCGGCTGCGGCTTCGCCTCCTACGGGCGATGGCCAAGAGCAACACCTCGGCCTGGCGCTTCGTCTTCGACGAACTCGGCTACGCCCCGGACTACATCGTCGCCGACGCCGGGACCGGCATCGGGGCAGCCGTCAGCACCCACTTCGCCAGCACGCGCACGGTCCTCGTCCCGAGCCTCTGGCACGTGAGCAAGACGATCACGACCGCTCTCGGCATGAGATCGCCCGCCAACCGCCACCCGGCCGTCGTGTCCCACCTCCTCCACCTCGGGCGCGGCGACCCGGCGCTCACCGACGCCAGCGCCTGGGCGACATGGTGGAACCAGCTCGCGGACCTCTGCCGTTCGCTCGGCCTGCCGGCGTCCAAGATCGCCAGCCAGCGGCGCAACTACGAGCGCCCGGTGGCGGCCGTCCTGCCCCACCTCGCGGCCGTCCCGTCCCTCACTCTCGCCTCGGGCGGCCTGGAGACCCTGATCCGCGAGCGGGTGGACCACGTGCTCGCGTCGCGGACGCAGTTCGGCAACATCGAGAGGACCAACGCGTTGCTCGATCTCGTGGTCGCCCGGGCGCACGGGGCCTTCACCGACCTCCACGCGGTCGAGCACCTGCTTCGCGGTGACGCCGAGGACCACGACGGCTACGCGGTCGTCCTGCGTGCCATCGACGACCCGCAGCCCGAGACCGGCGTGTACTCGTCGCTGCGCGACGCCAACCTGCTCGTCTCGCTCGCCCGCGCTCGAGGGCTGGTGTGAACCGGACCAACCGCGCCCGCCTCTGGAACCACCTGCGCCTGGTCGTGGTGGACACCGAGACGACCGCAGCCCCGGGTTCGCCTGACACCCGGGTCGTCTCGGCCGCCGCCGTCTCTTGCGTCGCCGGCCGGATCGCCGCCATCTGGTCGGAGCCACTGATCGACCCCGAGCGGTCCATCGAGGCCGTCTCCGCCTCCGTCCACGGCATCACCGACGCCGACGTGGCCACGGCGCCCCGCTTCGCGGCTGTCGCCCCGGTGCTTGCGGCCGTCCTCTACGAGACCCCTTGGGAGCGGGTGGTCTTGGTGGCCCACAATGCCCCCTTCGACCTCGGCGTACTGCGTTCCGAGTTCGCTCGCGTCGGGGCGGCGCTGCCGGATCTGCCTGTGCTCGACACGATGGGACGCCTTCCGTCGCTCGCCGGCGTGGGCGGTTCGGGGTCCGGGCTGGACGCCCTGTTGGCGAGCCTCAACCTCTCGAACCCCAAGCCGCACGACGCGCTGTCTGATGCGACGGCCACTGCGCAAGCCGCGATCGCGCTGCTCAACGCCGCCGCCGACGCCGGCTACACCAGCCTGGTTCGGCTGCTCGCCGCCACGGCCGACGGGCGGACCAGCACGATCCGTGCCGCCACCGCCATCGGCCTATCCGTGCCGCGCGAGCCTGACCGCTCGCCCGAGCACCTGGCAGCACACGCCACTCCGCTGCCGCACAAGCCCGGGCGCAAGCTGCTCGCCGACTGGCTCGCGGCCCTGGACGAGGACGCTGATCTCCGCTGCTCGTTGACGACCGACCGGGTCCTGTCCGCCCTCGCGCCCATCGAGGTGGTGCTGCCCGCGCTGGTCAGGCTCGTCGAGGACCGCGCCGCGGCCGGCAAGCCCGAACCGGTGGCGACCCTCGTCGGGGTGCTTACGGCCCTGCTGCCTTCGCTCCCGCCCGCCACGACCGGTCAGCCCTCACAGGCCACCCGCACGGCGGCCCGACACCTCGACGATCGGCTCGCGCCGCTGCTCGATCCGCTCGGCCGCTGCCGTGAGCACCCCCGCTGTCCCGACTGCCGTGAAGGGCTGCCGTGCCCGCTCGACATCTGGCGCCTGGCGCTGGCTGCACACGTCCTGATGGGCCGCTCGCACGATTTCCTGAACACCACCGGTCGCGACGCAGGCAACGGCCCGTACGTGAGGCTGCGCGCTACCAACGCCGCCCTCGCCGACACCGCCATGCGCGCGGCGTGCGCCGCGATGCGCGACGCCGGGGACCTCGGGGCAGAGACGGCCGCCGCCCGGCTCGCGGTCAATTCCGGTTGCGCCGACCCCGAGGTCGGCGAGACCGTGGCCTCGGCGATGGCCGCCGGCGGGCGAGCCAGCGACCTCGAAGCCGGGATCACCCTGGCCGACCGGATCCTTGGCCGCGACGCCGGGAGCACCGACGATGCATGGAGGAGCCTGGCGATCTGTCGCGCCAGGCTCGCCGGACGGAGGCGGCGTCTCGACGCGTCCGACCGCGACATCTACGACGACAACGGCGTCCTCGTCCGGGCGCGGCGCCACCACCCCGCCTCGCCCAGACGGTCACGGCCGCCGCGCTTCCATCCGGACGCGTGGCGCGACGCCGGCAGGGCCGGGGAGGAAGGGTGATGCGGACCCTGCTCTGGGAGCCTGTGGACGAGATGATGCACGGGCAGCGATTCGGACCGACGATGTTGCGGGCGCGGACGATCAGCCTTCCTCTCCGGTCCTGCCCGTGTCGAAGACGAACGCACTGCCGTCGTGTCGGTAGGGATCGAGCTCACCCTCTTCGCCCCCGCCTCCGGACCAGTAGATGACCCGGTCACCGGTCCAGACCGCGGCCGCGCTCCCTCCCATCGTCCGATTCCGGCCTGGGACGCGGTAGCAGGCGCCCGTGGCCGGGTCAAGCGCGAAGTGGTAGTTGGTGCCGACGAGGAGCTCGCCGGTCCAGAGGGCCGCGGCCGTGCTCACCGGACAGTCGAAGCCCTCTGCCGTCCAGGTCATCGTGGCCGGGTCGAAGGTGGCGTCGCTGCGGCTGCCGTACTGCTCACTCCCGGAGAAGACGAGCCGCTCGCCCGTCCAGACCCCGATCGCCCTGTCCCAGCTCAGGGGTCCGGTCGACGCCTCGCTCCAGGCACCGGCCGCAGGATCGAGCGAGGCGACCTGGACCAGGTCCTCGGCCTCGTCGACCGTGATGGCCAGGAGCTGCGAACCCGTCCACACGAGGTCGACCAGCCGCTCCAGCCCGATCGGCGGAGGAAACTCGCTCCAGGTCCCCTCGGCGAGGTCCAGCATCGCCAACTCGCGGCTCAGGTCGACCTCGCTGTCCTGGTCGACGTGGGCGGCGATGATGTGCCCGTCAGCGAGCACCGCGAAGTCGTGCCCGGGCAGAGGGGACACCGGGAGCGTGCGCCAGGCGTCGGTGGCCGGGTCGTAGGCGACGATCCGTCCAGAGGCGAGCTCGTTGAGCACGACCAGCTCCTCGCCCGTCCAGACCCATGGTCCGATGTTCCCGACGCGCTTCGGGAGATGGGCCCGACGCTCCCAGGTGCGTGCCCCCACGTCGTAGAAGAGGACGCGGCCGGTGCGCTCGTCCAGGACGAGCATGTCGCCATCCACCGCGACGGCAGCGGGCGACTGGGTGCCCCAGGGCGCCTTCGGGATCCTGACCCAGTGGCCCGCAAGGACCTCCGCCCCCACAGGGGTCGCCGCAACGGGCGACGGGGTCGCTGCGTCCTGTCCGGCCGCAGCTTCGAGAGACACCAGAGGCGCGAGCACAGTGATCGCTAGTGCGGCTCCGATACCCTCCGAGGCACGCACCACCCGCGTGATACCCATGACAGTCACCCCCGCTGCGGCTCACCTCGATGGAGTGGTCCAGGACGGTCACCTATCCTAGTACCGGCTCCCTTCAGGGGTCGGCCGAGGCACTCCTGTGCGCCGATATGACCTGATCCCCGCCGGTTCAGGTCGGCATCGCTCGCAGACGCGCGAACAGGCAGGCGAGGCAGGCCACCTCGAGCCAGGCGCGGGCGCTCGCCTCGGTGCCCTCGTAGCAGCGGGAGAGCCGTCGCCAGCGACCCAGGCGCGCGAAGGCGTGCTCGACCCTATCCATGGCGCCTGGCCGCCCCCATTTATCATCGTCTACCTCATCCCGCTGCCGCAC
>CAWIPU010000002.1:0-394161 GCA_963838115.1 uncultured Chloroflexia bacterium
TGTCGGCTACACCGCAACACCTTTCGCGAACGTCCTCACTAACCCAGCTCTCGACCAGGACCTCTACCCGCGTGACTTCATCGTAAGCCTCCCGCGACCGGAGGGCTACTTCGGCGCAGAGAGGGTTTACGGCCGAGAATCGCATCGACGCCGACGAACCAGATTCCGCCGTCGCAGGTCTTGACGTAATCAGAACTGTCCCGGTCGAGGAGACCGTGTTTCTTCAGCCGCGGCGGAAAGACCGCGAGAAGTTCCAGCCAGTTCTGCCTCCGAGCCTCAAGAACGCGCTTGACTACTTCTGGATGGCAACAGCTGCCCGCAGGGTGCGCGGCCAACGAGACCAGCACTCCAGCATGCTTGTGCACACGACTCTGTATGCCGCGGCGCATGAGCGCATTCAGTCCCTCCTTCGCGAGTACGCAACCGCGCGTTTGGCTGATCTTGAAGGGCCGCGGGCTGACGTTCCGGCTCTTCGGACGATTTGGAATGAGGAGATGCATCGTGGCCCGGCGGCATCCCACGACTCGACGCCGTTCGATGACGTCATCGGACTGATGCCCGGTGTCATACGAGCGAGTGAGTTCACCGTAGCGAACGGGGCTGCGCGACTCTCGGCTCTCGTACGACGGCACCGATCCTGAGATTCTGCGCTCATCACCGGTGGAAACACGCTGTCGCGTGGCCTGACACTCGAAGGCTTAGTCGTGTCCTACTTCATCCGGGCCGCAGCTGCCTACGACACGCTGCTTCAGATGGGCCGGTGGTTTGGATATCGCCGCGGATACGAGGACCTGCCTCGTGTGTGGATGACGTCGGAACTGGAGGACTGGTTCGGATCGGCTCGCACTTGTCGAGCACGAGGTTCCGACAAGAGATCGCTCGTTACGAAAGGGAGGGGCTTACGCCCCTCGACTTCGGACGCTGACGTACTCAGGACACATCCGGCACTCGCAATCATCCCCGCCGCGGCCGAGATGCGATCCGCCGTCTGGGCGAAGGTCTCTTTTGGCGGCCGGCTGGTCCAGACAATCACGTTCGAGCACAGAAACCCCGCAGTACTCGCTGCGAACCGGACGGCCGTGGAGACGGTTCTCGTTCGCCAGTCGGCAGATCAATGCTCGATGAAGGGGCCCGAAGCTCGTAATCCGCGATGTATCCGTCGACGATGTCCTTCAGTTGGTTGCGCAATACCAATTCCATCCAGACAACCAAGAACTGAAGCGCGAGCCGCTGGTAGGCTACATCAAGAGCCAAGCGGAGCGCGGCAACCTGCGAAAGTGGAATGTATGCGTTGTCGGCCGGAGTCGCGCCAGTCGGTCATTCGTTGGGTGCGGCCATGAAATCGGGATGCTCGAGCGCTCCAGGCTCGACCGCCCTGGCCCAGACGCTTATCTTGGGGTTGTAACCAGCAGGACTGACCTAGCCACCGACCTTGACGACTTCGAAGGCGTCGATGTCCCAAGCGAGGTTCGAAAAGCCGCCGGGCCTCTCCTGTTGGTCTACCCAATCAACCGCGACTCCCAACCAAGCGACTCGCAAGGCGCAATGAAACATGGCCGTCGAGTGGCACTGGAGGCGCTGGATGACCTCTTCGGCCTGGCGTTCGTCTTTCCGGAGTCCGACGACCCGACTGATGAGTCGTACATGACAGCTGACCTATCCGGTCTCGTGCTGGAGGAAGAGCAGGTCCCGGGTGACGAGGAAGAGGACGTCGATGAGGGCTGACGAGGTCGGCATCGCCTTCGGTGCACTCGCCAAGGTGACGTCATCCCTCGGCTCGATGCGTGTGGCGGAAGTCACCGCGGTCGACGGTATGTACTTCGGGCTCGATGGCGATGGCGCCCGTCATCTGCTCCTCACTATGCCAGACGATGAACACGCGGAGGAGGACCGACGTAGTGCCGGCGTTCATGTCGTATCGCGTGTGCTCCGCGGGGCCGGCGTGGACACGGAGTATGCGGACCTGATTGCCAACATCCCCAGCCTCAACCCCCTGTTCAGTGTCATCGTCGCAGAAGTGGTCGAGGAGGTACTGCGCGGTACGGGCCGCGCCGTCGCGGGTCCAGTCGTACTGGATCGCTGGCGGGAAATGATCGATGCCACCGCGAAACCACTTGGCCAAGCGCGGCAGGTGGGCCTGTTCGGCGAACTCTGGCAACTGCGCGAGGTGCTACGGCGGGGCCAGGCCCCAATCGAGATCTGGGCGGGTCCGGCCGGCGGGCGGCATGACATTGCGGGTTTGTCGGGCCACGACATTGAGGTTAAGACCAGCCGAGGGCGACAGGCCCGCATCGTTACCATCCACAGCCTCGAGCAGCTGGAGCTCGGGAACGCCAAGACTCTCCACCTGGCGTGCATGCGCGTCGAGCCCGTCTCGATAGGCGGGTCACGCATCGGTGACCTCGTGGACGACCTAGTTCCGCTCGGGATTACCGAAGGAAGATCTGCGCGCGCGTCTGGAGATGCTCGGCATCATTGGCGAGGTCCTGGAGGGGCTAGACCAGCGGTTCGAAGTCACCGAGAACCGGATGTATGTCGTGGATGGCCTATTCCCGAGACTACAGGTGCCCGGTGCGGGTCGACCGAGTCAGGTTGTCCGCGTTGACTATGACCTCGATCTCACCAGCGAGCCGCCACGTCCGCTGCCTGACGCCGTACTTGATGAACTCTATGCACTGGTGGGCACAGCAGCATGACGACGGCCCTATTCCTGCATAGCGAGAGGTTCCCTCCGTCCGGAGGACTAACGGCTCAAGGCGCGCTCAATCTTCTTGGCCGTCCCCAAGTCGACCTCCTCACACTATTGCTCCGCGAAACAGGCCAGAACAGCTGGGACGCACTACGCGACAGAAGCAAACCCGTCGACGTCCGGATAAGACTCAGGCGACTGGACAACGGTCCTAGTCGAACAGTGCGGGACAAAATCCTCCTAAGTCGACCGCTCGGGCTCCCCCTCGACAAGGTATTGCGGGACCATAAATCGCCACTGCGACTCCTGAAAGTCTCCAAGGCAAACGCGTAGGGCTCGGCGGCCCTACTCGCGCCGACGTGGCCGCGGCGAAGGGCACGAGGCTCGACTTCATCGAGTTCATGCGCAATTTCGGTCAAGTCGAGAACGCTGCCGGGTCTGGAAGTCATCGACGGTCCAGGGCGAACCTCGGCCTTTCTGGCAAGCCGGGCACGACGAGCATCGTGTACACGCGCTGGCACAACGGGACTGGTGGCGAGAGTTCGTCTAATGGCATCCGCCCTAGGCGACAGCTTCGAAGACGCTGGCTGGGCTCACACGGGACGCCACTGGTGGCGGACATGCTCGAGGATGGCATCGCCGAGGCCTTCGTGGGCAAAGACGCAGATGACCTCGCAAGCGAACTTGGCATTGAGGTGATGCGCGGGGACGAGAGCGGCACGGACCTAATCGTGGTAGCGCCTGACCTTGACGGTTCCCCTGACTACGACTTCGCCTCACACCTGAGAGGTGCGGTGCTGTGGAACCTCTGGCCGAAGCTAGTCAGTGTGAACGGGGAACGGCCGCATATGCGCTATTCGGCTGAGATCGATGGGTCACCCATCGAGCTTCCAGAACCAGGCGATTGGAATCCCACCAAGTTGTACGTTGACACGTATCGGCGGATGCTCGGTGAGCGCGGAGGCGGCAACCCTACGTTCGTGAACCATAAGATCACAGACGGCTGGGGCCGGGTCCTTGGAAACCTCGGAATACAGAAGGGCCTGATGGATCAGGTGGATTTTCCGGGAACGGTCATGTTTCCCTCACCGCCACGTCGCGCTCCTCCGCAAGCCTCGGTTGGTGGTTCAGTACCGTGAGGACCGCCAGGCTCGAGTCCGACGACTACGAGTACGCCGGAGTATTCGTCGCCAATGAGATATCCGAGCAGGCATTGCGACAGTCGGAGACGCCAGTCCACGACGACTGGACCTCCGCTGCTCTCAGCACCAAAGCCGACAAAATCATTGTCGACGCCGGTGCTGCGACGTACGAAAGCACTTCAGGACGAGTATGCGGTGCCAAACGCCGCAGTCGCGCCAAGTGTGGCTTACCAAGGGCTAGATCATTGGCTCCAGACTGGGATTCAGACCTGCTGCCCGGAGCAGAGGGTGAGGACATGGGTGATGAACGACCCGAAGATGTCGACCATGCCTCATTCTCACGCACGCCTCGCATCCACGTCGAGGCCGAGACTCTCCAGCGACAGCAGCGGAGGAGGATCTCGTGGCTGTCGAGTTCACCGTCAAGGCAGCGCCGGACTCGACACATACTCTTGTGACTGGCATGGCCGGAGCGTCACTCGATGGCGGCGCAGTCGAGACAGAGCCGCCGGCGGGCTCGCCAGTGCCCACCTTCGCGGGATGGATCGATAGTAGTGAGGAGCCTAGGTCTGGGGACTCAGTACTGGTGGCGGCCGAAGATGACTCACGCTGGACCGCGTACGCCACACTCTTACCGGATGCGTCGCTCCAATCTCGTTGACGGCAGAGGCTGTGCGATGACCGTTGTGCGAGTCAGTCCGTACGCCAAGGCCAACGCCGATGTCGTCTCGGTCGGCGCATCGGTGGGGCAGCTCCGAGGTGGCGAGATGGAGCTTACCGAGCAGTTGAGCGGCTGGGACGCTGCCACGCCAATCACCCTCAAACGCCAGATGGCGATCGACCTCGTCAAGCTCGCGGATCGACGGGCCTGCGGCCGGGGACAAGGTGGGACTCTCCGGGCTGTGGGCGGTGCACGGCACCAGCCTCCGCGGGGCATCAACACCGCTAGTGATGGATGTGCAGGCTGAGTCTTGGGCAGGCGAGCTTCACTTCGCCTTGGACCCGACCGCCCTTGGCGGCGTCCTTCAGCTATCGGCGGTCATGGTCACGGTTTCGAGACCCACGCCGGCGAAGGCGTGGCTATGCCAGCGCCCAGGGAAGCGTGCTCTGGGAAGGGCCAGGAGGCTCAGCCAGTCGTCCTGGAAGGCGGCATGACGCCGCTTCCCCATCGAGGTGGTCGCGATGGCGGAGACCGATAGTGGTCTAGCCAAGGCGGGTTGGCTGCCTTAGACTGGGATCGCAGCGCCCTAGACGTACCCCCATCGATGGCTGTTGGGAGCTCGTCAACGAGGCTCACGAGCAGGTGCTGGCAGCTGTGGCTGGTCGATCTGAAGTCGAGTCACGACTAATCCGCACGGCAATCCGCGCCGATGTAGCGCGACAGTTGATCATCGGCGCGGTGGCGCTGGACAAGGATTTCAAACCATCAGAAACGCTCAAGGAAGAATCGATTGGCGCCGCCCTGGAGCGTCCTGCGCTGCGTTCTTCCCTGAAGAGACACCATCGAGCATCCGGGCTCAGGTGGATCTGGACTCGTTCCAGGTGGAGGCCCGGATCCAGGGTGCTCACGCTCGACTTTTCCAGTCATGAAGCTCTTCCCAAGGCTCCCGAACGCCGTCGCCGATGATCTGGCCAAGGGCCTGCAAACCTGGGGGATCTGAACTGCAAGAGCGAACCACCTATCGACACCCGTCGGCGGTGTTCACCGCCACCGGCGGAACAAGGGCCCAAGTCAGTCTTCGAGACCTCAGGCAGGCACTCGTTGAAGCTGCACACGAATTCGCGGATCGCCGGGACTGGAGGCAGACGCAGCGGTTTGACGCCGCATGCAGCCAAATCCTCTTCGAGCGCATGGAGATCTCGCCAAACGAGGCCTCCAAGCCCGGCGTTTGGGCTTTCCTAGCGTGCTTGGTTGTACCTGATCTCGTGCGGCGGAGATACCCCGGGACGGACGGCACGAGTACTGAGCGCTTTCTTGGGATGAACCGCGGCATGCGGAACGCGATGGGCCGCCTATGGTGGCGCGCCTTCGTGCTACATGGCGAGGGCGACGAATTCCACCCTAGAAAAATGAGCAACTAGGCGAAGACGAACTAGTTAGAACGATCTGAACAACCACAGTCTTGGGACATCCCCCGTTGGCGCGAAGTCTTGCGGGTGCGACTCTCAACCAGAGATACCATCGCTATCCCGGCGGACGAGCCTCACTGCTGAGGGACGCTGTCGAACAAGTACAACAGACCGCGGCGGTGTGGTACGGCTGGAGGTGCTCCCACCTCCCGTGCTCGACCGGCAAGTCACCAAGCTGGTCAACGAAGGCCCACCGGGCCACCGGCACCCGAGTGAACAACGCGAGGGTCTCGGACCATGGGCGTGGGACCACTAGTTACGCGGCTTTCGCCGAAACTCACGTGAACAGCCAGAAGCACCTTTGGCACCAGTGCCAGTTGCGTCTGAGCCTCCGCTACGCACCATCGGACCACGGCTCGTGCTCAGCAAGTCGCTGAGAACAAACGACATCGGGGTAACCGGCTCGCACCAGAGCGGCATCGTAATCCCCAAGTCCGCGACGGCGGGGAGTCCCAAGCTCGACGCGGAGAAAGAAACCCGGCGGTAGAAGTAGCGGTCACGGATTTGGATTCGGGGCGAGCGCTGGGTCTGCAAGTACATCTACTACAACAGCGCACCGCGTGGAACCGGCACTCGCGATGAGTTCCGGCTTACGTCCACTACCGGGATGCTGAGGACCCTCGGCGCACGCACTGGAGACCAACTACTGCTATGGGCCACCGGCGAGGCATCGCTGTTGGTTCAAGTAGTCCGCCACAGACTCGATGGTGACGGCGTGGTCTAGCCGGGGTCCGACTTGCCAGCGCCCTGGGTGCGCTCGCCGACCGTGTCGTCGTACCCGGTGCGGAGTGCGGCAAGACTTGGCACTATTGCTGATGACTGGCAACGAGTGGCGACACGCATGGGAGGCCGGATGGGGATGGGTGACTGGGGCCACATACACCGCCCGGGCAGCAGGCAAACCGGTTCGAGCCGGACAGGCCGAGCTACAGGTTCATCGACTTGTTCGCCGGAATCGGCGGAATCCGATTGGGGCTCCAGCAGGCTGGCGGCGAATGCGTCTACTCGGTCGAGATCGACAGGTTCGCGCGGAAGACCTACATCCGCAACTTCGGGTCGTGTGATGCCGACGACATCCGAGATGTACCGGCGGCGGCTCTGCCCGACTACGACCTCCTCGCCGCAGGTTTCCCCTGCCAGCCATTCAGTCTTGCCGGCGTCAGCAAGAAGAACAGCCTAGGGCGCGCGCACGGCTTCGACGACGAGAAGAGCGGCAATCTCTTCTTCGAGATCGAGCGCCTTCTCCGGGATGGACCCAAGCCACGCGTGGTCTTCCTTGAGAACGTCAGGAACCTCCGTTCGCACGACAAGGGACGGACAATCGCCGAAATCCGCCGGCGACTCGAGAACCTCGGCTATGAACTCAATGACCGGATCGTTGACGCAAAGCCTTGGGTGCCACAGCACCGCGAGCGCATCTTCATCGTCGGCTTCCTTCGCGATGCCTTTGGAGGTCGCCGATTTGAGTTCCCAGACGCGATCGAGGGAGCAACCCGAAACTCGGCTCCATACTGGAAACGGATGTCGATGAGCGATACATCCTGACGGAGAACCTGTGGACTACCTGCAGGGGTACAAGACGAAGCACGCTGCCAAGGGAAACGGGTTTGGTTTCGGGCTCGTTGGACCCAACCAAACAACGCGAACCCTGAGTGCCCGCTATCACAAGGAAGCTGGGAGATACTCGTCGACACCGACGGAGATTGGCCCAGGCGCCTGACTCCGCGCGAATGCGCGCGTCTGATGGGCTTTCCGAACGAGTTCGAGATTGACCATGTCTCAGATACACAGGCCTATCGTCAGTTCGGCAATGCCGTCGTCGTCCCGGTGATTCGCTTCCTCGGCGAGGAATCGGGAGACAGGCGGGCTTTGGGCGAGCCTTGGCGGCCGTCAGCTAGGGCGTTTGGTGCCCGATATCGTCGACACAGCCACACGCAGCCGCATGATGTCCGGCATACGCGGCAAGCACACCAAACCCGAACTTGAGGTTCGTCGCTTCCTGCATCGACTTGGATTCCGCTACCGCCTCCATGACAAGCGCCTTCCTGGTCGACCGGACATCGTGCTACCGAAGTATCGAACGGTTGTCTTCGTCCACGGCTGCTTCTGGCATCAGCACCCGGGCTGCAAGCTTGCAGCCAAACCGAGCACCAACGCCGATTTCTGGCGCGACAAGCTAGGTGGCAACGTCGAGCGTGATGCTCGCGCCATGGAGAAACTCAAGGAACTCGGTTGGCGAGCAGTGACGGTGTGGGAGTGCGAGACGGGGGACCTGATGGCCCTCCCGGACCTGATCGTCGCTCCGCTTGATCGTTGCGGCAAGCCCGGAATAGGATGCTTGCGTGAACGCCAACACAAGGGCGCCCCGTGTCGTGGAACTCTTTAGCTCTTCGCCGGTGTCGGCGGGTTCCGGCTAGGGCTGGAACGCTCTGGCTGGGAAACCGTCTGGGCGAACCAGTGGGAGCCCAGCACAAAGACCCAGCACGCGTTCGACTGCTATGTGGAGCACTTCGGAGCCGATGGGGTGGTCGGCGAAGACATCCACGAGGTGATGAACCAAGCCGAAGCGGGACAGCGCACCATCCCGGACCATGAGCTGCTGGTCGGCGGCTTCCCCTGCCAGGACTACTCGGTCGCGAGGACAGCCAACCAGGCCGCGGGACTCGTGGGCAAGAAGGGCGTGCTGTGGTGGGAGATCTATCGACTGCTGATGATGAAGCGGCCGCCCTACCTGTTCCTCGAGAACGTCGACAGGCTCTTGAAGTCCCCGACGGCACAGCGCGGGCGCGACTTCGGCGTAATGCTGGCGGCGCTTGCGAACCTCGGCTATGAGGTCGAGTGGCGGGTCGTCAACGCCGCGGACTACGGCTTCCCGCAGAAGCGACGCCGCGTGCTGCTGATCGGGCGCCATGTCGGTGCAGCCGAGCGCGATCCCAACGACGCACTGTATGGAGGCCCACTCGCGCGCGCGCTGCCCGTGGCCGAAGGACCGGTGCTGTCCTCGTCGCCCACCTTCGTGCTGGAAGGGACGCCGGCAGACGTCTCCGAGTCCTTCGGCGCGACCAAGGGTGCATCTCCCTTCCGAAACTCCGGCTACATGTCACAGCGGCGCGTCTGGAGCCTCGACCTGGATCCCGTGTGGGATGGCGACGTCGTGACGCTCGGAGACATCCTTGAGCCGACTGACTCGGTCCCGAAGCAGTACTTCATCTCGGCCGAGGACCTCCCGCGCTGGAAATACCTGAAGGGTGCCAAACGCGAGCAGCGCTATCACAAGGGCTCGGGCACGCCGTACTTCTACGTCGAAGGCCCGATCCCCCATCCCGACCGAACCGACTGGCCGGCCCGGACCATCCTGACTGGTGAGGGCGGTCGCACCCCTTCACGCTTCAAGCACCTCATACAGGTCGAGGACGACCGCTACCGGCGACTGACCCCTCGCGAGCTGGAACGCCTGAACGGCTTCCCTGACGACTGGACGGACACGGGAATGCCGGAGGGACGACGGGCCTTCATGATGGGCAACGCACTCGTCGTCGGGCTCATCGAGCGAGTCGGCCTGCAGTTGACGAGCGAGATCGAAGGTCATGCGCCCGCAGCACGAATCGTGCTCCGAGAGCAAAGCGCGTCCTAGCTCGAGATCACCGAGGTGAAGGGGTGGCAGGGCTCTCCGTTGGCCTCGACGAGCTCACGCATGGCTTCGTATCGCTCACGAACTGGCTGCCAGTCATTGACGTCGATCCCGATGATCGCGGTCGGGAGCTGGACGCCGGCACGCATGTAGGGAAGCAAAGAAACCGCCTGCTCAAAGCGCGCCTGGCCTTGGTCGAACAGTCGGGCCAGCGCATCGGTAGCCACGACGATCACTCCGACCTTCGCCGCGCCGGTGGTCCCAGCGATATGGAACTTGAAGAGGTCTCGAAAGTAGCTGGCGACGTTGCCGAACTCGACCTCGATGAACACGCCCGACTTCTCGAAGTCACCCCGAAGCCTGGTGTCGATGGGCTTTCCTTCTCGATCGATGAGGATGTACGGCTCGGAATGCCATCCAAGTCGGGACAAGGAGAGGCGGATGCGACGATTCATCTCCGCTTGGTCGACCGGCATCAGGGCGCTGGCCCGGACCCCGCCGATCAGTCGGGACTGTCGCTTGGGCGACTTGGGTCGTCCGTTCCGCGTGAATGGCCCGACCCGTCGCAGGGGCACCTCCAGCGTCCCGAGCACGTCGAGGAGTTCCTCCCACTCCTCGCGGAACTGACCCTGGAGGACGGTTTCGGCGTATTGGTGACTCTCTACGCTCATTCGCACCGCACCAGTATGCGTCTCGTCGCTTACCCGATACTTGGCGCCATGGCGGGACTTCAACTACCCAATCCACCACCCACGACTGCGGCGACTCGGACGGTCATGCAGGCCAATCGCGCGAAAGACACGAAGCCCGAGCGAACGATTCGGTCCGCGTTGCGGCGGGCGGGCTACCCGGGCTATCGGCTGAACTGGAAGCGCGCACCGGGTCGGCCGGATATCTCATACCCGGGACGCCAAGTGGCCATCTTCGTGCATGGCTGCTACTGGCACCATTGCCCACGTTGCCACCCGAACCTGCCCAAATCGAACCCGGAGTTCTGGGCGCGCAAGTTCGAGCTGAACCGGGAGCGGGACGCACGGAAGCGACGCCAACTCGAGGAAGCCGACTGGCGGGTCTTCGAGGTATGGGAGTGCGACATACGCGATCGACTCGGTGGCATCGTCGTGGAGATCTCGACGTCACTCGAGGCTCGCGGCTAGACCACCCCTGAGCGCCTTGCCCGGCGCTCCCGGCGCGCCCGCTCCACCGGCACGGTCAAGGCGATGACCCAGGCGCAGATGAGCGGTACCAGCAGCCAGCCGGCGGTGATGCCGACCAGATCGGCCAGCACACCTAGCACGAATGGTGCCACCAGGATGGCGACCCCCGCCGCCAGCGTGAGCCGTGATGCCGCCGCGATCGCACGTGCCGGTACCGCCCCCAGCGTGATCGAGGCTGCCGGCGGGAATTGGATGCCGATGCCGACACCGGCGGCCAACATGCCCACACCACTCACGAGCAGCTCGCCGGAGAGCCACGGCACCAGCACGGCCACGACGGTGACGAACGCGCCGAAGCGGATGACCCGCATCGGGTCCAGGCGACCCATGGCGTGGAACGAGAGCACCGCACGGCCGGCCATCATGCCCACGATGAAGGCGCTGATCGTCAGCGTCGCATCTTCGAGCGAGACGCCGGTCTGGCGCCCCACGATGGTGCTGCCCCAGAAGACGATGCAAAACTCCATGGAGATGATCGACACCGTCATCAGCCAGGGCAGCCAGAAGGCCCACGGCAGCCGGCCAGCTTCATCGTGGAACGGTACTTCCTCGCCTGGCTTGCGGCTCATCACCACGATGAGGCCCAAGAGCAGCAGCAACGGCACGATGACGAAGGGCCAACCGATCGCCAGGGCGGTGCCGACCGCGATGATCAACGGCACCGGCAGCTGTGCCGCCTTGGCCACGAGGGACGCTCGCGCCAGCTGGACCCGCGCCATCACCCCGCCGCCCCTACCCAGCGTGCTGTTGACGTGCACGAACATCATGCCGCTGCCAAGCCCGATCCCCAGCGCACCGCCCAGCGTGGCCCAGAGCGCCGGTGCCCACGCCAGCAGCAGCAGTGAGACGGCCAGCAGGCCCATCGCTCCCAGGTGAGCTCGACGCGCGCCGAAGCGAGCATCGACGCGCTCACCGGTCAGGCCGGACGCCACGATGCCGAGCGCCATCGCTGACGAGTGCAACCCCGTCTCGGTGTCGGACAGACCCAGCGCGACAGCGATGAAGGCAGCAGCCGCACCGACCATGTAGAAGCTGTAGCTGATAGCCGCCTGGTTGGCATAGGCACGTCGAACCTGGGCCGCGGACGCGTGGGTGGAGGTCACGCCTCGATGCTACGGCGCATGCGAACCCGCCGCTGCGGCGAAAGGCACCGACGAAGGCGCTGATAAGTGCGCGAGGAGCCGGCGCCAAGCGACACTCGCCATGGTGGTGCCATGAGAACCATCGAAGACCCCCTAGTCACCACAGCCTCGGTCGATGAGGTGGTGCAGGCGATCGAATTGGTCGACCTGACCGCCCCCTGGAGCGAGGTCGCGCCCAACCTCCGCCTTGCCCTCCCGCGTCGTCGGGCGCTTCCGGTCGATTTGGAGGACCTAGCCGTGCGCGACTTCCCGCCCGGCATCCGCACGGTACTCGGCCTGGACATCGGCCCCGCCATACTCTTCGTCAGCGATCATCAGCTGGCTGGCTGGGGCGTGTCGGCCGGGCGTGCGTTCAAGCAAGCGCTCGGCAACATCCGTGCCCGGGTCGCAGCACGCAAGCAGTTCGCGCTCGTCTGCGAGCGCGTCGCGGATGTGCCCACGGTCGCATTCCAGTCACGCGAGGGCTGGGCCTCATCGCTCTTGCTGCTTCCAGACGAGCTGGTCCGCGTCCTGGGTAGACGCAACGGCTTGGTACTGGCGCCGATGCGGGACCTCATCCTGTGCCTGCCACTCGACGTGGAGCGAGCGTTCGCCGAATTCCTGCTCGAGGAGTTCGCCGCAACCGATATGAACGCGCTCGACCTACCACCCTTGGCCCTCGTCGACGGCCATCTCAGCCATGCGGTCGGCGTGCCAGCCTCGCTGCGAAGGACCGGCCCGGTCAACTGATCGCCCTCCCCTCCGTGACATGACCCAGACGGAATTCGGGCATCTCGTTGGGATCCCGCAGTCGTCGGTCGCCCGCTTGGAGTCCGGACAGCAGAACCCCGGCGTCGGCATGCTCCAGCGCATCGCGAAAGCCACCGGGACCGAGCTGGTCATCGAGTTCCGACTGCCAAGCGCACGCGCCGTGCCGCGGCCGGGCGGAGGAAAGCCAACGCAACGGCCGACACGCAGCCGGCGCGACGCGTGGCGGCCTCTGCCGGCGACTGATGCCGGGCTGGGCTCACCGTCACTCTGGCACGATGTCGTAGCCGCACCGCAACTCATCACGATCGGATCGCTACCCTCTTCACCTATGGCCCGCGACGATCACTTGCGCGACGTCTTCTTCGAGCTTCATCGCGATCTGCCGCGAGAGGGTCCCGGAGACGACGCCTCGACCCTGCGGGCGCTGGGGATGTGTACCGAGCTGCCCGCGACCCCGGACGTGCTCGATGTCGGCTGCGGGCCCGGCATGCAAACGCTGGCGCTGCTCATCGCGACCGGCGCCACGGTGACCGCGGTCGATGCGCACGAGCCGTTTCTTGATCAGCTTCGGCAGCGCGCCGAGGAGGCCGGCGTGCGTGAGCGTCTCCGTGTCATGCGCGGCGACATGAAGGACCTACCCTTCGGCCCTGATTCGTTCGACCTCGTTTGGTCGGAAGGTGCCGCCTACATCATGGGCATCAGCGAGGCGTTCACGGCCTGGCGCGTGTTCCTGCGACCTGGTGGCTACGTCGTGGTGAGCGAGGCGACCTGGCTGGTCTCCGATCCACCCGCGGTGGTGCGCGACTTCTGGGCCGGCGAGTACCCCGAGATGACCGATGTGGCCGGCAACCTGGAGCGCATCACTTCGGCCGGATATGAGGTCGTGGGCCACTTCACGCTGCCGGCCGAATCCTGGTGGACGCATTACCAGACCCCGCTGGAGGCGCGAATCCCGGCACTCTTGGAGGCATACGCCGCTGACGAGGCGGCCCTGGCGGTCCTCGATGGCACGCTGGCCGAGCACCGCATCCGCCGCGAATATCCCGATACCTACGGCTACGAGTTCTACATCGCTCGCTGTGCCTGTCCCGACGAACGACGGGCCGAGGAGCTGACCGATGACGATGAGGCCATGCCGCTCGAGTCGGCCGCACCTGCGGCCACGGCCCGACGCGATAGAGCCGAGTTCCCGCCACCGCTCGACTGATCACGGCGCAGCGTCTCACGCGTGATACGATGTGAGACATGGCAGATGTGACCATTCGAGAACTCCGGAACAAAGGGGGTCAGGTGATCGATCGGGTGACCTGCGGTGAAGTGCTGACGATCACTCGAGACGGCTCACCGGTCGCGCGGCTCTCACCGATGCCGTCACAGACACTCTCCGCAGAGGCTCTGCTGGAGCGCTGGCGTCGATTGCCGCCGATGGACCATGCGAGTCTGCGGCGAGACATCGATGACATCATCGATCCCCGCATGTGACCATCCACAACCACGGGCTCCTGGACACCAGCGTGATCATGGGGCTTGACCGCATCAAGGATGTCGCCGCACTCCCGGCCGCACCACGGATCTCGGCCATCACACTCGCGGAGTTGAGCGTCGGTCCTCTCGTGGCCTCGGAGGGCGAGCAAGCCGTCCGCCAGGCTCGGTTGCAGCGAGCTGAGGCCGACTTCGAGCCGCTGCCCTTCGACGCCGACGCTGCCCGCGCGTTCGGCCAGGTCGCAGCATCTCTGCGCAGACGCGGCCGCAAGTCCTCCTCGAGGGCGTACGACGTGATGATCGCAGCGGTCGCCATCGCAAACGGCCTTCCGCTCTACACGTGCAACCCTCGCGACTTCCGAGGCATCGACGGACTTGAGGTCATTCCGGTCGAGGTGTCGCATTGACCACCTTCCCTGATCGCCCGCCCTTCACGCTGCGCGCACGGCTCTTGAGCCCCCTCCCTGATGGCTCCACGCTGTGGCAACCCGACGGGGTCATCGAGGTGGACGACGCCGGCTGCATCCGATCGATCCGCGACGCGGCTGATGCTCCCCGAGCGGCAGAAACGGCCATCGACCTGCGCCCGCTGGTGGTGATGCCCGGGTTGGTCGACACGCACGTGCACATCCCCCAGATCCCCGCCGCCGGCCTGGGTGCCGGCATGGACCTGCTGGCTTGGCTGGAGCGCTACATCTTCCCGCTGGAACGCGCATTCGACGTTGCTGCAGCCGACCGACTGGCGCCGCAGGTGTATCGCGCCATGGCCGCTGCTGGCACCACGACCTTCGCCGGCTATGCGGCGGTCTGGCCCCAGTCGACCGACGGCTGCTTCCGCGCAGCCGAGGCACACGGCATCCGCGCCATCATCGGCAACGTGCTGATGGATCGCGTGACCTACGACGACCGCACCCCGCCCACTGACATCCTCGACAGCGCCATCCGTGCTTCGGCTGAGCTATGCGAACGTTGGCACGGCGCTGCCGATGGGCGACTGCGCTATGCCTTCACGCCGCGCTTCGCGGTCTCCTGCACCGCCGACCTGCTGCGCGAATCAGCCGCGCTCGCTGAGCACTACGGCGCCACCTGGCAGACGCACCTCTCGGAAGACGCTCGCGAGATGGCGACGGTCGCCGAGCAGTTCCCCGATTCTGCCGACTACCTTGACGTCTATGACCGTGCCGGTGGCCTTGGTCACAAGGCGCTCTTGGCGCACGCTATCCACCTGTCCGAACGTGAGGTCGCCCGACTCGTGGAAACCGACTCAGCGGTGGCCCACTGCCCGGTCAGCAACATGTTCATCCGCAGCGGCGTGATGCCCATCGCGCGCTACCTCGATGCGGGCATCCGCATGGGCCTGGGCACGGACGTGGCCGGCGCACCCGAGCTTTCGGTCATCACGCAGATGCGCCTGGGCTTCTTCGTCCATAACGCACGTGCCACGGTCGTGGGCGATACTGCGCCGCTGCCGGGACCACTCGAGTGGCTGCGGCTGGGCACGCTCGGTGGTGCCGCGGCGTTGGGCCTTGACAAGGTCATCGGCTCGCTCGAAGCGGGCAAGGAGGCCGACCTCATCGCGGTCGACCCGGAGCTGGGCCGTCCGCCGGAAGCTGGCACCTGCCACGACGTCGAGGAGATCGCCAGCCGCTTGATCTTCCGCGAACGTGCCGGCACGGTCCGCGCTGCCTGGGTGCGAGGGCGGCGCTTGGAGGCGAGCGTCACCGACTAGCATTCGGCCATGGCACTCTTGGGCATCGACCTTGGCACCTCCGCGGTGAAGGCTGTCATCATCGATGAAGTTGGCCAGGTGCTGGGCACGGGGACGCGCGAGATCCCGATGGAGACGCCGGCGCCCAATCGCGCCGAGCAGGACCCCGAAGCGTGGTGGTCGAACACGGTCAAGGCCGTGCGCCAGGCTCGGCACGAAGCCGGCACCGATGACATCGCCGCCATCGGTCTCGACGGTCACATGCACGGCGGCGCACTCCTCGATGCCGATCACCGACCGCTGGGACGTGCCATCACCTGGGCCGACCAGCGCACCGCCGCGATCATCCCCGAGCTTGAAGATGAGATCGGAGTCGAGACCTTCCTCTCGATCGCCGGTACCCGGCCCGCCGCCGGCTTCATGGGCCCCACCATCGCCTGGCTTCGGCGTCACGAGCCCGATCGCCTTGAT
The DNA here is from genome assembly GCA_963838115.1 of uncultured Chloroflexia bacterium. GTDB lineage: Bacteria > Chloroflexota > Limnocylindria > Limnocylindrales > CSP1-4 > JAFMJV01. The sequence goes on from CAWIPU010000002.1 coordinate 16,363, forward strand.
GCCACGGCGGTGTTCGTCCTGCCCAAGGACTACCTCCGGCTGTGCATGACCGGAGCAGCCGCCACCGACGTCAGCGACGCATCCGCGACGGCCATGTTCGACGTTGCGGCCCGAACCTGGTCGGCCGAGCTGTGCGGTCGGCTGGGCGTCCCGTCGCACATCCTGCCGCCGCTGATGGAATTGTCGCAAGTGGCGGGGGGCCTCACCGAGTCGGCCGCTGCGGAGCTGGGGCTCCGCGCGGGCATCCCGATCGCAGCCGGCAGCGCGGACCAATGTGCACAGGCCACAGCCAACGGACTCATCGATCCGGGAAACGGCTCGGTCACGTTGGGGACCGGTGGGCAGATCCTGGTCGCCACCGATCGACCGATGCCCGATCCAGAGGGCCGCATCCACACCTTCTGCCACGCCGCCCCAGAACGCTGGTATCAACTCGGTGCGACCCTGTCGGCGGGGATGTCGCTGCGTTGGCTGCGCGACCGTTTGCGGCTGCAGACCGAGAACCCCTACGCCTCACTCGACCGTCTGGCGGCCGATGTGGCGGCCGGGACCGAAGGCTTGATCTTCCTGCCTTATCTCGTCGGCGAGCGCTCGCCCATCATGGACCCATCGGCGACCGGGGCCTTCATCGGGCTGACCCTGGGGCACCATCGGGCCCATCTCGCCCGTGCCGTGCTGGAGGGCGTGGCATGCTCACTGCGCGCCACTCGAGATGCGGTGCTTGATGCCGGTGGTCGCTGCGATTCATGGCTGGCGACGGGCAACGGTCTGGCCAGTCCGTTGTGGCGCAGCATCCTGGCCGATGTCTTCGGGGAGCCGCTGGCGTACGTCGATGCGCCCGAGCGGACGGGCGTGGGAGCGGCGCTCATCGGCGGCATCGCTGCGGGTACCTATGCGAGCTACGCTGAAGCAGGTGAGGCGGCCCGGCCACCGCTCAAGGTGACCGACCCCGATGCCGAGCGAACAGCCGTGTACGACGAGGTCTACGCGCGCTATTCGCGCCTCTCAGCACTGCTGGTGGAGGCGGGTCGCCCGTAGAGCGGGCTGCTAGGAGCCCGGCTTCCAGACCATCAGGGCCACGATGGCGATGCTGAGCACCAGCAGGATCATGGCGTAGAGTTGCAGCTTCTTGACGTTGGGGGCCAGGTTCGCCGAAGTGCCCACTGACCCGGCCGGCTGCTGGGCCGGTTGCGCGGTCAGCGCGATGGTGCGGTTGAGCGTCGGCCGCTGCGCCAGGAAGATGACCAGTAGTGCGATCACGTAGAGCACCAGCGAGAGCGTCAGCCACAGCTGCTCGAATCGGCGCATGCCACCGCTCTCCATGACCAGCAGCGTCCCGGTGATGAGCATGGAGATGGCCACCGGCACGATCACGCCGTTGGAGACGCGCTTGAAAGTGCGCAGGTACCAGTCGCTGTACTGCGCCTCCCTCGTGATCGCGCTGCCGAAGATGGGGGCGTAGAAGCCGAAGCCGAAGGCCGCGATGGCCCCGAGGATATGCAGGAAAAGCCAGAGGTCGAACATGGCGGTAGCGTACTCGGACCGACCCGCCTCGTCACGGCCATCGGGCGATAGCCATCCGGCGACACCATCGCGTCCGTCCGACGTCGAGACCCAAAGCGTCCGCATGGGCAGGAGGAGACCAGGTCCCAACTGGGTCGACCTATGCCTCATGATGACTCGGAAATGTCCCGAATTGGCTGCGGTGGTGGCAGTGGTGCCAGCGGCGAATCGGCCGTCGCAGACTGGGATGATTCGAAAGACATGTCCGCTGCCGCGCACACCCCGCGTCCGCGCCGGAGCATCGGGCGCGCCATAGTGACGCCCGTGGGCCTAGGATACGGTGACTGAACCCACGCACGAGGGAGAGATCGCGTGAGCGAACGCGTGAGCGAACGAGTCGCCGGACAGCGGGCCACCACGGAGGGGCCCATCGTGCTGTCTCCGCCGGCACCGGGTGAGGTCGCAGCTCCGGTGCTGGGGTTGGTCTCGCCTGCCCCACTGCGTCGAGAAGGCCCGGGCAAGCTCACCGGCGAGGCCAAGTACACCGATGATCTGGTCTTCCCCGGTGCCTGGTACGGCGCCACCATCCGCTCGACGCAGGCGCACGCCCGCTTGCTGGGCCTGGAACTCGATCCCGACTTCGACTGGTCCAAGGTCGTGGTCATGACGGCGGCAGACATCCCCGGCGAGAACATCGTCAGCTCCATCCAGGACGACATGCCGGCACTCGCGGACGGCGAGATCCGGCACCACTCGGAACCGGTCGCGCTGGTCGCGGCCGCGGACAAAGCCACGCTGCGTGAGGCCAAGCGGCGCATCAAGCTACACACGGAGCCACTGCCGGCCGTGTTCGACCCACTGGAGTCGACCCAGCAGTTCGCGGCCTATCAGATCAGCCGCGGTGATCCCGAAGCCGGCTTCAGAGAGGCCACCCTCATCGTCGAGGGCGAGTACCGGGTCGGGCACCAGGAGCAGCTCTACATCGAGAACCAGGCCATGATCGCCGAACCTCGGCCGGACGGCGGCATCACTATCACGGGCTCCATGCAGTGTCCCTACTACGTCCACACCGCATTGAAGCGGGCGTTGGCGCTGAGTGACACACAAGCGGTCATCACGCAAGCCGAGACTGGCGGCGCGTTCGGCGGCAAGGAGGACTACCCGTCGGTCGTAGCCATCCATGCGGCTCTCCTGGCGCAACGTATCGGCAAGCCTGTACGCATGATCTACGACCGTCACGAGGACATCGCCTCCACGACCAAGCGGCATCCGGCGATCATCCGCCATCGCTCGGGCGTGTCAGCGGATGGGCGCCTCATCGCGCAGGACGTGGAGGTCATCATGGATGCGGGCGCGTACTGCACGCTCTCGCCGGTGGTGCTGTCGCGGGGCATCCTGCACGCTGGCGGCCCTTACGAGTGCCCCAACGTCCACATCGCCGGCCGCACCATGGCCACCAACACGCCACCCAATAGCGCCTTCCGCGGCTTCGGTGCGCCTCAGGTCGGCTTCGCGCATGAGCTGCAAGTGGCGCGTATCGCCGATGAGCTGGAGGTGTCACCGGCGGAGCTTCGTCGTCGCTGGGCCTACCGCGAAGGCGGCGTGACCCCCAGCGGTCAGGTGCTCCGTGAAAGCGTCGCCGCGGAGGAAGTGCTCGATCGAGCCACTCAGGAGGCCGACTACGAGGGCGTGCGTGAGGTCAGTCGCCAGACACGTGGCATCCGCTGGCGTGAAGCCGCCGAGGCAGGCGCCGGCTTCAACTCCACGCGGGTCCACAGCGCGTCCGGGATCGGCATCGCCATGGCGTGGCATGGTGCCGGCTTCACCGGCCGCGGCGAGATCACCATGGCCAGCATGGCCAGCCTGGAGCTGGGCGACGATGGGATCATCCGGATCCTGGCGGCCAACACGGAGATGGGCCAGGGCACCAACACTGTCCTGCCCATGATCGTCGCCGACGCGCTCGGCATCGATGCGTCAGAGGTGCAGATGGCGCCCATCGATACGTCCATCGTGCCCAACAGCGGTCCCACGGTGGCATCACGCACGGTCATGGTGGTGGGCGGATTGCTGTCCAAGGCTGCGTCGAGGTTGCGTGAGACGGTGGAAGCACGCTCGGGCGGCGGCTTCGCGGACGTATACCGGTTGGACGCGCGACGGCATGGCGCGACGCGCATCGATGAGCTCTATCAGTCGGCGACGGATGTGGAGTTCGACGATACCAACCACACCGGCGATGCCTATCCTGCGTTCGGCTGGGCCTGTGCTGTGGCGGTGGTGGATGTCGATCTGGACACCGGCGAGGTGCGTGTGCGGAGCGTCGTCAGCGCCGATGACGCCGGCCACGTCATCCACCCGCTCCTCGCCGAAGGACAGGTCGAAGGCGGCACATTGCAGGCGGTCGGCTACGGCACCATAGAGGAGATCAAGATGCAGGATGGCCGCTACCTCAACGACCGCTTGTCCACCTACATCATCCCCACCTCGATGGACGCGCCGCGCATCACCGCGATCCTCGTGGAGAAGCCCTTCAGCGGTACGCCCCATGGCGCCAAGGGTTTGGGCGAGTTGCCGATGAATGTCGCGGCACCGGCCGTCGTCGATGCCATCCACGATGCCGTTGGTGTCTGGGTTACCGAGTTGCCCGCGACCGCCGAGCGCGTGCTTCGAGCCTTGGAGGGAGAGGCATGACCGTCGTGTCGGATGCTCTGTTGGCGGGACCCGCTGCCAGCTATCGCTTCACGCTCAACGGTGAGCTACGCGAAGTATCGGTGCCCGGGATGCGGCGCCTACTCGATGTCCTCCGTGAAGACATCGGCCTCACCGGCACCAAGGAAGGCTGTGGCGAAGGCGAGTGCGGCGCCTGCTCGGTCATCCTCGACGGCATGGTCGTCGACAGCTGCCTGGTGCCGATCTGCCAAGTCGATGGCTCGGATGTTCGGACGGTCGAGGCACTGGCTGATGCGGAGACGATGTCCTTGGGTCCGCTCCAGGCGGCGTTCCTGGAGCACGGCGGTGCCCAGTGCGGCATCTGTACGCCGGGCATGCTGATGGCGGCGCAGGCGTACCTCGATGATGGCGGGAGTGTCGATGAGGACGATATCCGCGGGGCCATCGCCGGCAATCTCTGTCGGTGCACCGGCTACACCAAGATCATCGACGCCATCGAGGCCGCGGTCCTGGCGCGGGACGCGGGCTCAAGCGACGAGTCCGTACGCGACGGCGACTCTGGTGGCGGGCCCTCGGGTGGCGGGCCCTCTGGTGGCGGGCCCTCGGGTGGCGGGTCCTCTGGTGGCGGGTCCCCAGGGGGCAACGCTCCGCGAGATGCCGCCACATGAATGCTGAGCCGCCGGTCATTAGCCCGGCTACATTGTCCGAGGCGTACGCAGTCATGGCGTCGGGTGGCTACCGACCGCTAGCAGGTGGGACCGACCTGATGGTGCAACTGGAGGCTGATGTCGCCGAGCCGCCTTTGGCGGTGCTGGACCTCTGGCGCCTCGATGAGCTACGTGGTATCAGCACTGACGGCTACGACGTTTCGATCGGTGCCCTGACCACATTCGCGGACGTGCGCCGTTCGCCGGTCATCTCGGCACGACTCCCGGCCTTGGCCGAGGCGGCCGCCACCATCGGTGCGGCACAGATCCAGAACCGTGCCACCATCGGCGGCAACGTCTGTAACGCCTCTCCCGCGGGCGACTCGTTGCCGGTGCTGCTGGCTGTGGACGCCACGTTCGACCTGGGCTCGGTCGAGGGTGTACGCACGGTTCCGGCGCGTGAGTTCTGGACCGGCTATCGACAGACAGCGTTGCGCCCTGATGAGCTGCTGGTGCAGATCCGCTTCCCGGTCGATCGGACACGACGCACCCGCTATCGGAAGGTCGGCACCCGGGCGGCACAGGCCATCAGCAAGGTAGTGGTGGCGCTCAGCTACCGCGATGATGCCGGCACCTGGCGCGACGTCCGCGTGGCACTGGGATCGGTCGCGGCGAGCACGATCCGGGCACGTCAGACCGAAGCGATCCTGGAGGGGGAGCGGCCGGTGACATCTATGGCGGACAAAGCTGCGGAAACTCTGGCCGGCGAGATCGTCCCCATCGACGACGTGCGCTCCACGGCCCAATACCGACGCTCGGTCAGCGCACGCGTCCTGCACCGGCTCATCCGCGACGAGGGCGGCTGGTAGACCGTCGGTAAGGCGCATGCGCAGGGCAGCACGCCGTTTCGGTCGTGCGCAAGGCGCCGGTACTTGAACGATATCCAGGAGTGAAGTCGAGCGGGCCATGATCGGGCCCATGCCCACGACGGAGCGCGCCCGAGACCGAGGCCGCCAGCAAGCGCGAAAGATCTTGACGGACCTTGGCCTCGAGTTCCGCAGCGCTCGTGCCGGCGCCGGCCTCAGCCAGCGCCACGTGGCGCGCGTGGCTGGGCTGAGTCAGGCCATGGTGAGCCGGTCTGAGCGGAGCCAACGGAAGGAGATGACCATCGACCAGGCGGCCGTACTGTGCGCCGCGCTGGGCTTGCGTCTACACGTCAGGGCATACCCCGATGGCGCGGCCGTCCGCGATGCTCCCCAGCTGCACCTACTGACTCGATTTCGTGGCGTCGTGGACGACGGCTATAGGTGGCACACCGAGGTGCCAGTCGGCGGTCGAGGCGATCTGCGCGCCTGGGACGTGGTGCTGCGGGGACCGGTCACGATCGGCGTTGATGCCGAGACACGCCTCCACGACGTCCAAGCCTTGCAGCGGCGCCTCGAGTTGAAGTGGCGCGACAGTGGCGTCGACCGGGTGATCCTGCTGGTCGCCGACACGCACCACAACCGCAGGGTCATCCGCGAGCACCGCGCCGCGCTGCTCAGCACGCTGCCGTTGGACACTGCAGCTGTCCTGCGCGCCCTCCGCACCGGTGCTCCGCTGCTGAACAATGGGATCGTCGTCCTGTAGTGTGCCGTGGTCGTCCAGTCGGGCCCATGGCGTCCAGTCGGGCCCGTGGCGTCCAGTCGGGCCCGTGGCGTCCAGTCGGGCCCGTGGCGTCCAGTGGGACCCGACGTGATGCCCCCAGCGACTGAACTGACCAAGCTGACCGCGCCGCAGGCCCGCTGCGTGGCCATTCGAGTCACCCGGTGACTCAAATGGTCCGTTGCTTGGCCAATTGAGGCGCTCCGCGCATGAAGCTGCCCGCCCGCGGCCGCCACTTGGCTCGTTGAGTCGCCGGGTGCATCAGGTTGGGCTTCCGGGGCGGGGTGCGCCGGGCAGGGCACAGGTGCGCCGCGCCGGGCAGGGCATAGGTGCGCCGCGCCGGGCAGGGCATAGGTGCGCCGCGCCGGGCAGGGCATAGGTGCGCCGCGCCGGGCAGGGATAGGTGCGCCGCGCCGGGCAGGGCATAGGTGCGCCGCGCCGGGCAGGGCATAGGTGCGCCGCAGCAGTCACGGCGGGTGCGCCGCGAAGGGAGGCGAGGGGGCGCGGCGTGATCAGGGGCTTGCACATCTGCGAGCCTGATGCTCCGCGGAGCCCGACCATAGGCGTCGTGACCGCGTTGTGACCGGGTCGTCACGCCCAGCGCATACCATGCGCTGAGATGAACCACGCCCCCAAGCACACCAACCGACTGGCCGGCGAGACCAGCCCGTATCTGCTGCAGCATGCCCACAACCCCGTCGATTGGTACCCCTGGGGCGAGGAGGCCCTCAGTGCCGCCAAAGAGCGGGACGTGCCCATCTTCCTCAGCATCGGCTATGCCGCCTGCCATTGGTGCCACGTGATGGAGCGTGAGTCGTTCGAGGATGAGCAAACGGCGGCCGAGCTCAACGAGCACTTCGTGGCCATCAAGGTCGATCGCGAGGAGCGGCCCGACCTGGACAGCATCTACATGGATGCGGTGCAGGCGATGACGCGGCAGGGCGGCTGGCCCATGAGCGTCTTCCTCACGCCCGACGGTCGCCCCTTCTATGGCGGCACCTACTTCCCCGACGAGCCGCGTCACGGCATGCCCTCGTTCCGCCAGTTGCTGGCGCGCATCACTGAGCTGTGGACGAGCCAACGCGACGAGATCGAGCAGAGCGCCAGCCACGTCGCCGAGCACGTCCGTGGCGAGCAGGACGCGCCCGCGCGCTTGGCCGAGCAGATTGGCCGAGCAGATGGCCGAGCAGACCGCAGGGCAGTTCGTGGGTGAGCCACGCCCCGATCCCGCCGTGCTCTTGCGAGGTGCGGTCGATACGCTGCGCAAGAACTTCGATGCCATCGATGGTGGCTGGGGCGGCGCGCCAAAGTTTCCCCAGCCCATGACGTTGGAGCTCCTCCTGCGCGAGCACCTGAGGACGGCCGCGCGCGACCCACTCACCATCGTCGAGAAGACGCTCGACGCCATGGCCGCGGGAGGCATCTACGACCACCTCGGCGGCGGCTTCGCCCGTTATGCCACCGACAAGGCCTGGCTGGTCCCCCACTTCGAGAAGATGCTCTATGACAACGCGCAGCTGGCGCGCGTCTACACCCATGCCGCGCAGGTCACCGGCCACGACCATTACGCCTACGTTGCCCGAGAGACTCTCGATTTCGTGGCGCATGAGCTGCGCAACCCGCCTGCCGGCGCCTTCGCCTCGAGTCTCGACGCCGACACTGACGGACAGGAAGGCCGTACCTACGTCTGGCAGGCCGCCGAGATCCGCGAGATCCTTCGCGACGATGCGCCACTCTTCGCGTCGGCGTACGGGGTCACCCCGCATGGCAACTGGGAAGGCCACACCATCCTGCATCGCGTCCGCACTGACACGGATCTCGCGCTCGAGTTCGAACGCCAGCGGGACGACGTCCACGAGGCGCTCGCCGAGGCCCGCGTGAAGCTGCTGCGTACTCGCGATGAGCGGCACCAGCCGGCTCGCGACGACAAGGTGCTGACCTCCTGGAACGGCTTGATGATGGGCGCCTTTGCCGATGCCGGCATCGCCCTGGGCGAGCCTGCCTTCGTGGACATCGCCGGCGAAGCGGCCGATTTCATCCTGGCCAATCTGCGCGGGGCCGATGGCCGGCTTCGACGCTCATGGAAGGACGGCCGCGCCCAGCACGCCGGCACGCTCGAGGACTACGCGCACCTCGCTGAGGGGCTGCTGACGCTCTACGAGGCCACGTTCGACGAGCGCTACTTCGACGCCTGCCGCGAGCTGGCCGAGGTCATCCTCGACCACTTCCGCGCCGATGACGGTGGCTTCCACGACACTGCCGACGATGCCGAGACGCTCTTCGCGCGACCACGCAACGTGCAGGACAATGCCATCCCGTCAGGCGGCGCCATGGCCACCACCGTGCTGCTTCGGCTGGCCGCGCTGACCGGCCAAGGACGCTACCGCAGTGCTGCTGAGGCTGCCCTGGCCCCCGTCATCGGCCTCGCCGCCCAGCATCCCAGCGGTCTCGCCCAGTGGCTCATCGCCTACCAGCTTGCCAGCACACCCATCGACGAGATCGCCATCGTCGGCGATCCCGCGTCGGACGACACCAAGGCCCTGCTGGCGGCGGCACGTGGACGCTATCGGCCAGGCCAGGTCCTAGCGCTCACAGCGGACCCAACAGCCTCCGACGTCCCGTTACTCCAGGATCGCACGGCCATCGATGGGGCCGCAACGGCCTACGTATGTCGAGACTTCGCGTGTCGCCAGCCGACCACCGACCCCACCGGGCTCGCCGGCCAACTGCAAGACACGCCGGCATCGTAGGCTAGCGCCATGCATGCTGATCACACCCGATGACGACTCCCGGCGCCCCGCGCGCCATCATCTTCGACCTCGACGGCACGCTCGTCGATACCGTCGGCACCCGCGTCGATTCATGGATGGCCGTCTTTCCCCGGTTCGGCATCGACCCCCGTCCCGACTACCTCGCGCCACTCATGGGTTCCGATGGCAAGCTCCTCGCGCGCATGGTCGCGGAGCACTACGGCGTGGAGCTCCAGCCGGGCGACGATGCCCGGATCGACAAGGAGGCCGGGGCAGAGTTCCGCGTCCTCAACGCCCATCCGCGTGCCCTGCCCGCCGCGCGTGACATCCTCGAACGGCTCAGCGCCCGTCGTATCCCCTGGGCCGTGGCCACCTCCAGCCTGCCCGATGACGCGCGCGAGTCGGTGCAGTCGCTGCAGCTGCGCACGATGCCGCTCATCTGTGACGGCGCGGACGTCGAGCACGCCAAGCCCGCGCCGGACCTGCTGCTCAAGGCTGCCGGACTGCTCCACATCGAGCCAGGCGATACCTGGTACGTTGGCGATTCGCGCTGGGACATGCTGGCCTCCAAGGCGGCCGGCATGCGCGCCATCGCGGTGCTGACCGGCGCCACCAGCGAGGCCGAGCTGGCCGAGTCCGGTGCCGACGTCATCTATCCCACGCTGCGCGAGTTCATGGAGGCCATCGCGGCTGACTGACAGTTGGACGCCGAACCCCTGCGTGCCGCGCTCAGCGTGGGCTTGGCGGCAGTCGCGGTGGGCACGATGACGCCCCGGTCGGTCGGTCGGTCCTGCCGGGGCGTTTCGGTTGCGGGAGTGTGCCCGAGCGTGCCGCTAGACAGAGACGGAGAAGGTGCCCTGCATGGTGTAGTAGTGCCCGGGGATGGTGCAGCCGAACTTCAGGCCGCTGACATCGGCCGGAACCACCCACTCAAGGGTCTGGACACCGCTCGTCCAACCCGGGATGCCGACATCGGTGGTGGCACCGGGCGCTGACAGTTCGCTGTCGGTGCCGATCCAGAAGTCGTGCTCGAAGCCGGCGACGTTGTCGATCTGGAAGACGATCGTCTCGCCGGGGGTGACCGGGATATCGGTGACCTGCTGGCCGCTCGGATCGGTGAACTGCAGCGCTGGGGTGGACTGCAGCTCGATGACCCGCGGCTCACCGGTCGTGGGAGACGCGTCGGTCGTGGCGGGAGACGCGTTCGACGCGGCGGGCGCCGTCGACTCGGCTGGGACCGGTTCGGTCAGCTGGGCGGGCGCCACGGACTCGGCTGGCGCCGGTTGGGACGGCTGGGGGGACTCGGCAGAGGTCGCCGGCTGGGCCGGGCCAGAGGCGGAGAAGGTGCCCTGCATGGTGTAGTAGTGCCCCGGGATGGTGCAGCCGAACTTCAGGCCGCTGACATCGGCCGGCACGACCCATTCGAGCGTCTGGACGCCGCTGGTCCAGGCGGGGATACCCACGTCGGTGCTGGCACCGGGCGCCGACAGTTCGCTGTCGGTGCCGATCCAGAAGTTGTGCTCGAAGCCGGCCACGTTGTCGATCTGGAAGACGATCGTCTCGCCGGGGGTGACCGGGATATCGGTGATCTGCTGGCCACTCGGGTCGGTGAACTGCAGCGCTGCATTGGCCTGCAGCTCGATGACGCGCGGCTCACCACCCGTGGCGGGAGATTGGGCCGGTGGCTGGCCGGGTTCCTGCGACTGCTCGGGCGCGGTCGTCGCTGCCGCGATCCCGGCCGACTGCTCGGGCGTGGTCGTCTCAGACGAAGCACCTGGGCCTGGGGTCCCGCTCGACACGGTGACCGGCGCATAGGTCCATTGGGCGCCGGTGTCGCTGGCGCAAGCAGCCGCGATGAAGGTGAGGGCGACGAGGGCCAGGACCGCCCTCAAGAGCGATGGTTTCATGAGTGGGATGCTACGTCATCGAGCCGCGTTCGGTCCGTGCGTCGTCGCTACCGCAGGCAGCGGCCCGGTCGCAACCAGTCCCTGCCGGATGGCGACGCCTGCCGCTTCGGTGCGACTCGAGACACCGAGCTTGGAGAGGATGCGCCGGACATGGACGTGGACGGTGCGCTCACTGATGAAGAGTCGCGCCGCGATGTCCCGATCGGTCCGACCGTCGGCAAGGATGTCGAGGACCTCCCGCTCGCGAGGGCTGAGACCATACGTATCTGCGGGTCCACGACGTAGCTCCGCGAGGACGCGCTCCTCGATGGCCTGGGCGATGTCCGGGGCTGCAGGCATCGACCGATGTGGCAGCCCCGGACCTACCGCCACGGGCAGCTTGGTCCCAGGCCCCCCGGGCAACTTGGTCCCAGGCCCGACGGCCACCAGACCCGCCAATGTGTCCTCAGCGAACGGCAGCGCCACTCTGGCGCGCTTGGCCAGATCCATGATCTCGCGCAGGAGCGGCAGCGCCGGCAGGTCGCGAGCCAGTCGGTACGCCTCCGACAGTGGTGCACGCGCTTGCAGGCGGGCCGATTCGCGGTCTTCCTCCGGCGCGGCGGCCAGGATGGCGAGCGCCTGCCACCAGCGCGCCTTGGCCCGTTTGTAGGGGACGGAGTGGTTCTCCCATGTCTCTGCCAACCTGGCCCAGGCGGCGGGGTCAGGAGTGCCGCGCACACGCTGAGCATGAGCCCGAGCCGCGTCGAGCAACAGTTCCGCTTCGACGCGGGAACCAAGTCCGATACCCAGCGATGAGCTGTCCAGATAGGCCTCAGCCGCCGGCAGCACGCTCTCGACCAGCGTTCGAGCCCGTGCGATGAGGCCGGCGTCGGAGGTGGCGCGTCCGTGCTCAGCAGCCGCCGCGGCGGCCTCCAGCGCCGTCGAGGCCGCGTACGCGACGATGCTCAGCTCATCACTCTCAAGTGCTCGAGGCCACTCGCGCTCGGCGATGCTGGCGGCCTCCTCGACTCGGCCGTTCCAAAGCGCCAGGCTGATGGCGGCCCGCATGACCATGCCGGTCCAGTGACCAGGGGACACGGTCTGCAGCTCCAGGAGGGTCCGGCCCACGATGCTGGCAGCTTCCTCGTCGCCACGCGATTCGGTCAGCAACAGTCCCAGCACCAGCAGGGAGAGCCAGGTGATCTCGCGACGGCCGGTCTGCCAGCGAAGATCACTGCGGCACTCACGTTCCGCCTCTTCCCAGCGACCAAGCTGGTACAGGATGTCAGCGGCGTTGCCGCGCAAGAACGCCCCGTAGGTCGCCTCCAGTCCGCCAGCCGTAGCCTCGGTCAGGAACTCCTGCACGACCGCCAGCGCTTCCTCACGGCGAAGGTCGAGGTCCAGCAGCGTGGTGCGATTGGCGGCGACGCGCATGAGGTGGTCGAGTCGGCCACACTCGCGCGAGAGCGCGGCGGCTTGCTCCAACAACCCCAGGCCACCAACGAGGTCACCCAGATAGGCGACATCAACGCCTTGCGTGCAGATGGCGTGGGCTCGCTCGGCCAGGGTGTCCTCGCCGGTCCTGGCGGCGGCATCGGCCAGCACCAACGCTTCGCGGGCGATCTCCAGGGATTCGGCGAAGCGACCGTCGATCATGAGGTGCTGTGCCAGCGATGCCTGCACCCACGCTCGACTGCGGCTGGGCTGGGGCGGCATGATGCCCAAGGCCCGCTCCATGCTGTCGATGGCCGCCTTGACGTCTCCGGCGTGCCACTGGTATCGACCCAGCTCCTCATGCATCTCACCCAGCGAGAGGCGAGTCTCGGCGTCGCGGCCGCCGCGCCGGCCCGAAGCTTCGCGCGTGGCGCGGCTTTCGATGGCCCGTCGCAGCAGCGCCACCGCGCGCCGGAACGCACCCGCCGAAGCCGATGCCCTGGCGGCGCCCGCCAACAGATCGGCTTGTGCGCGTGGGCTCACCGGCTCCAGGCTGGGCAGCTCAAGCGCCTCTTCGTAGTGCAGCAGGACGGTCTCGGCCGGATCGAGGCGGGCTGCCAGCTGGGCCGCTCGAATGTGCGCGGCGCGTGCTTCGGACGGTCGGGCGGCACGCGACCAATGCCACGCCGCAAGGGCAGGCTCAGCGTCGAGTTGCTCGGCGAGGGCAGCGTGGATGCTCTGCCGCTCCAAGGTCAGCTCCATGGCCTCCACGGCCTCGGCGCAGAGCTCATGGCTGATGCTGATGCGCTCGTCATCGGGATCGCCCGAGGCGATGACATAGCCGCCATCGAGTGCCTCCTCCAGTCCCTGGATGGTGAGTCGGCCCTCTGGTGAGCGCACGCCGAGGACGGTCGAACGCGGTAGCGGTAGTCGTGCGGCCGCCAGCACCCGTACCAGTCGGACAGCATCACGAGACAGCGCCTCCACACGCGCACCGTAGAGCTGGTCGAATGGATCAGAGAGGCGAACACCCTCCAGCACGCCGGCACTGCGGGCCAACTCGAGGGCCAGCAGTGGATTGCCTCGGGCGCCCTCGCAGACCGCGGTGAGCACGTTCTGCGCCGGACGTTCCCCAAGCGCAGCGGCGACCAGTCGTTCGACGTCAGCGGACGGCAGAGGCCCGAGCTCGATGTGGACGACCTCAGGGTCGGCCGTGAGCGTCTCGGCCAGCGCCGCCATGGGGTGCCGGCGATGAACCTCGTCGGGTTGGTAGGAGATGACCAGGCAGACCGGCAGCGACCGACCTACATCCTGGAGCGCCTCGATGAGCTTGCGCGTGGCGGGATCGGCGAAATGGACGTTCTCCAGCACCAACAGCATCACGCCACCGCCGGCCAGGCGCTCCAGTGTCCCCAGGATCGACTCGAGCACGCGGCGCCCGAGCTGCTCGGGTGCACTGAGCTGCGGCGGGCGATGATCCATGCCAAGTGCATCGAGCCGCGCCCGCAGGCCCGGTACCAGCGCACAGAGGTCGTCGCCGGCTTGAGCGACGACCTCGGCGATGCGCTCATCGGGCAGTTGGGCGAAGGAGCAAGCCAGCGCGTCGCCGAGCGCCTGGTAGGGCATGCCCGTGGCGGGCTCGAAGGCACGGCCGCGGCAGGCCAGCACGCCCGGCACGCTCGAGACACGTCTAGATAGCTCATCGAGAAGGCGCGTGCAACCGATGCCGGCCGGCCCGGTAAGCACGACACGACCGAGTCTCCCTTCAGCGACCCGGCGCACGGCTTCCGCCAGCAGAGCCAGCTCGCGCTCCCTGCCCAAGAACGCCATGGGCAGAGCATAGACGCCGCGTGCCACATACTTTCGCCCGTGTCAGACAGCCAAGCGCGCCCGCCGCTGAGAACGGTGCATCCGAACAACACCCTGAATGAGCTCGGTGGAGATGAATGGCTCTACTTCACCAAGTCGCTGCTCACGACCGCCTACCCCTCTGAGCTGGGTCATGCGGCACGCAAGGCGCACGGTGCAAATAAGCCGCCGCGGCTGATGGCGCGGCTGATCGAGTTCTTCACCAAGAGGGACGAGCTGGTGCTGGACCCGTTCGCCGGGGTCGGAGGCACGCTTCTCGGCGCCGCCATCTGTCGATCGCCGCGCCGGGCGCTGGGGTTCGAGATCGAGCCGCGCTGGGCGGAGGTCTACCGCAGCGTGGTGGCCGCGGCGGCGGCCGAGAACGACGGGGCCGGCCCGCTGCTCGCCGACCTGGGTGCCAACGATCCGGGTGGGCCACGACGGTTCGACCCGGCCGGCTGCCGGCTGCAGGTCGGCGACGCCATGACAATGGTGCGGGACCTCGAAGATGCCAGCATCGACCTCATCGCCACCGACCCGCCCTACAACCCGCAGCTGAAGGTGACGATGTCCGGCGGGGCTCTGGCTGAGAAGTTCGCCAATCGCCGCACCGACTACGCCATGATCACCGACGACCCGGCCGATCTGGCCAACAGCGCCTCGTATGCCGAATACCTCGACCGCATGGGAGCGCTGTTCGCCGAGCTACGGCGCGTCCTGCGCCCGAAGCGCTACGCCGTGGTCATCGTCCGTGACGCCTACCAAGAGGGCAACTATCGCTTCGTGGGCTCCGATCTTGCGGCGCGCGCCGAGACGCACGGCTTCACCGCCAAGGGCGACCTCATCTGGTATCAGGCCGGCACGCGCTTGCGGCCGTACGGCTACCCACACGCGTTCGTGCCCAACATCGTCCACCAGCACATCCTGGTGTTGCGCGCGGAGTAGCTGGTGTTGCGCACAGTAGACAGCCTGAGCGCCGCGTCAGCCCTCAGCGATCGACAGGACGAGGCTTCCCGAGCAGCGGGACAGTGTGACCACTCGACCGCCCATCCGGCCGATTTGTCCCGGCACACGGGAAGAACTGCCAGCCGTTCCCGCCTGTCGGGAGGGCGTGCGAGTCCGGGGTGCAACCGGTCACGCTGTCCCTGGCAACGGGAACCGGGGGCTTGGCCTTGGCGTGCCGCCCACGTCCCGAGCAGCGGGAATCGGCCGATCCTGAGGTGCTGCTCTACTTGGCCAGCAGTCGCTCCCTGATCGCCTCGTCGGTCGCCATGTCGATCACCGTCAGCGCCATCGCCAGCGCACCGTCGAAGACGGCCTGGTCCGCCGAGGGCGTGGCACAAGCGTCAGCGAAGGCCGCCTGGTGGGGCACAGCGCCGTGCAATTCGACACCGATGAAGGGGTGGATGGAGGGCACTTCGTAGCTCACGTTGCCCATGTCCGTCGAGACCGGGGCCGGCGGGTCGTCGTCGAAGGTGCGGCCCAACGATTCGGCATGCACCCGGTAGATGGCCGCCAGTCGCGAGTCGTGGCGCATGTCCGTGTAGGCCGTGTCAGCCACGATCTCGACACTGCAGCCGGTGGCCAGCGCACCGGCCTCGAAGCAGTCGCGCACCTTGGCCAGCAGCTCCACGAGGCGCTCGGCGCTGCCGGCGCGAACCATGAAGTCAGCCTTGGTCTCGCGCGGGATGATGTTGGCTGCCTCACCGCCCTTGGTGACGATGCCATGGATGCGGTCGTCCGGCAGGATCTGCTGGCGCAGCAGGCCGATGGCGGTCTGGGCCACGACCATGGCGTCAGCGGCGTTGATGCCACCCCACGGAAAACCGGAGGCGTGTGCCTCGACACCGGTGTAGGTGATCGACAGCTGCTGCACCGCGATGATGTTGGGCTCCAGCACGTCCTTGGTGTAGGGGTGGACCATCATCGAGGCGTGGACGTCCTTGAAGAAGCCACCATCGACGAAGCCGATCTTGCCGCCGCCGCCCTCCTCGGCCGGCGTACCCAACAGGGTCACCTTCAGCCCCAGCTCGTCCGCCACTGGCGCCAGCGCCAGGGCAGCGCCCAAGCCAGCGGTGCAGATGACGTTGTGGCCGCAGGCGTGGCCGACGCCAGGTAGGGCGTCGTACTCCGAGCAGATGGCCACATGCAGCGGACCATCGCCCACCGACGCCACGACCGCGGTGGGCATCTCGCCGTAGCCGCGTTGCGTCGCGAAGCCTGCCGCCTCCAGGGCATCCGCGAGCCAGCCCGCCGCCTTCTGTTCTTCGAAGCCGAGCTCAGGGTTGTCATAGATGCGATGCGAGAGCTCGATGAGCCCAGGACGGGCAGCCTCAAGCGCGGCTCGTGCCGTGCCGTATGCGTCGTTCGTCATCGACCGAGTCTACGCCCGGCGATGGTGGGGTCGCAGCGGCCCCGGCTCAGAACCCGGTCGTGGTCGTGCCGTTGCGGTTGCCGCTGGTGCTCCCGCGCGCAGACTCGCCATAACCGCGCGATGCGGTCGTGGTACGAGGGGCGACCCGCATCGACCTCGTCTCGGCACGGAGGGTCTCGGCGACGGACGAGCGCGTGGCTCTGGCCTCCACCGAGGTCGTCGATACGGAGGCCGACGGGCCCGCTGGCGCGGCTGCCACGGTGGTGCCGGCGTTCGCGGCAGTGCTCTTGGCGCTCGATGACGGCGTCACGGATGGTGCCACCTTGGTCGCAGCCGGGGCCGAAGCTGCGGTCGTGGTGGGCTTGTCCTCGCTCTTTGCGCCCGGCTCCTTCTCGCCACGCAACGGTGCACTGCCGCGGATGGTGGCAGAGGCATCCTTGGGTGACTCGGTGAGCATGTGCATCTCGCCCTCGACCGACGCACCCTCGTGAAGCATCAGCTTGAAGGTCTCGACGCGACCGTTGATACGACCACTGGCACGTGCCTCAAGACGATCGCGGCAGGTCAGGTTGCCGGTGAACTCACCCGCGATGATGGCCTCGTCGACGATGACATCGGCGTCGACACTGGCGCCGTCCTCGATGCGGACTTGCACTGCCTCGATGCGGCCTTTCACTGAGCCCATCACGACCACGGTGCCGCGCGAGGTGAAGGTGCCTTCAAGATGGTCGTCCTTGGCGACGACCGAGTCTTCCGGTCCGGGACCCGCTCCCGCTTCCGCGGCAACGGGCTCGGGGGTCGTGGTGGCATAGGCCGGCATCACTGGTTTGGCCGGCTGCGGGGGTAGCTCGCGCATACCGATCGGAGCTGGGGACTGATCGGTCGCAGGCTCATCCGCGGACTGACTGAACATGATTCCTCCGAGAAGTTGGAACGCCAGTGTATTCGGCAGCCCGCTCATATCCGGGGTCTCGGCTGGGGGTTGGCACCCGATGTGGTGACCGAACGCCACACTTGTGTGCACGGGACGACACCACAGCCCTCCGCAGCGGCCACGAACCGATGACGCGGCTGTGCTGTCGCGGCTTGGGACTCGACCGCGGCCGCGACTGGATCTTGTCGCGCATCGTCCGTATCGGATGACGCGTAAAGCTTCACGGGGGTGCTACGCTTACTGGGCGAATCGGCCGTGTTCGGCTGACGTCTCTGCCTCGGCCCGATGTGGCGATGCGGGGCCAGTGATCGATGTGAGAGTGGGAGACAAGATGAAACGACCTATCGGAGTGGTCCTGCTGGCGGCGGGTGCGGGGCTCCTGGCCCTCTACAACATCTACAAGATGCTGGTGTATCTGAGCATCTTGAACTTTCCCATCGGCACCAGGGAGATCTCGTTCCCCGATGCCCAGTGGGGCATGGCGCTGTGGGCGTTGCTGATCGCGGCGATCTGGCTGTGGGTGGCCATCGGCTTCTGGAACCTGCGGGCTTACGCGGTGCAGTTCGGCATCTTCATCAGCCTCTTCACGCTCATCTGGGGCTTCTTCGCCCTCCTGTTCAACAACAGCTCCAGCTACGAGTTCGAGACGATCGGCTGGCTGCTTGCCGGTGCCATCTACCTGTACTTGAGCTATCCCGGTGTCCAGCAGGCATTCGTCGAGAACGAGAAGTCGAAGCTGACGCCGGAGCAGCTCGCGGCGATCGAGCAGCTTCAGGCCGCCAACGTGGCCGCTGACGCCAAGCCCGCCCCCGGCATGAAGTAGACAGACACCGATAGCGCACTCGCCCAGGCGGCACCGGCCGCCGACGAGCGACTGACGTCCGCCGCAGACCCACTGGGTCGGGCGGACGTCTTGGTGTCCAACGCTCTCCGAGGTGGTGCCAGCCCGATCCAGCGACCGTCAGCCCCCGAGGGCGGCGATCATCACCTCAAGCGGAGCATCGTGACCGGTCCAGGACTTGTACCCCGACGCTCCCTGGCGAGCCAGCATACCCAGACCATCGAGCGTCCCGTGGCCACGCTCATGCGCCAGGCTCAGGAATGCAGTGTTCGAGCGTTCCGGGTTGAGATCGCAGACGAGCGTGTCGGTCGACAGCTCCGAGAGATCGACAGCCACCGATGCGGCGGCTGCGGCGCCAGTGCCCATGCCCACTGGCGTGCAGTCGACGAGCACATCGCAGGCCGGTACTGCGAGCGTCCCCTCCCAGGGCAGCGAGACCGACTGGACCGAGGTCCTGGCGTCCAGGAGAGCGGCCAACTCGTCACGCTTGGCGGCACTACGATTGGCGATGGTGACGCGCTTCGCGCCGGCCAGCGCCAGCTCGACCGAGACGGCACGCGCCGCCCCGCCCGCACCCAGCAGCACGACATCGAGACCAGCAGGATCGACGCCGGCATCACGCAGCGACGCGACAAAGCCCATGCCGTCGCTGTTGGAGCCGATGAGGCGCCCGTCGGGCTGGCGCACCACGGTGTTGCAAGCACCGCTGATCTCTGCCGACGGCTCCAGGCCATCGAGCAGCGGGATCACCGTCACCTTGTGCGGAAGCGTCAGGTTCAAGCCGGCGAAACCGAGCACCCTGATAGCTTTGACAGCCTCGGGCAGCTCCCCTGCGGTGACCGTGAAATCGAGGTAGTGGAAGTCGAGGCCGGCATGGTCGAAGGCCGCGTTCTGCATGATCGAGGTGGGATTGCCCTCGATGGGGTCGCCGAAGGCGGCCACGTACTGCGTGACCATCAGACGGGTGCCCCGCCAGCGATCGCGTCCAGCGAGTCGGGTCTTTTCATATGGTGCTCCTTCGTTCCGGGTGTGCCACCACAGTACGACCGCATCTTGGTCGGCATGGAGCCGCCACGCACCTGGTCGCCTGCCGCGTATCCTCGATGCACCATGCCGACCGACAGACTCGTCCTCGCCATCGACCAGGGCACCAGCAACACCAAGGCCATCCTGGTCGACTCGGGTGGTTTCGTGGTGGCCGCGGCCGCACGACCGATGACTATCGAGTACCCACAGCCGGGCTGGGTGCAGCAGGACGCGGACGCCCTGTGGTCGAGCGTCTGCGAGTGCGTCGATGAGGTGCTGGAGATCGCCGGCTCCCCTGCCCTCGCGGCGATCGGGATCTCCAACCAGCGCGAATCGGGCGTGGCCTGGGAGCGCGACTCCGGCGCTCCGATCGGCCCGGTGGTGACGTGGCAGTGCCGCCGTTCGAGCGAGCTGTGTGACTCGTTGCGGGCTGCCGGCAGGGCAGTGCAGATCCAGTCGCTCACTGGGCTGCCACTCGACCCGGGCTTCACCGCCGGCAAGTGGCGCTGGCTGCTCGATGCCGTTCCCCAGGGGCGCAGTCGCGGCGCGGCGGGCGAGATCTGCCTGGGTACCGTCGACAGCTGGCTGCTTTGGAACCTGACGGGCGGCGCGGTCCATGCCACCGACGCCAGCAATGCTTCACGGACACAGCTCATGGACCTGGCCGCGGTGGCATGGGATCCCTGGCTGGCCGAGACCTTTGGCGTGCCGAGGGCGGCATTACCGCAGATCCGGCCGTCGAGCGCTCGGTTCGGCGAGACCGTCGCCATCGGTCGGTTGGGGGCAGGCGTCCCCATCGGCTCGCTGATCGGCGATTCGCATGCCGCGCTCTTCGGCCACGCAGGTTTCGATCCGGGCGCCATCAAAGCTACCTACGGCACGGGTAGCTCACTGATGATGCCGACGCCGACCCGTCTGGCGTCAGAGGCGGGCCTGGCCGCGACCATCGCCTGGGGTCTGGACGCTACGGTCTACGCGCTGGAGGGCAACATCAACGTCACCGGCGCAGCCGTCCAATGGCTGGCCGACTTCGTCGGTCTCGAGGGGCCCGCCGAGGTGGCGCAGCTGGCTGCACGGACGCCGAGCACCGAGGGCATCTACCTGGTGCCCGCCTTCGTGGGCCTTGGCGCCCCCCACTGGGATGACAGTGCGCGTGGGCTCATCAGCGGCTTGACGCGTGGATCGAAGTTGACGCAGCTGGCGCGGGCAGCCATCGAGTCGATCGCCTACCAGGTGCGTGATGTCTTTGACGCCATGCAGGCGGCGAGTGGCGGTTCCTTGCGTGTGCTGATGGCCGATGGCGGCGTCACGCGCAACGAGCAGCTGATGCAGTTCCAGGCGGACATCCTGGGCGTGCCCGTGCAACGCAACGACACCGCTGAGCTTTCGGCCATGGGCGCCGCCTATCTCGCGGGCCTGGCCGTGGGCGTGTGGACGTCGCTCGCTAAGATCGGAGCGCTTCCCCGATCGGTAGACCGCTTCGAACCGACCATGGCAGCGGCAGACCGGGAGCGACTGTACGCCGGCTGGGGGGACGCGCTCGCTCGGTCCACGCTGCATCCCTGAGGGGCCTCATCGGGGTCGCGTCTTCGGGCCGTGCCTTCAAGATCGGCCCGTCGGGGCCGCCGCGCTGCGGCCCGCCAAGGGAAGCCGGGCGACAGCTGGGGCTCGGCGTCCTTGACATGGACAGGCTCGATCGGGTATGCTCGTACTAAGCATGCGTTAGTGAATAGATATGCATACTGAGGAACCGAGGCCGGTGACGAAGGGGAGCGAGGGAGCCAGCGACCTGGCGGCGGCACTGCGGCAACGCGCCAGCGAGCTTCGGCTGCGTGACATGCGCATGGTGTACGAGGCCGGCATGGGGCACATCGGCGGTGAGTTCTCCGCCATGGACATCCTGGTGACCCTCTTCTTCGGCGGCGTGCTGCGCTACGACTCGGCCGACCCGAACGATCCTGAGCGCGATCGTTTCGTCCTCTCCAAGGGCCACTCGGCCGCGGCGCTCTATACCACCTTGGCTACGGCCGGGTACTTCGATCCCGCGGAGCTCGCGACATGGCTCGCTCCCCTCTCACGCCTGAACGGGCATCCCGACCGCAACAAGGTGCCGGGCGTGGAGACCAACACCGGACCCCTCGGCCATGGTTTTCCGGTAGCGGTGGGCATCGCCCTGTCCGGTCAGATGGACGGCGCCGAGCGACGCACCTTCGCCCTTACCGGTGACGGCGAGCTGCAAGAGGGCTCCATGTGGGAAGCGGCTATGGCCGCGGGCCACTTCGGGCTGGACAAGCTCGTCTGCATCGTCGACCGCAACCGCCTGCAACAGGGCGACCGCACCGAGACCACGATGGGTCTGGACCCGCTGCCGGCCAAGTTCGAGGCCTTCGGCTGGGCCGTGCGCGAGAGCGACGGCAACGATCCCGCCGCCTTGCTCAAGACCTTCGCCGCGCTCCCCTTCGAGGCAGGCAAGCCCAACTGCGTCATCGCCAACACCCGGAAGGGATATGGCGTGTCGTTCATCGAGGACCGCAAGGACTGGCACCATCGCGTTCCGAGCGACGAGGAGTATGCCCGGGCCGTAGCCGAGCTGGAAGGGAGCCGGGTATGACCGCGGAGGCACCAGGGAAGCTGTACGACTGTCGCGATGCCTTCACGGACACACTCGTGGAGCTGGCGACCGCTGATCGCCGCGTGGTCGCCGTCGTCAACGATTCACTGGGCTCCACGAAGGTCACCAAGCTGCACAAGGTCCTGCCCCAGCAGGTCGTCAACGTCGGCATCGCCGAGCAGAACATGGTCGGTGTCGGCGCGGGCCTCGCCAACGGCGGCAAGATCCCCTTCATCTGTGGCGCCACCCCGTTCCTCACGGCACGGGCGCTGGAGCAGATCAAGGTCGATGCCGCTTACAGCGGTGCCAATGTGAAGTTCGTCGGCGTCAGCAGCGGCGTGGCCTACGGCGAGCTGGGTCCCACCCACCATTCGATCGAGGACATCGCCTGGCTGCGCGCCATCGACCGACTGGTCGTCATCGTGCCCGCCGACCCTGTGGAAACAGCATGGGCTATCCGGGCGGCCTACGAATACGAGGGTCCCGTGTTCGTGCGCACCAGCCGCATCGGCGTGCCCATCATCCATGCAACCGACCACCGCTTCCACATCGGCATGGCTGTCCGGCTGCGCGATGGGAACGACATCACCATCATCGCCAACGGCGTCATGGTGACGCGGGCGCTCGAGGCCGCCGTGACACTGGCCACCGAGGGCGTCGAGGCGCGCGTGCTGAACATGGCCACTGTGGCGCCCATCGACCGTGAGGCCATCATCGCGGCCGCTCGTGAGACCGGCGCCATCGTCACCGCCGAAGAGCACATCGTGCGCGGTGGCCTGGGCAGCGCGGTCGCTGAGGTGGTCGTCCAGGAGCAGCCCGTGCCCATGCGCATCCTGGGCTTCCCGGGCTTCTGCCCCACGGGGTCCCCGGCGTTCCTGCTCGAACAAGCCGGCCTCACGCCTGACGGCATCGCGACGGCGGCCCGCGGGGTCCTGGGTCGTTGAGATGGCCCGCGCCGACGAGTTGCGCCTGATGACACGCGTGGCAAGGCTCTACTACGAGGTCGGCCTGAAGCAGCCCCAGATCGCCTCGCGCCTGCGCCTCTCCCAGCCCAAGGTCTCGCGGCTCATCAAGGGCGCCCAGGAGCAGGGCATCGTGCGCATCTCAGTGCGGGCCCCCAGCGGTACCAACCCCGAGCTTGAGGAGGCGCTCAAGACGCGCTTCGGTCTGGCCGAGGTCGAGGTCGTCGACATCTCACGTGACGACGATGATGCCGCCGTTCGCGAGCTTGGAGCAGCTGCTGCCTTCCACCTCGAGACCACCGTCCGCTCCGGCGATGTCATCGGCGTCAGCTCGTGGAGCGCCACATTGCTGGCCATGGTCGACGCCATGCACCCGGTCAGCGGCGTCACGGCGACGCGGGTGGTCCAGATCCTGGGTGGCGGCGGCGACCCTGCGGCCGAGGGTCACGCCACCCACCTGGTGCGTCGCCTGGCCAACGTGCTGCACGGCGACGGTACCTTCCTGCCGGCCCCCAGCAGCGTGGGCTCGGTCGGCGCGCGCGACGTGCTCCTGCAGGACCCCTTCGTGCAACGCGCGGTGGCGCTCTTCGACCACCTCGACGTAGCGCTCGTGGGCATCGGCGGTCAGGAGCCCTCGGGGCTGCTCGCCAGCAGCGGCAACGTCTTCTCCGCGACGGAACTGGAGACCGTTCGCGAGGCGGGTGGCGTCGGTGACATCGGCCTGCGCTTCATGTGCGCCGACGGGCGGCGCGTCAGGACGCCACTCGATGACCGCGTCATCGGCATCACCCTGGAGCAGCTCCGGCGCGTTCCCCGCGCCATCGCGGTCGCCGGCGGGCCCAGCAAGACCCAGGCCGCTCATGCCGCCATCGTGGGGGGCTGGATCAACTGCCTCATCACGGACGTACATACCGCAGAGCGGTTGCTGGGGATGAGCGCGGATGGCCCAGAGGGCGGCAGGCTCGCAGCGTCGAGAGCGACGCAGGAAGCCATGGGAGCAGGAGTGGCATGAGAGACAAGTTCAATCCCGGTCGGGCGGTCGCCATCGGTGCCGTCGCCGTCTTCGCTGTGTTGGCCTTGTTGTTCGGCTTCACGGTCATCTCCACCCAGGACGAGGAGGCTCTGACCGTCTCGTTCGACCCCGCCGCCTATGTCGAGGACAACTGGGCAGCGGTGCAGCTGGCCATCAAGGAAGGCGCGGTGCCGATCGCCGATCTGCTCAACGCCATCCAGCCTGAGGCGGACGGCACGATCGCCACCGCGAACCTCGCGCCCATCGTGGCGGCCATGGGCTCCGAGCTCAGTGGCGAGGCCCAGGTCTACCGCGTGACAGGCACCGGTACGGTCACCGATGTCGATGTCGAGTCGAGCAAGGGCAGCATGGGCGTCGCGGTGGACGGCTACGACGGTCCCATCAAGCTGCGCATCTGGATCGGCACCCGCATCCCCAGTGATGACTCCGCGGTCCGTGACGCGGCCGGCTTCATCAGCTTCGGTGATTTCCGTGAGCAGACCGAGTTCGGCAAGGTGGCCAAGGAGATCAACAGCAAGGTCGCGCAGAGCCTGGAGGGCCTCGACAAGGAGAGTCTGGCCGGCAAGAGCGTGGAGTTCACCGGGGCACTGGGACTGCGCACCGCCAACCTACCCACGCTCGACGTGAGCGAGCTGGATATCGTGCCCATCGAGGTCATCGAACGATGACCCTGGCCACCCGCGCCGAGGTGTCGACGGTGTCGCTGCGCGTGCCCATGCGCGCGGAGCACATCACCAAGGTCTTCCCCGGCACCACCGCGCTCGACGACGTGACCTTCGACGTGCTCGAGGGCCGGGTCAACGTGCTCGTCGGCGAGAACGGCGCGGGAAAGTCGACGCTCATGAAGGTGCTGGCCGGTGTCGAACAGCCTACCAGCGGTCGCATCCTCATCGATGACGAGCCGGTGGTCCTGCCCACCGTCACCGACGCTGCCGCCAAGGGTGTCGGCATCATCTTCCAGGAGCTCAACCTGTGCACCAACCTGTCCGTGCTCGACAACCTCTTCCTGGCCCAGGAGATGACCCGCGGCGGAGCGATCGACCGGAGCGCCGAGAAGGAGAGGGCTGAGGAGCTGCTGGAGCGCCTGGGGCAAGACATCGACCCCGATGAGCTGGTCAGCAACCTGCGCATCGGCCAGCAGCAGATCGTCGAGATCGCCAAGGCGCTCACGCACGACGTGCGCGTGCTCATCATGGACGAGCCGACCTCGGCGCTGAGCCAGGTTGAGGTAGAGGGCCTCTTCCGCATCATCGCCGACCTCAAGGCGCGCGGCGTGGCCATCGTCTACATCAGCCACAAGCTCGACGAGCTGTTGCAGGTGGGGGACCACATCACGGTCCTCCGCGACGGCAAGATCGTGGCGCATGCCGAGGCGACCGACGTGGACGTGGCCTGGATCATCGAGCAGATGGTGGGCCGCTCTCCGGCCTCACTGTTCTCGCGTACCGAGCACGACGTGGGCGAGGTGCTGCTGCAAGTCAAGGACATCACCCTGCCGCGGCTCGGCGGCGGGTTCCTCCTGGACAGGGTTTCGTTCGAGGTCCGAGCCGGCGAGATCCTGGGCCTCTATGGTCTCATGGGCGCCGGCCGCACCGAGCTGATGGAGGTTCTCGCGGGCGTTCGACCCGAGGCCAGTGGCGAGGTCGTGCTGGAGGGCCGTGACCTCGCCCGGGCCACGGTCGCCGAGCGCATCGACGCGGGCATCGTGCTGGTGCCCGAGGATCGCAAGACGGTGGGATTGGTCTCGACCCTCTCGGTGGCCCACAACATGGTCCTCTCCAGCCTCAAGCGCTACCTGAACCGGCTCTACCTGTCGCCCGCCAAAGAGCGCGGCGCCGTGGCAGGGATGATCGAGGACCTGTCGGTCCGAGTGGCCGACCCCAACCACAACATCGGCTCGCTCAGCGGCGGCAACCAGCAGAAGGTGGTGGTTGCCAAGGGCCTGCTCACCGAGCCCAAGGTGCTGCTGCTCGATGAGCCCACCCGAGGCATCGATGTCGGCGCCAAGTCCGAGATCTTCCAGATCATGAGCCGTCTCGCGAGGGAGGGCTTCGGCATCATCTTCGTCTCCTCGGAGCTCAAGGAGGTCATGGCCATGTCCGACCGCATCCTGGTGCTCTCGAAGGGTGAGATCGTGGCCGAGCTGCAGGGCGATGAGGCGTCCGAGAAGGAGCTCGTCGACGCATCGGCCATCGGACACGGGCCGGCGGTGCGGCTCATCGGCAGCGACAGAGGGACAGTCGAGGTGACCCAGTGACGGCCAACGCGCAGGCACTCACGAAGCGCGGCATGACCCGGACCGAGGTCGCCCAGTTCCTGCTCCGGGGCCGCGCCCTCATCGCGCTCATCGTGCTGGTGCTGTTCTTCGCTTGGGCAGAGAGCGCCTTCCTGACCGGCGCCAACATCGAGATCCTGATCAAGCAGACGGCCCTCAACGGCATGCTCGCCATCGGCATGACCTTCGTCATCCTGACCGGTGGCATCGACCTCTCGGTCGGCTCCATCGTGGGCTTCACGGGCATCATCGCCGGCTTGCTCATCAACCAGGGCCTGCAGATCGGCGACTGGGTCATCTACCCGCATACCTGGATGGTCATCGTCATCTCGCTCGCAGCCGGCACATCATTGGGCGCCATCAACGGCTTCATCATCACCCGCTTCAACGTGGCTCCATTCATCGCTACCCTGGGCATGTTGATGGTGGCGCGCGGTCTGGCCGGGCTCATCAACAACGGTGGGACGTTTCCCAACCTCGTAGGCAAGGATGAGCTGGGCAACACCGGCTTTCGCGAGCTCGGCACGGGCAGCCTCCTTGAGCTGGTGCCATGGGCCATCGTCATCCTGATCATCTTCACGCTGGCAGCCTGGTTCGTGACCACGAGGACCCCGTTCGGCCGCGCCGTCTATGCGGTCGGCGGCAACGAGCGCTCCGCCGAGCTCTCCGGCGTTCGCGTCAACCACACCAAGATGATCGTGTACATGATCAGCGCCTTCTGTGCCGCCACGGTGGGCCTCATCATCGCCAGCCAGCTGGTCGCGGCGCACCCCGCGACGGGCCAGTATTTCGAGCTCTACGCCATCGCCGCCGTGGTGCTGGGCGGTACCTCGCTGGCGGGCGGCCGGGGCACCATCGTGGGCACCATCATCGGCGCCCTCGTCATCGGCACGCTCAACAACGGCCTTACCCTGATGGGCATCTCCTCGTTCGCCAAGCTGATCATCACCGGCACGGTCATCGTCCTGGCGCTCATCATCGATCAGCTCCAACAGCGCGCTGAACGGCGGCTGGCCCTGCAACAGCAGGCCGCCCAGGTCGGCGCTTCCGACGACTGACCATCTCCAAGATCGAGCAGCACCGAAAGGAGGGGCCGCAAAGGGAAGCTCAAGACGTGAACCGGACGGAGAGTTCGAAACGCACCGGAGATGCCGGCGCGACAGGCGACAAACTGGAGGAACGAATGTTCAAGAAGACTGGAATGCGCGGCGCGCTGGTACTCGGCGCAGCCGTGGCGCTGACCGCCTCGACGGGTATCGTTGCGGTCGCCCAAGACGATGCGACAGGCGAGGGCGGCATGATCTGCGTCATCGTCCCGCCGGTGGAGAACCCCTTCTTCGGGGCCATGCAGCAGATCGCTGCTGACAAAGCCGAGGAGCTGGGCTACACCACCAGCCGCCTCGTCCACAACGACGACGCCAACACGCAGCTGGAGCTCATCCAGACCTGCATCGCGCAGGACGCCGTGGCCATCATCCTCGACAACGCCGGCGCCGACGCTACCGTGGCCGCGGTGCAGGAGGCCAAGGATGCCGGTATCCCCAGCTTCCTGGTCGACCGTGAGATCACCGCTGACGGCGTAGCCGTGGCGCAGATCGTCTCGGACAACTACCAGGGCGCCACCCTCCTGGGCGAGGAGTTCGCCAGCCTGATGGGCGAAGAGGGCACCTACATCGAGCTGACCGGCAAGGACACCGACACCAACGCCCACGTCCGCTCGCAGGGCTACCACGACGTCCTGGATGCCATCCCCGCGATGGAGATGGTCGCCCAGCAGACCGCCAACTGGAGCCAGGATGAGGGCTTCCAGGTCGCCGAGGCACTGCTGCAGCAGTACCCCGACGTCAAGGGCATCATCGCCGGCAACGACACCATGGCGCTCGGCGCACAGGCCGCGGTCATGGCTGCCGGCAAGCCTGACATCATCGTCGTCGGCTTCGACGGCAGCGATGACGCCATCATCTCCATCAACGCCGGCGAGCTCAAGGCCACGTCGCTGCAGCCGGTCGCGGACATGGCGCTGCAGGCCGCGATCCAGGCCGATGAGTACATCAAGGCCGGTGGCACGACCACCATGGAGGAGAAGCAGTCCATCGGTATGGTCCTGCTGACCCCCGAGAACGCCTGCGACTACTACCAGTTCGCGCCGGTCGAGGCGGGTACGAGCCCGGACTGCCAGTAGGCAGCAGCTGAACCCGAGGTGAGCGGCGGCGGCTGGTCCGCCAGCTGACGCTCGCTCGCGGCACGGGCCGCGTGCGCTGACTCGAAGAGGGTCGGCCACGCGGCCTTCGTGCGTCCTGGCAGGACTTGCGGCAGGGGGGCGGTTAACGGCGCGGGCATCTGCGCCGGCCATCCCCACCGCCGCCGGTCGGACGAGCTCATCGGCCGCCGCGATGCGGAGCAGGTTGCTCAAGGTGCTCCCAGCGCGAAAGACGACCGAATCGCCGTCAGCGTGAAGCGGGTCAGGATCGAACACACGATGGTAGAAGTCGCGGGCGACCTCAAGTTCATCCATGAACAACGTCATCGCCCAGATGCCGGCGGAGTGCCAGTCATCGGAGGCGGCGGTCGGCATGGACACGGGTCTTCTTCATCAGAACTTGGTAGGGGAGCCAGGATTCGAACCTGGAACCATCCGGATATAAGCCGGACGCTCTAACCGTTGAGCTACTCCCCCATCGGATATGGGACCCGGTACGTGTCGATGCTATCAGGGCCGCCGCCACGCCGCGGTCACATCTGTGGCCACGCCGATCACCGACCGTTTCGAGCGAGATGCGCCGATGGCGGCGGGGAGCGACAGGCGGCCGAGCGGGCTACGGCAGCAGCGGACGCAGGAACTCGAAGATGATGACCAGCGCGAGATAGACGATGGGGATGCTGGCGAAGAAGCCCAGCACGCCCGACCAGGCCGAGCGACGTTTCTGGCCGGGCACGCCGGTGGGCAGCTCCACCCACAGGTAGGTGAAGATGGTGCCGCTGATGATGACGAGGGCCACGTAGACGAGCGGGGCCAGGTCGAGCACGAACCGGGGCAACACGCCGTTGCTCGCCAGCCAGTCGGTCAGCAGCAGGACGATGCCGCCGATAGTGGCCACGGCCACGTTGGCCAGCACGGCCCGAACCACCGGCGGCGGGGCGTTGCGTGCCTGGCGCCAGCGGATCTCCAGCTCCGAGCGCTGGCGGACCTGCCGCGGCTCGGGACTCTCGCTCACGCACCGTCCTCGGGATCGATCGGCCCACTGATGACCGTCAGCGATGGCCGCCGCGGCAGCGAGTCGGGTGTGTGTGCGGCGATCTCGGCAACGCGCTCCACGAAGCGCTCCAGCTCGCTCTCGCGATTCCAGGCCGCCACGCTGGCACGCACCAGATCGGTCTCGGTGTCAGCCTCGACGATGGCGAAGATGCTGCGGCTCAGCTCATCGGCCACGGTCTCCGCGTCCCAGCCGGCGACCCGGAAGGCTGCCACCGCTCCGTGTGCATCGGCCGAGGCGATCAGCTCCACCCCCTCGATGGCGGTCAGATCCGCGTACAGCTGATCGGCCAGGGCGACGGTGCGGTCGATGGCCCAGGGCAGCTCCACGTACATCAGCAGCCAGCCGACGCTCCGTGACAGCGCCAGCAATGAGCCGCGAGCGAACGGCGAACTGGCCTGCCGCAACCACTCGGGCACCTCGGTGTCGAGGTCCGGACTCACCCAGGCGATGGCGACGGCGTCCGGACCCAGCAGCCAGCGGTGCGTATCGGCGACGACGAAGTCGGCCCCCAGCTCTTCGACATCGGTCGGCAGCGCGCCGACACTGAGACCAGCGTCCACCAGCAGGCGCGCCCCGGCCTTGTGGGCGGCGCTGGCGACGGCTGACACATCGGCCAGGCGACCATCGCGATCCACGTGGGCCATCGCCACCAGGGCCACGTCGGCGGCCAGGATGCGGGGAGCCTCGGCGACCACCTCGACCTTCGCAGCGGCGACATCGGACACATCACGGATGGCAGCAGCCACGGTCCGGTCGATGCCTTCGAGCAGGAGCACGCGCTGTCCCGCGCCCTCGCCTCGCTCGAGCACCTCCAGGGCCAACAGGCGGGCAGCCTCGGCCGATCCATGGGTCAGCACGATCCGTTCGGGCGACGCCTTGAAGGCCGCGGCCGCCACCGCCCGCGCCTCCCGCTCTCGCTGCGCCATGTCCTCGCCACGACCAGGACCTGCTCGACCGATACGCAACTCCATCTCGTCCAATTCGTGAACCGCCGCCATCGCCTCGGCCGGGATGGGACCGGCAAGATGCGTCGCAAGGTTGATGCCAGCGCCGGTCGCGGTCAGGGCCTCGCGCAGGCCCCGGACACGGTCGAACCGGCGAGGGGGTTCAGTCACGGTCGGACCAGGAGGGCGATCATGGCCCCATCATCGCTCAGGCGGAGGGGTGCCAGTCGCGACGGTGCGCTCATCGGTCAGCACGCCGCCGCGACCGGCGACCTGCAAGCGCGCGTGGATGGCGGCCACGGTGCTCCAGCGATCAGCTTCGCCCGGCGCCTTGTCGTCGCGGATACGCACGATGCGCGGGAACCGCAGGGCAAAGCCGGAGGTATGCCGCTTGGAGGCATGGATCACGTCGAACGCGATCTCGACCACGATCCGCGGTTCCACCTCGCGGTAGCGGCCATGGCGGCTGAGCGTATGTTCCTCGAACCAGCGTGTCATCTCAGCGATCTCGGCGTCTGTCAGGCCGCTGTAGGCCTTGCCGATGCGAACGAGCGTGCCCGCGGCGGCGGCGGGTCGGTCGTCAAGCACCGCGAAGGTGTAGTCCGACAGCAGCCCGTGACGGCGCCCATGGCCGACTTCCACGCCGATGACCACACAGTCGAGCGTGGTGAGGGCCTTCTTCAGCTTCAGCCAGGCGTACCCGCGCCGACCGGGCGAGTAGATCGAGTCAGGGTCCTTGAGCATGAGGCCCTCGTTGCCGCGCCCCTGTGCCTCGCCGAAGATGCGCTCCAGCTCGACCGCGTCGGCGGCGTCGACGAGCGCGGCCAGTCCGAAACCCGGGGCATGCGGCAGATCCAGTGCCTCCAGGCGACGGCGACGCTCACGCAGGGGCTGCCGCAGCAGCGGTTCGGGTGCCGCGACCCCCTCCCCCAGCGCCAGTGCATCGAAGCCCACATAGATGACCGGCACCTCGGCCAGGATCGCTGCCGACGGCTTCTTGCGGCCGAGCCGCGACTGCAGTGCCAGGAAGGGCAGGACCAGACCGTCGTTCCAGGCCAGGATCTCGCCGTCGAGGATGCCGTCCCAGGGCAGGTCCGCGGCGGCGGTCACGACCTCGGGGAACTGCACGCTGATGTCATTGAGGTCGCGGCTATAGAGACGCACCTCCTGACCCTGTTTGTGGAGCTGAGCGCGGATGCCGTCGTACTTGTCCTCGACCCAGATCGGCGAGCCCATGCGGGAGATGGCTTCCGCTTCGTCGGCCACCGCTGTGGCCAGCATCGACTTCAGTGGATGGAACAGCGCGAGCGCTGCGGACTCGAGCTTGTCGTCACGAGCCAGGCGGGCCGTTCGGCCGATGTCGCCGCTCAGCATGCCCGCCCACTGGACGAGCGCCAAGTCGCGCCCGAACGCCTTGGCGATGCCTTTCTCAAGGTGGCCCCCACGCAAGCCGATGCGCAGTTCCCCGCTGAGGATGGCGGTGAGATAGCGCGCGCTCAGCGGGTCGGCACGGCGTAGCAGCGCGGCGAAGGCGGCAGTCTTGGCGTCGGGCTTCCGGGCGACCGTGATGGCACCGAACCCGGCAGCCACGTCTGCCAGCATCAACTCCGGGCCCTGGGCTTGGTGGCCGGACTCGGCCAAAACATGCGCGACCGCGGTACCCACGTCAGAGGAGCGGTCGTAGGCCCGTCGCAGCGCCTGCTCATCACTGCCGTCTACCTCCGCCAGCGCTTTCGCGATGGCGGACGCGCCTAGACCGACCCTGCGCTGCTCGCGCTCAGGGAACGGGCGCCCGCTCAGGAAGACCGCCGCGACCTCAAGGTCGGAGGTCTCGAGCGAGCCCAGGTAGGCGGCCACGATGGCGCTCTTCTCAGACGTCTTGCGCGTGGCACGGATGCGTTCCGCCATCTCTGCCCACTGCCGCATCGTGCCGCGGCCCGTCTCGCTCATAGCTCCATCCTAGGTTGGCGCTGCACGCGACGTCGTGCGCGGTCGGTTGCGCTAGCATCGCTGGCCATGGTCACGCTCACAGAGCAGCGTCAGGTCTGGCACCCAGCCACCATCAAGGGCTCACGGGTGCTGCTTCGCCATCACCATCCCGACGACCTCGCGGATGTGCGCCGCTGGTACCAGGACCCCGAGTTGGCACGCCTGACGCGCTTCTCGCTGCAGCCCATGAGCGTCGAGGAAGTAGACCGCTTCTTCCACGGCCGGCTGCTCTCACCCGAGCAGGTCGGCTATGCCATCGTCGTGCGTGCGAGCGGCCGATTGATCGGCTCCACCACCTTCAGCAACCTGGATCCTGACAATGGCACCACGCTGTTCCACATCAGCATCGGCGAGCGAGATGCCTGGGGCGACGGGTACGGCACCGAAGCGGCCGAGTTGATGCTGTGGCTGGCCTTCGAGCGCATCGGTCTGCATCGTGTGGCTCTGTCGGTGTTCGGCTTCAACTCGCGCGCGATCCGCAGCTACGAGAAAGCCGGCTTCGTGCTCGAGGGGCGGCATCGAGAGGCCATCCTGCGGGACGGTCGACGATGGGATGAGCTGACCATGGGCATCCTGGCCTCTGAGTGGCGCGCGCGACAGGCGGCGCGTTGAGCGGTCGATCGAAACGAGCGCCCGGCTTGGTGACCGGACGCCCGTGGAGTGGCTGCGTGACGAGCGCTACGCGATCGCGAGACGCTGCGCCGGGGTGTTCCAGGAGTGCAGAGTGCGGATATACTGCGCGCGCTCGAACGTGCCCGGATCATCGACGCTGCCTTGGCTGGCTGAACCGCGCAGCTGGGTGACCGAGCTGTACTCGTTCGCCTCGAGCCACACCTTCATCTCCATCTCGATATCGGCGATCTTGCCGGGACCTTCGCGCAGGATGGCCGAGGCGACCATGGCCACGTCCGCTCCCACCATCAGCGCCTTCACGGCATCGGTACCGCTGTGGATGCCGGATGTCGCCGCGATGGAGACCTCAGGCCCGAGCTGCGGACGCAGGATGGCAGTCCAGCGCATCGGCAGGCGCAATTCGGAAGGGTGGGAGAGGCTCACACGCGGCACCACCGCCAGCTCGTCGAGATCGATGTCCGGCTGGTAGAAGCGATTGAATAGCACCAGACCATTGGCCCCGGCCTCGACCACACGTCCGGCGAAGTTCGCCAGTGAGGAGTAGTAGGGGCTGAGCTTGACGGCCAAGGGCAGATTCACCGCCGCACGCACGGCAGCGATGAGGTCGAGATCCTCATCCTCGATATCGGCCGCGGTCCGGCTGCGATCGACACTGATGCGATAGAGGTTCAACTCAAGCGCATCGGCACCGGCATCGGCCATCAGCTTGGCGAAGCGTACCCAGCCACCCACCGAGTTGGCGTTCAGGCTGGCGATGACCGGGATCGAGGCCTGGCCTTTGATGGTCTCGAGGGCGCGCAGGTAGCGGTCGCCCTCGCCGATGAAGGTATCGACCTCGGGGAAGTAGTCGAGCGCTTCAGCAAAGCCCTCCGTCCCCTGCTCCAATGACGCTGCGAGCTCGATCTCCTCGTTTTCGATCTCCTCCTCGAAGAGCGAGGGCATGACGATGGCGCCAGCCCCGGCCTCCTCGATCTTGGCGACCGCTTTCGGATCACGGGTCATCGGGCACGCCGATGCGACGATCGGTGAGCGAAGCTCAAGCCCCAGGTATCGGCTGCTGAGATCGACGGTCACTTCGACTCCTCCTTCCCGTTGCTGCCGGCCGTCGAGCTGTCGGCCGCTGCCGCGGCAGGCTCATGCTCCAGGCTCGGGATGGAACGCTGGACGTCAGCCAGCTGGCTGTAGTAGCGCCACCGCTCGTCGGCATCGGCCTGCGACAGGGCCGCCAGCTCCGCAGCGCGTTCCGGCTGGGTGCGTTGCAGGATGGCGAACCGTGTCTCAGCAGAGATGAACTCACTGATGGGCATGGATGGCGCCTTGGAGTCGAGCTTGAAGGGCTGACCCTCGGCGGCCTCGCTGGGCTGGAAGCGGTACAGCGGCCAGAAGCCGGACTTGACCGCATCCCGCTGGCGCACCATCGACTGCGACATATCGACGCCGTGGGCGATACAGGTGCTGTAGGCGATGATGAGCGACGGGCCGGGCCAAGCCTCTGCCTCGAGCATGGCCTTGTTGGTCTGGATGTCACTGGCTCCCAGGGCGATCTGGGCGACGTAGACATTGCCGTACGCCCGTGCGATGGCGCCCAGGTCCTTGCGGCCACTGGGCTTGCCGGCCGCCGCGAACTTGGCGACCGCTCCACGCGGCGTGGCCTTGGAAGCCTGGCCGCCCGTGTTGGAATAGACCTGCGTGTCGAGCACGAGGATGTTGACGTCACGACCGGAGCTCAGCGCCTGGTCCAGGCCGCCGAAGCCGATGTCGTAGGCCCAGCCATCTCCGCCCATGATCCAGACACCGGTACGGATGAGGTCACCCGAAAGCGAAAGGAGGGTGTCGGCATCTGACTTCTGATCGACGCTGGCGCCCTTGAGTGCTTGGCGGAGCTGCTCGACCGCTTCGCGCTGCTGCGCGATCTTGGCCTCGCTGTCCTGCTCGTTCTGGAGGATCCGCGTGACGAGGTCCTCGCCGACCACGGAGGACAGCTTCTTGAGCAGGACCTTGGCCTGTCTGGTCTGGACATCCAGCGCCAGCCGCATGCCCAAGCCGAACTCGGCGTTGTCCTCGAACAGCGAGTTGTTCCAGGCCGGCCCCCGACCCGCGGCGTTCGTCGCCCACGGCGTGGTGGGCAGGTTGCCGCCGTAGATCGATGAACAGCCGGTGGCGTTGGCCACGATCATGCGATCGCCGAAGAGCTGGCTGACGAGCTTGACATATGGTGTCTCGCCACAGCCGGAACAGGCACCGGAGAACTCGAAGAGGGGCTCCAGGACCTGTGATCCCTTGATGCTGTCGCGCGGTAGCAGGGTGCGGTCCAGCTCGGGGATGGAGATGAACTCCTCCCAACGCTTGCGCTCCTCTTCGGCATGTACCCGGTAGGGCTCCATGTTGATGGACTTGTGCTTGACCTCCGTCTTGGACTTGGCGGGGCAGATGTCCACGCACACACCGCATCCGGTGCAGTCGTCCGGCGTGACCTGGATCGTGAGCTTGTAGTCCTCCAGCTCACGGGAGCGGAAGTCCTTGGACTTGAAGTCGCCGGACAGCTGAGCCAGCTGCGCTGTGGGATAGACCTTCATGCGGATGGCCGCGTGCGGGCAGACGATGGCGCATTTGCCACAGTCGATGCAGATGGTCTCGTCCCAGACGGGGATCTCCTGCGCGATAGCGCGCTTCTCCCACTTGGTGGTGGCGGTGGGGAAGGTGCCGTCGACGGGGAACGCGCTGACCGGCAGCAGGTCGCCCTCGCCGGCCATGATGCGGGCGGTCACGTTCTTGACGAACTCGGGCGCCTCGTCGGGCACGATGGCGGCAAGCTCGACCGAGGCTGGCGCGGGGCCGGTCTCCACCTTGTGCAGCCGCTCCAGCGAGAGGTCGATGGCAGCGAAGTTCCGCTGCACCACCTTCTCACCCCGCTTGCCGTAGGTCTTCTCCACGAACTTCTTGATGGCCGCGATTGCATCAGCCTCCGGCAGCACTCCAGAGAGCTTGAAGAAGCAGGGCTGCATCACGGTGTTGATGCGGTTGCCCATGCCCACCTCGCCGGCCACGGCGAAGGCGTCGATGACGTAGAGCGCGATGCCCTTGTCGATGATCTGCTGCTGGACCTTGGTAGGCAGGTGCTCCCAGACCTCGTCCGGTCCGTAGGGGCTGTTCAGGAGGAAGGTGGCTCCCTGCTTGGCGCGGTCGAGGACCGGCATCTTGGCCAGCAGTCCGAATTGGTGGCAGGCGATGAAGTCGGCCGCGTAGATCTCGTAGGTCGAATGGATCTCCTGGGGCCCGAAACGCAGGTGTGAGACCGTGACCGCGCCGGACTTCTTGGAGTCGTAGGTGAAATGCCCCTGCGAGTACAGGTCCGTGCCCTCGCCGATGATCTTGACCGAGGCCTTGTTGGCGCCCACGGTGCCGTCCGAGCCGAGGCCGAAGAACATGGCCTGCACCTGGCCCTCTGGCCGCGGCGGCGCGAACTCATGGTCGATGGGCAGCGAGAGGTTGGTGACATCGTCGTAGATGCCGACGGTGAAGTGCCGCTTGGGCGCGTCCTTGGCCAGCTCGTCGAAGATGGGCTTGACCATCTGCGGGGTGAACTCCTTGGACGAAAGGCCGTAGCGACCGCCGATGACACGCGGCGCGGCCCCGAATGGCGCGTCAGCGCTGTCCATGGCCTCCGTAAGGGCGGCGACCGTCTCAAGATAGAACGGCTCGCCGACGGCGCCCGGTTCCTTGGTTCGGTCAAGGACGGCCATGGACTTGACGGTCTTGGGCAGGGCCGCGAAGAGCTCGTCTGATGGGAACGGCTGGAAGAGACGCACCTGCACCATGCCGACCTTTTCGCCGGCGGCAGTCATGACGTCCACGGTCTCACGCACGGCGCCGGTGCCGGAACCCATCACCAGGATGACGCGCTCCGCATCGGGCGCCCCGGTGTAGGTGACCAGCTCGTACCGACGACCGATACGCTCGCTGAGCTCGGCCATCACCTCAGCCACGATGCCCTTGACGGCATCCATGTAGGGGTTGGCGGCTTCACGGGCCTGGAAGAAGACGTCGGGGTTCTGGGCCGTGCCGCGCACGACTGGGGTCTCCGGCGACATGCCACGAGCGCGGAAGGCCAGCACATCCTCCTCGTGCACCAGGGCCCGCAGGTCGCTGCCGTCGAGCATGGCGATCTTGTCGACCTCATGCGAGGTGCGAAAGCCATCGAAGAAGTGCAGGAACGGGATACGCGAGCGGAGCGTGGCCGCATGGGCCACGAGTGCCAGATCCTGGACCTCCTGCACCGAGGCGGCGGCGAGCATGGCCCAACCGCAGGAGCGAGCGGCCATGACGTCACTGTGGTCGCCGAAGATCGAGAGGGCGTGGGTCGCTACGCTGCGAGCGGAGACGTGGATGACCGAGGGGGTCAGCTCGCCGGCGATCTTGAACATGTTGGGGATCATCAGGAGCAAACCCTGTGATGCCGTGAAGGTGGCACCCATGGCACCCTTCTGCAGGGCACCATGGAGCGCGCCGGCGGCACCGGCCTCCGACTGCATCTCGACCACATCGGGCACGACGCCCCACATGTTCGGCTTGCCCTGGGCGGACCAGTCGTCGGTGTGTTCCGCCATCGGCGAGGCCGGCGTGATGGGATAGATCGAGATGACCTCGCTCAGTTGGTACGCGATACGGGCGGCGGCCTCGTTCCCGTCGAGACACTCCCATTTCTGGGCCATGTGTCAGGCCTCCTTGGTGTGTGTGCTTGGATCACCCGGGCTCTTTGAAGGTGGACTCGGGTCCAGTGGTAGGTCCCGCGACCAAGGGGGCGGCCGCGGGTCAGCACAAGTGTGCGCCGTGATGGGCGGCCAGCGGCAGGGCCGATAGGCCCCCCGTGAGGCAGGTGAGCGGTCACGACTGCGCGGTGTCGCACGGCCCATGCAGCGCATACTGTGGCGCGACAGGGACCGGACAGGTAGGCTGGGCCCGCAATGGAGGAGAAGATGCAACGAAACGTGTGGCGAGCATTGCTGTTCGCGATGACCCTGATCATCGTCGGTGCCCTGCCGGCGATGGCCCAGTCGGAAGAGTCGGCGGCCCCGGCGGAAGAGCCCGGCTGGCTGCTCTCAGCGAATGACGACAACGTCCTGATCGGCGCCGGTCGCGATATCGCTGTCGGGCCCGCGGACACCGCTGCTGGCGTGGTGGTCATCGGCGGCGCAGCCCTCATCGAGGGCGCCGTCGACGGCGTCTTCGCGGTCGATTCCGATGTCGTCCTGAGCGGGTCGAGCGCCAGCGTCGCCGACCTCTTCATCGTCGGCGGCACGCTCGAGGTCGGGGCCGGGGCCACTATCGACACGCTGACCTACACCGGCACCGAACCCACCATCGACGCCACCGCCTCCATCGGCAAGCAGGTGGACGCGCAGCAGGAACTGGCTCCTGCCCTAGGCGCACTGGTGGCGGTCCTGATCATCGGCATCATCTTCCTCATCATCGGCGGCTTCATCGCCTGGCTGGCGGTGACGCTGCTGGTCATCGCCTTCGGCACCCTGCAGGTGCGACGCGCCGCGGCGACCATCAGCAACGACGTGCTCAAGACCATCGTCGTGGGCATCCTCATGCTGGTCGTCCCCAGCATCGTCTTCGGGTTGCTCCTCGTGACCATCGTGGGCATCCCGCTGGCCTTCGGTTTGATGCTGTTGTGGGGCTTGATCGTATTCCTCGGCCAGATCGTGGTCGGTGTCTGGATCGGCGAGCGCCTCCTGCCTCGCGCGCGCATGGCGGCTCGCCCGTACGGCGCAGCCTTCCTGGGCATGCTCATCCTGCTACTCCTTTCGTGGACCGCAGTGGTTCCGCTGCTGGCCGGTATCTTCGGCACCGGCGCTGTCACTCTCGCCGGCTGGCGAGTCCTCCGTGGCGGCGGCTCACCGCCCGTGCCCCCCGGCTACTACGGCACGCCATATGGCCAGCCGATGCAGGTGCCACCTCCAGCCTATGCGCCACCCCCGTATGCCCCGCCGCCGGCCTATTCGCCGCCCCAGGGGCAATGGCCGCCGCAAGGTGGGCAGCCACCCAGCGCCTGGCCTCAGGGCTAGCGCCGGGCGTCAGCTGCGCCGGCCAGGAACGCTCTGGGGCCCGATGATGACGGGTCGCAGGCCCTGCTTCAGGAACCAGTTCTCGCGCACTAGCAGCGCTTCCAGCCGGGCCAGCCGCTGTGTCGTGTCAGGTGCTTCCAGCAGCTCCTGTCGGGCCGCGAGATCGACCTGGATGAGCGCGGTCAGAACGTACGAGAGCGCCGTCGGATCGTCGGTGGCGACGAGCTTGCGCGCGGCCGACATCAAGAGCTCGCGTTGCTGATCGGGTGAGAGGTCGGCCACGTCGGATCCGGCCCGGTCGCCAGCAGTCGCCCGCCCCGCGCCGCGCGGGGCGTCGGAACCACCCATCTCCTGGTCCTCGTTCTCG
Organism: uncultured Chloroflexia bacterium; assembly: GCA_963838115.1. Taxonomy (GTDB): domain Bacteria; phylum Chloroflexota; class Limnocylindria; order Limnocylindrales; family CSP1-4; genus JAFMJV01. The sequence continues at coordinate 56,062 of CAWIPU010000002.1, forward strand.
TCCTCTTCCTCGACGCCGATCTCGATCTCGATCTCGATCTCGATCTCCGGGCCATCGATGACTCCGGCCGGCTGCAGCAGCTCGAGATACTCAAGGAAACTCCGGCCGACGCGTCCGGCGCGGTCACGGAGTTCGCGTTCTGGGCCCGTGGGTTCATCCAGCAGGCTCACCTGCCCCAGCAGGTATGGCTCGGATACGGCGTCGAGCTCGTCGAGCCGGAAGCGCTGCTGTCCGACCGTGAGGATGTCAAGGCGTCCGTCCGGGTACGCCCCAGCGCGCCGGATGACCGCCGTGGTGCCGACCGCCGCGATCTGCCCCCGCAGAGGTCCCACCTCCGCGCCCTCGCGCAGGAGCACAACACCAAAGGGCTCGCCACGATCGATGCAGCGCTCGATCATAAGGCGGTAGCGTTGCTCGAAGATGTGTAGCGGCAGGGCCAAGCCGGGGCAGAGCACGGAACGAAGCGGAAAGATCGGGATCTCGGTCACGGCCGAATCGTCACACAGAATGAGAATGGCGGGCCTGGCACGGGCCCGCCTGTCGATGTGGGGACTGACGTCGGCGAGTGGATCGCCGAGGTAAGGCTAGTGTCCGCAGGCGCCTGGTGCGCCGGCTGACTCCTCGGTGCGGAAGCTGCTGCCGCAGCCGCAGCCCGACACCGCGTTGGGATTGTTGACGGTGAAGCCGGCACCCATCAGCGTGTCCACGTAGTCGATCTCCGAGCCGGTGAGCAGCTGAGTGGACTGTGGATCGACGTACACGCGGATGCCCTTGGACTCGACGCGGATGTCTTCCTCAGCGGGCTGGTCCTCAAGCATCATGCCGTAGCGATAGCCACTGCAGCCGCCGCTGTAGACGTAGACGCGGAGTCCCACGTTCGGATCGGCTTCCTCGCGTGTGAGCTCGGTAAGCTTGGCCACCGCAGCGTCGGACAGGGTGACGAGCGGCGTAGCCTCGGGTGCGGCGTTCGGGGTGGTCTGGGGCTGCGTCTCAAGCATCGAGTGAGGACCTCCGGGATCAGACTAGCGGTGCGGACAACTCCGCGGTCCTAAATCGTACCCCTAAGGTATGGATTGGGCAAGAGCGGACACTGGTGTGGCGCAGGGTGGTCTGTGTCGGTTTCGAGCCGTACCCCCCGGGTCGTGGGTGCGGACACCCCGACCAGCCAGGCTTCCAGCATGGATTCTGGACCTGCTCGCAGCGGCATGCTCGCCCTCTTGCTGACTGCCGTGGTGGTCGTTCCGGCCAGCGCGGACGTCCACGCAACGGCACCACGACAGTGGTCTACGACTTCTACGGCAAGCGCCGGTAGCTTTCCGGCCCCACAAGCGCACCGGTAGCTCTCCGGTCGAACCAGCGTGGCGCGAGTCCGGCGCGGCGCACCAGCGTTCAGGCTTCGGGGTTCTCCACGATCGTGGCGATGCCCTGACCCACGCCGATGCACATGGCCGCCAAGCCGTAACGCACACTCCGAGCGCGCATCTCGTGGGCCAGCATCGTCATCAGCCGCGCGCCACTCATGCCCAGCGGATGCCCCAGCGCGATGGCTCCACCGTTGACGTTGACCCGTCGCGGATCGATCGAAAGCTCGCGTATGCAGGCGATCGACTGGCTTGCAAAGGCCTCGTTCAGCTCGACCAGGTCGAGATCGGCGACCGACAGGCCGGCGCGTTCGAGCGCTTTGCGTGTGGCCGGGACCGGCCCCATGCCCATCACCGAAGGATGCACGCCCGCCACGGCAGTGCTGATGATGCGCGCCATAGGTCGCAGTCCGAGCCGCTGCGCGCGTCCCGCCTCGACGACGACGAGGGCGGCCGCCCCATCATTGATGCCGGAGGCGTTCCCGGCGGTGACGGTGCCGCCCTCGCGAAAGGCGGGCTTGAGTCCGGCCAGCGCGTCAGCGCTGGTTCCGGGGCGTGGGTGTTCGTCGCGGTCGACGATGATGGGGGTGCCATCAGGTCCCGACACCCCCACCGGCACCATCTGTGCATCGAAGCGACCGGCGTCGATGGCGGCGGCGGCGCGGCGCTGACTAGCCAGTGCAAAGGCGTCCTGTTCCGCGCGCGTGATGCCCCACTGATCGGCCACGACCTCCGCCGTCTCACCCAGCGGCAGGACCGGGTATTCGGCCTGCATCCTGGGGTTGACGAAGCGCCAGCCAAGGGTCGTGTCGGCACGTTGGAGAGGCTCCTCGGACCCGGGGTCGGGTTTGAGCTCAACGATGGGAGCACGGCTCATCGACTCGACTCCGCCGGCGATCATGACCTCGCCGTCGCCGGCCATGATGGCGTGTGCTGCACTGTTGACCGCCTGCAGGCCCGAGCCACAGAGTCGGTTGACAGTCTGACCGGCGACCTCGACTGGGAGTCCCGCCAACAGCACGGCCATGCGCGCCACATCGCGGTTCTCCTCACCCGCGCCGTTGGCGTTGCCGAGGATGACGTCGTCGATACTGGACGGGTCGATGCCGCTGCGCTCGACCGCGGCGCGGACGACGAGCGCTGCCAGGTCGTCGGGACGCACCGACCGTAGGGCGCCATCGCGGCGACCGATGGGCGTTCGCACCGCCTCGACGATCCAGGCTTCGTGGATGTGACGCCGGAGATCGCGATTCATGGTTTCGATGCTACTGCCTTGCCGCCTGCGGCACGTTGCGCGCCGCGCTTCAGCCGTCGTACGCAGTGCCGCTCACTTCCAGGCAAGCGAGGTATTCCCTGCCTGCGGCAAAGGGCCTCCCGCTGCGCCGCCCATCGGGCTGACTCGAACATGCCCCGACCTGACTGGGGGATAGAGAGGCTCCCGTCGAGCGCCACTGAGGACCGGCCGGCCTGGGGCTCGGGACGCATTGGCCTGGGGCTCGGGCAGCTCTGGCGAGTCGATCAAGTCGGCGTGGTCGCGCGTAGGAACTGGAGCATCACCGTGTTAAAAGCGGACGGACGTTCGGCCACCACCACATGTCCGACGCCGGGCGCCACGAAGAGCCGCGCGTCAGGCAGCTGCCGTCGCAACCGCACCGCCTGCTCCAGCGGCACCCAGGGGTCGCGATCACCGCAGGCGAGCAGGATGGGCAGGCGCGCCTGGCGCAACTCCACAGGGGTGGGCAGACGGCCGGTCACGATGTCATCCCGGATGGCCAGCATCAGCTTCTTCCAGGCTCCCGCGCCCTGCTGCCGATCATGCCGCTGGGCGAGGCGGCGCGCCCATGCAGGATCCTCGCGTTCGATCTTGTCGGGATCCATCAGCCCGCGCGCCACACTGGCCCGCGGTTCACGCTCCACGCCGAGCGCGGCCACGACGGCGCTGATGACGCGCTCCGGTTGCGCCATGGCCAAGGAGAGCGCCGTACCTGCGCCCATCGAGAGGCCGCCGACGTGGAAGCGCTCGAGTCCCAGCGCGTCGGCAAAGGCGACCGCATCGGCCAACAGCATCTCGTGGCTCCAGCCGTGGTCGGTGTCCCAACGAGTGGCGGCGTGGCCACGCGCATCGGGCAGGTAGAGCGTGAAGTGGTTTCGCAACGACGGCCGTTGCGCCGCCCAGTCCTCGGTCGCTGACGAGGTGGCAGCGTGGAGCAGCACCAGTGGTGGACCCTGACCCTCCATGGTGTAGCTGATGTCGATGCCGTTCGCAGAGATGGTGGTCATGGCCGCGATGTTCGCACGTCGGGACAGGCCCGCCGTCAACCAAACGGGCCGTCGGGCACGTAGGCCGTCGAGCACGTAGGCTGTGCCGCCTCATGCCGACCGACGACCGTCCCAACAGAGCAGAACCCCCCAAGAGAGAAGAACGTCCCCCCGACGATGAGATCCGCGTGCGCCGCGCCGCGCACCGAGGCAGCTACGACCGCGATACCATCGAGCGCATCGTGGATGCCGCGCTCATCGCGCACGTCGCGACCGTCCGCGACGGCAAGCCCGTCGTCATCCCCATGCTGGCGGCGCGTGATGGCGATTGGCTGCTGCTGCACGGCTCACCTGCCGCCGGGACCATTCGGCGCAGCCAGAGACAGCCGGTCTGCGTGGCCATGACGCTCCTCGACGGGCTGGTGCTGGCGCGATCGGCCTTCCACCACTCGCTGAACTACCGCTCCGTGGTGATCCACGGTGAGGCTGAGCCCATCAGCGACGAACGTGAGCGTGCACGCGCGCTTGAGGTCTTCGTTGAGCACCTGACTCCAGGACGCGGAGCGCAACTCCGTGCCACGACCAGCGCCGAAGTGAAGCAGACAGCCGTGCTGCGCATCTCGCTGGCGCAGGCGTCAGCCAAGGTGCGCAACGGCCCTCCGAGCGATGACGAGGACGACTACGCCTTGCCCATCTGGGCTGGCGTGCTGCCGGTCAGCACCAACATCGGACGGCCCGAGATGGACCCGAGACTTGCGCCGGACATCGAGATGCCGCAGCAGGTGCGCGACCTCGCCGACACCTCGCGCTGACCCACACGACGCGCTCAGGCGATCAGCCCCCCTTGAACGCCTCATACAGCCCCGGCAGTGCGGCGGACGGGTCGGCATAGAAGGCGTCGCCATCCACGTGCATGCGCGCGCGAGCCGATGGCGCCGAGATCAGCGGCCGGCTCGCGATGAAGTCGGCGATCACCTTCGCGTGTGGCTTCTGCGAGCCATCAGGGCGCACCAAGCCGAAGTGCCGCTCGTGCAGCTTGGCGTCGCAGGGCGGCCGGTCCCAGAGGCGCTCGTGATAGTCGGCAAAGCACCACACCATGGCTCCGCGAGAACCGACCTCCACGAGCCGCGGCAGCACCGCCTCGAGATGGTCGGCCAGCACCGTCTCAGACAGCATGATCTGGCGCGACACGCCACCTGGCTCGCGCCACTCCCAGGTGGTCGTGTCGGAGCCGGGCGGCGCGGTGCAGGCACCGAACTCCTCCATCATCGTGGGCTTGCCCGAGAGTGCCGCCGTCAGTGCGGTGGCGAAGGGGACGGTGTCGGGGTCCAGTGCCCCGGCGCCGAAGTTGGCATAGATCGGATAGGTGTGCATGACCGCGAAGTCAGCCTCGACGAACATGCGGTCGGCGCGCATTCGGTTTGCACTCGACATCAACGAGGGCGAGTGCAGCCCCACGGTGCGATGGCGTCCCGGGTCGAGTTCTCTGATGACCCCGAACATCCGCTCTGCCCAGGCGGGCCCGACGACTTCGTCGGGTGGGATGGCAAAGTTGTCAGGTTCATTGCCCAGATTCCAGGCCCATACGCCCGGGTGATCGTGCAGGCGGCCCACGACCCGGCGCAGCAGCAGCTCCGCGGCGTCCAGCGCGATGGGGTCCAGATATGGATTGCGATACGGCCCAGCATCACGGTTCGCTCCACTGATGACCTGGCGGGCCTCCGGCACTGGCTCGCTGCCGCCCAGCAGCCACGCTGGCGCCCAGTTGGGACCACTCATGTGGCCGGTGAAGAAGGTCACATCAAGGCGGAGACCACGTTCCGCCGCGACGTCGGCCACGGTCTCCAGGTCGGCCAGCGCCTGTCCAGAGATGACGGTCGGCGCGGGCTGGAAGTCCTCCCACAACAAGAAGATGCGCACGAGTGTCATGCCCAGGTCGGCGACGACATCGAATTCGGCCGCCACCTCGTCACGCTCGAAGTCCTTCCACCAGTACATCGCCTTGCGGCGTGGCCAGTAGTTGACGCCCATGGGGAAGGGCTGCCCGATGGCGAGATCGTTGCTGCTCATCGGCCCACCTGCCTCACTCGGTCACCCGCACGAGCTCGAAGACTCGAGCATCGAAATCACCTCGTCCCTGCGATTCCCAAGCGTGGTCGTCGAGGAACAGGCCAGTCGCCATGAGCTCGTCGCCACCGCGCTCCATGGTGTTGGCGCGACTGAGCCAATCGTCACCATCGGGCCAGACGCTGACCGCATAGCGCCGCGCCGGGTCAAGGCCGCGCAGAGGCAGTAGCGACGGCCCCGGCAGCGGCCGAGCGAGCGTGCGGTACCAACCCGCCAGCGCCCGGCTGGTATCGTCAGCCACGACCATCCAGGCCGTCTCGTTGCGGTCGCTGTTCGAAGGGGCTGCGGAGACGGTGGAAGCGGCCTGCATGGAGCAGATCGCGATGCTGCTTGTACCAGGCGATCTGTCCCATCACGGCCTCGTGCTCCACCTCATCGAGCTCCCGCGGGTCCAGCTCGTAGCCGAGGTTGCCGAAGAACGCCACGGCAGCCCGCGTATGGAGCGGAGTCAGGCGACCGACCTGGTGGTTGGGCACCGCCGAAACATGCGCTCCGAGCGCCACCAACGGATAGACCAGCGAGCTGCCGTACTGGATGCGCTGGCGCTCGACCGCATCGGTGTCATCGCTGGTCCACACCTGCGGCGCGAAGGCGAGCATACCCGGATCGTTGCGGCCGCCGCCGCCGGCGCAGGACTCGAACAGGATGTCGGGGAAGCGCTCCGTAAGTCGGGCATAGAGGTCGTAGACGCCGAGCATGTAGCGGTGGAAGAACTCGTCCTGCCGTTCCGGGGGCAGTGACGCACCATACGGTTCGGTGATGACGCGGTTCATGTCCCACTTGACGTAGGCGATGGGTGCACTGTCGAGCACGGCGCTGATGACGCGCTCGAGGTAGTCGACGACCGCGCGGTTGGACATGTCGAGTACGTACTGGTTGCGGATCTCCGAGCGCGGGCGCCCCGGAAAGCCGACGGCCCATTGGGGATGCTCCTCGAAGAGACGGCTGCGGGGATTGACCATCTCCGGCTCGATCCAGATCCCGAACAGGAGCCCCAGCTCGGTGATGCGGCTGACCAGGTCCGGCAGGCCCGTCGGCAGCTTGCGCAGGTCTACGGTCCAGTCACCGAGCGAGGAGGTGTCGTCGTCACGCTGACCGAACCAGCCGTCGTCAAGCACGAAGAGCTCGGCTCCAAGGTCGCGCGCCGCGACGGCCATCTCCACGAGGGCATCCTCATCGAAGTCGTAATAGACCCCTTCCCAGCTGTTGAGCACGACCGGCCGAGGCCGGTCACGCCAGCTGCCGCTCACCAGTCGTTCGCGGTACAGCCGGTGATAAGCGTCCGATACGCCGCCGATGCCTTCATCGGACCAGACCAGGACCGCCTCGGGGATCTGAAGGTCCATGCCTGGCGAGATCCGCCAGCGAACCGTGTCAGGGTCGAAGCCGATGCGCGCACGCACAGTGTCGTAGGGATCGACCTCGACCTGCGCGAGGAAGTTGCCCGAGTACACCAGTGACAGGCCGATGGCCTCACCGGCCGCCTCCGTGGTGGCTGGCCGGTGCAGCAACATGAAGGGGTTCTGCTGGTGGCCGCTGGAACCGCGCTGGCTACGGACGGCGCGGCTACCGGGCACAAGCGGAGCATCAGTGATGTGCGTCTCGCGGCCCCAGGCACCAGTGAGTTGCAGCAGGTGCCAGTCGGCATCGGGCAGGTCCAGGCTGGCGCTCATGGCCGTCGTCAGCTTGACGTCAGCTGCGCCACAGTTGACCACGCGCATGCTTCGGGTGATCACCGGTCGGTCGGCGTAGATGGTGGTGAGGAGTCGGACCTGCAGGTTGGAGTTGCCATCGACCAGGAGGATCTCGACCGTGTCCGCTTCCGCGTCGGCATCGGTGTAGGTGCTGGGCAGTCCATCGAGCGGGAGCTTCCCGGGCATCAGCCGGTGCTCGCGGTACACCAGGTCGAGCACGGTACTACCATCGGCATGCCGCACGGTGAGAGCCGGGATACGGAAGTCACCGCTACCGGCCGTGGGCAGCTCACGCGGCGTCGGGTCAAGGACCTGGTTGAAGCGCGTGATGAACGACCGGCGCGACAAGTGCGCGTAGGGGCGGTCGATGGCCAGTCGCGGGCCGAAGAAGAGATGCGCCAGCGTACCTGACTCAAGCACCCGCATGACATAGCTGATGCGGTCGTTGTACAGATGCAGTTGGCGTCCATCCTTGCGCCACTCGATGGGCATGCTCGACGGGCTCCTTCCTGGTTCAGGTTCGGGTCTCGGAGCGGCCTTCCACCCTCCCGCGCGGAGCGATGGTACGCTGCCCCGACAATCCCAGCGTGACGTATGGCCACGAAGTGGCTACGATACGAGTCGTTCTGGAACAAAGCATGTACGTGAGGAACTATGTCCGTGAAGAAGATCATCGTCGCTGGCGCTTTGGTGATGAGCCTGGCCGTCATCGGCTGCAACAACGATAGCGCCACGCCCGCGCCTACCACCCCCGCCCAGGCCGTCGAGTCCATGGCCGCTGAGGCTGTCGAGACCACCGCGGCTGAGGTCGAGTCCGTCGAGTCCATGGCCGCTGAGGTCGAGGCGACCATCGCCGCCGACGTCGAGGGTGCCGTCGCTTCTCCGGCCGCCTAGGGGCTGGCGTCCAGCCGACAAGGAGGAGCCGCCCGGACACACCGGGCGGCTTTCCCGATTCCGGCTCCAGTCCGCTGCGACGCTCAGCCGGGCTCGTCAGCCCCAGTCTGGCTCGTAGGGCAGGCGCGCCAGCACCCAGTATCCGCGCTCCTCGCCGGGGCCGGCATCGAGCGTGCCACCGAGCCGCACCACCTCGTCCCTGGCCGCCACCAGCCCAGCGGTCTCGGCGGCCACGTCGTCGTCAGCGCTGACGCCATCGTCGACGACTTCGACCTGCAACTCGTCGGGTTCATAGCGGATGATCACGTTCGACTGCGCCTCGGTGGTGCCATTCATCGTCGCCATCAGCGCTTCGTGCACGACCCGATAGGCGACCGCGTCCAGATCGGGGGTGAGCGGCAAGGGCCGACCCTCGACGCGGATGGCCACGGGCACGCCAGCTGCGGTGACCTGCTCTGCCAGAAAGTCGACATCGGCCAGCCCCGGTCGTGGCTCGGGCAGCGGCGTGCCATCGGGCGAGAGCAGCAGACCGGTGATTCGTTGTGCCTCCTCCAGCGCTTCCGTGCCCGCAGCCTCGACCACCGCCAGGGCCCGATGGGCGGACCGCGGATCGTCGTCGAGCGTCCGACGCGCCTCGCGCGAGTGGAGGACGACCGCGCTCATGGCGCGTTCGATGACATCGCGCAGCTCGCGAACGAGCTCGTCGCGGCCGGCGGAGTCGGGCAGCTCGAGACCGGCTTCCCAATCCGGATCGCCGGGTACGCGTTCATCACCGCGTCCGGCACGGATGCTGCGAACGGCAAGGCCCAGCAACCAGGCCCCCACCAGGGAAAGTGCGGGGGCGGCGTGCACATCCGGATCGAGCGTCCCCTCGAACGAGCGCACGACCACGAGACTCGCCGTCACACCGACGCCGAGGGCGCCGATCTGCCCGACCCGGCCAGCACCCCAGGCACCGACCGAATACGCGGCCAGCACGAGTCCGAGCATGAGGCTAGAGAAGGGCTCCGCGCCAGCATGTCCCGCCAGGACCAGCCCGGCCATGCCGAGCCCCAACGGCACGAGCGGGAAGCGGGTGCGCATCGCCAGCGACAACAGGAAGGCCAGCCAGGTGGCGACGACGACCGTGTGGTCCGGCTTCACCCCGGCCAGGAGTGGCGGGCCTGCCAGACTTTCGGTAGCCTGGAACACCTCGGCGAGGAACGCGGCCGACAGTGCGACGGCCACGAGCGTGTCGATGTGTGCGCGCAAGAAACGCAGGACTCCCACACCGGGAGGCTAGCGTGCCGCGAGACGGACCGCCACACCGTCAGGGACCGCCACACTGTCACGCAGTGGCGATATGCGAACTCGGTCAGCCGGAGGAGAAGCCCGTGAGCCTCAAGGAGTACCAGCCCGGAAGTGCGTTCCCCGGATCGTCGGTCGCACGTTCGACACCTCGGAGCAGGCCTGGCGGCACCGCACCGGACCGGGGAGGGTGCGCCCAACGTCCTAGTCATCGTCCTCGATGACACGGGCCTCGGACAGGAGATCCGCATCGCGCTGGCACGCCAGTAAGGCTGCGCCAGCGTCCAGACGTCGCTAGGAGCCGAGCAGCGGCGCTACTACCCCTTCGAGGCCCTCGGCGCTCTTGACACTGCCGAAGGGCAGGCCTAGGACGTTGCCGTCCCTGTCGATGACCAGCATCGGCGAGACCGGCGGGTTCAGGTACTGAGCGCTGTACATGTTGCCGAGCGCTCGCGCGACCAAGAGTGGTGCGACAGCGAGGTGCCATTCGTAGCCCAGCTGCTGGGCATAGTCCTTCAGCATGCCAGCGTCCTCGCCCATATCGACGTCGAGGCTGATGGATACCAGGTCCTCCGGGTTCCCGAGGAGTTCGTGGAGCCGTTTGACCTCGTCACCCTGTCTTCGGCACGTGGGACACCAGATGGCCATGGCCTCCAGGAGCACGACCTTGCCGGCGTAGTCGTTGATGCTGAAGAGCTCTCCGGTCAGGGCGTCGGTCATCTCCAGGTCGAACCACTCCGGCCGCTCGGACAGGGCGCCGTCTGCTTCGGGGCTGCTGGAAGGCGCCGCCGATGCCGCCCCATCGACCACAGCGGGGCTCTCGGACTGTGCGACCGCCGAGCTCCAGCTCGAGAGGACGAGGATGGCCGCGATCACCGCACCAAGGCGTCGCCTGGACCCGGCTCGGCCGGCCCGGTTCTCGCCGCCGCGGTCAGGATCGGATGTGGACATGACTGCGTTCCCCTTCGTCAATACTCGGTGATGTCGATGACGTGGCTGACGTAGTTCTTTTGCTGCTTGGACTCCACGCCCGGCAGTGCGTACAAACCAGTGACCTCGGCTGGCACCTGGACACTGGTCGTCCATTCGGCCGAGTCGTTGGCCAGGGTGATGGGAGTGTCGACCAGGTGCGGAGCTCTGTAGAGGCCATAGAGGATGCCGTCGGAGCCGATGACCGGAGGGTTGCCGATATGGACATAGGCCTGGTATTTGCTGGGGTTCTCGGTGCGCCAGTTCAGCTGGATCTCATCAGCCGATCGCTCCACGCCGACGAGCGTGAGCACGATGTTGTTGATGGCCTCGATGGGCTCGCCCACCGGCACGATGGGGAGGTCCGTCTCGGTGCCGATGGGATAAGCGAGGTCCGCGATGGGCGCGTCGAGATCGACCACGAGGGTGCCGCTCTGGGCCGGGTCGGGCCGGTAGAAGTTGAACTCGCCGGTGGTGAAGGTGTAGGGGACCCTGAGCTTCGAGCCAGCGCCCTGGGCCGACTCGGCGCATTCGACGCGGAGCAGCTCGACCTGTGGATCGAACCTCGTCCCGCCGGTGTAGCCCCGCATGATGAAGCCGGGTGGGATGCTCGTCCCGCCGGTCCCGACCACAGCCGTATCGCATTGCGTGCTGCTGCCGCTGGCATCGACCAACATGGCGGAGCGGCCTTCAGGCATCTCCATCGCGCTCCAGTCGCCGGTGTCGTTGCGCACGGCCAGATCCACGCGCAGTCCTCCCGCTGTCTCCTCGACCTGGGTGGCCACGGCGGTCCACACCCCCTCGGCCTCCGCTGGTGGTGGTGTCGACCTCAATTCAGGGACGACGATGTAGTCGCAGCCGGCGAGGGAGGCGCAGAGCACCAGGACGCCCAGGCCGATCATCCCACGGGTCGTGAAGCGCATCATGGAGCTCCGTTCGCTTGGGGCAGTTTGGCCGAGATCCGGCTCGTGACCAGCCAGTACTTGGCTGGCGCGTCCGTCCCGCCATCGACCGCGCCGACGGTCTTGGTCTGGTCTCCCGAGGTGACGGTGACCGAGTAGGTGAAGCACTCACCGCAGGGCTGATGCCAGGTCGTGTACATCTCGTCGGTGAACCACCCCAGTCCGTCGATGTTGGCCACCAGATCGGACACGACCTGCGCTTCCACCTGGGTCTCGAGCTGCTGCGCGCCGTCGTCGCCGACGATGCGGCCGTCGGGATAGGCAGCGAAGAGCTGATCCACACAGCTGGGTCCGCCGAACCTCTGGAAGACGATGGCCGCGCCGTCGGTCTGCATGTCCGCGGCCTCCTGCGCGCGGGACTCGACCGGCTGGCAGGCCCCCGAAGTCGCCGCCCCGTTCGAGTCCACCGAGCTCTCGGGCGAAGTGGTGAGCGGACCCACGAGATAGATGCCGACGACGGCCGCGATCATCACGCCCACTCCCGCGAGATACCGGCGGTCCCGCCACGGTGCCCGGCGCGCACCGCCAGCGGCTCTAGCGAGTCCGCGCGCGTTGAGCGTGGCAAGCACGCTCTGGACGCCGATGAAGAGCAGCATCAGTAGGCCGATGAAGATGCTCGTCCACCACGAGCTCAACTGTCCGTTGTAGAGGATCAGAGCCTGGATGAGCGAGAGGATGAGAACGCCGAAGAAGGCGCCCAGCACATAGCCTTCGCCACCGGTCAGCGCCACCCCACCGACGACCACGGCCGCGATGACCACCAGCTCCATGCCCATCGCATGCGAGCCGTGACCGGAACCGACGTAGACGCTGTAGACGAGTCCGGCCAGGGCGGAGCAGAACCCGTTGAACATGTAGACCGACATCTTGGTGCGGTCGACGGGGAGGCCCATCAGGCGCGCGGACTGCTCGTTGCGACCGCTGTTCCCGCCCATCGCGTACAGCGTGCGACCGAAGCGAGTGAGATGTGCCAGGAAGAGGCCGACCACCAGCACCACCAACGCGATGACCACGAGGACGGTGATGTAGCTGCCGGTCTTGGCGACCGGGTCGGCCAGCCCTGGGATCAGGACCTTGACGCCCGACAGCGTCTTCCAGGTCGGGTCATAGATGCGGATCTCGGCATCGCTGATGAGGTAGCACACCCCGCGCGCGAACCACATGCCGGCCAGCGTCGCGATGAAGGGCTGCACCTTCAGATACGTGATGAAGAAGCCCATCACCCCGCCGATGGTGATGCCCATGAGGAGCATGAGCACGATGACGATGGCTGGATCCCAGCCATCGCGGAGAAGGGCGGCCGCGGCCACGGTGGTCAGGGCGATGACGCCGCCGACCGAGAGGTCGATGCCGCCCGAGATGATGACGAGCGACTGGCCCACCACGGCGATCAACAGGAAGGGCGCGGTGTTGAGCAGGTTGAATAGTGGCTGGCTGTCCTGCATGGCCGGGAAGGACACGACACCGAAGGCATAGACAAGGCCGAACATGACGATGGTCGCGGCCAGGGGCAGGAAACGCCTGCCGTTCGAGATCCGGAGGCCCAGCGCCTGCGTCACGCCGACACGGCCTTGCTACGGGTACGCGTTCGGCTGAAGCCCCGCCGGATGATGTCCTGCGCCTGCTCCGAGTACAGGACGATGACGACGATGACGACGATGGCCTTGACCACGGTGATCGCACTGGCGGGCACACCGACGTGGTACATGGAAGTCATCGTGGCCTGGATCACGAGCGCACCCAGCACGCTTCCAAGCAGCGAGAACCGGCCACCCGCGCCCAGGACCGTGCCGCCGATGACCACGGCGAGGATGGCATCGAGCTCGGTGTAGAGGCCGATCACGTTGGCGTCGGACGTCTTGATACTCGACACGGCGATGAGGCCAGCGATCCCGGCGCAGAGCGCGCAGAACACGTAGGCGAACAGCTTGATGCGCTTCTCGTTGATACCGGTAAAGAGGCTCGCGCGCGAGCTGATGCCGACCGACTCCACGAACAGGCCGAGGGCCGTCCTGCGCAAGAGCAGCCACGATCCCAGGAAGACCGCAAGGATCACGAATAGCGACAGCGGCAGGAGCAGGATGAAGCCGTTCCCAAGGAACGAGAAGGCGTCGTTGAAGATGTTGATCTTGACGGAGCTGGTGATCAGCTGCGCAAGCCCCCGGCCGGCGATCATCAGGATGAGCGTCGCCACCATCGGCTGGATGCGCACGTAGGCCACGAGGGTGCCGTTCCAGATCCCACACACCAATGCCGCCAGCATCGCCACGGCGATCACGACGGGCAGCGGCATGAAGCTGTACGTGGGGTCGCCCACCATCGTCGTGATGTCACCCGAGAGCGTGAGCCCGACCTTCCTGGGGTCGATGAGGATGGCCGCCACCGAGGCCGAGATGGCCATGACCGCACCGACCGATAGATCCACCCCGCCGGTGGCGATCACGACGGTCATGCCGATCGCCAGCAGGATGATGGGCGCGCTGTTGCGCAGGATGTCGATGAGGCTGCCATAGAGGTGGCCCTGCCTGATCTCCATGTCGAAGAAGCCAGGGATGAAGACGAGGTCGAAGAGGAAGATCAGGCCCAGGACGGCCAGGGGCAGGAGCAGCCGGCTATCCGCGCCGGCGGCCTTGAGCGAACGACCGATGGCGCTCACGAGCCCACACCGGCGATGGCCATCATGAGTTCCTGCTCGTCCGTCTCGCCCGTGATCTCGGTGGCCTTGCCCCGGTCTCGGAGCACCACGATGCGGTGGCTCGTGCGCAGCACCTCGTCGAGCTCGGACGAGATGAAGACGCACGACTTGCCTTCCGCGGCGAAGTCGAGCACCAGCTTCTGGATGTCCGCCTTGGTGCCCACGTCGATGCCGCGCGTGGGCTCGTCGAGGATGAGCAGCTGCGGATCGGTGGCCAGCCAGCGGGCGAGGATGACCTTCTGCTGATTGCCGCCGGAGAGGTTCTTGACCGCCTGATCCGCCGATGGCGTCGCGATGTGCAGCAGCTCGATGTAGCGGTCGGCGATCTCCCCCGCTTCCCTGGCGCCCAGGTGGCGCAGCCAGCCGCGGTTGGCCTGCACGGCGAGGATGATGTTCTCGCGCACGCTGAGGTCCGCGATGATGCCCTCTGCCGCCCGGTCCTCGGGCGCCAGCCCGACGCCGCGCTGGATCGATGCGGCGGGCGAGTAGTCGTGCACCTCGGTGCCGCCGATATCGAGGGAGCCGGCATCCGGCCGGTCGAGGCCGAAGATGAGTCGCGCCAGCTCGGTCCTGCCCGATCCGAGCAGGCCGGCCAGACCCACGACCTCGCCCTTGTGCAGCTCCAGGTCGAACGGCTCGATGGCACCCGTAAGGCCGAGCCCCTTCGCGCGCACGAAGGCGTCGGCCTTGATGTGCTCACGCGTTTCCATCTTGTGCGCGGCCATGTCATCAAGGGCGGTCAGCGACCGGCCGAGCATGAGCGAGACCAGCTCGAGCCGCGGCAGGGATGACGGATCGTACGTGCCGACCACCTCGCCGTTCCGGAGGATGGTCACTCGGTCGCTCACCTCGTAGACCTGGTCGAGGAAGTGTGTGATGAAGACGATGGCGATGCCATCGCTCTTCAGCTTGTCCATGACCTCGAAGAGCTGCGTCGTCTCTCGCTGAGTCAGGCTGGAGGTCGGCTCGTCGAGGATGAGGACCTTGGCCGTCGAGATGTCGAGCGCCCGGGCGATGGCCGCCATCTGCTGGATCGCGACCGAGTAGGAACCCAATGGTCGCGTCACGTCGATGTCGATGTCGAGGCCAGCCAGGATCTCCCGCGCACGCCTGTTCATCGCCTTCCAGTCGATGCTGACTCCCCACCTCATCGGTGCCCGGCCGATGAGCACGTTCTCCGCGACCGTCAAGTTGGGGCAGAGGTTGACCTCCTGGTAGACGGTGCTGATACCCAGCTGCTGGGCGTGCTGTGGTGAATGAACCTCGTAGTGCTTGCCCGCGAAGGCCATCTCGCCGGCGTCAGGGCGCTCCACGCCAGTGAGGATCTTGATGAGGGTCGACTTGCCGGCGCCGTTCTCACCGACGACCGCGTGGATCTCGCCCTCCTTGAGATCGAAGTCGACATCAGTCAGGGCCTGGACACCCGGGAAGGCCTTGGCGATGCCGCGAATGGAGAGCAGCGGCGCTTGGTCGGACACGGTCGACTTCCCTCTGGAGGATCGTGTGAGGCCCGGGGCACGGGAACAGCGTGAGGCTGCCTCCCGTGCCCGGGACGACTAGCTGGCTAGTACTTGCGGGTCGCCAGGATGCCGGTCAGCTCATCAGAGCCCTGGGCGGCGAAGAACTCGCCTTCCTGGGACGGCACCCACGTGGGCAGCTCTTCACCGTTCATCGCCGCCAGCGCCGCCTCATAGACCTGCGGTGCGAGCAGCGGGTTGCACTCGATGAGGGCATTGATCTTGCCCGGGATGAGGTACTCGAAGCCGTGGGCAGTCGCGTCCACACCGATGACCTTGATGTCCTCGCCCGGGACCAGGCCTGCCTCCTCGATCGCCTGGACGGCGCCGATGGCCTCCTCGTCGTTATGTCCGAAGACGCCGTCGATCTGGCCCTCGTAGTTCTTGAGGAAGGCCTCCATCACGGCCTTCGACTCGGCCACACCCCAGTTGCCGGTCTGGCTGTCGAGGATGTTGATGCCACATGCATCGATGCCTTCGCGGAAACCCGCGCCGCGGTCGATGGCGGCCGAAGCGCCAACGGCCCCGGTGATCTCCACGACGTTCTTGGTTTCGCTGTCCGCGAGCAGATCGCACATGGCCGCGGCCACCTTCTGGCCCTCGAGGTTGAAGTCGGAGCCGATGTAGGTGGCGTAAAGCGAGGAATCCGCGTCGATGCGGCGGTCCTCGAGGACGACGATCTTGCCGTTGTCCTTGGCTTCCTGCAAGACCTCGTCATAGCCGGTCACGTCGAGCGCGGCCAGGATGATGACGTCGACTTCAGGGTCCTGGTTGAACTGGTGGAACGCCGAGACCTGGTTCTCGAGCTTGTTCTGGGCATCGTAGAACTTGAGTTTGAGGCCCAGCTGATCCGCGGTCTCCTGGAAGGACGCCGTGTTGGCTGCCCGCCAGCCGCTCTCCGAGCCGGTCTGGATGAAGCCGACGGTCATGTCCTCGTAGGTAAAGGGATCCTGTGCCGCGACAACGCCGGTGGACATCGCAGCCATCGCTGAGACTGCAGCCAACGCCATCCCGGCTCGAGCGAGTGATCTAGAAATCATGGTCCTGGTTTCCTCCCTGAAACACACATGTAGACCCGTTCAAGGGCGCGGTCGATGCCGGCATGGAACCACGCTGGGCTCCGCCAGCCGAAGTCGCCGCCTGCTCCAAGCCCGCGGCTCGGTCATCAGGCGGTTCACGACACCATCAGCTCCTCCTCGTACACGATGCTGCTGCGACAGTGTTCTCTTGGCTCCTCGGTAGCCGATGCTCGCCTCCAGATGCGAACCGATAGCTCCGGCGGGACTCGGTACCCGGCCCGTGGAAACGCGAGTCGCCGGCCCTGCACCTCCGCTGCCGTTAGCGCTCCCGTTACCGATAACGGGACCGCTAACAACCTAGCATCGTCGCTGGTGGGGCGTCAAGACAGGAAACGACATCTGGCTGCTCGAAGCGTGCAGCCCAGGCGTCGTGCCGTCGATCTTGCAGACCTGCGAAGAGACCCTCCTTGCGCTGACAGGCTGGTCTCTGGTACCGTCGATGTTACCGGTAACGGGAGCGGTAACATCCAAGCCTCGTCCGCGACGTCGTGTCGTGGTGTGGGGCGGGCTGCTGGACCTGAACAGTCAACCGCACAGACCGGCCACACGTCATCGAGAGGATCGCAGGGGTGGTGAGTCCGGCGAGGCGAGGCCGTCAGTCCCAGTCGGCTCCGACGTTCATCTTGGGGCGGTATCCACTGTCGGCTGGGGAGGACTCATGTCGCAACGAGGGCGGCTGACGATACGAGAGGTGGCGGAGGCGGCGGGCGTGTCCACGCAGACCGTCTCTCGGGTGCTGAACAATCGGCCGGACGTCGCAGCGGTCACGTATGACCGAGTCCAGCGCATCATCGCCGAGATCGGCTACTCACCCAACATGCTCGCTCGCGGCCTGACCCAGGGCCGCAGCCACGTGCTCGGCGTGGTGGCGTTCGGCTTGGACTACTTCGGGCCGTCGCGCGTGCTCACGGGCATCGACGTTCAGGCGGCCGAGATGGGCTACGCGATCTCGCTCAACCTGGTCCATCAGCCGGAGACGGTCGACGTCCAGGCGGTCCTTAGCAGCCTCTTCGCCCGCCGAGTGGACGGCGTGATCTGGGCTATCCCGCAGGTCGGCAGCAACCTGGACTGGTCGCATCGCGTTCCCCAGGAGTTGCCCATGCCGATCGTGCTCGTGGGCGGCATGGCCGGCCAGACGTCGCTGCCCTCGATCGGCATCGACAACCGGGCCATCGGCGGGCTGGCTACCGACCACTTGCTGGCCGGCGGAGCCCGGCGCATCGGTCTGATCACAGGTCCCCGAAGTTGGTGGGAGGCACGTGAACGAGAGGCGGGCTGGCGAGAGACGGCGACGACGAGCGCGTACGGGGACACCAGCGGCCCGGTCTTCGAAGGCGACTGGACCGCGGCCAGCGGCGAGGCAGGCCTGCATCGCTTGCTTGCGGAGTCGCCGACCGTGGACGCCGTATTCGCGAGCAACGACCAGATGGCCCTGGGCGTGCTCCACGCGGCCCATTCCTTGGGGCGCCGTGTTCCACAAGACCTCTCCGTGGTGGGCGTCGACAATATCCCCGAGGGCTCTCACTATTGGCCGCCGCTTACGACCGTGCACCAGCCTCTTGGTGACGCCGGTGTACTGGCGGTCGAAGGCATCGACGAGACCATCCGACGGCTTGTCCGGCGCCGCACCTCAGCCGTCGAGTTGGAGCCTCTCACCACCCGCTTGCAGCCGAAGCTCATCGTGCGCGAGAGCAGTCGGACCGCTACCTAGGTCGAAGGGCTCGGGACCCCGATCTTGACCCGAACGACGGTGCCCGGATCATGCCCGTGATGCACAAGCCCCGAAACAGGCGAGAGCCGGAACACGAGGCTGACCGCAGATGGATGCTCTAGTGGTCGCCTTCGGCGCAGGACTCGCATCAGCGGCCAGCCCCTGCCTGCTGCCCCTCTACCCCGCCTTCCTGGCCTATCTGACCAGCGCCTCGGGCGTGGAGGCCGGCAGCAGCGGGGCCCGGCGCATCTCGGGCTTCCTCGGCCTGGCGGTGTTGCTGGGTCTGCTCAGCGCGATGATGCTCATCGGCCTCCTGGTCTTCGCCATCGCGGTGCCGATGGGTCGGATCCTCGGCTTCGCGATCCCCTTCATCGACCTGCTCTTGATCGCCCTCGGCACGATGCTGCTGGCAGGCGTCAATCCCTTCATGCGGATGCGCACGATCCATGTTCCGGGCGCCCGCGGGCCGCTGTCGCAAGCGTTCGTCTACGGCATGTTTCTGGGCCCCATCGCGCTGCCCTGTGCCGGCCCGTTCCTGGTGGCGCTGCTGGCCATCTCGGTGGGAGCCGCAGAAACGGCCGGCGCGCTCGCGACCTTCTTCGCCTTCGGCCTCGGCTTTGGCCTGCCGCTGGTGCTGCTATCGCTGCTGGCGCGCGCACGACAGGACCGCGTGGTGCGATTCCTGGCCCGCCACCACCGCGGGATCGAGCTGCTCTCCGGAGTGCTGCTCATCGCAGCCGGCCTCTGGGACCTGTCGACCAACTGGGAGTCGATCATGCTCACGTTCCGCCTGTGACCGCCCGTTCCGCCCTGGCCGGCGGCCCGACGGCGTAGCTGGCGTCCATGCGGGCGGCCGTCTGCGCCCGCATGGACGTTTCTGCTCAGGCCCTGGCGCTGCCGTCCCAGTAGCGCCGAGCCAGGGCCCAGGCGTCCTTGCCGCACACCGAGCCCATGATCCGCCCACGCAGGTCATCGGCGCTGATGTGGATGCCGCCCCAGAGGCGGCTGATACCGGCCTGGTCGGAGGCATCGAAGTAGGTGGCCCACTGGAGCACCACGTCGCTCTCCGGCCCGCGCTCGAACTTGAGCGAGCCGGCCGGGATGGTCCACGTGCCAATCCCACCGGGGAAGTAGGCACTCCCGGTCATCGCCGCGAGCACCTCGGCGGCGGCACGACTGAACGCGGAGTGGCCGCTGACGTACCCGGCGAACGCCGGCGTCACGAAGGTCGACTTCTGGTACGGCACCCACTCGACCGCACGGATCCAATCCACCCCACCCAGGTCGTTGACGGGGTCGTCGGGGCCACCGCTCCAGGCGTAGATGGCGACCTCGCCGATGTGGTCGGCCAGGTGCGCATGGCGCTCACCGGGTGCTGCCGACTCGGGAGTGATGAGCTCGACCTCGCCGGGGATGAGCGGCAGTCCCTCGGGGTCGTACGACGGCAGGTCCGGGTCGCTCGACTGGCCCAGGCCACCCATATAACGGATCATGGCGATGGGCCGGGTGAAGTCGTAATAGCCCTTCGCGCCCCACGCGGCGATGGCGGCATCGTGCACCGCCCCGTTGAGCGCGAGGTACATCTTCACGTCCCACTCGAGCGGGTCCAACTCCTGTCCCTCGCCGCCGATGCGACGCTCGAAGGCGGCCGAGTCGGTGACGGCGTTGGCGAGCGTGTTCCAATGGCCCGGCGGTGTCTCGGAGCTGGGGCCGTCCGCCCAGAACTCGGCGAGCGCGCGGCCGAAATCGGCCCGGAGCACGGGCTCGGGCGTGTAGGGCTGGCCGGTGACGGGGTTGATCGTGTAGCCGCTGCCGTCGTTGGTGCCGAGATCGTTGTCGCCCAGCGCAGCCGGCGAGATGTCGATGACGATGCCGTCGCGCGGATCGAGCTGACCACTCAAGGCGACGACCTGCTCGGCCATCGCCTTGAAATCGGCGTCGCTGGCCGGGTCGCCGAGGTAGGGCGGCGGACCCGGGTCGACCGGGACGCCGATGTCCGACGGGGGCAGGGCGAACGAGGTGACGTGGCCCCAGTGCTGGCCCACGAAGTGCTGCGGTCCGAAGGGCAGGAGCTGGCCGTTCTGGGCGATGGCCGTCTCGAGCGCCAGCGGCTGCCAGTGGTTGGGGTCGACCATGGCCGTCCCCGGCTCCGCCACGATCATGGGCTCGTTGACCGGCTGATATCCCTGCTTGGGGTAGCTGTAGCCGTGCTGCTCGCGCGAACCGTCCTTGAGGCCGGTCTTGATGATGGTGGCGGCGATGCGGTTGCCCAGGGCGGCCGCCGAGTCGCCACGCATGCTGGTGCGATCGCTGGGGTAGCAGAGGGCGGCCATCAGCTCGTCGAACTGACGCAGGCTGACCTCGCCACCGACGGCCCCCCGGTAGCGGTGCGACAGCACCCCATAGGCCGCGTAGCTGACGGCCTTGTTGCGGGCCGGGGTGGGGTCGTCGAGCCGGATCTTCTCCTTGACGAACACGCCGTCCGCGACCGGATCGTAGGCCGCCCAGGCATCCCACATGGCGGCGGACATGTGATAGAGGTTGCGTGCGTGCACCGTGGGGGCCGGGAAGTCACGGCGGATGGCATCGAGCAAAGCCTCGTCCCAGAGCCGGGCCACGGACTTGCCGGGATCGGCGCTGCGCACGCAGGTGGCGGGGTCGATCGGTTCCACCGGCGGCAGCACCAGCACCTGCGGGTCTTCGGGCACGGGCGGGACTACACGCGCGACCCCGAGCGATCCGGTCATGATCGTGGCTGAGGGCAGCACGACCGGCTCGGCGTCGCCGCGTTGGATGCGCAGACGCTGATCGGCGACGACCGGTAGCCACTCCCCCACCTCGCCGTCCGGCCAGGTCACGCGCACCTTGGCCTTGCGGGCGTCACCCAGGCCGAAGTGGACGGGATCGAGCGCGCCCGACACGTGGCCGCCGCCGATGGTCACCTCGCGGACCGCCTCGATCACCTCGCCGCTGGCCGACCCGCTGGCCGCGCGCACCTCGATCCAGGCGCCGATGGCGTCGGTGTTGGGAGCCGCCTGCGCCAATTCGACGTCGAGCCAATGACCCATCGGCGCCGGCTCCACGGCAGTGCCGGCACCGGCATTGCGCCAGATCCGAGCGGGCGCCGCCCGGGCGACTTCGACGAGGTCGAGCAGGCCATCGTTGTTGAGATCGACTACGGCGGCGCCGCGCGTCTTGTCGTAGTTGACGATGCCGGCCTCGATGGCACCCTCGGCCCAGGTGCCATCGGGCTGGCCGATGAGCAGGTTGCTGGGGTCGTCCGCAGCGTGGTCGGACATGGCTTCGACATTGCCCTTGGCGACGTAGATGTCGAGGCGCCCGTCATTGTTGACATCATCGAACTCGGCATGCCAAGCCGTCGATGGCAAGCCCTGATCCGAGCCAGCGAACGGCTGAGCCACGTCGACACCGCGAGCGTAGGCGGTGTCGCTGAACGTCGGATGCTCCGGTCCATCGGCCAGCTGGCGGAGTCGGTTGCCGGCCATCGTCGAGATGAAATACTCGGGGTAGCCGTCGCCGCTGACGTCAGCACTGGCGATACCCATGCCGAAGACGCTCAGGAAGTCCCAGCCATCCTCGCGCGTGTAGGCGCGCGCCGGCATCTCCGGGCCCACCTGCCAGAGTTGCTCCTCGCCCTCGCCTGGCCGGTAGTACTGGCGGTCGTTGCTGACGCGCAGGTCGCGGTGCCCGGACCGGTCCCAGTCGCTGAAGAGCATCGACAACGTGCAGTGGCCGGGTAGGACCTCTGGCTCGGGATATCCAGCGCTTTTGGGCCGGAAGAGTGCATCGTCGTCGCACTCGGGAGTCTCGCCGTCGTCGACGATGGTCAGGTAGTCCCCGACCGCCAGCGTGGGGAACGCCTCTCCGTCCTGCCATTTGGCGCTGAAGGCCGTAGACCAGTCGTTCCCGCCGTCGAAGCCCCAGGCTTCATTGGCCCGTTCGAAGCGACAGCCGCCCAAGCCCCGCAGCAACACGTTCTCAGCACGCCGCAGCACCATCAGGTCGGTGTAGCCGTCGCTGTCGATATCGATGGGATAGGCACCGGTGACCTCGGTCAGGTCGGTCATGTCGCTCCGGACCTGCTCGAAGACGAGCGGGCCACCCAGGGCGCTCGTATTCCGATACAGACCCGCCCGATCGGCGCCGCCCGCGAAGTAGAGATCCTGCAGGCCGTCATCATCGCAATCGAGCACTGCCACACCGCCGCCGGTGTAGAACTGCCATGACCCGCTGTAGCTATGATCGACGCCGGTGAGCGACTCCTCCACGAAGAGGGGCACCGCCGGCGCATCGGATCGGGCCTGGCTTCCCACGGCGTCCGTCGCCGCGCCAACGGCAGGTGCGGCCAACGCCATCGACAGGAGCGCCGCGGCAGCGGCGTAGACGGTTCGCAGCATGGTGCCGCCAGTCTAGCGAGGCACGGTATCGCGGTGCGTTTACGCCATGTCGATGCGGACGTCGTCGGCCACGCCGCCCAGCATGGTGTAGTCGGTCGGCGCGGTCTGCAGCAAGGAGCCGGGTACGAACTCGCTCACCGGGCCGTGTGCGACGAGGCGGGCGATGAAGCGCTGCCAGGAGACGCCACCACCAAGGTCACCGTCGAGCCAGAAGCTGCGCCGTGCCGCGCCAAGGATCTCAGCTGGGCCGATGGTGGCCGCCTTGGGCGGCACCGCCGACCAGTCGCCGCCGAAGGAGTGCAGCGCGTTCTGCATGATCGTCATGGGCGTGAGCTCGACGATCCGTGGACCGGCCGCCTTGTACGCGTCGAGGTCGCCGGCGAACTCATGACCCAGGTCCGACTCCCAGAAGGCGATGTGGCCACACCAGCCGATGCCGCCGTAGCAGGTGTCGGCACCACCGAGCTCGGCGATCTGCTCGCCATAGCCCTCGATGGTGTCGCTGGTGGGAAAGTGGATCTGCGCCTCGGGTGGGCGCAAGTCCGCGTCGATGCGGTCGAAGAAGACCTCGAACATGGTGCGCTTGAACGAGCCCTCCCAGGACGTCGGCGCGGTGATCCCATCCTCGTCGGCGTATTCGTCCATGTTGAAGGTGTGGACATGGTGCATCGTGAGCCGACGCTGGTTGATCATGGCCACGGCTTTGGTGAACTGCGGCACCGGGCCCACCGGCAGGATGAGCACGCAATCGCGGCCCTCCTCTCGCGCCGCCTCGATGCGCGCCACGATGTCATTCGCGAAGGCGGTGTAGAAGGCGTCCCGGTCGTCCTCCACGCGGATGCGGAAGTCGGGGTTGGGATGTTGCGTGATAGCGCTGCGCGGGATAGCGCGCACGCGGGCCAGCTCGGCGGTGTCGCGGAAGTCGATGAACTTGGCGAGGTCGTAGCTGAAGGTGCTCATGTGCCCTCCTGGCGCTGGATCGGTCGGTCCCGCGAAGCATCTCACATGCAATCGTTGACATCAGGGCCGTCCGCATGCGGTAATCGGGTCCTGACGGAACGCCGTCGCCCCGATCCCCGGGCCGACCCGGTTCCAGCGATGAGGAGGGTTCACTCTGATGCGTAAGCTGAAGAAGGGCATGGCGGGGCTGCTGGCCCTGAGCGTTGCCGCTGCGGGCGTCGTGGCCACCGTCGGCGCCACCGCCGCCCAGGACGATCAACTCGTGGTCGGCGTGTCCTGGAACAACTTCCAAGAGGAGCGCTGGGCGAACTGGGATGAGCCGGCCATCAAGGCAGCCCTCGACGCTGCCGGAGCACAGTACATCTCGACCGACGCGGCGTCGAACATCGAGAAGCAGCTGACCGACGTGGAGGCCCTCATCAACCAGGGAGCCGACGCGCTCATCATCCTGGCGCAGGACAACGTGGCCATCATGCCGGCCGTGACCGCCGCCCTTGACGAGGGCATCCCGGTCATCGCCTACGACCGCCTCATCGAGGACCCCGGCGTCTTCTACATCACCTTCAACAACGTCGAGATCGGCCGCATGCAGGCTCGCGCGATGCTCGATGTCGTGCCTGAGGGCAACTACGTCTTCATCAAGGGCAACGCCGCCGATCCCAACTCCGACTTCCTTCGCGAAGGCTCCCAGGAAGTGCTGCAGGACGCGCTCGATAGCGGCGCCATCACCATCGTCGGTGAGCAGTACACCGACAACTGGGATCCGGCCGTCGCCCAGCGCAACATGGAGCAGATCCTGACCGACACCAACAACGACGTCCAGGCGGTGATCGCGCAGAACGACGGCACTGCCGGTGGCGCCATCGCGGCGCTCGAGTCGCAGGGCCTCGCGGGCGAGGTCGCGGTCTCCGGGCAGGATGCCGAGGGCGCCGGCCTCAACCGCATCGCCAAGGGCACCCAGACCCAGACCGTCTGGGTCGACGCTCGCACCGAGGGCACCGCAGCGGCCGAAGCCGCGGTGGCGCTGGCCCAGGGCGCGTCGGTCGAGGACATCGCAGGCATGACCATCTTCTCCGACGGCCCTGAAGGTGTGGACGTGCCGGCCGTCCTGCTGGACCCGGTCTCGGTCACCAAGGACAACCTCGACGTGCTCGTCGATGCCGGCTGGATCAGCCAGGAGGAACTCTGCGCGGGCGTGGAGCCCGGCTCCGTGGCCGCTTGCCCGTAGATCCCGACATGGTGGTCAGCCGCCCATAGGCCGACCACGCGACCGACCTGCACGCCCGTCTGACAGCTGCGTCGGGCGGGCGTGCCGCTCTGTGAAGGGAGTGGCGATGACCCGCGCACGACTCGAGACCATCGGCCTGCCGGACTTCGGCATGCCCGGCACGATGCCGACCCTGCCGGACGATCTGTATGGTCAGCGCCTGGCGCACGTCCGTGCGCGCATGGTCGATCGTGGCTACGACGCGCTGGTGGTCTACGCCGATCGCGAGCACAGCGCCAACCTGAGCTACCTGAGCGGCTTCGATCCGCGCTTCGAGGAGGCCCTGCTGATCATCGCGGACTCGCCGGAGCCACTCCTGCTGACGGGCATCGAGTGCGTGGGCATGGCCCGAGGTGCACCGCTGCCGATGCGTGTCGAACTGGCCCCCGATCTGAGCCTGCCGGGCATGCCGCGTCCGGCGGCGCGCGGCTTCGACGAGACGCTGATCGCAGAAGGCATCGGGCCCGGCTGCCGGGTCGGTGTCGCCGGCTGGAAGGCACAGGCTGATCGGCGCTGGCTGGAGACGCCGGCCTTCGTCATCGATGGACTCCGCGCGGCCGTAGGCGAGGAGGGGTTGGTCGAGAACGCGGGCGATCTCTTCAGCGACCCGGCCAGCGGCTTACGAGCCACCAATGAGCCCGATCAGCTGGCCCTCATGGAGTATGCCGCCTGCCAGACGTCAGAGGGCATCAAACGGATGCTTTGGGGGCTTCGACCGGGCATGACCGAGCAGGAAGCAGTACGGCTGCTGGGCTGGGGCGGCTCTCCCCTCTCCTGCCACCTGATGCTGTCGAGCGGTGAACGCGCACGATTGGGGATGCTGAGCCCGACCGACCGGGTCATCGAGCCCGGTGACCGCTTCACCGTGGCGTATGGCATCTGGGGAGCACTCGACTGCCGCGCCGGATTCGTGGCCGAAGGGGCGAGCGATCTGCCAGTCGGCATCGGCGACTACGTCGAGAAGCTAGTGGCGCCCTACTTCGACGCCGTCGCCGAGTGGCTCGAGGCGCTGCAGGTCGGGCTTCCGGGAGGCGTCCTCCACGCCATCATCGAGAAGCACCTGGCTGACCCGTTCTTCGGCATCTTCCTGACACCGGGGCACCTCATCGGGCTCGAGGAGTGGGTGCATTCGCCCATCGGCCCCGGCTCCACGGTGCAGCTGCGCTCGGGCATGGTCCTCGAATCGGACGTCATCCCGGCCACGGGGACCGAGTACTTCACGACCAACGTGGAGAGTCCCTTCGCCCTCGCCGACCAGGCGCTTCGATCGCAGTTGGCTGAGGGCTACCCGGAGATGTGGGCGCGCATCCTGGCGCGACGCTCGTTCATGCGCGATCGACTGGGCATCGAGCTGCACCCCGACGTGTTGCCATTCTCCAATCTTCCGGCCTATCTGCCGCCTTTCCTGCTGCGCCCGGACCGGGCCATGACGAGGAACTTCGACACGTAATCGTTTGCCTGTTGTAAGCGCTTGCATTCCGTTGCATCCAACTTGACATCGGCAGCAGCCAAGTGCGGTAATGTGCGAGCGAAGGAACGCGAACGTTCCGATCACGGAACGACATCGTTCCCTTTAAGAAGGGAACGTCTCCCCCCGTTCCACATAGGAGGAGGACCGCGAATGCGGAATACCAAGAAGGGCGCCGTCGCGCTGATGGCGCTGACCGTCGCCGCCGCTGGCAGCGTGGCCAGCATGGGCGCTGTCGCCGCTCAGGATGAGAGCATGGCACCGGACGCGTCAGGCGCCGTGAGCGATGTGCGTCGTCGGCGTGTCCTGGAACAACTTCCAGGAAGAGCGCTGGGCGCTCCGCGACGAGCCGGCGATCAAGTCCGTGCTCGATGAGGCCGGCGCTCAGTACATCTCGACCGACGCCGCGTCGTCCGCAGAGAAGCAGGTCTACCGACGTCGAGCAGCTCGATCACCCAGGGCGCCGACGTCATCATCATCCTGGCCCAGGACAACGAGGCCATCCTGCCGGCCGTCGAGAACGGCGCTCGACCAGGGTATCCCGGTCATCGCCTACGACCGCCTGTTCGAGACCGAGACGCCTGGTGCCTACTACATCACCTTCGACAACGTCGAGGTCGGGCGCATGCAGGCTCGGGCCATCGACGAGGTCCTGCCGACCGGCAACTACGTCTTCATCAAGGGCAACTCGGCTGACCCCAATGCGGACTTCCTCCGCGCCGGCCAGCAGGAGGTCCTGCAGGCCGCCATCGACGCTGGCGACATCGTCAACGTCGGCGAGGCATACACCGATAACTGGGATCCCGCCGTCGCCCAGCGCAACATGGAGCAGATCCTGACCGACAACGACAACAACGTCGACGCGGTCGTGGCTTCCAACGACGGCACCGCCGGTGGCGCCATCGCCGCCTTGGCGGCCCAGGGCCTCGACGGCGTCGTCGCCGGTCTCCGGCCAGGACGCTGACAACGCAGCGCTCAACCGCGTCGCGCTCGGCACCCAGACCGTGACCGTGTGGAAGGACGCTCGCGAGCTGGGCAAGTCCGCCGGTGAGGTGGCCGTTGCGCTCTGCAACGGCGAGGAGCCTGCGGGCCTGAGCACGTTCTCGGACGGCCCCAAGGGCATCCCCATGCAGTCGATCCTGCTGACTCCGACCCCGATCACGCAGGACAACCTGCAGCTCGTGGTCGATGCGAACTGGATCAGCCAGGACGAGCTTTGCGCCGGCGTGGAGGCCGGCACGGTGGCCGCCTGTGACGGTGGCGGCATGGCCAGCGAGTCGATGGCGCCCGAAGCGTCCGAGGCTCCGGCCGAGTAGCTGACCGACGAAACGCTGTATAAGCGTTTCACGACGAGTACGCGCCCTGCGCCGGCAACGAGCCACGCGGGGCGCGTACTCTATGCGGCAACACCCACACGAGAAAGCACGTACTGCTGGGGAGGACACGCATGAGTGACACCCCGGCGACCCCTGCCGAGAAGGCCCCGGCAGCGGGCTCGCCGCGGCCGGACAGTGGTTCAGGCGGCGGCGGCTTCAGAGAGTTCAAGCGTGCCGGAGGCGCGCTCTATCGCTCAGCAGAGGTCGATGGCCGACTGTTGGGCCTGATGATCGCGCTGGCTCTGGCGTGGATCATGTTCGACATCCTCTCCAAGGTCTTCGGCCAGGGTGGCGACTCCATCTTCGGCGGCAGCTTCCTGACACCACGCAACCTCTTCAACCTGTCGGTGCAGACCGCTTCGGTGGCGGTCATGGCCACCGGCATGGTGCTCATCATCGTGTCGCGCAACATCGACCTCTCGGTCGGCTCGCTGCTGGGATTCCTGGCCATGGTGATGGCCATCGTGCAGAAGGAAATCCTGCCCGACATCATCGGCTTCGACAACTCGATGACCTGGATCATCGCGTTGGCGGCGGGCATCGGGCTGGGTGCGCTCATCGGCTCCGGTCAGGGCTTCCTCATCGCGTTCCTGGGTATCCCGTCGTTCATCGTGACCCTGGGCGGCATGCTCGTTTGGCGCGGTGGAGCGTTCCTGCTCGCCAGCGGCCGAACCATCGCGCCCCTGGATTCCAATTTCAGCGCCATCGGGGGTGGCACGCAGGGCTCGCTGGGCCGCTTGGGTATGGACCTGGGGGTCGGCTCGGCTACGTTGAGCTGGCTACTCGGCATCCTGGTCGTGGTGGGCCTGGTCGTGCTGGTGGTGATGGCACGACGGCGGCGCCAGGCGTTCGAGTTCCCGACTCGGCCGCGCTGGGCAGAGGTGCTCATCGTGGTCGTTGGATCGGTGCTGGTGCTAGGTGGCGTCTGGCTGGTCAACGCCTACGAATGGCCCATCCGGGTGGCGCAACGCTATGCCGAATCGGCCGGTATCGAGGTGCCGGAGGGTGGACTCATCCTCTCCACCGGCATCGCCTATCCGGTGCTCATCATGATCGCGGTCACTGCCGTCATGACCTGGATCGCCCGACGGCGCCAGTTCGGCCGTTACGTCTATGCCATCGGTGGCAACCCTGAGGCAGCGGAGCTCTCCGGTATCAATGTGCGCCGCACGATCCTGCTGACGTTCACCCTCATCGGCGTGCTGGTGGCCATCAGCGCTGCTATCACCTCGGGCCGCCTGGACGCCGCTACCAATGCGCTGGGCCAGTGGAACGAGCTCTTCGTCATCGCCGCCGCGGTCATCGGTGGTACCTCCTTCGCAGGCGGCATCGGCACCATCCCGGGCGCCATCCTGGGTGCCCTCTTCATGCAGACGCTCCAATCGGGCATGGTGCTCATCGGCTTTGACACCGCACAGCAGAACGTCGTCGTCGGCATCGTTTTGGTGGTCGCCGTCGGCATCGATACCGCCTATCGCAGGAGGGCCTCCTCATGACCGCCGAAGACATGGCCACCGCGTCCGAGGTCGCACCTGTTCCCGCGGCTGAGGCCGAGGTTCGCGCGCGGGTCGACACCAGCGGCACGCCGCTCGTGGAACTGCGCAACATCCGCGTCGCCTTCGGTGGTGTGCACGCCGTAGATGACGTGAGCATCGACCTGTACCCTGGCGAGGTGGTCGGTCTGGTCGGTGGCAACGGCGCCGGCAAGTCGACGCTGATGAAGTGCCTCTCCGGCGCACGTCCACCCGACAGCGGCCAGATCCTGGTCGACGGCACGCGAGCCGAGATCGGCAACCCACGCCAGGCCAAGCGCTACAACATCGAGACCATCTACCAGACGCTGGCGCTGGCTGACAACCAGGACGCGCCGGCCAACATGTTCCTGGGCCGCGAGCTGAAGACCCGCATGGGCAACCTTGATGACGCGGCCATGGAAGCCGCCACTCGTGAAGTCATCGCGCGCCTCAATCCCAACTTCCAGAACTTCAAGTCGCCGGTGCAGTCGCTCTCTGGTGGCCAGCGGCAGGCCGTGGCCATCGCACGGGCGGTCCACTTCAACGCCCGCATCCTGATCATGGACGAGCCCACTGCGGCGCTGGGTCCGGCCGAGACGGCACAGGTGCGTGACCTCATCAAGCAGCTGGAGAAGGAAGGCATCGGCATCTTCCTCATCAGCCATGACATCCACGACGTCTTCGACCTGTCACATCGCATCGCGGTGATGTATCACGGCAAGATCGTGGGCATCGTCAATCGCGACGACGTCACCCCCGACGATGTGCTAGGCATGATCATCATGGGCAAGTCGCTCGAAGAGGTCACCAGCGAGGAGCGCGCCAAGCTCCACTGAGCCAGACGGCTGGGCGCCGGTGATGAGGCTCGGCACGAGCTCATCGGGCAGCGAGCCTCCAGGCCGAACGGCAACGGATCACGGTCCATCGGTCGCGTTGTCCCGAGCACCGGGAACCGGCCGTCAGAGGGCGGCCACAGCAACGGAGTCGGGCGCAGCCGTTACGACTCGCGACGAGAGGCGAACCAAGCACCGGCGATGACCAGCGCCACGCCGACGAAGGCGATCGGCGCCACCGCCTCGCCCAGGACGATCACACCCAGCGCGATAGCGACGATGGGCAGGAAGTAGATGGCGATCGACGCGCGCGGCCCGCCCACGCGGCCGGTGAGCGTGGCCATCAGGACGAAGGCGACACCAGTACCCAACACGCCGAGAGGGACCATGGCCAGGGCCGCCTCCCACGACCACGACGAAGCGGGCAACTGCACCAGGGCCGAGGGCGCCACCACCACCAACGCCACCAGCTGGACCCGGAAGATGACCGGCAGCGAGCCATATTTCTGCTGCAGCGGGACAGCGAGGTTGGTGGCCAGTCCGTAGAACGAGATGGCGAAGAGTGCGATGACAGCGCCGACGAACTCGTCTGTCCCCGCCTGCAGCTCGGGTAGGAACACCAGCACGATGCCGGCGAAGCCCAGGGCGATGCCCAGCAACTGCCGCCAGCCGGGCATGCGGCGCAGCAGATACGTGGCCCAGGCGGCGGTGAAGATGGGCATGGCGCCATTGATCATGCCGGTCACGCTGGTGCTGATGGATTGCTGGGCGATGGGCAGCAATGTCAACGGCAGGGCCATCCAGACGATGCCCAACAGCGCGATGCGTCCCCAGTCCTCGCGTTCGACTGGTGCTCGTGCTCTGGCGACCAGCGCCACCGTGGCCGTCCCCAGGCCGATGCGCGCCAAGGTGATCACGCCGGGCGCGAACGATCGCAGCCCGATCTCCACGAACAGGAACGACGAACCCCAGATGAGCGCGATGGCCGCCAGCAGGCCCCAGTCGCCCAGCGTATAGGCATGGACGTTCCTCCCGCTTGCGGTGGCGGGCAGGGAGGAACGCATCCGGGACGTGGTGGAACTCACGCCATCATCGTATCGGGATTGGCGTCTCCGGAACGGCAGGACGCGCCGCCATAGGACAGGGGAAGCCCTTCCATCGCGAAGGCTGCAACGTCGTCATCGTATTCACCCGCCATGTGGGTGAGTCGACGGAGCCTGGGGCCACCGCGGCCCGTGGCGTCGTCGTCCCATGCCCTTGGGATGACTGGATCGACCGGCTGTGCTGTCACTTGACCCACCACGTGGGTGAGATAGCGGAGATCCGGGCGATGCGCTGTCGGATAACCCGCCCCGCGGGTCGGGACGGGTGCCTCGGGTCACTCGCCGACTCGGGCGCTGTCGGATGACCCGCCCCACGGGTCGGGCCGAGCAGCAGCGGATCGGGTCGAGCAGCACCGGGACCGCGACGGTGTTCGTTGAACCAACGTCCTGATCGACGCGGGTGATGCGTCGGAACCGGTCAGGCCACCGCGGGCGCGTGAGTGGATCGATGCACATGGGATGCCCAAATCGTGGCTGCGGCTCGGGCCGCCGGCCAACGCTTCCTGCTGACGGAGGACCTGCAGCGTGGACGTGACCTCGACGGGCTGATCGTGGTCGATCCCTTGATCACCCGACCTGCGGAGCTGCCACTTGCCTGCGCTCGCCAGCCGTGGCTGCGGGGCGCTCGGAGGCCTGGAGCCGCCAGAGGTGCGCATACAGGCCGTCGGCGACCAGCAGCTCATCGTGTGTGCCAAGTTCCAGCAGCCAGCCGTCATCGAGCACGGCGATGCGATCGGCGGCGCGGATGGTCGAGAGCCGATGTGCGACCACCACCGTCGTGCGGCTGGCCATCAGCCTCGCCAGCGCCTCCTGGACCAGTCGCTCCGACTGGTTGTCGAGCGAGCTGGTGGCCTCGTCGAGGATGAGGATGGGCGCGTCCTTCAGGATGGCCCGAGCGATGGCGACACGCTGCCGCTGGCCGCCGGAGAGCCGTACCCCACGATCACCCACCACGGTCTGGTAGCCATCGGTCATGGCCTCGATGAAGTCGTGCGCATTGGCCGCACGCGCCGCGGAGATCAGTTCCTCGGGACTGGCGTCGAGTCGGCCGTAGCGGATGTTCTCCTCGATGGTGCCGCCGAAGATGGTGGCGTCCTGCGGCACCAATGCGACCGCCTCCCGCAAGCCCCCGAGCCGCAGGCGCCGAACGTCGCGACCATCGACCAGCATGCGGCCCTCCGTCACATCCCACAGGCGCGGGATGAGGTTGCAGAAGGTCGTCTTGCCGGCACCCGATGGACCGACCACGGCGAGCACTTCGCCCGGCGCGATGTCAAGGTCGATATCGCGCAGCACCACACGCCCATCACCATAGCCGAAGGACACCTTCTCGAAGGTGATACGCCCGGCCACCTTCCCGACCGGCTCAGCCGAGGCATCCTCACGGATGGTGGGCCGTTCGTCGATGAGCTCGAAGACGCGCGCCACCGCACCAGCACCTTCCTGGAACTGGCCGTAGATGCCGGCGATGGTCGAGAGGCTGGTACCGATGGTGATGCCGTACAGCAGGAAGGTCGTGAGGGCGCCGATGGACAACGTGCCCTCGATGACCTGGTGGCCGGTGAACCAGAGCAGGATGATGAGGGTGCCGAAGCCCAACACCGTCATCATCGCCCCGAAGAGGCCACGCCACGTCACCAGGCGCGTGGCCATACCCACGACGTCGCGCAAGTCCTGCCCGTAGCGATGACGCTCCCACTCCTCACGCCCGAACGACTTGACCACGCGGATCCCGCCCAGAGCCTCCTCGGCCGTGGTGGTCGAAGCCGCGATGGCGTCCTGGACACGTGTCGCGAGGCGGCGCAAAGGGCGCGCGAAGACGACCGCGATGATGACGATGGTCGGAGCCAGGGCCAGGATGACCAACAACAGGCCGGGGCTCAGCAGGAAGAGCACCACGACCGAGCCGACCAGGCCCAGCAGCGACGACAGCAGCGACGTCACCGTCTGGGTCAGCATCGCGCGCACCTGGGTGACGTCGCTCGACAGTCGCGAAATCAGCTCACCTACCCGACGCCGAACGTAGAAGTCGAGTTCGAGTGCGACCAGGCGATCGAACACCTGTGCCCGCATGCGCGCCACGATGCGCTCGCCCACGACGCCCAGCGACCACGTCTGGATGAAGCCCGATATGGCCAGAACGAGCGTGATGCCGACCAGCATCAGCAGCAGCCGATCGAGCCCGGCCGTGTCACCGGCACTCACCACCTCGCCGACCAGGCTACCCACCACCAATGGCAGCAGCAGCCCGAAGCCGGTCGAGATGAGCAGGGCCACGACGGCGAGCCCGAAGAGCCTGAGCTGCGGACGCAGGTAGCCGAAGAGGCGGCGCCAGGGCACACCGGACAGTCGGACCGCGTCAGCCTCGCCGGGCACGCCCTGACCGTCGGTCGGCGGCTGATGGTCGGAGGTCCTGGTTCCTCGAGCGCTCCGGGCCGACCGACCGAAGGGCGAGTGACGGCTGAGGCTCAGGGCTCCAACCCGGGGGGCGGGACCAGACCCGTATCGCATTCCGATCCGCCAACGAACGCCGCGACCTGCACCAGGCGGGTCTCACCGGCTTGGTTGAACGCCGAGACGCTGTATTCCAGGCGGTCGAGCGCACCGGGGACGCCCTTGATCTGGGGCACCTTGACCGCCTTCAACACCTGTTGGTGACGGGGCAGATAGCGCTCCTTGTCAGGCGCCACGTCCGCGACCTTGCGCCAGGGTCCCACCACGATGGAGCAATCCTTTTCGAGCCACTTGCGGCGGGCGTAGACGTTGAAGCCATCCTCATTGTCGGAGCGGTCGCGCCACACGATGGCACCGCCCAGCGGGTCGCGACCGGTGCCGGGCGGCCAGCCGCGGACCCGGACGGATCCTCGGGTCTCCGGCGTACGGGGCGGCACCAGCGGATCAAGGTAGATGATGCGGGCACCATCGGCGGACTGGGCACGCCGGTCGTCACAGGCGCTCGGAGCGGGCAGTTGCGTCATGTGGGAGAAGACGTGGCCCGAACGATCGATGACCTCCACCGCCAGCGAGACGGGCACGCAGCGTCGGCTCTGGCGAGTGATGGCCCGTTCGGCCGTCGGCAGCCATGGCGCCGTCGGCTGCGCCTTGGCGGTTTGCGGGTCCCAGACAAAGGTGACCCTGGCATCGCGCGCATCACCATCCCAGGCACACGATCCGCCAGAGCCTCGTTGCCCCGAGTTGGGAGCGGCGCAGTCGGCCAACTCGCGCCACGTGTTCGTGGGGTGAAACGAGGTCAGATCGCGGCTTGCATCGACCTGCGGCCAGCGCGGGTAGTAGGCACGGAAGCGCACCTGTTCGATATCGGACGCGTCGCGCACACGAGCCACCAGCCGAACCGTGTCGCCGAAGGTGATGTGGGAGCCGTTGGCGGCGGTCTTGGCGCTCCAACGCGCACGGGGACGACCGGCCTCCTCGGCCACCTCGAGTGCCACGACCGGACCCTGCCACCAGGCGAAGCCCTCGTACCCTCGTTCGCCCACGAGCGGCTCGGGCGAGACCGGCGTGCCGGCGGTGATCTCGCCCGCAGGGCTGATGGCGCCGTCACGCAGGATGGTCACGAAGAGGTCGGTCGACACGAAGTCTGCAGAGGTAAGGTCGGTCGACTGGGGGTCGCCGCCGGGACAGTCGAGCGTCTGATCCTCCGGCTGTGGCGGGTTGAGGCCGTAGCGCCCGATGACGTCGTCAGGACCCACGATCGGCGCCGGGGCTGCCGGGTCAAGGCCAAGCAGGGTCGGCTCGACGTAGGTGAGGTGGCCGTGGACGGCGAGGTACGTGGTGCCTTCGACCTCCAGGCTGACAGCCACGGTTCGCCCCAACGACGCCGAGCGGCCGCTCGCACAGCCGGCGAAGGCAAGCTGACCACCGAATAGCGGACGCACCGGTGGGCCCGGGATGAAGCCCGGATCGAGCGAGTCGGTGACGGCCTCGACAGGAGCCGCGAAGGTGATCCCATAGCCATCCGGTGAGTCCGCGACGTAGGCGGCGCTGACCTCGTACTCACCTCCGGTCGCGATGGGGACGCTGGCAGGCAGACCCGCCGGGCGGGGTGAGAAGCGGAACGGGGCAAAGGCTGCGCCGGGATTGCCCGATACGATCTCGTCGCCGTCCTGGGGCACACCGTCGGAACGCTGGGCGACGACGTCTGGGTCGGCGAAGGCGACCGGGATCGAGTCGGTCAGGAACCAGCCGCCGCGACCGACCACATTCCAGGCGGGCGTCCGCTGCAACTGGAAACCCAAGCCGGTGCCGTCGGTCCAGCCGCTCGTCCCGGCGGTGCCGATGGTCTGGCCGGCGCTGACCACCTGGCCGGGCCGGACCACCGGGTCGCCGCGCTTGAGGTGCAGGTAGAGCGCCGACGTGCCATCACCGTGATCGATGAGGACATGGTTGACGTCCCGCCAACAGTTCGGCCGTGGACCGTCTAACGGCTCGTCGCAACGGCCACCCTTGAAGCCCATGCGAGTGCTGATGACCGTACCACCGCGCGCGGCCACTACCGGGAAACGCTCCGGTTCGGTGGCAGCGACAAAGGTGTACGCGTACTGCTGCTGCGCGGACCGACCCTCGGTGGCGTCGTTGCCACGCGCGACGACCAGCGCCGTGCCCGCGGGCGCGGGCAGGTGATAGACGGGGTCATCCGCCGCGATGGCGGGTGACACGGCGCCCACGCCTGACCCGCAGACTAGCGCCAGAAACGCGGCGAACGTGGACTGTCGAAGTCGCATCACCTGGAGACCTCCTGCTGCATGCGCCAACACTACCCCGTGTGCGCCGTCAGCCCCTGAGATCCCACCTTGGCCACAAGCCCCTGCGACTCGACCGTGGCCACCGCCGGCGGGGCACCGTGGACCGAACCACTGCCCGAGTCGGTGAACCCCTGACCAGCGATGGGCAGGAAGGCCCAGTCGTAGCCGCTGGGGCGCAGGGTGAGCTTGAGGACGCCGTGCGTCGCGCTGCCGGCCTCGTTGCTAGCGAGCCTGGGGCTGTAGGACTGCAGTGGCGCACCGCCGGTGCCGACCGTGAACTGGCGGATGCCGAAGGTATCGTCGACCACTCCGGCGGGATCGATCGGAGCGGTCCGCTCATAGAAGTGGTCGTGGCCCTGGATGAGGAGATCGACCCCGAGCTCGTACATCGTCTCGTACAGGTCCCCGAGCGCAACAAGGCTGGTGACGCCTGAGCTGTAGCGCGGCTTGTGCCACACGACGACGACATTCTTGTCGCTGTTGGCAGTCAGGTCCGCGCGCAGCCACGACTCCTGGGGCGAGCCGGCCTCACAGCCCCCGATCATCGAGCACTGGGTGTCGAGGTTGACGACGTGCCAGTCGCTGTCGTCGAGGTCGTAGCTGTAGTAGCTGGGCCCGGGCGCATTGGCCGCGGCACCGAAGTAGCCAAAGTACCCCGAAAGGTTGTCGGGAACGTAGACCGCGTGCCAATCGTGGTTGCCGGGGACTGGCCGGATGCGGGAACGCAGGCCACCCCACGCCGGGTGCAGGCAGTCAGCGTAATTCTCGATCGTCCCGGACGTCTGCACGTTATCGCCGGCGGTGAAGATCTGGCCGTCGACCCCGGAGATGATCCTGCCGGTGGCAAACCGCTGCTGACGCGCGCAGTCACCGATGTCACCGGCCCCGACGAGGACCGGATCACTGCTCGCGAGCGTGTGGAAGCGCCACGTCGCGCTCGGGACCGGCTCGACGACGCCATCGCTGGCTGTGGCATACCACTCGTAGTCCTGGCCGGCAAAGAGGTCAGGCCATGGGGTGAATGCGTCCGACCCTGATACGACGCCATCGACCCGCGCGATCTCGACGAAGGGGCCACTGGCGTAGGGGCGGCCATAGAACGTCACCGCGACAGGGTCGTCCTCAGGGTCCCGCACATGGACGATCAAGGTCGGGGAGACGTTGACATCCGTCCGGGCAGCGGGACTGACGAGCGTGGGGGCATCGGGGCCATAGCCGGTCGTCGCCATCGCACCGTGCGGCGCCAGCGTCGTGCTGGCCAGCACCAATGCGTGCGCCACCAGGAGGGGTCTCGGCAAGCGCCTCATGCCATCGACGGTACCGCAGACGCCGAGATGCCGGATATGACGAGTTCGGCTACTCCGCGTAGCGGTGGTCGGTGGCGCGGACCCCTGGCCCGCGATGCGAACGCTTCAAGCCCGACGGACAGGCTGCACGCGATCTGCGACTATCCCGATGAGCCAGTCACTGGGTCAGGCTCGGGCTCGGGCTCGGGCGGAGCCTCGACCGGGGAATCGGGCGTTGGCGTTGGCTCCGGTGTGGGTTTCGCAATCGGCTCGGGAGTAGGACTTGGCGTGGCTTTGGCGGTCGGCTCGGGCGTGGGTTTGGGCTTGGGTGTTGGCTCGGGCGTGGGCTTGGGAGTCGGGGCCGCGGTCGGTTCAGCCGTCGGCTCGGTGGTCGGTGCGGGGGTGGGCTCAACGGTCGGTTCAGCCGTCGGTGCGGGGGTGGACTCAACAGTGGGCTCTGGAGGCGACTTCAGCGCAGCCTGTGGTTTGGGCTGGTCCTGCGAGCTGGGCCGCGCGGTGATGACCTCGACGCGGACGAACTTGACCGCGTCAAACGCCACACGCCGCCGAAGTCGACCAGGCTCACGGGTTTTGTCACTGAGCTTGACGACGCCTCGCGTGGTGAGTTCGTGCACTCCAAGGCTCACCCACTTGCCGCGGTTCTTGCGCTGGTTGCGCACACGGGCTACAAGTCCGTCTGCAGTCCTGACCTGGTACTTTGCCTTGCGTGTGGTGGCGTTCGCACGCGGGATCTTGACCAGCACCTTGTAGAGACCAGGCTCATCAAGGGTCGTCTTCCACGTGGCGCGGCGCTTCGATGAGCTCGTGCGAGCCGGAGCCCAGAAGGAGTGCGACTTCAAGCCGACCTTCTTGGACTTCCATCCAAGCCCGATCCTGGTGAAGCCTGGGTCACGGTCGTCCACCACATACCTCGTCCGTGCTGGGGCATCCCAAGCCCTGACGGTGACCTTGAAGCTGGCCGTGCCGGTGTTGAGGGCGGTGTCGGTGGCGCTGCAGGTGACGGTCGTCTGGCCGATCGCGAAGAGCGAGCCCGAGGCGGGCGCGCAGGTCGGGGTGATGGCGCCGTCGACGTCGTCGAGCGCCGTCGCCGTGAAGGTCACGACGCTGCCGCCTGGGCCATCGGCGGGCACGGTCATGTCGGTGGGCACGGTCACCACCGGGTCGATGTCATCGACGTAGGTGCTGACGGTGATGGTGAAGCTGGCCGTGCCGGTGTTGAGGGCGGTGTCGGTGGCGCTGCAGGTGACGGTCGTCTGGCCGATCGCGAAGAGCGAGCCCGAGGCGGGCGCGCAGGTCGGGGTGATGGCGCCGTCGACGTCGTCGAGCGCCGTCGCCGTGAAGGTCACGACGCTGCCGCCTGGGCCATCGGCGGGCACGGTCATGTCGGTGGGCACGGTCACCACCGGGTCGATGTCATCGACGTAGGTGCTGACGGTGATGGTGAAGCTGGCCGTGCCGGTGTTGAGGGCGGTGTCGGTGGCGCTGCAGGTGACGGTCGTCTGGCCGATCGCGAAGAGCGAGCCCGAGGCGGGCGCGCAGGTCGGGGTGATGGCGCCGTCGACGTCGTCGAGCGCCGTCGCCGTGAAGGTCACGACGCTGCCGCCTGGGCCATCGGCGGGCACGGTCATGTCGGTGGGCACGGTCACCACCGGGTCGATGTCATCGACGTAGGTGCTGACGGTGATGGTGAAGCTGGCCGTGCCGGTGTTGAGGGCGGTGTCGGTGGCGCTGCAGGTGACGGTCGTCTGGCCGATCGCGAAGAGCGAGCCCGAGGCGGGCGCGCAGGTCGGGGTGATGGCGCCGTCGACGTCGTCGAGCGCCGTCGCCGTGAAGGTCACGACGCTGCCGCCTGGGCCATCGGCGGGCACGGTCATGTCGGTGGGCACGGTCACCACCGGGTCGATGTCATCGACGTAGGTGCTGACGGTGATGGTGAAGCTGGCCGTGCCGGTGTTGAGGGCGGTGTCGGTGGCGCTGCAGGTGACGGTCGTCTGGCCGATCGCGAAGAGCGAGCCCGAGGCGGGCGCGCAGGTCGGGGTGATGGCGCCGTCGACGTCGTCGAGCGCCGTCGCCGTGAAGGTCACGACGCTGCCGCCTGGGCCATCGGCGGGCACGGTCATGTCGGTGGGCACGGTCACCACCGGGTCGATGTCATCGACGTAGGTGCTGACGGTGATGGTGAAGCTGGCCGTGCCGGTGTTGAGGGCGGTGTCGGTGGCGCTGCAGGTGACGGTCGTCTGGCCGATCGCGAAGAGCGAGCCCGAGGCGGGCGCGCAGGTCGGGGTGATGGCGCCGTCGACGTCGTCGAGCGCCGTCGCCGTGAAGGTCACGACGCTGCCGCCTGGGCCATCGGCGGGCACGGTCATGTCGGTGGGCACGGTCACCACCGGGTCGATGTCATCGACGTAGGTGCTGACGGTGATGGTGAAGCTGGCCGTGCCGGTGTTGAGGGCGGTGTCGGTGGCGCTGCAGGTGACGGTCGTCTGGCCGATCGCGAAGAGCGAGCCCGAGGCGGGCGCGCAGGTCGGGGTGATGGCGCCGTCGACGTCGTCGAGCGCCGTCGCCGTGAAGGTCACGACGCTGCCGCCTGGGCCATCGGCGGGCACGGTCATGTCGGTGGGCACGGTCACCACCGGGTCGATGTCATCGACGTAGGTGCTGACGGTGATGGTGAAGCTGGCCGTGCCGGTGTTGAGGGCGGTGTCGGTGGCGCTGCAGGTGACGGTCGTCTGGCCGATCGCGAAGAGCGAGCCCGAGGCGGGCGCGCAGGTCGGGGTGATGGCGCCGTCGACGTCGTCGAGCGCCGTCGCCGTGAAGGTCACGACGCTGCCGCCTGGGCCATCGGCGGGCACGGTCATGTCGGTGGGCACGGTCACCACCGGGTCGATGTCATCGACGTAGGTGCTGACGGTGATGGTGAAGCTGGCCGTGCCGGTGTTGAGGGCGGTGTCGGTGGCGCTGCAGGTGACGGTCGTCTGGCCGATCGCGAAGAGCGAGCCCGAGGCGGGCGCGCAGGTCGGGGTGATGGCGCCGTCGACGTCGTCGAGCGCCGTCGCCGTGAAGGTCACGACGCTGCCGCCTGGGCCATCGGCGGGCACGGTCATGTCGGTGGGCACGGTCACCACCGGGTCGATGTCATCGACGTAGGTGCTGACGGTGATGGTGAAGCTGGCCGTGCCGGTGTTGAGGGCGGTGTCGGTGGCGCTGCAGGTGACGGTCGTCTGGCCGATCGCGAAGAGCGAGCCCGAGGCGGGCGCGCAGGTCGGGGTGATGGCGCCGTCGACGTCGTCGAGCGCCGTCGCCGTGAAGGTCACGACGCTGCCGCCTGGGCCATCGGCGGGCACGGTCATGTCGGTGGGCACGGTCACCACCGGGTCGATGTCATCGACGTAGGTGCTGAGGGCCGCGATCTCACCTGGCGATAGGGCGCGCGCGTACACACGGACGTCATCGAGCGTGCCCATGAACTGGCGGACGCCGTCGCTCTGGGCACCGATGCCGAGATCGATCGCGTTGGTGGCGATCGGACCTTCGAAGAGCATCGAGGATTGCAGGGTGCCGTTGTAGTACAGGCTCATGGTCGTGCCGTCGTACGTCGCGGCGACATGGACCCAGGTCCCATCGATCGGGTACTCGGTCGTCGAGTTGATGCGATAGGTGTCGCCGTTCGTCGCCTCATTGAGGCGGAAGAAGACCCTACGGGTGGAGGCATCAGACTTGGTCGTGGCGAGCGACAACTGGAAGCCGTTCGTGCTGTCCTTGATGGCCTTGGTGACGAGATCCTGCGTGGCATATTGCTCGGGCCTGATCCACGCGGCGATGGTGATGGAACCGCTGAGGTCCAGACTGTCAGCGTCGGGCGCGGTGATCCAGTCGTTCGTGCCGTCGAAGTGCAGCGCTGAACCACGTGACCCTGGCACCCAAGCGGGAGTGCCAGACACATTGGAAAGTCGATCGTAGGCAGAGCTGTCGGTGACCGTGGTCCCTGAGCCCTCGTCCATCTGCCACCAACCACGAAGGTCGGCGTCAGTGGTGATCGAGACGGTCGCGACGTTCGAGTCGGCAGTGCTGTCGTTGGCCATATAGGTGAAGGTGTCGGTGCCGACCCAGCCGGACTCCGGGACATAGGTGAAAGCACCGTCGTCGTTGAGCACGAGCCCACCATGCATCGCGTCGTCGACGAGAACCGCCGCCAGAACGTCGCCGTCGGCGTCGTAGTCATTGTCGAGCACACCAGCGATGGCGCCGACCACGAGCTCGGACTCGAAGACAGCTGCGTAGCTGTCATCCAGAGCTGCCGGCGCATGCGCTGAAACGGACGGCGTGACCGCCGCGGAGGCATCGGACTCGGGACCGTAGTCGACGCTGTTGAGGGCGGCCACGGTGAAGGTATAGGCGGTGCCGTTGGTGAGGCCGCTGACCTCGAGGCTGGTGGCGTCGGAGCCGACCGAGACGGGCGCGAGTGGTGCGCCGTCATCGGGCGTGATGCGATAGTCGGTGATGGCGCTGCCGCCATCGGAGGCCGGGGCCGTCCAGGTGACGGTGGCGCTCGCGTCACCGGCGATCGCGTTGACAGCGGTGGGGGCGCCGGGGGCGGTCGCTGGGGCGACATCGGCGAGGGCCGCGATCTCGGCCGGGCTCAGGGCACGACCATAGAGATAGACGTCGTCGAGGGCACCGGTGAACAAGCGTGTCCCGTCGGTTTCCGCGCCGATGGTCAGTGCGAGATCGTTGGTGGTGATGGATGAAGGACCGGTGAGCGAAGCTTCCTCCACGCCGTCGACGTAGAGATGCATGGTGCTGCCGTCGTAGGTGGCGGCGAGGTGCATCCAGGTGTTCCCGTCGGTGGGATATGAGGTCGTGGAGTTGATACGGAACAAATCGCCTGACGCCTTCTGGTTGAAGCGCACGAAGGCCTTGCCGGAAGAGGCAAGCGAGAGTTCGTAGCCGTTGGTCGAGCTGTTGGTCGCCTTCCTGACGAGGTACTGGGTGCCAGCGGCCGCAGGGCGCACCCAGGCGGCGATGGTGATGGCATCGGTGAGGTCGAGGCTGGCAGCGTCGGGCACGGTGGCGTAGTCGCCGCTGCCGTCGAGCGCGAGGGCCAGGCCGTGCTGGCCGCTGACCCAGGTGGGATCGCCGCTGAGGGTGCCGTCGTTGCCGAAGGTGGAGTCGTCGAGGATGGTGGAGCCGCTGCCCTCATCCATCAGCCACTGGCCGACGAGATCGGGCGGGGTGGCTGAAACGGACGGCGTGACCGCCGCGGAGGCATCGGACTCGGGACCGTAGTCGACGCTGTTGAGGGCGGCCACGGTGAAGGTATAGGCGGTGCCGTTGGTGAGACCGCTGACCTCGAAGCTGGTGGCGTCGGAGCCGACCGAGACGGGCGCGAGTGGTGCGCCGTCATCGGGCGTGATGCGATAGTCGGTGATGGCGCTGCCGCCATCGGAGGCCGGGGCCGTCCAGGTGACGGTGGCGCTCGCGTCACCGGCGATCGCGCTGACAGCGGTGGGGGCGCCGGGGGCGGTCGCTGGGGCGACATCGGCGAGGGCCGCGATCTCGGCCGGGCTCAGGGCACGACCATAGAGATAGACGTCGTCGAGGGCACCGGTGAACAAGGAGGCAGCGTCACCGTCCGGCTGCGCGCCGATGGCCAGTGCGAGGGCGTTGGTGGCGATGGCTGAAGGACCCACGATCGGCGAGGTCGGATCCTCAACGCCGTCGACGTAGAGATGCATGGTGCTGCCGTCGTAGGTGGCGGCGAGGTGCATCCAGGTGTTCCCGTCGGTGGGGTAATCGGTCGTCGTATCGATGCGGTAGGTGTTGCCGGACGCCTTCTGGTTGAGGCGGAAGAAGGCCTTGCCGCTCGATGACAGCGAGAGCTCGAAGCCGTCGATGCCACCCTGTGTCGCCTTCTTGACGAGGTACTGGGTGCCAGCGGCCGCAGGGCGCACCCAGGCGGCGATGGTGATGGCATCGGTGAGGTCGAGGCTGGCAGCGTCGGGCACGGTGGCGTAGTCGCCGCTGCCGTCGAGCGCGAGGGCCAGGCCGTGCTGGCCGCTGACCCAGGTGGGATCGCCGCTGAGGGTGCCGTCGTTGCCGAAGGTGGAGTCGTCGAGGATGGTGGAGCCGCTGCCCTCATCCATCAGCCACTGGCCGACGAGATCGGGCGGGGTGGCTGAAACGGACGGCGTGACCGCCGCGGAGGCATCGGACTCGGGACCGTAGTCGACGCTGTTGAGGGCGGCCACGGTGAAGGTATAGGCGGTGCCGTTGGTGAGGCCGCTGACCTCGAGGCTGGTGGCGTCGGAGCCGACCGAGACGGGCGCGAGTGGTGCGCCGTCATCGGGCGTGATGCGATAGTCGGTGATGGCGCTGCCGCCATCGGAGGCCGGGGCCGTCCAGGTGACGGTGGCGCTCGCGTCACCGGCGATCGCGCTGACAGCGGTGGGGGCGCCGGGGGCGGTCGCTGGGGCGACATCGGCGAGGGCCGCGATCTCGGCCGGGCTCAGGGCACGACCATAGAGATGGACGTCGTCGAGGGCACCGGTGAACAAGCGTGTCCCGTCGCTCTGGCCGCCGATGCCCAGATCGGTGGCATTGGCCACGATCGAGCCGGTCCAGGCCATCGACGCCTCCTCGGCGCCGTTGTACGTACAGGCGGATCATCGAGCCGTCATACGTCGCGGCGACGTGGATCCAGGTGCCGTCGGTGGGGTAGACGGTCGTCGAGTTGATACGGTAGGTGTCGCCGCTGGTGTCTTGGTTGAAGCGCACGAAGACCTTCTGGCTCGACTCATCAGACTTGGTCGTCGAGAGCGAGAACTGGAAGCCGTCGGTAGACCCGTTGATGGCCTTGGTGACGAGGTCCTGGGTGGCGATCTTCCCGGGGCGCACCCAGGCGGCGATGGTGATGGCATCGGTGAGGTCGAGGCTGGCAGCGTCGGGCACGGTGGCGTAGTCGCCGCTGCCGTCGAGCGCGAGGGCCAGGCCATGCTGGCCGCTGACCCAGGTGGGATCGCCGCTGAGGGTGCCGTCGTTGCCGAAGGTGGAGTCGTCGAGGATGGTGGAGCCGCTGCCCTCATCCATCAGCCACCGGCCGACGAGATCGGGCGAAGGTGTGGTGTCGGCCGTCAGGAACGCGGCTTGCGCCTGCGACGCATCCGAGGCCAGGACCAGGACCTCGTCGGTCCAGTTGCTCTTGGTCGAGGTGACGTCGTTG
Source organism: uncultured Chloroflexia bacterium (assembly GCA_963838115.1). GTDB lineage: Bacteria > Chloroflexota > Limnocylindria > Limnocylindrales > CSP1-4 > JAFMJV01. The sequence continues at coordinate 100,845 of CAWIPU010000002.1, forward strand.
AGCCCACCGCTCATGACCGTCTGCCGCGGGCCGAAACTGATGCTCGAGGTCGGCGACGACTTCATGACGATGTCGTTGGAGCCCTCGCTGGCGGTGTAGACCACGCGAACGGTCTGATCCAGCTCATTGAGCAGGACGATGCCACGGGTGCCGGACCCATCGACCTCATGGAGAGGGTCCCACGAGCCGTTCGGGCGCCGCACGAGGAGTGCGATCTTGGGGTAGCCGCCCGTGTCGTAGCTCGTCTTCACGGCTGCATAGAGCGTGCCATCCGCCGCAACGGCGACGTTGAGGTGGTCATCGGCCATGCCGCCGCCGACACTCAGGGCGGAGGCAGACGCCGGGAGCTCGTCGGCCGACCAGGTGGCCGCGTCGGCAGGGTCGTCGTGGACGCGGAAGCCGAAGCGATCCGTGTTCTGATTCGACCACAGGACGCCGATGGTGTCGTCCGGGAGCGCGGTGACGACCGAGATATCGTCATCGTTGATGCCTGTTGCCAGGGTCACGGGGCCACTGAATGAGCTGTACGGGGCGTCGCTGTAGTAGACGACGATGCTGGACGCAGTCTCCGTGGCGAGCCACATCCGATCGGTCGAATCGATATCGATGGTGGCGATCTCACTGCCAGGCAGGCTGATGGACGTGGCCACCGGGCGGGCCGTCCAAGGCTGGTAGCTGTGGCTGCCGGCGACGTACTCGATCGAGACGAGCTCCGGAGAGCCGTCGTGCAGTAGGACGTGGGCGACATCGTCCACGGCCTTCACGTCTGCCTGGGCGCTGGTGCTGTCCGAGATCTTGAGCACGGCGGCCCAGGTGTTGTCCGGCTCGAGGCGCCAGACCCAGGTGCCGCTCGGCGAGGCTGTGGTAGAAGGCATGATCGCCCACCACGTACCACCGTGCTCCCAAAGCTTGGACTGTGGCTTCTCACCGGTGCTCGCAGAGACAGGGATAGCCGCAGCTGGAATGACAGCGCTTAGAACGGCTGGATCTGGATCGGCGGCCATCGTTCCTGCAGGCCAGACGAATGCCGTGGTCACGAGGAGGATGACCTGCACCAAGGCGAGCATGCGAGGCGCGAAATGGCGGCGATCCAAAGTCGATCCGGTCATGTGTCTGACGCGCGTCGCTGACTGGCGCCGGATCGGGCTCGATCGATCCACCCCCGCTAAGCCGACTGCGCGGCCCCCTGCTTCGTGGCCCGCTTCGTGGCCAATGGCGCCAAAAGTACCACGCCCCCAAAGGCCATCCGTAGAATTACGTGCCCTTTTGGACCTGATATCCCCGAATCGTTGCCAAGCAGCACCAGTTCGTGCCACTGTCGGTCGCCGACGGTACGGGGATCGGTCGATCGTGTTTCCGACGGCAAGCAGCCCGTTGGCCGATCGCCGAGCCTACGCGGCATCCGGCGCTCGGTAGTTGGCCTTCGGACGAGCGCCACCGAGCGAGGATCCGGGCGCCATGAGCAACACGATGGAGGGATCCATGGAGCTATCGGGGTCCGCTACTCCGCGTAGTCCGGGTGCGCCACCCGGGTGCTGGTGCCGGCGTCGGACACCACCGGGAGGTGGGACATGGAAGCCCGCAGACCTCGCAACAGGACGTACATGTCCGCGGCTCGAACCAGGGCCAGCCCGTCGACCCGGCCAGCACCGGCCGTCGCATCCAGCAGCTCGAAGGTCTCGGCATCGAGGCGCGCCGTCAGGGCCGGCGAGACGTACTCGACCGCGCCGTCCACTCTCAGGCGGTGCGTCTCACCGTCCCATCGTGCCTCCATCGAGCCATCGGCGAAGAGCATGAACGCGTTGTCACCTTGAGCCTCGAAATCGGCGCGGTCGAGATAGAGGCGCGGCTTGTCGCGATAGGGTTCCCCGGAGGTCGGACAGGCGGTGACACAGTTGCCGCACTCGTTGCAGAAGTCGGTCAGCACCGCGATCTGCAGAGCCTGCTCGGCCCGGTAAGCATGTCGCTCGCCCGCGACCACCCGGCCATCCTCGACCCGCAGCTCGGGCAGGGCCGCGTGGAACGGCTCCGACTGATACGTCAGCAGTGCCATGTTGGGGCAGACGCCCACGCACAGGCTGCAGATCCGGTGACAGTCCAGGCAGCGGCTCGCCTCCGCCACGGCCTGCCGTGCGGTGTAGCCCAGGACGGTCTGCGAGAAGCCGTCGCGCGCTTCCAGCGGTGCGGACTCGATGGGCACCCGGTACTGGCGTCGAGCACGACGGGTGACCATCTCGTGGAGGTCGATCGGGGCAGGATCGACCGACGGCAACGACGGGCCGGACCTCTTCGCGATGATCGCGGCCGCGACGGCCTTGCCATCGGCCGCCGCCCTCACGATCGAAGAGGGCCCATCGGCGGCCACGTCACCGATGGCGTAGACCCCGGGTCGCGAGGTCTCGAAGGTGAACGGGTCCACGTCGATGTAGCCGCGTTCGGTCAGTGCCGGTAGCTCGTCGGCGAAGAAGTCCAGTACCGAATGCTGGCTGATGGCCAGGATGAGCGTGTCGAGCGGGATCTCGAACGCCGAGTCGGGAACGTCATGCGGGACCTTGCGGCCGGCGGCATCACGGTCGCCGCGGTACTCGGTGCGGCTGCAGATGAGGCCGGCGAGCCTCCCCTCCTCCACGTGCAGCGCATGGGGACTGGCCAGCTCGACGATGCGAACGCCCTCCTCGCGACAGGCGTGGATCTCTTCGGGGTCCGCGGGCATCTGGTCGATGGTGCGCCGGTAGATGAGCGAGGCTTCCTGGGCACCGACTCGCAGCGCGGAACGGACCGCATCCATGGCCGTGTCACCGGCGCCGATGACACCGACCCGGTCGCCGATGGGGACGGGTGCGCCCTCACGCACGGAGCGCAGGAAGCGCAGCGCATCCATGACACCCTCCGCGTCCTCGCCCGCGAGGCCCAGGAGCTTGGCACGCTGGGCGCCCACGGCGATGAAGACCATCTCGAACCCTTCCGCCCGCAGGTCGTCCAGGGAGAAGTCCACGCCGGCGGTCTGTCCGTAGCGGATCTCGACGCCGAGTCGTGCCAGGACGGCCAGGTCCTGGTCGATCTTGGCCTTCGGCAGACGATAGGCCGGGATAGCTCCGCCGACCATGCCGCCGGGGTACTCGTGTGCTTCGAGGATCGTCACCTCGAAGTCGGCCCGAGCCAGCTCCTGCGCAGCCGACAATCCCGCCGGACCGGCGCCGATGATGGCGACCTTGGGCCCGCTGCCGGACGGGGGCCTGGGATCGAGCGCGATCGGCGTCCGCGGCTCCTGCTCCATGATGAAACGCTTGATGTGGCGGATGGCCAAGGGCTGATCAAGGTGGGTGCGGATGCAGGTGTTCTCACAGAGGTGGTCGCACACCTGGCCAAGGATGGAAGGCAGGGGGTTGTCCTGACGAGTGATCCTCACCGCTGCCGCGAAGTCACCGTGTCGAACCGCGTCCATGTACAGCGGTACCTGCTGGTCGACCGGGCACTCGTCCACACAGGGTGCCTCGATGCAGTCGAAGAGCCCGAGCCCACGCGAGGTCTTGGAGCGATCGGTACGCAGCGAGCCCTTCGCGTAGCGCCAGTCGTGGCGGGTCGCCGCCGCATACCGACGCAGGTTCGAACGTGCGAGATCCCTGAGCGGTGTCGCGGGATCGTCGCCCTCGCCTACCGCCGTGCGCACGACGAGGTCGGGCAGGTCGGCCGCCTCGACCACCTCCATGGCAGCCGCCAGGTTCTCGGTGTACTGGACCATCCGCAGGTATCCGCCGGTCTTGAGCAGGTCGGAGCACACCGTCACGGTCGCCATGCCCGCCGCCAGCAGGTCGGTCACGTTGAAACAGTCCGCTCCCCCGGCGTACGAGAGCATCAGGTCGCCGTCGAACTCCTGGGCCAGACGAGCCGCCAGGTTGACGGTCACTGGATGGAGCGCCCGGCCCGACAGGTACATCGTCGGCTGGCCCTCGAAGACGGTGCGCCAGTTCTCGACTTCAAGCGTATTGGAGAGCTTCAGCCCGAAGGTCAGGCCCTCCGCGTCAGCGACGCGTCGTAGGTTCTGGAACATGGGCACGGCATCGGCCCACTCGAGGTCATGCCCGAAGGCCTCGTCCGGTATCGGGACGTCGGTGAACGCCAGGTCGTCGTGGATGATGCTGCGCACCCCAGCGGCGCCCAGCAGCGTGGGATTGCACTTCACCGAGGTGTTCAGCTTCCGCTCTTGCAGGAGGTAGAGCGAGATGGCCTCGATCTCATCGGGCGGGCAGCCATGCATGGTCGAGAGCGTGATGGTGTCCGAGATCCGAGCCGGGATGTCCAGCTCGCGTACGTCGGGATAGCGACCGGCGACGATGTCGATGTAGTCGGAGAGGTAGGCGGAGGCGTCGGCCATGGTATCGAGATACCACTGCACGTTGGGCTTGCCGATGCCGGCGCGGTCATAGCCCACGCTCATATTGAAGAGTACCCCGGGTCGCCCACCGGGGAAACCGAGCTTGTGGTGCAGGGCATGGATGAGCACCCATGCGCGCAGGTACTCGTCGAACGACTCGAAGACCTTGAGCTCCTGGCTCCACTCGACGTTGTAGCCCTCGTCCTGCACGTCGATGCAGGGCTTGCTGACGTCGAGCTCATCGAGCGTCTGCACGGTCTTGAGCTCGATGAAGCGGGCGCCGACCAGCCAGGAGACGATGATGTTCTGCGCCATCTGGGTATGCGGTCCGGCGGCCACCCCGAAGGGCGTGTCCAACACCTGGCCATAGGCCTCGGTTCGGAAGCGGTCGGCGTCACTGGGCACGAAGAACGCGCTCCGAGGCACCCCGAAGATGGAGTCCTGCTGCTCCAACTCATCGAAGACCCAATCGGTCAGCTGTTCCGTGGAGATGGGGTGGAAGCGGTCGCTCATGGCCTACTTCACCCGGGGTCAAAGGGATGGACGTCGATGGTCTGGAGCTCACCCCACAGACGCTCTGCCTGCACCCGGGCCTCCGCGACGAGTGCTTCCTGATCGACCATCGTCAGCCGCCGATCGCGCACGACCGGCTGGCCGGCCACGATGACATCGCGCACATAGCGAGCACCGAGACCGAAGATCCAGTGGCTGGCGAACGTACCGGTGTCCATGGGCGTGGGCGAGTCGTAGTCGAGGATGGTGATGTCCGCCGGGGCACCAGGTTCGATGCCGCCGAGATGAGACTCTTGGAAGGCACGACCCGCGACAGCGGCGCCGACCGAGAGGCGCGCCAGCGGCCAGTCGTAGCCGGGCGAGCCGTCCTCCTGGTGGCGGAAGAAGGCGGCCTGCGATTCGGTGAACATGTCCGAGCCGATGCCATCGGTCCCCAACGCGACGCGGTCACCAAGGCCGACGAGGGGCGTGCGGCCCACCGCGTTGTTCATGTTGGAACGCGCGTTATGTGCGAGCGTGGCGCCAGCGGCACGCACCAGTCGCACCTCATCTTCATCGAGGTGGACGCCGTGGGCCAGCAGCGTGCGCTCGTCCAGGACGCCCGCATCGGCCAACCGAGCGGCGACGCGCATGCCGTAGCGACGCTCGGCGTCGACCTCGTCGGCCGCATCCTCGGCGGCATGGATGTGGATGCCGACCCGGGCGTCACGCGCGATCTCCACGCAGGCAGCCAGCGTCTCATCGGAGAGCGTGAAAGAGGCATGGGCACCGACCATCGCGCGCGCCAGTGGCAGCTCGTCAGTACCGGCACGCCGCGCGAAGCGGCGGCTCTCCGCGAGGCCCGCGGCGGCGCGCTCGGGACCATCGCGGTCGCTGACCTCGTAGCAGCAGACCGAGCGCAAACCAAGCGAGGAAAGCGCCTCAGCCACGATATCGAGCGAGCCGTCGATGGCGTTCGGCGAGGCGTGATGATCGATGAGCGTGGTCGTCCCCGCCAGCAGCGCCTCCATGCCGCCCACGAGGGCGGAGGCACGCACCGAATCATCGTCGAGCGCTCGATCCAGGCGCCACCACACGCGCTGCAGGATCTGCAGGAAGTTGGCCGGCGGATCCAGGGCGTAGGGCATGCCCCGCGCCAGCGCCGAGTAGAGGTGCATGTGGGCATTCACGTTGCCAGGGATGACCAGGCAGCCCGAGGCATCGATGGTCGTCTGCACGACGCGTTCGGCCGCCTCCTCAGCCGAGGCATCACCCAGGCCCACGACATGGCCGCCGCCGATGAAGACGTCGGCCGACTGGACCGCGACCGGATGGAGCGAGGTGACCACGGTGCCATTGGCGATGAGCAGGCTCATGTCAGCCTCCGAAGCTTGGGCACCGCGGCAAGAGCGGCGCTCGAGTCACGCATCGGCAGGCTGGTGCGCCGGATGCCGTCGAAGGCATAGAGAGCACCGGCCACGGCGGCCGCGGTCGGCACCAGCACGGCCTCACCCATGCCCTTGGCACCATACGGCCCTTCAGGCTGGTACTCCTCGATGAGGATCGTCTGCACCGGCGGCATGCCCGCCGCGCCGATGATGTTGAGCGACTTGATGGTGTCCGTGGTGGGCCGGCCCCCCTGGAGCTCGAAGGCCTCACTCAGCGTATGGCCCAGGCCCATGTGGATGCCACCCACCACCTGGCCCTCCAGCATCAGCGGATCGAGGGCCTTGCCCACGTCATGGGCGGCGATGAACTTCTCGATGCGGCCCTCGTCGTCGAGGATGCAGACCTGCGTCGCCCAGCCGTAGCCGAAGTGCGTGATGGGCTCTTCGACGTCTGCGCCCAGAGGTGTGGTCCAGTCGACCAGGATCTCAGCCGCGAACTCCTCGCCGGCGAGGTCATCGAGCAGGCAACGCCGCTTGACCATCTCCGCGCGGAGCGACTCGCAAGCCTGGAGCACGGCGCGGCCGCCAAGCATGGTCGCGCGCGAAGCGGTGGTGATGCCGGTGTCGAGCTCATGGCTGGTGTCGACCACCACGCTGATCGCCTCCGGCTCCAGATCCAGCTCGTCACCGGCGATCTGGCGCATCACCGTGTGTGTTCCCTGGCCCATCTCGGTCCAGCTGTGGAAGACCGTGAGCTTGCCACCGCCGTCGGGTCGGATCACGGCGCGGCCGTACTCCTTCATGCCGTTGCCGATGCCCGTGTTCTTGGCACCACAGGCGATGCCTGCGTACTTCGCCGCCTTGTACTGGTCCTTGACCGCCAACAGCGTGTCCTTGAGGCCCACGCCGGGGCCCAGCTTCTGGCCGGTACCGAAGCGATCACCCTCAGCCAGTGCGTTGCGCCAGCGGATCTCCCAGCCGTCGATGCCGACCAGCTCCGCCAGGCGGTCGAGAAGCGTCTCCATGCCGAAGTTGGCCTGGTTGGCGCCGAAGCCGCGCATCGCCCCAGAGGGTGGGTTGTTGGTGAGGATGGCATTGGCCTGGACATCGACATTGGGCACGATGTAGGCACTGCAGGCGTGCCCGGCGGCACGTTCGAGAACCTTGGCCCCGACGCTGGCATAGCCGCCGTTGTCGCCAACGAAACGCGCCTTGACCGCCGTCAAGTGCCCATCGGCATCGCAGGCCACGGTGTACTCCATCCAGAAGCGGTGACGCTTGATGGAGAAGCGCAGCGAGTCGGCACGAGACAGCGCCAACAGCACGGGCCGGTCGGCCGCCAGCGCCAGGAGCGCAGCGTGGCCCTGGACGTTGAGATCCTCCTTGCCGCCGAAGGCGCCGCCGGTGGCCACTTGCGTGACCAGCACGTCGGTCGGCTCCCAGCCCAGCAGTGACGCGATCTGGCGGCGGTCCTCCCAGGCCCCCTGGCCTTGCGAGAGCACGTGCAGGCGTGGACCACCTCCGGTCTGAGGCACGGCCAGGCTCGACTCGGGTTCCAGATAGGCATGCTCGATCGACGCCGTCGTGAAGCTGTCAGAAACGACGTGGGTGGAGCCGGCGATGGCGGCCTCGACGTCACCGCGCTGGTACGCCGAGTGGGAGAGGATGTTCCGCTCCTTGCTGCCGACGAGGGGTGCACCGTCGGCCATGGCCTCGAAGGGGTCGGTCACCGGTTCAAGCACGTCGTACTCGATCTCGATGAGCTCGGCGGCCGCTCGGGCCTGCGTCCGGGTCTCGGCGGCCACGGCGGCGAGCACGTCACCGATGTAGTGGGTCGTCTCGCCCACCGCAACAAGCTGGTTCCAGTCGTCGTAGATGAGGCCCTGGTTGCGCTTGCCGGTCACATCGGCAGCAGTGATGACCGCGATCACGCCGGGTGCCGCCTCCGCCGCCGAGGTGTCGATGGCCTTGACCACCGCGCGCGGGTGATCGGAGAAGCGCAGCGCGCCATGGAGCATGCCCGGCACGACATGATCGGCCACGTACTCCTGCATGCCCAGGACCTGCTCGCGGGAGCGGTACTTGGGGGCCGGGTCACCGACCGCGGCGCCGGCATGGGGCACCGGACGGGGACCGCCGTCACGCGCGACCGCGACCGACTCGATGGCATCGATGATCGAGAGGTAGCCGGTGCAACGGCAGAGATTGCCGGCCAGCGCCTTGGTGATGGCTTCGCGCCCAGGCGCGGCCTCGCGGCGCAGCAGCGCCTCCGCCTTCATCACGATGCCGGGCGTGCAGTAGCCACATTGCGAGGCGCCGGTGGCCGCGAAGGCGTCAGCCCACAGCTCGCGCGAGTCATCGGGAAGCCCCTCGAGCGTCTCGATCGAGCGACCCGCGAAGCGGCTGGCCGGTTGCGCACATGAGACGACGGCGCGACCATCGACGATGACCGTGCAGGCCCCACATGAGCCTTCCGGTGCGCAGCCGTCCTTCATCGAACGTAGCCCGAGCCCTTCTCGCAGCAACTGCAGTAAGGTCATCTCTGGTTGCAGCGTGACCTGCCGGGTCACACCGTTGAGTTCGAAGTCCACGAGTCCTGCCATTCGTGCATGAGGCGGGGCCATCTGGCCCTAGCGAAACCTCATGTCAAGGTTACAGGGTACGACTCGACGACCCGATGGCGCTCGTGCGCGCGACACGTAGGCACGGCCCGTTCGGACCCGTCGCTCACGTGGAGGTTCGGGCCTGCCTTGGCGACGGCTGCAGACTGGGATGACCTCAGGAGGGTGACGATGCGACGGCTGGGACTGGAACGCGACGTGGTGGACCAGGATGTCTATGAGAGCTCCGTGCGACGGTTCCGCCAAGCCAGCATCGTCATGCCCACCTTCGCCCAGCTGGCGGACCCCCGCAGCATCGAGCTGGACACGCAGGCTCGTGTGGCTCGCGTGGACCCCGACGGGCCCGATCCGCTGAACCTCTTCCGCGCCCATTGGTACAACGACACCGGCGAGGCGACGCCGGTGCCGACCCCGGCGCACGTGGTGCTGCCACCCGAGCTGACCGGTGTGCCATCGCCCATCGTGGTGCTGCTGGGCGACCGCTTCCCCATGATCCACTCGCACAAGCTCATCGCTGCCTACGGCTGTCTGGCGCCGCGCATCGTCACCGGCCAGTTCGACCCGGCCCGCCAACGCGCGGTGTGGCCCTCGACGGGCAACTACTGCCGGGGCGGGGTGGCGGTCAGCCGCATCATGCAGGCGCACGGTGTGGCGGTGCTGCCGGAGGGCATGAGCCAGGAGCGTTTCGATTGGCTGGCCTCGTGGGTGACATCGCCCGACGACATCATCCGCACGCCGGGGACGGAGTCCAACGTCAAGGAGATCTACGACAAGTGCGCCGAGCTTGACCGCGACCCTGACACGGTCATCTTCAATCAGTTCAGCGAGTTCGGGAACCACATCGGCCACTACGAGCTGACCGGGCGAGCGATCGAGCATGTCTTCGAGGCGATGACCAGGGCGGACCCCGCGCTGCGGCTGTCGGTCTTCGTCTCGGCCACAGGGTCGGCCGGTGCCATCGCCGCCGGCGACTTCCTCAAGGAACTCCACGGCACGCGCATCGCGGCGGTAGAAGCGCTGGAGTGTCCCACGCTGCTGCGCAACGGCTTCGGCGAGCACAACATCCAGGGCATCGGCGACAAGCACGTGCCCCTCATCCACAACACCATGAACACCGATTTCGTGGTCGACATCACTGACAGGGCCACCGACAACCTGCTGGTGCTCTTCAATACCGACGCCGGTCGCGCGCACCTGCGCGATCGCATGGGCGTGCCTGAAGCCGTCATCGAGGTGCTGCCCTCCTTCGGCTTCTCGTCGATCTGCAACGTGCTGGCGGCCATCAAGGTCGCCAAGCAGCAGGGCCTCGGGCCTCACGATGTGCTGGCTACGGTGGCCACCGATGGCGCCGAGATGTACCGCTCGGAGATCGACCGTATCGTGGCGCGCGACCATCGCGGCGCCTTCGATGAAGCCGCCGCGGGCGAGGTCCGCGCCGCGTACCTCGATGGCGTGGATACCGCTGACATGCTCGAGTGCAGCCATGAGGACCGGCTGCGCATGTTCAACCTGGGCTACTACACCTGGGTCGAGCAGCAGGGCGTGGCGATCGACGAGTTCAACGCGCGTCGGAGCCAGGATTTCTGGGTCGAGACGCGTGAGATCGTCCACGTTTGGGACGCCATGATCGACGAGTTCAACGCGCGGGTCGCCGCCTGATCATGGGCGCTGAGCTGTCTGCGGGGGTCGTCGTGGCTCCGGCCGGCCGATTGGTCTGTGCCGGTTGCGGCGCGGTCGTACCGGTGGAGGCGCCCTTCACCTGGGCCTGTCCGGCGGCAAACGCGGGCGATGACACGGATCATGTACTACAGCGTGTGCTGGACCCGTCCGCCATGGCGCAGCCGGCCGATGCCACCCCCAGCACCAACCCCTTCGTGCGCTACCGCGCGCGCTTCCATGCGTATCACGTGGCGCGCGCCGCGGGATGGAGCGACGGCCGCTTCGTTGACCTCGTTTGCGGCCTGGACGAAGCCATCGCCGATGTGGATGGTCACGGCTTCCGAGCCACGCCCATCGTCCGCTCCAGTAGCCTCGACGAGGCGCTCGGCTTCGATCCCGGCGCGGGCGTCTGGGTCAAGGATGAGACCGGCAACGTGTCGGGCTCACACAAGGCGCGGCACCTGATGGGCGTGATGCTGGGATTGCAGGTGGCGACCGCGTTGGGGCTGGCCGATCCCGATGCGCCGCTGGCCATCGCCTCCTGCGGCAACGCCGCGCTGGCGGCGGCCGTGGTGGCCCGAGCCGCACGACGCCACCTGCTTGTCTTTGTGCTACCCACAGCGGAGGAGGCCATCATCGAGCGGTTGCGGGACCTGGGGGCGGAGATCGAGGTGTGTGAGCGTGAAGCAGGCCAGGCGGGCGATCCCAGCGTCGCGCGACTGCTCGCCGCCATCGACGCGGGGGCCGTGCCGTTCACCGTCCAGGGCAACCTCAACGGCCTTGCCATCGAGGGCGGCGCCACGCTGGGCTGGGAGCTCATCGACCAGCTGCCCGACGATGCGTCGGCCCTCGACCGGCTCGTCATCCACGTCGGCGGCGGTGCCTTCGCCTCTGCCGCCGCGATGGCGCTGCAGGGCTCGGTGGCTCTCGGTCAGCTGGGTCGAATGCCGATCATCGATACCGTCCAAACGCAGGGCGGTCACCCGCTCGCGCGCGCCCACGAGCGCGTGCTGGAGCATTTCGGCGCGACCGCGGGCACACCACTCGATGCCGGCTTGGTGGACGATGGTATGCGCGAGATCGCTCGCCATCGTTCGGACTACATGTGGGCCTGGGAGACGGAACCCGTCTCGATCGCCCATGGCATCCTCGACGACGAGACCTACGATTGGCTGGCCTGCGTGCGTGCCATGCTGCTCAGCGGCGGCCGCTCCGTCGTGGTCGATGAGGCTACGCTTGAAGACGCCAATGCCCTCGCCCGCCCCACGCTCGGCATCGATGCCGACCACACCGGAACCGCCGGCCTCGCCGGCCTCATCGCGCTCATCCGTGACGGTGTCGTCCACCCAGACGAGACCGCGGCGGTGATCTTCAGCGGCGCCCGACGCTAGAACGGGCGACCCCAGCCACCAACCCAGGAGGAGAGACGCTCCCATGAGAAGTTTCCGCGGCCGCGACATCCTGTCGCTCAAGGACATGACCCGCGACGAATACCTGCGCATCTTCCAGGTCGCCGATGACCTGGCGCCGATCGCGCGCGACCGTCGCAACACCGACCTGCTGGCCGACAAGACGCTGCTGACCGCGTTCTACCAGCCGTCCACGCGCACACGCCTCTCGACCGAGGCGGCGATGCATCGCCTGGGCGGCCACGTCCTCGGCTTCAGCGACGCCAAGATGACCCGCGCCGGCGACTTCTACATGGAGTCCATCAAGGACACCTTCCACATGCTGGAGTACTACGGCGACGTCATCGCCATCCGCCACTTCCAGCAGGGCGCCCCGCATGAGGCCGCCAAGTGGTCGTCGGTGCCGGTCATCAACTGTGGCGACGGCTGGGGCGAGCATCCCACGCAAGTGCTGACCGACCTCTACACCATCTGGAAGGAGAAGGGCACGCTCGACGGACTCAAGGTCATCCTGGTGGGCGATATGCGCATGCGCACGATGCACTCGATCCTGTACGCCATGTCCCGCTTCGACATGGAGGCCATCGTCATCGGTCCCGAGGAGATGAGCCTGCTGCCCGAGTTCAGGGCCGAGCTCGACGAGCGCTCCACCTACTACCGCGAGGTCGCTGACATCCGCGACGTCATCGGTGAGGCCGACGTCATCTACATGGAGCCGGTCGTGCAGGCCGACTACACCAAGGGTCGCGTGGACTCGGCCGATGTCGAGAAGGGCCTGACGCCACCCGAGTACGTCGTCAACCTCAAGCTCCTGCATGAGAAGGCCAAGCGTGACGCCTTCGTGCTGCATAGCCTGCCGCGCATGGATGAGCTGACGACGGACGTGGATGAGACCCGCTTCGGCCGCTATTGGGTGGAGGCCTTCAATGGCGTGGTCATGCGCATGGCGCTGCTGACGCTCATCCTGGGCAAGGCCGAGTAGGGGGCGACCGATGCAGACCGGACTTCGTGGCCGCGACCTCATCGCGCTGTCGGACTGGACCAACGAGGAGATCGAGACCGCGCTGGACGTGGCCTTCGACCTCAAGCGCAAGCGCGCGCTCGGTGAGTCGCACGCCTACCTGCGCGACAAGACGCTGGCCATGCTCTTCTTCTTCTCGTCGACCCGCACTCGTGCCTCGTTCGAAGCGGGCATGGCCCAGCTCGGCGGGCACGGCATGTTCATGGAGAGCCGCACCACGCAGATCGCCCACGGCGACACGGCGAAGGAGATCGGCGAGATCCTGGGCCGCTACAACGACGGCATCGCCATCCGCCACGTCACCTTCGGCGAGGGCAACCAGTACATCCGTGATGTCGCTGCGGCGTCGCGCGTTCCCGTGCTGAACATGCAGTGCGAGATCTACCACCCCTTCCAGATCCTGGCCGACCTGATGACCATCATCGAGAAGAAGGGGCGCCTGAAAGGTCAATCGCTCACGGTCAGCTGGGCCTACGCGTCCAGCTACCAGAAGCCCATCTCCGTGCCCCAGTCGCTGGTGCTGGCGGCGACGCGTTTCGGCATGAACGTCAAGCTGGTACATCCACCCGAGTTCGCGCTGATGCCTGAGATCGTGGCTGAGGCTGAGGCCAATGCTGCCCGCTCCGGTGGCACGCTCGAGAAGCTGGACGACTTCGATGCCGGCTTCGATGGTGCTGACATCGTCTATGCCAAGTCGTGGGGCGCGCCGCTGTTGGGCGTATCCGACGAGGAGGGTGCCAAGATCGCCGCCAAGTACACCGACTGGATCTCCGACGAGCGGCGCATGGCGCTGACCGCCGATGACGCCATCTGGATGCATCCGCTGCCCGCGGACCGCAACGTGGAGGTGGCCGATGCCGTCATCGACGGCCCCAAGTCGGCCGCCTTCGACGAGGCTGAGAACAGACTGCACGCGCAGAAGGCGGTGATGGCGCTGACGATGGGCTGATCGCCCCTTGGGCGGCCACGGCCACGGCCACGGCCCTGTCCGCGACGCAACCTCGACGCGGCATCCAGCATGGGTGCCGCGTCCCTGTGTACCGCATCGTCGCGTGTGGGACGGTGCGTGCTGGGCCGGCTCTGCCCACCACACGGGCCATCGGAAGGAGCAGGTCCACTCCGGGCGGTACCAACCGACCCAGGTTGCGTGGACGCACCACCAGAGTCGTGGGACCTGGGCAGCGCACGCGGTTCCGCCCTCGTATGGCGCTATTCTGAGCACCCAACAAGAGCGAACGAGCCGATCGGCATGACCGGATCCATCACCAAGTCGACCAGATGCGAGCCCGACCCGCCCGTGGACGACCGCCCGCAGGCCATCGTCGAAGTATGGCTCACGGCCGTCGGCGACTCGCGCGCCGCCGAAGCCGGCATGGCGCGCCTTGGCGCCGATGAGCAGGCGCGCGTGCCACGGTTTCGGTTCGAACGAGACCGTACCTGCTTCGTGAACCGTCGCGTGTTCCTGCGCGAAGTGCTCGGGCGGTACCTGCAGGCCGATCCGGGCAGCCTTCGGTTCACGACATCTGGCAATGGCCGCCCGGAGTTGGTGGAGCACAAAGGACTGTCGTTCAACGCGTCGCACTCTTCGACGCTGGCTGTCGTGGCTGTCAGCCGTGGACCATCGGTGGGCGTGGACATCGAACGGCTCCGTGCAGTGCCAGACGGACTCGGTGTCGCGGATGACCTGTTCACCACACATGAGCTCGCGTCGCTACGCGCGTCGATCGAGGCAGAGCGGTCGGCCACGTTCCTGCGGCTCTGGACGCGCAAGGAAGCTGTGGTCAAGGCGCTCGGGACCGGACTCTCGACGCCACTCTCGAGCTTCGACGTATCGAGGATCGACCGTACGGGCGTGGGTCACATGGACCCGACCACCGAGATGGCGCCCCATGCCTACGCGGACCTCTTGGGCATCCAGGCCCACATCGGCGCCATCGCAGTGGCTGGCGAGCGCGTTCGCCCAGGCGTCCGCATGATGGGACAGAAGATCGCGCGAAATGTCGAATACGTCGACGGGCCTTGACTTGGGCATGGACCTGGGCAACTTCGTACGCACGGTCCGGCTCGTGCGGCGCGGGACGGTGTGCGGCACTCGGAGGACGCCGGAGCGGACATGCCCGGGTTCATGGGCACAGAGGCAACCGAGGTCGCGAACGGCGAGGGTGACTGACTAGCCGCTTGGCCGTACTCGCATGATGGACGTCGCCCGTGTGGAGGGTTCCGGCCTGCCATCCCAGCGCCCGCCGGTCGTGTCGACGATCGGTCCGAACCGCGTTTCAAGTCTTGACCAGGGCTCCCTCGAGTAGGGCGCGGATCATCGCGGCGACCTCTGCCGCCTTTGCCTCGACGGTCGCGGCACGGTGCAGCGCGCGTGCTGTAGACGAAGACGAGCCGAAGGTTCGGCGTGAGGGTCGCGCGGACCGCGAAGGGGTGCTGCCGCAGCCCGCGCGGGCTCTCGCTCGGGGCCGCAGGATCCGCCACCGTCGATGCCCTGTAGCGGCACGCCACCATCGTCGGCCGTGCGCCTCGGCATAGTTGAAGAGCAGGTCCGCCCGAGGGAGCTCCGATCAGCCGCTCGCGGAGTCCGCGGGTCGGGTGACAGGAATCGCAGCAACTCGAAGGTGTAGCCCGCCGGCATTGCCTCGATCTGGGTGGCGACTGACGCCAGCGCTCCCGGCGTGCCGCGTCCCACGTCGGATGGCTGAGCACCAGCGGGTTGTACGAGAGCGTGAAGCCGACCGTGCTCGAAAGGTTCTGGCACCTGCGAGGACGGCATCGCGGCCGTGGCTGAGGACGTCGATGAGGACCGTCCGGCGACCTCGTCCAGCCGCTCAGGCAGCCGGCCAGGGCGGTGACGATCACCTGATCTGCGGCCGCACGCGTGACTGTCCAACAGGACGCGTGTCTCAGCGGCGCTGAGCTCGGACACTCGCCGCCGCCGCGGAGCGCGTTGGTGTTCGACTCTGCGTGCGAGTCGAAGTCGATGGGCAGGTTGCGAGACCTCGTGCCAGGGCGCCGCAGCCAGTCGGCGGCCAGTTCGACGATGTGCGGACGTCTGCCACGAGCTCCCGAGCTGGGTCGCCCAGCGTTTGATCGATGTCGTCTTCGGCGGAAGCGACAGTCGGCGCCAGCGGCGGCCTGGCGATAGGCCTGCTCGAAGTCTCCCCAGAAGACCGGCTCCAGTGACGCCATCGACCGCGAAGTGGTGGATCGCGACGAAGAGCCGATCATCGTCATCGCGTCCCGCAATCGAAGTGCGCCACCCGCAGCAGCGGCCCAGTCTCCAGGTCGAAACTGCGCTTGTAGGGCCGCACAGATGCGCTCGATGGTGGCCGTCCGCTGCGGCTGGCGTCTGGTCCGGCCAGAAAGTCGTCGACTCGAACGGCAACTCCGCGCGGGAGTCCTGCGATCTCCTGTCCCCAGCCGTCGCCGGTGCGCCACAAGCGCAGACGCAGGGAGTCGTGATGTACGAGCACCGCCGCGACCGCGGCGCGTAGGGCCGACACTGAAAGGTTCGGTGCCTGCCACCAACTCGCCGATGTTCCAGTGGTTCGGGTCCGGGGTAGTGGCGCTCGATCGAGGAAGCGCAACTGAGCGGGGCTGAGCGGCACCCGCCCGGTCACGATGTCCTGTTCATTCTTGTCAGCATCGACCGCTTCCGCCATGCGGCGCGAGCTCAGCCACAGTCTGGTACTTGAAGATGGAGATGCGGCGTGAGGTTCATGCCCGAACGATTCGGCCTGCATGATGGTCCGCAGGGCGAGAAGCGAGTCGCCACCGAGGTCGAAGAAGTTGTCGTCGATCCCGAGCTGATCGACGCTCAGCAGCCGCTCCCATAATTGGACGAGCGCGATCTCGATCTCCGTCCGGGGCTCTACCAGCGCCGAAGCGAGCTCAGGACGCTGGCGGTCCGGGTCGGGGAGCCTGGCGCGATCGACCTTCTTGTTCGCAGTGAGAGGCAGAGCGTCCAGCATCATGAACAGGCTCGGGACCATGTACTCCGGCAACACGTCACGTAGGTGAGAACGCATGGCTGACACGCCCACCGAATGATCGTCGTCTGGCACGACGTAGGCCACAAGCCGCCGAGCCCCGTCCCCCTCGGCGCGGGCCACGACGACGCATTCCCTGACATGGGGGTGACGGCCGAGGGCGGTCTCGATCTCTCCCAACTCGATGCGGTAGCCCCGGATCTTCACCTGGTGATCCGATCGACCGAGGAACTCGATGCGGCCATCGGCCAGCCGCCGCACGACATCGCCGGTCCGGTACAGGCGACGGGGCCCATCACCATCGAGTCTTCGGGTCACGAACCGCTCCTCGGTGAGCTCGTCGCGACCTCGGTAGCCCGTTGCCAACCCGGTGCCGCCGATGTACAGCTCTCCCGGGATCCCGAGGGACTGGAGCTCCAGTTGCTGATCGAGGACATAGAACTGGGTATTGTCGATGGGCTCACCCAGCGACACCGGCCTGCCGTCCGGCTCGACCCGGCTGACCGACGACCAAATGGTCGTTTCCGTCGGACCGTACATGTTCCACAACGATGCGACCCGCGCGCCCAGAGAGTCTGCGAGGTCGCGACTCAGAGCTTCCCCGCCACACAGTGCCTTCAGTCCCTGGGTCCCCGGCCACCCTGCGTCAAGCAGCATCTGCCACGTCGCAGGAGTGGCCTGCATGACACTGATGTCACCAGCACCCAAGCGCTCCCTGAGCCAGAGCGCGTCCACGGCCTCTTGCTCGTTGGCGAGCACGATGGTCGCTCCGGTGATGAGTGGCAGGAACAACTCGAGCCCAGCGATGTCGAACGAGAGGGTGGTCACGGCCAGGAGTTGGTCCTCTGGCGTGAGGCCGGGACGCTGCTGCATCGCGCGAAGTAGGTTCGCGAGCGCCAGGTGTGGCACCTCGACGCCTTTCGGCCTGCCTGTCGATCCGGACGTGTAGATAACGTATGCGGGATCAGTCATCGTCGCAGTCGTCTCGAGGTCAGAGCCATCGAGGTCGGCGATGAGCGCCTCATCACGGTCGAGGGCCACGACAGTGGCACCACCCACGTCGAGGACAGCAGCGAGGGCCTCACCCGTCAGGAGCGCGTCCGGTCGGGCATCGGCGGCGATCATCTCCAGCCGCTCTCGGGGGAACTGCGGATCCATCGGGACATAGGCCGCGCCCGCCTTGTGTACCGCAAGCAGCGCGACCAGCATGTCCGGCGAGCGGCCAAGATGGATCCCGACCAGCCGCCCGGGACCCACGCCGAGGCCCTGCAGGTACCTCGCGAGCCGGTTTGCGTTAACGTTCAGCTGGCCGTAGGTGACGACCCCATCCGAGGTGCGGATGGCTACCCGACCTGGATCGGAGCCCGCCTGTCGTTCGATCAATCGGTGGGTAGGTTCGGTCGGGACAGATGCCGTGGTGTCGTTCCAGCCTTCGAGCAACAACTGCCGCTCACCACCATCGAGCAGACGTAGGTGAGACACGGATGTCGTGGCGGAGTGAACCATCTCCCGGAGCAGTGTCAGGTAGTAGCCGAGCCAGCGCTGGATGGTCTCTGCTTCGAAGAGAGCTGACGCGTACAGGAACATGACGTCGATGCCGTCGTCGGTCTCGATCAGGTAGGCCTCGAGGTCAAAGGCGCAGTAGCGGCTGGTGGCCTTCATCGGCCACGCCTCGAGACCCTCGAAGTCGATCCCCTCGGTTGGCGTCTCATACGTGATCGACGTGGAAACGACCGTCGGCCGGCTGGGATCCCGGGGCACGTGCAGGCCCGCGGCAAGTCGCCCGACGGTGTAGTGCTGATGGTCGTATGCGTCGTAGCTGTCCATCTGGAGCCGCTCCAGGTAGCCCATCACCGACTCCTCGGCCTGGTACGAGCTACGGAACGGCAGGAAGTTCACGCACAAGCCTGTGAGGTCGCGAACCCCCATCGCCGCCTGCCCGGCGACGAAGATGCCGAGCGGCACATCGTCCTGCCCCGAGAGGCGGTGGAGCATCAGGTTCCAGCCGGCCATCAACAGCGTGAACAGCGTGACCCCTTGGCTGCCGGCCAGATCCCTGAGTTCGGCGATCAGGTCGGCACCCAGAGAGGCACGCTCCTGGGCGCAGGCAAATGAGCGCACGGGTGGCCGGGGATGATCGGTCGGCAAGTCCAGTTGACGCGGTGGCTCGGAGTACAGATCGAGCCAGTAAGCCTCCGTGTCCGCGGTCTGCTCCCCGTACCACGCGATGTAGTCGCTGAACTGCTTGGTTTCCTCGAGTGATACCTCTTGGCCGCGGCGCAGCGCGGAGTAGGTGGTGGCGAGGTCGCGTTGCAGGATGCCAAGACTCCAGCCATCGCTGATGATGTGATGAGCCGTGAGGATGATGGTGTGGTCGTTGTCGGCAACTCGAAGAAGCCGTGCACGAAACAGCGGGCCAGCAACAAGATCGAAGGGCCGGGCCCGCTCAGTCTCCAGGAGGTCCTCCAGGCTGCGCTCGCGGTGTGCGTCCTCCCCATCGTGAATGATGTCGATCGGCAGCTCTGCGCTCATCTCGTCATGGATGAGCTGGTAGGCCCCATCCGGATCGAAGGTGATCCGCAGCGACTCGTGTCGATCGACAAGGATCTGCAACGCTCGCTCGAGGAGCGCCACATCCAGCTCGCCCAGCAGACGCAGGGCTTCCGATGGCTGGTAGGCCGCCGATGCCTCGTCTCCCAATCGGGCGACTACCCAGATGTCACGCTGGGCGTCGGTCAGCGGCAGTGTGCGGTCTCCAGATGTTGCCGCGTCCGCGGTCTGGTCTGGATCCTTGCCCTCGAACACGAGCGGGAGGGATCCGGCGTCAGCCGGCGTCCCACCCGAGGTCGGCACCGCGCTGTCTTCTCGGCTCTCGGAACGTGGCCGTCGGTTGCGGCTGTCGACCAGCGCCGCGAGGTCTGCCAGGACTGGATGGCTCACGACATCCTTCAGCGACACCGCCCGATCGAGCTGCCACCGCAAGCCTGACCGCGGAGAGCGACGTCCCGCCCAGATCGAAGAAACTGTCCCTTCGGCCGATCCGGCCCTCCGGGATATCCGAGCACCGAAGCCCATGCCGAGGCGAATCGATTCCTCCGTCGGCGTGGCCGGCGGCTCGACGCTCGCCTCCGCCGTGTCGAGCTCCGCCGCGATAGGCCGGAGTCGCTTGCGGTCGATCTTGCCGTTCGCGGTCAACGGCAGATCCTCCATCCACTGGATCGCCGACGGCACCATGTAGTCGGGCAGCCACCCGGCCAGTCGGCCGCGGATGTGAGCAGCTTCGAGCGATTCGGAGCCAGAATAGAAGGCGACGAGGTGCCTGCTGCCGTCTGCTCGGTCGGCGACCACGACGGCGCTGTTGCGTACGCCGGGAACACGCATGAGCGCGTTCTCGATGTCACCGATCTCGATGCGGAAGCCGCGGATCTTCACCTGCGCGTCACGTCTGCCCAGGAACTCGAGCTTGCCGTCTGGTCGCCAGCGGCCGTAGTCGCCAGTGCGATACAGCCGGTTGCCGGGGCGGATCGGGTCTGGCACGTACGCCATCGCGGTTCGCTCGGGATCGTTGATGTAGCCACGGCCCACGCAGATCCCCGAGAAGACGATCTCTCCCGGGAACCGAGTGGCACCGGAGCGAGGTCCTCATCGACCACGTAGACGTAGACGTTGTTGATGGGACGACCGAGCGGGACGCGATCTCCCTCCGGAGGCCGCTCCATGATGTCGTGGTTCGTGTCATCGGACGTCTCGGTCAGGCCGTAGGAGTTCACGAGCGTGATATCGGGCAGGGCTGCGAACCAGCGCTGGGCCAGCTCCATCGTGAGCGCCTCACCGGTAGAGCACACGCACCGGAGATCGGGCAGCTCGCGAGGCCGATGTTCGAGGTACGACAGGACGACCTCGATGTACGAGGGCACGAGCTGCGCCACCGACACGCGCCGGTCGATGAGGGTGTCCACGAACCGTTCGACGTCCAGGATGACGTCCTGCTCGATGATCAGGACCTGTCCACCGACCAGGAGTGGGGCGAGGAGCTGCCAGATCGAGATGTCGAAGCACTGTGGCCCGGTCTGCGCGACGATCCGGCCCTCGGTGACCCCGTTGTCCTCGAGCTTGGCATACATGTGGTTCAGCATCCCAAGCTGCTCGCACATCGCACCCTTGGGTTCGCCCGTGGAGCCGGAGGTGAAGTCGACGTACGCGAGCTGGTCCGGCGTGACCACGATGCCGAGGTCGCCCTCCTCATGTCCCTCCTGGAACGCATCGTCGATGAAGAGCATCTGGACCCCGGGCATCGGTTCGAGCGCGACCTCGAGGTTCGTCGTGCTGCCCCGTTCGGCGAGCACGAGGCTGCACTCGGAGCGCGTGATCATGGCCGCGATCCGATCGGCCGGGAAGTGCGGCTCGATGGGCATATACACGCCGCCAGCCTTAAAGACGGCGATGACGGCGGCCTGCCAGTCCAGCGTACGCTCGCTGATGACCGCGACGATGCCTTCTGACGTCAGCCCCCGATCTCGCAAGGCCCGAGCCAGCACGTTGGCTCGGGCATTGAGCTCTCGATAGGTCAACGAATCCTCGCCACACATGCCGGCGACGGCGTCGGGGCGGGTTCGTACCTGTTGTTCGAACAGCTCATGGAATTGGAGGTCCGGAAGCTCTCGGCGCCGGCCGGCGAGTCCCTCGATGAGGTACTGCATCTCATCGGTAGAGATCAGGCTCTGATGCGCGTGATCGGTGGCCGGGTCAGCAGCGAGCGCTTCGAGGGCGGTGAGGTGGTAGCCGGCGATCCTGGCGGCACTGCCCTCGTCGAGCGCGTCGGTCCGGTAGCGAAGCCTCAATCCGAGCGCGCCGTCTTCTCGTATGAGGTCGACGGAGAGCACAGTCTCCGCAGAGACGTTCAGGCCGCGACCGCACGGATCGAACACGCTCTCGAGGACCGGGTCGGCAAGCTCCAGCTCGCTCCGCAGCTCGTCGATCGGATACGCTGCGTTGGCCTCGACGTCTGTCACGGCTCGATGGGTGCTCGAAAGAAGCGTCTCCCACGAGCTCGTCCCCGTCATCACCCGACAGGGCAACGGCGACCCACCCTCCCTCGGGACATAGCCCAGTGAAACGCTGCTCTCCCCCGACAGTGCGGCCAGCACCTTGAGGTGGGCCGCGAATACCAGCGAGCCCAACGGCAGGCCCAAGTCATCCGCCACTCTACGCAGTGACGCAGCAAGTTCGCCGGACAACGTGAGATCGTGGGTTTCTATGCCCGACACTGGATGGACGGTCCATCGCGGGATCGCGGTGAACCCGCCGCTATCCAGCACGGCACGCCAGTACTGCCGTCTTGCCCCGTCAAGCGTCGTCGTCGAGCCCCCCTCAGCGTCCCCGTGCGGGCCGAGGCTCGGGTCGCGTGGGGCTCCGCAGCGGAAGTCGGCGGGCAAACCTCCTGCGGAGCCTGCCGAGACACGGTCCGACGTCACTTCTGCCTGCCACTCGCAGGACATCGGCCACCGTCGGGGCACGCGCACACGCTCTCCAGACCGCTCATCGATAGATACATTGTGCCATCCCGCGAGTCTGGGACTGGACTTGTGGACATATCCACGGGACTTGTGGGTTTTCGTTGCCGGGAAGCACCGACTGCCGCCGCTTCTCCGGGATCGCCATCCGGCGCCTCCAGTAGTCCGTCGCCTCGCCCGAGGCCTCAAGCTACGCTGGCGACCCGGTGCGAATGTCAAGCGAGATCAGTCCCAGCGTGATGACGTGAATCTCGGCGCGTCCAAGCGGGAAGGAGCAGATCTCTGTCGAGCCCGGCGACGAGATGGTCATCAGCTACGAGTACCTTCATCGACTAGACCGACGCTCGGCGTCCGCCGAACCGGCGGCGCGGGTCCTGGCTCGGCGGGCCCCATCAGTTGGTACCTTCCGTCCGCGATCCCAGATAGGCCGAACAGGTCCGGCGCGTCTGGGCCGCTGTGGCCGCCTATCGGATCGGCACTGCGGGTCCTGTCGACTCCTCCGGCCGCGTTGCGGCATACGAAACTCTCGTCACGGCCCACTTGCGCAGCAGCTGCGATCGGTCCAGTCACCCGTCCGGCCGCCACAAAACGGGCTGTCGTGTTCGCTCTATGTGGGACTCGGGCACGTTGGACTCGCCGTGCGAGACGGCCATCGACGGCGGACGTGGTCGGCCGGCTAGCGGCGGATGTGGTCAGGCAGCGCCGCCTCCAAAGCCGGATAGAGCGCCTCGTTGGTGGCGATGACGGGGCCACCCGTGCGCAGGGCATCGCCGGCGAGGAAGTCATTCACCCGGCCGCCCGCCGCCTCCACGATGGCCACGCCACCGGCGCCATCCCAGGAGTTGAGGTGTGACTCGATATAGCCGATGAGCCGCCCTGCGGCGACGTAGGCGAGCGACAGCGCACCCGAGCCTTCGCGGTAGTAGACGACACCCTGGCGCAGCAGCTTGTCCACGATAGGCAGGATCTCGTCGGGACCGATGCGCGGCGACATGCCGATCGACAGCAGGCCGTCGTCAAGGCGAGTGCTGTCAGACACGTGGATGGGACGGCCATTCAGGCTGGCACCGTGCCCTCGACGGCCCATGAAGATCTCAGCGCGTGCCGGTGCCGCCACGAAGCCCATCTCCAGTAGGCCCCCGCGCGCGAAGCCGATGGACACGCACCACGACGAAAGCTCGCACAGGAAGGGCTGGGTACCGTCGATGGGGTCCACGATCCAGATGTCCGTGGCGCCCTCCACCTCGTTGTGGCCGAACTCCTCGCCAAAGAAGGCATCGCCTGGGAAGCGCGCCTCGATGGCGCCCCGGATGAGCTTCTCAACCTCCGCGTCGGCTTCGCTCACCATGTCCTGGGTGCCCTTGGAGCGGACCGTCAGTGAGGCCTGGCTCTCGTAGTATCGCTGCGCGAGCGCGGCTGCCTCGACGATCAACTGCGCCCCGAACTCGAACCGTTCGGTCAGTCCGTCACTCATGTCCCCTCCTCTGCCCACAACCAGGCGGCGCCACGCACGCCGCTCGAGTCACCGTGCATCGACTTGACGATGGGAGTCGTGAACACGGTGGTGAAAGTGTGCTTGACGATCTCGGCGGGCAGCCGCCCGTACAGCTCATCCACATTGGACATGCCACCGCCGAAGACGAAGATATCCGGATCGAGCGTGTTGACCACGACCGCCAGCCCGCGAGCGACACGGTCGATGTAGCGGTCCAGCAGCTCGCTCGCGAGCGCGTCGCCCGAACGAGCTAAGGCCACGATGGCCGATCCGTGCAGGCGCGTACCTGACGCTGCCTCGTACTGTGCCTGGAAAGCGCGACCGGAGACCCACGTCTCGACACAACCGACCTTCCCACACCAGCAGGTCTCGCCGGGCACCTCGTCGGCCCGTGGCCAGGGCAAGGGGTTGTGCCCCCAGTCGGCAGCGTTGTTGTTGGGTCCGTGATGGGCACGACCGTCGATGGCGATGCCGCCGCCGACGCCACTCGCAAAGTTGGCGGCGAAGACCACGTGATAGCCGCTGGCGGCCCCGTCACGCGACTCGGATGCGGCCAGTACATCGACATCGTTGACGGCGCGGATCCCGCGGCCATCCAGCGCCTCGCGAAGATCATGCTCCACGGGCTTGCCGATAAGCCAGGTCGAGCTGGCACCCTTGCCCAGCCCCGTCGTTGGGTCGATCGAACCGGGGATCCCGACGCCAACGCGCTCGACGCGCCCGACCACGGACTCCGCACGGTCCACAAGCGCAGCGATGACCGAGAGGCAAGCGGCGTAGTCGCCCCGGGGCGTGTCTTCGCGCTCGCGGAAATGCTCGACACCATCAGGTGACATCGCCACCACCTCGATCTTGGTGCCACCCCAGTCGACGCCCATCAGCATCGGGCGAGTATGCCGTCGAAGAGGGCTACAGTGTCATGAACATGCCGACCTCGCCCATCGACAGCTTCCGCCGCACCATCGTGACCCGCACGGTGGGCCTCTTCGCCCACGGTTCCGACCCCATGGCGCATACCCTCGACTATGCCGGAGACCCTGGGCTCTTTGGCCCCGATTCGATCACCTGGGAGGTGATGGGCGATGTTTCCGGCTTCGTGGCCGGCATCCGTGCCCTGCTCATCCAGGCGGCTCATCCGGAGGTGGTGGCTGGAGTCGCCGACCACTCACGCTATCGCGAGGATCCATTGGGTCGGCTGTCGCGCACGTCCGACTACGTGACCGCCACCTCTTACGGCGCCATGCCGGAGGTCGAGCAGGCGGTGCGCATCGTGCGGGCAGTCCATCGGCGGGTGGTGGGGGTGTCCCATCGCGAGGTCCCCTATCGCGCCGACGAGCCACCATTGGCGGCCTGGGTGCACAACTCCCTGACCAATTCCTTCCTTGCCTGCAACCAGGTCTACGGCGCCCGACGGCTGAGCCAGGCCGAGGCGGACGAGTTCGTGCGCGAGCAGGCCCGCATCGGCCGACTGCTCGACGCTGACCCGTTGCCGGAGACCGCGGCGGAGCTCTCCCGCTGGGTCGCTGAGCATCCCGCAGTCGGCCCCTCGCCGGGCATGCGTGAGGCTGTCGCCTTCCTGCGCCGCCCACCCCTGGACCCGGCTGTGCTGGTGGCCTACCAGGTGCTGGGGAGTGCGGCCGTCGTGACCTTGCCGCCTCGCATCCTGCGCACGCTCGGGCTGCGGCCGCGACCCGGCGCTCGCGAGGTCGGCCTTGCAGCAACGAGCGGCATGCGCTGGGCACTGGCCGCCTCACCTCGGTGGCGCCAGGCGTTGCTACGTGTCGGCGCGCCGATCGACGAGCGTCGCTTCAAGCAGAAGGTGCCATTCGAGACCCTGGAGGCAGCGTGAGCCCTGGAGGCAGCATGAGCCAGCAAGTGTCGTTGTACAGGGCACTCGAGCGCATCAACGAACGCCCCGATGTCTATTCTCGCTATACCGCTGACGCCCTCTGGTCGTCACCGGACATCTCCGAGATGATGCTGCGGTACCACCTTGATGGCGAAGTCGATCTGGCATCGCGCCGCACCGAGTTCATCGAGGCTTCATTCGCCTGGATCACGCGCACCTTCGAATTAGGCCCGGGAAAGCGCCTCATCGACCTCGGCTGCGGTCCCGGCCTCTATGCCAACCGGCTGGCGCGGACGGGTACATCGGTCACCGGAGTCGACTTCTCCCCCCGCTCCATCGAGTACGCCCGAGAGCGGGCCGAGCAGGATGGGTTGGACATCGACTATCGGCTGGCTGACTACCTAAGGCTCGACATCGAGCCCGGCTACGACCTGGCCAGCATGATCATGTGTGACTACTGCGCGCTCAGCCCCGAGCAGCGCGGCCGACTGCTGAGGCGGGTGGGGGAACTGCTGGCACCGGGTGGGGCCTTCCTCTTCGACGTCTACTCGCTGGCCTACTTCGAGACGTGGGAGGAGATGGCCGCCTACGGCGCGGGCATGATGGACGGCTTCTGGTCCGCGCAGCCCTACTACGGCTTCCAGAACACCTTCAAGTACGACGACGCCAAGGTCGTGCTGGAGAAGTTCCGCATCGTCGAGGCGGATCGCAGCAGCGAGTACTTCAACTGGTTCCAGCACTTTTCGTTGGAGTCGCTCACCGCGGAGGTGGAGGCGGCGGGGTTGCGGGTGGACGAGGTCTACGGAGACGTCGCGGGCGAGCCCTTCGAGCCTTCGCTGCCGGAGTTCGCGGCCGTAGTGCGCAAACCGGGGCCTACGGCATGATCGCCGAGCGCGCTCGACCATCACGACTTACCAAGCTGGGCTTCGCCATCCCGGAATGGCTCTACCGAGCTCACCTGGGCTTCCTCTTCGGCGGCCGCGTCTTCGTCATCGTCCACCACGGTCGCAAGTCGGGGAAGCGCCACGTCTCGGGGCTTGAGGTGTTGGCGAGGACCGGGGGCGAGCTATTCGTCTTCTCAGCCTGGGGCAAGAAAGCCGACTGGTTCCGCAACATCGAGGCCGGAGGCATCGATGAGCTGTGGGACGGTCGCACTCGATACGACGGCGCCAGCTTCCGCGTCATCGAGCCGGACGAGGCGTACGGCGTCCTGGAGCGCTACGAGGACGAGCACAAGCGGACCGCGAAGCAGACGCTGCCCCGGATGTTTCCCGGCTATGACTTCGGCGAGGCCACCCGACGCGCGCTCGCGGAGGCCGGCACCATGATCGCGTTCAAGCCCTCACCGTAGTGCGGCGCCGGATCGGCATGGTCTGAGGAGTCAGCCCCGGTCGAGGTAGCGATCCATGCCCGCCGTCCAGATGACACGCTCTTCAGAAGTGATGACGCCACCCTCGTAGTCGGGAATGCGTGCGATCCAGCGCGCCGCATCACGGCCCATGGCGAACGCCGCGGTGGCGTAGGCGTCAGCGAAGGCGAGTTCTGGCCCCACCACCGTGGCGCTCAGCAGCTGACCCGGCGTCCCGGAACCGTGAGGGTCGACGATGTGATCGCCACGTTCGTAGGCGCCGGAGGTCGCCACAGCCATGTCCGTGCCGCTGATGACGGCCGCGATGGCGTCGCCGCGCAGCGGATGCTGGATCCCGACACGCCAAGCCGCGCCAGGGGCGGGGCGGCCACAGGTGCGGACATCACCCCCCGCATCGATGGACCAGTCGCGGACACCCGCGGCACGCAGGATGGCACCGGCGCGGTCGACCGACCAGCCCTTGACCAGGCCGGTGGGGTCGAGGAGGCCGTCCGCCCGATGACGCCGCACGTCGAACGTGCCGCCGCTACGGACGCGCACCACCTCACACTGGTCGAGCACCTCGCGGATGTCCTGGTGCACGTCCGTCTGGGCGATCTCACCGCGGGCCAACCGACTCATCTCGCTGTCGCCCCGATACAGGCTGAAACGAGCGTCCACTTCGTGGAACCAGGCGAAGACCTCGTCGAGGACCGATCCGAGTCGGCCGTCCGGCAGCTCGACACGGATGGCCGTGCCCATGATGTGCTCGACCCGGACGATGCGCGCTTCAAGCTGTTGAGCAGTCATGGCGTTGCCCAGGGGCGGCGCAGCGGGTAGGTC
Source organism: uncultured Chloroflexia bacterium (assembly GCA_963838115.1). GTDB lineage: Bacteria > Chloroflexota > Limnocylindria > Limnocylindrales > CSP1-4 > JAFMJV01. Next base: position 128,850 of record CAWIPU010000002.1, read on the forward strand.
CGAACGACTGCCAGGCAAGCTGACCGTCATCGATCAGGCCGCCTGGTCAAGCGCTGACTGGAGCGACATCGCGTAGCCCTTGCTGGTGTACGTGGCACCAGAGATGAGGTTGATGTTGGCGCTCTGAGCCTGCAGCGCCTCGTCGTGCAGGATGGGCTCCACGTACTTGCTGATGCGGGCGGAATAGGAGCGGTCGTAGGGCAGCTGCAGGGCCTGGACATCCGCGATGGCGTTGCCATCGAGCGTGATCTCCACCTGGATGCGGCCGTATGGCGTTCGGACCGCCTGGCCGGTGAGCACCTGCTGCACCGGGGCCGGGGGCTCGGTGGCGGGCGGCTCGGTGGGTGGGGTTTCTGAGGCCGGAGGTTCCGTTGGCGGCGCGATCGTCGCCGGGGGCTCGGTCGCCGGAGGCATGGCTGGGGCCGGAGGCCCGAGCGGTACGCTGGTGCCGTTGCTCACGGACGCGCCGCCCTCGATGGTGACGGTCGAAGCAAGGGCCGTGTCCGTCGACGGTGTGATGCCGGCGATCAACGTCCCACCCGGGCCACTCGCGAACATGTCCGCCGGTGTCTTGAAGCTGAAGAGCATGGCCACTGCCGTCGCGGTCAGGACGAGGGCAGCGAGACCGCGGCGCGGGATCCGGCTCGGCGGGCGACGGCTAGAAGGCGAAACGTTCGGCATGGACCTGGTCTCCTCGCAGGCCGAGCTTCCTCAGGCTGCTGCGTACGTGACTGATGAACCCTTCCGAGCCGCTGACGAAGACGTCGCGCGAGCCGTAGTCGGGGATGAGTCGGGCGATGGCCGCTGGCGAAAGCGACTCGCCGCCCAGGTGCGGATCACCACGGTGTCCCACCAGGTAGATGACGTGGACGCCTCGGTTCCGGGCCATGGCGTCAAGCTCGCCTCGAAAGGCGACCTCTGCCCACGACGAGGCGCGGTAGACGAGCACCACATCCCGATGGTCCCGGGGCAGCTCGTCCATCATCGCCCGCAGCGGTGTGATGCCGATGCCCCCGGCGATGAAGAGTGCTGCAGGGCGAGCGAGGCGGTCGGCCGTGAAGGCACCATAGGGGCCTTCTGCCAGGACGCGCACACCCGGCACCAGGCGCTGGACGAGGCCAGAGTCGAGGCCCTCGTCCTTGACGGTTATCCGCAGATAGTGCCCGTTGGGCGCGGCGGAGAGCGAGTAGGGGTGCGCTCGCCACCAGCCGCCGCCGGTCAGGAAGCGCCACTGGAAGAATTGGCCCGCACGAGCCTCCAGGCGCTCCAGGTTTCGGCCAGTGATGTAGATGGAGACGACACCCGGACCCTCCCCCACCACGCTCGAGACGACCAGTCGATGGCGCAGGTTCAGGGCGATGGGCGAGCCGACACGGAACACCAGCAGGAGCCCGAAGGTGATGACGTAGAGCGCCACCCAATAGGCCCTGGCGATGGGATCGCTCAGGAAGTCCGTGCCGACCGCGAGCGCATGCAGGAAGGCCAGCGCGATGCCGACGTAGGCATACAAGTGGAGCCCGTACCACGTCTCATAGGAGAAGCGCGAGCGGATCGCGCGCATGGAGCTCAGACCCACCGCGACGAACATCACGAACCCGACCGTGGCCATGAGCACGTACGGCTCGTTCATGAGCATCGAGCCCAGCTCATCCACGAGGCCGGCACCACTCGTCGCGGCCCAGCCGATGGTGGTGAACAGGAAGTGGCCACTGATGAGCCAGATACAGGCGAACCCCACCCAGCGGTGCCAGCTTACGAGCCGGTCGGTGCCGATGGTGTGGTCGAGCCACGGGCTGCGCGAGAGCAGCACCAGCTCCAACAGGGCCGCGAAGGTGCCGAAGAGCGCCAGCAGCTGGCCAGCGGCAGTGGCCAAACCGCCCAAACTGGTGACCTGGTCGATCCCCCCGTGGCGGACCCACATGGCACCGATGAGCAGCGCGTTGGCGGCTACGGCCATGAGGATGTCGTCAGGGCCGATCGAGCGGCGCCGCCCTGGCGAGATGCTGCGGGCCACTGGCACCGACCGGATGGCGCTCAGCGTCAGGTTCACCTGAGGGTGTCCGCGGGGCGAGTGCCGAGCTTGACATCGACCTTCTGGGTGTGGCCGTCACGCAGGATGGTCAAGATGACCGTGTCGTTGGGCTCGTGCTGGAGGAGCGCGACATCGAGTTGGTGGGTCGCGTCGATGGCTTGGCCATCGATCTTGGTGATGATGTCTCCGTCGCGGAGGCCTGCCCTGTCGGCCGGTCCGTTGCTGATGACTCCGGGCTGTCCCGAGGTCGCGTCGCCGCGGATCAACACGCCCTTGTCGACCGCAAGGCCCTCATCCCCGGCAAGCTGGGCATCGATCTCGGTGAAGAAGATGCCGATGTAGGGCCGCTGGATAGGGTCTCCGGCGAGGACCTGCGAGACGATGGGCTTGGCCAGATCGATGGGGATGGCAAAGCCGATGCCCTGGGCACCACCTGCCATGGCGGTGTTGATGGCCATGACGCTGCCATCCGAGGCCAGCAGGGGCCCACCGGAATTGCCCGGATTGATGGCGGCATCGTGCTGGATCAGATGACGCAGGGACTCCGGCGCCTGCGACCCGCTGGGATCGCCCACGACGATCTCGCGCTCAAGGGCGCTGACGATGCCGGCCGTGACGCTTCCGGGCAGGTCACCCTCAGGGTTCCCGATAGCCACCGCGAGGTCGCCGACCTGAACGGCGGACGAGTCCCCGAGCGGGGCTGCGCTCAGGTTCGTCGCGTCGATGCTCAGCAGGGCCAGGTCGGTCAGCGTATCGACGCCCTTGACAGTGCCCGTGAACTGCCGTCCGTCCGCCAGGAACACGTCCACCGTGGGGTTGTCGCCGACGACGTGTCGATTGGTGAGGATAAGGCCGTCCTTGTCGATGATCACGCCGGAGCCGGCGCCCTGGGGGGACCGGCTGATGCGCCCGGGGACCTGGTTCCCGCCACTCACGATGGCCACCACCGAGGGGCTCGCAGCCTGGGCCACGTCCCTGACGGTGTTGGCCGCTGCCACGGCACTGCCAGCGACGGGAGCTGCGACTTCGACGTTCGCACCGGTCGTGGCGGCCGCCGCACCGGTCGTGGCGGCCGCCGCACCGGCCGCGATGGTGCCACTGGCCATGACCAACGAGCCGCCCGCGAGCGCGGACAGCAGGCACAGCGTCAGCGTCGTCGTCAGCGCGATGCGGCGAGGCGAGCGGGGGGCGCCATGGGCAGGTGGTCGCACCGCCGGAGGTGCGATGCCATGGCCGGAGGGTTGCGGGGTCGGACGCGGCGTGTTCGGAAGCTGCGTGTTCGGGTCGAACGTCATGTCGATGGGATCCTCAACGTCGGACCTGGGGTCCGGGGACCCCATCGGCTCCCGAGGCTCGGTCATCCGACATCCACCGAACCTGACACCGTTTTAGTGGCCGCAGATGAGAGGCACATGAGAAACCGGGCACCAAAGTCGCGGTCGAGCCTGTGACCAGCCGAAGGGTCAGTGTGGCTGCCCCACCCGTGGGTCGGCGCGCGCATCCAGTCCCGACCGTCCCGGCGCAGGCTCAGGCCCCGGTGGCTGTTGCGGCAGTCGCACCCTGAACCGCGCGCCACCTTCGGGTCGGTTGGAGGCGGCGATATCGCCACCGTGCCTGAGCACGATGCTCTGAGCGATCGCCAGGCCCAGGCCCAGGCCTGTGGCCCTGCGGTCCGGCTGCCGGCCCCGCCAGAAGCGGTCGAAGACGTGAGGCAGGTCGTCGGCCGGGATCCCGCTGCCCTGGTCGTCGACGGTCAGCACGGCCACGTCGTCCCGGGCACGGACGCGGATGGTGAGGACGCCCTCCGGGGGACTGTGACGCACGCCGTTGTCGGCCAGGATGGTGACTAGCTGGCGCAGCCGAGTGCGGTCGCCACGGACCATCACCGGTTCAGGGTCGATGGCGATGGTCACGGTCCGCTCGCGTGCCAAACCGGACATGGCTGCCGCCACCGTGGCGGCCAGGTCGCCCAGCTCCACCGGCTCGAAGGCCAGGTCAAGGGCACCCGACTCCGAGCGCGCCAGCAGCAGCAGGTCATCGACGAGGCCCGTGATGTGGGCCACCTCAACCTCGATATCGTTCAACGCTCGGCCTACCGAGCGCACCGGCTCGTCGGCGTGCCGTCGCAGGTCTTCGACGCTGGTGCGGATGATGGTCAGCGGCGTGCGCAGCTCGTGGCTGGCATCCGCGGCGAAGTCGCGCTGGCGACGCAGGGCGCGACGCTGTGCCGCGAGAGAGTCACGGATGGGGACCAGGGCGCGACCCGAGTAGAACGCCCCGGCGAGCAACGCCAGGATGATGGCTGCGGCACCACCGAGGACCATGGCGTCCAGTATGAGACTGAGCGCCTCCTGCTCCGCGACGCGGTCTTCGACGACCTGGATGGCGGCGACCGAGACCCGACCCAGAGTAGGGCTCAGCACCGAGCCCGCGGCAGGCAGGCTGAGCACGCGGAACGGCACGCCGTCCACTGTGGTCGTGCGCAAGTCGCGCCCATCCGCGACCGCGGAGCCGACCGAATCGGCATCTGGCAGGTTCGTCGGTCCACCGGAGCTGGGCCGGAAGACATAGCCGTCCGCGCTGATGACATAGGCGAATGTGCCAGACGTCGTGCCACCCATGACGCGTTCGAGCGGGGGCACGTCGTCGAGGTCTGTGGGCCCTGCAGGGATCACCTGGGCCACACGCGCCTCCAGCCGCGCCACGCTGGCATCCTCCAGCAGGCGGCTGACGACTGCATAGAACGTGCCCCCGAGGACCAGCAGGACGATCAGCGTGATGCCGCCGCTCCAGGCCACGAGGCGCCACCTCGTGGCACGCAACAGGGTCTGATCGCGCTGCAGTGCGTCACGCTCGATGCCGTCCGGCTCGGGCGACTGCAGGGGGCTGCTCATGACGTGATCAAGCGCCGCCCAGGCGGTAGCCCACACCGCGTACCGTGACGATGTAGTCGGCCCCGGCTCCGAGCTTGTCACGCAGGTAGTGCACGTACGCATCGACCGCGTTGGGCGTCACCTCGGCGCCGTAGGGCCAGGCGTGGTCGAGCAACTGGTCCCGGCTGAGCGCCTGGCCGGGGTGGCGCATGAAGCATTCGAGCAGCGAGTACTCCCGAGGACTGAGGTCGATGGGGCGACCGTCGAGGAACACTTGGTGCGTCGTTTCGTCAAGGCGGATGGGACCATGGTTGAGCACGCTCTCCGCCCGTGCCGGCGCGGCGGCGTTGCGGCGGCCCATGGCGCGGACCCGTGCCGCCAGCTCCGCGAACGCGAAGGGCTTGACCAGGTAGTCGTCGGCACCGCTGTCGAGACCGGCGACCCGATCGGCGACGGTGTCACGCGCCGTCAACATCAGGATGGCCACCGGAGCCCCGGTGGCGCGTAGCGAGCGGGCCACCTCCAGGCCGCTCATGTCCGGCAACCCGACGTCGAGGATGACGACGTCGAGGCCACGCCCATCGGACGCCAGGTCCAGGGCCTCCCGGCCGGTCGCGGCGACCTCGACGAGGTGCCGCTCCTCCCTGAGTAACCGCCCCAGGAGCGTACGCAGTCGATCGTCGTCTTCGACCAGCAGCAGGTGCATCGGCACAGCGTAGCGGGCGCGGGTGAGAGGTTGCTGAGAAGCGATAAGTAGCCATGACACCGAGCAGCCTGTCGATAGGGTCCGTATCGCCCTGTCCCGGAGGTGACTGTTCGGGGAGCGTACGGTCATGGAGAACCTCGAGCGCGTCCGCGGCGTCATCGCGGGCGAACCCGTCGATCGACTGCCCGTCCAGCCGCTCATCATGCAGTTCGCGGCGCGCCATGTCGGCCTCGACTACAACGACTACGTGACCGACGGCCGACGCTTGGCGGACGCCCAGTTGTCGATGGCGCAGGCCTACGGCATCGACTGCCTGATGCAGTGCTCCGACCCGGCACGCGAGCTCATCGACATCGCGGCTGGCGACGACAGCTCGGTGGAATGGGCCGAAAGCGGCCCCGCCATCGTGGAGTCCCGCGCGCTGGTGCTCGACAAGAAGGTGCTCGCGAGTCTGCGGGTGCCCGACCCGCTGGCGCCCGGCCGCATGCGTGACCGCATCGAGTCGATCGAGATCATGCGCCAGAGCGCCGGGCCCGGGGCCTCGGTCGTGGGCTGGGTGGAGGGCCCCCTGGCGCTCGGCGCAGAGATGCGCGGCCTGTCGGCACTGATGATGGACACCTACGAGGACCCCGCGTTCCTTGATGAACTGCTGGACTTCACCTCGCTGGTGGCTCGCGCCTACTGGAGGCCACAGGTGGAAGCTGGAGCCGACACCATCGGCATGAGCGACGCGGCGGCTTCGATGATGAGCCCCGCGCACTACGAGCGGTTCATCTTCCCGGCCCAGCTCCGTATCGTCGAGGACATCCGCGCGCAACGTCCGGACGTGGTCATCCGCCTGCACATGTGCGGTCGCACCGATGACCTGCTGCCTACCATGGCTCGCCTGCCGGTCGACATCTACGAGCTCGATTTCCCGGTCGACCTGGTCCACGCCCGCGAGATCCTGGGCCCTGACGAGGTCATCCTGGGCAACGTCAACACCGTCGAGGAGATGCTCTCCGGCACGCCCGATGAGGTCTACGCGGCGGCAGCGAAGTGCCATCGGATCTGTGGCTCGAAGCACATCGTCGGCACCGGCTGCGAGGTTTCGCCGGAGACACCACCGGAGAACGTGCGAGCGCTGGTGGCCTACGCGCATGACCATCTGCCCACGGACACCCCGGCCGCCTGAGCCTCCCATGGGTCGGTTCGGCCGGATCAGTCCTGCCCATGGGGCACGCGGCCGACCTGCTCAAGGGCGGTACGCCGGATGGCCTCGACCTCGTCAGCATCAAGACCCAGCTCAGCTCCGATCTCGTTGAGCTCCGCCACCTCCGATGGACTCACGTGATCATCGGCCGCACTCACCGCGAAGCCCGTGCGCAGCAGCGCCTCGCACTGCTCCCGCGTCGCGACCCGAGCGAACTCGCGCGTGACGACATAGTCCTCGGTAGCCCCATAGAGCGCACCGAAGGCGAGCGCGCTTTGGACCACCAGCGCCGCCTGCGGCCCGCTGAGCTGACCCACCTCCACGACCGCGTGCTCCATGAACTCACGCTCGGCATCGCTGAAGCCGGGATCGGTGCGTGCCACGCGCGCCAGCACGTAGGCATAGACGGAGACGAAGCGCCTGGCCTCAAGCGCCAGCGCGTCAAGCTCACTGGAGATGCGTCGGATGCCGTCCGTGTCGCTGTCGCTCATCGCGTCGACCTTATCATCGGGAGCCACAGTGGCCGCGACGGCGCGACCGAGACAGGACCGGAGGCCCGAGCATCGCGTGGACGCCACCCTGAGCAACGCACTCGTCTGGCTGGGCGTGCTCTTCTGCGTCAGTCAATCGGCCATGTTCTCCGGCCTGAACCTGGCCTTCTTCAGCCTCAGCCGCCTGGAGCTGCAGGTGGCGCTCCAGGCCGGCGACAAGCGTGCCGAGCGCGTGCTGGCGATGCGCGAGGATGCCAGCTGGTTGCTGACGACCATCCTCTGGGGAAACGTCGCCATCAACGTGCTGCTGACGCTGCTGGTGGGCTCGGTCCTGCTGGGCGTGATGGCGTTCGTGTTCAGCACGGTCATCATCACCTTCGGCGGCGAGATCCTGCCACAGGCCTACTTCTCTCGCAACGCCTTGCGCATGGCGTCGCGGCTGGCGCCACTGCTGCGCGTGTGGCAGATCGTGCTGGCGCCCGCCGCATTACCCTCGGCGCGCATGCTCGACGCACTGCTGGGCCGCGAGGCGACCACCTACTTCCGTGAGACCGAGCTCAAAGAGCTCATCCGCCAGCACATGCACGCCGCCGATGCCCACGAGGTCGACCGCGTCGAGGCGCTGGGCGCGCTCAACTTCTTCGCGCTCGACGACGTCCTGGTGGCCGAGGAAGGCGAATTGCTCGACGAGCGCAGCGTCGTCACCCTACCGCTGGGCGACGAGGGCGACGCCGCCTTCCGGCTTCCCGTGGTCAGCGGGAGCATCGATGATGCCTTCGTCCAGAGGGTCGACCTCTCAGGCCACAAGTGGGTCATCCTGGCCGACCGGGAGGGTGAACCGCGCATGGCGCTCGATGCCGACGGTTTCCTGCGTGACGTCCTTGTCCACGGCAGCGACGCCGAGGTGGCGCACCATTGCCACCGGCCGGTGATCGTGCTGGACCCGGCCCTACCTCTCGGTCGCATCATCGGTCGCCTCCAGGCCGGCGGAGTCCGTAGCGAGGACGATGTCATCGACAACGACGTGGTGCTGCTGTGGGGGGCGGAGCGGCGCATCATCACCGGGGCCGACATCCTGGGCCGTTTGCTTCGGGGCATCTCGCACGGAAGTGGCACCGAGGAACGCTGAAGGCGACCTGCGGGCATGATGTGCGAGTGACCAGCTACTTCAGCCCGCAGCGTGACCGCAGCATCCGCAGCGCCGGCATCCGCGCCTGGTCCATGGTCGGCGTTCTGCTCCTGGCGGCCATGATCTACACCGGCATCTCGGCCATCTCCAGCTTCGTGCTACCGCTCATCGTGGCAGTCGTGCTGGGCATGGTCTTCGAGCCCGTGGCCCGGCTGCTGGCGCGGGTGATGCCTCGTCAAGCCGCCTCGCTGGTGGTCCTCGTCGGCATCATCGTGCTGGCCGTGGTAGCGATCGCAGTCGTGGTCGTCGGCGTCATCGACCAGGGCTCGGAGATCGTGGACCAGACCCAAGCCGCCAGCGACCTGGGGCGCAACTGGCTCGCGGAACGAGGCATGTCGCTGGTCCTCGTCGAGGACGTACAGGCGCAGCTCAGCACGTTCGTCGACGATGTCTTGCCGGGCCTGTTGTCCTACGTGCCCAGTGCCTTCTCCGGCATCAGCAGCTTCCTGGTCAGCACCTTCATCGCCCTGTTCATCCTGTACTTCGTCCTCGCAGAGTGGGACGTGCTCTGCGCCTGGGTCGGGTCGCACTTGGGGGTGCCGTCCCGGTTGGGCCAGGGCATCGTCGAGGACGCGACGCGCTCGTTCCGCGATTACTTCTACGTGCTGACCCTGTCGAGCCTGCCAGTGGCCATCATCGTGGGGCTTACCGCGGTCGTGCTGGATGTGCCGCTGGCCTTCACCATCGGCCTCATCACCTTCGTGACCTCGTACGTGCCCTACCTTGGCGCGTTGGTGTCGTCTGTCTTCGCCCTGCTCATCGCCTTCGGCTCGGGCGGCATCGTGCCCGCGCTGATCATGCTCGTCGTCATCCTGGTGGCACAAAACGTGGTACAGCCCATCCTGCAGCGCCAGCTGGAGCGCAGCGCCCTGGACCTTCACCCCATCGTCTCCTTCGGCTCGACCATCATCGGCTCCGTGCTGGTGGGCGTCCTGGGCGCCACGCTCTCAGCTCCGACGGTGGCGATGGTGCTGCGAGTGCGAGGCCGTATCCAGGAGTTCGAGGCAGGCGAGCTCGATGATCAGGAGATCGAGGCCATCGTCAGCGAGGCTCACCGGGGCACGTCCGGTGCCGACGGCGGGTAGTCAGCGAGCCGGCGATCGTTCCTGGACTTGGTGCCCATCTCGGGCCTGTGCGTAACGGGCCAGGCCCTCGATGAGCGCGGCGATGGCGGCGGCCGCGTAGTGGCTGCCGTCCCATGCTCCGAAGAGCGGCACACGCAGCTCCGTCGATCCTGCGACTGAACGGATACGCACGCCATGCAGGCCGTAGCGGGCATCGTCCGACACGACGGCCACACCGCGTCCGGCCGCAGCCAGCGCCTGTGCCACCTCCGGTACGTTGGTCTCGGCGCTAGCACCGTAGGCGACGCCGGCATCGGACATGGCCGCGTCCAACTGCCGACGCGAACCGTGTCCCGTGCTCAGCACCAGCAGTGGCTCCCGCGCCAACTCACCGATGGTGACCGTGCGCCGACGCCGCCAGCGGTGATCTGGTCGGACGTAGGCCCAGATGGGGAAGTGCACCAGCAGGCGGCTGGTGAGCTCACGTGGCGGTGGCACCGATGACACACCAACGTCGGCTGCGCCGGCCAGTACCTCGGCATGAACGCTGGCCGGCAGGGCCTCTCGGACATCGATCATCGGTGCATCCGGCGGTAGCGTGGCAAGGAATGGCGCGATGACATCGGCCACCGTCGTCTCCGGCGCCGCCATGCGCAAGGTGACCTGCCCCGGTGCTGCCATGTCGCGCATCAGCGCCAGTGCGCGGTCGGCTCGGCCCACGAGATCCCGGGCCAGCGGCAAGAAGACTTCGCCGGCCGGTGTGGGGCGGGCGCGACGCCCGCTGCGGTCAACGAGGCGCTCGCCGACCTCGTCCTCCAACTGCCGCAATTGACGCGACAGGGAAGGTTGCGCGACGCGCACGATGTTGGCTGCGCGGGTGATGGAGCCGGCATCGATCACGGCCACGAAGTATCGCAGGTGACGTAGCTCCATCATGCCTCCTAGGTATGCTTACCGACCGATCCAAGTATTAGACGGAATGGGCCTCGCCCGCAACACTGTGCCGATCGAAAGGGCGGGCGCACCGGCTGGGCCGGACCAGCCCACGGCAGTCTCGAGGAGGACGCATGCAACGAACGACTCCCCAGTCAAGCGGCGCTTCACGACTCGTGCGAGGAATCACCGTCGCGGCGACGCTGAGCCTGGCAGTCGCAGGCTCAGCCATCACGGTAACGGCGCAAAACGGTGAGCTGGACGTTCTGAAGGTCGGACACACGGCCACCATCACCACGTGGGACCCGGTCAAGTCGTTCTCGACCGAGGCGCAATACATGGCCAACATGTATGAGCCGCTGGTCTACGCCACGCCGGCCGGCGCCGCCGAGGACTTCGAGCCTGGCCTGGCCACGGATTGGTCGGTCAGCGAGGACGGCCTGACCTGGACGTTCCACCTCGAGCAGGGTGTCACCTTCCACGATGGCGAGCCCTTCAACGCCGAAGCCGCCAAGGCGTCCATCGACGCCGCTCGGGAGCGCGCCGGCGCCTCCTGGATCTGGTGGCCGGTCGAGTCGGTCGACGTGGTCGACGAATACACCATCGATATCAACCTCTCCACGCCCGCCGCGGTCGACCTCATCGCCGCCTCGACCTACGCGGCCTGGATGGTCAGCCCCAAGGCGCTCGAAGCCGCTGCCACCGACGAGAACTTCTTCGAGGCCGCCACCGCCAGCTACGGGACCGGCCCCTACATGCTCGAGTCATACGTGCCCGACACCGAGGTCCTGCTGACCCAATTCCCGGACTATCGCAAGGGTTGGGACGACGCCGACCACTACGAGAAGGTGCTCATCACCATCGCCGACGCACTCGGCCAGCAGCAAGCGCTCGAAGGTGGACAGATCGACGTCGCCAACCGCATCCCCCCGGAGAGCGCCGCCGGCCTCGACGCGAATCCGGACTTCACCGTGTTCCGCGATCCGTCCCTGTTCAACTACGTCGGCCTGCTGAACACGCAGCGAGCGCCGCTCGACGACCCGCTCGTGCGGCAGGCGCTGGCCTATGCCACGCCTTACGAGGACCTCATCACCGTGTCCGTCCTGGGTCAGGGCGTCCAGGACCGGGCCGCGGTCCCAGCCGGCGTGTTCCCCTACTCGGAAGATGTTCCGCAGTACAGCTATGACCTCGAGAAGGCCCAGGAACTCATGACCCAGGCCGGCGTCGGTGAGTTCGACATGGAGATCACGTACACCGCTGAGAACCCCGTCGAAGCCGCCTTTGCTCCCCTGCTCCAGGACGCGTACGGCCAGCTGGGCGTGAACGTGACGCTGACGCCGATGCCGTGGGCCCAGCAGTGGGAACGCGCCAAGGGCGATCCCGATGGCCGACAGGACATGTTCCTGGTGCTCTACTGGCCGACCTACAGCGATGCCGGTTCAGATAACCTGGCCTCGCTCTTCAAGAGCAGCGAAGAGCCCTTCTTCAACCTCAGCTACTGGGCCAACGCCGAGTTCGATGGCCTCATCGACGAGGCCATCGCGCTCACCGGCACCGACCGCGAAGGCGCTCAAGCCAAGTACGAGGAAGCCATGAACCTGCTGGTCGAGGAATTGCCCGGCCTGTTCTTCCTTGACACGATGTCGGTGGTGACCACCAGCAACGCGGTGCAAGGGTACGAGTACAACCTCAACTACCCCTTCACCCAGTTCTTCTTCTACGACCTGACGCCCGCCGCGTAAAGGCCCCAGCGCACCAGGCGCGTGGGCGACCGGAGACGGCCGCTCACGCGCCTTGCTCATCGTTGACCGAAAGACGAGACCGCCGTGATCAGCTTCCTGCTGCGCCGCCTGGCCTCGTCGGCCGTGGTCCTGGCCGGTGTCTCGGTCATCACCTTCGCGCTGGCTCGCTTCGTGCCGGCTGATGCCGCGGCGGCCTACATCGGTCCACGCGCCCGTCCCGACGATATCGAGCGTGTGCGCGTGCAGCTGGGCCTGGACCAAGAGCTGCACGTCCAGTACCTGGTGTACATGCGCGACATGCTCGGCGGGGACTGGGGTACCTCGATCTCCACGAAGCGGCCGGTGCTCGACGAGATCCTGCTCCGCCTGCCGGCCTCGCTCGAGCTCATCTTGGCGGCCATGCTCATCGCCTTGCCGCTGGGTCTCGTACTGGGCATGCTGTCTGCGAGGTGGTACGGCCAGCCGCTTGACATGGGCGTGCGCATCGCGTCCATCATCGGCGTCTCCATCCCAGCCTTCTTTTTGGGCATCCTGCTGCAGATCGTCTTCTTCCGCTCACTCGACCTGCTGCCGCTCTCGGGCCGGGTCGGCTCCGACCTGCGCTTCGTCAGTCCCATCTCCGAGATCAGTGGCGTGTATTTCATCGACGCGGCCCTGACCGGCAACTGGGCGGCCTTCATCGATGTCTCCTGGCACCTCATCCTGCCGGCCATCACGCTGGCCGCCTTTCCGATCGGCCTCATCGCGCGCATGACCCGCTCCTCGATGCTCGAGACGCTAGGCCGTGACTACATCCGTACGGCTCGCGCCTACGGGTTGCGTGAGCGCTTCATCGTGCGGCGGCTGGCGCTGCGCAATGCGCTGGTGCCGGTGCTGACCGTCATCGGCCTGACGCTGGCCTACCTGCTGACGGGCACGTTCTTCGTCGAGATCGTCTTCAGTTGGCCGGGTCTGGGCACCTTCGCGGTCAGGGCCATCCAGGCCAGCGACTACCCGGCCATCATGGGCATCGCGCTCTTCGGGGCGGCGGCGTACGTGCTCATCAACCTCATCGTCGACGTGGCGCAGGCCTGGGTCGACCCACGCATCCGGCTGGGCTGATGGCGGCTACCTTCAACCAGCTCCCGGCTCAGATCTCGGAGCGACCGGGTTTCGCGCGACGGGCCGGACGAGCCATCCTGGCCGACCCCCTGGCGCTGTTCGGGTTGGCCATCATCGTGGTGCTGTTGATCGCTGCCGTCTTCGGGCCCTTGCTCGCGCCATATCCAGGCAAGGGAGCCGGTGCCATCGATGTCGCCCAGCGCATGCTGCCGCCCAGCAGCGAGCACTACTTCGGCACCGACTGGCTGGGTCGCGACGTGTTCAGCCGCGTCATCCTGGGGGCCAGGATCGCACTCGAGATCTCGCTCATGGTGGTCGGCCTGGCCATCCTCGTGGGCGTGCCCTTGGGCGCCATCGCCGGCTATCGCCGCGGGCGCCTGGATGGTCTGATCATGCGCATCACCGACCTGTTCCTGGCCTTCCCGCCGCTGCTTCTGGCGATGGCCATCGTGGCCGCGCTGGGCCCGAGCCTGCGCAATGCCGCACTGGCATTGGTGATCTCGTGGTGGCCCTGGTACGCCCGCATCGCCCGAGGGCTGGCCGTCTCGCTGCGCGAATGGCCGTTCGTGGACGCGTCGCGCGCCATGGGCATCCGCGAAGGGACCATCATCTTTCGCCACATCGTGCCCAACTCGACTGGGCCCATCGTGGTCCAGGCCACCATCGACATCGGCACGGTCATCCTTGCCGCCGGCGGCCTGGCCTTCATCGGCCTTGGCGCGCGCCCGCCGGAGCCGGACTGGGGTCTGATGGTGGCCGAGGGCCGCCAATACATCCTCGACCAGTGGTGGCTGTCCACGTTCCCGGGGCTGGCCATCTTCTTCACCGTGCTGGCCTTCAATCTCGTTGGCGACCTGCTGCTGCGGCTGCTCGACCCGAGGCAGGAGGACTGATGGCCGAAGCGACGAGGGCGATGGACGAACCCGTGCTACGCATGCGCGACCTGCGCATCCGCTTTCGCACGCCTGGCCGACGCACGACAGCGGTCGCCGGCATCGACCTCGAGCTGGGCCAGGGGGAGATCCTGGGCGTCGTCGGCGAGACCGGCTGTGGCAAGACCGTGACCGGCCTGTCCGTGCTGGGGCTCCTGCCCGACACGGCCGAAGTCGAGGCTGCCGAGCTGCGCCTCCTGGGGCATGACCTGCTCACGCTTTCGGAAGCCGAGTGGCGCGCGCTGCGCGGCACGGACGTAGCCATGGTCTTCCAGAACCCGACCAACAGCTTCAACCCGGTCTTCACCATCGGATCACAGATGCGCGATGTGCTCGCCGCGCACGGGGGGCTGAAAGGCAAGTCGGCCGATGCGCGCATCCGAGACGTCCTGACTTCGTGCGCCATGCCCGACCCCGACCGAGTCATGAGCAGTTATCCACATCAGCTCTCCGGAGGCATGCTCCAGCGCGCCATGCTGGGCCTGTCGCTGCTTTCACGACCCAAGCTGCTCATCGCTGATGAGCCGACCACGGCGTTGGACGTGACCATCGCCGCACAGATCCTCGAGTTGATCCTGGGATTACAGCGCGAGATGGGCTTCAGCGTCCTCTTCATCACCCACGACCTCGGCGTCGTCCGCCGCGTGTGCAGTCGCGTGGCGGTGCTCTACGCCGGTCGCGTGGCGGAGACCGCGAGCACAGCGGAGCTGTTCCGCTCGCCACGGCACCCCTACACGCGTGGGCTCATCGCCGCCGTACCGCGGACGCACCGGGCAGCGGGCACGCTCACCAGCATCCCTGGCTCCGTGCCGCCCGATCCGGGAGCCGTGGAAGGCTGCGCCTTCCGCGAGCGCTGCGAGCTGGCTATCGAGCGCTGTGCGACCGAGCGGCCGGAACTGCGGTCGCTGGGCGCCGGTCAGGTCGCCTGCCATGTCGCGGAAGACCAGCCGGCGCGAGCATCATGACCGAGCACCCGAGGCCGCTGGTACAGGTACGCGGCCTGGTCAAGGAGTTCGAGGTCAAGGGGCATCGCGGCCGCGGGCTGGTCAGGGCCGTGACCGATGTGGACCTCGACATCGCGGCCGGCGAGGCCGTCGGCCTGGTGGGTGAATCGGGCTCGGGCAAGACCACGCTGGCGCGCAACATCCTGCGCCTGGTCGAGCCCACGGGCGGAGTCATCCGACTTGACGGCACCGACATCACCCACCTCGGTGGCGGCGCCCTGCGCAAGCTGCGACCGCAGATCCAGGTGGTGTTCCAGGATCCAGTGGGCTCGCTCGACCCGCGCATGGGCGTCTTCGACCTCATCGCCGAACCCTTGCGCGCGCATCGCAAGCTCTCGCGGGCGGAGCTGCGCAGCACCGTTGAGCGGCTCATCGACGAAGTCGGACTGGTCCAGGCGCTGCGCGATCGGCGGCCCCATGAGCTCTCCGGCGGCCAATGCCAGCGTGTGGCCATCGCTCGGGCCATCTCTCTGCGGCCGCGATTGCTCATCCTCGACGAGCCCACATCCGCGCTCGACGTCTCGGTCCAGGCGCAGGTGCTGGAGCTGCTGGTGCGACTGCGAGCCGAGCACGACCTCGCCTATCTGCTGATCTCCCACGACCTGGGCGTCATCCGCTACCTGTGCGAGCGCGTGGTAGTGATGTACCTGGGGCGCATCGTCGAGGAGGGACCGGCGCAGCAGATCTTCGAGGCCGCCCAACACCCCTACACGCGCGCGCTCATCCTGGCCCGCCCCGACGTCGACGCCGACGGCCCGCCGCAGCTGCTCTTGAGCGGCGAGATCCCCAGCGCCACCGCGCCGCCGCCAGGCTGTGCCTTCCATCCCCGCTGCTGGCTGCGCGAACAGCTGGGGCACCCACAGGAGTGCGAGACGAACGTGCCCACCATCGAGGCCAGGCGCGGTGGAGCCGCAGCCTGCCACTTCGCTGACCAGACCAGTGCACGCTTCGACCAGGAGGTGATCGTATGAACCGCAGCATCGGCATCGTGGCCGCCCAAGTGGCACCGGTGCCCTACGACCGCGAGGCCACCTTCAGGTCTTTCGAGAGCCACGTACGCACGCTGGCTGCGGTGTTCCCGAATCTCGACCTGTACGTCTTTCCTGAGGTCTACCTGACCGCGCTGGGCAGCTGGAACCACGGCTACCCGGCTGGCTACGTGGAATCGGTGGCCCAGACCATCGGCGGGACGCTCACCCAACGTATCTCGGAGCTGGCCCGATCGGTGGGCAAGTGGATCGTGCCCGGTTCGATCTACGAGGAATTGGGGGGCGACCTCTACAACACCGCGTTGGCCTTCTCGCCCGAAGGTGAGCTGGTCGCGACCTATCGCAAGATCATGCCCTGGATGCCCTACGAGACGACCAAGCCCGGTGATGCGCTGACCGTCTTCGACATCCCCGGCGTCGGTCGCTTCGGCCTCATCATCTGCTTCGATGCGTGGGTGCCGGAGATAACCCGCAACCTGGCCTGGATGGGCGCCGACGTCATCCTGCAGCCGACGTACACGCGCACCAACGACCGCGAGCTGGAGTTGGTCCTGACGCGCGCCAATGCCATCGCCAACCAGGTCTACGTGGTCAGCCCCAACTACGGCGGACTGATGGGCACGGGGCGCTCGGTGATGGTCGACCCGGAGGGCCATGTGCTGACCACCGGCGGCAGCGGCGAGGAGTACCTCAACCAGGTGCTCGACCTGGGGCGGGTGGACACGGTCCGCGAGCACGGCACCTACGGCATGATCCGCATGTGGCAGCAGCTTCGCGACGCGCCACCTCCGCCCATGCCGGCCTACGAGCAGGGCTTCGCCGCGGGCGAGATCATGAAGGGACTGGGACCCTTGGCGGTGATGGCCAAGCCGAAGAGGGGCGGATCGGGCGACTGACGCTATCGCTCAGGCCGCAGCTTCGGACAAGGCCTCGTGAAGGACACCCAACGCGAGATCGATCTCCTGGGTCGTGGTCACCAGTGGCGGGATGATGCGCACCACGTTGGCGTAGGAGCCCGCCGAGATCAGCATCAGGCCGCGCTGCAGCGCGGCCGCGAGCACCTCTTTGACGGCGGAGGGGTTCGGGACTCGGCCGTCACCCTCTCCCGGCACGACCAGCTCCAGGGCCACCATCAGCCCCAGGCCGCGGACATCGCCAAGGATGGGATGGCGGAGCTGAAGTTCACGGGCGCCATCGATCAGCTGCACGCCACGCTCGCGGGCGTTGGCCAGCAGGCCCTCGTCCTCGATGACGTCGATGGTGGCCAAGGCTGCGGCACAGGAGACGACGTTGCCGCCGTAGGTGCCTCCGTGGGTGCCGGGCGGCCAGCTCTCCATCAGTTCGCGGCGGGCCACGATACCCGAGAGGGACATACCGCTGGCGATGCCTTTGGCCAGGATCACGATGTCCGGTTCGATGGACGTGTGCTGATAGGCAAACATGGCACCGGTGCGCCCGAAGCCGGTCTGTACCTCATCGACCACGAGCAGCATGCCGTGCGCCCGTGTGATCTCGCGCAGCCGAGGCAGGAAGGTCGGTGGCGGCACGATGTAGCCACCCTCTCCGATGACCGGTTCGACCACGATGGCGGCGACCTTGTCAGGGTCGACCATCTGGTGGAAGAGCAGCTCCAGGCCAGCCACCCAGTCGCAGCTGCAGTCGCTTGGATCGTGGGCGCCACGGGGGGCACGATAGCAATATGGGAAGTCGGCGTGATAGACCGAGCCGACGATGGGCTCGTTCGCCGAGCGGATGGAGTGCTTGGCCGAAGTCAGAGCCATGGCCTGGGCGGTGCGGCCGTGGAAGCCGTAGCGGAAGGCCACGATGGGCGTGCGGCCGGTGCTGACCCGCGCCAGCTTCACGGCAGCCTCGACAGCCTCGGCCCCGGAGTTGGAGAGGAACGCCTGCCATGGCCCGCCTGCCAGTAGGCCTGTCAGGCGCTCGTGAAGTCGCAGCCCGGGCTCGTGGTAGACGATGTTCTGCTGGCCGTGCAGGAGCTTGCCGGCCTGCTCGCGGATGGCCTCGACCACGCGCGGGTGGGCATGACCGGTGTTGGTCACGCCGATGCCTGAGGTGTAGTCGAGATAGCGCGTGCCATCGCGGGCGATGAGCCAGGACCCCTCACCGCGTTCGACCTCGATGTCGGTGAAGTGCGTCCACACGCCGGGTACGACCGAATGGTCTGGCCATATGTCGGAGCCGTATCGCTCTTCGTTCATGCTACAGACCCATCTCCATGACGATCGCGTCGACGCCCTCGAAGGCCGAGACGCGCGATGATGCGGGCACGATAGCGGTCGTACCCTTCTGAAGTTCAAGGCTGCCGAGAGCCACAGAGCCGTGCGCTACGTTGAGGATGATCGGTCCGGCGCTATCGGCGAGGGCACTTGCGCCCTGCGCGAGATGATGCTCGCGCACCCAGTAGTGCTCGGTGCGGACAAGCTCGCGCATCCCGGGGGCTGAGCTCGCCGGCAGCGAGAAGGCGTCGTCGGGATGCAGGCGGATGCTGCCCATCGATTCCGCGGGGTGGAGCTGACGAGGTACGCGGCCGTATTCCTCGGCCCAGTCGTAGATGCGGAAGGTGGTGTCACTGGGCGTCTGCACCTCCGCCACGAAGGTGCCAGCACCGAGGGCATGGATGAGGCCAGCAGGCACATGGTGGAAGGCCCCGGGGACCGCGGCCAGCTCGCCCAGCAAGGGGACGATGCCGGGCGTGCCCATCACGGCCTCCACGTCAGCCACCGTCATGCCCTCGACCACGTCGAGATAGAGCACCGCGCCGGGGTCGGCATCGACGACGTACCAGGATTCGGTCTTGAGCCGGGCTGTCGGATGGGTGGCAACATATCGGCTGTGTGGGTGTACCTGCACCGAGAGATGCTCGCGTGCATCGAGCAGCTTGAACAGCAGCGGAAAGCGGCCATCGACCGTGGGCGGGTGCGGACCCAGGAGCGCCTCGGCCGCCTCGGCCACGACCGTCCGGAGCCGCTCCCCGGCGTAGGGGCCATCGAGCACCGTGCTGCTCGGGTCGTCGACGCTGGGCACGACGTCCTGGGGCAAGTCACATAGCTCCCAGCTTTCTCCGATGGGCACACCAGCGGGCAACACCTTGCCGTACTCGGCGAGCCGATGCCCACCCCAGGGGCGCTCCACAAGGACTGGGCCCAGCCGGAAGGGCGCGAGTTCGATCATAGGCGCATGGTACGAAGTGCCGGGGTCAGGCGCGAGGCGGATCCGATCGCGTCCCGACCGGTTCGGAGCGGAGTCGACCGGCGGTCATCGCGCGTCCCCATGCGTGGTCTACGATTCGCGATGCCAGGCCACAAGAGGAGATACGACATGGTCGATCTGTCGACCGAGTTCACCGGCATCCGCTTCCCCAACCCGTTCATGCTCGCCTCGGCGCCGCCGACCGAGTCCGAGTCGAACATCCGGCGCGCCTTCGATGCCGGCTGGGGTGGGGTCGTGACGAAGACCATCGGCTTGCACCAGGTCCAGAACGTGCGCGGACCCAAGACGAAGTTCCTGCGCCTCGACGACGGCGGCACCCGCACCTCGATGGCCAAGCGCGGCGGCTCGACCGTGATGGCCTCATGGAACTGGGAGCTCATCAGCGACAAGCCCATCGACTGGTGGATGGGCAAGCTGTCGGCCATCAAGCGTGACTACCCCGAGCACGTGCTGGTGGCCTCCATCATGGCCGGCTCCGGTTCCGACGAGGAGATGCGCAACTGGCAGACGCTGGCACAGGCGGTGCAGGACGAGGGCGTCGATGCCATCGAGCTGAACTACTCCTGCCCGCACATGGACCGCGATGACATGGGCTCCGGCCTGGGCAAGGACGCGGGGCTAGTGTCCACGACGACGCAAGCCGTCAAGGAGGTGGCGCGAGTGCCGGTGTGGGCCAAGCTGACACCGGCCACGGCCGACATCGTGGAGGAGGCCGGCGCCACCTTTCGCGGCGGAGCGGACGCCATCGTGTCCTCCAACACCTTTCCATCGCTGCCACCGATCGATCCCGATACGCTCGAGTTCGAGGTCAACGTGGACGGCTTCGTGTCACCCGGTGGCCTCGGCGGGCCGGCCATCCTGATGCAATCACTGGCCAAGTTGGCATCGCTCACCAAGGCGTTCCCGGAGGGCTCCTTCTCCGGCGTCGGCGGCATCTCCACGTGGGCCGACGCGCTGTCCTACTTCATGCTCGGCTGTGGGACGGTACAAGTGGCCACGGCGGCAATGCTGGACAAGGCCATCGGCCCCAATGTCATCGCTGACCTCACGCAGGGCCTGTCCACCTTCCTGGATGAGCATGCCGACCGGGGCTGGACCTCACTTGACGATTTCCGCGGACTGCGACGGAACTCGGTGGTGGCGCAGTCGCGGATCGGCCGGCCGGCGCGGTCGGGCGCGGACCCCGAGGATCCCGCAGAGGGCTACGCCAGCTGATTTCGTCGAGGCGCCGTGCTTCGGCGCTGATATCTGACCTCGCAGCTAGTGTTTAACGGTTCCTTCACGCAGCCGGGTCCAAGGTAGGACGCGTCGGACACCCCGGAACGCGACAGTCGGTCGCCAGGGTCCAGCAGCAAGCTTCGGCTCACCGGAGTCGAGAAGGAGCCTCAGATGTCAGTCATGGCAGTCACGTTCCCCATCCTGCCGGGAAAGACCCCGGAATGGCGAACCTGGATGAACGAGTTGAATGGTGCACGCCACGAGGAGTTCGCCGCATCACGTAGCCGGGCCGGCGTTCACGAGCGCACGTTCCTGCAGCAGACGCCTGCGGGCGATGTCGTCATCGTCACGCTCGAGGGCAAGGACCCGCAACGATCATTCGCGGAGATGACGACCGGTAGTGATGCGTTCACGACTTGGTTCGTGAAGAAGGCACGCGAGGTCCACGGCATCGATGTCAGCGCCCCGCTCAACGGATCGTCGTCCCGCCTCGTGGCCGATTCGGACAGCGAGGTCGCACCGACCTAGCAACCTCAACCTACTCCGCCGGCTCCCCCCGAAGGCCGCTCGTCTCGACGAGCGGCCTTTTCCTGTCTATCGACCGGAAGGCGAAACCAGAAGACGGAGCCTCCGCCGACCCGGTCGCGATAGCCGATCTCGCCTCCCTGTGACTCCACGGCAGCGGCGGCCGTGGCGAGCCCCAGTCCATGCGTGGTCGAGCCCTCCCGCCGCGCCACGAACGGGATGAAGATGTCGTCCCGCCCCGTAGCTGGGATACCAGGACCTTGATCGGCCACCTCTGCACTGACAACGGTTCCCGGGCCGGGCACGGCAGGTTCCATGCGGACCAGCAACTCCACGGTCCCACCCGCTGGGCCGTGGCGCACGGCGTTCGAGAGCAGGTTGGTGAGTGCCTGATGGAAGCGGACGGCGCTGATACGGACCGAGACCTCGTCGACCGTCTGCACGATACCGACATCGCGCTCGCGCGCAACCCATTCGACCTCCTGTTCGACACGTGCCACCAGGAGTGGCAGGACGTGGTCGTCGATCTCGTCATCCAGCCCCATCGCCTGCGCCTCGGCCAGCCCCAACAGGGCAGCGGCGAGCTCACCCAGATCGATGGCATCCTGCCTCGCCTCTTCGAGCTGGGTGCGGGCCTTGCCGTCGACGGCAGCACCGCGCAGAAGGCCATCGAGCCGCATCCGCAGTGCTGCGATGGGGGTACGCAGATCGTGCGCAGCGCCCGCGATCAGCATGCGCTCATGGCTGACGGCATCCTCCACCCGAGCGAGGAGCCGATTGAGCGTGGCGGCCAGGCGACCGACCTCGTCCTGTTGCGGCACCGTCGGCAATCGATGCCCCAGGTCATGTGGGCTGATGGCATCCGCTTCGCGAGTCAGGCGCCGGATGGGGGCGAGGGCACGCCCGGCCAGCCACCAGCCGCCGATGAGCGAGCCGATGGCGCAGAGGGTGCCCGCCGTGATCAGCAGCCCCGAGAGGCGCGCCGCGACATCGTCGACGCCAGCCAGCGAACTGCCCGTGATGAGTCGACGGCCGTTCGGCAGCAGCTCGACATGGAACGCGTAGACCGGGCCAGTGGGCTCGAGCCGGCGGTCGGAATCGCCCAGCGGCAGCTGAGGCAGATCAGGCGGAGCGCCACGCCCGGCGTCGACGGCCGCGGTGGCTGGATCCACCAACACGGTGAAGATGCCGGGCAATGGAGGGTCCAAGGCGTCGATGGTCGAGCCGCCCTGGCTGAGGTCGTCGGCCACGTCCGCCGCGTGGACCCGCAGTGCCTCTTCCGTCGAGGCGCGAAGGCTGCTCTGGACCTGCGACCAGACCGCGAACCCGGCCACGCTGACGAGCAGCATGAAGGTCAATCCATACCAGATCGTCAGGCGCGATCGGATCGTCATCAGGTCGTGTCGACCTCGGTGGCGTCTGGGCTGCGAAGGACGAACCCAGCCCCACGGACGGTCTCGATGACCGGCGCTCCGGGGACCTGGCGCAGGGTCGCTCGCAGGGCAGATACATGGACATCGACGACGTTCGAGGTGCCATCCCAGGCCCAATCCCAGACATGCTCGACGATCTCAGCGCGGGTCACCAGCCGTCCCTCGTGGCGGACGAGCAGCTCAAGGATGGCGAACGCCCGTCCCGCGATCGACAACGGCCGCCCGTTGATGCTGACTCGCCTCGCTGCGGGGTCCAGGCGCATGGCGCCGACTGCCAGGATGGCGGGTCGTTCGACCTGGCCACGGCGCATCAGGGCACGCATGCGCGCGATCAGCTCATCGAGCGAGAATGGCTTGGCCAGGTAGTCATCGGCTCCGGAGTCGAGACCACGAACACGTTCGCGGATCTCGGCGTGGGCCGTGAGCACGATGATCGGCGCCCACACCCCTCCGGCGCGCAGGGCTGCGCAGAGATCGATGCCGTCCCCATCCGGGAGACCCACGTCGAGCACGATGGCGTCGTACGGAACCTCGGTCGCCAGCCACCGGCCATCCTCGGCCGTCGCGGCGGCGTCGACGGCATAGCCCTCGAGACGCAGCGAGTCTCCCAACGACTTGGTCAGGCGTTCGTCGTCCTCGACGAGCAGCACTCGCACCGTCCACCTCCTGACGCTCTGGTTCCGGTCCCGACGATCGGCGATTGGCGATCGACCATCGGCGGCCGCAGCCACGGGTCGACTACCCCATGTTCGACCCTGGCCGGGATTCCTGTCGCCGCGCGGCTCAGGCAGGTGCCGGGGTGCTGGCCGCGGCGGTGGTGCGCTATCGCTCGGCCGTTTCACGTTCTCTTCATGGTCAGGCTGCGAGTCTGGTGATGACCACAGCGAGAGGAACCGGATCCTCCCGGCGCTGGCCGACACAGGAAAGGAGGCCCGACATGCCGTCGCTACACCCTTCATACGCCTTCGTGGCCGACTGGAATGACAGTCCACCGTTACCGGCCCCGACTCGCCGCGACTTCCAGCGGCGTGCTCTCAGCATCTGGCCCGGCCTGGACCGGGAACGACTGCGCCACGCCCAGGGCGATCCCTGGAAGATCGCGAGGGTGGTATCAGCGCGAACGAGCCTCACGCTCGAGTCGATCCTGGTCCTGTTGATGGCGTCCGAGGACCGCACTCACCCCGCAGCCAGCGGCGAGGGTCACCGTCCCACGCAGGGTCAACTGTCTCGCGATGAGCGTGGAAAGCCGGCCGAGGGCAACGCCCACTAAGGCACGACGTCCGGCACCGGCCATGTAAGTCGGCACAGCCCGACGAGCACTTCGTGCTGGACGCCTCCGCCGTGCTGGCCAAAGCTGACTCGCGAACCCGGCGCAGACGCCGTGGCGGCGGTCATCGCGGCCAGCCTGATCTCTGCCGTGGATTGGTCGGAGGTCGTGCAGAGATCACGGGCCTTGGGTGTACAGGTACGGCTGATCCGCTGATCAGGTGTCGGTCGAGCGAGGCGGACCGGACGGGCGAGCTGGGATGAGTCCGAGTTGGAGCATGAGCCCCAGCTGGTCGGCGATGCCCCAATGCTCCACCATGCGGCCGTCTTCGAACCTGGCGATGTCGATGACATCGATCTCGACCGGCAGTCCCGTCGGTGGATGACCCATGACCGAACCCGTGTTGACACCGCGTGCTCGATTGCGCGTCCACACCATGTCCCCGTCGGAGATGAGATCCTCGATGGTGAGCGAGAAGTCGGATATCCATCGGTGCAGCGTCCGGGCTACCTCCTTGGCGCCTTCTGCGCCGTTGGGATTGCCGCGCTGGTGTTCGATGCAATCGGGCGCCACCAATTCATCGATCACGGCGAGATCGCCCTTCGTGAACGCATCGTCGATAAGCCTTCGCATCGCCTTGCTGTTGTCCTGGACCGACATGCCTTGAACCTCCATGGGACCTCCATGCTTGCCACTTAGAGTTCTACTCTATTTCAATAGAGCTACACTCTATCAATCAGAGCGGTACTCTATTCCAATGCAAGCGGATACGCAAGGGGGACGATCGAGCCTTCGGGAGGAGCGCGCCGAAGTCACCCGCCGTCGCATCGGCATAGCCGCCATGGCGTTGTTCGAACGCGATGGCTACGGCGCCACGACGATGCGCGCGATCGCGAATGAGGCAGGCGTCGCGGTCCAGACCGTCTACGCGGTCTACCGCTCCAAGGCAGGCATCCTGGATGCCCTGACCAAGAGCGTGATACATGACCCGGCCGCAGACACGCTATTTGGCGCTGTCATGAAGGAGCCGGCCGCGGCACGACGGCTTGGGCTGTTCGCGCGCTCGATTCGCCGGCGCTGGGAGAACGGAGCCGCGATCGTGGGCATCCATCGGGACGCCGCCGTGACCGATCCGGATATCCGGGCGGGGGTCAGTCGAACGCTGGAGCGACGCCGTGCCGGCTTGGCGGCCTTGGCCTCGGCATTGGAGTCGGACTTGGCCAGCGAGATCACGGCGGCGAAGGCAGCTGCCATCCTCGACGCCATAACGATGCCTGAAGTGTGGACGGAGCTGATAAGCGTGCATGGCTGGACGGCCGACGAGTACGAAGCGTGGGTGGGGCACACCCTTGCCCAGCAGTTGCTCGACACAGAACGAGCGGACGATCCGCACGACCCGGATCCCAACGACGCGCTCCCTGGGCTGGGGAGCCTGCACGCTCCTGCCGGAGACCTTGAGCGGATGCTCGCCGAGATCGAGGCCGGTCGCGAGGGATGATCCCCGACGTATGGTTCGGCCACGTGGTCGGCTAGTTCCCCAGCGCGCGCAGGGGTGGCGGCATGTGTCCGGCGCGCTGCACCACGCCCACGGTGGCCCGGTTGCGCACTGACATCACGGGGGCTCGACCGAGGAGGCCGCCCCAGTCGACCCACTCTCCTGGCACCGCACCCGGCACCGGCACCAACCGGCACGCGGTGGTCTTGTCGTTGATGATGCCGATGGCGGCTTCGTCAGCGATGATGGCGGAGATGGTCTGCGCGGAGGTATCGCCCGGGAGCGCGATCATATCCAGGCCCACCGAGCAGACTGCGGTCATGGCCTCCAGCTTCTCCAGCACCAGGTGCCCGTCGGCTGCGGCAGAGGCGAAGCTGGCGTCCTCGCTCACGGGGATGAAGGCGCCAGACAGGCCGCCGGCGCGCGAGGTGGCCATGGCACCGCCCTTCTTGACGGCGTCGTTGAGCATCGCCAGCGCCACCGTCGAGCCCGGTAGCCCCACCCGTTCGACCCCGATGATCTCCAGGATCTCCGCCACCGAGTCTCCGGGCGTCGAGGTCGGTGCCAGCGAGATGTCGACCACGCCGAAGGGCACGCCCAGGCGGCGCGAGACCTCGCGACCGACGTGCTCGCCGACGCGCGTGATCTTGAATACGGTGCGCTTGATCTCCTCGGCCAGGTCCTGCAGGGGTGCCCCGACCGGCAGATCGCGCAGCGCGTTGGCCACCACCCCAGGGCCGGAGATGCCCACCGAGATGGCTGCGTCACCCTCCCCGAAACCATGGAAGGCGCCAGCCATGAAGGGGTTGTCAGGCACGGCATTGGCAAAGACGACCAGCTTGGCGCAGCCGATGGCGGACCGGTCGGCCGTGCGCTGGGCGGTCTCCTTGACCACCTGCCCCATGAAACCGACAGCATCCATATTGATGCCGGCGCCGGTGCTGGCGATGTTCACCGACGCACACACACGGCGCGTCTCGGCCAGCACCTGCGGCAGCGCCGCCATCAACTCTTCATCGATGCGCGAGGCATTCTTCTCGACCAGGGCACTGAAGCCACCGATGAAATCGACGCCCACATCATGGGCGGCCTGATCCAAGGCCCGCGCCAGATCCAGGAGCAGCTCCCGATCGGGACGCTCTGCCACCCACGCGATGGGTGTGACCGAGATGCGCCGGTTCACGATGGGGATGCCGGTCTCGGCGGCCAGGTCGTCGGTGATCGTGATGAGGTCGCCAGCGGTGGTCGCGACGCGCGCGACCACATCCTCTGGCGAGCGGCAGCCGCGCAGGTCGATCCCCAGCGTGACCGTGCGGATGTCGAGATGGTCACGACCGACCATGTGGACGCTCTCGAGGATCTCATCCATGCCCAGCAGGCCGCGTGCCATGGCTGTCCGTCCCTGCCCCGCTAGATGCGGTGCATGGCCTCGTAGACCGAGTACAGCCGCACGGAGATCTCCATGCCGATCTCAGCGCCGACCCTGGTGAGGCCCGCGGCCAGCTCGTCGTAGCCGGCGGTCCCGCTCATGTCCACCACTAGCACCATCACGAACACGCCCGCCAGGATGGTCTGCGAGAGGTCGGTGATGTTGCCGTGCTGACGTGCCACCTCGCCCGCTACCGTGGCCACGATGCCGGGCTTGTCGATGCCTTGGACGGTGATGACGACGAGGTCCTGTGCGGCCGCTGCGGCGGCGGCGCGTGATTCCTCACCCGCGAAGCGGACGTGGTTGCGTCGCAGGTACTCCAGCGCCGATGGCGCCAGCGTCCAGCCATCCTTGACTTCGAGCACGCCATCGCGGACGAAGCCGGCGATGTTCTCGGAGGTGATCAAGCGCATCGGTCAAGGGTGCCATGCCCGGCGCTCGCGTGCGGCCCCGCATCGGGCATCATGGCCAGATGAGTGAATTCGACGACAAAGCGGCCGATTGGGATACCCCTGACCGACTGGAGCGGGCCCACATCCTGGCCGACACCATCCGCGCCCATGTCCCCCTGGGGCCGAACATGCGCGTCATCGACATCGGAGCCGGCACGGGGCTCCTTGGCCTGGACCTGCTCCACGATGTCGGGTCGGTGGTGCTGACCGACCCGTCGGAAGGCATGATCAGGGTCGCGCGCACCAAGATCGAAGCCGAGGGCATCATCGATGCGGTTGCGCATGTGTTCGACTTTCCCGCCGTCGCGCCGCCACCGGGCGCGCCATTCGACCTGGCCGTCTCGCTCTTGGTGCTGCACCACGTCGAGGACACGACCGCGACGTTGCGTTCGATCCACGGGATGCTCGTGCCGGGCGGACGCATCGCGCTCATCGATCTCGACGAGGAAGACGGCTCCTTCCACGACCCAGACCAGCCTGGCATCCATCACCAGGGCTTCGATCGGGTTCGCCTGGTGAAGACGGCGACGTCCGCGGGGTTCGCGGAGGCCGAGGCGCGTATCGTCCACGATCTCGACCGTGATGGACGCCGCTATCCCTTGTTCCTGCTGACAGCTCGGAAGCCCTGAGCACGAGGCTGGCCACATTGGGAGACAATGAGACTCCGGCGGTGGGCATAGGCTTCGGCGCTCGGCCAACAGCAGCACAAGAGGACTTCGCCAGCATGTCGTGGATCCGACCCGTTTCCCGCACCCTCGTGACGACGCTCGTCGCGATGCTCCTGACCATCGGCCTCGCCGGCGGGGCCTTCGCCCAGTCGATGTCGCCCTCGCCGGAACCAGGGACAGGGGCCACTACCGCGACCCTCGAAGGCAACGAGTGGCAGCTGGCACAGATCAGCATGGACGGCGCGCTAACCGCGGTGCCGGACGATGCTGTCCCCACCATGACCCTCCAAGACGGTGAGGTCAGCGGTTCTGCCGGATGCAACGTCTACTTCGGCAGCTACGAATCAAGCGACGGCAGCTTGGCCTTCGGGGCACTCGCCAGCAGCATGATGGCGTGCCCGGAACCGGCCGGCACACTCGAATCCGCCTACCTCGCCAGCCTTGCGATGGTTGCCGGCTACTCGCTTGAAGACTCCACCCTGACGTTGGTCGATGATGCCGGGACGGCGTTGCTGGTCTTCACCATGCCGGCCAAACCCATCGTGCAGGGAGCCTGGATCGTCACGTCATACGCGGACGCCACCGGCGCCCCGGTGGATGTGGGCGGTGAAAGCGACCTGACGGCAGCCTTCCTGCCAGGCGGGACGCTCACCGGCAGTACCGGCTGCAATCGCTTCGCCGCAACCTACGCCGCCAGCGACGGATCACTGGAGATCGGCCCGCTCCTCACCACGCTCGCCTCCTGTGGGGACGAGCTGCTTGATGCGCAAGCGACGGCCTATCTTGCTGCCCTCGCCGCCTCGACGGGCGCAGCGCTCGTCGACGATGGCCTCCAGCTCAGCGACGCTGACGGTGCCGTCACGGTGACCTTCGTGGCGGCCACGATCCCGGACTACCTGGACGATTGGTTCGTGACCGGGTTCAACAACGGCGCAGAAGCTGTCGTTTCGCCCATCGAGGGATCGATGCTGACGGTGAACTTCGACCCTGATGGCACCGTCAACGGCTCGACCGGTTGCAACAGCTACTTCGGTCCGTTCGTCGCCACCGACGAGGCTATGGCCATCGGACCCGTGGCCAGCACGCTGGTCGCCTGCCCCAATGAGGATCTGGCCGCTCAGGAAGCCCTCTTCCTGGTCGCACTCGGGACCGTCGAAACATATGCCATGGACGGCGACCTGCTCGTGTTGCGTGACAGCAGCGATGCAATGCAGCTTGTCCTCGCCCCACCGAGCGCCGTCGAGCCGCAGATGACCGCGGAGCCGACCGCGACGCCCAAGCCGACACCCAAGCCCACCGCCAAGCCGACACCTAAGCCGACGGCGACACCCAAGCCGACGGCCACGCCCAAGCCCACACCAGCGCCGACGGCCACGCCCAAGCCCACAGCAGAGTCGACGGCCACGCCCAAGCCCACAGCTGCGCCGACGCCCACGCCCAAGCCCACTTCGGGACCTTCCGATCCGCTGGCGGACTCGGCCTGGACGTTGAGCGCCCTCAAGAACGGTGGCGGCAACAAGGTCCCGCTCGCAGATGTGAACGTCAGCGCTGACTTCAGCAGCGACACCGTCACCGGCTCGGCCGGCTGCAACACGTATTCGGCAAGCTACACGGCCACTGGAGGCGACTTCGAGACCGGCGACTTCCTGGTTACCGAGAAGAGCTGTCCCGATGACGTGATGGCGGTCGAGACCGCCTACTTGACGGCGCTCGGCGAGGCCGATACGTTCAAGACCAAGAAAGACTCCGACAAGGGACTCACGCTGATCCTGACCAGCTCCAAGGACGATACCCGGCTGGGATACGTGCCCGCCAAACAACCCCGCTAGAGTCTATGGCCCGCCTCACCGAGGTGGTGCGGGCCACCATCTAACGGACGCGCACGCGAGGTTCAGACGCCCCCGAACCTCGCCGTCGATCGACGAGCGTGACGGATCCGGGTGCGCAGGAGAGACATATGACGTTAGGACCGCTTGAATACACGGTCATCGGGTTTGCTGGCAACGACTTCAACGGTGCCATCGCGGACGAGATCCTCCGCGTCGTCGAGTCCGGGACGATCTCGCTCGTGGACGTCATCTTCATCACCAAGGATGGCGATGGCGAGGTCACGGTCGTCGAGCTCGACAACACTGAGGACCCCCGCTTCGCCGGGTTCGCGCCGCTCATCGACGACCTCGGTGGTCTGCTCACCCCGGAGGACATCGACCAGCTGGCCGAAGACCTGCCCGAGGACACCTCCGGCCTGGTGCTGCTGTTCGAGCACCGCTGGGCCGTACGTATCAAGGAAGCCGTCGTCGATGCCGGCGGCTTCCTCATCAGCCGCGAGACCGTCGCGCCAGAGATCCTTGAGATGGTCAACGAACAACTCGACAGCGGCGAGCTTTCCGCTTAGTCAACCGGCCAGTCACGAAAGGACACGATACGACGATGCGAAGACGACGAGGACCCGGGCTGCTGGCAACGGCGGTCGTGGTCGGCGGTGCAGCTCACGTGGGCGCTTCGAGCGCCAACAAGCAGGCTGCTGCGCAGGCTAACTCGCAGGCACAGCAGCAGCAGATGGCGGACCAGAGCCAGCAGATCGCTGAGCTCCAGGCCCAGCAGGCTGCGGCTGCTTCAGCGGCTCCAGTAGCCGCCCCGGCAGCAGCGGCCGATCCGCAGATGGCTGAGCTACAGAAGTTGGCCTCCTTGCACGCGCAGGGCATCCTCACCGACGAGGAGTTCTCTGCGGCCAAGGCCAAGGCACTGGGAATCTCAGTTCCGACTCCCTGCCCGGCCGGACACACCGGCCGGGCATCTTCATGGGCAGTCGGCCCAGGGTCGGGCTGGTCAGTCGGCCGGGATGATCAGACGGCGGTGGGCGTGCTCGATGACATCGACCTCCACCCCGTAGGCTTCTGACACATTGGCCCTGGTCAGTACAGCTCCGGGAGAGCCGCTGGCGATCATGCTCGTGGCTTGGTCTGTCGCCGCGGCTGCGTGCGCATCGGGATCGAGCCCTTCGAGCGCTGCCAGCTTTCGCAACAGCACGGCGCTATCAGCATAGGTCAGCGCCTCATTAGGGTCATGGATGGTCATCAGCACGGTCAGATCCTGGTCGTGGGCCAGTCGGCTGATGGTCTCCAGCACCCGCACTCGATTGCGCAGGTCCAGGTAGGTGGTGGGCTCATCGAGCAGCAGCACCCTGGGTTGCTGTGCCAGCGCCCGCGCGATCATCACCAGCTGACGTTCGCCGCCGCTCAAGCGGGTGATCGACTTCTGCTCCAGGTGGCGGATGCCGAACCAGTCGAGAACCTCACGGCAGAGCTCGCGGTCCGCCTCCGCCGGTGCCGACAGGATGGACACGTAGGGCATGCGCCCGGTGAGCAGCACATCCAGCACGGAGAAGGGGAATGAGGTCCGCTGCGCCTGCGCCACGCTGGCCATGACGCGCGACAGCTCGTGCTGGTTGGTCGTCCTGACATCGCGGCCGGCCACCGACACCGTTCCAGCACTGGCTTCGTGGAGCTTGCCGATGATGCGCAGCAGTGTCGTCTTGCCGCAGCCGTTTGGGCCCAGCAATGCCACGATGGAGCCACGCTGGACCTCGAACGAGACATCGCGCAGGACCGTCACGTCGCCATAGCCCGCAGAGACCCCGACGATCCCAAGGATGGACTCGCTCATTCCCAGCCACTCGTCTTGGTCGAGCGAAGCAGCAGGAAGAAGAACGGGGCACCGATGAGCGTCGTGATGATGCTCAACGGCACTTCGAAGCCGAACGCCGCCCGGGCCACGTCATCCACCAGCACCAGATACGTGGCACCGACCGCAGCCGACAACGGCAGCAGGGTGCGATGGTCCGGTCCCGCGATCATGCGGATCATATGCGGGATGATCAGTCCGACCAGGGCCACGATGCCCGCGATCGACACGCCCACCGCGGAGACCAGCGCGGCGCAGATGATGAAGACGGCCTTGTAACGCTCCACGTTCATGCCCGCCGAGCGCGCCTCGTCATCGCCCAGCGCCAGCACGTTGAGGCGCCAGCGCAGCAGGATCATCACCAGCGTTCCGACCACCATCAGGATCCAAGCGGTCGAGAGTACCGACCAGGTCACCGCGTTGAAGCTGCCCATGATCCAGCGGATGATGGTCTGCAGCGAACGTTCGTGTGCGCTCATCTGCACGATCGAAAGCAAGGCCGTGAAGATCGATCCGGTGATGACACCCGAGAGGATGAGCGACACGATGGGTACGCGGCCGCCGGTCCGAGCCATCCAGTAGGCGATGCCCATGGCCAACAGGCCAAAGAGGAAAGCGCTCAGCTGCAGGGGCAGCCCGGGGATGACAGCGATCGAGAGTGCCGCCCCGAACGCTGCGCCGGCCGACAGGCCCAGGATGTACGGATCGACCAACGGATTGCGCAGGACCCCCTGGAGCACAGCGCCCGCGACCGACATCGACATACCCACCAGCATCGCGGAGAGCACCCGCGGCAGGCGAATGTCGAGCAGCACCGTGTAGACGCCGGACTCGTAGGCCTCGGTGCCGGCGAGCCGCGACCAGATGACGCCAAAGACATCGACCACGGCCAGCCCATAGCTGCCCAGCAGCATCGAGAACACGAAGGCCGGGAGTGGCGAGACCGCCAGCAGCACGACTGCCGCCGCACGCCAGCCAACGAGTGGGCCAGACGCCGGCCGCAGGTACTGGCTCAGCTGGCGTCCGGCCACCGGTCAGTCCGAGGTCAGCCTACCGGTGCGTAGTCGGGGTACGAGACGCCATACATCTCGCGAAAGAACGCGTCGAACTCCGACTTCAGGTCGATGTCTGCGAACGCCTCAGGGTTGATGTCTTTGGCGATCTTGAGTGTGGCGATGGGCTGGCGCCCGGTCATGAAGTCGTACAGGAAGGGATCGTCCAGCTCAAACACGCGACCCGACTGGACGGCGCGGAGACCGGACCATGTGCTGAAGTCCACCCCGGCGACCGAGCGTCCTTCGATGATGTCGGCCGGATCGATCTCAGGATTGAACCAGAGGTAGATGACCTCCGGGTCGAGCAGCGCGATGGTCTCCATCGAGAGCACTGGGTGCTCGGTCGTGCGGGCCTCGTCTTCCCAGCCTGCCAGCGCGTTGACGCCGCCGGCCGCGTCGATCAAATCGTTCGCGGTGGACTCAACGCCGGCCGTGCCGAAGACATCACCCCACATCCAGTAGACACTGGGTCGCTCGTCGGCCGGGATGGCCGCGGAGATGCCGCGGATCTTCTCCATCTCCGCGGCGATCTGGGCGACCACTTCGTCGCCGCGGGCAGGGTCACCCACGATGGCCGCCATGTCGGCGGTGAGTTTGTTGAGGTCGTCGAAGGAGTCGAGGAAGACGCCATAGACGGGGACACCGAGGCCCTCCTCGATGGCGGTGGTGTCACGATCATCGATGTCCGCCGACCACAACACCACCAGCTCAGGGTCGGTGGCAGCCAGCGACTCCAGATCGACGGCGCCATCACTGGAGGCCACGCGCGGTGTCTCGGCATAGTCGGGATCGACGCCGGCGAAGAAGGCCTCCTTGTAGGCTGGTTGCCAGATGTCGCCGATGCCTGCGATGAGGTCGGCGCCACCTACCGCGTAGAACGTGTTCATGGCGTTCTCGACGAGGAAGATGACCCTGTCAGTCCCGACCGGCACGTCCATGGTGTGGCCACGGAAGTCGGTCAGGCTGACCATGTCCGCGGGATCGTCTTGCGCGGCCGCGATGCCGGACCCGCCGGCCAGCAGGCCGACAGCGAGGCCGCCGACGGCCAGTCGCCTCAAGATGCCGATGGCTGGGACACCGATGCTCGTCATTCGTCGTCTCCTTCATGGTCGGGCGTGCAACGCAACGCGCCGCACGTGCAGGGTGTTGCGATTATCGCGCGATTCGCCTTAGGGCCGTCAGCACCGCCCGGTCCGTCAGGCGACCGAGACGACCACTTTGCCGCGGGGGCTCCCCTCCTCCACGAGTCGCACGGCCTCGCCGGCCCGCTCAAGCGGATAGCTGCTGTCGACGACGACCTTGAGTGAGCCGCTCTCAATGAGCCCACGGAGCTCGTCGAGCGTGCGTGTGTCCTCGACCGTACCGACGAGCCGGAGGCGCTGGCGCACGAACGGGTCGCTGACCTTCGCCCGGACGATATTCCAGACCGGACCGATGACCCGGTTGCCGTCACCAGCACACTGCACCAGCGTGCCGTGCCCGGACATCACTTGGCGCAGCGTGCCGGGCGAAGCGGTGCCGCCGAGCTGGAAGACGACGTCGTAGCGATCGTCACCGCGGGTGTAGTCGTCAGTCGTATAGTCGATGACGTGATCGGCACCCAGCGATCGCACGAGGTCGATGCCGCCTGTGCTGCAGACGCCGGTCACCTCGGCTCCCCAGGCCTTGGCCAGCTGCACCGCGAATACGCCGATGCCGCCCGAGGCCCCGATGATCAGCACCTTGTCACCGGTCTTGACCTCGCCGACATCGCGGAGGCCCTGGATAGCGGTCGCCGCGGCCAACGGCACGGCCGCGGCCGCCTCGAAGGAGAGATTGGCCGGTTTATGTGCGAGCCGGTCGTGTCGGACCGCGGTGTATTCGGCGAACGCGCCGTGGCTGAAGCCGTAGACCTCAGCACCGACCACGAACGGGCCGGCATGCGAGCCGACCTGCTCCACGATCCCAGCCAGGTCGCCGCCGGGTATCGGATGCTTGGGCGCGCGCAACCCGCCCGGCCCCAGGCGCATGAACCAGGGCTCGCCGCGGATGAAGTGCCAGTCCCAGGGGTTGGCAGAGGACGCTCGAACGCGCACCAGCACCTCGTTAGCGTCGAGGGACGGTATCTCGACGTCCTCCAGTCGCAGGACCTCAGCCGGCGCGCCGAACCGATTCTGGACCATCGCCTTCATGGCGCTACCTCGCGTACGGTTGGGGGCCGATGACTGTACCAAGGACGCCACGCCGAGTCGGCGAGACCGGCTGCACGATCGCGCGTGCCGGCGCCTGCGGAACGGCTAGGCTCGGGCCGTGACGCAGGCGCAGCAACCCAACCCGACGCTTGCACTGCTCGCGCTGCCGGAGTTTCGGGCGCTGCTGACCGCCCGTGCCCTGGCCGCTCTGGGCATGACCGCGATCGCCACCGTGGTGGCGTTCCAGACCTACGAGGTCACCGGGGAGCCGCTCGCGCTGGGGCTGCTGGGGCTGGTCGAAGCCATCCCCGCACTGGCGCTGATGCTGCTGGGCGGGCACGTGGCCGACCGTCACGATCGACGCTCGATCATCCTCATCACCGGCACGATGCTGGCGATCGGCACTTTGGCGCTGGCGCTGATGTCACTCGACCCGGGGGGCATCAGCTTCGCTGGCATCCTGGCCGTGGTCTTCCTCATCGGCGTGGCCGCCGGCTTCGAACGTCCCGCATTGGTGGCCTTCGAGGCGCAGGTCATCCCCATCGAGCAGGCCTCGCACGGCACTTCGCTCACCAGCGCTGCCTGGACCGGCGCGGCCATCATCGGTCCCGCGGCGGGCGGTCTCGCCATCGCCTTCATCGGCATCCCTGCCACGTACCTGGTCCTGATGGTGCTGATGGCCGTCTCGGTCCTGGCGGTGTCTCGGATCAGCCGCAAACCCATGCCCGAGCCTGACCGGACCGAAAGCATCCGACGTAGCCTCTCAGGGGGCGTGCGCTATGTGGTCCACCACCAGGTCCTGCTGAGCGCGATGGCCCTCGATCTGTTCGCCGTCTTCTTCGGCGGCGCCATCGCGCTGCTGCCCGTGTTCGCCGCGGACATCCTCGGTGTTGGCCCGGTGGGCCTGGGCCTGCTCCGCACGGCGCCTTCGGCGGGAGCGCTACTGTCGATGCTGGCCACCACCCGGATCCCACCGAGGAAGCGAGCCGGCCGCCTGCTCCTGAGCTTGGTGGCCATCTTCGGCGTGTCGATGATCGTCTTCGGCCTGTCCACCAGCTTCCTGCTCTCGCTGGGTGCGCTGTTCGTGGCCGGCCTGGCCGATGGCGTCAGCGTGGTGATCCGCCTCGTCATCCTGCGCGTGGAATCGCCCGAGGCCCTGCGAGGCCGCATCGCCTCGGTCAATCACCTGTTCATCGGCGCTTCCAATGAGCTGGGGGCTTTCGAGAGCGGCGTCGCGGCGACGCTGGTGGGGGTCGTCCCCAGCGTCGTCGCCGGCGGGATCCTGACCATCGCAGTGGTCACCATCGTGGCCATCCGGGCGCCGGAGTTACGTCGCCTGGACCTCGGCCGGCGTCTACTGGAGGGCCCCGGCGCCCAACCCCTGGTGACAGTGGCTGCCGGTGCCAATATCGCCGCGGCGGAGATCGACCCAGGGCTCGAGCCCGCCCTCGAGGCCACCGAACGACGGCGCGAGGCTGCGCCGCACGACTGATACCGCCGGCCGCGCCCGGGGCCCGCCCAGCGGGTGTACCGCGGCTAGCGCTATGGTGGAGTGCCTGGAAAGCCGAGAGCGCACCGTGCGAAGTGACGAAGGAGTGGGGACCGAGAGATGAGCGACCGCGCCGCAGAGATGCCATCGATGAGCGAGTCGGGCCGAGGGCGCTGGCTTGGCCTGGCGATGCTCAGCCTGGGCGTGGCCATGATCATCGTTGACGTCACCATCGTGAACGTCTCTGTGCCCACCATCATCGGGGATCTGGGGCTGCAAGCGACACAGGCCGAATGGATCAACACCAGCTACGCGCTGGTGTTCGCGGCACTGCTGGTGACGCTGGGCCGACTGGGCGACCAACGTGGCCGGCGGCAGATGTACCTGTTGGGGCTGGTTGTCTTCATCATCGCGTCGGTCATCGCCGGCTTCTCGGGCAGCGGCACGATGCTCATCGCGGCGCGCCTGCTCCAAGGCGTGGGCGGCGCCATGATCCTGCCCTCGACACAATCGATCCTCAACACCAACTTCCGCGGTCATGACCGCGCCATCGCCTTCGGCATCTTTGGCGCCGTCATCGGCGGCATGGCCGCCCTCGGCCCGCTGCTGGGTGGCTGGTTCACCACCAACCTGTCATGGCACTGGTCGTTCTTCATCAACGTCCCCATCGGCATCATCGCCATCCTCGGAACCTTGCGCTACATCGGAGAGTCACGCGACCCGGATGCGCAGGCCGGCTTCGATCTGCCGGGCTTCGTGCTCATCACGGCAGGACTGGGGGCGTTCATCTTCGGGCTCATCGAGGGCAACACCTTCGGCTGGTGGGCCCCCAAGCAGCCCTTCGAGGTCCTGGGCTGGACGTGGCCGCTTGAGAACGTATCGGTCATCCCGTTCGCCATCGGCTTCGGCATCGTGGCACTGGGCCTGTTCGCCTGGGTGGAGTTGCGTCGTGCCCGCGCCGGGAAGTTCTTCCTGTTCGACTTCGACCTGTGGCGCTTCCCCGCCTTCCGCTACGGCAACCTGGCCGGCACCATCGTGTCGTTGGGTGAGTTCGGGCTGCTGTTCGTGCTGCCGCTGTTCCTTCAAGCCGTGCTGGGGCTGTCGGCCTTCGATACGGGACTCATCTTCGTCTCGCTCGCCATCGGGGCGTTCATCGCGGCGCCCATCGCGGCGCAGTTGGCGAACCGCTACGGCCCTCGCCGTACGGTGAGCCTGGGCATGGCGCTTGAGGCCGTGGGCATCCTGGCGGTGACGCTGTTGCTGGGCACGACCGTGACTGGGCTGCAGCTGGCCCTGCCGCTGTTCATCTACGGCGTCGGTGTCGGACTGGCGACGGCGCAGTTGACCAGCGTCACACTCTCCGATATCCCCATGGAGCGATCGGGCCTGGCGTCGGGCGCCAACTCCACCATGCGCCAGATCGGTTCCGCCCTGGGCATCGCCATCCTGGGCACCATCCTCTTCGTTAGCCTGGGCAACGGCGTGCGGAGCGAGCTTGCCGGCGTGCCCGGCTTGCCTCCTGCTGCCGGCGAAAGCATCGCCACCGCGATGGAGACCTCCGGTGGCCAGGCGCTGACCGGCATCCGGGAGCAGCCGAATGCCGACGTCATCGTGCCGCTGCTCGATGACGCCTTCGTAGGCGCGGCGCGCCTGACCGGTTTCGCCGCCCTCGTGTTCGTGCTGTTCGGGTTCGGCATCAGCCTGCTGCTGCCCGAGACGCGACCAGGCCAGATGGGTACGACCGAGTCAGGCGCGGCTGCGGCCCCTCCAGCGGTCTGAGCATAGCCAAGGATGCCCGCCGCGTCGCGTACTCTCGGAGCCTGATGGAGGTATCGATGGCCAAGGTAGTCCGCATCGCCGAGGTGCTCGGCGGGTCCCAGGCGTCCGGCGAGCAGGTGACGATCCAGGGCTGGGTGCGCACACGGCGCGACTCGAAAGCCGGCTTGTCGTTCCTGCAGGTCCATGACGGCTCCAGTTTCGCGCCCTTGCAGGTGGTCGCCCAAGCCGCGCTTGCCAACTACGAGGATGAGGTGCTGCACCTCACCGCCGGCTGCGCCGTGCGGGCCAGCGGCACGCTGGCCGACTCGCAGGGGACGGGCCAGTCGGTCGAGCTCCAGGCCGGGTCGATCGAGGTGGTGGGCTGGGTCGACGATCCCAATTCATACCCGGTCGCGGCCAAGCGCCACACCTTCGAGTACCTGCGAGAGGTCCCGCACCTGCGTGTTCGCACCAACACCATCGGCGCCGTCGCGCGCGTGCGCCATGCGCTGGCACAGGCCATGCACCGCTACTTCCATGAGCACGGCTTCTACTGGATCCACACGCCCATCGTCACCGCGGCGGACGCTGAAGGCGCCGGTGAGATGTTCCGCGTTTCCACGCTGGACTTCGCCAACCTGCCGCGAACGCCGCAGGGCAAGGTGGATTTCAGCCAGGACTTCTTCGGCCGACCGACCTTCCTGACCGTGTCGGGCCAGCTCAACGTAGAGTCCTACTGCCTGGCGCTGACCAGGGTATACACCTTCGGGCCCACGTTTCGCGCCGAGAACTCCAACACCAGCCGGCACCTATCGGAGTTCTGGATGGTCGAGCCGGAGATCGCCTTTGCCGACCTGTCGGATGATGCCGACCTGGCCGAGGACCTGCTGAAGTACGCCTTCCGAGCCATCCTCGACGAGCGGGCAGATGACATGGCCTTCTTCGCGGAGCGTATCGACCCTGAGGCCGTGACGCGGCTGGAGGCCTTCGTGGAGTCCGACTTCGAGCGCATGACCTACACCGACGCGGTGTCCATCCTGGAGAAGGCCGACCGCGATTGGGCGTTCCCCGTCTCCTGGGGTGCCAACCTGCAGGCGGAGCACGAACGTTACCTCTGCGAAGAGGTGGCCAAGCGGCCGGTGGTAGTAGTCGACTACCCCAAGGAGATCAAGGCCTTCTACATGCGCCTCAACGATGACGAACGCACGGTGGCGGCCATGGACGTGCTGGCGCCGGGCATGGGCGAGATCGTGGGCGGCTCGCAGCGCGAGGAGCGACTGGACGTCCTCGACCGACGCATCGAGGAGATGGGCTTGGACGCTCGGGCGTACGGCTGGTACCGCGACCTGCGGCGCTACGGCAGCGTGCCGCACGCCGGCTTCGGGTTGGGCTTCGATCGAGCGCTGGCCTACGCCACGGGCATGGCCAACATCCGCGATGTCATCCCCTTCCCACGCACACCCGGCTCAGCCGAGTTCTAACTCAGGCAGTCTGGCGGCCACGCATGAAGAAGCCGACCACGAGCACGGTCACGACAGCACCGATGACGGCAACCACGATGGAAGCCAAGTTGAGGATGTCGCCCTCTTGGCGGCCCGTGTTGAAGCCGAGCAAGCCGACGATAAAGCCACCGATGACGGCGCCGACGATACCCAGCACGATGTGGCCGAGGACGCCCAACCCTTCGTCGCCCTGGACGAGGAACCCGGCCAGATAGCCTGCGATCGCGCCAAGGACCAGCCAGGCGATGATGTCGATGATCATGGAGATGCTCCTTTCGATTGATGTGCGCGCAAGTCATCGCGTACTACCGCATATCGTCGTCCAAGGAGCAGCGCCGGCCACATCTAACAAAGCGGCTCCGGCGTGACAGATCCATTGCGAAATCTCCGGCGGGCACGGCGATCCGCTGCACGGCCCACCACCGGGCGGGTCAACCGGCGTGCTTCGAACGATCTCACCTCGAAAACTCGCCGGCCCGTCGAAGCAGCCACGACCGATGACCCGGGCCAGATGGTCCGATCGGCACCCTCGTCACCCATCGGCCGGCGGCTTCGCGTCGAGTCGGCTGACCGGCCCACTCGATACCGGTCCACATGGCCCTGTGGAGCGGAGTCGCAGGGTCGTACGTTGCAGATGACGCCGCGCGTCGTCCAAGAGTCGCGTCTCTGAACCGGCTCTCGATTGCACGGTGTATCCATAGGGGAGTCGATGGCGACCGTACGCGAGACGGCGCCCCGAGACGCTGTGCTCGGGGACGTGGCGGATCATGACCTGATCGACGCGATCATCGCCGATCAGGTGGGGCGACCGGGTGCCC
Source organism: uncultured Chloroflexia bacterium (assembly GCA_963838115.1). GTDB lineage: Bacteria > Chloroflexota > Limnocylindria > Limnocylindrales > CSP1-4 > JAFMJV01. The sequence continues at coordinate 169,293 of CAWIPU010000002.1, forward strand.
TGCTGGGCATCCTGCAGCGGCTCCAGGAGCTGAGCCGCTACAAGTACCTGGACATGTCCACGCTCGAGTACGTGGCCGTGCGCAGCGGCATCCCCCAGTCGCAGGTCTTCAGCGTGGCCTCTTTCTACGCGCTCTTCAACCTGGAGCCCCAGGGAGCGCATACCGTGGCCATCTGCCGCGGTACCGCCTGCCATACGCGCGGATCACGCCCGTTGCTGGAGCGCGTGAAGCTGCAGCTGGGCCTGCGCACCTCGGGCGATAACGCCGACAAGGTCTCGCTGACCACGCCCGATCGCAACTTCACGGTCCGCACCGTAGCGTGTTTCGGCCAGTGCGCACTGGCGCCGGTGATCGAGGTCGACCACGCCATCCGCGGCCATGTCACGGAGCAGGCGCTCATCCGCGAGGTCGAGCAGCTGCGGCGGGAGGGCGCCCGATGAGGATCGCCGACCTGGCGGCCTTCGCGGCCGTCCGCGAGTCCGGCCTCGCGAAGCTGCTGCCGGAGCGGCCGCGCATCGCGGTCGGTATGGGCACGTGCGGCAGCGGCAACGGCGCTGAGGGCGTCCTGAGCGCGTTCAAGTCGGCCATCGACGCGCGTGGGCTGGATGTGCAGCTGGCACCGGTGGGCTGCTTCGGCTTCTGCGCTGAGGAGCCACTGGTCAACGTGCGCCTTCCGGGCCGACCGTTGCTCATACTGCGCCGCGTCCAGCCCGACCAGGTCGACGACATCCTCGACGCCATCAGCCACGACCGCCTGCCACCGGCGGAGCTGCTGCTGTGCAAGGTGGAGGAGTGGGACCACCTCACCGGTAACGTGCGCTACGGCAGTGGCTACGCCGATGTGCCCGCTTGGAACGAGGTGCCCTTCTTCGACGGCCAGGTCAAGATCGTGCTTCGTAACTGCGGCCTCATCAGCCCCGATGACATCGAGGAATACATCGCGATCGGCGGCTATCAAGCGCTCTACAAGGTGCTCATCGACCAGCACCCGGAGATGGTCATCGAGCAGATCAAGGCCGCGAAGCTGCGGGGTCGCGGCGGCGCCGGCTTCCTGACCGGCAACAAATGGGAGTTCCTGCGCGCTGCGCCAGGTGGCCAGAAGTACCTCGTGTGCAATGCCGACGAGGGCGATCCGGGCGCCTACATGAACCGCAATGAGATCGAGTCCGATCCGCATGCGCTGCTCGAGGGCATGCTCATCGCGGCCTTCGCCACCGGCGCCACGGACGGCATCATCTACGTTCGCGCCGAGTACCCCATCGCGGTCATGCGCCTGGAGCGCGCCGTCGCACAAGCGCGCGAGTACGGGCTCTTGGGCCAGGACATCTTCGGCCGCGGCTTCGACTTCGACATCCAGACCGTAGAAGGCGCCGGGGCCTTCGTCTGTGGTGAGGAGACCGCCCTCATCGCCTCGTTGGAGGGCAAGTCCGGCCGGCCGCGACCGCGACCGCCCTTCCCGGCGCAGCGTGGTCTGTACGGCAAGCCCACCAACATCAACAACGTCGAGACCTGGTACAACGTGGCGCCGATCGTGGCTCGCGGACCGGCCTGGTTCAGCGACATCGGCAGCTCCAAGAGCGCCGGCACCAAGGTGTTCTCGCTGGTGGGCAAGGTCGCCAGCACGGGCCTCGTGGAGATGCCGCTGGGCACGCCGCTCTCGAAGTTCATCTATGACATCGGTGGCGGTGGGAGCAACGGTCGCGAGATCAAGGCCGTGCAGACGGGCGGACCGTCGGGTGGCTGCATCCCTGCCGACATGCTCGATACACCGGTCGACTATGAGACGCTGGCACAGATCGGCTCGATCATGGGCTCGGGCGGTATGGTCGTCATGGACGAAGACAACTGCATGGTCGATGTGGCGCGCTACTTCGTCGAGTTCACGCACTCGGAGTCGTGCGGCAAGTGCACGCCCTGCCGCATGGGGCTGGACAAGGCCCTGGAGATGCTCGACGGGTTCACTCACGGCACGGCCACCCTGGCCGACCTCGACAAGCTCGAAGAGCTCTGCCGGATGGTGCGGGACATGTCGCTCTGCGGCCTGGGCCAGAGCGCGCCCAACCCGGTGTTGACCAGCCTGCGGCACTTCCGCCACGAGTTCGAGGACCACATCCTCGCCAAGCGCTGCCGAGCCGGTGTCTGCGAGGACCTGGCGCTCAGCCCCTGCGAGAACTCGTGCCCGCTGCACATGAACATCCCACGCTTCCTGCAGCTGTACAAGGAGGATCGGCTGGACGATGCCTTCCTGTCGGTCATCCTGGACAACCCGCTACCGGCATCGACCGGCCGCGTCTGCCAGCACCCTTGTGATGATCGTTGCCGCCGTGAGGCCGTGGACGAGGCCGTCAACATGCGTGAGGTGCACCGCACCATCGCGGACCAGGTGTTCCTGACCGACCGCTTCGAGACGATGGTGGGCAAGGTCCTGGAACGCAAGATGGAGCCCAGCGGCCAGCGCGTGGCGGTGGTCGGTGCGGGACCGACCGGCCTCACCTGCGCCTACTACCTGGCGCTGCGCGGGCACGAGGTGACTTGCTTCGACTCGCGGCCGGCCGCCGGCGGCATGCTGCGCTATGCCCTGCCCGAGTACCGCCTGCCGCAGTCGGTGTTGGACAAGGAGATCGAGCTCATCGAACGCGTCGGTGTGGATTTCCGCTTCAACGTCGAAGTCGGTGAAGACGTGCGTCTCAACGAGATCGCCGAGGGCTATGACGCGGTCTTCCTGTCGATCGGCACCTGGAAGGAAGCCTGGGTGCACCTGCCCGGCACCGAGTTGACTGGAGTCATCCCGGCGCTACCCTTCCTGGAGGCCATGGCCCGCGAGCAAGCCGTCCCGGTGGGCCGCAACGTCGTCGTCATCGGCGGCGGCAATGCCGCTGTGGACTCGGCTCGCACGGCGCGCCGCATGGGCGCCGAGGTGACCATCGTCTACCGCCGCGAACGCAAGGACATGCCGGCCATCGCGGAGGAGATCAGGGCGGCCGAGCACGAGGGTGCCAAGATCGCCTATCTCGCCGCGCCCGAGCGCATCATCGGCGACGCCGAGGGCAGGGTCCGCGCCATCGAGGTGGTGCGCACGCGCCCGGGCGAGTTCGACCAATCCGGTCGCCGTCGTCCTGTGCCCACCGGCGAGATCATGCGCATCGAGTGCGACAGCGTGATCCTGGCCGTGGGCGAACGAGTCGATCCCGACTTCTGCAACGCGTCGGGCCTGCGGGTGAAAGAGGACGAGGGCACGCTGGAAGTCGACCGCTACTCGCTGGAGACCAGCCGCGATCGCTTCTACGCCGGCGGTGACCTCATCACCGGCGCCTCCAACGTGTCCAATGCCATGGGCATCGGCAAGAAGGCCGCGCGCAACATCGATCATCGGCTGATGGATCGCCTGACGCCTAGCGTCGTGCCCGAGTTCAGCTATCAGATGGAGCCTCCCGATCCGGCCAGCCCATCGGGACGCCACACCCCGGCCGAGCTGCCGGCAGCCGAACGCGTCCGTTCATACGCGGAGGTCACGCTGGGCCTGGCGCCCGCTGTCGCCCTGGCCGAAGCGCATCGCTGCCTGCGCTGCGACGTCCGCAGTCTCGAGAACTAGGAGGACGGCATGACCGACAACGTGATGGTCCGGATCGACGGTGAGGTCATCACGGCCAAGGCCGGCCAAAGCGTCCTTGAGGTCGCGCGCGCCAACGACAAGTACATCCCGGCCCTCTGCTACATGGAGGGCCTCTCGGCACAGGGTTCGTGCCGCCTGTGCATGATCGAGGTGTCCGGCGTCAAGCGACTGCTGCCGGCCTGTACCACGCCGGTCCAGGAGGGCCTGGCCGTCTCGACAAACTCGACGCAGCTGCACGGGTATCGGCGTATGGCGCTGGAGCTGCTCTTCGCCGAGCGTAACCACATCTGCGCCGTGTGCGTGTCATCGGGTCACTGTGAGCTGCAGAGCCTGGCTCAGGAGCACGGCATGACCAACGTTCGCTACGCCTACAACTACCCCAAGCTCACCCCCGACACCACGCATCCGCGCTTCGTCTTCGATCCCAACCGATGTGTGCTGTGCGCGCGATGTGTGCGTACCTGTGCAGAGATCGAGGGTGCCCATGTCTGGGAGATCGCCGGTCGCGGCGTCGCGTCTGGGCCGGTGAGCGAGCTGCAGCGACCCTGGGGAGAGGCCGTCAGTTGCACCAGCTGTGGCAAGTGCGTGCAGGCCTGTCCCACCGGTGCCCTTGCCGAGAAGGGCTGGGCGGTGGAGGAGATGACCAAGCAGCGCGGCGTGGTCAGCACCCTGAACACGATGCGAGAGGGGCAGTGATGGAGCAGCAGATCCAGGAAGCGCAGGACGTGCAGAAGGCCCGCATCGGGACCTGCTGGCTCGACGGCTGCTCGGGCTGCCACATGTCGCTGCTGGACATCGATGAGGCCATCGTGGACGTGCTGGCCAAGGCGGACATCGTCTTCGGCCCGCTGGTGGATGCGCAGGAATGGCCCGACGGGGTGGATGTGGCGGTCATCGAGGGTGCCGTCAGCAGCACCGACGACCTGGAGCTGCTGACGGAGGCCCGCGAGCGCAGCGGCATCGTGGTGGCGCTAGGCGACTGTGCCGTCACCGGCAACGTACCAACCATGCGCAACGGCATCCCCACGCGGGCGCTGCTTGAGCGCGTCTACGTCGAGGGCTCCGACGAGCAAAAGCAGATCCCGACCGATGGTGTGCCAGCCCTGCTCAAGCAGGCCGAGCCGCTCCACGCCCACGTCAAGGTCGATGTCCACGTCCCCGGCTGTCCGCCCAAACCGGAGACCATCCTCTATGTGCTGGGCGAGCTGCTCGAAGGCCGCGTCCCCGATGTCGGCTCACGACAGCGCTTCGGCTGAGGAGACCGAACGTGACGACCATCAACATCCCCCACGTCAGCCGCATCGAGGGTCACGCCTCGATCACCATCCAGCTGGGCGACGACGGCAAGGTCGCGGACACGCAGTTCCATGTCACCCAGATCCGTGGATTCGAGAGGTTCGTGGAGGGCCGGCCCTACTACGAGATGCCGGCCATCACCGCACGTATCTGCGGCATCTGCCCGGTCAGCCACCTGCTGGCCTCGTCGAAGGCCTGCGACGCCATCATGGCCGTGCGCATCCCCAGCACCGCGGCCAAGCTGCGCGAGCTGCTGCACATGGCGCAGATCGTGCAGTCACACGCCTTGTCCTTCTTCCACCTCTCGGCACCGGACCTGTTGCTGGGCATGGACTACGACCCCGCCAAGCGCAACATCGCGGGACTGCTCGCCGAGCACCCGGCCGTGGTGCAGGACGGCGTGCGCCTCCGCAAGTTCGGGCAGCAGGTCATCGAGCGGCTCGGTCGCGAGCGTATCCATCCCTCTTGGACCGTGCCCGGTGGTGTGAACCAGGAGTTGGATCCGCGGGCCCGTGAGCAGACCCTTGAGGAGTGGCCGGAGGCGATGGCCATCCTGCAGCGCACCATCGAGCTGTGGAAGGGCACCCTCGACAGCTTCACCGACGAGGTGGCCTCGTTCTCCAACTTCCCCACCATGTACTGCGGCACCGTGGCGGCTGATGGTTCGCTGGAGCTATACGACGGCAACCTGCGCTTCCGCGACAGCGACGGCGAGATCGTGGCCGACCAGGTCCAGGCCGCTGACTACCAGACCTACATCGGCGAAGCCACCATGGCCGATTCCTACCTGAAGGCGCCGTATTTCAAGCCGCGCGGCCTGGCCGACGGCATCTACCGGGTCGGCCCGCTGGCACGCCTCAACGTCTGCGACCAGATCTCAACGCCGCTCGCCAACGCGCAGTTACAGGAGATGCGTGAGCGGCTGGGGCGCATCGTGCAGAGCAGCTTCCACACCCACTACGCCCGGCTCATCGAGGCCATGTACGGCCTGGAGCGCATGCGCCAGCTGATGGAAGATCCGCACATCCTTGACGCCAAGGTCCGCGCCCACGCCGGTGTCAACGACCTCGAGGGCGTGGGCATCATCGAGGCCCCACGGGGCACGCTCATCCACCACTACCGGGTCGATGACAACGGTGCCATGACCTGGGCCAACCTCATCGTCGCGACCGGGCACAACAACCTCGCCATCCGGCGTGGCGTCCACGATGTGGCCACCAGGTTCATCGACGGCAACCAGATCCAGGAGGGCGCCGTCAACCGCGTCTCCGCCCTGGTGCGCGCCTTCGATCCCTGTCTCAGCTGCTCCACGCACCAGTTCGGCATGGCCGCGGTGCGCTTGGAGCTGCGCGGGCCCCACGGGGAGCTACTCGACGAGAAGGGCACCGTCTGAGGCTGGTCGCGAGCCTGCAGCCGAGTTGCACCGTGAGTCTGCGTGAGCCGCGAGCCGCGCCGATCTTGTCCAGACGGCACCCCGGTGGCCTTTAGCCAGATCGAAGCCCAGCGTGCGACCCTGCCGACCGCATGGACATGCGCTTCCGTTAAGTAGGATGGCTGAGGCTTGCCGTGTCCTGGGGCGGGCACTCGGCTGCGTCTGATGATGCTGTTGGAGGCCAGCGCCCTGGACGGCTGCGTGCCGCCGGACGAACTGCGCAGTGAGCGCCCAGGCCTGCGGGCGGGCGGGGCCGCGCTGCTTGAGCGCCGACCCGGTCGGCGCTCAAGGTCGAGCCTCGCTAGCAGGGCGATGGCTTCCTTCATGGAGCCACGACGAGACCGCCCGCCTTGGGCAGCGTCGGTGGCACCAAGTGCTCAGTTAGCCCATCGTCGCGGTCGCCATCGCGTGTTCTTCGGCATCATCGCATGCTCCGACCAGGCGCCCCATGCGGTCACCTGACCGCGACGAGCCGCCGTGGTCGAACGACGTCTCCGGGCGAGAGCTGGGCCATCCGAGGCGAAGGCGCGGGCGGCAAGCCAGTGCTACCGTTGGCGCTAGCGATGCCCTCCTCTCCCCTGCGATCGCATGACCCCGTGGCGACCTTTGGCCGCGTATTGCTGGCACTCGTCATCACGGCGGCGCTGCTGAGCCTGGGGACGCTATCCGCCGTCGCTGCTGATGGCGTCATCACACGCGGGCCGGGCACACACAAGACCATCGCTCTCACCTTCGACGACGGCTACGCGCCGGCGCACTGCCTGGAGATCGCGGACACGCTGACCCGGTACGGCGTACCCGCCACGTGGTTCCCCAACGGTGTCAACGTGGTCAGCTCTGCCAAGGTCTGGAAGCACATCGGCAAGCACTTCCCGATGGCCAACCACACGTATCACCACCCCTCGCTGGTGGGCATGTCGGCCAAAAGCATCCGCAAGGAGCTGCTGCGCAATCAGCGCGCCATAGAGCAGGTCACGGGCACGCCGATGACGCGCATCCTGCGCCCCACCTACGGCGCCTACAACGATCGGGTGCTGCGGGTCGCGGACGAGCTCGGCTACCGCGTGGTCAACTGGGACGTGTCTGCCGCCGATACCTCGCCCCATGGCACGGACCGTGGCATCGCCAAACGCGCGCTCAGCGGCGGGCCGGGCTCGATCATCCTCATGCACTGCGGACCAGATGTGACGCCCCGCATCCTGCCTATCATCATCGCTCGCTATGCCTGTGACGGCTACCGCTTCGTTACGCTCGACGACCAGCTCGCCGGCCGACGCGGGGTCGCGGCACGAGTCACCTGCCCGCCGCCGCAACTTCCCGCGCGAGCCGGCGGGGCCAAGGCCGTGTCAGGCGTCCCTGACGAGGAGACGCCGCCGGAGCAGATCGATCCGGACTTGCACTCGAACGGGGCCACGGACCCGCTGGCGCGGTTCCTCGTGCAGACGCCGACTTGGGAATCGTGTGAGCACGGGCTCGAGTGCATCCGCATCAGGGTGCCGCACGATCATGCAGCCCCCGACGAAGGACGCGAGGTCGTGCGGGTCTACCGCGTCGTCGCCACTGGCGATGCGACCTCGTCACTGATCATCGGCCCAGATTCGTCCGGAACCGCCGCGAGCACGTCGCTTGAACGCGCGACGATCGCCGTCGATGACACCTTGCGCGAGCATTTCGACCTGTTGGCCTTCGACCCACGACGTGGCCGCGATGGAGACCCGATGCACCCCGACGACCTGGCGCGCGACCTCGATCTGGCACGCCGCGTGCTCGGCCTCGACCACATCGACTACTACGGTTCGGCCCTGGGGGCCGCCGTGGGTGCCGCGTATGCCGTGCTCTTTCCCGAACGCGTTCGCTCGATGGTCCTCGACGGGCCCATGGATGCCAGCCTGGACGAGGCGCTGACTTTGGACCAAGCGCTGACCCTGGCTGGGCCGGATGGTAGTGGCGATATCGCCACTACCGATCGGCGCCCGCTGCTCATCCTCGCCGCGCAGGACGAGGCCGCCGGGTCGGGAGCGTGGACCACGGTGCTCGCCGAGCGCGTGACGCCAAGCACGGTCCTTCCGGTGGAGGGCGCTGTGGATCGACCTTCATACCTCACCGGCAACGAATGCGTGGACGCAGCCGTGGAGCGCTACCTGATCGAAGGGGTCGTGCCCGAAGGCGCGCTTACCTGCCAACCCTAGCTGGCTGATCCTGACGCGGGCGTCGGTGTCCGCATCGGGCCACCCAGTAGCGCATCTGTCGCCCCAGCGACGGCAGGATGGACGACGCTTGTCGCGTCATGGCGCTGGCACTCGGCTGTGTCTGACCCGCTACGATCGGTAACAACCGAACGCAAAGGGGATGGACCATGGCGAACGAATGGATCACCACATGACACAGCCATCGCCAAGCGCGTCTGACCGCGAGATCATCCGGGCGCTGGCACATCGCTGGGCGGAGATCGCGGCACTGCCCCTGATGTCCGAGCGCAAGCGCGGCTGGCGTGCGCTTCACGACCTGCGTTCCGAGCGACCCATGATCCTGTTCGAGACCGACACGGTCTACGAGTACGTGGCACCCGATGAGCTTGTCTGCGAGCACCCAGTGTTGCGTGCCGTCGAGGCCACCATGCGCGAGAACATCCGCCACTTCGAAGAGGTCGGAGACGACCTCGTGCTGGAACCCTATTACCGCCTCGGCTGGGACCTGGTGACCTCATCCTGGGGCGTGGACGTGGTGCAGATCCCGGTAGAGGTGGCCGAGGGTGAGATCCCCCTGGGCTACACCTTCAACTTCCCCATCCGGACGCCACAGGACGCCGCGCTGCTGCGACCGCGCAGTTTCAGCGTGGACCGTGACGCCACGCTCGCGCGCCAGTGCCTGCTGCAGGACACCTTCGGCGACATCTTGCCAGTCAAGGTCCGCAACTACGACCACTTCATGGTCGAGCAAGGTGCCGAGTCCTGGGCCGGCAACTACTTCATCGGTCTGACCTGGCAGCTCTACCGTTTCGTGGGCAATGACGGCTTGCTCTCCTGGGTCTACGAGTCGCCCGACACCATCCACCGCCTGATGGAGTACATGGCCGCCGACCGCGAGCGCATGTTCGCGTTCGTCGAGGCCGAGGGGCTTATCGTGCCCAACACTGACAACCAACTCGCGGGCCCCCGCGCCTATGGCTACGTGTCCGAGCTGCCGGCGGCCGACGACAGCCTGCCGGGCCACCTATCCGACCTGTGGTGCTGGGCCGAATCACAGGAATCGGCGCCTATCAGCCCGGCCATGTACGCCGAGTTCGTGCTGCCCTACATGAAGCGGCTGACGGACCGCTTCGGCCTCGTCTACTACGGCTGCTGTGAGCCGCTCCACGACCGGCTCGAGCTGATCATGGACGCCATGCCCAACTTGCGCTCGGTGTCGGTGCCACCCAGTGCCGACTTCGACAGGGTCGGTGAGATGCTGGGTGACCGCTATGTCTTTTCGCGAAAACCGGACCCGGTGCCGATCAGCGGACCTACAGCGCACTGGGAGCGTGCCGAGGCGGACCTGCGCCGGACCCTCGATGCCAACCGCAGCGGCAACGTGGAGCTGCTGTTCCGCGATGTCTACGACATCGGCCGCGACCGCACTCGGCTGGCGTCGTGGGTCACCCTCGCGAGGTCGGTCTTCGAAGCGTGAGGGCAAAGGGGGCTGCCCAGCGCACCAGGCAGCGCCGGTCGATGCTGCCGGCGTTAAGGCGAAGCAGCTGGGCGCAGTCGCGCAACTGCAGTTCGGAGGTGCCGTCTGACCAGCCCGCTTGGCCAGCACGACGTCCTCGACCGACGCCACCCAGACCGACCCGAGGCCGGGTATCTCCACGCGCCGTCGACGGTCGAAGGCGGATAGCTCGAACGGACCTGGCCGCCGGAGGATGAGACCCACCTTGTCCGCGGTCTCCCGGTCGATGACCGAAGCCAGGGCATAGTCGCCAGCCCACGTGCCAAGGCCCCGTACTGGCCCGCCTCCAGATCGACGACCACATCGGTGTCTTGGCTCTGCCGGATGACACCGTGAACGAGCGCGACCGAACCGGTGACGAAGTATCGGAGCGCCAGGCGGTCGAGGGCATCGAACAAGGCTCGCATGCCGATACGGTAGCGCCACGCCGGCCGATCGATAGCGGTCGGTCGCCGCAGTTGGTCAGTCGCCGCGGTCCCGGCCGATAGCGTCGGGGTCGCGCTTGACCATGGCGCCGTATCCTCCCAGCCTGACATCCAGCCCGGGCATCAGCAGCGGCTCCATCGTCCAACTCGAAGGGCCCCGATCAATCGACCGGGGCCCTGCCGACTACTGGATGGTTTGGCTATTCAGCGGCGGGGCAGGCGAAGTCGTTGCAGACCTGCTGCGCGTTGTCCGGTGAGACCGTGTCGAACGGCAGGACCAGCCACAGCGGCGGGTTCACGTGATCGACGAGGAGTGAATGTGCCCAGTCGACGGCCTGCTTGCCGCCGGTGGGATAGACGAAGGTGACGCCGAGTCGGCCGTCGAGGACGGACATGATGCCGCCGTCGGGCGTCGGCAGGGCGTCGATGCCGACGAAGAGGACCTGGGACGGGTCGATCCCGGCGTCTTGGGCGGCGATGTACGCACCCTCGGCCATGGGATCGTTGTGCCCGTAGAGGACATCGACGTCGGGATGTGCCTGGAAGGCAGCGGCAGCGGCCGGAACGGCTCGCTCGCGCAGCCAGTCAGCGTTCTGTGAGAAGACGATGTTGTCCTCGCTCAGACCGCCATCGGCCAGACCCATGCGGAAGCCATCGCCGCGGTCCTTGGCCGGGGGAGCGCCCTCAAGACCACGGATCTCCGCGATCTTGCAGGCGTCACGGCCGTTGTCCGCGCACCACTGCGCGGCATAGGCACCGGCCGCTTGGCCGATGGCGACGTTGTCGGCGCCGATGAACATGGAGTAGTTGGGATCGACGAGGTTGCGGTCGAGGACGACGACCGGGACGCAATCGTCCCAGGCCGTTTTGACGATGTCGTTGAGCGGAGCCGCCTCGTTGGGGGAGATGATGAGCAGATCGATGCCCTGGGTCAGCAGGTTCTCGACGTCGCTGACCTGGTCGGCGTTGTCCTGCGCGGCGTCCTGGAAGACGACCTCGATGTCAGGATAGGCCTCAGCAGCAGCGGCGATCTGACTGTCCATAGCCTCGCGCCAAGGTTCAGCGCGGTTGGCCTGCGACATGCCGATCACGTACTTGTCCTTGGCTTCCGGCAGCGGACAGCCTGCCGGCAGCGGGCCATCTGCCCGGGCATCCTCCTTGACTGTGCCACCACCCAGTTGGTCGTCGGTGTACGGATTCCAACCGTCTTGCGCAAGCGCGGCCGACACCGAGGTCAAGACCATCGCTGCCGCCAGCGCGGAAGAAAGGATCCTCTTGGTCATTCCGGACTCTCCTTCAGGCTCGTCGTGTTGACTTGGACTGTGGTCCCTGAAGACTTCCTGCCGATGCCACCTCCTCGCTGCTGCCTGGGATCTTCAAGCCCTTCGCTACGCCTCCGCGTTGCGTGGGCGCAATTGCTGCAGCGCCACCGCGCCCACGACCAGCAGGCCCTTGGTCACGAGCTGTGCGCTGCTGTTGACGTTGTTCAGGCTAAGCATGTTGTCCAGGATGCCCAGGATGAACGCCCCCGCGATGGCTCCGGCGATGGTGCCCTTGCCACCGGCCAGGCTGGCGCCGCCGATCACCACCGCAGCGATCGCGTTGAGTTCATAGCCCACCGCTTCGTTGGGGCTGCCCTGGTCCAGCTGGGCGGCGTGCATGATGCCCGCCATCGCGGCGAAGAAGCTACACAGCATGAAGGCTGCGATCTTGATACGCGACACCGCCAGACCGGACAGGCGCGCCGCCGTCTGGTTGCCACCGATGGCGTAGAGATAGCGTCCGAAAGCGGTGTTGCGCAAGACCAGCGCAACGATGATGGCGACGATGAACATGATGATCGCGGGCACCGGAATGATGCCGTTGATGCGCTCGCCGATGAACTCGAACATCGGGTCAGCCCCTCCGGTGCCGTAGGAGAGCGGCACCGCGATGTCTTGGGACCAGATGTGGGCTAATCCCCGCGCGATGCTCAACATCGCCAGTGTGGTGATGAACGAGGGGATGCGGAAGCGCTCGGATGTCCATCCGTTCCACCAACCGATGGCCAGGCCAAGGCTGAGGATGATCAGGATGGCCGGGACCGCGGGCACCAGGTCTCGCATCAGCAAGTAGGCCACACCGGTGGCGGTGAGCGCGACGACCGAACCGACCGACAGGTCGATGCCGCCGATGATGATGACCAGCAGCATCCCCACCGCGAGGATCCCCGTCTCCGCCACGTCGCGGGTGACATTGCTGAGGTTCCGCTCGTTAAGGAAGAGGATGGAACCGTCGCGCGTGGGCGAGAAGACGATCGCCAGCACGATGACGATGAAGAGGCCGAAGAAACTCTGGAAGCGGAAGATGTTGGCAGCGATCCGAGCCACGCGGGGATCGTCGAAGAACCTTGCGATCGATCGGCGCAGGTCAGCCAGCGCACGGCTGCCGGGCGCAGCCGTGGTCGTTATCGCCGAGGATGTGACCAGGTATCGCTGCAGGAATAGGATGGCTGATGCGAAGCACGCCAGCCAGAAGCCGCTGCTGGTGAACTGCATCAGGCGCAGCGGCGTGTCTTGGTCTTCCAGCCAATAGAGCACGAAATAACCGAAGCCGACCAGCCCGGCGAGCGGCATGAGTCGCCCGGCCCAGCGCCAGCTTGGTCGCCCGTCGACCTTCGAGATCAGACCGACCCCGGCCATCAGCACCGCCAGCGGGATGAGCAGCAACGCTGGGCGCATCCCAGCAAGGACAGCCGCCAACTCCGCGGACAATGGGGGCGAACCTGACAGCAGCAGGTTGATGCCGGTCGTGTCCGTGCCCTCTTCGCTGATCCAAGGGAGGAAGAAGAAGGCGACCACCAGGACCCCGGTGAGGACCAGACAGAACCTATCGATGGGCGAGAGGCGGGACCACACCGAACCCGGCGCCGTGACGCCGACGTTGCGGGCGCTACTCATGCGCTCTTCTCGAGGAACCGGGTGGCAGCCTCCATGATCGCCTCCTGGTCGAATGCATCTCGCGCGAACTCTCCTGTCATTCTGCCGTCACAGAGCACGTAGATACGATCGCAGACGGCCAGCAGTTCAGGCATCTCGCTGGACACGAGGAGGAACGCGGTGCCATCTTGGGCAAGCTTGCCAACCAGGCTATAGATCTCCGCCTTCGCTCCGACATCGATACCCCTGGTGGGTTCGTCCAGCAGGAACAGCACGATCTCGGAGAGCAGAAACTTGCCCAGCACGACCTTCTGCTGGTTGCCGCCACTGAGGTTGTTGACGAGCGTGTCGACACTAGGGGTCTTGATGCTCAGGTCATCGACGACGCGGGTAACGACTTGCGCTTCAGTCCCCTTGTCGATGATGCGGAACCGGTTCATGAACAAGCGTAGTGACGCAAGCGTGGTGTTCTCGGTGACCGACCGCTCCAGCACCAGGCTCTGCAGCTTGCGGTCCTCGGCCACCAGGCCCAGACCATGCCGGATGGCGGCCTGAGGAGAGGCAAAGACGACCTCATCGCCCTTTAGGATGATGCGCCCGGTGAGGCTGGCCGGCGGGTACACGCCGAAGACCGATTCGAGCAGTTGCGTGCGACCTGCGCCCATAAGCCCAGCCACGCCCACGATCTCGCCCTTGCGAACGGTCAACGACACATCGTCGAGCACCCGCGTGCGGCCCTGCAGACAGGTCAATCCCTCTACGCGCAGGACATCTTCACCCAACTCCACTGGCACCTTGGGGTAGAGCACCTCCAAGTCGCGCCCGACCATCATGCTGATCAGCTCGCGGCGTGTGAGCTCGCTGGCGCCCGCGGACCCGACCACTTGGCCATCACGCAGCACCGTTACGCGGTCGGCGATGGAAAAGACCTCCTCAAGCCGGTGGGAGATGTAGATCACCGCCACGTCATGCTCGCGGAGGCTGCGAGTCACGCCGAACAGGTACTCCACCTCGGTGTCGCTCAAGGCCGAGGTGGGCTCGTCCATGATGATGATGCTGGTATCGAGACTCAGGGCCTTGGCGATCTCGATGAGCTGCCATTGGCCCACGCGCAGTCGCTCGATGGTCTGACTCGTGTCGATGTCCAGCCCCAAGCGCGACATCAGCTCGTCGGCCGATCGGCGCATGGCCCGGCGGTCAAGCGTGCCCAGCCGTGTCTTATGCTCGCGCCCGAGGAAGATGTTCTCGTACACCGTCAGCTCGGGAACCAGATTCAGCTCCTGGTGGATCATGGCGATGCCGCTGTCGATGGCTTCACGAGTGTTGCCGAACGCGACCCGCCGGCCGTTGAGCAGCATCTCACCCTCGAACTCGGTGTAGACGCCGCTCATGACCTTCATCAGCGTCGACTTGCCCGCGCCGTTCTCCCCGACCAGGGCGTGGACTTCGCCACGATGGACATCGAACGACACGTTCTCAAGCGCGACCACGCCCGGGAAGCGCTTGGTGATGCCTCGCATGCTTAGGATGACGGGCTGCTCGTCGGTCATGGACATCGTGTGGCACACGCCCACTCGACCCCCTGCCGTTGGATCAGTTGGTGCGCGATTGAGCGCATCGAGCATGCGTCCACGGCCATCAGACTACGCGGCGGCACTGCCGCGCGCTGTGCCGGTCAGCAATCAGTCGGTCCGTCAATGGTCACCCGAGGCTAGCGCTCGGGCGGCGGCGCTGTGGGCCGCGGCACGCTCCTTAGCGCAACGGCGAGCGGAGCGGCGTGGCCGGCGTCGGCGAAGCGGTGCGCAAACAGCGCCAGACGGGGCTCAGCGCGGAGCGCGTCGTCGAGCAGCGGCTGGGCCTCCGCCCCCCTCCCCGCCGCGGACAGCAGCATCGCGTGCCAGAAGGCGACCTGGGAGTCGTCGGGTGCGAAGCCGTAGGCGGCCGTGGTGCCGGCCAATGAGACCTCGAGTGCTGCTGCGTCGAGTACGTCGATGGCCTCGCTTGCCTCGATGGCCGCCATGGCAGCACCAAGCGCCTCGTAGGCACGGGCGATCCGCAGCAGCCGGCTCAACTCGTCGATCGGATGCGTCGCCTGGTCGATGCGCACGTCGTAGCGACGAGCCCAGGCTGGTTCCGCTGCCGATCCCGACGCGACGCTGAGCGCCGCCGACTGCCGGCCACGGACGTCTCCTCCTGCCCGTTCTGCCGCTGCGAGCGCGACAAGGAGTCGAGCGGCGAGGTCTCCGTCGGCGTCACGATAGGCGTCCAACATCGTCAGCCAGACACCTGGCCGCTGAAGCATGTTGCCCTGGACGCTGACCCCCGGCGCACACACGTGCCCGGCCTCGGCCACGCAGCGATCACCTGTGTGCGCCGCCGTACGCCCCGACATGTCGACCACGCCGACCTGTCGGGTCTCCCGGCCGGGATCGCCGGCAAGGATGGCACGCAGCGCATCGGGAGCAGGCAAACCCGATCGGAGCATCGCCAAGCCCTCTGGCCCAAGGGCCATCTTGGTGAATGACTGGGTCACCACGGCGCCTACACCGGGCTCGACCCATGGAACGATGGCGCCCACCGCCGGCCCGCACGTCTGCACGGCGACACCCAGCTCAGCCGTATCCGGATCGAGCGCGACGATCGAGAATGTCATGCCTTCTATGGGCCCCTCACAGCGTACCGCCCAGCATAGAGAAGGCAGGGCCCGAGGGCGCACGGCGGAGAAACGTGTACAGCCCACTGGTAGGCTATGTGCACGACCACAGGCGTGGTCAGCATCGGTGCCGCGACCCCGCCGTCGTCCCCAAACGGCTTGGCGGCCTTGTCGCGGGTGTCGATGGACGTCACCACTTGACCCGTGGTGCACGCCCGTCAGATCGATGATGATGTGAGATCCCCAAGGAGGTAGAAGAGATGCAGATTCGAACGCATCTGATGGCCACACTCGTGGCGTCACTGCTCGCGATCGGGCTTCCGGCTGCAACGGTCGCACAGTCCGCGGATGGAGGCGGCACGCTCGTCGCCGCTATCAGTGGCGAGCCCGACCAGCTTGACCCGCAAGCCACCACCTCGTACAACAGCTTCCAGGTGCTCGAAAACGTCTTCGACACGCTGGTCGAGCCGGACGAGAACCTGCAGATGGTGCCGGCCCTGGCCGAGGACTGGTCCATCAGTGACGACGGCCTCACCTATACCTTCACGCTGCGCGACGGCGTGACCTGGCATGACGGCTCGGACTTCAGCGCGGACGACGTGGTGTACAGCTTCCGGCGCATCATCGATACGCCCATGGCCAACAGCTGGCGCTTCTCCACCGTGACCGACATCACGGCGCCGGACGCGTCGACCGTGGTGTTCACCGTCAGCCAGCCCACGCCCAACCTGCTCTCCAACCTCGGCGGCTTCAAGGGCGTCGCGGTCGTGCAGCAGGCCAACGTCGAGTCGGGCGACATCCAGACCGCGCCCATCGGCACCGGTCCCTTCAAGCTGGCCGACTACACCAGCGGCAATTCGATCGAACTCGTTCGTAATGACGATTACTGGGGCGGCGCTCCCGCGCTCGACGGCGTCACGTTCCAGTTCATCTCCGATCCGACGGTGGCGCTCACCAACCTGCAGGCCGGCGAGGTCAACTGGACCGATAACCTTCCGCCGCAGCAGGTGAGCGGCCTGATGGACAGCAACGAGGTCGTGGTCCAGTCCGCGCCCAGCAATGACTACTGGTACTTCGCCGCCAACGAGGCTCGCGAGCCGTACAGCGACGTCCGCGTGCGCCAGGCCATCGCCCGCGCCATCGACCGCGAGGCCATCACGCAGGCCGCCACCTTCGGCAACGCCACCATCAACCAGACCGCCATCCCCGCCACGAGCGGCTGGTACTTCGACTACGCGCCGTACACGCGAGACCTCGACCTGGCCCGCTCGCTGCTGGAGGAAGCCGGAGTCGGCGACTTCAGCATGGACCTGATGGTCACGAGCGCCTATCCCGAGACGGTGACCGCGGCGCAGGTCATCGCGGCCAACCTGGCGGAGATCGGCATCAACGTCGAGATCCGCACCCTCGACTTCGCCGCCTGGCTCGACGAGGAAGCGCAGGGCAACTTCGACGTGTTCCTGCTGGGCTGGCTGGGCAACATCGACCCAGACGACTTCTACTTCGCGCAGCACCGCACCGACGGTGCCTTCAACTTCCAGAAGTACTCCAACCCCGCGGTCGACGAGCTGCTTGACTCCGCCCGCGTCGAAGCCGACCAGAGCGCCCGCAAGTCGATGTACGACGATGCCGCCAAGATGATCGTGGACGATGCCAGCTACACCTACCTCTACAACCCCGACGTCATCCAGGGCTGGACCCCGGATGTCGAGGGCTACACCGTTCGCGGGGACCGAGCCATCCGCTTCCGCGATGTGAGCCTGGCCCAGTAGTTCGCGAGGACCTGGAGCGCCCATGCTCCGGTACCTGCTCCGGCGAGCCGGCCAAGCCCTGGTCGTGCTCGCTGGAGCTGCCATCCTCGTCTTCGCGCTCATCCACATCGTGCCCGGCGACCCCGTTCGGGTGGCGCTAGGGACACGCTTCGATCCTGAAACCTACGAGACCATGCGCCGGGCGTCGGGGTTGGACCTGCCGCTCCATGAGCAGCTGGCCCGATATCTCAGCCATGCCGCGATGGGCGACTTCGGCGTCAGCTTCCGTTCGGGCCAGAGCGTCTTCGAGCTGCTCATGCAGCGTCTGCCAGCGACCATCTCGCTGGGTGGGGCGGCCTTGGTCGTGGGCCTGCTCATCGCCTTTCCGCTGGGCATCCTGTCGGCCATCCGTCGCGGCTCGGCCATCGACCATTTCGCCCGCATCGGCAGCCAGATCGGCATCTCCGTGCCCGACTTCTGGCTCGCCATCCTGTTCATCCTGCTGTTCGCCGGCACGCTGCGACTGCTGCCGCCCTCGGGCTACGTCGCGCTCACTGAGGATCCGGTGGAGTGGCTGCGCCACGTCATCATGCCCGCGCTCACGGTGGGCCTCATCTCGGGCTCGATCATGACGCGCTTCATCCGCTCCGCCACCCTTGAGGCCAACGGCCAGGACTTCGCACGCACGGCACGCGCCAAGGGGCTGTACGAATCGACCGTGATGCGCGACCACGTGCTGCGCAATGCGATGGTGCCCATCGTCACGGTGGCCGGCATCCAGCTGGCCTCGCTGCTGGCCGGGGTGATCGTAGTGGAGGTCGTCTTCGCCTGGCCGGGACTCGGCCGTCTGACCTATGACGCCGTGCTCGCCCGAGACTACCCGGTCATCCAGGGTGCGGTGCTGCTGGTCGCCGCCATCTTCCTGGTCGCCAACCTGGTGGTGGATGCGCTATACGCGTTGATCGACCCCCGCATCCGCGCCCGATGACCGCGCTGAACGGTCCGATCGAGGCCCAGGAGCCGCCCGAGGAGGGGGCACGCTGGGCGCTGCTGCGGGCACTGTTCGATAGCCCCGTCACGATCTTCGCGGTCGCGGTCATCGTGCTCGTGCTGCTGATGGCCGTCGTCGGCGAGTTGATCGCGCCCTACGGCGCCAACGAGATCAACGTCATGAACCAGCTCCAGCCACCCAGCGCTGATCACTGGTTCGGCACCGACGAGCTGGGTCGCGACGTGTTCAGCCGCGTCATCATCGCGGCCCGCGTCTCGGTACAGGTGAGCGTCGTGAGCGTGACCCTGGCGCTCCTGATGGGGGTGACCATCGGCCTCACGTCGGGCTATTTCGGAAACTGGGTGGACACGGTCGGGATGCGCTCGATGGACGTCATCTTCTCGTTCCCGGTCGTGTTGCTCGCCCTGGCCATCGTGGCCATGCTGGGTCCAGGGATCGTGCCGGCGATGATCGCCATAGGCGTCGTCTATACGCCCTATTTCGCCCGTATCACCCGCGCCAGCGTCCTGTCGGTGCGGGAGGAGACCTACATCCGAGCGGCCCGCTCCATCGGTGCCGGCGATATCCGGATCCTGCGACTGCACGTGCTGCCAAACGTGATGGCACCGATCATCGTGCAGACCTCCCTCAGCCTGGCCTTCGCCATCCTGACCGAGGCGGCCCTGTCGTTCCTGGGCCTGGGTGTGCAGCCACCGCAACCGTCGTGGGGCCGCATGCTCTTCGATGGACGAGGCTTCCTGGCCGATGCCTGGTGGATGGCCGTCTTTCCGGGCATCGCCATCTTCCTGACGGTCCTGGCGCTGAACCTCGTCGGCGATGCCATGCGAGACGCGCTCGATCCGCGGCAGCGGTCGGCCATCGAAGCCCGGGCGGGCAACCTGTGAGTGCGCTCTTCGAGCTGCGGGACTTCGGGGTCCGCATCGGAACGCGGCAGGGCACGGCGATGATCGTCAACGGCGTCGATTGGAGCGTGCAGGCCGGCGACACGCTGGCCATCGTCGGCGAATCGGGCTCGGGCAAGTCGATGAGTGTGCTCGCCGCCACTGGCTTGGTGCCTTCACCACCGGCGCGCTTCGAGGGTCAGGCCCTGTTCGAGGGCCAGGACCTGCTGACCATCCCCGACGAGGAGCGCCGCCGCATCCGCGGTCGCCACATCGGCTTCGTGTTCCAGGAGCCCATGACCTCACTCAACCCGCTGCTGACCATCGGTCGCCAGATGACCGAAGCACCGCAGCAGCACCTGTCGCTGTCTTCACGTGATGCCCGGGCCAAGGCCGTCGACCTGCTGGGTCTTGTCGGCATCCCAGAGGCGGCACGACGCCTGGATGCCTATCCCCATCAGCTTTCGGGCGGGATGCGCCAGCGTGTGATGATCGCCATGGCGCTGATGTGCGACCCCGAGGTCCTCATCGCGGACGAGCCCACCACCGCTCTGGACGTGACGACGCAGGCGCAGATCCTGGACCTCGTCAAGCGGCTACAGCAGCAGTTCGGCATGGCGGTCGTCTGGATCACGCACGACCTGGGCGTCGTGGCCGACTTCGCCGACCGCGTGGCGGTGATGTACGCCGGCCGCATCGTGGAGATGGCACCGACCTCGGCGCTGTACCGCTCGCCCGGCCACCCCTACACGCGCGGACTCCTGGATGCTCGCCCGCGTCTGGGCGAGACCGAGGCGGAGCTGGCGACCATCCCCGGCGTGCCGCCCGATCCACGACGTCTGCCCGCGGGCTGCTCGTTCTGGCCCCGCTGCACGGTCCGTGGCGATGCCCGCTGCGAGACAGATGTGCCACCCCTGACGGAGATCGCGCCGGGTCACCTGGTGCGGTCGTTCTACCGACTCCCGGTGGCACGCGATGTGGCTGGACCGACATGACGCACCCGTTGGTCGAAGCGGTCGACCTGCAGGTCTACTTTCGGGTGAGCGGTGGTTCGCTGGGGCGCAAGGGTGCATTCGTGCGTGCCGTCGACGGCGTGTCCTTCAGCATCGAACGCGGTCAGACGCTCGGCTTGGTGGGCGAATCAGGCAGCGGCAAGTCCACCATCGGCTTATCACTGCTGGGCCTGGAGCGGCCGACCGATGGGCAGGTCCGGTTCGATGGAGAGGCGGTGGACTTCAACGCTGCCGGCCTCAAGCGACTCCGAACGAGGGCGACGATGGTCTTCCAGGACCCCAACGCGTCCTTGAACCCGCGGCGGTCGGTCGGCGCCAGCGTGCGCGAGCCGCTGGAGATCCATGGGCTGCACCGGGGCCGTGATGCGCGACGCGCACGAGTCGACGAGCTGCTGGACCTGGTCGGCCTGAGCGGGCGCTTCGCCGACCGCTTCCCACACGAGCTATCGGGCGGGCAGCGGCAACGGATCGGCATCGCACGGGCGCTCGCCTGTGAGCCCGAGCTGATCATCCTCGACGAGCCGGTCTCCTCGCTCGATGTCTCGGTGCAGTCACAGATCATGAACCTGCTTCGACGACTGCAGCGGGAGCTGGGACTGACCTTTCTGTTCATCGCGCACGATCTCGCGGCCGTCGAATACATGAGCCATCGGGTGCTGGTGATGTACCTCGGACGCATCGTCGAGACGGCGACACGGGAATCGCTGTACCGATCGCCGCGGCATCCGTATACCAAGGCGCTCCTGTCCGCCATCCCGTCGGCCGAGCCCGGGGAGCAGGGCCGCGAACGACTGCTGTTGGAGGGGGAGATCCCGAGCCCCATCTCGCCACCCTCGGGCTGCCGCTTCAGGACCCGTTGCCCCTGGGCCATCGCCGACTGTGCCAAGGTCGACCCGCAGTTGGTGCCCGCTGGGGTGGACGGCGAGGTCGCCTGCATCCGGGCGGACGCTATCGCGGCGGGAGCACCCACCAGTCAGGCTGGAGCAGCGGACCCAAAGGAGCAGCTGAAGGAGTAGCTGAAGGCCGGCGCGCTCCCTGCCGCCAACGTCGGCCCACGGCCCCCGAAGCCTGAGCATGCAGGTTCATACTGGGAGCCTCGCGGGGGCGATGCACGAGGTCAAGGAGGATGACGATGAGCATGACCAAGGCAGAAGTCGACACCGAATTCATCGCTGCGCACCTGGCTGACCCGTCGGTCGTCCTCGTCGAGGTGGATGTCAGCCCCGCGGCGTATGAGTCTGGGCATATTCCCGGTTCGGTCCTGTGGAATGCCTACACCGATCTTCGTCAGCCTGGCTATCAGACGGTCAGCCCGGAAGAACTGGGCGCCCTCGTCCAGCGCTCGGGGATCGGAGCTGACACGATGGTCGTCACCTACGGCTACGCAGCTCATCTGGGCTATTGGCTGCTGCGCTCCTGCGGGCACGATGGAGTGCGGTTGATGGATGGCTCGCGCGACCAGTGGACCGATGCCGGACACGCATGGTCCTCCGACGTGCCGGCGCCGGCCACATCGCAGTACGAGCTGCCGCAGCAGGATAGGTTCCTTGCGTCCAGGCGGGACGTTCTTGAGACTATCGCCGATCCGTCGGGGATCGTGCTCGATGTCCGGGCGGACGGCGAGTACGACGGGGCGCAGTTCTGGCCGTCCGGAGCGCCAGAATCCGTCGGTCGCCCAGGACATGTCCCGGGCGCCGTTCACCTGGCGATCGACTCGCTGCGCACCAGCGACGGTAGGTTCCGGGGCGAAAGCGACCTGCGCCGGGTCCTGCAGGATCGGGGCATCACCCCCTCGAGCGAGATCGTCACTTACTGCACCATCGGCAATCGGGCCGCCCAGGCATGGTTCGCGCTGACGATCCTGCTCGGCTACGAGAACGTGCGCGTGTACTACGGATCCTGGGTCGAGTGGGGGATGGATCCTGACTCGCCGATCGAGCCCTGACACCTGGAGGGCGGTTGGCGGGTATCGGCGCTGATGCCGGGGCATAGCGGACGATCGCGCGTCTGGATCCAATGCACGCCCGGCCGCATCCGGCCTGCTTCTTGGGCAAATGTCGCCCCCGGTGGCATCAGAGATGTGCGGACCGACAAGCGAATATGTCGATTGCATAGACATGCGGTTGTGTGCATGCAACGTCCCGTGAGCATGCGCGACACACTCATGAAGATACAGGTCACCGATCCAGCGACGATGGCGCACCTGGCTAAGGCCGCTGGGGGAGACATCTGGGTAACTACAGAGGGCGCGCCGCGCGGAGCGGCACTGTCAGACCACCGCCGCGTATCCAGACACCACGGCAGCGTGGGCTGACCCACTCCGCGCGGCGCGCCTGTGAGAAGGTTATGGAAAGATAGCCCCACCCTCCCCTGACGGCGTCGGGTCCACGCGATCGTGGTGTTCGCCGCCAACCTGAAGTCGGTAGTCCTTGACCTCGATGTGTCAGCCGCTCCTCCTTGCCCCCAGATGCGGTTCTGCCTGCCCCGGTAAGGCGGCGTGAGGCGCCTGATCGGCTCCTACCTGCGGCCGTACTGGAAGCAGGTGGTCCTGGTGATGGGGCTGCTGCTCATCCAGTCGCTGGGCAACCTGTTCCTGCCCAACCTCCAGGGCGACATCATCAACAACGGCGTCGTGGCCGGTGATGATGGCTACATCCTCTACGCCGGCGCGCTGATGTTGCTGGCCACGGCCGCCTTGAGCGTCGCCTCCATCCTGGCGGTGTACTGGGGTGCACGGGTGGCCATGGGGTTCGGGCGCGATGTGCGCGGCGCCGTCTTCGGACAGGTCGAACGTTTCTCCAAGGTCGAGATCGACATCTTCGGACCAGCCTCACTCATCACCCGCAACACGAACGATGTCCAGCAGGTCCAGATGGTGGTGTTCATGGGGCTGACCGTCATGCTGACGGCACCGATCATGATCGTGGGCGGGACCATCATGGCCATCCGCGAAGACGCCGCGCTCTCCGTCCTGCTCGTGTTCATCCTGCCGGTGATGCTCGCGGTCATCGGGCTGGTGATGATGCGGGCCATCCCCCTGTTCCGGGCCATGCAGGTCAGGATCGACCGCATCAACCAGCTGATGCGAGAAACGCTCGCCGGCGTGCGCGTGATCCGCGCCTTCGTGCGGACCGAACACGAAGAGGCGCGCTTCGACGAAGCCAACAGCAGCCTGTTCGGGGTCGGACTGCGCGTCAATCGGCTGTTCGCCCTGACCATCCCCGTCCTCACGCTCATCATGAACCTCTCGACGGTGGCGGTGCTGTGGTTCGGCGCCCCGCGCGTGGACAGCGGTGAGATGGGCATCGGCAACCTCACTGCCTTCATGCAGTACTTCACGCTGATCCTGTTCTCCGTGCTCACGGCCGTCCTGATGTTCATCCTCGTGCCGCGAGCGGCGGTGTCCTCGGGTCGGATCATGCAGGTCCTGGACGCGGCCCCCACCATCCACGACCCGGAGCGGCCGACGGCCCTGCCGGGCGGAGCGAACGCGGCGGCCATCGAGTTCCGCGACGTCGACTTCTCCTATCCGGGAGCCGAAGAGGCGGTGCTCCGTGGTGTGTCGTTCATCGCCAAGCCAGGGGAACGGACCGCCATCGTTGGCAGCACCGGCAGCGGCAAGTCCACGCTGTTGGACCTGCTGCCGCGGTTTTACGACGTGACCAGCGGTGCCGTGTTGATCGACGGCGTCGATATTCGCGAGGTCGATCGCACCGACCTGTGGGCACGCATCGGATATGTGCCGCAGAAGGCATTCCTGTTCAGCGGGACGGTGGCGAGCAACCTGCGCTACGGCGATCCCGACGCTTCCGACGCAGACCTGTGGCAAGCGCTGGAGGTCGCTCAAGCCCGTGATTTCGTGGCCCAGATGGAAGGCCAGCTCGAGGCCCCCATCAGCCAGGGCGGCGTGGACGTCTCGGGCGGCCAGCGGCAGCGCCTGGCTATCGCCCGCGCTATCGTCCGCAAGGCTGGCGTCTATGTCTTCGATGACAGCTTCTCGGCGCTCGACTTCGGCACCGATGCGCGACTTCGGGCCGCACTCCAGCGGCAGCTCGGCTGGGCCACCATGATCATCGTGGCCCAACGCGTGGGCACCATCAGGGATGCCGATCGCATCATCGTGCTCGACGCCGGACGGGTCGTCGGGGTCGGGACCCACGCCGAGCTGATGGCCGACAACGAGACCTACCAGGAGATCGTCTACTCCCAGTTGTCGCACGAGGAGGCCGCAGCATGATGGGCCGGCCCGGCGGGGCTGGCCGCCGACCCGGTCCGGGTGGCGGACCCATGGGTATGGGCATGGGCGCGCCGACCGCCAAGCCCCAGGATTTCCGCGGCACCTTGCAGCGGCTCCTGAACGAGTTGCGCCCCGAAGTGCTGCGGCTTGTGTTCGTGGCCGTGTTCGCCGTCGGCAGCGTCGCCTTCCTGATCATCGGCCCGCGCCTGTTGGGCGAGGCCACCAACGTCATCTTCGACGGCATCATGCCGCCGGCGCCCGGCGTGGACATGGGCGCCCTCGCGCAGGTTTTGCTGACCCTCATCGGCGTTTACACGATGAGTGCCTTCCTGGGTTGGGTGCAAGCCTGGATCATGGCCGGTGTCACCCAGCGAACGGTCTACCGACTGCGCGGCGAAGTCGATCGTAAGCTCGGTCGACTGCCACTCAGATATTTCGACGACCACCCCCGTGGCGACATCCTGAGCCGGGTCACCAACGACATCGACAACATCGGTCAGACGTTGCAACAGACCCTGACCCAGCTCATCACGGCCGTGCTGACCATCATCGGCGTGCTCGCCATGATGATCGTGATCAGCCCCGGCCTGGCCCTCATCTCGATACTCGCCGTGCCGGTGTCACTGGTGGCGACACTCCTGATCGCGCGACGCTCGCAGCCCCAGTTCGTGGCCCAGTGGAACTCGACCGGGACGCTCAACGGGCACATCGAGGAGATGCACACTGGACACGCCATCGTGAAGGTCTTCGGGCGCCAGGACGAGGCCATCGAGAAGTTCGCCTCTGAGAACGAGCGCCTCTACCAGGCCAGCTACAAGGCGCAGTTCATCTCCGGCATCATCCAACCCACCCTCAACATCGTCTCCAACCTCAACTATGTCGCCATCGCCGTCATCGGCGGTGCCTGGGTCGCCTCCGGCCAGCTCTCGCTCGGCGACCTGGTGGCGTTCATCCAGTACTCGCGCACCTTCACCATGCCCATCCTCCAGACCGCCAGCATCATCAACGTCATGCAGTCAGCGGTCGCGTCGGCCGAGCGCGTGTTCGAGCTGATGGACGAGGCAGAGGAATCGCCTGATCCGGCACAGCCGGTGAGCCTGCCGGTCGCCACTGGTGCCGTGGCCATGGAGGATGTCTCCTTCCGCTACAAGCCCGACGTGCCACTCATCGAGCATCTCGACGTGACGGTGCAGCCTGGTGAGACCGTGGCCATCGTCGGGCCGACGGGCGCGGGCAAGACGACGCTGGTCAATCTGCTGATGCGCTTCTATGAGCTTGACGGCGGTCGCATCCTCCTCGACGGCATCGATACCCGGGACATGACCCGCGACGCACTGCGGCGCACCTTCGGCATGGTCTTGCAGGACACCTGGCTGTTCCATGGCACCATCCGGGACAACATCGCCTACGGCCGACGGGGCGCCACTGAGGAGCAGATCGCAGCGGCAGCTGAGGCAGCCCATGCCGACCATTTCGTGCGCACGCTTCCCGACGGATACGACACCATCATCGATGACGACGCCTCCAACCTCTCGGCCGGCGAGCGACAGCTGCTGACCATCGCCCGAGCCTTCCTGGCCGACCCGCAGATCCTCATCCTCGATGAGGCGACCAGCTCGGTCGATACGCGCACGGAGGTGCTCGTCGCGCGCGCCATGGCCGGACTCATGCGCGATCGGACCACCTTCGTCATCGCCCATCGTCTCTCGACCATCCGCGACGCCCATCTGATCCTGGTCATGGATCACGGCCAGATCGTGGAACAGGGCGACCACGAGAGCCTGCTCGCGGAGCGGGGTGTCTACTACGACCTCTACAACAGCCAGTTCATGGCGCCAGTCGCCGATGCTGCCTGAGCCGGTCGGCGGGGCTGCCTGAGCCGGACGTTCGTGCGAGGCAGCCCGGGCGGACTTGCCTCCCAGTCACGTGACTGACGAACGGGCAGCGCTCGGCGTGGCTCCCTTGCGTCGGCCGTTACCCCAATGGCACCAGCACAAGACCCGGGATATCGTCGAAATCCACGGTGTTGATGGTCCAAAGTGCGGCATCCCGGCTGATGGAGTGCGCTGCGATGGCCAGATCCACCTCTCGACCGCGCGGCCGTTTCACGAGTCGATACAGACGCGACGCAGCCTCCGCCTGCTCGATTCCGAAGGGCAATGCCGACTCGATTGGAAAGAGCGCATTCTGAGCCGTCAGCTCTTCGAGCAGCCGGGGACCGCGCCACCACTCGTAGAGCACGAGCGTCGGGAGGACGAGTCGATCACCGGCTTCGATGAGAGCCCGCATCCGGGCGGCTGACCGCCTGGGCCCGACAAGGCTGTCGATGAGCGCCGAGGTATCGACGATGATCACTGCTTGGCCTTGCCGCGGCCGCCATCGCGACGGGCTCGCCGGACCTCAGCTAGCTCCTTTTCGACCGCACGCTGCGTCCGGTCGGGGATGACCGGCACGACATCGTCGAACACCGCGAGCAGTCGCAATCGCTCCACCTCCGTCAGACGGCCGACACGCTCGGCATAGTCAAGGATGGCGTCGCGGACGACCTTGCTCTTGGGTTGATGCAGCGATTTGGCAGCAACTTCCAGACGAGCCGCGGTGGCCTCGTCGAGGCTAAAGGTCATCTTCACGGTTGCCATACTATGGCCATAGTACCATAACGTCGTCGGAGTAAGTCACGCGGTCGGGTTCGCCACGATCGTTTCGCCTGACGCTGCCTCACCGGACGCTGCGTCGCCTATCATCGCGAGACCATGAGCCCGAGCGACCGCGTCGAAAGCGAGAACGATGTCGACGTCGCCTCTGAGATCGACCGCCTCATCGAGGAGTGCCGGATCAGCTGCCTGTGGTTCCTGCGCCCCGACTACCATCCGACAACGGTCACCGAACGACTCCGGCTGCTCGGCGAGATCGAGCGACATGGTGACCGGGACACTTACCGCCGAGCGGCTACCCTGAGACGATGGCTCTCACAGCACTCCAGCGTCGCGTCTGCCGACTGATCGCCGCCGACCGCATCTCCTCCGGGGAGAGCTATGTGGCTGGTGGTGTCGCGCTCAACGAGCTGGTGGGCGCATCGAGGATCTCACGGGACATCGACCTCTTCCACGACACCAGCGAGGCGCTCGAACAGAGCTGGCAGGCGGACCGGTCGCTCCTTGAGGCGAACGGGTTCGGCGTACGCGTGATCCGGGCGCGGAGCGACCTCGTAGAAGCCGAGGTCGGCGTAGGCACAGATATGGTGCGCCTGGAATGGGCGCGCGACAGCGCGTTCCGCTTCTTTCCGCTCCAGGAACATGAAGATCTGGGCTTGACCCTGCACCCGTTCGACCTCGCCACCAACAAGGTCCTGGCACTGGTGGGCCGCCTCGAAGTCCGGGACTGGGTCGATGTCATCGCCAGTGATGAGCACATCCAGCCACTCGGCTATCTCGCGTGGGCGGCCTCAGGCAAGGATCCTGGCTTTGGGCCGGGCGCGATCCTGGAAATAGCGGCGCGGACCAGTCGATACTCGGCCGATGAGGTTCAACAGCTGACGTACACCGACCGGCCTCCCGATGCCGCCGACCTTGGCCGTGAATGGCATCGCATTCTCGGATCCGCCCGTGGAACGATCGACCTCCTCCCGCCGGACCAGGTCGGCGCCTGCGTCCTGGATATCGATGGCAACCTGCTTCGGGCGACTCCCGAGGAGTTGGAGGCGCGGCTCACCGCAGGACAGGTTCGCTTCCATCACGGCAGGATCCGCGGGGCCATGCCGCACTTGAGCGAATGATCCGGCCACTGGCCAGAGCTAACACCGCGGGCTCAATGGGAACACCGGTCGACTCACAGGCTCGTGACCCAGACCCGCAAGGGACCCAGTGACACAAAGCCCAAAGCCTGCATCGCGATGAGGTCGTCGCCGCGCTCGTAGCCGACCATCGGAAGCCCCGGGAACGCCCGCCGCGCGGCGGCCACCGCGCCAGGTCGGTCCGCCTCTGGCTCGTCACCACTGAGTACGACATTGGAGATGCCGACGACCGGCCCGGTGCCATCGTCCGAGCGGTTGGCGATGGCCACCGCGACTGTCCGACAATCACGGGTGCCGGCAAGGAATCGGATGTCGGGGTCGTCCAGGAGAGCTGGATGGAACAGGCGCGCTGACTCGGACACCACGGCGTCAGCGTTGCCGCCGTCCCGCCACACGTGTTCCCATACGACCAACTCGGCGTCGCGTCGCACGGTCGCCCAGCTCGTATCCTCGAGCGCTGAGCCCGGCAGCACGTGGTCGGGCGATAGGCCGATCCATTCTGCATCGAACATGACCCCGAACCCGAGCGGCGCCAGGTCGAGCTGGCAGAAGCTGTCCTTGACCGACCAGGGCCGAGGAATCGGCAGGTCAAGCATCGTGCGCAAGCGCGCGACCTGTTCCGTGACTGGGGCGGGCTCGAGCGTGACCGCCCTCGGGTAGTACGGGGGCGGCGGACTGCGGTTGACCCACAGGCCATCGATGCGTGTCGTCTCGCAACCAAGGGCTCGGCACACGGCATCGCACCAGACCGCGTTGTTGTGGACAGCGCCCAACCGTTGGTTCACGAGTCTGGCGCAAGCATGGGTTTCAAACGCACGCGCAGACCCAGAAGGCGGGGCAGGACGTTCAGCCTAGAAGGGCAACCCCTTCGGCCACGGGGCGAGCTCCGGCTCCGGCTCATCGGCCAGCCGGAACCCGTTGGCCTTGTAGGCCTCGTAGTCGAAGTCGTCCGTCTCTTCGTAGCCGACGATGTGGTATTCGTCGAAGCCTTCCCAGTCCTCATAGCCCTCACCGAAGGAGTGCTCGAGGAAGGCATCGGCCATGGCCATCCCCAAGTGCGGTGCCGTGAACAGGGCACCCATGGCCATGACGTTGCAGTTGTTGCCGGTGGCACAGCGCTTGGCTGACGAAACACTCTCGCAGACCGCGGAATGGACGTGCGGGACCTTGCCAGCCGCGATGTGGATGCCCATGCCGGTGCCGCAAAAGGCCAGGCCCTTCTCGAATTCTCGCTCCGAGATCTTGGCGCCAAGCATGAAGCCGGCCCGATGGTACATGGGCGTCTCCTCCTGGATAGGGGTCAGGTCCTCGACCGTCCAACCCTTGTCCATGAGGTGCTGCTTGACGGCCTCCTTCAGCGGAAAACCTGCGAAATCGGCACTGACCACGACCTGCTTGTCCTTGGTTGTCTTCAACTGGACCATCCTTTCGATCGACTGAGCACATTCGGCATACGTCCACCACGATACATTCGGTGGCAGCCGTCTCCCGCTGCCGCCGGCGCTCCCGCCGCAGCAACGTCACGAAAGTGACCACCAGCACAACCGCGGCGACCAACAACGCAGCGACCACGGCTGGCTGCAGCGACGGGTTGTAGAGACCTTCCCCTCATACCTGGTCCCGAGATGGTGCTCTCTTCCCAGCGCCGCAGTTCCACGAGGAGCACGATGCGGGCCAACCGGTCGAGGACCATCGCCCAGAGCCTACGCCTTCCGTGCAAGCGACTCCAGCGACTCGATCGTCAACAGGCCGGTCTGGTCATGCGCCGCCGTCTGGCGTTCCAGCCGCACTCGGCACGACAGCTCGGCATCGAACACGACGAGGGCCACGCGGAGCACCTCACCTTCCGCTTCGGCATTCGAGCGCGCGTCTTCCAATTGATAGAGCACGTCGGCGTTGATGCCGCGAGCGCCCCACTTGCAGTCGTACGCTTCCGCCGCACCCGAACGCTCGACGGTGACGTCGTAGGGATGGATCTCCGCACGTACGCCATCGAACAGGATGCGCCGTTCACGACGGACGCCCGTGGCGCCCACTCGGCGACCCAACAGCTCGACCGTCAGCGATTCGACCAATGCTCCACGCAGTTGGTTGCGCGTTTGGTCACCTCGATCGGCGATGGCCAGAGACAACATCAGGACAGCCTCCGATCGTTCCTTGGTGGACGGCTCAAGTTCAGGCCCGAAGAGGGTCGGGAACATGGTCCGCCAGCCATCGGGATCGAGCGTCTCACCGTTCATCACCGCCCTGGCAAGCAGCCGTTGGGTGGGAGTGGCGTCGGCAAGGATACGGGCGGCTTGCGCGACGACGGGTTCGGCCTGGATGGCCGCGTAGGTGATGGCACGGGCGTCCTGTGCTGCGTCCTGGAACCTCATGGCTGCTCACCCAGCGTGACGAGCACGATCTGGGGAAACGTCGAGAGCCAGTCGATGGCCCGATGCGGATCGCTCGATCCGGCCGATCTCATCGACCGCACGGCTGATGGCCGAAGCCTGGACCGGGGAGATGGTCTCCGTGCCCCGCCCGTCGACGAGCGCCTCGATCCGTTCTCGCCAGGCAGCGGATAGATCGGTGACGTAGGTCCACTCGTCCTCTATATCTTCCGCGAGGCTGGCGAGGTCGTCGTACGCCGCGAGGGCCACGAGCGCCTGGTCAGCGAGGGTCATGCCGTGGGCCATGCTGGCCAGACTACTCGAATGGGGGTAGTGTCACGCAGGGGAAACAACGTGGAGGTTGCCATGCGCTCGTCGACTGCTCGGAACTCTCTCCGAGCCCTACTATCCATGATGTTGGTGGCGGTGTTCGCGATGGGTGTGCAGGGCCCCGCCCTTGCGACTGTGAAGATCGGCCAATCCGGTGCCCACGGCAGGTATCACGTGACCGACACGAAGGCCAAGCCTGGCGCCCGATGCCGCTACGATGGCGCCGCGGGCACCTGGTACCTGCAACGGGTCCACGTTCGTGCGCCCAAGATCTACGGTCCTTCAGCCAGTCACCGGTCGGTGGGCTATCGACTGCTCCTGCAACGTCGCACCTCCCATGGCTGGAAGACGGTCCAACGAGGCACGCTCATCAGCGGCGTGGCGAACAAGAACACGGCCGCGACCCTCACCGGCGCCACGCTGGTGCGGGATGTGGATGTGGCACCAAACTGGCCTCGCTATCGGGCAGCGTTGAAGCTCATCTGGTGGGACGCGCATGCGAACGTCCAGGGCCGAGTGCTCCTGGCGGTCACGCACCATCGCCGGTCCTACGACGGTTCGGTCACTCATGTCTGTCCAGGACGGACGCCCACGGGCGTGGCTCAGGGCTGACCGCACTCAGGAGGGGACACCGCGCCCGCCCGCGTCACGGATGACCATCAGCGACCGAGTCCACCACCAGCGACGACGACTGCCACGGCGAGCATCCTCGCCCTCAGCCACGGCTCACTGCGGTCAGGCGGTGAGGACGGTCAGGCCGAGCGCACGGGCAGCTTGCGCCTGGCGCAGGTCGAACGTCAGGAAACCCGAGCCGGGTTCGGCGACTCGTTGCGCCGCAGCGAGATGGAGCGAATCGAGCGTTCGCACACCCGTCGCTTCTGCGATCGTGGCGGCTGATTCACAGGTCCCTTCGTCGAGTTCGATGATGGAGAAGGAACGGAGATCGTTGGCGAATGTGGCTCGCGCGGCCGCGAGGTCACGACCTGAGAGCAGCCGAGCAAGGTTGCGGCGAACCTCGACGATCGTGTGTCGGGCTGTCAGCAGCGTGCGCTCGGCTCGCAGCAGTGCTTCAGCAACATCCGAATCGGCTTCTTCCACGTAGCGCTTGAGCAGCGCGCTCGAATCGACGTAGGTGCTCACTCGCCGCGGTCCTCCGCGATGACGTGCAGCACTCGCCTGGACGCCCTCGCCCGCTGCACCGGGCCAAGCGGAGTGTCCGTCCCCGGCGTGATCCAGCCATCGCGGATCCCGCCCTCGATGCGGACCCGACCCGGGATGGGGCCGAGTACCGCCTTGGGCCGCCCGCGGTCAGTGACCTGCAAGACCTCCCCTTGTTCGGCCCGGTCCAGGTACTCGGAGAGATGCTGCTTCAGTTCCCGGATCCCGACGTCGGTCATGTAGATACATTAGCATACCGATGTGTCTACATAACGGTCGTGGTAGGCCTATCGGCTGGTCGTTCGCGTTTGCGTACTGAGCTGAACCACGCCGGGCAGACATCCACGCCGGGCGCACAACCATTCGGGACGAACCACGCCGGGCTGTCGGGCTACATCTGCTAGCATCCGGACACCCGAGGGGGAGTACCCCAAGACCCGGATGCCGGCGTCAACACGGACCGTCTCGCATGGCCCCGCCGACATCGGCCGCGCACCTGCAGCGTGGTCGGGGGAGACCTTCGGCGCGACGTTATGCCGTGCCCGGAGGCTCATCGATTGGACAGCGACACCATCCTCTGGATCATCCTGGTCGTGTCCATCGGCACGGTCCTGACCCTGGATCTGCTGGTCTTCAATCGACAGGCGCATGCCCCGTCGTTCCGTGAAGCCGCGGTCTTCAGCGCCTTCTACATCGCGCTAGGCCTCGCGTTCGGGGCGCTCATCTTCTTGGCCCGCGGCGTCGACGACGGCACCGCGTACCTGGCCGGCTACGTGCTCGAGCTCAGCCTCTCGGTCGACAACGTCTTCGTCTTCGCGCTGATCTTCACCGCTTTCGTCGTCCCACTCAAGTATCAGCACCGGGTGCTCTTCTACGGGATCCTGGGCGCCATCGTGTTCCGGGCCGTCTTCATCGGCCTTGGCGCCGCGCTGATCGAGACCTTCCATTGGGCCATCTACCTGTTCGGCATCCTGCTCCTTTACACCGGCTACCGGATGTGGTCGCAGCGCAACGACCACTTGATGGACCCCACGAACAATCCGCTGTTGCGCCTGTTCCGCCGCTTCATCCCCACCACCGACGGCTACCGCGAGCAGCGCTTCCTGGTCACCGAGGACGGCCGACGCCTGGCGACACCACTGCTGGCAGTGCTGCTGGTCGTGGAGTCAAGCGACGTCCTCTTCGCCATCGATTCGGTGCCGGCCATCTTCTCCGTGACGACGGACACGTTCCTCGTCTTCAGCTCCAATGCTTTCGCCATCCTGGGGCTGCGGTCGCTGTACTTCCTGCTGGCGGGTGCGGTGGACAAGTTCCGCTACCTGAAGCCCGGCCTGGCTGCGCTCCTCGTCTTCGCCGGGGCCAAGATCCTCCTGGCGGATATCGTGCCGATCCCGATCCCGCTGTCGCTCGCGATCATCGTAGGGATCCTGGCGACCGCCATCGGCGCGTCCCTGATCGCGGATCGTCGCGACGGCCGACGCCCCGAAGGCGACGGATCCGCCGACTCCTGAGGGCTCGACTATCCCGTGGGATCAGGCCACCGCCCTCCTTCGAGACGAGACAGCTCGGTGGAAGCGGATCGAGCACCACGTCCTGATGGTCCATTCGCCGTCGTCGCTCGTGATGGTGACGATCAACACGCGACCGTCGACAGCCAGCATCCCGTAGAGGCACCGTGAGGCGACAGCTGGCTGCGGCGCTTCGTCCTCGACAGCCCATCCCGGAAGACCCGGTGGCCGTGCCGCGACCGGCTGGCCTTCTGGCGCGGTCAGCTCTTCGAGGATCTGGTCAGCGGTGACAGGACCACCCTCGTCCGTCAGCTCGAAGCTGCTCATCGAGACCGATCGTCGCCCGTCTCGGGCATGCCAGTAGTCGTTCTCGTCCTCGTGCACGAATACGTGGCGGAATGAAGCCGGAACTCGGATCGACCACGAGGGGAACGGCCGAAACGTCACGGGTCGCTGAGGCTTGATGTCAGGCTTCATGTGCTGAGCCTATCGAGGACCGATGACCGGGCATGTATCTCGCGCTTATTCGGTGATCTCGGCTCGACCGCCGAAGGGTTGGCCAGCACTGTGGTTCCAGGGTGTCACGTGCGACCCGCCCCGCGGGTGAGTCGGCGGAGCCGGGGACCATCGCAGCCCTCGGCGCGGCCGATCTATGCACCGCGTGGGTAGAACGACGCCTGACACGATCGCTTCACCCGCGTGCTGGGTGATCCAGCAGCGTGGCGGGCCTGGCTCCGTCCGATGACCCACCCGGCGGGTGAGACAGCGGAGCGACGGGCCTGGCTCCGTCCGATGACCCACCCGGCGGGTGATCCAGCAGCGTGAAGGGCCAGACACCCCCTCATCTAGCTCGGTCACCGGCCGATGATGTCCCTGACCCTCACGATGCCGCCATCTTGGCCGACGCGTCGGCAAGGGCGGCCTTGAACGCCTTGATGTGGCTGTCGGTGGCCTCGCCGACGACCTTCTTGATGGCCCGAGTGACGGCCGCCTCGACGGCCGGTGCTGTAGCCGTTGTCTCGCAGGACGTGCGGCAACGGACCACGCCCGCGAACGATGGCCGCCGAATGGGCAGGTGGGCTCGATCGATGTCGGCCATGCCGTCCGATCGCGGGATGTCTTGGCTCACCGGGGTCCTCCGCTCTTCTTTGGCCGGCATCACAGCCCACCTATGTGCGGATATCGCCAGTCTGACCATTTCACGCCCTCCAGCGAGCATGCGGCATCACCCGAATTGGGCTATTGGACCCAAGTGCGACCGGTGAGGACGGCGCTCCGACTCGCTGGCGGCTGGGCTGCCTCGCCTAGCTCCGTGCCGGCTCAAGCTGCTGCTCAAGGTCCATGAGCGGCTGCTGACTCACCTCGATGAACCCACTGCGTGGTCGGTCGAGGTCGACCACGAGGGTGATGACCGCACCCAGCACCACGATCAGGACAAGGGCACCGATGAAGCCGCGCCGACCGAGTAGTCCGGCATGGAATCCGACCATGCCGAGCGTCAGGGCTGCGCCGAAGAACAGCAACAGGACGACGGTTTGCGGCACTCGCGCGTAGACGATCGCGTTGAGTCGTATCTCTCCCATGTCGATCACGTCGTTCAGGGCCGAGATGTAGAGGGCCAGCACCTGGGAGTCGGGCGACTCCCGTGCGAGCGGCTCGACCAAGGTCCAGAGCTCGGACTGGATCTGGTCCGAGCGGGCGAAGTTGGCCACCAGCTCGGCCTCATCGGGGATGTCGATACGCAACGGGGCGTACTCCCGCAGCAGCTCCAGCGACTGGTCCGACGCGGGCTGGGGCAGGTAGCTGGCGCGTAGGTAGGCGGTACCGATGGCGTTAGCTTCCAGGAGCACGTCCTGGCGGCGCGCGTCGAAGCGCTCTGAAGCCATGCCCATCGTCACTGCCAACAGGAAGGCCATGAGGGCGAGGACGGAGCCGACCAGCATCGAGCTGGGGCCTTCCTTCTCCTCTGGCGTGCGCTTCTGCCACCACGAACCGGCGCGGTAGCCGACCTCGTAGGCAGCGAGTGCGACGATCGCGAACAGCAGGAAGACGCCTAGCACAGGGAATGGATCGAGCAACTGCTGGTTGTCCATGGTCCTCAGGTCGGGTGCGGGGCAGGGCCGGTGTGGGTTCGGCCTTCTATGCCGCAAGGGTATCGCCGCCGGACGTCCGATGCGCGACGAGGTGTGCGACGAAATCGGACTCAGCCAGTCGCGATCACCCCGGCTTGGTGATGGATGCCCTTCCGGCATGGGGCCGTATCAGCGAGCCCATCTCCAGTGAGCTGATCCGGATCGAGTGCCTGCGCACCCTCGTCCCAGCACGAGCACGAGCACGAGCACGAGCATCAAGATGCTACGGCTTGGTGCTATGATGCCAAGGATGAGGACGACGATCAGGATAGACGACGAGTTGTATCGCCGGGTAAGGCGCGCCGCCGACCAGTCGGATCGGACCATCGGTCAAGTCATCGAGGATGCCGTCCAGATGGCTCTGCGACCCTCAATGAACGAAGGGCCGATCGCGGATCTGCCGGTCTACGGGGGGAGCGGTCTCATGCCCGGGGTCGACCTGTCATCCAACCGGTCGATCGCTGAGGCGATGGACGATGGCGTCTCGGCCGATGCGCTGCGTTGACGTCAACGTGCTCGTGTACGCACACCGGCCCGAGAGTCAGGACCACGAGCGCTATCGAGGATGGCTGGAACGCGTCCGACGTGACGACGAGCCACTCGCACTGTCGGGTCTTGTCCTGTCCGGATTCATGAGGGTCGTGACCAGCCACAAGGTCTTCCGGGAGCCGACACCCTTGGCGACGGCGGTCGAGTTCGTCCAGGCACTACAGTCGTCGCCGAACACCGTGTCGGTGAGCCCAGGAGACCGACACTGGCGCATCTTCCTCGACCTGTGTGGCGAGATCGATGCTCGAGGCAATGACATCCCGGACGCGTACCACGCGGCGATCGCGGTCGAGAACGGCGCCACGTGGTACAGCGCCGATCGGGGGTTCGCCCGGTTTCGGAGTCTTCGCTGGTCCCACCCGCTCGCGGATCCCCTGTAGAGCCGCGGCATCTCGTTCAGGGGCCGAGGACCATCGTTGGTCGCCAGACGCGGCCGGACGAGAGGTTCTCGACGGGCGCCGGGAACTTCGGTCGCGAGGCCCAGTCGCGCACGAAGTTGGGGGGCAGGACACCGGCGATGGAGGCAGCCGCGCGGGTTCGGCTTCAGGCGCCGCGGAGGACCGTCTGCATGGCCTTACGCCACGCGCGCATACTTGGCCTGACGCACAGGCCGGCCAACGGAGGAATCAGGATGTCAACACAGCAGCCATCGTTCCGACTCCAGAGTGGACACCGCCGGAGTGCCCTCGTCATCGCCCTCGTGGTCGCCTCCCTGATGATGAGTGCGACGAGCGTGGTGGGGCAGTCTCAGTCGCCGGGGAACGGGGACCCGGCGGGGGCCGATGCGACCACCGCGATCCCCATCCCACTCACATCGCTCGGTGACGTGACCTCGCTGGAGGCGACCGCCACCTTGAGTGCCACGGGCTCGATGAAGGGTGAGGAGATGGCCGGCGACCTGACGGCGCAACTCGTCGCGGATGAGCAGGGCCAATTCCGCATCGACCTCACGGGCGACCTGCTGGGCCCGATCGCGACGCAGGTCGGCGGCAAGCTGGTGAAGCTCTTCCGGCCCAAGAGGGTCAGTGTCTACGTCGTCGAGGATGGCAACTACGTGGTCGTCTCGGGGCTCACCGACCTCTGCATCCGGACGGAGGACACCGCGGCCACCGAGGCCCTCAGCCAGCTCAGCCCGAGGGCGCTGATGACCATCCTGACCGATAGCGACGTGGCCAACGGGTCCCTCGTGGGGGCCGAGTCGCTGGACGGCGTCGCGGTCGACCACTACGTCATCGATGGGCCGACCTTCCTCGCGGCAGCGCAGGCGAGCAGCGACCCGACCGTGCAGACTTTCGGCCAAGCACTGCGCGGCGCCAGCGACGCGGACATCTATATCGACACCGAGACGGGCTACCCTGTGCGCTACGAGGGTGCCTTCAGCGGCGCCTATGAGCCCGTCGGCCTCGATGGCGACTTCAACGTGCGCCTCGACGTGACCAAGATCGGTACGGACAGCACCGTGACCCTGCCGACGGCCTGCGCCAAGCCCATCTCGATGTAGCTGGCCGGGCAGGCCCCGGATCCTGGGTACGTTCGCAGTACAGCTTCATCCACGCCCGGAGGCGGACCTCTGCTTGTGCTCTATGACGCCGATTGCGGAATCTGCAGTCGCTCGGCGAGGCTCTTGGATCGGCTGGACTTTGGTCGGCGCCTTCGTCTCATGCCCCTTCAGGATGCCGACGATATCGCCGACGCCCCGCCCATGGAGGCCCTGCTCGACGCGATCCATGTCCGCGACCGGGACGGACGCTGGAGCGCGGCTGGGGCCGCATGCATAAGGATCGCCGAGGAGGTTCCCCTCCTTCGACCGCTGGCTGTCGCCGCTCGGGTGTCGGCGATCAGGATAGGCATCGACCTGATCTACGCGATGGTCGCCCGCAACCGCCATCGCATCAGCCACCTCCTTGGCGACCAAGCCTGCGCCGTCAGGTCGAGGACTCCGTGACACCGACGGACGTCGCAAAGAACGCACCGGCCGTGGCGCCGTCCCAAGCGCTATCCGGTTTTCCTCAGCCGTCTGAACGCATCGCAGGCTGCCTGCGTGCTCGGCTGTACGGCTTCTGACGATGCCCGGAACCGCCGAAGTCACCCTCGACGAGCTCGACGTGGCCTCGACGAGAGCCTTCGCAGGCTCTGGAGGCAGATCGACGAGCAGGGCATCGAGGTGGTGTAATGCGCAGGCGCAGGCGCACGCGCCGGACTTGCAGCAGACGCAGGAAGCGGGCCCGATCGGGCCGGACACCGATGCTCACGTCTTTGCGCAACGTGGGCCCGTGCGACACGTCGCGTCTGACGCCCGCACGAGGATGGCCTGCGGTGAGCCCTGATCGTCAGACGTGACCGACCAAGAGCGGAGGAGACGACACCCCATGTTCAAACCACTCCGAGCGATGCTTGGTGAACCAGAGGGCAGAGTGCTGGTCGCCAGTGCCATCTCAGCGCTCGTCGTGGGCACGATCGCCTACACCATCCTCGAAGGCTGGTCACCACTCGACTCGCTCTACTTTTCGGTGGTGACGCTGGCCACCGTGGGCTTCGGTGATCTCCATCCCACGACCGACCCCGCCAAGCTGTTCACCATCGTCTACATCGTTGCTGGCGTCGGCATCCTGGCCGGCTTCGCCTCTGAGCTGACCAAGACCCGGCAGGCGCTTCGTGTGACAGAGCGGCTCGATACGGTCTCGACCGCTGCCAGGCACATCGAACGCGACGTCGAGGATGTGGTGGGAAACCAGGATCCCCAGCGGCCGCCGAGTGATGGACCACCGATCGATGTCTAGAAGCCAGGAAACACCACCACGCCCTGCAGGGCCGACGATAATCGACTCGATCTGCGTCGGGGCCATCGCGCAATCCTCGTTGCTGGTGGCCACGCTGCTGGTCTATGTCGTCGCTTGTCCGCCATTGGTGGTTCTCCTGTGACCTCGATGCGACTGCGTGTCGCATCCACGCTTTGGACGCGACCATCGATGAGCGGCCGATGTTAACGACGCTTGCGAGCATCTGCCGCGGGTCCGGAGCGTCGCAGTCGCGTCGTTGATCCCGAGCGGCGAGCAGGTCGGTGCCGGGTATGTGTGGGCGCTTACTCGGAGGAGGCCTGGCGCTGTGCGATGATTACGCTGAGGCAGCGCTGCACGATCATCACTACGGGCACGGCCAAGACGATGAGCGCCTTCAGCCCGGCGTTCGCCGCGTGGCTGACAGCGGGAACGCGAAGGTCCCGCGGATGCTATTGACGCGCCATGACGATCTTGAGGCGATCTTCGGGTTCGATGAGATGGTCGTGGTTGTCGTCGCCGAGGTCGATCTGGACCCAGTCGATGGTGCCGGTAAACCGGCTCGTCTCGGGTGTTACGTCAGACGCGACTGCCGTGCCACTCTCGTAGCCCACGTCCGTGGTCTCATCAGCCGAGAAGACCATCGCCTCGGTGAACGCCACCGCACCTGTCCCGACGGCGTCGCCATCGTAGTAGAGGGTCACCGCGCCACCCTTGCCCAGGCCACCTCCCGCATAGGCGAACTCCATGCGCACCTGGTGGGCGCCGGACGGGATGGGCTTCGATGCGACCACTGGGAACTCATGGATGCCCAACACGTTGTAGACGAACTTCGCGGTGCCCTCGTGGGCGTACAGTGCCCAGCCGCCGAACCGGCCGCCCTGGGCGATGATCGTGCCCTGGGCACCGCCATCAGGCACGACGAGGTTTGCGGTCACCGAGAACGACTTGTTCTTGATGTTCACGACGCTGTTCTCAGACAGCCTGCCCATGCCGCTGAACAGGAGCTGTGAGTTGCCCCGGATGAGCGTCGGGCGACCAGCGATCTCGGGCGCGAATCGCTCGACTCCCCGGTCATCGAGGGGCAGCACGTTGTAGCGCGTCGCCTCGATGAGGAACTGCCGCTGAAGCTCGTGGAGCTTGTCCGGCATCTCCTTCGACAGGTCGTGGGCCTGGGACCAGTCCTTGTTGCCGTCGTACAGCTCCCACACGTCGTCGTCGAAGGCGACCATGGACTGGCCGGTCATCACCCACGGCGTTCGGTGCTTGGTCACAGCGCTCCAGCCGCGTGAATAGATGCCGCGATTGCCGAACATCTCGAAGTACTGGAGGTCGTGACGCTCGGGCGCCCCGGCATCGCCGAAGACATACGCCATGCTGGTGCCCTCATACGGGCTCTGCTGGACGCCGTGCACGAAGGTAGGCTCCGGGATGCCGGCGACCTCGAGCACGGTCGGTGCGACGTCGATGACATGGCAGAACTGGTTCCGGACGCCGCCCTTTTCGCTGATGAGCTGCGGGTAGCGGACGATGGTGCCGTTGCGGGTACCACCCCAGTGCGACGCCACCTGCTTGGTCCACTGGTAGGGCGTGTCCATCGCCCACGCCCAACCGACCGCGAAATGGTTGTAGGACGATGGAGAGCCGAACTCATCGACCTTCGACAGCATGAACTCGGTGGTCTCAAGGGCGCCCATGCCGTTGAAGTTGGCCATCTCGTTGAAGGCGCCCTGGAGCGTCCCTTCGGCGGAGGCGCCGTTGTCACCGACGATCACGTACACGAGGGTATCGTCGTAGACACCGAGGTCCTTGATGGCGTCGATGACGCGTCCGACGTGGTGGTCGGTGTGCTCCATGAACCCCGCATAGACTTCCATCTCGCGTTCCAGCACCGGCTTGAGCTTGGGGTCCATATCGTCCCAAGCCGGGATCTCCGCATGGCGCGGCGTCAGCTCCGCATCCGGCCCGATGACGCCCAGCTCCTTCTGGCGAGCGAAGGTGATCTCTCGCTGCTGGTCCCAGCCATGGGCGAACTTGCCCGCGTACTTGTCTGCCCACTTTTTGGGGACATGGTGGGGAGCGTGCGTGGCCCCAGGCGCGAAGTACATGAAGAAGGGCTTGTCCGGCATGAGCGCCTTCTGCTGGCGGACCCAGCTGATGGCGTGGTCGGCGAGATCCTCGGTAAGGTGATAGCCCTGTTCGGGCGTCTTGGGCGGCTCGACCGGGGTCTGCCCCTCATAGAGCGCGGGATTCCACTGGTTGTCCTCGCCTCCGATGAAGCCGTAGAAGTACTCGAAGCCACCGCCACCGGCCGGCCAACGGTCGAAGGGGCCCATGGGGCTGGTCTCCCACACGGGCACCTCATGGCACTTGCCGAACTGGGCCGTGGAGTAGCCATTGAGCTTCAACGTCTCGGCCAGTGGAGCCTTGGTGTTGGCGCGCATGGAGTTATAGCCGGGTGCCGAGGTCGCGATCTCCGTGATGCCACCCATGCCGACCGAGTGGTGGTTGCGGCCGGTGAGCAGAGCCTGGCGAGTCGGCGAGCACAGGGCGGTCGTATGGAACCGCGTGAACCTGATCGACTCGGCGGCGACAGCGTCGAAGTTGGGTGTCTGGCAGGGCCCACCGAACGCAGAGGAGGAGCCAAAGCCGGCATCGTCGATGAGGACGACCAAAACGTTGGGTGCCCCCTCCGGGGGGCGGAGTGGCGTGATAGGCGGGAACTTGGTGTTGGGGTCCTTGGCGTCGTAGAGGACCTCGCCGGCGTACGCGCGATCGGGGATGGGCAGAACGCTACGCGCGTGCGCATCGGGTCGGCTGGCCATGTCTCGGCACTCCTTTTTGAACGACTGGCGGGCGTGAGACGGAACTCGGGACCCAGGTCGTGCTCCCGTGTCGATCACCTTGATGGACCGCCAAGCCTCAGGCTAGCAGGATGATGTGCGACCCGTCATCGTCTTCGGGTCAGCGATGTCGGGTCAGTGATGGGCACCGCCTTCGTCAACCGGCAGCGTTCTCGTTGCCCGAGATCGTGGAGGGCACACTACGATGTTGGTTGGATGCCCGGAAGAGGGAGACTGAGATGCTAAGCGACACATTGACGACGATCACCCAGGTCGGCATGGTCGTGTTCATCGTGGGCAGCATGGCCGCCATGGGGCTGAGCCTGACGGTCAAGAGCATCGTGGAACCGCTGCGCGACCTGCGTATGGTCGTGCTGCTGCTGACGGCCAACTTCGTCGCCGTGCCCCTCGTGGCCATCGGGGCAGCCAAGATCCTGCCCATGGATGGTTCCGCGAGTACCGCGGTCATCATCATCGGCTGCTGTGCCGGTGCGCCCTTCCTGCCCAAGCTGACCCTCATGGCCAAGGGCAGCCCGGCCTTCGCCGTTGGCGGGATGGTGCTGCTGATGGTCGCGACGGTGATCTATGTGCCCATCGTGGTGCCGCTGGTCGTGGAAGGCGCCACAGTCGACCCCTGGGACATCGCCAGCTCTCTCATCGTGCTCATGCTCATCCCGCTCGGCATCGGGCTCTTCGTCAAGGCCCGCTACGAGGATCTTGCTGACAGCTGGGTGGGGACAGCCGGGCAGACCTCGAGCGTGGGCCTGCTCATCGGCATCGTCGCGGCACTGCTCGTGACGTGGCGAGACATCCTCGGTGCCATCGGCAGCTGGATCTTCATCGGCACCGCCATCGTCCTCGTCGCCGGGCTCTTCTTCGGCTACCTCGCCAGCTACGGCCGCGCCAAGGGCGACATGAAGGTGACTGCCTTTGCCAGCGCCCTGCGCAACATCTCCGCGGCCATCGTCGTGGCCGGCTCGATCGGTGGCGACACCATCGTGCTCACGCTGGTCAGTGGCCTGGGCCTGACTGTCATCCTCATCGTCCTTGCCGGCGAGATCGGCAAGCGCGCGGAGGCGGCGTCCCCAGCGGATACCGGGAGCGGTGACGCTACACTCACCGCCGCGATCGGCTAGTCAAGCTACAACAAGCCACCAGCGCTTTCGAGTTTTCCGAGGCAGGACCGCCGCCCGCAGAGGCGCTTTTGGAGGAGATGCCGCGACTGGGCCGGATGCTCCGCGGGGAATCGTCTGTCAGCAGGCCGATGTACCGTAGCAGTCGTCGGGCGTGTTCCCCGTGACCGACGAGGTCGCGTCGAGGGTCACCGTGGTGGTCCCATCCACGACGAAGATGCCACCCCCGTGACTGGCTGCGGTGTTGCCAGTGACGGTCGAGTCGACGAGGTCGAGTCGACCCCATTTCGTGGAGATGCCGCGGCTGTTGCCGGAGACCAGGCAGGCCTCGAGCGTGAGCGTACCCCCGCCGTTCTTCCCGATGCCAGCTCCAGAGTTGTCACGGAGACGCGGCCGCGCTTCTTCGCCCCCCACTCTGCATCGCATGGGACCACGGGCGTATCACCGAGCGCAAGAGGCGGAGGTCACGATGGCGAGCCTCCTCGGTCACCCTCGCGTCCGCTGGGGGCTCAGCCCGGGGTCCGGTCGGCCGACCGCAGTGGCGTCTCACCAGCTACGGCATCAGGGTCGACCGCGGCGAGCGCTTCGTCGAACGTCTCGATGGCGCGAGCCTCCGGTGGGTAGGACCCTGGGAGCAGGCTGCGGAACCGGGCTGGATGGACGCGATCACGCCTCGGCTGTCTACCCCTGCGGCGTGCGGATCGGGTCAGATGCGTGAACCGGAGGTGCGCGACGACCGGGTGTGGTCGTGCCTGGGTGTGGATAGGCCGACGCCCTACGCTCCTTCGGCGGGAGGACCGTCCGGGATCGCGCCGAGCTGCTGCATCAAGCTGAGCGAGTCCATGACGCCCCAGTGCTCGTGACAGAGCCCGTCGTCGCCCAAGCGCATGATGTCGATGAGCCCGATGTCCACCTGGTTACCGGTCGCGGGCATGCCCATGAAGGGACTCTCATGGGTACCGGTCAGCCGGACGCGAGCGGTGACCTTGTCGTCAACGCCGAAGACATCCTGGGCATCCATCCGCAGGTCGGGAAATGCCGCGCGGAGCCCGCTGAACAAGGCTATGACTCCCTCCTTCGTGGGGGCTAGCCCCGGTGCCTCCTCGTGCTCGACGAAGTCGTCGGCCAGC
Source organism: uncultured Chloroflexia bacterium (assembly GCA_963838115.1). Lineage (GTDB taxonomy): Bacteria > Chloroflexota > Limnocylindria > Limnocylindrales > CSP1-4 > JAFMJV01. The sequence goes on from CAWIPU010000002.1 coordinate 213,954, forward strand.
AATTCGCCGAAGCCGTCGATGTCCCCGGCATTGATGAGGTCGTAGAAGCGACGGATCGTAGCGGTGTGGTCCATGGGGACCTCCTTGGGGTTGGGGGCGGCGAGTATAGGCCGGGCACTGTGCGCCGTGACCGACTCCGATCGTGGAGGGCGCAGGCGTGGGCCCAGTCGAGGCAGCGCGCGCATTTCCGGCTGCCCGTGCACCGTTGGTCGGCCGCGTGGCTAGCCCACGGCGTCCCGCCTGCGAGCCGCGATGAGTCCTGCGGCGTCCCGCGGTCATACTGTCAAGCCCGTTCCCGCAAGAGGACTCCTGATGCGCAGCGTGACCTATTCGATGAGCGTCTCACTCGACGGCTACATCGTCGGACCGGACGGTGGCTTCGACTGGTCGGCGCCGAACGAGGAGGTCTTTCGCTTCTGGATCGACGAGATCCGAGGACTCGGCGTCCACCTGATGGGACGACGGCTGTACGAGACGATGCTGTACTGGGAGACGGCCGACCAGGATGGGTCGCTCGACGACTCGGAGCGTGAGTGGACCGCGCTCTGGAACCCGCTCCCCAAGGTGGTCTTCTCGACCACGCTGTCGAAGGTGCAGGGCACTGCGCGCCTGGCCTCCGGCGGCCTGGCGGAGGAGATCACGCGGTGCCGAGCCGAACCGGGGGATGGCGACATCGCCATCGGCGGCGCGACCCTCGCCGCCGAGGCGGCGGCGTCGGATCTGATCGACGAGTACCGGGCCATGGTCTATCCGGTGCTGGTCGGCGGGGGTATCCCGTTCTTTCCCCAGTGCGAGCGCCGGGTGGATCTCGATCTCGTCGAGACCCGGACCTTCGACTCGAGGTTTTTGTACCTCCGTTACCGCGTGGTGCGCTAGCCGGCTCGTCGGCCGGGAGCGGACGGCCGCGTCATCCGTTGATCGTGCCAACTTGTATCGGACCGTCGGGGGGACTTCAGCAACCATCCTTGGCGCACGCGTCTGGCGCGCCATGTTGAAGGTGTTGGCTGCCTACAGCCAAGGACCGCCTGTCGCGACACCTTCTCGACGAGGCCGACGCCCTTCGGGCATGGGGGTGGATCGCCGAGCCCATCTCCAGTGAGCTGATCCGGATCGAATGCCTGCGCACTCTCGTCCGGGTCTACGACCGCATCGGATCCCGGGCAGCGGAACCCTTTCCTTCGCACGTCAGGACGCTTGACTCGATCCACCTGGCGAGCGCCGTGGAGGCACTCGGATCCGAAGTCATCACCTGATCGGTCAGGCACACAAGGCTACGCAGTGGCGGAGCGCCGAAGAGCTCAGGGCTGGCTCAGGTGCCGCGGAGAACCTTCTCCATGGCCTTGCCCCGCGCCAACTCGTCGACGAGCTTGTCCAGGTAGCGGATCTTTTGCATCAACGGGTCTTCGACGTCCTCGACCCGGACCCCGCACACGACGCCGGTGATCAGCGCCGCGTTCGGGTTGAGCTGCGCATCCGCGAAGAAGTCCTCGAAGTTGCTCTGCTCCGCGAGATGGCGGCGCAACGCCGACTCGTCAAAGCCCGTGAGCCAATCGATCACCTCATCGAGCTCATCGCGGGTCCGCCCCTTGCGTTCCAGCTTGGCCACGTAGAGGGGGTATACCGAGGCGACCGGGGTCGAGAAGATCTTGCTCACGGTTCGGCAGCGTAGCACCACCGGGCCCGGGTATCGACCGCGAAGCTCGAAGTGGATGGATACCGGAAGTTGATCCAAGAACTCACGCGAGATGCCGTGGGGCTGCGTCTCGACGCGGCCACGGTGCGAGATCGCGAGCGAGGTTCGCGGCTACGGGGCGAGCGCGCCGATCGGGATCACCGAGACGCCGTCCGGTCGCCGGTAGCGGTAGCCCCAGCCAGTGATGACAGCGAGGGCTGCAGGCGCCGTCGCGATGGTGGCGTGCTTGACGATGCAGGGGCCGAGGTTCGCGAGAGTCTGATGCCCGGACTCGTGGCTGGGCTATAGTCGCCGCCGGGACGTCAGGACGTGACCCGGTGTGCCGAGGCGGGAGTGACCATGGGCGAAACGGAGACCATAGGGGCGACGCGCCTGGAGTCGCTGCGTGGGCAGGTCGTCAAGGGCGACGTTGACACCGTCATCGTGGCCTTCACCGATATGCAGGGCCGGCTCCTGGGCAAGCGCGTGAACGGCCAGGCTTTCCTCGACGGCATCGTGGACCACGGGGCTCATTTCTGCACGTATCTGCTGGGTACGGACATGGAGATGAACACGCCCGACGGGTTCCGACTGACGAGCTGGGAGACCGGCTACGGCGACTGGGTCGCGGCACCCGTCTGGGAGACCCTCCGCAAGCTGCCCTGGCAGGACCGAACGGCCCTCGTGCTCTGCGACGTCATCGATGAGGTGACGCACGAGGAAGTCCCGATCGCGCCCAGGACGATGCTCAAGCGCCAGCTCGCCGCCGCCGCGGAGATGGGCCTCGCGATCAAGGCTGGCGCCGAGTTCGAGTATTACCTCCTGACCGACACGTATGAGGCGGCCCACCGCAAGCGCTACATGGACCTCGAGCCATTCGGGCACTACAACGAGGACTATCACCTGCTCCAGGGCACCAAGGCGGAACCCGTCCACGGTCGGCTGCGACGGCAGATGCCTGAGGCGGGCATCCCGGTGGAGTTCACCAAGGGTGAGGCGGGGCCAGGTCAGCACGAGTTGAATATCCGCTACGACCACGCACTCGAGTCAGCCGACCGGGGCGTCATCTTCAAGCATGGCGCCAAGGAGATCGCCTGGCAGGAGGGCTTCGGCCTGACCTTCATGGCTAAGCCGGACCAGGCATGGACCGGCTCGTCCGGACATATCCACCTCTCGGCTTGGGGTCTGCAGGACGACGCCCCGCTCTTCTACGAGGAGGAAGCTGAGCCATATGGCATGTCGGACCGAGCGCGCTGGTTCCTGGGCGGCATGATGGCGATGAGCCGCGAGCTTTCGCCTTTCTTCGCCCCCAACATCAATTCGTACAAGCGCTTCGCGGTGGGCAGCTGGGCGCCGGTCAACGTGAACTGGGGGCGAGACAATCGGACGACGGGCTTCCGCGTGGTCGGCAACGGCCCGTCCCTGCATATCGAGTGCCGCTTCCCGGGCGGTGACATGAATGCCTACCTCGCGTATGCGGCCTTGATCGGGGCAGGTCTGCACGGTATCCGCGAAGAGATCGAGTTGGCCCCTGAGGTCGCGGGCAACGGCTACACCGGTGACGCCGTGCAGCGAATGCCACGTGCGTTGTATGAGGCCATCCGCGCACTCGAGGAGAGCGAGGTCGCGCCGGCGATCCTCGGTCAGGACGTCGTCGATCACTACCTCAACGCGGCCAAGGTGGAGCAGGCGGCGTTCGATGCCGTCGTCCACCCCTGGGAACGGCAACGCTACCTTGAGCGAAGTTGACGTCCAAGAGAAAAGAAGCAACACCACGGGAGGGACAGATGCGCCTGGCGGACAAGATCTGCCTCATCACAGGGGCCGGTGGCGGTATGGGCCGCGTCGCGGCCATGACGTTCGCGCGGGAGGGCGCTCGGATCGTGGCCGTCGACGCCGCCGAGCGTGCCGCTGATGAGACGGTCGCCCAGGTCATCGCGCTTGGCGGTGAGGCCGTCGCCGTGACCGCCGATGTCTCGACCGAATCCGACTCGAAGGCCATGATCGACCTCACGATCTCGAAGTTCGGCCGACTCGACGTGCTTTACAACAACGCGGGCATCATGCCCGCCGCCGACCACTCCGTCATCGACACGGACGTAGACACCTGGGATCGCGTCATGGCCGTGAACGTGCGCGGCGTGTTCCTGGGCTGCAAGTACGCCATCCCGGGCATGTTGGAACAGGGCTCGGGGTCCATCATCAACATCGCCAGCTTCGTCGCGCTCGTCGGGTGCAGTGCCCCCCAGGATGCCTACACGGCGTCGAAAGGCGCCATCATCGCGCTCACGCGCAGCCTAGCCGTGCAGTTCGGGCCCGCCGGGGTTCGCTGCAACTCCATCAGCCCTGGCCCGGTCGAGACGCCCCTGCTCATGGACTGGCTGGTCAAGGACGAGGCGGCCGCCAGCATCCGGCTGGCGCGCAATCCCACGGGCCGATTCGGGCAGCCTGAGGATGTCGTGAACGCTGCCCTGTACCTCGCCTCCGACGAGTCGCGCTGGACGAATGGCTCGAACCTCGTGGTTGACGGTGGCATCACCGTCAACTACTTCTAGGTCGACGAGGAGGATGACGATGACGGTGAGCGAGCCACAGATGGTCATCGGCGGCCGCTTGGTCGAGGCTGCAGACGGACGAAGGTTCGACGTGATGGAGCCGGCGCAGGGCCGGGTCCTGGCCACCGCGCCCCTCGGTGACACGGAGGACATCGAGGGCGCTATATCGGCTGCCCGAGCGGCCCTGGAGGGAGCTTGGTCGAGCTGGTCCGCGGCGGACCGAGGGCGCGCCCTCCAGCGGCTCGCCGAAGGTGTGGCCGCCCACGCCGACGAGCTCGCCGAACTCGAGTCGCGCAACGTGGGCAAGCCCATCACCAGTGCCCGCGGCGAGATCATGGGGACGGCACGTGTCTTCGAGTACTACGCTGGTGCTGCGACCCGGCTCATGGGCGAGACCATCCCGGTCTCCAAGCCCGGGCTCGACTTCACCCTGCGTGAGCCCGTCGGAGTGGTGGGGCTCATCGTGCCCTGGAACTTCCCCATGCTCATCGCATCCTGGAAGCTCGGGCCGGCCCTGGCTGCCGGCAACACCTGCCTGCTGAAACCGGCCTCTTACACGCCGCTCACGGCATTGCGCCTGGGCGAGCTGGCACTGGAGGCCGGGATCCCCGAAGGCGTCGTGAACGTCGTGACGGGCCCAGGCGACCGGGTCGGCGCCGCCATCGCCGCGCACCCGGGCATCGACAAGGTCGCGTTCACGGGTGAGACGGCGACCGGCCAGCAGATCATGCGGCTCGCGGCAGGCAATGTGAAGCGCATCTCCCTGGAGCTCGGCGGTAAGAGCCCCAACGTCTGTTTCGCCGACGCCGATCTGGAGGCGTTCGCAGCGGCAGCACCGTACAGCGTCTTCGAGAACGCCGGTCAAGACTGCTGTGCTCGCAGTCGCATCCTGGTGGAGCGCAGCGTGCACGAGCGGGTGGTGGAGCTCCTGGCGAGTGCGACCGCGAGGCTGGTGGTGGGTGACCCCATCGACGAACGCACCGAGGTAGGATGCCTCATCAGCCCGGTCCAGCGCGAGCGCGTCAACGGCTATGTGGAGCATGCCCAGGACGAGGGCGCCGTCCTCGTCGCCGGTGGCCACACGCCGGACGACCCGGCACTGGCGGCGGGCGCCTACTACCTGCCCACCATCCTGGATGGCTGCCGGGAGGACATGCGCGTGGTGCGCGAGGAGGTCTTCGGACCGGTCCTCGCGGTCATCCCATTCGATGATGAGGCCGAGGCGGTTCGGCTCGCCAACTCGACTCCGTACGGGCTTTCAGGCTCCGTCTGGTCGCGCGACGTGGGCCGTGCACTGAGGATGGCCCGGGCTATCCGCTCCGGAGTCATCTCGGTGAACTCGAATGCCAGCGTCCACACCGAGGCGCCGTTCGGCGGCTATGGCATGTCAGGCACTGGCCGTGAGCTGGGCATGCACGCCCTGGCGGAATACACCGAGCTAAAGAACGTCTTCGTCGACCTGGGATAGCGTCGGTCGATCTCCGCGCCCGGCGAAGGGAGCCACCTGGCGCGGGGCGGCGTGGCCGGTCCTGGTCGCCTCAATCGGTGAAGACGGGCTGTATCCAGGCCGATAGGCCGTCAGAATCGTCGATGCGCGCGCGCACGTAGCCGGCTGGCGCGTCAGTCACTCGGAAGCGCGCCTCAGGGCCATCGATGACGTCAAGGACCTGCCCGTTGGTACCCACGAAGGTGGTGCGGTAGGCGAGATCCCACTGCCCCGCGATGTCCACTGCCAGCTCGCGTGGCGTCGACGAAAGCTCTGCGATGTGCACACCGGTCGAGGCGTAGAAGTCGCCGGCCTCGATGGCCGTCAGGAGGTCCGACGTCTCAAGGCGCGCCGCCCGAACCTCCACCCATGCCCGACCGGGGTTGGAGTAGGGACGACCCCAGACGCGGAAGTGGTGTGCATCATCTACAGCGACGCCATAGAAGCGGTGACCCGAGCTGAGGACGAGGTCCCAGAGCGCATCGTGGGAAGGGTGCCCCGGGCGCCCCAGGTTGTTCGTCTCAGGTCCTGCGTTGTGGACCTCGAAGAGCCCACATGCCCGGAGCCCTGCCAGATCCGAGGGTCGTAGCTGCCAGCGGAAGTTGGGGTGGTTGACGGAGGGCACGCCGCCCACGGCCCGCACCGCGTCGACGTTGGCCTGCAGCGTCTCCGCCGCCGTGTCCGCGGTGATAGGTGCGACGGCTTGCGCGATGCCCAGCGCGTTTACATGGATGTCGCCCGCAGAGACCTCCTCGCCTGGAACGAGCAACATAGGTCCGGCCACGGCCGCGTGGTCAGCCGGCAACGTCAGGACATCGTGGTCGCTGAGGACGAGGAAGTCATACCCTGCGTCGCGGTACCAGGCCGCGACCTCGTCAGGCGGCGAGTCGCCGTCGCTGTTGGTGGTGTGAGTGTGCAGGTTGCCGCGAAACCAACGCATTTCGCCATCATGGACCGGGCGACGCGAATGCGCTGCGCCAGTCGTCAGGCAGCGGTCGCGAAGACAGGCAGCTGCAGGAAGGTGACGGCCACGGCAGTGCCAGGACCCAGACCGCTGGCCTCCTGCGCAGAGGTTTGCGCCACGACGAGGGTCCCATCTTCGGTGGTCACCTGGACCCGACAGAGCGAGCCCAGGAAGCTCACCGTAAGCACCCGCGCCTTCGCGTCCTCGTCGGACATGAGCTTGACGGCCTCCGGCCGCACGAGCGCCGTCACCGGCCCACGCTCCGCCGATCCTTCGAGCAATGGCACCGTCGAGCCGAGCACATCCACCACTCCGTCATGTGCGATCCCTGGCAGGCGATTCGTCAGGCCCACGAATTCGGCCACGAACGCGGTTCGCGGGCGGTCATAGAGTTCGGCAGGCGGAGCGATCTGCTCAAGCCGACCTGCGGACATGACGCCGACCCGGTCACCGAGCGCGAGCGCCTCCTCCTGATCATGTGTCACGAACAGCGTCGTCGTGCCGACCATGAGCTGGATCCTTCGGATCTCCTCCCGCAGCAGGCGCCGCACCTTCGCATCGAGGGCCGATAGCGGCTCGTCGAGGAGCAGGACCTTGGGGCGGATGGCGAGCGCTCGCGCCAGGGCGACGCGCTGTTGCTGCCCACCCGAGAGCTGGTGCGGATAGTGCGCGGCGTGACGACCGAGTCCGACCAGGTCGAGCAGTTCATCCACGCTTCGCTTGCGCTCTGCCGCGCCTGTCCCGCGGAGGCGCAACCCGTAGGCCACATTGTCGTGGGCAGTCATGTTCGGGAACAGGCTGTAGGCCTGGAAGACGACGCCCATATCCCGGTGGTTGGCAGGCATGTCGGTGATGTCACGACCATCGACGACGACGCGGCCCGAGTCCGGGTCGTCGAGACCGGCGAGCGAGCGGAGCGCGGTCGTCTTCCCACAGCCCGACGGCCCCAGGAGCGCCACCAACTCGCCCGGTGCGATGTCCAGCGTCAGGCCATCGAGCGCACGGACCCGCCCGTAATGCCGGTGCAGGTCGACCAGTCGGACGGCCACGCCTGCGCGCCCGGCCTTCGTGTCAGCGAGGGTGGTTGCCGGCGTCACGATAGGTCATCCGTGGTGATCTCCTTGGCCCCGCGACGACCGGTCGGTGTCAGGCTCGCGATGGCGAGGATAAGGAAGAATGCGAAGACGAGTGCACCGAGCGCGACCGCCACGGCGACGAACGCGTCTCGCTTGCCCAGCAGGTTGATGACGACCTGGACGGTGTGGTAGTTGAGCAATGAGCTGATGGTGAACTCACCGAGCACGAGCGCGACGCTGATGACCGCCGCGGAGAGGATGGCGCCACGGATGTTGGGCACGATGATCTGGGCGATGATGCGCGGCCATCCGGCCCCAAGGCTGCGCGCGGCCTCCGCGAGCGTGGCGACATCGATGGCACGGAGGCCGGCATCGATGGCGCGATGGACGAACGGCAGCACCAGGATGATGTCGATGAGGACGAGCGCCAGCGGCGATCCCGTGACGTTCCTGCGGATGATCCCATAGATGGGTGCGATGCCCACCACGAGCACGATGGCGGGGATGGCCAGCGGCAACAGGCAGAGGAACTCGATGGGCCGCTTCACTCGCGGGACCTTCAAGTAGGCCCAAGCCATCGTCGGAACGAGCAGCAGGAGCACGCCGGACACGGTCATCGCAGCGATCTGGAGCGAGACGATGATGGAGTCGATGAGGTTCTGGTCCTGGCCGATCGCCAGCCACGGGTCCAGCGTGCGTCTTCCACCCGGACCTCGGGTCGAGAAGTCGAGCATCGCCACGAGCGGCAGCAACAGGTAGCCACCAACGAGCACGAAGATGCTCCATCGCGCCATCGTGCGCCCCTGAGGTCGCCTCCGGGCGCCGGTCACTGGACCCACCGTGAAGCGCGCCGCTGGACGAGCGCATACAGGATCATGACGATGGCCACCACGACGATCATCCCCAGTGCCAGCGCCTTGCCCACGTTCGCCTGCCCCAGGACCACTTCACTCGTCAGAGCGCCGCGGATCCGCAACGGCACGATGGGGCTGCCCTGGCTCACCAGCGCCGCCGCGGTCGCGTAGGCGGAGAAAGCATTCGCGAAGAGCAATAGCAGGGATCCAAGAAAGCTCGGGGCGAGGATCGGCCCACCGACGTGGCGCCAGTATCGCCACTCGGATCCCCCCAGAGTCTTGGACGCTTCCCACCATTCCCGGCGCAGTCCGTCGAGCGCGGGCAGGAAGATGATGACCATGAGGGGGATCTGGAAGTACGTGTACACGACCGCAAGGCCAGTCATCCCGTAGATCCATTGGCCTCCCAGGACGTCCAGGCCGACCACCTCACGCATGAACATCGTGGCGATGCCGTTGAAGCCGAAGGTGGCCAGGAAGGCAAATGCCAGCATGACGCCGCCGAACTGCGCCATGACCGCGCAGGCTGAGATGACGTTGCGTCGAAGCCAGCTGCCAGGTTCGGAGTCGACCAACGCCCAGGCGAGAAGGCCCCCCAACGTGGCGCCGATGATGGCCGTCTCGGCCGAGAGGGTGATGGAGCGGACGAACGCGTCGCGGAGCGTCTGGCCCCTGAGGACCGTGATGATGTTCTGCAGCGTCGGTGTACCGTCGTCCGCCTGGAATGCCCCGATGACGACGATCGCCGTCGGGACAAGCATGAAGAGCGTGACGTACGTGACGAACGGGACGACCGCAAGATAGTCGCGAATGCGACGCAATCGAAGGGAGCCGGCCCCACGTGGCGTGGGGCCGGCTCCCTCGGCGTCATTCGAGCCGGGCCTGGCCGCTGCGACCTCGGTCACCGTTCGAACGGCTCCGCTACTCGATGGTGATGTCCCAGTTGGCGGTCAGGTACTCCTGGGCCGCAGCGATCTGCTCCTGGGTCAACTGGACGGGCGTGCCCGAGACGGTCGCGAGCATGTCGAGCGCCTCCTGGTCGACCGTCCCGTCAGCGATGAGCTTGTCCTGCAAGACAGGACGTGCGAAACCTCTGAGCCAGATGTTCTGCCCCTCGGGCGAGTAGATGTACTCCTGCCAAAGACGCGCCGCAGCGGGGTGCGGTGCGTCCTTGTTGATGGCCTGGATGTAGAAGGAGGCCACCGGCGGGGCATCGCTTGGGATGGTGACCTGCCAATCGACCTGGCCTTCCAGCGCACTCGTCTGGGCAGCATTCGTGTATTCCCAGTCGATGACACACGGCGTCTGGCCGGATGCGATCGTCGCGGGGCTTGGATCGACAGGCAGAAGGTTGCCCGCATCGTTGAGTTGCTTGAAGAAGTCGACACCCGGGGCGATGTCGTCAGCAGAGCCGCCGTTCGCGAGGGATGCCATGACCACGCCGTTGAAGCCCGCGCCTGCGGTCGTGGGGTTGCCGTTCAGCGCGACCGCACCTGCGTACTCAGGCTTCAGGAGGTCGGCCACGGTCGTCGGCAGGGCCACCCGCCCAACGTCGCAGCCGATCGACATGAATCCCGTGTAGTCGCTGACCCACAGGCCGCTCGCATCCTTTAGGTTGTCGGGGATATCTGCCCATGCGGCAGTCATGTATGGAGCGTAGAGGTCGGTGTTCGCGTACGCGATGGTCTGACCCAGGTCCAGGACGTCTGGAGCGGCGTCAGTGCCCGCCAGATTGTTGACGGCGTCGATCTCTTGCTGGCTGTTGGCGTCCGGCTGGTCCGACTGCACGGTGATGCCGTACTTGGCCCCGAAGGCATCGATCATCTCGCCGTAGTTCGCCCAGTCGGGCGGTAGTGCGATGACGTTGAGCGTCCCCTCCGCCTGCGCGGCGGCCACGAGGCCATCCATGCCCCCGAAGTCATCGGCTGAAGTCGCCGTCGCGCTGTCGGTCTGAGCGAAGGCTGGACTGACGGCTGCGACCACGAGAACGGATGTCGCGGCCACCATCCCGAGGGCGCGAGTTCTTTTCCACTCCATGTGATTCCTCCTGCGGGGACGAACCAGTCGTCCCGGTCCTGTTCAGCCGATCCGGGATGCACTTCACCCGGTGAGCTGCGTGAGCGTCGGCACCCGACGCTATGCCCCCCAGACTCCGCTTCCAATGTTAACGCCATATTTCCTCATCGAAGACGTGGCGTCCACACGATCCGCGACCTGCCGTTGGCTGCTGTCTGGCCGGACGCTCCGGGTCGCAGGCATGAAGGCCAGGGCTTGACGACGCCGGTCGCCTCGGCGAGTTCGACATGTCCTCGGGGCGGATGATGACAACAGAAGCGGGCCGTGTGGCCCGGCGGCGCCGAGTTCACCGTGCGGCTCCATCGGCGTTCGGGTGAAGGACCGGCGCGCACCGAATAGCGCCGGCGTGTCCCGGTCTCCGACCTCTGTCGGGGTCGAGTCGAACCACGCAGCCGTTCGGTCGACCCGCGTCCTCGTCGTCCCCTCGTGCGGGTGGACCTGACATGCGCTGTCATGCGATCGGCTTTCGCCTGTGACTGGGCACAGCCGCTTCCGAGCCGAACATCCGGACAGCGACATCGACGGCCGTCGTCATGGGAAGCGACGGGTAGGCGGCGCGCAGGGACGGACCATCGACGCTCATGTCTCGCCCGTCCATCACCAGCGCAGCCGAGATTTGTGCGCTGAGCACGGGCTTGAATGGGCGAGTCACGACTCGGGCCAGACGCATCGCGACCGGGGGAACGTGCCGGATATGGCCCGGCCGGCCGATCGCGGAATCCCGCCACCCTGGCGAGCTCATCCAGGGTCAGGTTCTGCGGCCCAGGGACCTCGATGGCGGTGCCGCGCAGGTCCGGCTCCACGATCGCCCGCTTGACGAACTCCGCCACATCCACGGCCGACACGAAGTTGATCGGGTTCCGACCCCTCCCGAAAACGCGCGTCGTGCCAGAGGTCGCGAGCGGAACGCCCAGGAGGCCGAGCCAGGTCTCGAGATAGGCGGTCGGACGGATGATGGTCCAACTGAGCCCGGATGCCCGCAGGGCTTCTTCGGCGGCCCACTTGTCGCACAGCATCAGCATCGGGTGGTCCGCAGCGGCTTGGTGGATCGAGAGCAGCACGAAGTGGCTCACGCCCGCGGCTCGTGCCGCGTCGATCAGGCGCAGGTTGCCGTCACGGTCGACCGCGCGTGTCCCGAGTGGATCGCGTCCCCCGAAGCCGCTCATCGCCGAGACGACGGCGTCCACGCCTGCCATCGCGACATCGAGGGTGCCCGCGTCGCGGACGTCGCCGGTCACGACCTCTACGTCGTCACCGGCGATCCCGTCCGAGACGGGGTGTCGCGCGAGTACGCGCACGCGACGACCGCTCCCTACGAGCATGGGGATGAGCAGTCGGCCGAGCGTCCCGGTCCCACCCGCGAGCAGGATCACAGCCGCGTCTCGACAGCGTCGGGACCTGGTGCCCCGGCCGATCCTGTGCTGCCCTCGGGACCGGAGCGAGTGAGGTTCAGTCGCGCGGCCTCGTCGGCATCCGGTCCTGCGATCTCGACCGGTTCGAGGTAGAAGCGTGCCCACGTGGCCTCGCCATCCTCGACCCCGAAGATGATGACGCCCCGGAGCAGATGGGGCTGGCCGTCGCGTCGCGTGCCGCGCATGTCCCATTCCGACCACACGGCCGTGTCATCCGCGATCCAGGTCACGTCCGCTCTCAGATCCGGTACGGCCGCGAACATCTGATTCCAATTCCGTCGCACTTGCGCTCGCCCCGTGAACCCGCGATCAGGGTGCGCTGGCGTCTCGTTGCGATAGTCCATCGCGAAACACGACACCAGGGCGTCGATGTCATGGTCATTCGTCGCCTGGAGGAGCCGCTCGACCACGGCCCCCGGCCCTGACTGCGTCCGCGGTGCCTCCACGATGCTGCCTCCTATGCTTGTCCCGTATCTGGTACAATTAACTGTAATGGATACAGCACTATGGACCTGAAAAGCAGGGCCGTCAAGCCGAAGCGCAATTACGATGCCACCGGACGCCGTCGCCAGGCGGCACGCAACCGGGAGGCCATCATCGAAGTCGCTCGACGGGTATTCCTGGCGGAGGGCTATGCGGCGGCCACCGTGTCCCGGATCGCGGCGGACGCGGGTGTCTCGGTCGAGACGATCTACAAGGCGTTCGGTGGCAAGCCCGGCCTGGTTCGATCCATCTGGGAGCGTGGGCTCGAAGGGGCAGGACCCATCCCCGCGGAACGTCGATCGGACGCCATGCGGACGGGGGAGACCGACGTGCGCAGGATCATCGAGAACTGGGGCAGGCTGACGACGGAGGTCGCACCGCTCACCGCACCGATCATGCTCCTCGCGAGGGATGCGGCCATCTCCGATCCCGAACTCGCCGGGCTCCTGAAGCAGGCCGAGGACGCGCGACTGGCGCGCATGGAGCACAACGCGCGTGACCTCCTCGAGCGAGGACTGCTGCGACCCGGCATCACGCTGGCACAAGCTCGTGACGTGCTGTGGACCTACAGCTCGGCCGAGCTCTACGAGCTGCTGGTCGTGCGCCGAGGATGGCCGATCGAGCGCTACGGCCGCTTCGTCGCGGCTGGGATCATGGCCGCCCTGCTGCCTCCCGCTGTCGGCCCGGTCGCCTGACCGACTCGAGAGTGGCCCATCGCGCGGCCTCGTCGGATGTCGACACCAACGGATGGATCGTCGACCGTCGGCGCGATGCTCTTGTCCTGGACCCTTCCCGCCGGAGGCGTTAGGCGCACCGAGGACCGCGGACGACGGCCTGCCAGCGCCGGCCGTCGAGCGAGACGCCGCAGCCGGCGCACGCGACCTGGTGGCGCAGGCCGTCGGGGATGGTGCGTCTCGCACCAGATGACACCCGAGCACTGGGCGGGCCCTGGCGGTCATGGCTTCTTGTCGAAGCCAGAGGGCAGCTGACCCGGGCTTATAACCGTGTCCAGGTCCGGTGCGCCAGCAGGACTATCGGTAGCCGTGACGCCCTGGGCGGATGCGGACCCTGAGCGATCGATAGAATCGCTCCGAATCCGATGAAAGAGCCGGCGGCTAACGCCGAGGAACTCGTGGCGGGCCAGGGGATCCAACGCGGCCAGGGGCTCGTCGAGGAGCAGGCTCGGGGCATGCGTCCCCAGAGTGAGGCAGAGGCCACCTGCGCCGCCTGGCCACCTGACAGTGATCCCGCCTTCTGGTCGAGCGGGATGGCTAGCTGCCCGAGCCGTTCCCGGGCCGACGCACGATCGAAGCCCGGCGCATGGTGGCCGCGAGGCCGACATGATCGGCCACTGTCAGCCCGCGGTAGAGCGAACTCGACTGCGAAAAGTAGCCGACGCGCGCCAGGGCTCGGGCGCCATCCTGGGGTCGAGGGACGTCACCGCACCGCCAGTGCAAAGACTCGCCCACATCCTGGCCGTCACGCCGACTTCGAAGCGATGTCGCCCTTCGATGCTCGTCGCGGTGATCCTGCAGGCGGTCGTTCACCGCGCCAGCACGACATGCGTGGCGCGCTCGGTCGGCACGTGTTCCGTGGTGTGATATCCAAGAGAGCGAAGATCGATGCCATCGAACAGCGCTTCGCCCTGACCGAGCACCACGGGCGCCACCGCCAGATGGATCTCGTCGACAAGGCCTGCGCGGATGTACTGCCGTACGGTCTCGACGCCGCCGCCGATCTTGATGTCCTTCAGCCCCGCTGCCTCCCGGGCACGCTGCAGCGCAACCTCGATGCCATCGGTGATGAAGTGGAAGGTCGTGCCGCCGTCCATCTCGATCGACGCGCGCGGATGGTGCGTCAGCACGAAGGTCGGCGCGTGGTAGGGCGGGTCGTCACCCCACCATCCTCTCCAGTGATCGTCCGGCCATTCGCCGCGGATCGGGCCGAACATGTTGCGTCCCAGGATGAAGGCACCGAAGCCGTCCATGGCGCGCCTCGCGAATCCGTCGTCGGGGCCGGTATCGCCGCCGCTCTCTCCCTGCATCTCGCGGAAGGTGCGCGTGGGAAAGAACCACCCGAACAGTTCTGGGCCCCGCTTGCCCAACGGGTCCTCCGGACTCTGCTCCGTTCCCGCCGCGTAGCCATCGATCGATACTCCGAAGCCCGCGACCCGGATCCTTGTCATCCTGTCCTCCCTTCGCGCCTGGCCGCCTGGTCGGCGTCAGCAGCAGTCCGCGCCGCCGCAGCAGCGCTGACCGGTCGCGACGCTGTCGACAGACCGGGCGGCCGGCGCGGCATCGCTGCGCTTGGTGGCCCGGACGATGGCGCCGTGCATGCCGTCGGCGACGTCATGCGTGGCGGTGACGCTCACATCCTCGAGACCGACATCCCGGAGCCCGCGCTCGAACTCTTCGAACGACAGGGCGCCGGCGATGCAGCCGACATAGCTGCCCCGCTCCGCGCGCTGCTCCGAAGTGAGGCCGTCGTCGGCGACGATGTCGGTGATGCCCACCCGGCCGCCCGGCCGCAGCACCCGGGCGATCTCCCGGAACACCGCCGTCTTATCCGCGGCGAGGTTAACGACGCAGTTGCTGATGACGACGTCGATCGAGTCGGCCGGCAGCGGGATGGCCTCGATGTGACCCTTGAGCAGCACGATGTTGGTCACGCCTGACTCGGCGATATTGCGCGCCGCGAGCGCCAGCATCTCATCGGTCATGTCCAGGCCGAACACGCGTCCGGTGGGTCCCACCCGTTTCGCGGAGAGCAGCACGTCGATGCCGCCGCCGGAGCCGAGGTCGAGCACCTGCTCCCCCTCGTGGAGGGCAGCGACCGCGATGGGGTTGCCGCAGCCGAGCGACGCGAAGACCGCGGCATCGGGCAGCTCGTCGCGCTCAAGGGCGCTGTACAGCCCGGCGCCGATACCCTCATCGGGGGCGCAGCAGGTGGCGGGCGCGTTGAGGACGCTGATCGCCGAGACGGCGTAGCGGTCCCGGACGAGCTCGTGGATCTGGTCGGTCATGGCGATGGACTCCCGGTGGCGAGGACGTCTATATCGAATATTGCCAATATAGGTGATGGTCGATACCCAACACGATGCTGCGCTCGACCGACCCCGACGTGCTCCTGCTCCAGGCTGACGGGGGTCCCTGCTCGACCGCTGGGCCGTCGAGGAGCCTGCGGTCGGTGCGGCTCCGATAGCGCGAAGCATCTTGACCTCCATCCGAAAGAGCATCATGATGCCATCCATGCGAACCACCTTGACGCTCGAGAGCGATGTCGCACGCCTCATCGACGAAGCGGTCCACCGGGAACGGCGCCCCATGAAACAGGTCGTCAACGACGCGCTCCGACGTGCCCTCACCCCGGAGACACAGAGGGAAAGGGTCACACTGTCGCCCCACGAGTCGGCCATCCGTACGGGCTTCGACCTTGCCAAGCTCAACCAGCTCGCCGATGACCTGGATGACGAAGCCATCCTCGACGCACCTCGACGCACAGAGTGATCATCCCCGACGTCAACTTGCTGCTCTATGCGACGGTCACCGGGTTCCCGAAGCACGAGCCCGCACGGGCATGGCTGGAAGATGCCCTCAACGGGTCGGACCTGCTCGGCCTGACCTCACCAGCCGTGTTCGGTTACATCCGGATCGCGACCAGCGGGCGCGTGTTCGAGTCGGCCATGTCGGTCGTCGACGCGACCGATCGCGTGCGGCTCTGGCTGGCCCAGCCGAATGTCAGGTTCGTCGTGCCCGGTCCGAGTCACCTTGAGATCGCATTCGGACTCCTGGAGGCGATCGGGACCGGGGCGAACCTGACGACCGATGTCCAGCTCGCGGCACACGCCATCGAGCTGAATGCCGAGCTCTTCTCCAACGACACCGACTTCGGTCGCTTCACCGGCCTGCGCTGGATCGACCCGCTGAGACACTCTCGGTCGCCAGGCGGCCCGTCGAGCTGAAGCCGCAGGGTCGAGCAGAGACCCGCCCTTCGCGGGAAGGGTGCTCGGCACGTACGAAGCAGATGGTGCCATTCGCCATGAGAGAGTGGTCGGGGCGAGAGGAGTTGGGACGACGATTTCGATGTCGCGGGGTCCCGAGATCGGCGAGGCCGCCATGGCCCGCACCAAAGAGGTCAGGCTCGACCCCGCAGAGCGTCGAAGGGGTTCTCGAGCACGACACCTGCGATCCGACGCCCTGCCTGCAGATCTTCGCTCAGAAGTCGCACGGCGCCCGCCCGTCGGGCAGCCTCGATGATCAGGGCATCCCAGAACGAGAAGGTTTCGCGGCCGTGCGTGCGCTGCTCGAGCTGCAACACGCGCAAGGGGTTGAGTCAGCGGCGGCGGGGAGCGGGCCGGCGAGGTCGGTCTCGTCCTTGGCCATGTGCGGCCTGTCAGCCGGTGCCCGACCGACCGACGAGCGATGGTGGCAGCACGCCGCGACCGGCGCCCCTATCCTGTCTGACACCATCGCCGGATGTCGCGGCTCGCGGTTCGCTGGTGGCACCGGGAGGGCCTGATGGTCATCGAAGAGGAGCCGGCTCGACGCACGGACTCCCCCGACGTCGGACCGGAGGAGCGCCTGCGCATCGCCAAGCTCGCGGCCGGGATCGGCATCCACGAGTATCGGCCCGGGACCGGCGAGCTCCTGTGGGACGAGCGCGTGCGCGAGTTGTGGGGCATCGGACCCGACGAGGTGGTCACGTACGAGTTCTTCATGTCCGGGCTCCACCCCGACGACCGCGCGCCGACACAGGCGGTGGTGGACGCCGCGCTCGATCCAGCCGGCGATGGCGTCTACCGCGCCACCTACCGCGTCATCTGCCGGGCCGACGGCGTGACCCGCTGGGTCGCGGCCACCGGGCACGTGACGTTCGAGGACGGCCGCCCTGTCCGCCTCGTCGGCACCGTCGCTGACATCTCCGAGTCAAAGCGCGTCGAAGCGGATCTGCGCGAGAGCGAGGACCGCTTCCGCTCCATGGCCGATGGGACGCCGGTGATGATCTGGGTGACCGATCCGGTCGGGCGGCTCGAGTACGTCAACCGCGCCTATGAGGACTTCTTCGGCATCTCGATGGAGCAGATCCGCTCGGATGGCTGGCAGGCACTCGTCCATCCCGAGGACCGTGAGGCCTACGTGACGCCCTTCCTCACCGCGCTGCGGGAGCGGACTCCCTATCAAGCGCAGGGCCGGGTCGCGCGGGCCGACGGCGCGTGGCGCTGGATCGAGTCGTTCGGGGCGCCCCGCTTCGCACCCGACGGCACCTTCCTGGGGATGGCCGGCAGCAGCCCCGATATCAGCGAGCGCAAGGAGACCGAGGCCCGACTCCGTGATGCGCTGGCCGCTAAGGACCAGTTCGTCGGCTTCATCTCGCATGAGTTGCGGACTCCCATGACCGTCATCCTCGGCATGAGCCAGCTCCTCGCCACCGCGGCGGTGCCGGAAGAACGGCGGCGCGAGCTCGCGGCCGACATCTACGCGAGCGCGCAGGAGCAAGATGCGATGATCGAGTCGCTGCTCGTCCTCGCGCAGCTGGGGCGTTCAGCCGAGCAGATGGAAGGGGAGCCGCTGCTCCTGGCTCGCCTGGTGGCCGACCTGCTCGAGCGCCACCATACCGAGGACACTGCGCATGACTATCGGCTCGACCTCCGCAGCCCGGGCGCTATCGTCATGTGCCACCCGCCCTGGATCGAGCGGGTGCTGGCCAACTTGCTGAGCAACGCCGCCAAGTACTCGCCCAAGGGAGGCTCGATCACCGCCGTCGTCGAGGCCGTCGATGGCGAGGCGCGTGTCTCGGTCCTCGACGAGGGACAGGGCATCGCACCCGACGAGGCCGAGCGGCTATTCGAGCCCTTCTACCGGAGTCCGTCGGTGCGGGAGTCGGTGCCGGGGGCCGGTCTCGGGCTCACCGTCTGCCAGCGCATCGTGGAGTCGATGGCCGGTCGCATGTGGGCGTACCCGGCCCCGAGCGGCGGGGCGGAGTTCGGCTTCGCTCTCCCGAGCGTGGGCGAGGACCTCACCGACTGAGAAGCAGTTAGCGAACGGGCGGGCGGAGGGACGGACGCTCATGCCGTAACGTGGGCGCAAGCTTCCACTTCGGGGTGTAGACCCGCCCGGCAGGTGTCGACGCGCAGACTTAAGGCCATGCGTGTCGTCATCGCCACCTTCCCGGATGGCGCCGGAGCGGAAGCGTTCCGACGTTCGCTACAGGACGTCTATCACATCCCCGATCGGGCGGTCTCGGTGTCGACGGTCGCCGCTTGGGGAGAGTCATACCACGGCCATCGGCTCGTGGCAGTCTGGGTGCCACGGGGCCTCGAGGCCCCTGTCCGGCGCCGTGCGGAGCGACACGGGGCCCGACTGCACGAGCCTGCCGCCACCACGGTCCCGCCCCGCTGGATCACGGGGGATCAGGGTGCCGGTGACGTCCATCTCGCTCCACGCCAAGAGATCGATGACCGACCTCGGTACTCGTGAGGGAGCCCGCCAGTTCGGACGCCTACATCAGCGAGGGTCCGTACATGTCCGCCATGGTGTCCAGCGTCTAGCCGAACGTGGCGGCGAGGCCGGCCAGTGCCGCGACCGGGTTCCCCCGCGCGGAAGGCGCGCTCCTCACCGGTCGGTGCGACCGCGACCGCGAACAAGT
Source organism: uncultured Chloroflexia bacterium (assembly GCA_963838115.1). Lineage (GTDB taxonomy): Bacteria > Chloroflexota > Limnocylindria > Limnocylindrales > CSP1-4 > JAFMJV01. The sequence continues at coordinate 233,177 of CAWIPU010000002.1, forward strand.
CGTCCGAACGCTCCGACTCGCCAAGTCCCATCGAGGCGCAGCGTAGGCCCTCGATCTGCCAGCCCTCCGGTAGGCGCTTTTGCGTGGCCCTGCAACCCGGCGCCCGTGCCATCCGACGCCGTGGACGATGTCAACGACCAAGCGAGATCAGACCTCCTCCTCGCCCGAGGTGGTCTCGACGAAACTGTCGACGCCGAAGCCGATGAGCGCGATGCTGCGGCCGCGAGGCCGGCAGCGACAGCGATGAGGCGCTCGGCGATGTTCCACCCGACCGTGAGGTACTCGAGACGCAGACTCCGACGGAGGAGTGCCTGCCGGGACGCGGCGAGTCCCGTCATGATGCGGTCGGTCCCGTCGGGCTGCCGGCGCCAATGACCGACTGCAGCAGTGCGAAGCCCTCAGGCGAGCCGGGCCAGCGCGATCGCAGCTCGTCGGTGCCGAGCCGTCGGCGGACGTAACGGAGCACGAGCACCGCGACGACGACATCGTCGAGCGGCCCGAGGATGGGGATGAACTCGGGGATGAGGTCGATGGGGTTGACCAGCCAGACGACGAGGCCCGCGATGGCAAGGCGCGGCCCGAGCGGAGCCTGGCCGTCGGCGAGTACGTCCCGGCAGAGCCGGAGGATGTCGGGCACGACGCGGACGAGTTCGCCGAGCCGCACGTCCCGGGGGCGGAGCACCCATAACAGCGCGATGAACAAGAGCCAGACCGCGACCATCCCGACGAGGACGCCGACGAGCGGGGTGAGGTCCATGACCTCGAGCATGCCACGCTTTCGGCGGTGTTCCTGACCGGCGGGACAGAGGGAGGCCCCGGACAACGCGTCCGGGCCCGATGAGTGGCGAACGGTGACGCTACGCGGCGTCGTCCACCGTCGCGGTCGCCTCTGCGATGGCGACCTCCGCCACCATCCGCGCCTCGCGCAGGCTCTTTGCATGGGCCCGCCAGTGCTCGGCGCACGTCGTGCTCAGGCCGTCCTTGCGGCTGGGCTGCTTCGGGAACTCGCCGATCAGCACCTCGTGGGGCTCGGCCGAATTGGAGCGCGAGTCGGTGGCACTCGCCGTCATGGACCTGTCACCTGACCGACAACAGGTCGTTACGCGTCGCCGGCAGGCTGGATATTGCTGCCAGTGAGGGCGCCGGTGGGTCACCCCAGCCGGTGCCGGACGAGTCCCGAACCGATCTCAGGCTGGCAGCGACGACACGGGGGACGTGTCGGGTGTCTCGGTCCCGCACGACCCGGGCAGTTGGACAACAGGCACCCTCTCGTTCGCTGAGTGCGACCAGGGGCCCGTCCTGTCCATCGGGGTGGCGCGACCGACGAGCGGGGGCGCGTCGGTCGGCGACTCAAGCCCCCAGGAGGTATCCCATGGGTCAGAAGAGACTGACCATCCTGGCGAGTCTGGCCATGGCCATCGTGGCCATCCCGCTCGCCGTTTCGGCAGCCGCCGCGGGCGGCCTACCCACCAACAACGGGTGGTACGACGGGCACCAGATCTACTACCTGGATCAGGGGGTCGAGAAGAAGGCCCACCGCAAGCATGTCGCGGACATCTTCCTCATCGGTGGGAACCGGGCATACCAGGCCAACGTCGTCGACTCCGTACCTGGCGTCAAGGGCTACTCGCCGCACTGGGACGTCAACGTCGTGCACACGGTGCTCGGCGTGACACTCGATGACATCCTGGCCTCTCCCTACGCGTCGAGCAGCTATCCGGAGGCACTCTTCGATAGCGTTCCCGACATCCTCGCTGCGGAGGCCGCGGGCCTGGTCACCATCGAGGCGCCCGGCGTGCTGGTCCTCTGCCCCATCGTCAACGTGAAGGCTGCCGACGCGCCCGGCCACACGGCGGCGACGGAGGTCTTCCCGGCCTTCCCTAGCACCTTCTAGCCGACCGTCCGAGTGGGTCGTATGCGAATGCGACCCACTCGGACCACCAGTTGTTCGAGGGAGTCCCGGTGCCATGTCGGCCCGTTCGCCAGCCTGCCGGCAGGCGTTCGTGGGCCTCCCGTCAGGGGCGCCGCAGGGCATCATCCGCGGTCACGACATCAGCTTGGGCCGAGGTCGCCCGCTGCTCAGGCCCAGTAGCGCGAGCATCCACGGGACCGTAGCCATCCCGCTCATCGGGAGTGACTTCGTGGTCTGGCCGGTCGTCGCCATCTGGCTCGTGTTCATCGGCTCCGCCTGGCTGTTCGGCCGACACCTGCTCACCACCCGGGCGCAATGCATCGTCACCGCGCTCGTGGCCCTACCAGTACTCTTCCTCCTGGCCTTCGAGGGCGGCTGGTGGCTCATCCCGGCCGACCTCGCCTGGCTGGCGATCGAGAGCGCGAAGGCCGCGATCGCGGCGAGTGGCAGCATCCTCGCCCGACGTGGTGGCCGTCCGGTCGGACACGCGGTTAGGGTGGCCGCGGCGGGAGCTGATGAACGCCCTCCTTCCCTCCCCTGGCGTGGGTCGAGCGCAGGAGCGACTTCGTTCGAATGCACCACGGATCAGGCGAAGTCCATGAAGGCGATGGTTGTGGCCGGAGACGACCTCGCGGTCGGAACACGGCCAACGGTATCGGACCGCCCGCCGCTGACTTGAGGCAGCGATCCACCCGGTGGCGGCCCCGGCCGGCGACGATCCCGGCCCGACACGGCTCCACATCCGCGGCTCGATCTGTCGCGTACCCGATGGGAGATGGATCCATTGGAAAGGGCACCAATCGTTCGAAACCGACGGGGAATGACCCGCCGGTCAGCTCGCCCACGTAGTAGGCGCCATGGGGCCCGACGACCACGCATGTGCGCGAGCCGTAGCCTGGCTTGGTACGGGTCGACGCTGAGGCTCGATGCCCATGGCGGATACGGTGGCGTACGACTGCTCGGCGTCATCCCGGTCGGGTCCGCCCGGGGGCCTGAGCTGAAGGCGGCGCCAACGTGTGGCGCGTGGTGCCCGGTGAGGAGCCGACCGAGTACGCCACGGGGTTGACCAACATCATCGATCTGGGCTTCGGTCCCGACGGCACGCTCTGCGTGGCCGAGATCGCCCAATGACGGCCTCATGGCGTTCTACTCCGGTCAGGGCGACGTCGCACCCGCGCCGTGGCGGTCACCGCGGGTAGGTCTTGAAGCGCCGCGCAAGTTCACCCAGGAACTCGTCGGCAGGAGCGGACGGGTCGAGACCACGAGCCATGACCGCCAGGAGTTCGCGCCGGTGGGCGAGGACGGCGCCACGGAAGCGCACCCCCTCCGGGGTGAGCTGCGCCACCGTGGCCCGCCTGTCCTGCTCATCCCGTGCCAGGCTCAGCAGTCCGCGGTCCTCGAGGCGGCGGAGCAGGTGGCTCGTCGCCTGGAGGGTGGCGTCCATGCGGCGAGCCACGTCGCCCACTCGAAGTCCCGAATCGGCTTCTCCCACGATCGCGATGGCCCACCATTGCGTGAACGTGAGGTCGCGGCCCACAGCGGCGCGGTCGAGCGCCTGCGAGGTCAGTGCGACCCCGCCGAACACGATGCGAGCGAGCGCATCGACCATGGTCTCTGATGTCCGTTCCACGGCCTCACCGTAGCAACATGAGCGATAGCCTACAAGCGATAGTTGTGTGCGCTTGACAAACGCGCGTAGGCTAGTAACGCGGATCAGCAACGAGCTATCCGGAAGGTGGGGATCGGATCGCCACTTTGATCCCTCACGCCTCCCCACCGAATTCGCCGCGCGTGATCGGTGTCGGCACAGCGCCGGATGCTCGTGCTCGAAGCATCGCGACGGACCTCCCACGGCTCGGCCCTCCGCGATGACGATCGCCAGCCCCAAGACCCACCAGAGGGATCGGAGGAACCAGATGACCCGCAACCTACCGATGTCGGCAAGCCTCGCGTTCGCACTCGCGTTGGCCGCGCCGCTGGCCGTCACCGCCCAGGAGGAGGTCACGTTCGACTCGGGCGGTGTGCCCATCGCCTACACGGACATGGGCGGCGACGGCGAGCCGGTCGTGCTCATCCACAGCTTCCTGAGCTCGGCGGACATGTGGACGAACGCGGGCTTCGAGCCGTCCGAGGAGTTCCGCTACATCGCCCTCGATCTGCGTGGCCACGGCGACAGCGGCAAGCCCGAGGACCCCGACGCCTACGGCCTCGAGGTGGTCGAGGACGTCATGCGCCTCATGGATCACCTGGGGCTCGAGGATGCGCATGTCGCTGGCTACTCGATCGGAGCCGAGGTCGCGCTCCGCCTCGCGGCCGAGCATCCCGAGCGCGTGCGCTCGCTCGTGGTGGCCGGCTCCGGCTGGTCGGACCCCGCCAAGGAGGGCGAGATCTACGCCGGGGTAGCCATGGGGCTCGCCGCCAGTCGCACCGTGCGTGACATGGTCATGGCCGGCATGCCCGCGGACATGCCCCAGGAGCAACTCGACTTCCTGTCCGGGTCGATGGAGGCGCACGGCATCGATCTCGACTACGACGGCACGGCCGGCCTCGCGGGTGTGGCCGGATCCATGGGCGACATCCTGGGCCTGACCGAAGCGGACATGGCCTCGATCGACGTCCCGGTCCTCGGGGTCGTCAGCGAGAACGACGACGAGCGACCCAACATCGAGCGGATGGAGGGCGTGGTACCGGACTTCGAGCTCGTGCTCGTCCCCGCTGGCCCCACGGGCGACCCGTGGCTCGATCACCTTGGAGCGGTCCTCGATCCGACCTTCCGCGAGAGCATCGTCGAGTTCCTCGCCGCACAGGCATAGCGGGCCCCGATGGAGCGCCTCACTCGCTTTCGCCGAGAGGTCTCGAGCCGCTATCGTGAGGGAGACCTCTTCGACCGAGGGGTCGGCCTGGCCGTCGGTCTCGCGCTCGGCATCCTCCTCGGCGTCGGCATCGGCAACGCTGGAGCCGGTCTGGTCCTCGGGGTCGCGCTGGGAGCCGGATTGGAAGCCGATGGGCGGAAGCGTCGGGAGCGGGCCCGACGACCGTAGGTCGAGCCAGGCGACGAGGAGCTCGGTACAGCCGGGAGCGACGAGAGACCCGTCGCTGCCACCCTTGGGCGCCGTCCACGACCCGCTCGTTCAAGAGCATCGTGGAGTTCCTGTCTGAGTAGCCATAGCGTCAGTGGCGGCCCTGGCGCCCGCTCGGAACAACCCGGCCGCCATGGCATGACCACGCATCATCGACCTAGTGAATGGAGATCCATCTTGTCAGCAGAATCAAACAAGGCGCTCGTACGCCGGTTCATGCAGTCCTACAACGACCGGGAGATGGACATCTTCGAGGAGCTGGTGGCCGAGGACTACATCGACCACGTCTTCGAACAGACGGGACGCGACGCCCTCAAGTCGTTGTTCACGATGGCCTTCGAGGGCTTCCCCGACTGGTACGAGGCCATCGAGGACATCATCGCCGAGGACGACCGGGTGTGGCTCCGCGTCAAGGCCACCGGGACACACACGGGCGACTGGGATCTGCTCGGGGTCAAGCTGCCGGCGACGGGCAAGCGTGTGGAACTCAACATGGTGTTCATCTGGCGCATCGCCGATGGCCGGATCGCCGAGGGCTGGGAGCTCGATGACAACATGCCGTTCCTCCAGGCGCTCGGCGTGGTGGACTACACCGAGTTCGGCAAGCCGCTCGAAGAGGTCTTCCGGTAGGACCGGGCGGGGCTCGGGATGGATGTCACCCTAGCCGAGATGCGACCCTGGGACTATGTGACTCTTACGTCGGCGACCTTTGCGGCTACTACTTGTGCCTCATGAACCCGCCCTCGGCGCGGTTCCCATGCCCGGCACCGTGGCCGGATCTCGACCGAACTGATCGACTGCTCGCCACTTGGGCAGCTATGGAGGAACCAGATGAAGGCCATCGTCCAAGATCGCTACGGGACCCCAGCGGACGTCCTGGAGCTCCGGGAGGTCGAGATTCCGACCATCGAAGATGACGAGGTGCTCGTCCGCGTCCGCGCCGCCTCGATCCACGTCGGTGACTGGATAATCTTGCGAGGCGCGCCGTACATCATGCGCCCGATGTTCGGGCTGCGGGCCCCCAAGGTCTCGGTCCCGGGCACGGACATGGCCGGCGTAATCGAGGCGACCGGTAGCGGGGTGACCAACGTCAAGCCCGGGGATGAGGTCTTCGGCTGGGGCGACGGTGCCTTCGCCGAGTACCTGGCCGCCCCCGCCGTGAACATCCTGCCCAAGCCCTCCGACTTCACGTTCGAGCAAGCCGCGGCCCTCGGGGTCTCCGCGTTCACGGCCCTCAAGGCCATGCGTGACCGAGGGCAGGTCCGGGCAGGGCAGAAGGTCCTCATCAACGGTGCGTCGGGTGGCGTCGGCACGTTCGCCGTGCAGATCGCGAAGTCCATGGGTGCGGAGGTCACCGGGGTCTGCAGCTCGAAGAATGCGGATCCGCTCAGCTCGATCGGCGCCGATCACGTCATCGACTACACGCGTGAGGACTTCACCCAGAGTGACGCGCGGTACGACTTCATCCTCGACAACGTGGGGAATCGCTCGCTCTCCGATCTCCGCCGCGTGCTCACGCCTGATGGGAGAGTGCAGCCCAACGGTGGGGGCCATCACCCCGGCCGCTGGTTCGGATCGCTCGGTAGCGTCGTGAGCAACGGCATCAGATCACGCTTCGATCGCCAACTCCTGGGGCCCTTCCTCTCGACGAACAACGCGGAGGACCTCGCCGTGCTCCGGGAGCTTGCCGAGGACGGGAAGATCAAGCCGGTCATCGACAAGACGTACCCGCTGGCCGAAGTGGCTCAGGCGATGGGCTACGTCGGCGAGGGCCACGCCAGCGGAACGGTGGTCCTCACCGTCTAGGGGCCTCGTTACCAGGCGTTCGTCGGCTGCGGCGAGCCGCGCATTCCATCAGCGCCGTCCGAGCGAGGATGTCGATCATGCTATCGGTGCACTCGGCCGGTTGCTCGAACAACGGTCGGTGCGGGGCCGATGGTGCCTCCGAGATAGGCTGAGTGGCGAGCGTGGGCCAGAGCGGAGACGCCCTCACGCTCCTGCGAATACGACCGAGGCCCGAGCCTCCCCGCTCGCGGTCAAAGAGACGCGTCGAAAAAGCCGATGACTCGGGTCTGCCACTCGTCGGGGTGGAGCGCGAGCGACTGGATGTGGGGCGTCTCCGGGAGTTCCCACAGCTCGAGCGAGGGCCTGGATCCTGTCAGCAGACGTGCGGCGGCAACCTCATCCTGTCCCCTGCCGACGATGACCAGCAAGGGCACGTCGGTCGCCTGTGCCACCGCCTCGCGCAGGGACATCGGTGGAGCGACGTCGGTCATCAGCGTCGCCACGGCCCACATGATCTCGCCGTCGACGCGCTGGATGATGCCGGTGGCATCACCGGGGAGATAGGCGAGATCCGCAGGAACTCTCGAACTCACGCCTTCGGCCACCACGGCGGCCAATCCAGCCGTCGAGGCCGCTGCCGTGATGGCCACCTCGCCACCCATCGACAAGCCGAGCGCGCCGATGCGCTCGGGATCGACGGCATCCTGGTCGCGCAGCCAGGCGACCGCTGCCGCGACGTCGGCGACGCCATGCCAGCCCCAGGCATTGCCGATGCCACCACTGCCACCACTGCCACCGCTGCCACGGGAGTCCAGGGCAAGCACTCCGTACCCGTGCTCGATGAGCACGCTCGCATGCTCGACCGTCGATCCCTTGTCGCCGCCCGACCCGGGCAGGACGATGACGACCGCGCCGTTGCGCGAAGGTGTGTACCACGCCGAAAGGGAGACCGAGCCGTCGGCATCGAACCGGACGGCACGTGCGTCGGTCGGTCGTTCCGCGCTGAGCGGTGTGCTCGGCGGATGCGTGCCGTAGACAGCCCCCGCCAAGGGGATGAGGACGAACTGCAGGATGAGGAACGCGATGGGTATGGCCGCGAGCCGCCACCATCCAGGGGTCGCGCGGACCAGCAACCACGCGCCGGACCCGAGGAGGACAAGTCCTGCCGCCAGGGTGGCTGTCATCACCACGCCGACGAGGGACGGCCCGCTCGTGACCAACCACACCGGCCCGATCGCGCCACCTGCGCTGACGCCGACGATGCCCGCGATGAGGGCAGCCAGCCCGCGCTGAGCGATGCTGTCGCGCGAGATGAAGAGGCCCAACACGACCGCTACGACCACCGCGACCGCGACGCCGGCGAGCCGCGCCGGTGTAGATACATCGGAGATCGATGCCATCACGACGAGGCCCAGGCCGACCACCGCGACCCCCATCGTGAGCACGATGTGCCTTCGCCAGACGTTGTCCGCGAGGCGATCGCCCAACCTCCTCGCCCTTGACAAGGGCAGCGGCGACCCCCTATCTGCTGATGCCATGCGTGACCTCCATCACGACCGTGGTGACGCCGGCGTGACCTGGGCGGAGCTGCACGAAGTCATGCGCCCATCGCGAACGGTTTGGCCATTATTTGCCACTCGCCTCTGAGCGATCCATGTCGACGGGGTACGCCAAGCCGCCGGCCGTCGCCGTGAGTGGCTCGGGCTGCGGGAACAGGAAGACGAGGTGCCCGAAGCCGTGGGCGAACAGGAGCAGCGCGAGCAGCCAAGGACCAAGCCCGGCCACGGGTCAGCAGCAACCAGGTAGCGCCTGCCACGACGGCGAGGGCAAGAGATCAAGCGATGCGCCTCATGGCTCCCACCATCGGGCCTGTTCGTCCACGCGGGAAGGGCCAGAGCTACCCCGGTCGCTGGGACATGGGTCAGGATGGCGCCGACGCCGAGCTCGGGCGTCCATGCAACAGCCAGCGTGCAGTCACGTTGGACACCGGTGCGGGTGATGGGAGGGACGCGCCGCGACTGCACCAGCCGCATGGCCTCATCCGCTTCAGCCTCGGGCGGTGGCTTCGCCGTGCTCATGGCATCGGGCTACGGGTTCGACGCCTCGAGCGTCAACTACGGCGCCTACCCGACGAGGCGCTGGCCGTCTTCGAGGCGCACCTGAAGGCGCCGACGTCTGGGCTCCGATGATCGGAGCCCGAGCCGCACTCACGTCTCGGAACCGCGCGAGCCTCCGCGCCCCGCCAAGTGTGGCCTTCGCGAGTATGGGCCTTCGCAGATAGCTGCGACCTAGCGGCGCCTGACCCCGAGGCGCGGACATGGATGTCCGGGACCAGGGCCGGCATCGAGAGCCGCGCCCGGTGCGACCGAGCGAACTCGCGGCCGACCATGCGGTGCCGCTCGTCCTCGGTGGCGAGCCGCTCCCGGCGCACCTGGCGTCCTCTGTGCGAGCTGCAACTCGCGCAAGGGCCTGAGCCAGCGGCGGAGGTGAGGGCAGGGATGCCCCGTACGTCCGCCAACCCGGCGACAGGGGGCGTGAGCTTGGCCTCTTCGCCCCGGTCTCAGCAGACGACGATACGTCTCTCAACGGACGCATCTGGCCGCCAGGGCCGGTCGACGATGGCGCGCAGCCGATAGTCGACCCGGAGGCCGTCGGTCTCGCAGGTCGGTGGCGCGTCGGCCGGGATCGTGAGCGACACTCGCGCACCCCCTCGGAGCGCCTCGACCGGCAGCTCGACCGACGAGCAGACGACCTGCAGGTCCCGGGTCGCGTCGATGTCCGCGACGAGCTCCACCCGGGCGCTCCGTCCCGAGACCGCTCCCGGCCAGGTGATCGTCACTTCCATCGTGGTACCGGCGTCGAGGGGCGGCAGCGGGCGGACAGCGAGCGTCGCGCCGGCGTCATCCCATGAGTCGTGCATCGCGCCCGCGCCGACGTCGATGACCCCGGCCGCCAGCAGGTCCCGGTGCTGGTGGACGACCACGAGCGCCGCGACGCGCTCATCGCGGCCCATCTCGATGTCCCATCGGGCTTCGACCGCCCAGGCGACGAGCGCGGTCCCGGCATGGGCCGAGGGCGGCCCGAGCCTGGGCGCCGGGACCTGGAAGGGCAGATCGAGCGCCTGGCCGGCACTGAGCGTCGCGGGCACGAACGGCTCCGTGAACTCGAGCGCGTCGACGACCCGGCCATGGATCTCGACCCACTCCCGTCGGCTGGTGACCTGGCCCTTGCTGTCGCGTTGCTCCTGGCTCCGCTCCTCCTCCGAGAGCCGGACCCCGACGAGCCGGATCCCCGCCCGGCGTCCCTGGATGGCTTCCCGCGCGACGACCCGGACCCGCCCCCGAATCGCCTCCCCAACCCTGGTCGGCGACTCGATCTCGACCACCCCGTCGAGGCCGTCCGTGGTGGCGCGTACGAGCTCGGCTGGGTCCACCAACGGCAGCGGATGGCTCCGCCCGGGCGCAGCGAGACGGGGGCCGTCGAGCGCGTCGAACGGTGCAGGCGCGTCGCCGCCGTGACCCATGAGACCGAGGAACCCGCCCTCACCGTACGACCGGACATCGTCGATCGACGCGAGGAAGCTGGCATGTGTATGGCGGTCGTCCACTGGGCGCGGCTCCGGAATGCGAGTCGCCCGCATTGTGCACCCAACCGTGGGCCTCGACAGGGTGGCCGCCGGTCGCTGGACGAGCGTCAGGCGTGGGCCGAAGCGCCCTCTTCCGCTCGCTGCTTCACCCCCTGCAGCAGGCCCGTTTCCATGTAGGCATGGAGCGGCTCGTACACGAGCATCTTGAAGAGCCACTCCCGACGCCGCCAGACCGCCCGGTCGCGGACCAGGAAGCGGGTCGAGCTGTCGCCGATGGGCTGCAGGACGAAGGCGTAGGTCCCCACCGGCATGCTCCTGCTCTGCGCCACGATGGAGCGTCCAGGGTCGACCGCCAGCGCCGGCCAGCCCAGCGGCTTGCCGCCCATGTCGCGGTTCGTGCGCATCAAGTCGCCCGCCTCGAGGAGTTGCCACTCGGGATGGATCTCGTGGACGTCCGGGATGGCCGAGCGGAGCAGACGCTCGACCCAGTTGTGGGTGTAGAAGCCGGCACGGTCCTAGCCCATCTGGACGAGCCAGGGCCAGACGGCGCTCGCCGGCGCCTGGATGGTCACGGCGCGCGTGGTCACGGTGGTCGCGTAGGGCATCAGCTCGTCGCCTGGCAGCGCGGCCCGTAGCGGTGACTCCTTCAACGGGGGACGGGCCTGCCCTCCTCCGTGTGGCCTCGTCGAACTCGCGCAGGGCATCGGCGCAAACCACGATCATCGAGCGCCACCGAGCGGACATCGCGGCGCTCCGTCGCAGCTACCGGGTCAACGGCGAGGGGCCGGGATCAGGAGCCGAGTCCGCACTGAAGACATCGAGGGCCACGGCGGCGAAATCCCGCACCGTCGGCCTGCTGTCGCCGGTTCTCCATGCCACCGCGTGTTCGAGCACGCCGAGCTCAGCGATGGGGCGCCACACCAGACCTGGCCCGCCCATCTCGGCGAGAGCGCGCGAGCCGGTGTGGATGCCCAACTTCGCGCGTAGTGCCTCGACCAGCCCGTCGAGGGCATGGAACTGCGCGACGATCCGGGGCGGCCTCCCCGAGCGGAGGGCCGTGGCCATCCAGAAGTCCCGCCAGGCGCTGTCAGCAGTGGCGAAGTCGAAGGTAGGTTCGGCTAGGATCTGCTCGAGGCTGGGCTCATCGACCATCGCCAAGGGGTGGTCAGCAGCCATCACGACACCCAGCGGTTCGGCGAACAGGGGACGGGTCTCGAGCCCGATACGGTCAAAGGGTCCGTAGACGAAGGCCACATCTGCCTGTCCTGACCGAAGGCCACCCGATGGATCGGTCGCATCACCGAACCGGATCATCACCCTGGTCTCGGGAAAGCGCTGGCTGTACTCGGTCAGGACATGGGCGAACGAGCCATGCTCGATCGCGACGACGAAGCCGACGGTCAATGAACGCGTGGCGACCAGTCCGGCGGTGCGCGCCGCGTCGACCGCAGCCTCCGCGTCCGCGAGCAAGGCACGAGCCTGCTGATACAGCGCGGACCCGGCCTCGGTGAGTGTGACCCGCCTGGTATCGCGATCGAACAGGCGTGTGCCGATGCGCTCCTCCAGCTGTCGGATCTGCGCACTCAGGCCCTGCTGGGCGATGGAGAGCCGCGCTGCCGCGCGGGTGAAGTTGAGTTCCTCGGCGACCGCCACGAACGCCCGCAGGTGACGAAGCTCGATGTCCATGCACCGACAGGATAGCGAGCCACCAGCGCCGCTTGTCGGTCCTACATCGAACCGGTGTTTCACATGCCGGGTCAGGTCGTGCACGCTTCCGCCATGAAGACCTGGCAGTCGTCTTTCCCCGGACCGTGGCCGATGTCACGGCGGTCGTCGAGATCGCCCGAACGACCGGGGCCAAGGTCGTGACGCAGGGCACCGGGCACGGAGCCTCGGCATATGGCTCGATGAGCGACACCATCCTCATCCGCACCACCCAGCTCCAGGAGCTAGCCATCGGGGACGGAAGCGCCCGCGTTGGTGCCGGCACCCTGTGGGGTGATGTCGCCGGCGCCGACTCGAAGGAGCGGCTCATCTCGGTGGAGGTCAGGCATCTCGGGGGAGCCTTGGCCAGGAAGCCCAAGGGGGCTGGCGCCCTGTCCCGGATCGGTGCTCCGTACCTGCTCAGTGCGGTGGGTGCAGCCCACGACAGCGAGCAGGCCGCGCGGTCATATGACCAGCTTGGTCTCACCATCGATGCGATGCGACCCTGGGCTGCGGGCGAATACCTCAACTTCGTCGAGCGATCGACGCGCTCGGTGTTCGACGACGCCACGACCAGACGTCTCGCTGCGGTCAAGAGCGCGGTCGACCCGACGAATGTGTTCCGTCTTCGCGAGGGCGTGCAGGAGTGAGCCCCAGCCGCCTGTACGGCACGCCCAGGGACCCCTCTGACGGCCCATCTCACCGCCTATCGCATCCCGTGCGCGCGGTCCCTACCCGGCACACATTTTTCACTGACGTGACGTGCGACGTCGCGCGTCCACAGGAGGAAACCAGACTCATGAAACCGATCAGTCTTCCGCACATGCGAACCTCCCCCCACCGCATGGCGGCCATCTCCCTATCCACCATCGGCTTGCTCATGCTGGCCACGGCCGCGAGCGGAGCCAGCCCGGGGCCAGGCTCCGGTGACGTGGCTGCCTCACCCTGCTGGGGAGATACGCCAAGCGTGGTCGGCAGCATCGAGCACCCGACCGGGGTCATACAGAACCCGACCTCCAAGCGCCATGCCAACGATATGGGCTTCGTCCGACCGAGTGGCATGCACGACTCGCTCTACGAGCCCCTTACACCGTTTGACTGTTCACGACACGTCGGCAGCCTGCTGGGGCAGACCACCGCAGCGGACCCCACGGTCGAGCCGGAGATGACGGCGCCTGCCAGCAGCAAGGTCTCCCCGTCCGCCCTCGCAGAGCCCTGGTCGATGACCGCGCTCGAGGGCGCCGAGGCCATCGCGGCCGGGAACGGAGTGTTCGTGGCCGTCGGCCAGACGAGGTATCCGCCGCAGGCAGCCGCATGGTGGTCCGTAGATGGCCGAACGTGGGAGCTTGCGCGACTGACCGGGGCCTCCGTCGGCTCCGGACTCACGCAGGTATCTGCGACCGACGACGGGTTTGTGGCCCTCGGGGCGGAGTCGGGGCTCTACGGCGCAGAGCGTGAACGCGTCGAGGCCTGGTACTCAGCTGATGGCCAGACCTGGGAACGGGCGACCGTCAAGAAGCCGGCCAAGTCCGGGTTCCAGGCCGTCGCCTCGGGACTCGCCGACGGGCCTGCCGGATCGCTCGCGCTGGGCACGTTCATAGGCCAGGACCTCGGCGGTCAGCGGCTCTGGCGCGCAGGCGAAGACGGCACCTGGCGGCCGGCCACGCTACCCAAGGTCAGCAACCCGGTGTGGGACGCGGTCGTGTCGTATCCGAAGGGCTACCTGCTGCTCGGCCAGTCCGGGCCCGGCAACGCCTCGAACTGGAAGTCGGTCGACGGGCTGACCTGGAAGCGAGTGAAGGACACACCTCGACTGTTCGATGTGGCCGTCGGAGAGGGAGGCACCATCACCGGGGTCGGCTACAAGGACATCTACCGATCGACAAAGGGGCTGCGTTCCTGGGAGAAGACCCTCACTCGCCCGGCGTCCTGGCGAGTCGGGGGCTCGAACGCGTTCTCCTGGGTCGAATGGGACGGCTCCGAGTTCGTCGTACCAGGCAACGACTTCAGCGGTTGCGGCCCCGGCACCGACGAGTGCCATACCAACCCGTTGCTCGTCTCGGTCGACGGCAAGGCCTGGACGGAGGCGGCTGGCCCGGACGGCCTGCCAGGTGCGGACCAGGCCACTTGGATCACTGATGTCGCCTCACTGGGTGGCACCACCGTGATCCTCGGCCAGCACGAGGGCGAGACGGTCGTCTGGGTCGTCGAGGAAGCGCCTACGGACGACTGAGCAACTATCCGAAGGAGACAAGACAACCATGTCCCGCTTCCCCCGCGAGGCAGCGGTCGCGTTGACCGCATCCCTGCTCATCCCCGCCGGCGGTCTGGCCGCCAGCGACGCCTCGGCCGAGTACATGGCGGCCGATCCCTCGATCACCGATCCGAGTCCCACGCCCTGGGAGCGCCTCGAGATCGGCCCTGACGGGCAGAGCCTGCGCGTGTACTTCTCGACCGGGGCCGCCGGATGCAACGGACTCGCCCGCGTCGAGATCGACCGTTCGGCCGATGTCCCGGTCGTGACGGTCTGGACCGGCCTGCACCCCGACGCCGCGGTGCGCATCTGCGAGGCCGGGGAATACGACTACTACACCGAGGTCGCCCTCGATGCTCCCGTCGTGCTCGATGGCAGCACTACCTCTCACACATCCTCGAAAGGGTACCCAGGACGCGATGAGCTGGTCGGTGGACCGGGACGTGATCGTCTCTTCGGCGGGAACCACGACGATGTCATCAAGGCCAAGGGGGGCGATGCAGACTTCATCGACTGCGGTGACGGAGATGACACGGCCTTCGTCGATCCCGTCGACACGGTCACCGGGTCCGAGAAGGTCATCGTTCAGGACTGACCCGGCGAGAAGCGGCCCACCGATGAGACCCCGGCAATCGTCGGGGTCTCATCCTGCACTCCCGGCGCGGGCTCGGCATCACTTGCTCGTCCGGCACCGTCCCTCATGGTCCAGCCACCGCGCGAACGCGACGCCCCGGCCATGACGTTGACGGTTCTCATCGTGTCGACGCGACCCTGTACGGTCGGTCGTCTCGGCACCTCCAGGTCGGCACCCAGGAGACTGGCGAGGCCGAAGACCGCGCTCGATGTGCGACCGTCCGAGGCGGCTCCCTCGACGATCGCCCCCAGGTACGGCGACTGGTGGGTGTCGCTTGGTCATGTGCCCACACCTTGTGGCGCGCCACCTTGGCCCACCTTCGCTTCCGGCCTCGATCCGTGCTCGAGAACGTCACCTCTGCGGTGAGGCCCTGGCCTGCTGCCTACCGACAAGGCCGACTTGTCGCTCAGGCGGGCCGGATGTTCCGGTTGATCCGGAAGAGGTTCTCCGGGTCGTACTTCCTCTTCACGTCCCGCAGCCGCCGGTAGTTCTCGCCGTAGGCCGCACGGAGCCGCTCGTCGTCGTCTTCGTCGAGCTGGAAGTTGACGTAGTTGCCGCCGGTGGAGTAGGAGCGGATCGCCCCCCAGGAGTCCCGCACCCATGCGATGTGTGGCTGCGCCGGTGCGTCAGGTGGCCACGTCCCCGAGAACCCGGCGATGTAGCGGGCGTCCCTGTTCCCCACGGCGCCGTCGTCGGGCGCCCGCTCGTTGAGGGCGCCGCCCAGGTGGAAGATGACCGATTGGCTCATGGGGGTGGTGAGCCCCAGGGCTCCCTCGCGAAAGGCCTGCAGGAACCCATCCGGGAGCCCCGGGAGAAACTCGGTCTTCCAGTAGCGATGGGGCCCCTTCGGCTCATTTGCGTTGAGCATCGTCTGGAGGGCTGTGTAGGGCATCTGGCCGATCGTGTCCACCACGGGGTCGGGTAGCTGTCGGATGGGTGCGAGGGCCCGTTCGGGATCAGCGCCTGTGTAGCAGGCGACAACGGCCACGATCGGTTTGCCCTGCCAGGCCTGCGGCACGAAGGGAGCGGGCGGGGCAAGCCTGACCACGGCAGCGAGGGTCAGGTCCCGCGATGCGGCGGTGGTGACGTCCCTGTACGCCCGGAGGATCTCGTCCGCCCGGTCGGCGCTCCACGCGATCAGGCCCGCGGTAATCATGGGGCCAACGTCGTGAAGTCGGTAGGTGAACCTGGTCACCACCCCGAAGTTACCGCCCCCGCCACGGAGCGCCCAGAACAGGTCCGGGTTCATGTCGCGACTCGCGGTCCGCACCTCTCCATCGGCGGTCACGATCTCGACCTCTTCGAGATTGTCGACCGTCCAGCCGAAGCGCCGCGTCAGATACCCCCACCCGCCACCGAGCGTGAGACCCGCGAGGCCTGTCTCGGATACGAAGCCGAGGACGGTGGCCAGCCCGTGCTGCTGGGTGGCGGCATCGATGTCACCAAGGACACAGCCGGGCTGGGCGTGGACGAGCCGGCGCTCGCGGTCGACCGAGACCGAGCGCATGAGACCCATGTCGATCGTCAGCCCATTTGGGGCGATCGAAGTGCCGGCGATGTTGTGCCCGCCGCCCCTCACGCTGAGAAGCAGGTTGCGCGCGCGGGCGAAGCTGATCGTCGCAGTCAGGTCCTCGGCCGCCCCTGGCTGAACCACCATCGCCGGGCGGCGGGCGACCATGCCGTTCCAGGTGACGGTGGCCTCGGCGAACGCATCGTCGCCCGGAAAGAGGATCCTCCCCTTCAGGGTCGACTCGAGGGTGGCGACGTCGTCCTTGGGAACCATCGCCGGCGTGTGGTCGAGTCGGGTGATCTCGACGCCTGTCGCTGTCATCGTTGCCTCCTCATCGCCAAGTGCGGAAGTGAGGGTGTCGCCGAAAGCGATATACTCCAGTTGAGAGTATATTCATACTCGCCATTGGAGTATGTCAAGTGGCTAGGGTGGATAAGCAGCTGACGACGACCTCATATGCCGTGCTCGCCCAGGTGGCGGTACGGCCGTGGTCCACGTATGAGCTGGCCCAGCAGCGCGTTCGGTACTTCAGGTACGTCTGGCCCCGCGCCGAGAGTGCCATCTACCGTGAGGCCAAGCGGCTCTCAGCGATGGGTCTGATCGGCGGGGAGAGGGAGTACACCGGCAAGCGAGCGCGAACGGTGTACTCGATCACCGACAAGGGAAGGCAGGCACTCAGGGAGTGGCTGGGCAGCCCGGTAGCACCGTTCTCGATGGACTTCGAGGCGATCCTGCGGCTGTTCGTGCTTCCGCTGGGGACCAAAGGACAGATCATCGACACGCTGCATCAGGTGCGGGCTGACGCTGAGGCGATGCTCCGGTTCGGCGGAGAGGTCAAGCAGGAATTCCTCGACGGCATCAACGTCACCCAGGACCAGGTCTACATCCGGGCGCTGGCGGTCGACTTCTTCATCAGCCTGCTCAACACGGTCCTCGACTGGACTGAGCGGACCCTCGAAGAGATCCAGACATGGGACGATCTGGCGCCCTCGGCCGAAAAGAACAGCCGCGGCCTCGAGACCGTGTGCAGACTTCCAGTGGACACCCCGGGCGAGTCCCTCCACGCCATCTCCACTCCGCCACTGAGCCAGACCCGGTCGCGCTCATGAGACGCGCTTCGAGGCGACATCCGCGCCGCCTCGGTGGTGGCCCGCGGTGCTCGAGCTGGGCACCAGCGAGACGACGGTCCGCCAGCATCTGTCGGGGTCGCATCGGCGGACGGGGTGTCTGATTTGTGGCTGTCGCGGCTGCAGACGATCCGGTGCGACGGTCGCAGGAGAGCCACCGAAGAGGAGGATCCATGCGTATCACGCCAGAGGAGTCGTCACGATGGGCGACGCACATGTCGCCTGGCTCCGGGGCCCTGACGGCGAGTTCCTCGCGGTCTGGGACACCAGGACCTTGAGCTGGCCGCGGCTTCTGCTCGCCGCCTCAGGCCCTCGCCGGAGCACTGGACGCTCGATGCCATGGCCATGCGATCGCTGATGACCGACTACCTCGTCGTCGGTGCGGGGGCGATGGGCATGGCCTTCACGGACGCCCTGATCGACCACGCGGATGTGCACGTGACACTGGTCGATCGCCGGCACGCGGCCGGCGGGCACTGGCAGGATGCCTATCCCTTCGTACAGCTCCATCAAGCGTCGGTGTTCTACGGCGTCGCGTCGACGGTGCTCGGCGATGGCGCCCCGCAGCGGAGCGGCCCTGAGGCAGGACTGCAGGAGCGCGCCCGTCTGTCGGAAATCCTCGCCTACTATGACGGCATCCTGCACCGCCGCTTCCTTGCGAGCGGGAAAGTGACCTTCCTTGGCGGGAGCGAGTATCAGGCACACGGCTCATCCCACCTCGTGACATCACGGGTGACGGGCGAGACCGTGGACGTCGGCGTGCAGCGCCGCGTCGTCGACGCCACGTACCTGTCGCCGACGATCCCCTCCAGTACGCAACCGCCATTCGGCGTCGCCGACGACGTCCCGGTGATCCCCATCAACGAGCTCGCGGGGTTGGCCGCCGCACCGGAACACTTCGTGATCGTCGGTTCCGGCAAGACCGCGACCGACGGGATCGTCTGGCTGCTGGCCAACGGCGTCCAGCCCGAGCGCATCATGTGGGTACGCCCGCGTGAGCCCTGGATGCTCGACCGGGCCGTCGTTCAGCCCCACCCAGTGGTAGCCCTCGGGCTCGCGACAGACATGATGGCGGCCGCCGCGGATGCCGAGTCGCTCGAGGATCTGTTCCTGCGCCTCGAGGCTGCCGGTGTCATGCTCCGGCTCGACACCGACGTGGCTCCAACCATGGCCAAGACGCCTACCCTTGGGACCTGGGAGCTCGAATTGCTCCGAACCGTCGAGAACGTCGTTCGACTGGGCCACATCAAGCACGTGGCGAGCCATGAGATCGTCCTCGACGAGGGATCGGTCCCGTTGCCACCGGGCTCGATCATCGTGCACTGCGCTGCGTCGGGATTGCAGTACCCGCCACTCGTCCCCATCTGGAGTACGGACAAGATCCGACTGCAGATGATCCGGGCCGGGTTCCCGTGCTTCTGCGCGGCCCTGGCCGGCTATGTGGAGGCGACCCGCGATGACGACCGCGAGCGCAATCGGCTCTGCCCACCCAACAATCTTCCCAACACGCTATCCGACTGGGCGGGCATGCAGGTGCGCGGCACCATCGCAGCACGCACCTACGGCGGCGAGCCGGACATCGCCACCTGGGCCAACGCGTGCACCCTCAACCCGGCGCGCATCGATGCATCGCAAGGGGGAGATCCGGCGGTAGAGGCTGCGGTGGCAGGCCTGGCCGACGCCACCAAAGGCGGCCTCGCTCGCATGGCCGAACTCGCAGGAGGATGATTCGGACCCGGCGCACCCTAGCGTGCTCTGCTCGAGCCGCTGCTGCGAGGCCTGAGCCGACGTCCGGCGTCGACCCGGGCGCTGACCCAGGGTGCCAGCAGTGCGTCGACATGGGCGCACGTATCGAGGCGCCCGCCGTTTGACCGTTTCGGGCCTGGGGTGTCTAGCGAGGACGCGACCGATCCCACGTCGCGACCGCCCAGAACGCAGCGACGGCACCGAGCAGCCCGAAGAGCCAGCGGACCACGTGCCAAACGAGCCAGGCATCGAGCTCGCTGACCAGTTCTGGGGAAGTGAGGTCGCCGGACCAGATCCGGAAGTTCGCCGGAAGATGGTAGAGCGCGGTCACCAGACTGGAGAGCACGAGCCCTGCCAGCGCCAGCGCCCAGAGTCGACGCGACACGCGATCGCCTCGTGCGAGCCAGAGCGAGCCGATGACCCCGACCAGGGCTGGTCCGAGCATCAGCATCACCGAAGGCAGCAGGAGGATGAAGTTGTCCGTGAACCACTCGGCGTATGCCTGTGGCTCGAGGCCGCGCCAGTAGATGCCGAGCGACAGGCCGATGGTGAGGAGGACGCCGACGTACGCGGACGCACCGACGACGGCGAGCAGGCCAAGCGCGAAGCGGGTGCGTGGTCGTTCTGGCTCGATGGCAGGGCCCACAGGGTTGGCGGTGGTCATGGTGTACTCCGAGTAGGGTTCATGGTCATCGATGTAGACGATCGATCGAGTCAGAACCGTTCGCGCCGCGTTGGAAGACCCGCAACGAGGAAACCGAATGGCTGCGGCGGAGCCCATGCAAACGAATGACCTGGCGACCCAGTTCGAGGAGCATCGCGCAGGGTTGCTCGCGCACTGCTACCGGATGCTGGGTTCGTTCCACGACGCCGAGGATGCGACCCAGGAGGCGCTGCTTCGGGCCTGGCGCAAGCAGGATGGGTTCCGCGGCGATGCCTCGCTCAAGACCTGGCTCTATCGCATCGCGACCCGTGTTTGCCTAGATCTGGTACGTAGCCGGACGCGGAGGCTGATGCCGACTTCGATGGCCAGGCCCGCGATCCCGACGCAACCTCCGAAGGCCCCGGTCACGGAGATCAGCTGGCTCGAGCCCCTCCCGACAGAGGCACTGAGGACGGACCTGGACCCGGCTGCCGCCTACTCGCAGACCGAGAGCGTGAAACTCGCCTTCATCGCTGCGCTCCAATCGCTGACACCTGGCCAGCGCGCGGTGCTGATCCTGCGGGACGTGCTCGCCTGGAGCACGGCCGAGACCGCGGAAACGCTCGGACTGTCCGAGCCCGCCGCCAGCTCTGCGCTGCATCGCGCGCGGCAGCGGCTCCGGGAGACCTATCACCCCGCAGGCGTCGACGCGTTCCCGGGATCCGACCCGGAGGATCCCGGCGTCCGCAGGATGCTCGCGGCCTACGTGGACGCCTGGCGGCGCAGCGATATCGATGGCCTGGTGGAGACGCTGCGAACGGATGTCCGCATCGCGATGCCACCGTCCCCGTCCTGGTATCACGGTCGGGACGACGTGCTCGAGTTCCTCAGGACGTGGATCTGGTCGCGAGGCGAGTTCCAGCTGCGAGCGGCGTCGTACAACGCCCAGCCTGCCTTCCAGACCTGGCTCGCAGGGCCCGGGCCTGAGACCCTCTTCGCTATCCAGGTCCTGGTCGTCGGTCGCGATGGCATTTCGGCTATCGACTTCTTCAGTCCGGAGTCGGCAGCCGCGAACACGCATGCCATCGGCGCCCAGCCCATGTCGGAACCCCGTGTGCGCGGCGAGGCGAACAGGAACTGAGCCAGCGACTGCGTTGACCCGGGCGCTGACCCGGGGTACCCAAAGGGCACTGACTTGGGCGCCCGGGGACCCCGTAGGCACTCACACGCGCGGCCGAGTTCGCCATTTTGGTCACGCAGGGAAGGCCGGGCGGATGGCCCTCAGCCGATCGCTTGCGCTGTCGCGTCCCCGAGGGGCGCTTCGCGGCCTTTATGTCCCCTCGCGCTCGAGTAGGTGCTGCTCCTGCTCGAAGTCACAGTCATACCAGAGGCCATCCTGGACGGAGGCGGCAGCGGGCGCTGCCAACGCCGGTCATCTCCGGCGATCACGGACGACCCTGAGCTACTTCCACCAACGGTTTCGGGCGCTTCGATGTCCGGCTAGGTCACGAGCACAGGCTCCAGCGTGGCGACCAGTGCCGGGACGGCGGCGGACGACGACCCCTCCCGGACGCGGCCGTCTCGCATGCGCACGATACGGTCGCAGGCATCGCCCACTTCCGGGTCGTGCGTGACCAACACGAAGGTCTGCCCTCGCTGGGTATTGAGCCGGCGCAGGATGGCGAGCACCTCGACTGATCGTTCCGTATCGAGATTGCCGGTCGGCTCATCGGCGAGGACCAGACCCGGTTTGTTGACCAAGGCCCGGGCGATGGCGACGCGCTGCTGCTCGCCACCCGAGAGCTCGGATGGCCGGTGGCCGGCTCGGTCGGCCAGGCCTACGAGCTCGAGTGCCCGCGAGCGAGTCCTGGCGCGCCGCGCTCACCGTCGGTGCCCGGCGTAGTCGCACGCCGAGCATGCACGTTCTCGCAGCGACGTGAGCGTCGGCACGAGGTTGAAGTCCTGGAAGACGAAGCCCATCTCGCGTGCCCGGATCCGGGTCCGCTCGCGACTCACCAAGTGCGACCATGTCCCGGCCGCCGAACATCAGCTGGGGCCGTGGGCCATCGTCCAGATCGGGCGCGTGCAGCAGCCCGAGGATGTGCATGAGCGTGGACTTGCCGGAGCCGGATGGCCCGATGATGGCGACCATCTCGCCCGCAGTCGATGGCGACATCCACGCCGCGCAGCGCCGCGACAAGGTTGTGCTCGGCCCAGCCGATAGGTCTTGCGCAGGTTCGTGACCTTCGAGGAGTGGCATCGTCGGTCCTCTCGATGCGTCGCGGTCATTCGTAGCGAAGCGCCGTGACGGGATCGAGCCGCGCGGCGTGGAGTGCGGGCACGAAGCCGGCGAGGGCGCCCAGGATGGTCGCCGAAGGCGACGGCGGTGATGGCGGTGCATGAGCGTCAGCTCGAAGAGCACCGTGCCCGACGACGTCCGGCCTCGTTGCGCGAGCACGCACGACCAGCGACGCCCGAGGGCCAGGCCGATCGACGCCGCCGATGAAGCCGATGAGGGCCGACTCGGTCACGAGCTCGCGCACGATGCGGGAGCGACTGCCGCCGATGGCTCGCTTAATGCCTATCTCGCGCGTGCGCTCGGCGATCGACATGGCCATCGTGTTGATGACCGACAGGCCGCCGACGACGAGGCTGATGAGCGCGATACCGACGAGGATGGCGTTGAGGATGCGAGGTGGCCGAGCCGATCTGCTGGTCGAAGTCCGTGCCGGTCATCGTCGTCACGTTCGGGATCTGCGCTCTCGATGCGCTCGGCGACGCCTCCGACGTCGACGCCGGGCTCGAGGTAGACGACCATCGACGTGGCCAGGTCGGCTGCCGTGATGGATGGACTGGAACATGGGCGGGAGCGTGTGGACGAACAGCCGCTGGGCGGCCGCGAAGCGGGACCATCGCTGCCTGGTCGGGTGCGGTCAGGGTTGGCTCGAGGACGCCGACGACCGTAGAAGCGAATCGCCCTTGTAGCGTGATGGTGTCGCCGACGGGCTTGTCGAACTTGCGCGCGATGTCCGAGCCGAGGACGGTGACGTTGCTGCGCCTCGTCGGCTGCGGTCAGGCCGCGGCCAGAGGCGTAGCGGAGGGGGAAGGTGTCGAGGCCCTCGGTCCGAGCCGGCGACGGGGCCGGTGATGATCGGCGGCACGCCCATGGTGACCGATGCCGGCCTGGTCGTCCATGAGCATCATCACCGCGGGCGCGACGGCCGCGACACCGGCGATCTGCCGGACGCAGATCGGCGGTCGCGAGCGACATCGGGCGCGGACGAGAAGCCGCCCATGCGATCCCGACGCAGGCCCGGAACCTGGGAATCGACCGATGTCCGCGCCCGAGACGCTGGCGCGGGGCTCGCATCCCTTGCGCTCGTGCCGCATACTTACGGTCGCCATGGCAAAGGCCGCGCAGAAAAGGGCTTGCCCCGGTCGCCGGGGATCGCAGGGGTCCTCCCGGCACGCTTGGCCCTGCCTCGTGTTGGTGCTCTCCGTCCTGTTGGCGACCCCTGCCTCCGCGGCTTCGCCCTCGAGTGCGGCCCCCGATGCGACACAAGCCTCGGCTCCACTGATCGACTTGCCAAGCCCGGACGCTGCCTCGCTCTCGGACACGGTCACCATGCCGGCCGGCGCACGCATCGCCTACGTCGTCGGTGCGGAAGGCGATGAAGCGCGCATCCACGTGGTCGCCGCCGACGGATCGGGCGACTCGACAATGGCCGAGGGGACGACACCCCGCTGGTCGCCACTGACGTTCGCCGGCGGAGACGTACTCGCGTTCGGCTGCATGCCACCGTCCGAGGACGGCCCGCCCAGCTCGATCTGCCTCGATGAACTCGGGTCATGGTGGCACACGACACTCATCGAGGGCGCTTCGCAACCACGCTGGTCGCCCACAGGCGATGCCATCGCCTTCAGCCGTGCTGGCGGTGGTGCCTGGGTGGCCGACCTCTCCGACTTCCACCCTCGTACCAGCGAGGAGAACGTCGGGCCCACGACGCAGCTGCCGGGCGGCCGCCCCGAGTGGTCCCCCACCGGCGACCGGCTGCTGGTCGTCGACCGCAGCGAGGTCCCGTCGCTCTCTACCCTCCGACCCGATGGCACGGACCGGCGGAAGGTGGGCGAAGGAGAGCTCGGGGCGTGGTCGCCGGATGGCCGCCTGGTCGCTGTCGCATCCTGGGATGGTACGCGCACGACGATCACGGCCACGTCGGTCCTCACGGGCGCTGCGGATGTCCTCGCCACCATCGCGAGCCCGATCGTGGCGATGCGATGGCTCCCGCGGGATGGGCTGGCCGTGGTCGCCGACCGGTCCGGGTCCGGGACGGGCGACCTCTACGTCATCGAGCTCGACGATGGCTCGGTCCGATCGCTGACCGCAGGGCTCGCCGTCATTCCCGGCCTGAGCCCTTCGCCCGATGGTGCCTGGCTCGCCTTCGCCGCAGAGGATGAGCAGGGACAGGATGTCTACGTCGCCTCGCGTGATGGTGGATGGCGGCGCGTGACGACCTCCGGCGATGCCTCGATGCCGGCCTGGGGGACGTTCCGGCCGTCGTTCGAACGAGGTGCCTTCATCCAATCCGCGGTCGACCGCCTTCGCGTGCGCTCTCGACCGTGGGTCGGCGAGGACTCCGCCCGATATGAGCCGCTTCTGTCGCAGCGATACGTGCTCAAGGTGCTCGAAGGACCGGTCGCCGGGTCGGGCTACTGGTGGTACCGCGTCCGGCTGGCAGACTGGGAGGACCTGCAGTTGCGTGATGGCCGGCGCGAGCGGATCCGCTCGGGGTGGATCGCGGTGGCAGACCGCGACGGGACTGCCTGGGTCGGCCGAGTCGATGTCGATCCCGGTCCGCCCCGCACGCCGATCCGACGAGGCTGGCCGGCGGTGCGACGAGGCGAGGTCCGTCTGGACGCCAGCCCACCGTCCATCGGAGCAGAACGCACACTCGCGATCGAGGCCACCGTGAGCGGACTTCAGCCCGGGACTGCCCTCACGCTGGTGGCGGAGGGAGAGTCTCGGATCATCTGGCAGTGCGGTCCCGCGGCGGGCGCGAGTGACGCGACCACGAGGACGGTGACCGCCGGATCAGCGCTGGGCTGGTCGGACGTCTCGGTCGGCGCAGACGGGACCGGCACGACGGTCCTGCAGCTCTTGCCTTCGCCGGCCGCCGCGGGCCTCTGTCCGCCAGGTTCGACAGACAGGATCCCGGTGGCCGCGGACGTCCGCTGGGAGAACCTGCGCGTGCGCGACCCGCTGCACCGGCTGGTCCTATTGCCTGAGCCGGTCTCGGGCGAGCCGGGTAGAGCGGGTCTGGACGGCTGAGTCAGCGGCGGCGGTGAGGCGGGCGCTGACCCGGGGTACCCCAAGGGCGTTGACGTGGGCGCCCGGGGACCCCGTAGCGTGTTGCACGCGCGGCCGAGTTTCGCCATTCTGGTCGTGTTGATGCGGAAACCCGGTCGCCCGATGGATGATGGTCGTGGTGGATGACCTCGAAGCCCTGGCCCGGATGGGCACGGCGCAGCTACCGGCGGTGCTGGTCATCCCGCGCCGCCACTGCCGCGCATGGGGCATCGAGCTGGAGGGCCGGCCCGTCCCGGGTCGCCCCGTCCCGGGTCGCCCTCTGGTCTGGTGCGAGGCCCACCGCACCGCTGTCGGCGGCCGGCCCGCCGGACGGGTGTGTCCGGGCTGCGGCGTCCCGCTCGATGGCCGACGCCGTCAGACCGTCGTGTGCAGCGAGCGATGCCGATCGCGCATGAGGCGCAGTCGGATCCGGTAGTGGTCGGGAGCCCCGCGTTCCGGAAATGACGTCTGGACGGTAGGCCCGCCCGTCCCAGCAGGGGGGCCTACCCTGGGGAGAGATGCTGCACGTCCGACCTGCAGGGGTCAGCCGGGTCGCTACGGACCGCGCTACGGAACCGGCCGTTCCGTGTCCGGATGCCCGACGACGTGGTCGTGCCGAGCCGCCGGCCACCACTCCGGCGCATCCCGAGGTCGAGCGTAGTACGAGCGGATGGTCGCTCCGTACCGTCGTACGGGGGCCCACCTGACATGGGTCCTGCCATGCTCACGGTACCGAGCGATCAGATCATCCTCATCGACCCACCGGAAGGAACGCCCCTCCATGCCTGATCGTCGCTCGTCGCTTCGCACTCGATCCCTCGCCGCCTCCATGACGGTGGTCGTGGCCCTCGCCGGTCTGGCCGTCGCATCCCCGGGGGTCGCGGCAGCAGCCACACCCAAGTGCCTGGGCAAGACGGCCACCGTCGTCGGCACCAAGAAGTCCGAGGTCATCCGCGGGACCAAGCGCGCCGACGTCATCGTGGCCAAGGGCGGGAACGACACCATCATCGCCGGCGGCGGCAACGACCTCATCTGCGCCGGTAGCGGAGCCGACGTCGTGCGCGCCGGGGGCGGCCGGGACACGGTGGTCGCCGGGACCGGCGCTGACGTGCTCGTCGGTGCCGCCGGGCCCGACGTCTTGCGCGGCAACGCCGGGAACGACGTCATCAAGGGCGGCCCCGGTGACGACGCCATCGACGGCGGCCTGGGCTTCGATACCTGCGATCAGGGCCTTGGTAGCGGCACTATGGTCAACTGCGAGAAGCTCGAGGCGCCGGTCGACCCGCCCGATCCCCCTGCGCCCGTCGCGCGGGCCGATCTGTCGGTGGCCGTAGTGGGGCCCAAGAAGGCCAGGTCCGGCCCGCTGACCTTCACGGTCCGGGTCAGGAACCTGGGGCCTGATGCGAGCGGCTACGTGCTGGACCTGGCCTACAGCAGCCGGCGCGCGACATGCACGGCGCCCGACTGGACGGGCAAGCAGACGGAGAGCTCCCTGGGTGCCGGGACGAGCCGCGCGGACGACTACGTCGTCACCTGTACGAAGCGACGGAACGGCGCTTCGGTCACGGTGAAGGCCACCGTCGCCGCGAGCATCGCCGATCCGAATACCGCGAACGACGCGGCCTCGGCACGCACTGGACTGCGCTGAGTCCGCGGACCTGAGCCCATATCGGCCCACGGGCGCGAGAGGGCGCCCGTGTGTGGCCGGCTGCACGAGGCCGAGCCGAGCGGCCCGCTGATCGTAAGGCGGTCGCCCGGCAGGCCACCGACCATCGTGTCGACGCTGAGCAACACCGCGGCGAGTGCGGCGTCGATGCGCCGCTCGCGCTGGGAGCAGTCGGGTTCGGCGCCCATCACCTCGAGCTCGTCGACCGAGACCTGGTCACCCGTGGGTGAACGGCAGCAGGCGCTCGTGGCAGGCCGTGACGGGCGTGATGTGGCCCTCGCTGCGGAACTGCACCGTGGGAGCCTCGAGGCGCTCGCTAGTCGTGAAGCCGGGCACGCTCACGACCGTCCAGGGGCGGCAACCTCCGCCCGTGCGTGCTACGGGTCGAGTCGCCAGAGCTCCCGGCGCTGGAGCGCGCGGAGTGACGTCGTGCTGCGCCCTGGAGGGTGGGCCCTCAGGGAGCCGATGAGATGCTCGTGACCGTTTCCCACGTGGCGATCGATTGGCCCTCGGCGATCAGGGAACGACGGCGATAGCCTCGATCGAGAAGAGCAGGTCTCTCGGCAGCCCGACGATCGGCGTCGAGCGTGCTGGTGGATCCTTCGGGAAGTACTCGGCATAGAGCCGACCAGCGGTCATGACATCCCCGACGTGTGTGACGAATGTCGTCGTCTTGACCACATGCTCGAGCCCGCTGCCCGCGATCTCGAGAACTGCCTTCAGGTTCGCGAAGGCCTGGCGCACTTCTGCCTCGAAGCCGCCCTCGGCCGCTTCGCCTGTCGCAGGGTCGATACCTGGCTGGCCGGCCACGAACAGGAAATCACCGGCCCGGACGACCTGCGAGTACGCTCCTATGGCCTTCGGCAGGGCCGGATCCGTGATCGGTGCATGGTCCATGGGTCACATCCTTCCTGTGCTGTGGCTCGCTCTGGCTGCTGCGCAGGCAGTCTGCGCGGTCGGAGGGCAGGCGTCGAGACGGATCCGAGCGAATGGACGGCCCGACCCGGGCGAGGACGACCAAGGAGACGCGAAACTCGAAGGGCCGGGGCGACCGATGCCGGAGGGGAGCACGGCACCGGCCGCCCGGGTGGGGAGAAGCGAACGTCAGGCGGCGGCCGCGATCTCGGACTCGTCGGGCATGCCAACGACCTCGTCAGCCTCGTCATAGTCATCCGGGCCGGCCGGGTCCATGC
Organism: uncultured Chloroflexia bacterium; assembly: GCA_963838115.1. Classification (GTDB taxonomy): domain Bacteria; phylum Chloroflexota; class Limnocylindria; order Limnocylindrales; family CSP1-4; genus JAFMJV01. The sequence goes on from CAWIPU010000002.1 coordinate 261,364, forward strand.
CCATGACTTCGGCCTGGGTCTCCAGCGCCTGGCCCGCGGTTTCCGCGGCGTAATCCATCTTACGGCGGCCGCAGAGCCTCTCGGCCGAGCTGGCCACGATCTCCGTGGCGGCTGATGGCCAACCAGCGGCCCACGCGGCGGCAGCTCGAGGTCCTGCGGGCATAGATCGGGCCGGCTCCGTCGCGGCTGCGGCGCATGAGCTCGGCACCCACCTTGGCCGGTGATGGCCAGAGAGGTCGGGAGCTATGGCAAGCTAGGCATCCACTAGTAGTCCTCGAAGGTCTGAGCGAAGGGAGAGCCACGGGTGCCAGGTGCGACGACAGCGGCGCCAGCCGACGTGGATTGGACGGTCACCGTCACCGAACCGCTTCCCGATTGCCCGAGTGTCGAGGCGTGCTGGGAGAAGCTCGCGACCCAGACGACCTGGGGCGAATGGAGGTCTCCGAGCAAGCTGCGGGGCGCTGACGTCATCACCACGATCGTCCCCCCAGCGACGGAACCCCTCAAGGGGGCTGCGGCCGGGTCAGGCCGTCGCGGCCAGTCGATCCCATGCCCAGATCACCAGAACGAGGTTGATCACCATCGCAGCCACGTAGAGGGGATGGAAGAAGAGTACGACGGCGATGAGACCGAGCGCTCCACCCAACAGCGCGAACAAGGCCCACACATCCTGGACAACGGGGACGTCGAGGTAGCCCAAGCCGGCTGCGATGATGAGAACCCCGGAGGCGACCCACAGGAGACCGCCCAGGACCGTCCAAGCGGTTCCCAGATCGAGTGCGTCCAAGAGCCAGGAGCGCCCGAACGGCCCAGGCCACCAATCGAACCAGGACGGAAGCCGCATGCTGGGGCTGTCGGGTGAGGTGACGCCGCCGACTCCGATCATGGTCGTGATGATCCCGTGGACGATGATGAAGCCTCCGACGACGAGATGGAGCATCTCTTCCTCCTTGTTTCGCCTCACCTGGTGGACTCGGCGCAGGCCCAGGTTGCTGGCTCGGCCTCCTATGCGGGTCGATCGGGCCGCAGTTCGGATGGGAGTGCTCGGTCCTCGACCCAAGCTCGCACCATGGCGACGTGGATATCGGGCGCCACACCCAACCACCCGTGTCCGGCCGACGGCATCATCAGACTCGCGGCATTGGGCATGAGCTCAGCCAGCTGCCGGTTGGACCGCCGGACATGTGCCAGCTCCTTCTCCCCGGCCACCAGCAGGGTCGGGACCGCCACATGAGCCAGTGCGTCGCCGATCCGCACCTCCTGCGCATCGGAGAAGGCGCGACGGAACGAACGTGTATCGGCCTGACCGAGCTGCTCGACCAGATCAGCCGTGTCGGTCGGATCCGTGATGCCCAGGCCCCGCGCCACGAGCTTGCCGACGAAGGGGCGCCGGATGAACGGGGAGACCAGACTCACCCCGAGCTTCATGAACGGTGCGAGCGGTGAACCTACAGCTGCACACCCGTCGACGACGCAGTGGTCAAGGAGAGCGGACCGCTGCTCCAACAGCTCGAGGGCGATGGAACCGCCGAGGGAAAGTCCCACGACGTGGGCTCGGCCTGCGGGCAGGCGCTCGATGATCCGACCGACCAGGTCGGCCGTCTCGGCCCGACCCGACCAGCGCATCGCGGAACTACGTCCATGTCCGGGTAGATCGGGCGCCAGGCAGTGGTACGTCGGCAATGCATCCATGTGGCGCTGCCACATGGCACCGGTGTTTCCGACCCCATGGAGGAAGACGATGCTGACCGCATCGGGTGGTCCGGATTCACGAAGCCAGAGGCCCTCCATGCCGGCAGTGATACGTCGGCGCGCCCCGTGCGCATCGTGCCGTCCGGCACGTCGCGAGAGGCCGTCCGTACTTTGGTCCCCTATCGGACTCGGCATGTTGGCGACGCGCCGGCCGATGCCGGGAGATCGGCTCGCTGTCACCCGGGGACATCAGGCGGCGACACGCCGAGGCGGAGACGAGATGTGACCAGTCGCCCTCCATCTCCGGCTGAAGGGCTGTTCCCTACGGGATAGGTGACGGACCACCATCGTGACGAAGGAGACGCCATGCGCAAGATCATCGTGTTCACTGCGGCCGTGGGGATAGCCCTCGCCGCCGGACTCGTCGCGTGGAGGCGCGATCCACGCATCGGGTCGGCATTCGTCAACCGCGCGGTCAACCCCAGGCTCCTGGAGCGTGGCCTCGCCGGTGGCGAACACTCCGAGATCGGTCCGCTCGAGCACATCGGGCGCCGCTCGGGTATCGTCCGTCTCACCCCCGTGCACCCCGAGCCCACTGCCACCGGCTTCCGCTTCGTCGTACCGCTCGGGTCGCAGTCCGAGTGGGCCAAGAACGTGCTCGCCGCCGGACACTGTCGGATCGGGCTGCATGAACAGGTCTATGAACTCGCGGCGCCCAGGTTCGTCTCGCCTGCCGAGCTGGAGGACCTGCCGAGGCCACTGCGGGCGTGTATGTCGGCCCTCGGGTTCCGCTATCTCGTGCTCGAGACCGTCGCGGTCGCGCCGGGCAGGCTCGAAGCGAGGCCGGAGTCCCCTGAGCCAGACGAGGCCGAGCCAATGACTGTCCTGGTCGGCGCCTGATCCTTCCCCCGCGCGGGGGAGCCCCGGAAGTCCGCGGGGGCCCGTCGGGGAGGCGGCGCGAGGACTTCGCGGCGTCGGCCTCCGGTGCGCCCGACATCCTCGACGGCGCCTTCCGACAGCAGTAGCGGAGCGTTCAGTCCGGCTCGGCCAGGCCCTCGGCGCGCAGACGGTCGAGGACGGCCAGCTCCTGCGCGAAGCGTTTGCCTCGCTTGGCGGCCACGAGCACCGTGTCGTCCCGCCCATGCTCGAGGAAGCGTTCGATCGCGACGCCCATCCCGGTGCCCGATACGACCGAGCCCAGTAGTCCCTGCCAGTCCCGATCGAGGATGGCTCGACGGGTGATGACGACCTGGGTCGCGAGGTCACGCCGGATGAGCCGGGCGGGGATGTCGGAGCGGACGAAGCTGACCGAGGTGAAGCGTGCGTCCGAGATGTCGAGGGCCCAGTCCACGTCGGCGTAGAAGCGCTCGTTGGCCACGAGTAACGCACCCCGCTCGGAGGCGGGCTGGATCAGCCCAGCCGCAAGGAACTCGAGGCCGCCGGTGACGTTGCCGCGGATGGTCACGTGCCGGAGGGCACAGCCCGTGATCATCTGCGGTCCCCAGCTGCCGCGATGGAACCAGATCGTGTCGATCGTGCAGTCCTCGGCGATGATGGCCCCGATGTCGGAGGCCGAGACGTGACAGCGGACGAGCGAGACGCGTCGCACGGTCGGGCGCTCCAACGCGGTCCGCTGGAGCGGCTGTTGACAGGTCTCGAACCGGCAACGTCGGAGCTGCACATCCTCGAGCGGATCGGGCAGCCGGTACGGATGGACCGAGAACACCCGGTCCTCGATGAGCGACGTCACGGCGCCGATGGTAGCCCGGTCGTGGCCGCGGCCCGATGCGCGATCGCTCTTGATCGACAGCATGTGTTCGGAAGCGTTCGGAATACCGGGTGACGGGCGCCACAGTCTTTCTGTTCGGCTTCCCGTACAGGCGTGCGGTGTCGCGCTTGACCGCGGCGACGCGATGGTCGGCAAACCCTGAATGCCCAGCCATCGACGGGGAACCACCCATCCCAAGGTGCCCTCGGGATCCACGGCGAGCGACGGCCCCGGGACCGGGTCTCAGGGCGTGACCGTGACGGTCCCCATCATGGAGGGATGGATGGCGCAGAAGTAGTCGTACGTGCCGGGCTCCCCGAACGTCTGGGAGAAGGTCTGGCCGCCGTCCAAGGTCCCCGAGTCGAAGGCACCGTCGCGCGCGGTCACGGTGTGGGCGAACGGGTCCCCATTGGTCCAATCCACGGTCGTACCGACCGGGACCTCGATGTCTGCCGGCGCGAAGGCCACATCCACCACGGACACTTCGGTGACCCCGGCCACATCGAGCGTGGTTGGGTCGCCGGCCGCATCTCCGACGTCGTCCGCCGCCACCGGGTCTCGGACCACCACCGTCCCAGACATGGAGGGATGGATTGCGCAGAAGTAGTCGTAGCTGCCGGGCTCAGAGAAGGTCTGGCTGAACGAGTCCCCGCCCATCAACACGCCGGAGTTGAAGCCCTCGTCGCGGGCGGTCACGGTGTGCGGGATGCTGTCGTCGTTGGACCACGTCACCGTCGCGCCGGCTTCGACCTCGATGCTGCCAGGTTCGAAGGTGAGATCGACGATCGAGACCGCGGCTGGCGCCGCCACCGTCGGCACGGCACTGAGAGCGGACTCCTCTGGGGCCGGCGTCTCGCCCGGCAAGGCGGACTCGATCGGCGCTGGGGACCCGGCAACGGCCGGGGACTCCACAGGGCCCGGCGACTCGACCACGGCACCCTCGGATGGAGCCGGAGCGTCTCCCACGACGGTGATGGTGCCTTCCATCTCCGGATGGATGGCACAGAAGTAGGGATAGGTCCCGGGCGCATCGAAGGAGTACTCGAAGGCGGATTCCGCGGGTAGGACCCCGCTGTTGAAGGCACCATCGGTCGAGGTCACCGTGTGGTCGTCGTCACCGTCGATGTTCTCCCACGTCACGGTGGCGCCGACGGCGACCTCGAGGGCCGGAGGCTGATATGACTCGTCGATGAGCGTGACGGTGGCTGCCATGGGAGGCGGACCCCCGTTCGGCTGCTCGTCGATGACGAGCACGGTGCCGAAGTAGGCGGGGTCCTCGTCGTTGCGCTCATCGAGGTAGGGATACTCGCCCGCGACCACGAAGGTGGTGCTGAAACGCTCGCCGGGCTGGAGGTTGCCCGAGTCGAACCCGACGGGGCCCTGGCGGGAGCGCATACGATGCCGCTCGCGGTCCTCGTTCCGCCAGGTGACGACCGTGCCGGTCGAGACCTCCAGCCGCTGCGGCTCGAGCGTGTTGGAGATGATGACCTCCTCGCGGTCCTGACCCAGTGCGATGGTCGCGGCCGCGAGACTGGCGAGCACGGCCAGGACCATGGCGCCAAGGAGACGTCGATAGGGCGTATGCATCGGCGGATTAGACCACAACCCCGGCCTGCATCTTCGCGCGACCGCCTGGACGCGGGATGGATGCCTCGTGGATCGGGTCCGCGCCCGGAGGGAACCGGATGCCATCAGAGGTCGCTCTTGGCCTGCGGTGAGCCTTCTCGGGCGACGAGCAGGGCGGCCTCGACGCGACTGCGGACCTGCAGCTTGCCCAGGATGTTGGTCATGTAGTGCTTGATGGTCTTCTCGGCGAGGCCCAGCCGCTCACCGACCTCCTGGTTGCTGAGCCCTTCGGCCACGAACTCGAGGACCTCTCGCTCGCGGTCGGTCAGCGCGTCGTACGGCGAGCTGTGCGGCGTGCGCAGCTCGCGCAGCATGCCCCACGCGAGGGCGGGGGCCACATAGACCTCTCCGGCGTGGACCGAGCGGATGACCGCGGCCAGCTCGGAGGCCCCGGCACCCTTGAGCACGTATCCGGAGGCGCCGGCCTTCATCGCCTCGAGCAGGTCGTCCTCGTCCTCTGACACCGTGAGCATGACGATGCGCGTCGCCGGGCAGGCTGCCGCGATCCAGCGGGCGGCGTCGTGCCCGCCACCCGGCATCGCGATGTCGAGCAGCATCACATCGGGAAGCTCCCGGCGCGCGAGTTCCAGTGCCGTGGCCGCGTCACCAGCGTCGCCCACGATGTCGATACCCTCCTCGCCCTGCAGCGACATCACGACGCCAGCACGGAACATCGGATGGTCGTCGGCGACCGCCACCCGGATGGACTCACCCACGAGCTGACGCTCCGTACCGCAGTGGCCACCACACCCGTAGCTCGGTGCCGCCTCCGCGTGAGGCGTGGACCTCGAACCAGCCGCCCAGCACTTCCGCTTGCTCACGGATGCCCGCGAGGCCGAGGCCCTCGGTGTCAGCCAATGTCACCGGGTCGAACCCGGCACCATCATCCTGTACGACCAGCGACAGGCCTGGGGTCCGGCCATCACCTCGGGTGCCGCGGAGCTCGACCTCGATGCGCTCGCTGTGGCCATGTCGTGTCGCGTTCGAGAGCGCCTCCTGCAGCGCCCGAAAGAGCGCGATCTTGACGGGCAGGGGCACGTCCGCGGGCGCGGCTTCGGCCGTGAGCTGGACCAGCGTGCCGCTACGGCGCTGGTGGTCCTGCACGGCACGGGACGCGACCGCCTCGGCGTCCATCGGTGCGAGTTCGGGCAGGCGCAGACCGGCCGCGACGCTGCGCATATCGCTCATCGCCTCCTCGAGCACGGCCTCCACCTCGGCGATCTCTGCCGCGCTCGGCGGATCGCCGGCTGCGGCGCGCGTCTGCAGGCCATCGAGGCGCAGCATCGCGAGTGAGAGCATCTGGCCGGGTCCGTCGTGCAGGTCGCTGCTGACCCGCCGCATCGACCGCTCGTTGAGCGTGGTCGTGCGCTCCGCCGCCTGGTGGACCCGGTGGCTGAGCTCGGCATTCTGGTCGAGCAGGCCGGTGAGCTCGTAGACCTGCTGCGAGAGCGCGACCTCCTGGCGCTGGATCGTGTCGCTGCCGCGCTTCACCACCCGCCAGAGCAGGAGCCCCGCGACGACGATCGCGAGCGTCACCAGCGCCCACGTCATGAGCCTGGCCTCCGCGACCTGATCGTCGATCTCCCGCGGCGGCAGGTAGAACTCGGCCACCGCGATGATGCGCTCGGTGCCACGCTCGCGGACGGGCAGGTACATCTCCAGGAGTCGATCCCAGCGCGCGCGCTCCCACGCGTTCTCCTCGCCACTGAGGTCATCCATGCCACCGACGACCTCGCCGGCCCACGCCCGCGCCAGGTGGTCGTCGATGGGGAACCGCTCTCCGATGAGGGCGGCGTCGGGGCTGTAGACGATCCTCCCATCGGGGGCCCAGATGCGCATGGAGCGAACGCGGTCGACCAGCGCACTCGACGTGAGGTGGGCATCGAGCGTGGCGATCTCCTCGGGCGTGAGCTCGCCGCCGTCGGCCATCGACGCGACGCTGGGCTCGATGATCGACTCCACGTAGAGCGCGGTGACCGATGCGGTGCGGTCGACGATGCTGCGCTCCAGCTGGTCGCCGACCCAGACGCCGACGACGAGTCCCGCCACCAGGAGGATGGCGAGGTTGGCCAGCAGGAACCGCTGCGCCAGTGAGGTCGAGCGGAGCACGTGGAATGGTTTCAGCCGCCCACGCGCCGGTCGCGCCTGCGGTTTCGCGGGCGCGATAGCTGCGTGCAGTCGGGCTTCGGTGCTGTCGGGCATCAGCGGCATGGTAGGCGCCCGTCGCCGCTGGCACATCGGACCAAGGTCTGATGCGTTTCGCGACCCAGGCCCGTTCCCCGAGCGATCGTGGCGGCTCACCATCGCCGGGTACCCGGTCGCAGCAGGCGACTGGTCCAGCGCAGGAAGCGATAGGAGGAATACATGAAGAGGGTCTCGATCGGCCGCGTGACGGCCTTCATCACCGGCGTGCTGGTGGCGACGACACTCGTCGCCGCGCCCATGACCGTGAGCGCCAAGGACGGCGACGTCGTCCGTCGCGGCAGTTGCACCGCGAGCACGGACTGGAAACTGAAGCTCAGTCCGGAGAACGGACGCATCGAGGTGGAGTTCGAGGTCGACCAGAACCGCAATGGCCAGCGCTGGAACGTGAAGCTCAAGCGCAACGGCAACGTCTTCTGGCGGGGCTCGCGCCCGACGCAGCCACCCAGTGGCTCGTTCGAGGTCCGTCGTCTGACCGCCAACGGCCCCGGCATCGAGACGATCGTGGCCCGTGCCAAGAACCCACGCAGCGGCGAGGTCTGCCGGGGCGTGGCGAAGTTCAACGTCTAGCTGACCACCGAAAGGTTAGGAGGACCGATATGCATTCGACCGATACCGCGATCCCCAAGGGTCGACACCGTCTCAGCGCGCTTGTTCTCGCCGGCGCCATGGCCCTCGTCGCTGCGGCTGCCCCGGTGGGCGTGCTCGCGCAGGACGAGGCCATCACCGTCAGCACGGCCAGCGACGACCTGGGCACCTACCTCGTCGGCCCCGAGGGCAAGACGCTGTACTACTTCACGCGCGACGTGACGCCCGGCCAGAGCGTCTGCGTCGGGGGCTGCCTCGATGCCTGGCCACCGCTGCTCGTGGGTGAAGGCCAGGGGCTCATCGCTGGTGAAGGCGTGACCGGCACCCTCGCATCCTTCCCCCGAGAGGACGGCACGACGCAGGCCACCTATCGTGGCCGGCCGCTCTACCACTGGGCTGCCGACACCGAGCCCGGCCAGACGACCGGCCAGGGTGTGAACGATGTCTGGTTCGTCGCCCTCGAGGACGGCTCGATGCCCGAGAACCCGCCGGCGCTGACGCTGCAGACCGCGACCTCGGACCTGGGCACATTCCTCACCGGGCGAGACGGCCTGACGGTCTACGACTTCGCCGCCGACGCCACGCCGGGTGTCAGCGCCTGCGAGGGCGACTGCCTGACCGCCTGGCCTCCGGTCACCGTGCCTCCCGGCAACAGCGTCGCCGCGGGTGATGGTGTCACGGGCGTGCTGGGACTGACGACCCGCACCGACGGCTCGACGCAGGTGACCTACGACGGGCGGCCGCTCTACTACTGGCAGGGCGATAGCGAGGCCGGTGAGACCACCGGGCACGGCGTGAACGACATCTGGTGGGTCGCCGATGTGAGCGGCAACCTTCCCGCCGAGTAACGAGCCCCATTCACCGACGCCGGCCAGCGAGGCGATATTTCGAGGGCCGGCGTCGTTTCGTGCCATCCTCCGCGTACCCGATAACGCTCCGATCGAAAGAGGCTGACGAGCATGTGGACGAACCGGATGACACATGACGACGACGCCGACCATGCCGACGCAGAGTCGTAGCTGTCGCCTCCGCTCGTGCCGAAGGGCGAAGCGGTCGCGATGGGTCGCCGCTAGGACGGCCGTGGGACCCTGTGGGCATCGTCGGCCCAGGCGTGGGGCGGCATGTGCGCAGCGTGGTGCTCGTGGTCTGCTTTGGCCACGATCGTCTGACAGCGATCGGGATCGGTGCAGTCGGCGGGGTCCAGGCCCTTGGCCCGAGCGATGAGCCCGGCGTAGACTTCGCGACTCGCCTGAAGGCGCTCGATGCGCCGATCCACGTCGGCGAGGTGCTGCTCCATGAGCTCGATGACGTGATGGCAGGTCGACTCGCCCTGGCCGCGCAGCTCGAGGATCGAGGCGATCTCCGAGAGCGATAGTCCGCTGTCCTGCGCATCGCGGACGAAGCGAAGGCGCTCGACCGCTTCCGGTCCGTAGTCGCGATAGCCGTTCGATGTACGGGCTGGTGGCGGCACGAGGCCGATGTCCTCGTAGTAGCGGATGGTCGTGCTGGGGAGCCCGGTCTGGCGTGCGACATCGCCGATCTTCATGTTCCGATGATACCCGTTGACATTCGAGTCGACTTCAAGGTCTAGGCTAGGCCCCATGAGCCACGACATGACCGACGAGCACGGGCCGCACGAGGAACACGCGGCCAAGGACCACGACGACCATGGCGGCCATGACCGCCACGAGGGTCACTCGGTGGCCATGTTCCGCGACAAGTTCTGGCTCTCGTTCCTGCTGACGATCCCGGTACTCATCTGGAGCCCGGACATCGAGGCGTGGTTCGGCTACACCGCCCCCTCGTTCCCAGGGTCCGAGTACCTGCCCGCGATCCTGGGCACGATCGTCTTCCTCTACGGCGGCCTCGTCTTCGTGCGCGGCGCCCAGGGTGAGCTGGCGGACCGACGACCGGGCATGATGACGCTCATCTCGATGGCCATCGTGGTGGCCTTCGTCATCAGCTGGATCGGCACCCTCGGCCTCCTCGAGGTGGAGATCTGGTGGGAGCTCTCGTCCCTGGTCGTCATCATGCTGCTGGGCCACTGGATGGAGATGCGCTCGATCGCCGGGGCGCAGGGCGCGCTGAAGGCCCTCGCGGAGCTGCTGCCGGACACGGCCGAGCGGGTCACCGACACGGGCACGGAAGAGGTCTCCGTGGCTGACCTGGCCCTCGATGATGTCGTGCTCGTGCGTCCCGGGGCGAGGGTGCCGGCGGACGGTGTCGTCGTCGAGGGGAGCGCCGATGTCGACGAGTCGATGATCAGCGGCGAGTCCGTACCGGTGACGAAGACCGAGGGCGACGAGGTCGTGGCCGGGACGGTGGCCGCTGGTGGCAGCCTGCGGGTGCGGGTCACCGCCACCGGGGACCAGACCGCGCTGTCGGGCATCATGCGCCTCGTCGAGCAAGCACAGGCGTCGGGGTCGCGCGCCCAGGCCCTCGCCGACCGGGCCGCAGCCGCCCTCTTCTACATCGCCCTCGCGGCCGGTGCCGTCACCCTCCTCGTCTGGCTCGTCGTGGGCGAGCCGGCGGAGGCCTTCGTGCGGACCGCCACCGTGCTCGTGATCGCCTGCCCCCACGCCCTGGGCCTGGCCATCCCGCTGGTGATCGCCATCAGCACCTCCCTCGGCGCGCGCAACGGCCTGCTCGTGAAGGACCAGGTCGCGCTCGAGCAGGCGCGACGACTCGACGTGGTCATCTTCGACAAGACCGGCACGCTCACGAAGGGCCAGCCGGCGCTGTCGGCGGTGGTCGCGGTCGATGGCACGACGGAGGACGAGGTCCTGGCGCTGGCCGCCTCGGTCGAGTCCGACTCCGAGCACCCGCTGGCACGGGCCATCGTCACGGGCGCAGAGGAGCGCTCGGTGCAGGTCCCGATCGCCCAAGATTTCGAGTCCCTCGCGGGCCGCGGCGCACGGGCCAGCGTGGACGGCCGGACGGTCCACGTCGGGGGGCCGCGCCTGCTCGAGGAGCTCGGGCTGGAGGTCGACCCGTCGCTCGCGGAACAGACGAGCGCGTGGGCCGAGGATGGCCGCACCGTGCTGCACGTCGTCGCCGACGGCCGGGTCGTCGGCGCGCTCGCGGTCGAAGATGAGATCCGGCCCGAGTCGGTCGAGGCGGTGCAGGAACTGCATGCCGCCGGCATACGCGTGGCCATGATCACCGGCGACAGCCAGGCCGTGGCCGATGCGGTCGCCCGACACCTGGGCATCGACGAGGTCGCCGCCCAGGTGTTGCCGGCGGACAAGGCCGCCGCGGTCGCTCGCTTCCAGGAAGGCGGCCAGCGCGTGGCCATGGTCGGGGACGGCGTCAACGATGCGCCCGCGCTGGCGCAGGCCGACGTCGGCATCGCCATCGGTGCGGGAACGGACGTGGCGGTCGAATCAGCGGGCATCGTGCTCGTGCGCGACGACCCGCGCGACGTCGTGGGTGCCATCGAGCTCTCCCGGGCGACCTACCGCAAGATGGTCGAGAACCTCGTCTGGGCCACGGCCTACAACGTCCTGGCCATCCCGCTGGCGGCCGGAGTGCTCGCGCCGTGGGGCTTCGTCATGCCCATGGCCGTCGGGGCTGTTCTCATGAGCGCCTCGACCATCATCGTGGCCGCGAACGCCCAGCTCCTGCGCCGCGTCGAGCTGCGGCCGGACGACATCGCGAAGCCGGATGCCGAGAGCAGCGCCGAGCCGGCGCCGGCCTGACCGTGTCTCGCAGCCTGACGCTCCAGGTAGGCCCCCGCTCGAAGCATGAGGACCCCCGATGTCCCAGATGACCCCGCCCGACGTCACGCGACGCGCGATCGTGCGCGATCGATCACGACCATCGATGCGTCGCGCGGCGATGGTCGCCATGCCAACGGCCGGGCCGGGCCGGTGTCGCGTCTGTAGCCCGAGTTTCCGATGATGCAAGGTGCCGGGTCACCGAGGCGTGAACGCGTCACGCCCATCTGTGACGCAGGCTCCATCGCGAGTCTTCGAAGTCCCGGCTTTAGTTCGGACGCTGATGGGAGATGTGATACGACCGGCGAGAGGAGTGGGGAATGAGCCAGACAAGCCAGCACGAACAGGGTGACGAGGAGACCGGCGCCAAGCTCAAGTACTACGTCCGCTTCCTCGCGATGATCGCGACGTCGGTCGTGGTCATGTATGTGCTCACCTACACGAACGTGTTCTCCATCGACCACATCCGGATCAGCGAGGAACGCATCTACATGGCCCTGCTCATGGGCGCGGGCATGGCCATCGTCATGCTCCTCTACATGTGGGGCATATACCGCGACCGACGCGTCAATCTCGGCATCATCATCGGCGCGCTGGTGTTCGGTGGCGTGGCCTTCTTCCTCTCCCGATCGCAGGCGCTCGTGGGTGACGTCGCTTACGCTTTCCTCGAAGCTGAACCCGCGCCCCGTGGCTGAATCGGTTCCTTGGTCCGTCGTTTCTGGTGCGGTACTCCGGCCACTGCCTGCACGCTGTGTGGGAGTCGCTGGTCGACATCGAGGACTGGTGGCTCGCGTCCAACCCCGAGCATGAGGAGCTGCGCCTGCTGACGCCCTGTCCACTGCGGCGCGGGTCCCGACTGTCCATCCGCGATTGCATCGCCGGGATACCGGGTGAGGCGGAGGGGATCGTGACCGGCTTTGAGCCAGGCCATTCGGTCGCCTGGGAAGCCACGGACGCGACGTACCGGGTCATGGGTATTGGCGGATCGGCGCCGCTCCCCGCGGCCGCGAAGGAATCTGACTCACGCGGAGCCCGGCCGGGCGATGCGCGGGCGTTTGACTGGAATGGGCGTCAGCGGTGGGGGACTGATCGTCCATCGTGCGTGTCGAGGCGGTGTATGTGTCGCTCCCCACGGGGGCGGAGGCCGCTGAGTGCTCGAGCTGAGCCTCGGATCCTGACGCCACGTTGGATCGCTTCGGCCTTGTGGATGCGGCCGAGTAGCAGCGCGACGGCGGGTTCTGTTGGCCCGGTCAGGATGACGTCCGGCTCGGGCGCTCGACCCGGGGCCAACGTCACCCGACCAGCCTCGGAGGTGAGCGTGAACACGTGGTCGTCGGTGGAGAGCTCGACGGTCAGGTCACGGCGGGCTGAGTCGTGGCCGTCGAAGCGTGCGATGACCATGTGGTGGAGCCAGTGAGTTTGGAAGTGGTCGTCGCCCCTTGGTTCGGCCATGAGTGGTCCGGCCCACCGACCGAGCGCATAGATGGTGTCGCGGAGGTCGTCACCCCACGGCGTGAGTTGGTAGCGGCCGTCGTCGAGGTGGCGTAGCAGTCCCGAGTCGGCGAGGCTTCGGAGGCGGGTGGCGAGGAGATTGGTGGCGATCCCAGGCAGCCCGTCGAGGAGTTGGTTGAATCGAGCGGGACCGTCGAGGAGTTCTCGGACGATGAGCAGGGTCCATCGTTCGCCGACGACGTCGAGGGCCCGAGCCAATCCGCAGTACTGCCGATAGGAACGCATCGAGTGCATCGTAACTTGACTCCCTCCAGTGATGCAACTATAGAATAGTCAAGTGTCGGCCACTACGATCCACAGAAGGAGACACCATGACGGCAGCAGTTCAGGACCTGGTTAGCGACTACACGGCGGCGATCAGCGAAGGCGACTTCGACCGTCTGGCGGCACTCGTACACCCAGACGCCACGTTCGGAGGCACCGTGGCATCCGAAGCCCACGGTCGAGAGGCCTTCGTGCAGGGCTTCCGCAACCTCCGCCCGATCACTGTATGCACCGAGGTTCGAAACGTCGTGATCGAGGAGAACCGAGCTGCGGTGTTGTACGACCTCGTCACAGATACCGACGTTGGCTCCGTGCTGTGCTCGGAGTTCCTCAAGATTGACGACGGTCTCATCGTCGCCAGCACGCTCGTGTTCGATTGGCGCCGCTGGCCCGAGGTCCTAACCGAGATCAAGGACCGGATCGCAGCATCGCAAGCCCCTCTGTGACTCGCAGGGCACGACCAGCAGCAACGACGAGATCGCGCGAGATCGGCTATGACGAAGCACTTGCGCAACGTCTGCGTCAACTCCTCACGAACACACCAGGGGTGACCGAACGCAAGATGTTCGGAGGCCTTGCTTTCCTCGTCCGGGGACATATGGCGCTTGTCGCCTCCGGCAAGGGCGGGTTGATGGTCCGAATCGATCCCCGCGACTCAGCGGAGATCGTGTCCACCACGCCGGCGGAGCCTGCGGTGATGCGGGGCCGGCCATTGCAAGGCTGGGTCCGCCTCGACAACTCCGACGTCTCGACACGTCACCAGCTGTCCAAATGGGTCGCCCTCAGCACCCGGTGCGTCGAGACACTTCCACCCAAACCCTAGCAACCCAGTCTCAGGCCCACCAGCTGGTTGACGCGGCAGCACCGAATCGACCGCGCCGCACACCACCGGGTGGCGTCCTGAGATCGCTGGAAGAAGCGGAGACGGCATAGGCTCCGAAGCGGACCTACGAGTTGCTGCAGCGAGCGGTCGAGGAGGAGGTGAGCGCGTTGCCTCGGCCGTACCCGCTACGAGCGGACGGAGAACGGCCACCGGTTCGCGCAACGGGTACCCACAGTGTGCGGAGTTGGGCGCCCGTGGACCACGCCGCACGTTACGCGCTTGTCGGACACGCTCGCTCGCCAGCGAATTCGAGCTCCTCCCGAGGGGTTCGTCAGCCCTGGTCGGTCTTCAGCAGCCCGAACATGGCGCCCTGGGGATCGTTCACGATCGCGAAGCGCCCGCCTGGCATGGGTGATGGAGCCACCATTTCAGTGGCGCCCAACTCGATGGCCTTCTTGAACGCGGCGTCAACGTCGGGGACGTTGAAGTACACCATCCAGTAGCTCGGCACCTCGGCGGGCACCATCGGCATCATCTCCAGGCCGCCCACGATGCCCTCGTCACCCACCTTGAAGGTGGTGTAGTCGGGCTGTCCCTCACCCATGGGGGAGGTCTCCGCGGTCCAGCCGAAGATCTTGCCGTAGAAATCCGCTGCCTTGTCGATGCCACGCGAATTGAGCTCGGCCCAGCCCATGGTGCCGTCATCGCCGGTGCGGAAGCGGCGCGGCCCAGCTGCCTGCCAGGCCGAGATCACCGCACCGGTCGGATCCGCGAAGACCGCCATCCGGCCCATGTCGCCCACATCGAAGGCCGGCGCCATCACCGTGCCACCGGCAGCCTGCACTGCGTCGCCCAAGGCTGCGGCGTCATCGGTGCCGATATAGAGGCTCCAGGCAGTCGGCGCCTCCGGCATCATCTTGGCGGTGATACCGGCCACATCGCCTTCGCCGTCGGACAGGCGCGCCATGGCGTAGCCGCCGTACTGCGGATCGTCCGAGACCACGACCTCCCAGCCGAGCAGCTTGCTGTAGAACTCGCGCGATGCCGACTGGGTCGTCGGTCGCCAGCTCGACCCACGCCGGCTTTGACTTGGTATCTATCGGCATTCGAGCCTCCTCCACATGTGGCGTTGCCAGGCCCCCCTCGCCCGCCCATGATGGACCATCGCTCCACCTGGCAGTCGAGATGTGGTGATGACACCCGAGCACTGGGCGGGCCCTGGCGGCCACGGCTTCATGTTGTTGCCAGAGGGCAGCGCCCTCGCTGGCCATGGCGAAGGACGGTTCACGCCTGCGATGCTGGGTGGACGCGCCGATAGCTCGAGTGGTCAGCGGCAGCGCTGAGCCCGGCGCTGACCCGGGCTACCCACAGGGCGCTGACATGGGCGCCCGGGGACCCCGTAGCGTGTTGCACGCGCGGCCGAGTTTCCCGATTCTGGTCAATATCGGCGAACCTCGGTCACATGAGCCGCGCACGCCTCGCTCCGAACGCTGGGCCGTCGCCGTCGCGGATGGCCTCCGCCCCACCGACGTCGACGGCTGGTGGCCCTCATCGGTCCGGATCGCTGCCGGCGCTGCGGGGCCGCGTTGCCACCGATGCCAGGTCCGGGCCGCCCGAAGCCTGGCGCGGACCGCTCCTCGCTGATCAGGCTTCGTCAGCGCCTAATCGCTGATCACAGTCTCGCCCAGGGTAAGGCGGGTCCCAAGTCGCTGTGGCTTCCCGTCCAGCGACTTGATGCCTGACCAGAAGATGACCTCGTCACCCGTCCAGACCCTGACTCCACCGCCATAGATGCCGGCGGCGGGCCGTTCGAACCGGCCACATGCGCCACTCTCGACATCCATGGCCGCGCGGCCCGATCCGAGGACGATACTCGAGCCAGCCGCGACGGCCTCGATCGTGTACACCCCGCATGCCGGAGCGAGTGGCCGCCATGCGTCCGAAGCGGGGTCGTACGCTGCGTCTGACTCGGGACCGGCGATCTCGTCGTCCGTTCGCAGGTACGCCAGGACCCCATCGACCCAAAGCCCGGCACCGACGGCCGGCGAGACTGGCCCCGGCGCAGCAGCCGCCCAGTCGCCAGTCGTGCGATCCAGGGAGGAAACGACGATCGGCTCCTCGTCGCTCGTACCCTGCGTCTCAGCAAGGACCTGCGAGCCGGTCCACGTCAGGCCGATGATCCACCGGCCTCCCGGGCTGGGCAGCGAGGCCCACGCGTCTTCCACGGGATCGTACGTCGCAGCGTGTGGTGGGCTGCCACCGGCCAGCACGACCTTGTCGCCGGTCCAGACGGCGAATTCGGGGTCGAAGTAGATGTCCGACGGCATCGGCGACAGCGGTCGCCACGTGTTCGCACCTGGCTCCATCGCCATCGGATCACCGGACAGTCGATCCGGGAAGATCGATAAGTTCGGTGCCGGTCCAGGTGGAGGCGTCGAATGGGCTGAACGGCGCTGGTGCTGGGTCGAGTTCGACCCACTCGTCTTCGACAGGATCGTAGCTCGCGGTACGGGCTGACTCGGGGTCGAAGACAACCAGCGCATTGCCGGTCCAGGCGGCGGCTGGGTGCTGCGCACCGAACGGCGACCGTGCCATCGATAGCCACGTGTCGTCGATAGCGTCGGTTTCAGCACCAGCAGCAGCTATGGCGGAACCGGTCGTCGCTACCGCCAAGATCAGACTACCCAGACTGCTAGCTCGTCGCATGCAACACCCTTGTGGTCGTGGTCACGAGCGAACACCGCTTGGCGAGGGCGAGCCGCTTTCGTCAATTTGGTCGGGGCGAGAGGATTTCGCCCCGCGGAACCTACCTCATCAACCGGTTCGCTGCGGGCGTCGGCAAGTACCGTCCATGGCCGGCCCGCAGACTGGTCGCTCATCGTTCCGGCTCCGATTCGTCGGCACGAGGTGGTACCATTTCTCGTACCACACACGGAGGACGGACCTATGGCCATCACTGCGTCCGAGGCACGCAAGAACCTGTTCCCGCTGATCGAACAGGTCAACGATGACCGGACGCCGGTGGAGATCACGTCCCGTCGGGGCGATGCCGTCCTCATCTCCCGCGCCGACTACGACTCGCTAGAGGCGACAGCGCACCTGCTTCGAGCGCCGGCGAACGCGAGGCGCCTCCTCGAGAGCCTGCAGCAGGCGCTCTCTGGCCAGCGGGATGAGCACGAGCTCGATCGTTGAGGCTGGTCTTCACGCCCCATGGGTGGGAGGACTACACGTTCTGGCTCGAGACTGACCGCGCGATGCTGAAGCGGGTCAACCGGCTGATCGAAGCGGCCTTGCGCGACCCGATCTCCGGGATCGGCAAGCCGGAACCGTTGCGGCACTTGCTGTCGGGGGCATGGTCTCGGCGCATCACCGACGAGCATCGGCTGGTGTATCTGGTCGACGGCGATGACCTGGTGATCCTCCAGGCACGCTACCACTACTGACGCCCTGAGCCGGCGAGCCCGATGACCCGATCCTGCCGCGTGGACTTGGCGACGAGCGCGCGGCGCCGGCACCCGACGGCATCGCTAGGGCCTGGAGGGCGCTGATCCGGGCGGCCGATCCGGGCCCCCAGCGTCGTCGTGGGTTGCCATCAAGTACCCGCCCAAGGCAAGCATGAACACCATCACCGGGTAAACGATCATCCTCTCGGTGCCGCCGTGGCCGATGGCGCCGAAGGCCGAAGCGTCACCAGAGTCGCCGAACGCCATGAGCACGACGAACACGAGCCCGACCACGCCCGCGAGCACCGAGAGTGCCCTTATCGGCCCCGTCACCACCGCCGCCACGGCGATCGCCTCTAGGTTGAAGGCCACGAAGGCGAGGAGCGCGAACAGACCGTGGGGGCCGACGCTGTCGAGGGGGAACAGCCCCGCCCCGATGGCACCGAGTCCCGCGAGGACGAACAGCGCCAGTATCCACGCCTTCCGATGGGATCGATACCAGAGATAGCCGCCCATGATGTTCAGCACGCCGACCGCGAGCAGTGAGACGTTGAACAGCAACGCTGTATCCGTGATCACGCCGAGGTCGCTGATGGCAGCGGCGTTGAAGTCGTAGCCGGGCGCGATGGAGGCCGCGAGCATGATCGCGATCATGAACTGGGCGGCGAGCGCGAATAGCAGGATGCCCGCGATCCGGGTACCTGCCGACGTGGTCCGTGCGCCGGTTTCTGGCTGCGTCAAGTCCATCGTTGCGGATCCTCCATCTTCGAGAAGGCACTGCGGCACCGGGAATGGCATCGAGCTTCGCGTATAACCGATGCTTGCGTCTTGACAAGGATTACTCGGCATCTCGTCGCACCGCTCGAGCCGTAGGGCCCTTCTACGGAGGCGGAAGGTCAAGCCGGTGGCTCCAGAGCGGACCGTGATGTCCGGGTGCTTGCAGCCGGCACACGTGATCCGTTGCCGACTGTGGCAAGGTCGCTACGGCAGCGCGAAGCCATGCGAGGTCGTGTCCGTGGCCGGGCCAATGGGCAGAAGATCCCGGACTCGCGCCCGGGGTCCGATGCACGGCACAAGGAACCGTGTGGCGTATGTACGCCTGGTGGGTCTCCGAGTCCTGCCAGGTGGAGCCTCAGGATCCCGGACCGTCGACCGAACCAGGACCGCCGATGTAGTACACGGGCGCCCATCGGCGTTTTGAGGTCGTGGCTACATGCCCGTCGACCATGTGACAGCTGCTGATGACCTGTACGTCCTCGAGGCGCGCCTGCGGGGCTGTCGCGGCCCCCGGTGGTCACGACGCTGGCGATGGCCGCGACCCCCATCGTTGGCGTTGTCGTCGAGTCGACCGATCGGAGCGGCCGATCGCTCTGGGTGACGATGGCCGCGCGCGAGCTCAGTACGGACCCGCAGAGCCCGGGTCGCTGTCAAGTCCGCGAGGAATCCCTGTGCGACGGTTGGTATGTCGCTGCTCACGTCGGCAGCCTCGTGACTTGACAATGCGCCAGAACGCATGTCAACATGCGTCGCAACGCAGGAGACACGACATGACGACGCTCGGCACCATCATCGAGGAACGTGAGATCACGTACGCGTCGCTCGCTGCCCGTACGCAGCTCCAGGCCAGGACCATCCGGGCGATCGCCACGGGCGCCACACCCATCGACAAGGTCTCGGTCGGCACGATCCGCCGCATCGCCACGGCGCTCTCGGTCCCGATGACCGCCATCCTCGAGGATGACACCCCGGTCTACCCCGGAGAGACTGGCCGGACGAGGACGGAGCGTCTGTCGGCTGCGGTCCGCGATGTCATGTGGCCGCGTGACGAGCGGCGATACCCGACCCCGGTCGAGCCGGGCGATCGCGACGAGATCGCCGATCTGACACCGGACGAGTTCTTCGCCGGCATGCCGCCGATCGATGTTCGACGCGGCTGACGTCTACCGTCGCGTCGACGAGACGGATGACATCTCATCGGGCGATATCGCGTTCCTGTCGCTGGCTCGCACGCGCGCGGTCGGTGAAGGGCCGCCTGGAGATGCCTTCGATCCGATCGGCCGCATCCCAGCGTACCCGCGGCCAGCCGTCACGCCGCTTCCCAACGGTCGCGAGATCGCGATCGACACGATGTTCGCGCTCGTCGTGACGCATTCGTGCGAGATCGACCGACAGAAGAACCATGATGTGACGGCGGACCACTTCGACTGTCGCTTGACGGTCGCCCCGATCATCTCTGGAGCTGAACTGACGCTCGTCGGGACTGGCGGCGATGTCGAACAGGGCGTGAACTGGAGTGCGATCGAGCGCAATGATCCGGTGCCATCGCTCTACCTGCCGCCGATCGACGACCTGTCGACGATCGCACCAGGGCTCGAGGGGCCATGGCCTCGAGCCTTCGTCGACCTACGCGGCATCACGACGGTCTCGCGGCGGACGGTCGTCGCAGAGCGACTGTGCGGGCTGACGCCGGCGTACGTCGGAGAGCTGCAGCGACAACTCGCTCGCTTCTTCACCTGGCGCGACATCGCTCGCCACGAGCTGCTCGAAGCGATGGTCGGACGGCGCCTCGAAGCCGTAGTGCCCCTGAACACCAAGTCGACCCGATGGCGTGTCGCTCTGACCGGAGACGACGGCTCGTCCCTGACCGTGGAACTGAA
The DNA here is from genome assembly GCA_963838115.1 of uncultured Chloroflexia bacterium. GTDB lineage: Bacteria > Chloroflexota > Limnocylindria > Limnocylindrales > CSP1-4 > JAFMJV01. The sequence goes on from CAWIPU010000002.1 coordinate 281,655, forward strand.
GACGAAGTAGCCGGCGCTATTCGACGACTCGCGATCGGTGACGCCAGACTCGCCTCGCTGTCGCTCGCGGCCTGACACACGGCCCCCGTCGAGCTCTCCGATACAGAGCCGCGTCATGACGACCCGTCATCTCCCCCGCGAGGTGAGGACGGACGAATAGCGCTCCGACTTGTACCAGCCACTTGACACAACATATCGCGAACATCCATCCTTGTGTCAGCTAAGTGATACAAGGAGTCCCTATCCCGTGTCTAACCTTCTCGGCCCAGGATTGCTCTTCGGCTTCCCGCTCCTCGTCGCGGGCGGCCTCGTCATCGCCGCTTTCGTCCTCGGTGTCCGCCGGTCGCGAACCCTTATCTTCGACGAGGGCCACTACCCCGGCCTGGCCGCCTTGCGGCGCGCAACGCTGAGGGCGCGCTACCTCGGCATCGTGGCGGGTGTGGTCGTGTTCTTCATCGTCGCGGGGCTCGGCCGGTACGGCCAATGGCTGTTCCTGTCACCCGCCGCGGCCGGGGCAACGGTGATCGCTGCCGTCCTGATCGGCCAGCGCCTCACCTACACGCGGGCTCGCATGGCGGGCATCGCCGGGCTCGAGCGCCGCGAAGTCGGCGACTACCTTCCGCGCCGCCTGGCCATGACCGCGGTGGGCGGTCTGCTGGTCCTGGCGGTCGTCGGCGCCTGGACGACGGCGGTCGCCACACCGGACGACTCGGGGCTCGCGCGCGCCTTCACCCAATCGTGCACGACCCAGTCGTGGGACGGGCAGAGTCAGTCCGAGCGCTCGCAAGTGCACCTCTCCACGCCGTTCCCCGGCGCCTACTACACGGCGGGCATGGCGGCGGGCATCGTGGCCGTGCTGGCCCTGGCCTGGGTCGGCGTGGTCGCGACCACGCGCCGTCCGCGCAACGGGGCCGACCCGGAGCTCGTCCGGGTCGACGACGCCCTGCGCCGCCAGACGGTCGAGGGGATCGTGGCCGCGCTCGGCCTGGCGGTCGCAACAACCCTCGCTGGTCTGGCCTACCTGGCGGCGCTCGCCGTCGGCAAGGAAGCGTGCACGGACGCCTACGGGCTGGGCTCCTGGGCACTGGCTGCTGTCGCATTCGTCGCGCTCGCCCTCGCGCTGCGGTTCGCGGTCATCGTCCTGGTCCCGGGCAACGGCTCGAGGGACCAGTCGTGACCGTCGAGCTTCGACTCGATCAGGACGATCCGACGCCACCGTACGAGCAGCTGCGACGTCAGCTGAGCGCGGTGATCCAGTCCGGCACATTGGCCCCGCAGACGCGCTTGCCCACGGTCCGCCAACTTGCAGCGGATCTCGGGGTGGCCGCTGGAACCGTGATGCGCGCGTATGCCGCCCTGGAGGGCGAGGGGCTCGTCGTCACCCGGCGAGGCGGTGGCACCGCCGTGAGCGACGCCCCACCCGCACTGTCCGACGTCGAGCGAGAACGACGCCTGGCCGAGCTGGCGATCTCCCTGGTGGCCCAGGCACGCCGTCTCGGGGCCACCGACGAGGAGATCTGCCGAGCGGTCGAGAGCCAACTGGGTTGACGATTCGCCGCCGCTCGTCTGGACCGGGCAGGAGGTCGTCACGGGGACGCTCGTGACGGTCGCCGCCGGCAGGTCCGGATGACGCACCGTCATGACATTGGGCGCCCGTCCGCACATAGTCTCCTCACGGCCCGGGCCGGGCCACATCGAACGTGGGTCCGAACGGACCACGCACCCTCGAAAGGAACGCATCCGATGGGAATCATCGTCTGGATCGTGGTCGGCGCCATCGCCGGCTTCATCGCCACCGCTGCTCGTGCCATGGTAGCCATCATATGCCTATATCGGAATACGTCAGTCGTTAGCCGGTCGAGAACGGGGTGAGTCGGGGCAGATCGAGGCGTTCGTAGCCTGATCGTGGGATGGCCTGGGGCTATCCTCGTTCGATGCATGAGACGACGCAGGAGATGGCCGAGCTCCAGTCACTACTGGACTCCTCCCTCGCCCGTTCCACCGTCCACCTCCGCTCCATCGTCACCGAACGCACTCTGACAGCGGAACAACTGACCCAGGTCCTGACCGGCATGTGTACGCTGGCTCTCTCCACCGTCACGGCGAAGGGTGAGCCGCGGATCAGTGGAGTGGACGGGCACTTCCTGCATGGCAAGTGGCACTTCGGCACGGCACGCAGCGCCGCCAAGGCGCGCCACCTCGCGGCGCGACCCGTCGCCAGCGTCGCGCACATGCGTGGGGACGACTTGGGCGCCTTTACGCACGGCATGGTGGAGACCCTCAACTCCGAACACGGCGAGCCGGCTGCGGACTGGCCCGACCTGCTCTCGTACTTCCAAGAGTTCTACGGCAGCGACGCCTTCGACTGGGACAAGGAGGTCGTCTACTACCGACTCCACCCCCACTGGATGACCGTCTACGCCTCCGACGTCACGAAGTCGATCGCCACGTGACTGAAGTGCCTGCGACTGAGCGTGATCGGCTGGTTCCCGCGGTGAGGCGCCAGCAGGCTTCTCCGGGAGGCTCGCCACACCTAGCCGCCAACCACTAGCGATCCGGCTATCGCAGGGCGATACATTCGCTCCTATGGCAACGCATCCGTGTCTCCGGCCTGTTCCGGTAACGGCATCCCAGCACGGGTCTGCGGCTGTTCCGGCCGTGGGCGGCGGTGACCTCCGGTACCCACATGTGTTGCGACATGGACGCCCGCGCGACCCCGTAGCGTGTTGCACGCGCGGCCGAGTTTCGCCGATTTGGGCCGTATTGATGCGGAAACCCGGTCGCCCGGTGGGATGCTGGTCGTGATGGATGACCTCGAGGCCCTGGCGCGGATGGCCACGGCGCAGCTGCGGGCGCTGGTCACCCCACCTCGCCACTGCCGCCACTGTGGCGTCGAGCTCAAGGACGGACCCGGCCCTGGTCGCCCCGCAGTCTGGTGCGAGGCCCACCGCACCGCCATCGGCCGACGGCCGAGACGGCGCGTCTGCGTTGGCTGCGGCGTCTCGCTCGACGGCCGGCGCCGGCAGACCGGTAGTCGTGGCCGCGAGCTCGTACGCAACCCGATGCACCAGATCGTGCGCGACGACCGCGATGCCATCCGGCTGCTCGCGCGCGAACTCGGCCTCTCGCCCGCGGCCCGGGCGAGCCTGCGCGTCACACCCGGCGCCGAGGCGCCTGACATCGACGCGGTCCTCGGACCCCCGCCGCGCCTCCGGGTGGTCGGTGATGCCTGAGCGATGGTCCCCGATGAGCGAACCGGGGGTCCGCGCTTCGCGGCCTTCTGCGAGCGCTTCGTGCGTCATACGAAGGGGCGCTGGTCGGGGCAACCCTTCGTGCTCGAGCCGTGGCAGCGCGAGTTCTGGTGGGAGGCGCTCGAGGTCGACCCCGCCACCGCGGGGTCATGCGCGCGCCCTCAGTGCCGACGCCGCGCTCCAGCAGGGGCTCGACCCCAGCGCCAACATCATCGACGAGCTCCACGCCCACCGCGACGGCGCCCTCTACACCGCGCTCACGACCGGCACGCTGGCGCGCGAGCAACCCTTCACGCTCTGGATCACGACCGCGAGGGCCACCGATCCGTTCCTCGGCGAGAAGTACGCGATGCTCGAGAGCGGTGACAGAGGTGATCCTGCAGCTCCTGGCTTACGGGGAAGCCGCCCCCATCGCGCCGCAGGGCAGCCATGTGGCCTACCCCATGGTGGCCATCGACCGCTACGCCGTCGTCCACGCTCACTACGGTCGGCTTCGTCGCGCAGGTCATCGATGTCCGACGCTTGACCGCGCGGATCGACTTGCGTACGCTATGGCGTACGTACTAGGCACGCGAAGGGAACCCAATGGCAACCGTCAGCACCACCGAGGCGAGGAAGGACCTCTACCGCCTCGTCGACCAGGTCCAGGACACACACGAGCCGATCCAGATCACTGGCAAGCGCGGCAACGCGGTACTCGTGAGTGAAGCTGACTGGCAGGCCCTGCAGGAGACGCTCTTCTTGGTCTCGATCCCCGGCATGCGCGAGTCCATCCTCGAGGGCATGGCCACCCCGCCGGACGAGCTCGAGGATGAGACCGGCTGGTGAGCTGGCGCCTCGTCTACACGCGCGCGGCGCAGAAGGATGCGAGGCGACTCGCCGCGGCAGGGCTCCGGGACCGGGCGCAGGCCCTGCTCGAGCTACTGGCCGATGACCCCTTTCGGAGTCCTCCGCCCTTCGAGAAGCTCGTGGGCGACCTCGCCGGCGCCTACTCACGACGGATCAACATCCAGCACCGCCTGGTCTACCAGGTCCTACCGCAGGAACGGATCGTCAAGGTCCTACGGATGTGGGCGCACTACGAGTAGGAATGACACAGAAGGGTGGTCGGGGCGAGAGGGGTCGCGCCAGGGTGGCCCACTTGCGGTTCCGACCTCGATTCGTGCTCGAGAACGTCACTGCGCCGCGCCTTGCGCGGCCTGCTGCCTTGCGGAAGGTCGGCTGATGGCGCGTCGGTCTCCGACCAGGCGCCAGCTCGAGGTCCTGCGGGCGTACATCCGCGCCGGCTCCGTCGCGGCCGCCGCCCACGAGCTCGGCATCAGCGAGACCACGGCGCGTCAGCACCTGTCGGGGCTGTATCGGCGCACGGGCTGTGTGAACGCGGCGCAGGCGGCGTACTGGCTGGGTTCAGGCGAGCGACTCGGCGGCGGCGAATTGGCCCGTTGAGCGCCTTCCTCGCGAGTTCATGCCGCCCTTGTGCAGCTCCATGTTCGGCACGTCAGCTGTGGCTCCATGGTGTCCGCTGGCTTCGGGGCCCGGGCAGCCTGACCCCACAGTGCTGTGAACATCCTCGCCGTCCGCATGGGGCCCCAGCCCAGTCACCCGGCTGGGGTCGTCCCTATCCAGCCAGGGGCGAGACGCAAACGACCTATCCCCTGAACGACCGTCCCGGCTCGCGGCCGGCACGACCACGGCTAGAAGCGGCGCCTGCCCGGGGTGACGGCGGCACCGACGATCGCGGCCTGGGCCACCGGGGCGCCGATGACGCCCCATCCTGCATGTGCTGGTCCGAGCGGCATGGCAGACTCCTTCTGCGACGAGCGCAGCGTCGGCTGCGACGGCGGCGAAGATGGCCTGGATGGGGATGCGACCGTTTGGCGATGAGCTGGCCACCGGCCCGGCGCTTGGCCGAGGCGAATGGTGCCGCCCACAGGTTCTCGTAGACGAGCACACCCGCGACGCTGCCTGGGTCCATGGCGGCCGCGACGTGCTCGACGTCCTCCTCGGCGAGCGTCTGCACGAGCTCGGCTTCAAGGCGCCTGCAGCTCGCCGAGCTCGTCGAGGTCGCCCAGCTCCTCGGCCATGACCGTGCCGTCCTCGCCCTTCGGGAGGATGAGGATGTCCATGATCCGGATGGTGCCGGCATCGTGGCGCCTGAGCAGCCCTGTCGCACCCTCGCCCGTGAAGTTCTGCTGCCCCTCCGGGAACTCGACGATCACGAAGTCGACCGGTCCCAGCTGACCGAGCGATCACACGGTCATTGCGGTCTCCTTCTTCTCCTATGTCTACGGCTACTGCCGCGCCAGATGGGCGCGAAGCTCGGCCTCCTGGTCGACGATGAGCTCGCCACTGACGTCGACGATCACCTCGTCCATGCGACCGCTGAACTTGAACGGACTCGTGTACTCGGGGGTCACTGGGGAGCCTGGATTGTGGCCGCAGCTGACGCCCCCCGGGTTGAACATGAACGGCGTCGTGTATGGAGCATCGGTACTGGCGACGAGACCACCATCGACGTAGAGCTGGAGTCGTGCCGGCACGCCCCGGCCGTGCGGCAGGTCAGGTTGGCCCGTAGGCTCGAACTCGAAACGCAGCTCGTGGCGGCCGGCCGTCAGCGGCTCAGGTGAGGAGACCGTGAACCGCTCGCGCGAGACGTAGTTGTGGACGTAGTGGAGCCTACCGTCCTTGATGTAGAGCGAATAGCCACCGGCGGCCGTTCCCTGGCAGAAGAGGACGCCCTCGGCGCCACCCTCTGGGATCTCGACCGCGGCCGTGATGCTGTGCGGGCGGTTGAGGAGGCGCGGTGCGGCGAAGTTGGGGATGGACTGGGTGCCCGGCACGTAGCGGTACTGGTCACGCGGCAACGCAACGAGTGGCTTCTCCGCGACCATCCGCGCCAGGCCGCTGCCGTCGACCGGCATGACGCCGTACTTGCCGGCCTCCACGTACCAGGTCCCGATCATCTCGATGAGCTTGTCCCGGCGCTCGGCCGCGAGGTCGTGGTTCTCCGCGGGGTCCTCATCGACGTGATAGAGCTCCCAGCCCGTCGCGTCGAGCTTCGAGAGCGTCTCGGCCGAGATGGGCTCACCGAAGCCCTTGCCGGCCTCGGCGAACGAGGGACCGGGCCAGGGGCACACGGCGCGCCAGCCATCCTTGTAGATGGCGCGGTGCCCGAGCATCTCGAAGTACTGCGTGTGATGTCGGCTCGGGGCAGCGCCATCGTCGAGCGCATGGGCGAAGCTGACGCCCTCGATGGGCGCCTGGGTCACGCCCCGGATCGCCTGCGGTGGTTCCACGCCGAGCAGGTCGAGGACCGTCGGCACCATGTCGATGATGTGGGCGTACTGGCTGCGCACTTCGCCGCTGGCCTTGATGCCCGCGGGCCACGACACGATGAAGGGGTCGGTGGAGCCGCCCCGATAGGTCTCGCGCTTCCAACGCCGGAAGGGCGTGTTGCCGGCGAAGGTCCAGCCCCAGGGGTAGTGGTTGAAGTGCTCGGGGCCGCCGATCTGGTCGATGACCGCCAGGCTCTCCTCGAGGGTCTCCTGCGCGTTGTTGAAGAACTGCGCCTCATTGGTCGTGCCGGTCGGGCCGCCCTCGGCGCTCGCGCCGTTGTCCGAGACGACCATCACGATGGTGTTGTCCAGGACACCCTGCGCTCGCAGGAATTCGAGCAGGCGACCAAGGTGTTCGTCCGTGTGACTGAGGAAGCCCGCGAACACCTCCATCATCCGTGCCGACAGGCGGCGTGCCTCAGGGGACAGGGAATCCCACTCGGGCACGTCGGGGTCGTGCCGAGACAGCTGCGCATCGGCGGGAAGGATCCCGAGCTCCTTCTGGCGAGCGAACACCCGCTCGCGATAGGCGTCCCAGCCGTCGTCGAACCGGCCAGCGTAGCGGTCGGCGTACTCCTTGGGCACGTGGTGCGGGGCATGGGTCGCACCGAAGCAGAGGTGCAGGTAGAAGGGCTTGTCGGGATCGATCTGACGCAGGTCGGAGATGAACTCGATCGACTTGTCGACCAAGTCCTCCGTCAGGTGGTAGCCCTCCTCGGGCGTCCTGGGCGGCTCGACCGGGTGGTTGTCGTACACCAGCTCGGGATACCACTGGCTCGTGTCCCCACCGAGGAAGCCGTAGAAGCGCTGGAAGCCACGCCCCAATGGCCACCGATCGTAAGGGCCGGCCGCGGTCTCCTGGTTGCTCGGCGTGAGGTGCCACTTGCCGACCATGTACGTGCCGTAGCCTTGCTCCACCAGCATCTCGGAGAGCATGCCGTTCTCGAAGGGCATGATGCCGTTGTAGCCCGGGTAGCCCGTAGCGAACTCGGTGATGCAGGCCATGCCGTTGCTGTGGTGGTTGCGCCCGGTGACGATGCAGGCGCGGCTGGGTGAGCACAGGGCCGTGGTGTGCATGTTGCTGAAGCGAAGGCCATCGGCCGCGAGAGCATCGAAGTTCGGCGTCTCGATCGGGCTGCCGTAGCAGCCGAGATGCCCGAACCCGGTGTCGTCGAGGACGACGAAGAGGACGTTCGGCGCACCTTCACGTGCGCGGGTCGGGGCAGGCCACGCGGGGCTCGACTCCTCGGCCGTGCGTCCGATGACGCCTGGGAAGGCGGCGCCTTCCGGGTACTCCACGATGGGCATCAAGTCATCCTCCATCTTCGCTCCGTCGAGCCCGAGTATCACCGTGCCGGGCAGACACGTCGTGCCGCTCGCGGTCGCCAGCTGTCACGACGGAGGCGCGAGTAGACCATGCAGTCGAGGGGTGTGCTGTCGCAAGTGACGTCCCAGGCTCGAAGCACACCCTCTCGCCGGAACCCGGCGTGCTCGGCCATGTGCTCGGCGGCCGCGTCAGAGTGGCGCCAGGGTCGCAGCATGGGCTCGTCGACAACCAGGATCGTGCCGGGCTCATCATCCGCCGTGCTGCTCCATGCGCGCCCCTCGGCTACCGGGAGGCCTGGCGCTCGCCGGGTCAGGTGGCACCACCGGCGCGCCCGTCGTCGCCATGTCCGCACCCGCCTTGGTCAAGCCGAACGTCATGCCCAGCTCGTGCTCCATCCAGGTGCGCAGCTGCTGGTAGACCATGGGCGCACCGATGAGCGGCGCAAGGTTCATCTCCCAGTCCGCGGGATGGAGCAGGAATGGGCGGGTCTGGGCCCCACCCAACCCACCGTGCGCGCCGATCAGCTCTTCGAACGCGGCGATCTCCTGCATCTCCGGGTCGTAGAAGCTGATGACGGCGACATCGCCGACGTGATCGATCGTATCGAGCCGCTTGATGGCGGCCACGGCGTGCTCGCCGTAGACCGCCAGCGGGTCCTCGCCCTCCACACGTCCTTCTTCGATGAAGTGGATACCGTCCCGACCGACACAGATGAGACCGTTGGCGGCGGAGCGAACGATAAGCACGCCGATGCCAGGATGGTTGGCGAGGGCCTCCACCAGATCTGGGTAGGCCTCATCGATCTGCTCGAGGGTGAGCCGTTCGGTGCTGACGTTGAAGTAGATGAGCGCGAGGTTGCCCCCGGCCACGACGAGCAGGTCCGCCGGCTCGACCTGTTCCTCATCCGCGCCCGTGGCTGCGCTGGTGGGGGCGTCCTTCGGGGTCACCTCGGCAGCGGGTGGCCCCATCTCCACCTCGCCGTCCTTGGTGCTGCTGCGCGACACGGCACGCGCGAGCGATCCGGTGATGCCTTTGGTCGCCGAGACCTCGCCGAGGAAGGTGTTGAGCTGTCCCCAGTCCTCGATCTGCGCGGTCGCGGCGGCCACCGATGCGCTGCCGCCCATGAGGGAGCGGACCACGTCCTGGAGGGTCGAGCCATAGCGCTGGAGGAAGGTGGAGCCGAGGCTCTGACCGTGGTCTGCCAGGATGACGAAACGGTACGGACGGGGAGCATCCTTGGCCGCCTTGCGCAACGTGGCCAGCTCGCGGTCCACGCCATCGAGGGCGTCGAGGGCCTCCGGCCGCTCGGGTCCGCTGTGGTGGGCGATCTCGTCGTAGTCGGTGTAGTCCATGTAGATGACGGGCGTGCCGCGCACCATCTCCTGCACCACGAGCGAGGTGCCCAGGGCGCGCAGGGCCACGTTCGTGGCGCCGCGGACCCAGGGGTACGGGAAGCGGCGGTGGTGGCCCATGAAGGGCACGATGCCGGCCCGCGCCTGGCGTCGTGACTGGATGTTCTCCTTGATCACCTCGGCCAGGAACTTCATCATCATCGTGAGGTAGTTGTAGGGGCTGACGAAGAACCACGCGAAGGCGTCGCTCTGCCCGAGGCCGCGCTCCTTGACCTTGATCGTGGACATCACCAGGAACGCACGGTCGGCGTCGCCGGTGAAGATGTTGCTGATGCTCGCCCCGCCCATGGAGAGCAGCCCTTCGCCGTTCGAGATGCGCCGTTCGATCTCCGTTGCGTCCTCGGGATGGTTGGCCACGAGGAGCTGCCCGGTCTCCTTCTCCCACCAGCGGAAGTTGGGGATGCCGTCGTTGTTGCCGTGCAGGATGCCCGCCTGGCTGGCTGGCGTGGTGGAGGGCAGGAGCGCGTCCCAATGGGCCAGCTTGTGGCTGCCGTCGCGGATCCAGCTCGCCATCGTCGGCACGCGACCGGCCCGCAACGAATGGCTCATCACGTCGTGGGACAGGCCGTCCAGCTGGATGATGACCAGGCCGGGATCGTCCGTGCGGATGACGTCCTCTCGCCGGCTCGCGAGCGTGCGCACCAGCGTGCCGTAGTAGGAGTCGTCCTCACCGAGCCCGAACAGCAGGCTTATGGCACCGGTGAGGAAGCCGAAGACGAATGAGACGATCAGCGCCCCGATGACCCCGCCCGTGAACGAGACCGCCGGGATGAATGGTCCGAGCAGCAGAAACACGAAGGCCTGGAACAGCAGCGTGAGGATGACCAGGGCGACGACCGAACGGCTGGCCACGATGGCCAGGATGGCCGGCCGCACGAGCAGGTTCAGGGCGGCGATGAAGAGCACCGCCAGCAGGCCCCCGCCGAGCTCGTTGATGACGAGGAGCCCCGGCAAGATCCAGGCCGTGATGTTGAACGCGATCACTGAGGCGATCACTGCGACGATGGCCCGCTTGAGCAGCGCCACGCGCCCCAGGCGCCAGTGCCACATCAGCTCGATCTGGGTCCGGTAGAAGGTCAGCATGCAATTCATGGCCTGAGGCCTCTGCTTCTCAGCTTCGTCAGAGAACTACGCGTTCACCGCATGACTGCGAGGGTTGCGCACGAAGGTTCGAGCATATCCGGATGGGACCCTCAGCGCACGCCGGGAACTGCATGTCAAGCATGTGCTGAGACGCACAACGATCTGTCACGAGCCACGCACTATCACCACATCGTGACCCTTGGTCGGGATGCTTCCAGCTTCGCAGACGGGGTCGTTCCTCGAGACCGCACTCGTTGTTCATGGGCCTGTCCGCTCGGACATCGGGCCGAAGCTCGGAGACGAGGATGCGGCGACGCTGCGAGCCGTCGAGGGCTGGCCCCCTCGGCCCCAACGAACGCCCGATGGGGGGCTACGTCTCACTGCCGGCAGCGTGGCGCGATGATCCGCAGGCGACGCCCTGGGTCGCCCGCTCGCTCGAGCATATGGGTGGCGACGCGAGACAGGTCCTGAACATGGACGCCCGTGCTTCTCGAGGCGTGCTGGCAAACCCCACACATGGCCTCGCCTTCGACCTCGATCTCAGCCTCGGTCACCTTCTGGATCATCGATGCCTTCTGCTCGGCCGTGAACACACCCTCGATGACCTTGATCGTCGTAACTGGCATGCGGTCTCCCTTTCCGTATCAGGGGCTCTCGACCCCGGGGGGCGACCCGACCATGGGGATGCTCGATCACCTAGCTGGGGAACCAGGCTATTACGACCAAAACGTCAATCCCAGGTCACGATGACTGCCCAGCGGGCACGAAGAAAGGCCCGCCCCTCGCGGGACGGGCCTTCGATGCTTGTGGGGCGAGCCAGCTACTCGCTTGGTGTTGACGGTGGTCCGACCTGCTGCTGGAGGTCGAGGAGCGGCTGGTCACTCACCTCCAGGAACCCGTCTCGCGGCCTGTCGAGATCGACCACGAGGGTGATGACTGCACCCAGGACGACGATCATGGCGACAGCCGTGAGCGGGCTGCGCCTCTCGGTCAGACCCGCGCCGTAGCCGACCATGCCCAGCGTCAACGCGGAGCCGACGATGAGGAGGAACAGGATCGTCTCGGGCACCCGCGCATAGAGGCCGGCGATGATGCGTGTCTCGTTCAGGTCGATGGTCTCGTTGAGCGAGTCGATGTAGAGGGTCAGGACGTCTGAGTCGGGCGTGGCGCGAGCCAGATCCTCGGCCATCGACCAGAGCTCGTTCTGAATCTCGGCCGAGCGGACGAGCTGTGCCCGGACCGCTTCGAGGTCATTGCTCGCGAGGCGCAGTGGTACGTACTCGCGCAACAGCTCCTGGCTCTGGCTCGAGACCGGCTCGGGCAGGTAGCCCGCCCGCAGGTACGTGGTCCCGATCGAGTTGGCCTCGGTCAGGATGAGCCCTCGACGCGTGTCGAAGCGATCGGAGGCCATGCCCATGGTGATCGCGAGCAGGAAGGCCATGAGCGCCAGGAGCGAACCCACGAGCATGCCGGTCGGGCCCTCCACCTCCTCGGGCGTGCGCTTCTGCCACCAGCGACCGAACCGGAAGCCGATCTCGTACAGGATCACCGCCACGACCGCGAAGGCAATGAACACTGCGCCGATGGGAAGGGAGTCAAGCGAGGCCTGCATGGCGATGGTCCTCATGGGCTGGGTCGGAAGGTGGCCATGTCGGCCGGTACGGTGCGGGTGCGAACCTGACGCGTCGAGAGTAGCGCTCGCTGGTGACGTCGGCCGGGCGTTTCGTCTGGATCCACCTTCGAAACGACATCGGTCCTCGTGTGCCCTGATCTATCGCCAGGGTCAGGACGCCTCGGTGTCGTAGCCTGTGAAGTCCTGTCCAGCTGGATGTTGGGATACTTCACGACGCTATTCTCGAACTCGCCGATATGCGTCAGCGCGGGCAGGTGCATCCAGCCCATGTCCCTACAGCGCGATGTGGACGCGGGAAGACAGCAGAGGCACTGGCCTGGCGCGGCCGCCGCCCACGAGCTCGGCATCGGCGAGACGACGGTCCGCCAGCACCTATCGGGGCTGTATCGGCGGACGGGCTGCCTGAACGCGGCGCAGGCGGCGTACTGGCTGGGGTCGGGCCGGTTGGAGATCTCCGCTGCCACGAAGGCAGGGCATCTGGCGTAGCCACCGGTCTGGATCGATCAGTCGTCGAGCTCGATCCAGACCGCCTGTTCGTCATGCTCTTCCCAGTCGGCATCGGGCACCGAGATGGCCCAGCTCGTCCACGTCCCGATGGGGCGGGCCAGGGTGTTCCTGACCCTGGCGCGGACGACCATCCCTGGCGTCAACTCCACAGGCGAGCGCAGCGGCGCGGTGGTCATGCCCCAATGCGTGGGCGGATCACCGGGGCCAACCGAGAGCGAGATGCCGGGCGCGAGCTCCGCGCCGAACCAGAGCGCAAGCGCGTTGGCTATCCCGGGCTCCGGGATGGGCAGCAGCACCTCGGCCTGATGTGGTGCTTGCGCCTCGTCCAGCTGGACCGAGTCCGCGTTCGTCGTCCACAACCGAGCCGGTTCGGAGCGCCGGTCACTGGCCAGGAGGTGACGAAAGGTGCCGGAATAGAAGATCTCGTTGACGGTCCTGTCGATGAGGCCCTGGAGGTCGACGCCGTATGGGTTGTGCTGCAGGAACTCCAAGGTGTCTCCGAGATACCGGTCGTGCACCAGCGCAGTCCACGCCGTGACCGAGTGCGGGATCATGCTCCCGCCCGGCTTGAGCCAGCGGTCACGAGCGGCGACGACCGGCGGGAGCATGCCCTCGTCGATCCCGAATCCGCCCAGCCACTCCGAGACGATGACATCGACTCGCTCAGGCAGTTCGATGTCCGCGGCATCGCCCTGGAATACCTCGACGATGTGCGCGACCCCGTTCGCTGCCGCCAGCTCCTGCGCGAAGACCGCGATGGAGGTCTGCTCGACCGCGTAGACACGCGCAGCGCCCGCCCGGGCCGCGAGCACGCTCAAGATGCCGCTGCCTGCACCGACGTCGAGGACCACGTCTCCGGGCCGCACCACCAATTCGATGGCACGCCGGAAGGCCTCGGTGCGGACGCGATCGCGGATCATGGTCCGGTGCACCTCGAACTCCGCGTACATCGGATCCACGGGGTTCTTGATGGGCGTTCGCATCACCCCACTGTACGGTGTCTGCTGGCCCCATCACGCAGACCTGCACGTCAAGTGCGGTGAACCACGGATAGGAGTATCTTCTCGGTCACTATCATCAGGAGAAACGCCATGGGTATGAGACGAAGGACGAGGCGCCGGGCACTCGTTGCCGGAGCGGCGGTCGCCCATCACCGGGATAACCAGTACCAGCAGCAGCAGGCGCAAGCAGCGCCCCCGCCTGACTACTCCTATCAGGAGCAGGCGGCGCCGCCGCCCGCCGCGCCGCCGCCGCCGGACAAGTACGAGGAACTGGACCACCTCGCAGCGCTCCACGCATCTGGTGCGTTGACCGACGAGGAGTTCGCGTCGGAAAAAGCCAAGATCCTTGGGTCCTGAGCGTGGCTCGAGTCACGATAGGAATGGAGAGCTGCGATGAGTGAGTCCCGCAAGGACGTGCTGTTGAAGGCAATCGAGGCCGAGATCGGCACCGTCTCGGTCGACCCGGGCACCCTGTTCACCGACGACGTCACCGGCTGGTCGCCGTACGCGAGCGTGTCAGGTTTGACCGCAGTCAAGGAGCTTGCCGGCCTTCGCGAGTTGGCCTATTCCAACGTCGCCATCATGATCCGCGGGCTCGATGAAGTGGGCAACAAGGCATTCGCCGAGTGGGTGATCGAGGCGGACCACACGGGGCCGCTGGTCCTAACCGAGGACACCGTCATCGAGGCGACCGGGCGCCGGGTCCAATTGGCCGGCTGCACGGTGGCCGACTTCAAGGACGGCAAGATCCGTTCGTTCCGTTCCTATTTCGATGATATCTCGCTGATCGAGCAGCTCATCGACGTCTGAGCCGGCCCTGGACGTGGAGTTTCACGTCGAGAGCGATCCCGATCCGCTCGAGCTCGAGTTCCTGGAGCGGCAGATCCGCCGAGAGGCATCTGCCGCCACCGGACTGGGCGAGGAAGTCGAGCTGGCGATCTTCGTGCGTGATGCCGGCAGGATCGTGGCCGGCATCAGTGGCTGGACGTGGGGCGACTGTTGTGAGTTGCAGAGTCTCTGGGTCGAGCCGGGCCTGAGTGGTAGATGGCTTGGCCTGCGACTGCTCGCCGCCGCGGAAGCGGAAGCGACGGCACGTGGCTGCACGCAGACGGTCCACTTCACCTACGGGTTCCAGGCCCAGCGTCTCTACGAGCGAGCCGGCTACGAACTCGTGGGTCGGGTCGAGGATTTCCCGAGCGGAACAGACTGCTTGTGGTACCGCAAGCGCCTCAGTGCGGCAGGCGACCCAGTCTAGTCCGCCCACCATCGCAGGCATCCTGATGACGGCCCCGTCTAGCAGCCGCGTTCCCGCCGCGAGCCCGGTGACGACCCGATCGCCCACCGCGTCTCAAGGTCACGCCGAGTCCGGGCTGCGTAACTAGGGACCCTCCTCCGGCCGATCCGTCGCATCGGGGTCCGGATCCCGAGCCGTGAGCGCCGCCTCGATGGCGGTAAGCCTCGCGAGGACTTCGTCGAGCCGCGGGTCCGGCGTTTCGACCGAGGCGCGATCTTGGGCCTCACTGCCGGCCCGCTGCCGGCGCTGGGCCGCCTGCACGAAGACCGACGTGATCGAGGCAGTCAGGATCGCGATGAGCGCGACGCCGACGACCATCACGCCCGCCCCCACGAGCCGCCCGACCTCGGTCGTGGGGACATTGTCGCCGTAGCCTACGGTGGTGACCGTCTGGAGCGCGTACCACAGCGCACCGCCGAGGCTCTACCCCGACGTCGTCGGCGAGATACTCCTCGCGAGGCTCGAACGGAAGGACCCTGTCGCACGTGCGACCGCCTGGCTACGGAGCGAACGCTCCTGGCGCCACCACCTCGCGCCCCTTCTGGACGCTGCCTGAGCCGTGGATGCCACGCTCACGGGTCTGCGCCTGCCGGGGTGCGAGGCTCACATCGGCCTCTGCGGCCGACCGGGCTTCGCCAACCGCTTCCGGAGGACACCCGACCACCCGGTGCGGCGGACGTCGGCCTGGCGACGGCTGGCGAAGCGGACCTTCGAGAGCCACGTCGCTCGTCACGGCTGGACGTGTCCCGGCTGGCATCGCGAGCCGCACCCGGTGCGACCCGGCGAGCTCGCGGCCGACCACCCGGTGCCGCTCGTCCTCGGTGGGGAGCCGCTGCCCGTGAGGCCCGGCGTCCTCTGCGCGAGCTGCAACGCGCGGAAGGGCCTGGGCCATCGACGGCGGTGAGGCGGGCGGTGAGGCGGGGTAGGGATCGATGCTCGATGAGCGTCCGCATCGGTGAGCTTCGGGCTCGAAGAATCAAGCCGCATCGAGTGGTCGGACGGCATGGCCATCAAGGGTCGCTTTGGCCCTGAGCAAGGGTCCATCATCGCCCTGACGCGGGCCTGGGGAAGGTGTATGCCATCCACGATGAACGATCTGTCCGCCGCTGCGGTGACGTTGTGCTGGGGCGCGGTGGCGCTGGTGTGGGTCTGGGTCGCCCGTGGCCATGGACGGCGCGCTCCTCGGGTGCCGACGACGGTCGCGGGTGGTAGGAGCCTGCTACTCGGCGCCGCGCTGGTCTGCGCGATCCTCCTGGCCCTCGGCATCGCGGCCGGGGTGGTGGCCGGAGGCGCCTGGGTCGAGGTCCTCGGACTGGGCGTGCTGGCCCCCGCCACAGCGTTCACCATCTGGGCCCGAGTCGCCCTCGGCGCGATGTGGACGGTGCAGGCCAGGGTCGGGGCCGACCATCGGCTGTGCACCACCGGGCCCTACGCGGTGACGCGTCATCCCATCTACACGGGCGTCCTGGGCATGCTGCTCGGCACCTCGGTGCTCGTGGGAGACGGCCAGCTGATCCTGCTGGTCCCGATCGCGGTCGTACTGTTCGAGGCCAAGATCCGCGTCGAGGAGCGCCTGCTGCTCGCGTCGTTCCCGGACCGGTACGCCAGCTATCGCCGTGCCGTGCCACAGCTCGTCCCGGGCCTCCGCGGCTGGCGGCGACGATAGCCGAACGTGGATCGGCCAGAGGCCACGGGCCAGCAGTCGCTTCCCAAGAAGACCGACACCAGCCCGACGATCACCGGCGAGATGGTCTGCCAGTCCGCGCTCATGCCGTCCTCACCGTGGCCCCGCGGATTCGGCCTACACCGACCCGCGTGCTTGCTCGGAGTGGTCCTGTCTCCACATGTGGCTCGACTGGCTGCTGACCTGCCGCTCGCCCTACGCCGAAGGGCATGGACGAGGCCGCGCAGCAGGTGTGGCGGCGGATCGTGCGCGAGATGGCCGGCTCGGGCGTCATCGAGGCTGCCGACCCCGACATCCTGCGCTGCCACTGCGAGACGGTCGCGGCCTACGAGCGCGACGTGCCCCTGCTCATGCGGGGCGGACCGGTCATCACCGGTAGTCGCGGCCGTAGGCTCGTGCGCAACCCGATGCACCAGATCGTGCGCGACGACCGTGACGCCATCCGCCTGCTCGCGCGCGAACTCGGCCTTTCGCCCGCGGCCCGGGCGAGCCTGCGCGTCCCACCCGGCGCCGAGGCGCCCGACATCGATGCGGCCCTCGGACCCCCGCCGCGCCTCCGGGTGGTGGGCTCGGCCGATGGCTGAATGGATGTCCCTAGCCGGCCGCCTCGTAGGCTTCCGCGAGCCGGTCCCGCACCTCCTCGTCAAGCACGTCGGTGCCGGACACCTCGAGGTGGTGCATCCAGATGCGCGGACTCGGATGGGCGACCTGCTTCCAGCGCGGCGAGTCGTCCTCCCGACCCAGCGCGACCGAGAGCACGATCTCGACACCGGGACCCTGCGCCCACTCGACGGGGAACCAGAGGTAGGCGAACCCGCGTCGCCGTCGGAAGGCGACCTGCGTCTTGGTCGTCCGCACTTCGAACGGACCGAGGTCCTCGAGCATCGAGTACACGCGCCGGTAGACATCGTGGGCCACGGGGTGGTCGGCGAAGAAGCGTTCGGGATCTCTCGGTGGCTCGGTGGACACGGTGACGACCAGCGTAGCGCGGGGGCCGGGCGATGAGCCCGCTCCCCGCGCGATGGTCCCAGATGAGCGCACCGGGGGACCGCGCTTCGCGGCCTTCTGCGAGCGCTTCGTGCGCCATACGAAGGGACGCTGGTCGGGGCAACGCTTCGTGCTCGAGCCGTGGCAGCGCGAGTTCCATGTCGACACCGCGGCGCTAACCACCTGCCAGACTTGTCGAGCTGTCTCGTACCGAGCAGGTACGCGGCTTGCGCCGCGTTCAGGCAACCCGTCCGCCCGGGATCCCGCGCGGTGCTCAGCTCACGACCCAAGGCCCATGGTGTAGCCCCATCTCCCGGTGGCAGGCTACTCGGTGGCTGCCACGGCCTCCGGGGTGATGACGTAGAGGTCGCTTGGCGCTGACCACAGCGATGGGTCCCTCAACCAGAGGGCCGAAAGCCACGTGGGCGCCTGCACATGCGAGGGCGGCCCCACGTGCCTGACGAGGCCGCTCCACCGCCTGTAGCGCTCCGCGCCCTGCACCCGGCTTCCTCAAGATCGCCCTTGACATCACCTGAATGAACATTCATTATGAATGAACCTTCAGTCAGACCTAAGGGCACCGGCACCCCCACCGGCGCGGAGGACAAGGAGCAAGAACGATGGCCTGGACCACGAATGACATCCCCGACCAGAGCGGCAAGATCGCCGTCATCACCGGCGCCAACAGCGGCCTCGGTTTCGAGGCCAGCCGCGAGCTGGTGCGCAAGGGCGCCACGGTCGTCATGGCCGTCCGCAACATGGAGAAGGGTCAGGCTGCGGTCGATCGCATAAGCGCCGAGGTCCCGGATGCCGACGTCGAGCTACGCACGCTTGATCTGGGCTCGCTCGACTCGGTGCGCGCCTTCGCTGCCCGGGTCCACGAGGAGCACGACCACGTCGACATCTTGCTCAACAACGCCGGGCTCATGGCCACGCCAGCGGGCCAGACGAACGACGGCTTCGAGACCCAGGTCGGCACCAACCACCTCGGTCACTTCGTGCTCACGCAGGAGCTGATGCCGGTGCTCGAGGCGGCGGACGCGGCGCGGGTCGTGACCGTGACCAGCGGTGCCCGGCTGCAGGGGCACACCCTCACCGAGACCCGCATCAAGCTGGCCGACGACTACGATCCCTGGCGCGCCTACGGCGACTCGAAGCTGGCCAACTACCAGTTCGCCATCGAGCTCGCCCGTCGCCTCGAGGCTGCTGGCTCGAGCGCCTCGAGCCTCGTAGCCCATCCCGGATTGAGCCACACGAACCTGCAGGTGGCGACCGCCGCGGCTGGGGGTACGGGCATCTCGGGAGGCTTCTGGAAGGTCACGGCCCGGTACGTGGGCATGTCGGCGCTCGGAGGCGCCCTGCCGGTGCTGCGCGCAGCCACGGATCCCGAAGCTGCCAACGGCGAGTTCTACGGGCCACGCTGGAACGTGCGCGGTGCGCCGGTCAGGCTCGGTCCCGACGAGAAGCGCTCGGCCAAGGAGGACACCGCCCGCATGTGGGACATCAGCGAGTCTCGGACCGGTACAGTGTTCAGCCTTGGCACCTAGGACGAAGACCCCCGTCGATCGCGCAGCGCTCCTCCGGCGTGCCACGCTCGAGCTCGTCGCCGAGCGTGGCTTCCGCGGCACGAGCATGTCCGCCGTGGCCGACCGCGCCGGCGTCGCAGCCGGCACGGCCTACGTGCACTATGACTCGAAGGACGAGCTGCTCATCGCGACGTATGTCGAGATCAAGGCGGAGCTGGCGACAGCAGCGGTCGCCAGCCTCGATCGCGAGGCGCCGCTGGATGACCAGTTCCTGCAGCTCTGGCACGATGCCTACCGCCACCTCGCGGACGACCCGGCACGGGCGCGTTACATCATCCAGATGGAAGCCTCGCCCTACGCCGACGCGGCTCATCGCCGGGCGATGGAGCGGCAGGATCCGCTGGTGGAGGCCAGCGCGGAGTTGGCGCGCTACGTCGTCGACCTGCCGCCGCTCGTCGTCTGGGACCTCGGCTTCGGGCCGGCCATCCGGCTTGCGGCCAACCCCGAGCGTGTCCTCGATGAGGCCGGGCTCGACACGCTCGCCCGGGCCTGCCTCCGAGCAGTGAAGCGGCCCGATTGACCCACGCCCAGGGACTACGCTGGCCGTATGAAGACCATCGCCATCCGGCCGGGCACGCCCGACTCTGTGCACCTGCGCGAGTTGCCGCGACCGTCGATCGACGAGATCCCCGACGGCCGCGGGGAACGTGGACGATGGCCGATCGGGGTGTCGTCCACTGCCGCCCACCGCTGACCGCCACAGACCACCGCCGTGGCGGTCAACGTGGCGGTCAACGCAAACCCGGCCGCGAACCTACTCGGTGGCCGCCACGGCCTCGGGGGTGATGACGCAGAGGCCGTTGGTGACGCCGCGGCAGGGGTTCTTCCTGGGCCTTCCCGAACCCCTTCGATCCGCACCTGTTAGGTGACCTCGTCAGAACGCCCGCACGCCCCGCCGTGGCCTCCGGTGAGCACCCAGTCCACATCCAGCGTTCCGCAACACCGCCGCAGCCGCACATGCATCGCGCTCAAGTCGCGTGGCGGGTTGCCTTCTGGGCACAACGACGGACGCGATGGCACCGGCATCTGGCTTCGGAGTGATGTCCGAGACGCAGGCGTCGCATAGCTCGCGATCGCCGCCTCGTAGTGTTTCCGTACGACATCCCGAACATCCGTACGGTCCCGTGCTTGACGTCCGCCTGACCCACCCGTAGACCGGGGAGGTGCACGGACGTCCTCCCCTCCTCCTCTCGCGTCGGGCCGGGCCGGTGCCCCCACGCCCGGCCGACGCGCCCCGCCCGATGAGCCCCCTCGAGCTCGTCCTCTTCGGCGCCGCCTGCTACCTCTTCGGTCTGGTCAGTGGTGCCGTCGTCATCCCCTGGCTCGTGGACCGGGGCCTGTTCCCGATCCGCCGGCATGACCGATGACCGCCATCCGCCGTCGGAGTACCGCTGGGCGAGACAGGTCTCGGCGGTCCTGCTCATCGCGGTGGTGGTGTTGGTCGTCGTCCTCGACGTCATCGTCGAGGGCTACGAGGTGAGTGCACCAGTGCTGGTGCCCTGCTCCTGACGGCGGCCGGACTGCTCTCGGTCGACCTGCCGAGGGTGCGCCACTGATGGCCGCCTACGGGACGGACCCCCGGAACTATCTGCCGCCACACACATCGCAGTTGGCGACGAAGCTCTCGGCCGACGGCGTCGACGACTGCCTGGTCTGCAGCACCCTCGCCCTCGTCAACGGCGCCAGCCTCGGCGAGGCCACCTGGACACCAGCAGGTCACGAGCCGACCACAGCGGCGCTCGTCCGGACCGCTGTGAAGATGCGGAAGAAGCTCGACGATCCGAACACCGCCACCCACGAGCAGCAGCGCGGCCCCCTGCCTGCCTCGGCCGCCGGTCGGATGGTCGGCCTCATGTGGCCCGCCTACCCGACGCTGCGGACCGACGACCTCGACTTCAAGACGCTCGTCGCATTGCTCCAGGATCGGCACCTTGCCGTCCTGGCCGGCAACCCCAGCCACATCGTCGGACCCTCACCCCTCAAGCGGGTCGGTGACGTCGGCCATGCGATCGCGCTCCTGTGGACGAGGCAGCGTATGGACGGGGTCGCAACGACTTCGGCCTCGATGTCAGCGCCACCATGGGCCTCGTCGAAGACGACGGCTTCGACGTGACCGGCTTCGGGTCCCGTCGCCGGCTGCGCCAGAAGCTGCGCAACCTGCGCGACGACGTCGGCCAGCCCCTGTTCCAGGCGGTCACCGACGGTGGTGGCTCCTCGCTCTACGGGGAGCCCATCGGCTGGGTCCAGAACGGCTCCTGGAACAGCGCCCACGCGCTCATCGCGGGTGACCGCTCCGCGGCCATCCTCGCGGTGCGCCAGGACATCAGCTACCGCATCTTCAGCGAGGGCGTCATCAGCGATGACTCCGGGGCCGTGATCCTCAACCTCATGCAGCAGGACGCGGTCGTGATGCGGGCCACGTTCCGGGTCGCCTTCCAGGTGGCCAACCCGGTCTCGCGGGAGGCACCGGATGCGGCCACCCGCTTCCCCTTCGCGGTGCTGCTCGAAGAGGCCTCGTGAGCGAGGGCCGTCGGAGCCGACGACGAGGTCCCGCGGTCAGCATCGACCTCGTGGCCGGCGCCACCCAGTACCTGGACCACCTCGCTCCGGTCTGGCATGCCCTGCCCGACCGGGCACGGGGCCGGTTCCTCGTGCCCGACCCACCGGCGGCGGGGAAAGCCGACGACCTCGTCAGCCGGGCCACTGCCCTCGGTATCGAAGCCGAGGTCCGCCTGGGCGGACCGGATCGACCCACCCTCGTGGCCTCGGCCGGCGACCTGCGTCGGGCGCGTGATGCCGGCCGCTCGCGCGTCGCAGCGCATGGCGCCCGACGAAGTCGTGGAGTATCTGCGCTCGCTGCCCAGCCTCTGGAACGACTCAGGACCCGAAGGACGCCAGGCGTTGGCCTCGGCGCTGTTCACCAAGCTCGAAGTGGAGGGCTATACGAAGATGCGATATGAGCTCACACCGGATGCCGTTACCCTCGGTCTCGGCGCAGCCCTACCGGCGCAGACGGAGACCGGTGGTCACACAGGTGGGTTTGGTCGGGGCGAGAGGGGTCGCGCCAGGGTGGCCCACTTGCGGTTCCGACCTCGATTCGTGCTCGAGAACGTCACTGCGCCGCGCCTTGCGCGGCCTGCTGCCTTGCGGAAGGTCGGCTGATGGCGCGTCGGTCGTCCGACCAGGCGCCAGCTCGAGGTCCTGCGGGCGTACATCCGCGCCGGCTCCGTCGCGGCCGCCGCCCACGAGCTCGGCATCAGCGAGACGACGGCGCGTCAGCACCTGTCGGGGCTGTATCGGCGCAGGGGCTGTGTGAACGCGGCGCAGGCGGCGTACTGGCTGGGTTCAGGCAACCTCTCGGACAACCTGGTCGGATATGCTCTGCTCTGGACCGATTCCGAGCGCTGACGCTCACCCGGAGGCCACACCATCGCGGTGACCTACTCGCGATCGGCTCGCCGGCCCGTAGCGTGATACTCGGTCGGTCGATCGTCCCATCGCTGTACGAAGGAGGCACCACGCTCGTGGCATCGAACCCGGTCTTGCCGTCAGTCACATCAGCCAACGCGACGCTACTCGCCGAGCTCCCGTTCGACGACACCCAGGACTTCGACGATGCCCGACGCGGCCTGATCGGTCGGCTCGAACCGTGCATCGTCCACGACGCCAACGGTCGTGTGGTCTGGGACAACGAGTCCTACCGGGCCTTCCTCGAGGGCCCGGCGCCCGACACCGCCAACCCCAGCCTCTGGCGCCAGTCACAGTTGAACGCCATCGACGGCCTGTTCGAGGTGGTCCCCGGTATCTACCAGGTGCGCGGCTTCGACCTCTCGAACATCACCTTCGTCGAGGGCAAGACCGGCGTGCTCGTCATCGACCCCCTCGTCTCGTCCGAACCCGCCGCGGCCGCGCTCGCGCTCTACCGGCAGCATCGCGGTGATCGGCCCGTCGTCGGCGTCATCTACAGCCACAGCCACGTCGACCATTTCGGCGGCGTCAAGGGCGTCACCAGCCAGGACGACGTGGACGCCGGCCGCTGCGTCGTGCTCGCCCCCGACGGGTTCATGGAGCACGCCGCGTCGGAGAACGTGTACGCGGGGACCGCGATGCTACGGCGCTCCGGCTACATGTTCGGTGCCGCCCTGGAACGCGGGCCGGCGGGCCAGATCGGGACCGGCCTGGGCCAGACGAACTCGACCGGCACCGTCTCGCTCATCGCCCCCACCGACACCATCACGACCACGGGCGAGACGCGCGTCATCGACGGCATCCGCATGGAGTTCCAGAACACGCCCGGCACCGAGGCGCCGGCAGAGATGAACACGCTGTTCCCCGACCACGGCGCGCTCTGGATGGCCGAGAACGCCACCCACGTGCTCCACAACGTCCTGACCATCCGGGGCGCGCTCGTGCGCGACCCTCGCGTGTGGGCCCGCTACCTGACTGAGGCCATCGACCTCTACGGGGATCGCATGGACGTGGTGTTCGCCTCCCACCACTGGCCCACCTGGGGTCGCGAGCGAGGCGTCAGGTTCCTCTCCGAGCAGCGCGACCTGTATGCCTACCTCCACGACCAGACGCTGCGCATGCTCAACCAGGGCTTCAACGGGGCTGAGATCGCCGAGACCCTCCACATGCCACCAGCCCTCGAGCAGAGCTGGAACACCCGCGGCTACTACGGCTCGGTGAGCCACAACGTGAAGGCCATCTACCAGCGCTACATGGGCTGGTATGACGGCAACCCCGCGCGCCTGTGGCAGCACACGCCCGAGGAGCAGGCGAAGCGATACGTCAGCGGCATGGGCGGCATCGACGCGGTCGTGGACCTCGCGCGCGAGGCCTTCGACTCGGGTGACCTGCGCTGGGCCGCCGAGCTGCTGGACCGCGCCATCTTCGCCGATCCCGGACACGCGGACGCGAGGGCGCTGCAGGCCGACACCTTCGAGCAGCTCGCCTTCGGGGCGGAGAACGGGCCGTGGCGCAACGCCTACCTCGCCGGTGCCACCGAGCTCCGCCAGGGCCCCTTCGGGACGCCGGCCACCTACTCCCCGGACCTGCTGCGCGCGCTCACCCCGGAGATGGTCTTCGATGCCATCGCCATCCGGGTGAACGGGCCGAAGGCCTGGGGCGAGCGCCTGTCGATCGGCATCACGCTGACGGACCTCGATCGATCCTGGCGGCTCGACCTGGGTAACGGCGTGCTCATCCACCGCGAGACCGCGGTCGAGGGAGCGGACGTGATCCTGCGGCTGCCCAAGGCTGGGCTGATGGGTCTGCTCGCTGGGCAGCTCGACGGCGTCGACATCGACATCGACGGCGACCAGGGCGTCCTCGGGCGGCTCATGGGAGTGCTCGACGAGCCCGACCCCGGGTTCGCCATCGTGACCCCGTAGCGCACAGCGTCCGCCGGGCCCGGGGGTCTATCCCTACGCTTGGCTCGCTCCCGCGGGCGTCTCGAGACGCCCGGCGATCTCCTGCAGGCGGATGAGTTGCTGGGCGTAGCCGGGCAGCGTGGCCAGGAGTTCGATGTAGGCCAGCACGTAGATGAGCCCCGAGATCACCAGGCCGATCTCGGGCTCGCCCTCGACGATGACGACGATCGAAAGCAAGAGGAACGCGGCCGACGCGGCGGCCACGACCGTGGTGTTGGCCGTGTCGAGGTCCCATAGCCTGACGTCCCAGCGCACCAGGCGGCCGAAATGTGCGCGCGACGACGCTTCGTCATGTCCGAGTGCCGCGACCTGCCGCTCCAGCTCATCGTTGTAGCCCTCGTTCAGGCGCAGGTTGAGGCGTCCCGTGGCCGCGTAGACGACGACCACCAGCGCCAGCAGCGCGAGGCAGGCGACGAGGAGCGTGGCGTCGATCCCGCCCAGGATGAACATCGTCCCGAGGATGCCCACGGCGCCCATCGTCAGCTCCGGCAGCGACTCCTGGAAGAAGGCGACGAGCTCCTCGACCAGTCCCGCGCGCGCGGCGACGACCGACACGTCGCTCGAGGCCGCCGTCTCCCGCGCAGCGACGTCGCCGGCCACATCCTCGAACATCGAGGCGTAGAGCCAAGCGTCGTAGCGGCGGCGGATGGCGGACACCGTGATGATCGCGACAGCCAGTCCCGCGAGCGCCAGCAGCCCGGAATACGAGTCGTCCAGCAGGCCATCGACGGCCACGCCGATGACGAGGGGGCCGAGCAGGTAGCCCAAGCCCTCGAGCAGGATGAGCACGAGGGACAGGCCGATCCGCCATCGGTACCGACGGGCCAGCGACCCGACGGAGGCCTGCCTCACGGGGGCCCTGCAGCGCCGTGGCGACGCCACTCCACCACCAGCGTCACGGCGCTGACAAGGAAGACCCAGAGCGGGAAGAGCAGCACGACCCACTGCAGGAACGAGAGGCTCAGCAGCATCACCAGGCCGACGGCGTAGCCCACCAGCGCAAGGACGTGCGGCAGCGCCCGTGAACGCCAGATGATCGTCGAGGTCACCAGCGCGAAGACGGCCGCGGCTCGGGCGGCGAGGACGAAGAGGAACGAGAAGGCCGACGAGCGGACCGCCTCGAGTGCCGCGGCCGTGAGTGGCGGGGCGGCGTCGAAGCGGTTGCCCGCGACGAGGCTCGCGAACTGCGCCGCACCGGCCCAGTACATGCCCACGAACAGCAGGCCGCTGCCGAGGAAGACGGTGGCGAAGAGCTGGTCCTCGCGCGTGCCGATACGGGAGCGGATGAGGCCGATGAACCAGAGGAAGGCGATGCCCGCGAATGGCGCCACGTAGAGGGCCGCGACCGTCACCGAACCGAGCGCATTGGCCTCGTACCAGTCGATGAAGGCGATCTCGTCAAGGCCCTCGGGTGGGCGGGCGCTGACAAGCCACAGAGAAACGACGAAGAGCAGCGAGAAGGCCATACCCGCGATCCCGGCCGAGCGCAGGATGAGGTGTGGCGTGCCGGCGCCCGCGTCGATGGCTGCCCCGCCGGAGGTCTTGCGCGTGTCGCTTCGATCAGGCTCGGCCATCCGTATCGCCTCCATCCTCGCTCGACGCTGCCGAGCGGGCAGCGACCCAGGCCTCGGCATCAGCGTGCGCGCGCCGAAGCGCCGCGCCCACGCGCTCACTGCCGGCATACACGTTCTCGGACCCGATGAGCGCAGTGATCCCGGCCACGCGCAGCTGCTCCTCCACACGCTCGTTGGTGGACACGATGACGAGCTTACTGCCGACCGCTGCCAGGCTGAGGGCGTACCGGCGCAGCAGATCCAGGAACGTGACCCCCAGCTCCACGCGGCCACGCACGCGGATGATCACGACGCTGCCTCGCGACGTCGCATCCGGCGCGGGCAGCAGCGTCTCCAGCACCGGAGCCGCGGCGAAGAAGAGGCTGCCGTAGGGCTGGAGCACCACGACCTCGCCGGCGGGCAGTCGAACCGGCGGCTGGCTCTCGGTAGCGTGCCCCTCCTCGTCGAGCTCCCAACGCTTCATCGTCACCTGGTTGGACTGACGGACGACGTGGAGGATGACCGAGAGGCCGACCCCGACAAGCACCGCGTACTGCATCGGGATCAGTAGCGTCAGCATGAACGTCGTCGTGACGACGACCTTCTGGATGGGCCCGGTGCGCCAGACGGACCACAGGTCGGCCGGTTTGACGGTACGGAAGCCGACCACGATGAGGAGTCCCGCGAGCGACGGCATGGCGAGGCTACCGACGACGTCCCCGAAGACCACGATGACGATGGCCATGACCAGGCTGGTCAGCAGCAGGGCCAGGCGTGACGCGGCGCCGGCGTGCTTGAGGATGGCGGTGGCCGAGAGCGAGCCACCCACCGGCATGCCCTGGAACACGCCGGCCGCCATGTTCGCGACACCCTGGCCCGCGAAGTCGCGCGACGTGTCCGGGTAGCGACCATCGGGGTTGGGGAAGCTGGCCGAGATGCTGGCACCCTGCACCAGCCCGACGAAGGCCAGCGAGATGGCCGGCAGGAGCAGGGCCGGGACAAGCGCGAGGTCGGGCGCGACGGGCAGTGGCAGGGAGCCGGTGGCCACGCCGAGGTCGTCGATCGTCGCGACACCACTCCAACCGAGCGCCACCGGGATGGCCGACGCCGCGACGACCGCGATCACCAGGCCCATGGCGCCCAGTCGCGTGCGACCGATGAGGACGATGAGCGCGATGGTGAGGAGACCGACGAAGAGCGATGGCAGGTGCAGCTCTGCCGGACTCAGGAACGTACCGATGGCGCGTGCGATGCGGTTGGGCCCCTCGGCTGCGTATCCGGTCAGATCGGCCAGTTGCCCGAGCACGATGTTGACGCCGACGGCATTGATGAAGCCGACCATGACCGCATTGGAGACGAAGCGCATGATGGAGCCGAGGCGCAGCAAGCCCACCACGAGCATGATCACGCCGGTGACCATCGCGAGCGTGAAGAGGGCCACTCCCGGATCGAGCGCAGTGTGGACCTCGGGGATATCCGCGATGACGACGGCCATCGCTCCGGTGCCCTGGACGGCCATGAACGCCGAGCTCGTGACCAAGGCGCCAGCCGCCGGACCCACGAGATAGGCGTAGAGCCCCGAAAGCGGGTTCACGCCCGCCAGCAGCCCGTTCGCCAGCCCGGCCGGGACGCTCTGGATGCCGAGTACGAGCGCGGCCATAGCGTCCTGCCGAAGTGTGTCCACGCGGATCGGATGGGTCGTCTCAACGGTGTCCTCTGCGATACGGTCCGCAGCGAATCCTAGGATGTCTGACAGGGTGCGCCACGTAGCCGGGGTCCTGTGGGACAGGGCGACGCCCGGCATCTCGCAACGCTGGGGCCTCTGTTGGGGCAGGACCCCGGTGGGCTCGGTGGCTCAGTTCCCGACGGCGCTGTTCGCCAGCACCTGCAGGGCACCCTCGTCGTCCCGCAGCTCGAGCGCTCCCGATATGATCGCCCACGTAGTGGCGGCCTGGAGCGCCGTGAGGTACCGCCCTTCGAAGGCGTCGGCGGTCTCGTCGCAGGACATCATCGTGCTCATCAGCGGGCCGATGGCGATGGTGTCGCCGTCCACGCTGTAGCCACCGCTGAAGCTGTTGCAGCCAGCGAAGCCCTCGACGGTGCCGTCGGGCTGGAACGCAGTCGTAGCGTCAATCCCGTCCGGCACCCCCACCACGGCCTCGCTGCCATCGTTGACCATGGTCACGGTCCAAGGACCCTCGATGCTCGCGGGCGCCATGGGGCTGTAGGCGAGGACCGTCGCGCCGCTCGGATCGGAGAGGGCTAGGCCGTCGTCCCCGTCGATGGCGAAGGCCACCACGGTGGCGAGCGCCGCGAGATAGCTCTGCTCGAACGCGTTGGCCTCGTCGTCGCACAGCATCATCGTTGTCGCGATAGGGCCAAAGACCAGGCTGGAGACGCCATCGCTGGTGTAGGCGGCCGTGAACCGGTTACAGCCGGCGAAGCCACCTGCCTCGGTCTCGGTGAACTGGATGTCGCCGTCGTTGCTGTTCGCTACAGGCGTATCGTCGATGCTCGTGAGCGACCATGAAGTCTCGGTCAGGCCACCCGCCATGGCCTCTGGCGAAGCCGACTAGGCGGCCGTCGTGACAGAGACGCCGAGCACCAGCGAAACGGCCATGAGCCAGCCCAGGGCCTGGGAACATCTGGACATCATCTCCTCCTCGCACTGCCGTGGATCACACGTCGTTGGCCAAGCCACCCGGCCGCCAGCCATCAAAGCGTACCTCGCTGCATCCACTGCCATGCTCGACGGCCAGTGCGGGCTGCGCTCTTGGCAGGTTCGGCTGGATAAGGAGAACGAGATGAAGACTCGATCGATCAGAGGGACCGTCGCACTCGGTCTGGCGGCGACTTTGGTCATCGGCACGGGTCTGGTGGCGACTGGCTCGACCGAGCCGAGCGCCACGTTCAGGTGCAACGGTGTCGTGGCGACCATCGTCGGCACCAACGGAAACGATGAGATCAAGGGCACCAACGGGCGCGACGTGATCGTGGCCCGTGGAGGCAACGACGAGATCTACGGGCGTGGTGGCAACGATCTCATCTGTGCCGGTGCCGGAGCCGATGACGTCGAGGCGGGTGCCGGGAATGACCGCATCTGGGGCGCCGGTGGCAATGACGACCTCGAAGGCCAGGGTGGCAAGGACCGGATCTACGGCGGCAAGGGCAACGACGAGCTCTACGGGCACGCAGGCAATGACCTGCTCAAGGGCGGGGCCGGGTTCGACGAGGGCAAGGGTGGCCCCGGTTCCGACACCTGCCGTCAGATCGAACGGCGCTACAGCTGCTGATCTACGGCCAGGAGCGGACTGCTCCCCGCCTGCGCGAGTAGGCGCCCCAGCCATCGCATGGGCGACAAGGAAGGAAGACGAACGATGACAACTCTGGGCAAACGACTCCGACTCGGTGGACTCCTCATCACGACGGTGGTCGGCCTCACCATCGTCGGCTCGGCGAGTGTGCTCGGGCAGGACGCCTCCGCCTCGCCCGACGCCATGGCGACCGAGGCGAGCCCGGTCCCCGAAGCCACGCCGATGGTCATCGCCGCGACCGGGCTCACCGCGTCACAGGCGATCGACATCGCGCTCGGGGTCATCCCCGACGGCGCCGTGGTGGACATCGGCCAGGGCTGGGAGCGAGGCAGCTCGTATTGGGACGTCGTCGTCCGCAGCCCCGATGGCAGTGCCGTCGAGCTCTACCTCGACGCGGCGACCGGTGACGTCCTCGAGCAGAGTCCGACGCGGACGCCGCTCCTCGCGGTGGACGGCGCGCCGGCCGTCACTGCCCAGCAGGCCGTCGATACCGCTCTCGAGGCCGTGCCGGGTGGCACCCTCATCGAGGCGGACCTGGACCGGGAGGGGAACCGACTCATCCGGGAGATCGTCGTGCGTGGCGAGGGCGGCCGCTCCGAGGTCTACGTCGACGCCACAAGCGGTGAGCTCTTGAAGGTGGAGGACGCCTGACCCGGAGCGCGATCTGTCGCGCCCACGGGGTGGTGACGCCGCTGCACCACTGACCTGATGGCAGCTCGGGGCGTCGGGTAGTCGCGCCCTGATGCGGCGTACAGGCGACGGTGCAGCCCTGCCCGCCGTAGTTCTGTACGGCTTCCCGAACACCCGTACGACCCCGCGCTTGACGCCACCCTGAGGGCCCCGTAGACCGGGAGGGTGCACGGACGTCCTCCCCTCCTCCACTCGCGTCTGGCCGGGTCGCAGAGATCGGCCCGGCCGACGCGGCTGAAGCCATGAGTCCGCTCGAGCTCGTCCTCTTCGGTGCCGTCTGCTACCTCTTCGGCGTCGTTAGTGGTGCCATCGTCATCCCCTGGCTCGTGGACCGGGGCCTGTTCCCGGTCCGCCGGCATGACCGATGACCAGCCGACCTCGTCCGAGTACCGCTGGGCGAGACAGGTGTCGGCGGTCCTGCTCATCGCGGTGGTGGTGCTGATCGTGGTCCTGGACGTCGTCGTCGAGGGCTACGAGGTGAGTCCGCCCGTGCTCGTGCCGCTCTTGCTGACCGCGGCCGGGCTGCTCTCGGTCGACCTGCCGCGGGTCCGACCCTGATGGCGGCGTTCGAGCGCACGGGACCCCTGGGGCTCGAGCGGCAGCTCGATGGCTCTGCGACGGAAGGCTATGACTGTGGCGTGGCCGCCTGCGTCATGGCCCTCGATGACGCCAGCTACGGCCTGATCCGCCCCTCCACTGAGGCGGTCCGCAAGCGCATGGGAAACGACCGTGACGCCACGAACCCCGACCAGTGGAAGGCCGCCATCGACTCGTACGGCGATCGCTTCGCCTCGTTCGGCCTGCAGCCACCCCGGACGAGCGTCGTCCGGGGCAAGGGCCACGACGAGCTCTGGCGCCTCCTCCACGACCAGCGCCGCCGCGTCATCGCCGCCCTCCACTACGGCACGGTGGCGAGCGAGAAGCGCTCGCTGTGGGCAAGTCGTAGCTTCCGCGGCAACCACGCCGTCTACCTGCGGGCGGCCACCCTTGTCGACGAGGCCCGCAGGGTGCCGACGTACGACCCGCTCGCCGACGGTCGCTTCCGGGGCTGTCCCAACGGTCGGCGCCTCTGGCCCTTCTGGCTCGTGAAGGCCGCCACCGGCAACGTCCGTGATGCGAAGGGCCGACGCCTCTACCCCGGCGAGGACCGCTGGATCGGCCTCGTCGTCTCGAAGGCCCGACCCATCGGGGAGCCCGATACGGGCGTGGATCCCGGTCAGCCTGACCTGCCCGACGTCACCGAGCTGCTCGAGCTCATCGCCGACACGGCAGGGGAGCTCGAGGACCAGGTCGCTGCAATGAGCGAGAGCCTGCAGACCCTCAGGCCGTACCTGCCGGCAGCAAAGGAGTCCGATAGTGAGCCCGCCGACGGGGTGCGGCCGTGACCCAGGCGCAGGAGGCCCCACGCGAGGAGTCGACGTTCCGCTGGCTGTGGCGCTTTGGCCTGGTCCGCTCGGTCCTCGCCATCGGCTTCATCGGCATGACCCTCCTCCAGTCCGCGCTCGAGGTCCTGCCCGACCCCAGCGAACAGCAGTGGAACCTCGCGGAGCTCGCCTTCGTCTTCTACTTCGCCACCGCCGCCGCGCAAGGCATCGCTGCCCAGACCGCCGCGCAGGTCTCCGGCTCGAACGAGCGTCGGGAAGGCGGCTCGGGCTGAGCCATGGCCATGGGCACGAGTACCCAGCAGCCGGGCCTCATCCGACCAAGCGTTGGGAGTGCCTATGAGCAACCAGGCCGTCGCGCTTCAACCTCCCCCGCGCGGCGCCGAGTCGTGCCACACCACCCGACAGATGTAGGCACGGTCGCCCCCGATGCTGCCCTCGAAGCCGATGAGTTCATCCGAGCGGACGGTCACCCCGTCGACCTCGACCTCGACCAGACCTTGTTCATCCAAGCGGGCACTGGTGCCCGCGGGCCAGATGGCGGCGAGGATCCGGCCGCTCGGCGCCTCGAGGTAGAGGTCGTACCAGTAGCGCAGGCGCACACCGTCCAAGTCGGACTCGCCGGTTACTGCGCAGATGCGTTCCTCCTGGGCGATCGACGGGCCCGTCACCACGGGAATCGCTTGCGGAGGGAGCGACGATGTCGGTCCGTCAGTCGCTGCCGGTCCGCAGGCGATGACCGCGAACGCGACGACGAGGTTGAGCTTCGTCGCAGACGCCCAGTTGCTAGCAGTCATCATCGTTCATGCCGCACAGATGGTCCCAGCCCAGTGCGTCCTTGGCTTCCTTGATGTGGGTATAGACGAGCCAGCCCGTTCCCCCCTGGGTACCGACGATGACGCCTTTGGCCGTCGTCCCGTAGTAGACCGGTCCGCCACTGTCTCCGTCCTCGGTCCCCGGCGTCGCACGGCGTTGATGGACGAGCGTGATGCCGCTCTGGACCGTACCGGAGAAGTCCACGTCCTTGAGGGTCCCGCACGTGTACCCAGTAACCACGCCGGACCGACACACTACCTGCCCGGTCGCTTCTTGAGTCTTGTTCTGGACGGCGGTTACGTTGCGGTTCCCCTGGGCGACCGAGACGAAGAACCTGCTGCTGCCCTGCCCGTTGGGGATATCGATCAGCCCGGCGTCGGCGCGCGAATTCTGGGCGAAGGACGATGCCACGAAGTCGCCGATGGGGCCGAAACCTGGATGGGTCCACTCGGTGCCGATCGGGTAGGAGGAGTTGCAGTGCCCAGCGGTCAGCATCTTCACATTGCCGCCGTACCCCCGGACCAGGAAGCTCGAGGTGCAGAACAGGGTGGCTCCGGTGGGCTTGATCCGGATTCCGCCTCGCAGGGGATTGGCGCAGGAGGAGTCAGGACACGAGGTCAACATGATGACCCCAGCCTCGTCGACACGTACGCCCGGCCCGTAGGCGCCCTTGAGTGTCTCGGCACGAACCTTCGAGTAGTCGTCAATCCCGACGTCGACCACATTCGTCGGCACGGAGGTGGCAATGGACCGGATGTCGATCCCCTGCCTGCCGAGCGCGTCCCAGTCATCGATCAGCGCTTGGTGCGTGTGATCGAGCTCCTGGAGCGTCCGCTTCACGTGCCGGAGTTCCACCTCCGCGCCCGCTGGAGCGAGATCGCGCCATCGGGCAACGGACTGGTCATCGGTGACAAGCACGACGATGGTCCCGCCGTTCGCCTGGTCGATGTAGAGGCCTCCGAAGGTCTTCGGATGCGCGGCGCCGTACAAGAGCATCGGCTCGAGCGATTCGCTGACTCGTGCCCGATCCGCCATATCCTCGAGCTCGGCCGCCGTCAGCGGCACGCCCAGGTCTTGCTGTCGAGCTTGCCGTCGTCCAGGGTCCCAGCGACCCATTCCTTGTCCGCCCGAAGCCCGAAGTCATCGCGGAAACGCAATGCTTCTGACAGCGTCACGGCCACCGTCTCCGCAGCGAAGACCACGTGGCCCGAGTGGCCAAGAAGCGTGCCCGCGAGACATACCGCCGCGATCAGCCCGAGAGCAGCCCGATGTGAACGAGTGGCCACGGCCCGGATCCCCCTGTGTCTGACTGTCGGCCCCCGTGCCCTAGGCTCGAGGCGCCGCGCAGAGCAGCGTATGCGGGTCGACCAAGGAAAGGCAATGATGAGATTCCGCAACCGGAGCTCATCGCCGAGCGCGCGGTTTTGCACGCGGAGCGGCCCCATTGTCGGCCCCGCCGATGACCTCACATCGGTCGACTGCGGCGCGCAGAGCACGCCCTCGGCTGGCGTCGTGGCAGCCACAGGCAGAGTCGCCCGCGCCAGGAATCTGGGGCCGTGCCCGTCGGGGCCACCACGTCGCGCCGCTGCTCGAGGCTGCCTGCTGATCGATGGCTCGCTCCCGCGTTTGCGCCTGTCGAGGCTGTGAGCACCATACCGGGGCCTGCGGCTGGCCGACGACGAACGAGCGGCGCTGCGACCGCTGCGGCCGGCCGGGCTTCGCCAATCGCTTCCGCCGCACGCCCGACCACCCGGTCCGACGGACGTCGGCCTGGCGACGCCTGGCGAAGCGGACGGTCGAGGCCCACGTCGCGGTCCATGGCTGGCACTGCCCCGGCTGGCATCGCGAGCCGCACCCCGTGAAGCCCGGCGAACTCACGGCCGACCATCCGGTGCCGCTCGTCCTCGGTGGCGAGCCGCTGCCGGCGCGGCCCGGCGTGCTCTGCGCGAACTGCAACGCGCGCAAGGGGCTGAGTCGGCGGCGGCGGTGAGGCGGGACAAGGCCGGGAGCGCGGTCCGGTCGGGCTCGACCGTCCGCGACACCGTTGGTCACTGGGAGTCGACGGCAGCGTCCTCGCCCTTGATCCAGGGACGATCGATGATGGCTACGACGGTACGAGCCGATGGATCGACGAGCGCGACGACCAGGCGCGGGCCTCGAACGAGGGATCCCACCTGCCACAGCCCGAGGTCCTTGCGGTACTGCAGGAGTGGCTCGCCATCCAGCCCATCCTCGACGAGCGCGCCGAATGTCGGGTCGGCCAAGGCGATGTCCATGATCTCGAGGGGCTGGGGTGCCTCGGGAGGGAGTCCGCCGACGACGAGGGCATCGAGGGTCACGTCCAGACGCTCGCTCGGCCGACCGCCCGCCCCTGCGCGCTTGAAGTCGTCGAAGACCCCGCTGATGGTCGCGGTGCCGACCGGAGGGAGGCCCAGCTGCCACTGCGCGAAGCCATCCCAGCGGTGGCGCTCGGTGATGGCTTCGCCGGGCGCGAGACGATGCGACTGCCGGACGTCCGAGCAGCCATAGCCCCCGGTCCCGATGGCGTCCTTGGGCTCGATCTCGAGCTGGACCGTGGGGTCCTCGTCGAGGACGGCGTTCTCGAGCGTGGCCGCGAACTGGGAGATGGCCCCTGACGCATAGTCGCCCGAACTCGGTCGCCACTCGTTCTCGGTCATGCGCGCGGACACGATGACCGCTGCGTCGCAGCCGCCGTCCTCCCAGACGATGTCCTGCTCCCCGGTGTTCTCGATCCTCGTCCTGATCCAGGCCGGCCTGCCCGCGACCAGCGGGTTGCCGTCGATGCTCATCGAGAGACGGAGGCCATCGACCTCACTCGAGACCGAGCGATCGAGGACGATGGGCGACGTGGCGGGGGTCGGCGTAGCGATGGCCAGGGCTGATGACAATGCGAGGAAGGACCCGACGGACAGTGCCCTGTTGATCATGTGACTCTCCCTCTACTCTGACGCCCGGAGGCATCGTGCAAGCTCGATGGCTCCAGGAAAATACCTCGGTCGTCGTTGGCGTCAACACCCGCTGGAGGTGCAGATGGTCAGGTTTGCCTGATTCTCCACGCGTTCGGCCGGTGTGTACCAGGACTTGCCCGCCGGCGGAGACGTATTGTCCAATGAGTCGGCGTGGATTCCGTAGACGGACGAACCAACGAAGTAGATGCCTCCGCTGTCCCCGGGGATCGCATCGAAGTCGGCGGTATAGAGGTTCACGATGTCCCTGCCATCCACGTCCCTCGAGCTGACGTTCCGGCCCAGGATCTTGCCGCACCAGTACCCGGAGTCGACCGCGCTTCGACAAATCAGGAGGCCGACCTGCTGGTAGTCGTTCGGACGCACCCATTGGATCTGCTTGATGTCTGATGCATCCTCCGCGAAGAACTCGTTCTTGGGGGACACATCACCCGGGTTGGAGACGTCGATCCAACCGACGTCCGAGGTTGCGCCGTTCGCCCACGTCCAACCGCTCAATGACTGGCCGATGTTCCGATGGTCGTTGTGATACCAGGTCCTGCCGGCTCCGCCATTGAGGCCGAGGCAGTGGCCAGCGGTGACCATCACCAGGTTGTTGTTCGAGTTCTGTCGTGCGAGGAAGGATGAGGTGCACTTGCCGTCGTTGAAGGCGGACTTGATCCGAATGCCCCCCTTCCATGGCTCGCTTGGCGGGTCACCGCAATCGAATCGGCCACTGCAGGCGTCCGCGCTGATGCCACCTTCCACGAACGTCCCGATGAGTTCGGTGTCGTACATCGAAACCAGCGTCTGCTTGGCGCCAGCTGAGGCTTCACGCAGACCCACCAAGACCTTCTCGCTGACGGGGTCGACCCGTACCGACGATATGAGGATTCCCTGTTCGGCCAGCCCGTCGGCATCCCGGAAGACGTCGTCTGCAATGGCCTGCATGTCTTTCAGGGTCATCGGGGCCTTAGTCACCTCGACGACCTGGCCTTGGGGGACTCGCGACACTATCGCAGCCTCGTGCTTCTTCAGATCGCCAGTGAACTTGAAGATGCCGGTGCCGCCGTTCTTCTGGTCCCAGTACATGCCAGAGAAGTCAGCCTGCGCGAGCGCATAGTCGACCGCCTTGTCCGACCCGGTCTGCAGCTCGTTGCGCCGCCAAAGTTCTGCCGCCTCGGCACGCGTGAGGGGCACACCCCAGTCGAGATTGGAGTACCGGCTGTGGTCCGCGATCGAGTCTTCGATGACCGCGGCTCCAGACGGCAGGCCGACCGAGGTACGGAACCGCTCGATGTTGGCCGGGTCATAGAAGTGAGCGTTGTCGGGGCTAGCTGCCAAAGCCGAAGCTCCGCCCGCGACAACAAGCAAGGCTGCGAGCAAGACGCTGATGGGTACTCGGGACGCCGCCCGACATGATAGTGATCCCATGGGACCCCCCATACTCAGTGTTGTTTGTTAAGCGAACGCAGGTGGCCGTATCCGCCGACATCCGGACGCTGCCCGACGTGTTGGCCGGTGCGACGCTCATCGCTTCGATCTGCTCACCCGGCAGTTCGGTCACCTATGCACGCTCGACCGAGGTGAACTTGTCGTTGTGGGTCGATCCGACGTTCTCGACGATGACGCCGCAACAGAACGCGTAGTGCAGGCCGCCCATGTAGGAGTCGTGGTAGAACTTGCCGGCGCCGCTGTTGACGGACTGGAACGAGCTGATGCGATCGTTCCAGCCGATGCTGCCGAGGTTGGGGTAGTCCGCCGAGACGTACATCGACGCCCCCTGGCGTGCGACGTGCTCGAAGATGCGCACGTAGCTCACCGCCGCCACGCCCTTGGTCCCGTCACGCTCATCCATCACGCCCTTGACAGCCGCCTCCAGTTGGGCCGAGGTTCGGTAGCAGGTGATGACGGGACCGTACAGGTCGTGGCAGTGGTGTTCCGCGACCTCGACGAGCGGCAACGGCTGGCCATCGAGCGTGGCCCGCGCTCCGCTGTCCGCGGTCGCCGGGACCGCTGGTGATGCGACCAGCAGGAGGATCGAAGATCAGACCAGTGACGGCTCTTGGCCACATCAGC
This sequence comes from uncultured Chloroflexia bacterium, assembly GCA_963838115.1. GTDB lineage: Bacteria > Chloroflexota > Limnocylindria > Limnocylindrales > CSP1-4 > JAFMJV01. Next base: position 318,987 of record CAWIPU010000002.1, read on the forward strand.
GTCCACCCCCATACGGCATATCCCTGACAGCCTATGGACGCGACCGGCGGCACACCATCGGTGAAAACCCTGAACGCGACTCAGGGTCTTCCCCTATCGCGCCGTGCGGCCTCGAGCGGCACGCTGGGGCGATGGCTCGCGCTCGGCTTCGCGCTCGTCGCCCTCGCGCTGAGCATCTCCGCGGCCATGAGCGCCCTGGGCTCGGTGCCCGTCGCCGGCGCCATCACCGGGGCCGACGGGCTTCGTGGCCGAGGTCGTGCCGGGCAGCCCGGCCTGGCGGTCGGGCGTGCGCGTGGGTGATCGCGTGGTCTCGATCGAGCCCGGGTCCAGCGCCGAGGACTGGACCATGGTCACCGAGCACGCGACGGTCCGCACCGCGGGCATGGTCGCGGCCCTGCGCGAGACCGTCCCACTGGCCATCGCGGCCGCCGCCCTCGCGGTGCTGGCCGTCCTCGCCGTCCCGGCCGGCCCGCGGTTCGCGGCAGGGGCGGCCGCCATCGCCGTGGCCCTCGCCGCGCGCCCCGTGCTGCTGACCGGCGACGTCGCCTGGTCGACGACCGCAGCGGTGGCCGCGCTCGTGATCCCCGGCCTCTGGTTCGCCGCCTACGGTCCGCGCCGGCGCCGCTGGGGGCGGTCCATCGCCGCCGCGGCCGTCCTCGTCGCGGGCGCCTGGACGTGGGCGCGCTTGGTGGACAGCTCCTCCTTCGAGGCCGCCGACGGCCTGCGTTTCCTCCTGACCTACGGCCTGGCGGTCGGCATCGCCGCCGTCGTGCTCGGGGGACTCGTCCTCGCGGGGCGTGGTGGATACGATGTGCGCCGGCTCGCCGACGTCACGTTCCTCGCACTCATCGTCGGCCTCCTCGCGGCCGCGGTGGTCGCGGCCGTGCCCCCGGGCCTCGTGCTCCTCGCGGTCGTGCCCCTGCTGCTGGTCTATCCGCTGGCGCGCGGACGGGTGCATTCCGCGCTCGATCGGCTGGTCCTCGGCGACCTGCGCCGCCGGGCCGCGATCGAGGCCGTCGAGCGGGAGCGGGCGCGCCTCGCCCGTGAGATCCACGACGAGCCGCTCCAGCGACTGGCGTCGGTGGCCCGCCGCCTCGATGCGTCGCCGGACCTGGCCGCGGAGGCCGCGGCCGTCCGCGCCGTCACGAGTCAGCTGCGCGAGATCTCGGTCCAGCTCCATCCACCCGTGCTCGTGGACCTCGGGCTCATCGCCGCCCTCGAGGACCTCGTCGAGCGCCTCCAGCTGGAGAGCGGGATGCCCATCGCCATCGAGCACGATGCGGCCCATCCCACAGGACCGGTCGTCCACCTTCCCGCGGATGTGGAGCTCGCCGCCTATCGCATCGCGCAGGAAGCGCTCGGCAACGCCATCCGACACAGCGGCGCGGCGGGCATCGAGGTCCGCGTCCGCCTCCGTCCCGACGCGCTGGCCCTGGTCGTGCGCGACGATGGCGTGGGCATCGACGCGGTCGCGACGCGCGAGGCCGTCGCGCGGGGACACCTCGGCCTCGGGTCCATGGCCGAGCGTGCCGAGCTCATCGGCGCGAGCCTGCGGATCGAGCCCGCGCGTCCCGGTACGCGCGTGACCCTGCGGTGGCCGGCATGATCGACGTCCTCCTCGTCGACGACCATCCGCTGGTCGCGGACGGGCTGGCCAGCGCGCTCGGGGCGGAGCCGGACATCCGCGTCGTGGCCGTGGCGGCGACGCTCGCGGCCGCCCGCGCGGCGCTCGCGGCACAGGCACCCCGCGTGGCCGTGGTCGACATCCGCCTGCCCGACGGCTCCGGCCTGGACCTGCTCGACCCCGCGTCGGCGACCGCCTGCATCGTGCTCTCGTCGTTCGGGGCGCCCCAGTACCTGGAGGCCGCACGCCGGCGCGGCGCGGCGGGCTTCTTCCTGAAGTCGAGCCCCACGCGCGACATCGTCGCGGGCATCAAGCGGGTCGCGGCGGGTGGCACGGCCTTCGACCCGGCCGTGGTCGAGCGCGAGACCACCGCCGGGCGCTGGCGGCCGCTGTCGGAGCGTGAGCGTGAGGTCGTCCGCCTCGTCGTCGAGGGCCGCTCGAACGATGAGATCGGACGCGAGCTCGGCATCGCCCGCAAGACCGTCGAGACGCACCTGGCTCGCCTCTACGAGCGCTACGGCTGCCGCTCCCGTGCGGAGCTGGCCGTGCGGGCCGAGCGCGGGGGCTGGCTGGACCTGCCGCCTGGCTGAGGGCTGTCATTCCCAGGGTATTCCCTGGACCAGGCTCAGGGTTTTCACTGATTGACCGACCGTTCGTCGGCCACCACGATGCTTGCATTGGACCGCGAGGGTCGAGAAGGGCGACCTCTTCGACGGTGCGATATCACGACAGCAGCGGACAGGAGCACGTGCTGGATCCCCTGCCGAACGCGAAGGCCTCTCCGCCGGCTCGTTGATAGGCCATCAAGCGAGGGATTGACATGTTGAGAGTCACGAAGTCGGTCGCTGCGATCCTGCTTGGCCTGGGGCTGGTAGGCATCCTGCCGACGGCAGTGATCGCATGGAACGCGACGTGCGACCAGTTCGAAGTGTGCGTCTGGAAGCATGGACCGTTCGGTAGCCCGAAGGCCGCCGACTCAGACACCGAGTGGGACTACACCCCTGACCACTACCCGAACACCACTGAGGACATCAACGACAGTGTGTCCTCCATCAGGAACCTTAAGAACAAGGACGCCATCTGGTTCTGGGACGCGGGCTACAAGGGCAACTCGTACTGCTTGCGCGCTGGCTACGAACAGGGGTACCTGGGCGGGCACAACGATAGGTTCAGCTCGCACCTCATCGCTGCCGACGACGACGCATGCCAGTGATCGACTGCGCACCTGAGGGACGACACGAGAAAGGACACGAGATGCCGAAGAGACGACACACGAGGATCTTGGCGCTCGCCGGGTTGCTGGCGACGTTGGCAGTCCTGGTGGTAGCGAGTACGGCCTGGGTTGACAGCGGGCCCAATTTCGAACCCCTCTCCGCCGCAGCTGGGTCGGCTGTGAGGTCCGTGGAGGACGAGAGCCGCGCAAGCTGCCTGGGCAAGTCGCAGATCACCGAACTCCTGGCGGCGGAGTTGGCCGCCGCAGGCGACACCCGGCCCTACACAGTCAGGGCTGACGGCGGTGTCCAGTACCCCGTTGGGGAGCGTGACGAGGTCTTGGCTCACATCAAGAACGGATGCTACATCTACTCTGCGGTTGGCTATGACGCGAGCGGGAAGCGCGTCTACTACATCGCTGGTCCGGAATCTCTGGTAGAGCCAACGCCGACTCCCAGGTAGCGGCAGAACGCCTCGTCGTCGAGGGCCGCTCGAACGATGAGATCGGACGCGAGCTCGGCATCGCCCGCAAGACCGTCGAGACGCACCTGGCTCGCCTCTACGAGCGCTACGGCTGCCGCTCCCGTGCGGAGCTGGCCGTGCGGGCCGAGCGCGGGGGCTGGCTGGACCTGCCGCCTGGCTGAGGGCTGTCATTCCCAGGGTATTCCCTGGACCAGGCTCAGGGTTTTCACTGATTGACCGACCGTTCGTCGGCCACCACGATTCCTTCCGTTGGCTGGCGCACCGACGGCCAGATGGCGGTATGGGCCTCTGGGCAGGATCCTTGACAGGACAGGGGGTGACTCATGGGACTTGGCAGATTCCGCTTCGTGAACGCGATCGCATTGACCACGTGTGCGCTGCTACTCAGCGTCTCGGCGGCCATCGGAACCGACGCGAACGATGGCGACCGAATCGACGACGCGGTCGAGTTCCGCAGAACCTTCGGCTTCGCCCATACCAGGGACTTCGTGGAGCGTACGTTCCAAGAGACAGACACGTACGACGATGCCCGATACGGAGTTCCGCTCTCGGCCGAAGAGACGGACGAGATGGTACGTAGGGCACGGAACCGGACTCAGCAGCGCGATGCCGTCGACTACGCTACGGCTCAGCCCGAATTCGGCGGCCTCTGGTTCGATCAGAAGGATGGTGGCACTGCGCACTACAGCTTCACATCCGATGTCGCCAAGCACCGCAATGCCATCTTGGGGATGGCGCCGGATAGCGCAGAGGTCCATGTCACGCGGGTCGACTACCGGATGAGCGAACTCGAAGCCGTGAAGGACGAGATCACACGCGACATGCTTAAGCTGATCAACGATGGGCTGCCGATCGCGATGGTCGACGCCAATGCCGAGGCCAACCGCGTCATCGTCTATCTGACCGAACCGCAAGAGGAGGCAATGACGGACCTGCGTGCTCGCTACGGACCGACCGTGATCACCGGTCGCGGAGCGGCGGGCTATCCTGACTGCGCTAATCGTGGGGACTGCCGCGATCCTCTAAGGGGCGGCATCCGGATATTCGCCGCCGACGGTGGTCGGTGTACGGCTGCGTTCCAAGCCAAGAAGGCCAACGGTGACCGGGTGATGATCACTGCCGGCCACTGCCTGAACGAGCACGGAGGCTCCGGCGTTTCTTGGACCCATAGCAACAACCAATTCGGGGTTTCGCAGGGAAACTCGCTCAGCGGCTCAAGCGTGGTGGCCGACATCGGGTGGATCAAGATCGACGGTAACGAGGACACCGACCCGGCAGACCGGTTCTTTCGTGACTCCGATCACAAGAACGTGGCATTCGGCGGCTTGCAGCCGAACAGCCAGCAGGTCGAAGGCGATCCGGTCTGCCGCAGCGGCGAGAACAGCGGATGGGATTGCGGAGTCATCAAGAACACCGGTGTCAGCAAGCCAAACGGCGAGGGTCAGACCATCACCAAGGTCTGGACGTGGAGTAGAGACAGCAAGGAGGGAGATAGCGGCGGCACGATGGTGACCGAGGTCGTGTTTCCTGGGCAGGACTACTGGTTTGTCGCCGGGCTCCACGTCCATTCCACGCCGGACGACTGCCCGGAGGAGGAGGGCACCCCCAACACGTGCCGATCCTGGTACTCCACCGCCCAGCAGGTGGAGAACGAGGTCATCACAGATCCGGCGGACCTCACGATCTGTCTGGACTCCGACTGCTGATGGAAACGACAGCACGGAGGATCTCTGCCGCCACCTGCGCGATCGTCATCGCGCTCGCACTGGGCGTCGGGGTAGTCTCCCCGGTGCTCGCCGAGTGCACGCTCCAGACGAACGCGTTCCCTCGGTTCCGCGATGTCGCACCCAAGGCGGAGACCGTGGTCATCGGCACGGTCATCGAGGAGCTGCGGGGTCACGAGGGGACCGTCGCGACGTTCCGACTTCGGGTGGACGAGGTGTTGCGAGGCGATCCGCCAGCGACGCTCGATATCCTGGGCCTGCGGTCGGGCCTGCCCCTCGAGGGGAGCCAGTCCTGTCGTGAGAACGCGTTCCTCTATGCCCGGGTGGGGGACGTCCTCGCGCTGGCCCTCGATGGCCGGCTCGATGGTCGCGACGGCGTCAACACCGCGGCCTGGATCGAGGGCCGCCCGGCCAGCCCCATCGAAAGCAACAGGAAGCTGACGCGAGCGGCCGTCAGGCGGGCCACCGGCAGCGCATCAGCCGGGGATGTCCCGACGCCCCTGACCTCCACGCTGACCGAGGAGGACGCCATCGCCAAGGTCAGGCAGCTCTACGGCGAGGACACCCTCGGTGCCACCGAGGTGGAGGCATACCTCGAGTCGGCCACGCTGGAGGGTTCCCTGGGCACCCTCGAGCCGATCGAGGACCGTGCGGTGTGGAACGTGCACCTCTCGGGCATGGGCATCGTCGATCCCGGACCGGTGACCGAGGACGGCACGCCGGCAGCGTCGGTGGTCATCGACAACGTCTACGTCTTCCTCGACGCCGCCACCGGCGAGTTCCTCATGAGCATCTGGACCGAGTAGGATCCGACCCGGGCGCTGAGCCGGGCGCAGACCCGGGGTACCCACAGGGCGCGGACATGGGCGCCCGCGGACCCCGTAGCGTGTTGCGCGCGCGGCCGAGTTTCCCGATTCTGGTCGCATTGATAAGGAAACCCGGTCGCCCGATGGATGATGGTGGTGATGGATGACCTCGAGGCCGTGGCACGGATGGGCACGGCGCAGCTACGGGCGGCGATGGCCATCCCGCGCCGCTCTTGCCGCCAGTGCGGCGTGGAGCTGGAGGCCCGACCCGGCCGCGGCCGGCCCCTCGTCTGGTGCGAGGATCACCGCAGCGCCGTCAGCCGCCGGCCATCTGGCCGCGTCTGCGCTGGCTGCGGCGTCTCGCTCGAAGGCCGGCGTCGTCAGGCCATCGTCTGCGGATCCCGCTGTGCCTCACGGCTCCGGCGGGAGCGGGGCCGAGCGTGACCGGTATGCTCGATCGCGATGAACGACCCGGTGGCGATGGGCAGCCGCCCGACCGCCGCGTGGCTCCTGGAGGGCGACCCGGCCGTGCGCTGGCAGGTGATGCGCGACCTCCTCGGTGCCCCGCCGCGGCTGGTCGCGGCCGAGCGCGCCAAGGTCGCCACCGAGGGCTGGGGTGCACGCCTGCTCGCGGTGCAGGACACGGACGGGGGCTGGGCCGGTGCGCTGTACAGCCCGAAGTGGACCTCGACCACGTACACGCTCCTGCTCCTCGCCCGGCTCGGCCTGTCCTCGGGTCACGCCCAGGCCCTCGCGGGCTGCCGCCGGCTGTGGGACGGAGCACGCTGGTACGGCGGCGGCCTGACCCTGGCCAAGACCGTTCACGAGCCGGAGACGTGCGTGACCGGGATGCTCGTGCAGCTGGCCGCGGACTTCGGACTCGTCGAGCCGCGTCTGGACCCGACGGTGGCGTGGCTGTTGGGTCAGCAGCTCCCCGATGGCGGGTGGAACTGCGAGTCGATCCGCGCCGGGTCGCGGCACGGCTCGTTCAACACGTCGATCATCGTGCTGGAGGCGCTGGCGGCCTATGAGCGTGCAGGTGGGTCGGTGCCCGTCACCCGGGCAGCCGCGGCGGGTCGGCGGTTCTTCCTCGACCACCGCCTCTACCGCTCACACCGCTCAGGCGAGGTGGTCGACGTGGCGTTCACCCGCTTCCCGTTCCCCCCGCAATGGCACTTCGACGTGGTGCGGGGTCTCGAGCACTTCCGGGCCGCCGGGGCTCGACGCGACGAGCGGCTGGGCGACGCCATCGAGGTGGTGCGCCGGGCGCGCCGATCCGACGGGACGTGGCCGATGTACCGCCCCTATCCGGGCCGACGGTGGTTCCCGTTGGAGACGCGGGGGCCGAGTCGATGGTCCACCCTGCGCGCCCTGCGGGTGCTCGGTTGGTGGAGCGGATCGGAGCGGCCGTGATGCTGTCCGGGCGCCCGGCCTCGTCGTAGACCCGGCCACCGCCGGGTTCAGGGCGCGTTCGCGGTCGCCCGACCAGGAGGCCCACGCCGGAGAGGACCGTCGCCGAGAAGCACGCGTCCGACCAGGCCCCAGCGGCGCCGATCTGCAATCAGTCCCGGGCGTCATCGAGTCGCTCTGCGACCACCCACGTTCGCCCACGGGCGCGATGGGGCGCCCACGCGGCGCGCTGTCCAGCGGGTCGTCGGGTCAGCGCACGCGACGGAAGAGGTAGGCGAACGGGGACCTCGTGTAGGCGATGCCACGGCCCGTGCGTCCGACCAGCTCGGCGACGTCCTCGACCGGCGTCTTCGGGACCAGGTAGGTCTCGAGCACATCACTCGCGTGGTGGTAGCCACCCTCCCGGGAGCGGATGACGCCGGCAAGCTCATAGTGCGGATCGACCGACGCGAAGGCCACGTCCCCATGGCTCGGGTTCGCCAGCAGCATCCCGCCGACGCGCAGGTACCCCGTGCAGTGGCGCGACACCGGGCCAGCGTAGAGTGACAGGAGCAGATCGAAGCTCTCGGCCTCGAGCGGCAGGGGCTCGGTGTAGTCAGCAGGGATGAACCGGACGTGCGGGTCGTGCGCGTCAGCGTGGGCGGTCACGATCTCGCGCACCCCGTCGAGGTCAGCGAAGAACCGCGCTGCCTGCCGGTCGGAGTCGACGTACGTCACCGAGGGCCAGACGAACGAAGCCACGACGTCGCACCAGGACCCCGGGTACAACACCGTGTCGGCGTCGACCGCCTTGGCCACCGTCCGGAACAGCTGGTGTCGATCGTCCGGATGTCGGTCCTGCTTCGCCCACAGCTGCGCCGTCGTCTTACGCATGACCCCGAGACTACCCGGACCGACGTACCGCCGTGGACGAGCTTTCGCTGCCGCCACGGGCATCGATGGAACCGAGCGTTCCTCACCCGCTGTCAGGCGCAGCCTGGCTCGCAGCCTTCGCCGCCACCCGCGCCTCCCGCAGGCCCTTCACGTACGCCCGCCAGTGCTCGGTGCACATCGTGCCCAGGCCGTCCTTGCGGCTGGGTTGCTTGGGGAACTCGCTGACCGCCGCCTCGTGCGGCTTGATGCCGAAGCGGGTGCTGCCTTTGCAGCGGCGGAGCTCGGTGGCGGTCTTCTTCGTGGTCATCGTGGATCTCCTTCCTGGTGATCGTTGAGGTAGCCGACGATGTCGGGGATTTCGGCTGGTTGGTGCCTGCCCTCGGCGAACAGCCGGTCGGACGCGGCCCGCAGGTCGCGCACCGTCTCGGCCATGTCGCCGACGTCGCCCCAGCGGAGTCCTTCGGGCCACTCGCCGTCGGCGAGGCGGTCATGGATGCGCCCGGCGATCTCGATGGCCTCGAGCAGGAACCGGTCGAACTCGGGAGTCGCGGACGAGGCGGTCCTGGTCATCCCAGGTCCGCCTCGATCTCGTCGAGCCAGCCCTCCAGGGACTGGCCGCCGCCCTCGTCGTAGCCGGTGCCCACCCGATAGGCGTCGATGCGGGCCGTGCTCAGGCCGGCGGAGTGCATGGCCCGCTGGACGCCCGTCCAGGCTTCCTGCCAGTCGGCCCACGCGCGACGGGCGTCCTCAAGCGCCTCGGCGACCGCATCGCGGGTGCCCGTGTCGGGGAGGTTCCCGTAGCGGCGGTCGGCGCCGGGTCCGCGCGGTTCGTACCCGTGGCTGCCGAGCATGTCGGTCCGGGTCATTCCGCGTACTCGCCTTCGTTGAACAGCCAGTCGCTCAAGGCCTGGAGGTCGTGGCGGGTCTTCTCCATCGAGCCGACGGTGCCCCAGTCGATGGCCTCGGGGTCCGGGGCGAGGTCGTGGTTGGCGACCGCGACCTGGATACGGCTGATGAGCGCCAACGCCGCGGCGTGGTGCTCCATGTAGGCGGCGAGCGCCCGCTCGTGGTTCTCGATGCGACGCTGCTCGCGGGTCGTGGTGATGGCCATCGGTCGCTCCTTCGTGATGGTGGCGTGCATGTGTCCATGACGGCATGAAGGGCGCATGACATCAAGGCCTGGGAGCGCACTGACCCCACATCGACACCATGTGTTCGGAAGCGTTCGGAAGTGCGGGGCCGGGGCGCCACAGTCTTTCTGTTCGGCTTCCCGTACAGGCGTGCGGTGTCGCGGTTGACCGGGTGCCGGGCCCGGTGGGACAACCTGGACGTGTCGAGCCCTGCCGCGTCCGCTGCCCCTGCTTGGGCCAACAGGATCGTGGGCTCCGGCGAGGAGGCGCCTGACCAGCTGCTCGCCCACCCATCCAACTGGCGCACGCATCCCAAGGCCCAGCGCGAGGCCCTCCGCGAGGTCCTCGACACCGTCGGGTACGTGGCCCAGGTCATCGTCAACCAGCGCACCGGTCACCTCGTCGATGGCCACCTCCGCGTCGAGGAAGCCCTCTCCCACGGCCAGCCGACCATCCCCGTCCTCTACGTCGACCTCTCCCCCGACGAGGAGCGGCTCGTGCTGGCCAGCCTCGATCCCCTCGCGGCGATGGCCACGACCGACGAGGCCAAGCTGCGGGCAGCCGACGACCTCGACGCGGGCATCGGCGTAGGCCGCGCGGTCGCGGGTGGCTGACGTACGGCGAGGGTCTTGCCAAGCCCGATGAGCTCACGCTGGCCCGCATCGAGCGGGAGCGGGACGAAGCCTCACAGCGGCTCGCGAAGACCCGCGATGTCGCCGCCTGGCAGGCCACGATGGCCCGGCTCGACGCCGAGCAGCAGGTGGCCCGGCAGCCCCGCCAGCAACAGCGGATGGCGCCTGACGAGGTCGTCGTCTACCTCAGATCGCTACCCAGCCTTTGGGCGGATTCCGGACCCGAAGGACGCCAGGCAATCGCCTCGGCGCTGTTCACCAAGCTCGAAGTGGAGGGCTATACGAAGATGCGATATGAGCTCACGCCCGATGCCGTTACCCTCGGTCTCGGCGCAGCCCTACCGGCGCAGACGGAGACCGGTGGTCACACAGGTAGGTTTGGTCGGGGCGAGAGGATTTGAACCTCCGACCTCAGCGTCCCGAACGCTGCGCGCTGCCAAACTGCGCCACGCCCCGACTGAAGGGACCGCCACGACACACCGAGGTCGCGCGGCCTCGGGATTATAGGCCAGCTTGGGCGAGCCTTCTTAGGCAGGCCTCGCTCTCACCAGGGCAGCGAATCGGGGGGTGGATGAGACCACCAACGAAGTCCGGCTCGGTCATGGAGTTCGTCACGCGTCCAGGTGCGGCCGGCTGGACCGCTGCTCGACGTTGAACGTCGAGCAGGCCACGCGAGATCGGACCTGGTGACCCGCCGACACCGGCCACTCCTCGACAGCGACCTCCGGCATCGGAAAGTCCTTGGGGTTGCCGGTCGCGAGGCGCCCACCGATGGCGAACGCTGCCGACGCGACAAGGCAATCGGCTTGGGACAACGATCGGCCCCGCGAAGCGAACGCACGTCGCCAGCTTCCTGCTCGCACTCCCTCGTCACGCCCGAGCGGCGCGATGTTCATGCCATCGAGAAATCGCTGGGCGCTCGTCGTCAAGGGCGCGTCTCACGGCAGCCGCGATGAAACTGCTGCGCCATCGTGCTCCAACGCGGGCATCGACGAGTCGAACGTCCACCTCGTCGAGGGTAATGTGCACTCGCCATGCCACGAGTTAGCGCACCGGCTCTCCGCGGCCCAAGCACCTCGTTTGCAAGGGGAGGCGACGGAGGCACGCCGGCCGCGGGGTGAGCGTCAGTGACGTGCTCACGACGCAACCGGAGCCGATGTCCAGGAACCTTCAGCCCTGCTGCGCTGAGCGGAACCGCGGGTTGGTCTCGGCGGCCGGGAAACGCGGCACCATCAGCGCCACGATGAGCGAGGCACCCACGAACAGCCACATGGCGGTCCCGATCGCGGTCGCATCCGAGGTGATGCCGATGATGGTGGGACCGGCCATGAACGTCAGTGTGAGCGAGGTGAACACCGCCGACAGCGACGGCCCGTGCGGCGGGATGCGACCGGCCGCGCCGAAGATCTGCGGCACCACGTTGGCGATGCCCACGCCGGCAACGACAAGGCCCAGTAGCGCCACGACGGCGGTACCCAAGAGCAGGAACACCGCGATGGCCGCGGCCGTCAGCAGCATGCCCAATTGGATCAGCCGCACCGATCCGATGCGATCCTTGACCCAGTCGCCCACGACGCGACCGAGGAAGAGTCCCATCGAGAGCGCGGCGAACGCGTAAGCCGCGACTTCTGCTGGGGCGCTGACACCCTCGCTCAGATAGACACCGCCCCAGTCTGCAAGACCACCCTCGACGAAGGCGACGAGCACGATGAGCACCGCCAGCGGCAGGATCGCGCGTGTCGGCAGATGGAGTCCTCCTCTGCCCTCTTCGCGCACGGAGCCTTGGCCCAGGAACCGGCTAGCGCCGAGAGCCACCAGCCACAGCACGAGTGCCGCGGTGACCACCTCCATCAGCGGTTCCAGCCCAGCGCCGAGCGCAAGTGCCACGCCCACCGCACCGATGACGCCGCCGAGCGACCAGCCCGCGTGCAACCCGGACATGATGGACTTGCCGCTGCGCGTCTCGAGCGCCACCCCGTGCGCGTTCATGACCACATCAACGGTGGTGTTGAAGTAGCCGAAGACCACCATCACCAGTGCCAATGCCAGCACGCTCGGGGCAAGGACGGGCAGGATGGCCAGCAAGGGGTAGAACAGCAGCATGACCGCCAGCAGTCGCTGACTGGAAAGATGCATCAACAACTGGCCAGTGACCTGCTGCGCCACCAGGGCCCCGGCGTTGAGCATCAAGATGACCATGCCCAGCTCGGTGGCCGACGCTTCCAGCGACGTCTTGATGCTGGGGATCAGCGCCGCCCATGTGCCCACCACCGCACCGTTGATGATGAAGACCAGGAACGTGGCCGTCCGCGGTGTCATCGGGTGCTCGGGTGCTCGGGCTCTTGGGAAGGTCGGGCGTTCAGGCGAATCGAGCGCCGCGACGGCTCAGAGTACAGCTGCCGCGCGGGATCACTGGCCGGCCTTCGGGATCACTGGCCGGCCTTGAAGGGGTAGATGACCCAATCGTCCGTCTCCACGATATAGAGATCGGGGACGATGTCCACGCGCGACTTGCCGGGCTTGTAGTGCAACACCGCCGTCACCGGCTCGCCGCCAGCTGCCCGGATGCGCGCTGAAACCGCCGCGATGGTGGTGCCGCTGTCCCAGACCTCATCGATGATGAGCACGCGCTTGCCGCGCAGCTGCTCATCGGCCGGGAACTGCAGGAATTCAGCCTCACCTCGGAAGCCCAATTCATCGTCGTAGACCACCACGGCCGCCAGCAACATGTCTCGCCAGCCCATGCGATAGCCGAGCATGCCGGCAGGGACCAACCCACCGCGTGAGATGGCCAGGACGACGTCCGGCGCAGGGATCGTGGCGAGTCGTTCGGCTAGCTCGGAGACGAGGTCGTCGAGATCATCCCAGGTGACGTTGACTTTGACGGGTTCGGGCATGTTCGCAGCCTACACGACCGAATACCGGCTGATCATGAGCGCGACCGACGGCGGAGGCGCCACCCCTACCGTAGACTGACGCTCGCGCAAGGACGACACGACAACGGATCGAAGGAGCACCACCATGGCATTCGGCCCCATCCAGATCTTCACCTTCGGCTTTCCCTCCACGGAAGCCCTCGAAGGCCGCATCGCCGAGGAGCTCATCAAGCTCAGCGATGCCGGCATCATCCGGGTCATCGACGCGCTCGCGGTCATCGCCGACGGCGACGAGGTGGACATCATGCGTGTGTCGGATCTCGACGACGAGCAGCGTGAAGAGCTGGGCATGCAGGTGGGCGCGCTCATGGGGCTCGGTGCGGCCGGCCTTGAAGGCTTCATCGCGGGTGCCGCGGCGGGTGCCGAGATCGCCGACGAGGGCGGCTTCGGCCTCGTCGAGGCCATCGGAGAGGATTTCATCGAGGAGCTGCCCGACGGAGCTGCCGCACTGCTGCTCATCGTCGAGCACACCTGGGCGGTGCCACTGCGTGATGCCGTCGTGGATGCGGGTGGCATCCTGATGGGTAACCAGTGGCTGGGCGCGCAGGACCTGGTAGCCATGGGCGCCGCCCTGGGCCTGGCCGAGGCGGAACGGGAGGCCGAGGGCGACCAGTAGCGCGCGCATGCGTCGGTACACTGCAGGTGGGAGGTGACCATGACGTTGACATGGGACGGACGAGAGTGCTGGGCGCTGGTGCTGGGTGCCAGCAGCGGTTTCGGCGCTGCGGCGGCCAAGGCCTGGGCTCGCGCCGGATTCGGCATCATCGGGGTGCACCTCGACCTGCGGGGCACCATCGCCTCCGCTAACGCGGTGCGCGATGAGATCGAGGCGATCGGCGTACCGGTCGTCTTCCACAACGTCAATGCCGCCGATGACGCCAAGCGCGAGCGCGTCATCGCGTCGATCAACGAGCTCTTCGAGGAGCGCACTGCCGCCGGGGCACAGGCGATGGTCGGCGCCATGCTCCATTCACTGGCATTCGGCACGACCCTCGACTACATCGCCGATGACGAGAGCCGCAAGGAACTCTCGCGCAAGCAGTTGGAGATGACCGCCGACGTCATGGCGCATTCGCTGATCTACTGGACGCGCGACCTGTATCACGCCGGATTGCTGCAGCGCGGCAGCCGCATCTATGCCATGTCCAGCGAAGGTGCCATCCTGGCCGTGCCGACCTACGGCGCAGTGAGTGCTGCCAAGGCTGCGCTGGAAGCACACGTTCGACAGCTGGCGCTGGAGCTTGCCCCCGCCGGCATCACCGTCAACGCCATCCGGGCCGGCGTCACCGACACACCCGCCCTGCGGCGCATCCCCGGCTGGCCGCGGCTGGTGGCGGCTGCGCAGTCACGCAATCCGGGTGGCCGGCTGACCACGCCGGAAGATGTCGCTGATGCCCTGACCGTGCTGGCCACGCCCCAGACGCGCTGGATGACCGGCAACACCATCGGCGTCGATGGGGGTGAGGTCATGGGCACGCGGGAGTCGGCCGAGTTCGGCTGATGGTGTCCGACCAGCAGCCGACTGAGCAGCCCCCAAGGGTCGAGCGCTCCAATCCGGCCGTCGAGGCCGAACCGGGCGGCATCGGCTCGTCGAACGCGCCCGACTCACTGTCGCGCGAGATCAAGCTGCTGGGGTCATTGCTTGGTCAGGTCATCGCCGAGCAGGCGGGTGAGGAGGTCCTCACCCTCGTCGAGCGGGTCCGCAAGCTCACCATCGACATCCGCAAGAACCCCAGCGCCACGCGTCAGATGGGCTTGCGCGCGATCCTCGAGGAGCTCTCGATCGAGCAAGTCGAGGCGCTCATCAAGGCTTTCAGCCTGTACTTCCACCTGACCAACCTGGCCGAAGAGAAGCATCGTGTGCGACGTGTGAGGAAGCGCGCCCGAACCACCCCCGGTGGCCAGGAAGGCTCGCTCGAGGCGGCCATCCGCAAGCTCCTCGCGCAGGGTGAGCCGGAGCAGGTCAAGGCGTCGATCGACCGACTCTCGATCGGCCTGGTGCTCACCGCCCACCCCACCGAGGCCCGCCGGCGAACGGTGCTGGTGGCACTACGCCGCACCTTCACGCTCATCGACCGGCTCGATGACCCGCGCCTGACGCCCAATGAGGATTCCGAGATCCGCCGCCGGCTGCGCGAAGAGATCACCCTGCTGTGGCGCACATCGGTGCTGCGAACCGAGCGCCCCTCCCCGCTCGACGAGGTGAGAACGGCGCTGCTGTTCTTCGACGAGACGCTGTTCCAGGTCACGCCCTATCTCTATCGCACGCTCGACCGAGTCCTCGACTTGCTGCCAAGCGCCACACCTGGCGAGGGCGCCGAGGGCGGCGAGGGGGCGGAGGTCCAGACTGCCGGCCCCGCCACAGATAGCGGCCGAACCGGTACTCGCCCGCCCGCAGTGCATGCTTATCTGCGCTGGGGATCATGGGTCGGCTCCGACCGCGACGGCCACCCCCGTGTCACCGCGGATACCACTCGTGAGGCAGTCACCATCGGAGCCGACCATGCGCTGCGCGGCCTGGAGCATGTCGCCACACGACTGATGCATACCGTCACGCTGACGTACAGCGGCGACGATTTCTCACCCCGCATCCGTGCCCGACTGGACCTCGACCGGGAAGAGCTTGGCAATGCCTATGAGGAGTTGCTGCGTCACTTCCCCGACGAGCCCTATCGCCAACGCTTCGGCTGCATCGCCGAACGATTGCGCCAGACACGGCATCGATTGGTGGCCGGGCGCGGCATCGGCAGCGGCTACCGGTCGCCAGACGATCTGCTCGATGAGCTTGGAGAGCTGCAAGCGGCCCTGATCGAGGACGGCATGGCCCGTGTCGCCTACGGCGAGGTGCAAGCCCTGCGCTGGCAGGTGGAGACCTTCGGGTTCCACGCCCTTTCGCTGGAGGTACGTCAGCACAGCGAAGTGCACGCGGCCACCCTGGCCGCCATCTCCGACGGCCTGGTGCTGGGTGAGCGGGCCGTCGCCAACGGCGTTACCGCAGCCGAGGTGCTCGAGACCTACCGGGCCATCGACGACATCCAGCGCCGCTTCGGCTCAGGAGCCTGTCAGCGCTACGTCATCAGCTTCACGCGTGAGGCACAGGACGTGTACAACGTCCTGGAGCTGGCCGACTATGCCGGCCTGGCCCGCGATGCCATCGATGTCGTGCCGCTGCTCGAAACGGCCGATGCACTCGAGCACGCGGACCGCCTGTTCGACCAGATCATCGGCGATCCTCGCTATCGCGAGCATGTGCGGGTACGCGGCGACCACCAGGAAGTGATGCTGGGCTATTCCGACTCGACCAAGGAATCCGGAGCGCTTGCGGCGGCCTGGCTGCTCCACGGCGCCGAGACCAAGCTGGCTGCGGCCGCACAACGGCACGGCATCAGGCTGACCTTGTTCCACGGGCGCGGCGGTGCCATCGGACGTGGTGGCGGACCGATGAGCCGGGCCATCCTGTCAAGTGCCCCGCATTCGCTCGACGGCACGCTCAAGATCACCGAGCAGGGCGAGGTGGTGGCTGATCGCTACGCCAACTTCGACATCGCCATGCGACACCTTGCCCAGCTCACCAATGCGGTGCTGGTGGCATCCTCGCCGGCGCACGAGCAACAGGCACAAGATGCGCAGGTGCAGGGCAAATCCATCCTGGAAGAGCTGGCAGAACGCTCGGCGCACGTGTATCGGTCGCTGGTCTGGGAGGATCCCGGTTTCGAGGCTTTCTTCACCGCGGCCACTCCGATCGTCGAGCTGTCCGGACTGGCCCTGGGCTCCCGACCGGCGGCACGCGGCGGCGGCGCCGTATCGCTGGACAGCTTGCGTGCCATCCCCTGGGTCTTCTCCTGGTCACAAGCCCGGCTGTTCCTGCCGGCCTGGTACGGCCTGGGCACCGCTATCGAAGAGTTCGAGCAGCAAAACGGTCCTTCCGCTACTGACACGCTGCAGGACCTCTACCGCGATTCGCCCTTCCTGACCGGTGTCATCGATGTCATGGAGATGGCCCTGGCCAAGGCCGACCTGATCGTGGCGCAGCGCTATGCCAGCCTGGCACCGGCGCCCGACTCGGAGCGCATCTGGGAGCTCATCCGTGCCGAGTACGAGCGGACCGTGGCTGCGGTCCTGCGCGTCAGCGGCCGCCAGCACCTGCTCGACGCAGCACCGTCGTTGCAACGCTCCATCTCGCTGCGCAACCCCTATGTCGATTCGCTGTCCGAGATCCAGGTGATGTTGCTGGGGCGACTGCGAGCACTGCCGGAAGATGACGCCGAGCACGCACATCTGCGCCGCTTGGTGCAGCTCGCGGTCAGCGGCGTGGCGGCCGGCCTCCAGAACACCGGCTAGTGGGACGCGTCCGCGACCGGCTGCAGCAGGCGCGGTGGCAAGTCGGCGACACCGCCGTCGACCACTGGGCGCGCATCCAGCCCGGCGGCGTCGAGCAGACTGGCGGCGATGGTGGCACGGGCGCCAGAGCGGCAGGCCACCAGCCATCTGGTCGATGGATCGAGAGCAGCGATCGCCCGCGGCAGGTCGGCGACGAAGACGCGCTGGCTTTGCGGCACGGCACCCTCGGCCCACTCGTACGGCTGGCGTACATCCAGGATGCGCGTCCCGTCGCTGCCCTCCCCGGCGGCCTGGGCGACCAGCTCCACGCTGCTGGCGGTGGCATACCCGCTTGTCGCACCAGCTGCGGCAGCCCAGGCCGTGATGCCGCCTTCGAGGTAGCCCAGCACCCCATCGAAGCCGATGCGCAGCAGCTCGGCGACCACGTCGATGGCCTGCGCAGGGTGGTCCACGACGAGGCAGATGGGTGCATCGAATGGCAGCAGCCAGCCGACGTAGGCGGACAGCGAGTCGCCCAGCTCGACGTTGAGGGCGCCGCTGACGTGGCTCGCGGCGAACGCACGGCGATCACGCACGTCCAGGACATGGTTGCCGGCCTCGCGCGCCTCGGCTAGTTGCGGAACGCTCAGAGCCGGAGGCGTCGGTGTGGCACCTAGCAGTCGGGGCCCCCGCCGGTTGAGCGGGGCCATGCGTCGGTAGTAGGTCGGGTAGCGGGTACGGCCGGCTGCGAGCTCACGCGCGAAATCGAGCGGGTCAGACAGCGCGAAGGCCGGGTTCCACGTTCGCAGCACACCGATGGTGGACGACGGCGGACCGTCACCGTCGCCGGCGACACAGAACGAACCGGCGCCGTGCGTCGGATAGACATGGACCTCGTCGGGCAGTTCCGCCAGTCGCCGCATGCTGCGGAACTGGGCTTGCGTCAGCTCATCGGTATGGGCAGGGCCAAGCAGGTCGGTTCGACCCACCCCCGCGATCAGGAGTGATCCGCCCGAAAAGATCGCCGTGGGCTGGCCGGCGTCGTCCTGCAGCTCCCAGCTGAGGTGCTCGGGCGTGTGCCCGGGAGTCGCGCGCGCCACCATGCCGCCCCGCCCCAGCGCCAGGCTGAAACCGTCTTGGGCGCCATCATGTGAGAAGCGATAGCGACCACGAGCTGGCGCCACGACCCGTGAGCCATGCGCGCGCCGGAGCTCTCGTGCTCCGGAGAGATAATCGTTGTGGACGTGGGTCTCCAGCGCGTGGCTGATGCGCCAGCCGTGCTCCTCGGCCACGCGGGCTACGCGCCAGGCATCGCGGGGCACATCCACCGCCACGGCTTCAGCGTCGCAGCCGACCAGGTAGGCGGTGTTGCCGAGTCCGGGAGTCGGGACGGCGACGACGGTGGCTCGGGCCCCGGTTCTCGCGCTCACCGCGGAAGGGTACTCCCGCCGGGCGTCGAGCCTCAGCCGCCGGGCGTCGAGCCTCAGCCGCCGGGCGTCGAGCCTCAGCCGCCGGGCGTCGAGCCTCAGCCGCCGGGCAGATGCACGTCGTCGGCCACGCGCAGGATGACCTTGCCTTCATTCTTGTGGTCGATGAGCCGCTGGTAGGCCGCCCTGGCGTTGCTCAGGGGCTGGATCGAATCGATGTTGGCGGCGATGCCGCCCTCTCCGGCCATTCGCAGCACGTCACGGAAGGCTGACTGGGTGGAGCCCCAGCAGCCATGGATCGTGACGCGGTGCCGGTAGAGCCACTGGTTGTCCAGCTCCACGACAGGCCCGGCATGTGCGCCGACCACGGCGACGCGCGCGCCCCTGCGCAGCGTCCGCAGGGCTTCCTGCCAGATGTGAGGATGGGATGTCGTCTCGACGTAGACACCGACGCCATCGGCCATGCGTGAGAGCACCTCCGCCGCGAAGTCCGGCGTCGTCGAGCAGTCGATGGCCAGCTCGGGCGTGACGGCGCGCGGCAGCGCGCGTAGCCACTGGGCACCGTGTTCACTGCCTACCAGCGCGATGACGCGGGCCCCGCGCATGCGAGCCAGTTGCACGGTCGCGCTGCCAACCGTGCCGGAGGCACCGCTGACGAGCACGGTCTCGCCGGCCTCGGCGGCCACCGTTCGCAGAAGCGTCAGTGCGATGGCGTTGGACAAGGCCACGGCACTGGCTTCAGCGAACCCGATGCCCTCGGGGATGGAGGCCACGTTCGACGCCGGCACCGCCACGTATTCGGCCATCCCACCGGGACGATCGATGCCGATGGTGCTGATCTGACCGCAGGCGTCGTCACGTCCGCTCCGGCACGAGGCACAGGAGCCACAGTTGATGGACGGCTTGACCACCACTCGATCGCCGATGGCATGTTCGGTGACGTCGCTGCCAACCTCCGCCACGACACCGGCTGGATCGAGACCGAGGATGATGGGTCCGTCAGCCTTCTCCGGCCGCTCCGCCCCCTCGATGACATCGAGGTCGCGGCGGTTCACCCCCACCGTCGCGACACGCACCAGCACCTCGTCCGAGCCAGGCGACGGCGTCTTGAGCGAGATCACCTCGAAGCGACCCACACCATCAGGTCGGGTCAGCACGTTGGCGAGCATCTGCGGCTGGATGGCTGGTCGCATGGGGACTCGTACTGTAGCAACGAGCGCCGATCTGCCACCGCAAAGGCTCACCGGTCCTCGGTGCCAAGATGACCCGCCAGGTGGGTGAAGGGACGGAGCGACTCACCGCAGCGGAACCCAGCTCGGTCGCTTCACCCATGGGGTTGGGTGAACTGGCGACGCGGTACCGGCAGGGTCTCACCGTCGTCACGCTTGTTATCATGTGCACAACGCAAGTAATCGAAAGCATGCGGAAGGCCCCTCATAGAGGCCTCGTGCAAGAGGTCTCACACGAGAGGTCCGTGAGTAAAGCCCCGCGAATGCCGCACACTCGAACCACGCCCCTGGGAGAGCACATGAACGACCAAGCAACGACGCAGCCACGACTGGCCTTCAACACCCACCTGCATGTGCCCCCGAACTTCTCGGCCTTCAGCACCGTCGAGGATGCGGTGGAAACGTCGGCGCGGGAGGGGGTGAAGGTCATCGGCACGTCGAACTTCCACGATTTCGGCGTCTACGATCGCTTCGAGGCCGCCGCCCGGAAGCACGGGTTGGCGCCCCTCTTCGGCCTGGAGTTCATCTCGCTGCTCGAGGAAGAGCAGCGCAACGGCGTCAAGATCAACGATCCTGCCAACCCCGGCCGCGCCTACATCTGCGGCAAGGGCATCCCCGCCCCCACTGACCCGAGCGCTTCCAGCAAGGCCTTCATGGCGACCGCCAAGGCCTCTAACCAATCGCGCACCAGCGAGATGGTCGAGTCGATCGGCAGCCTATTCGCGGCCGCCGGTCTGCCGCTCGACGTGACGTACCAGTCGATCGTGGATGTCATCGCCGAGCGCGCGCAGGTCCCGGCCGAGTGGGTCGTGCTCCAGGAGCGCCACGTCGCGCTAGGCTTCCAGGTCGCCCTATTCGAGGCTGTCCCGGTCGAGGGCCGAGCCGCCATCCTGGCGAAGGTCTACGGCAGCGCACCCAAGACCGCCCCGGACGACGCCGTCGCCACACAGGGCGAGCTGCGCTCTCGCCTGATGAAGGTCGGCTGCCCGGGGTTCGTGGAGGAGACGCCGGTCCCCTTCACCGACGCGCTCGCGTTCATCCGCGGCCTCGGCGCCATCGCCGTCTATCCCACGCTCGCAGACGGCGTCATCCCCATTTGCGGCTACGAAGACCCGGTCGGGAACCTCATCGAGCGCATGGGCAGTCACGAAATCTTCGGCGCCGAGTTGATCCCGGTGCGCAACACACCGCAGATCGTGGAGAAGTACGTCAAGTCCTGGCGCGACGCCGGCATCTTCGTCATGGTGGGCACCGAGCACAACACCCAGGAGCGCATCCCGGTCGCGCCGACCTGTCTGAACGGCGTGCCGCTCAGCGACGAGGTCAAGGCCATCACCTGGGAGGGCACCTGCATCGTCGCCGCACACCAGCACCTGCGACAGCGGGGCCAGGCCGGCTACGTGGACCAAACCGGGGCCCTCAACCCCACCTTCCCCGATGCCGGGACCCGTATCCGCTACTTCGCCGAGATGGGCGAAGCGCTCCTCTTCGAAGCCACAGGAACCACCCGATGACCGACCTCAGCCAGCTCCGACTCCTCAGCCTCGACGACCCCCTGATCCGCGATGCCGTCGAGATGTCCCAGCGCTTCGGCCGCGATAGCGAGTACACCCGCGGTGGTGGCGGCAACTCCTCGGTCAAGGACGGCGGCATCGTCTATATCAAGCCCAGCGGCGTGTCGCTAGCTGAGATCGAGGCCGACGACCTGGTACCCCTGGCGACCGGTCCTCTCCTCGACCTACTGCTCAACGGTGGTGATGAAGCGGACGAGGCACGCATCCCCGATGCGCCCGACCCGGTCATGCGCGCAGCAGCCAAGGTGCGCATGGCCGAGGCCAAGGGTCGCCGGCCGTCGGTGGAGCTGATGTTCCACTCGCTGCTACCCGAGCGCTTCGTCCTGCACACGCATGCCATCGTGCCCAACGCCGTCACCTGCAACCAGGACGGCGAGGCCATCATGCGCGACCTCTTCGGCGACGATGCCCTGTGGGTCCCCTACACCGACCCAGGTCTGCCGCTCGCGCGCAAGATCCATGAGCTGCGTGAGGCGTACCAGGCGCGGACGGGCCACGACGCCCCCAAGATCACCTTCATGGGCGACCACGGCATCATCGTCTCGGCCGACACGACCGGCGAGATCGCCACGCTCAACGAGCACGTCCTGGGCACGGTCCGGGCGGCCATCGACAAGAGCGGCATCAGCGTGGGTGGCTCCGGTCGAGCGGCTGCACGCATCGCCGCCGACGAAGCCCACGCCAACGCCATGGTCAAGGTCATCGGCCCCTCGCTGCGGGCGCTGCTGTCGGCGCAGGGCGGTCCCCTGAAGATCGTGACCTATGACCGGGCTCCCGGTGCGGCCGACTACCTCGAATCGCCCGATGGCATCGACGCCGTCAAGGGCGGCCCCATGACACCCGACCAGATCGTCTACTCGGGCAGCTTCCCGTTGCTCTTCGACCCAGCGGCCGATGTCGCCATAACGGACATCCCGGTCCTGCTCAAGACGGCACTCGAAGCCAACATCGCCGAGCATGGCGTGGTGCCTATCGTCACCGTCGTGCCGGGACTCGGCATCTTCGCTGCCGGCGACACGTGGAAGGAGGTCGATACTGCGCGCCATATCTATCTCGACTGCCTGCGCGTGTACGAATCGGCCGATTCACTGGGACGCGTGCGGGCTCTCAGCGACGATGAGCGAGGCTTCATCGAGCACTGGGAGGTGGAGGCCTACCGACGTGGCGCCGCCGCCTTCGGCCGCTCCCCGGGACGCTTCGCGGGCAAGGTGGCGCTCGTCACCGGCGCGGCACAAGGCTTCGGGCTGGGCATCGCCCAGGGTCTGGTGCGCGAGGGTGGCCACGTCATCCTCGCCGACATGCAGGCTGAGCAGGCCGCGGTCGAGGCCGCAGCTATCGAAGAGGAGTTCGGCAAAGGCCGCGCCTGGTCGGTGGCCATGGATGTCAGCGATGAGCGCTCGGTCGACGACGCGGTCGCGGCGGTCGTCGAGCGATTCGGCGGCGTCGACCTCTTCGTCTCCAATGCCGGCGTCCTACGCGCAGGCTCAGTGACTGATCAATCGGTCGCAGACTTCGACCTCGTGACGCAGGTGAACTACCGCGGCTACTTCCTGGGTGTTCGCAGTGTGGCCCCCGTCCTGGCCGCCCAGCACGCCGCTCGACCGGACTACCTCGCGGACATCGTGGAGATCAACTCCAAGTCCGGCCTGGTCGGTTCCAAGCGAAACTTCGCTTACGCCGGCTCCAAGTTCGGC
Organism: uncultured Chloroflexia bacterium; assembly: GCA_963838115.1. GTDB lineage: Bacteria > Chloroflexota > Limnocylindria > Limnocylindrales > CSP1-4 > JAFMJV01. The sequence goes on from CAWIPU010000002.1 coordinate 342,061, forward strand.
GGTGTCGGCCTGACCCAATCGTTCGCCCTTGAACTCATAGAGGACGGTATCAAGGTCAACGCCGTCTGCCCGGGCAACTACTACGAGGGCCCACTGTGGTCCGACCCGGAGCGTGGGCTCTTCGTGCAGTATCTGCGCGAGGGCAAGGTGCCCGACGCCACCTCGGTCGACGAGGTCCGCGCCGCCTACGAGGCCAAGGTCCCCATGGGCCGTGGCTGCACTCCCGCGGACGTGGTGGAGGCCATCCTCTACCTCGTTTGCCAGCAGTACGAGACCGGCCAAGCCGTGCCGGTGACCGGAGGCCAGGTGATGCTGTCATGAACGAGATCCCCAAGACCCAGTTTGCGCTCCAGATCGTGGCCGCCGATGAGACGGCCCTCAACACCGCCAAGCCCGTCCCCGAGCCCGGTCCCACGCAGATCCTGTGCCAGATCGAGGCCACCGGCATCTGCTTCTCCGACACCAAGCTGCTGCATGCCTTCACCTCCCACCCGCGCAAGAGCGAGGTGCTGACATTCCTCTCGGCCGAGGAGTTGGCGGGCATCCCCAGCTACGTCCCGGGTGACGCTCCCACCGTGCCAGGTCACGAGGCCTGCGCGCGCGTGGTGGCTGTCGGCTCAGGGGTCAAGCGCCACAAGGTCGGTGATCGCGCCCTGGTGCAGACCGACTACCGGCACATGCTCACGGCCTCCTCCAACGCGTCTTTCGGGTACGACTTCGAGGGCGCCCTACAGCAGTACGTGCTCATGGACGAGCGCGTCATCATCGATCCCGAGACCGACGAGCGCTTCCTGATCCCGGTGAGCGAGGAGCCCAGTGCCTCGGCGGTGGGGCTGCTGGAGCCATGGGCCTGCGTCGAACGTGCCTACGCCACGCAGGAGCGCGGCACCCTCAAGGCCGGGGGGCGACTGCTGGTGGTGACCGATCCCGGCCGCGCCATCGACGGTGTCGATGCGCTCATCAGTGCCGCCGCTCCGGCGCGGCTGACCGCGGTCACCGATGACGAGATGCAGCGGGTGACGCTGGACATCGTCGCTGCAGCCGACGGCGTGGAGGTCGTGCACATGGCAGACCTCACGGCACTCGACCGCGGCACGTTCGACGACATCATCTACTTCGGCTCCAACGCGGACCGCGTCGAGGAGCTCCAGCTCCTCCTCGGACTCGGCGGCGTCATCGACGTCGTGCTCAGCGGTGCCTTACTCGGCCGACCGGTCAACATCGACGTCGGCCGCGTCCACTACGACCTCACCCGCTGGGTCGGCACCACCGGTAGCTCGGCCGCTGAGGGCTACGCCTGGATCCCCAGCAGCGGTGAGCTGCGCTCCGGGGAGCGGGTCGGCATCATCGGCGCAGCCGGTCCCATGGGCTTCATGCATGTCATCCGCGCCCTGGCCGCCGGTGTCGAGGGCGTGTCGGTGACCGCCGTCGACATCGATAAGGCGCGCCTGGCCCATCTCGCCAGCGTGGCCGGACCGATGGCTGAGGAGCGGGGCCTCCACTTCGAATCCCGCGACAGTGCCGACACGCAGCCCTCGGGCGGCTTCACACGCATCGGCTGTATGGTGCCGGTCCCGGCCATCGCCGCAGGCACCGTGGAGATGGCTGGTGAGGGCGCCATCATCGACTTCTTCGCCGGCTTCGCCATCGGTACCACCGCTCCGCTGGACCTCGATGAGATGCTGCGCAAGCACGTCTACATCCTGGGCACCAGCGGCTCCATGATCAGCGACATGAAGGCCGTGCTGGGGCGGCTGGAGGAGGGCGCACTCGACACCAACATCAGCGTCTACGCGGTCTCCGGCATGCAGGGTGCGGCCGATGCGCTCGAGGCTGTGCGGGCCAGGACGTCTGGCGGCAAGATCGTCATCTACCCACAGCTGACGCAGCTGGGCCTGGTCACGTTGGCTGAGATGCCAGAGCGCTTCCCGACCGTGGCGGCCGCCCTCGACGACGGCCGCTGGACGCGAGCCGCTGAGGAGACGCTCATCGCCGCAGCCACGGCCGCGGTGGCATGACCGCCACCATGACCCCGGCAGTCGGTGCTGCATTCGCTGGTGAACGCCAGCGCGAGATCGCCCACATCGTCGAGGAACAGGGGCGTGCCCGCGTGACCGATCTGGCCGAGCGCTTCGGCGTGTCCGCGGTGACCATCCGCAAGGACTTGGAGGCGCTCGCCGAGGCCGATCGGCTCATCCGCACCCACGGCGGCGCGATCGCCGCCCGTATCGGCCGCGGTGACATCGCCTTCGATGTACGCGACCGCCTGCAACGCGAAGAGAAAGCCGCCATCGGGGCACTCGCCGCGGCGAACGTCAGCAACGGCGAGTCGATCATCCTCGACGCCAGTACCACCGGCCTGTACCTGGCACGTGAGCTCAAGAAGCGCGAGGCCTGGCACGGTCTGACCGTGGTCACCAACAGCATCCATGCTGCCACCGAGCTGGCCGGTCGCCCGGATATCACAGTGCTGCTGATGGGCGGCCGGGTACGCAGCTCGCTCTCGGTCGTGGGGCAGTTGGGGGATGCCGTGCTCGACCGTATCAATGTCCAGAAGGCGTTCCTCGGTTCGGCCGGCTTCTCGCTCGAGGAGGGCCTCACCGAGGCACGCGAAGAGGAAGCAGAGATCAAGCGCGCGATGGTGGCCGCGGCTCGCGAGGTCTACGGCATCATCGACCACAGCAAGTGGGGTCGGGTCGCCTCGGCCACGTTCTGCGAGGCCGCGGGCTTGACGCGGGTCTTCACCGATGCGGCCGCTCCGGCCACCATGGTGGACTCGCTCCGTGGGATGGGCATCGAGGTGACACAGCATGGCTGAACGGGGACTTCGGTACGTAGCGCTGGATTTCGGCGCGGAAAGCGGTCGCACCGTCGTGGGCCGCTTCGACGGCGACCAGCTCAGCATCGAGCCGGTGCATCGTTACGCCAACACGCCGGTGCGCATGGGCGGAACGCTCTACTGGGACTTCGCGCGGCAGTTCCACGACATCCTCACCGGCCTGGGCAAGGCCGCTGCCGATGGCCCGGTCCACTCGGTGTCCGTCGACACCTGGGGAGTGGACTACGGCTACCTCGATGCGCGGGGCCGCCTCATCGGCAACCCCATCCACTACCGCGATACGCGTCACCAGAAGATGCTGCAGGCGGCCTTCGACATCGTCCCGCGGGACGAGATCTACATGGCCACGGGCATCCAGTTCATGTCCATCAACACGCTCTACCAGCTGCTCAGCGAGGTCCGCGCGGAAGACCCCATCCTGGAGGCGGCTGACACACTGCTGATGATGCCGGACCTCTTCAACCACTTCCTCTGCGGCGCCAACGTGGCCGAGTACACCGACGCCACCACCGGCCAGACGGTCGACCCCTGGACGCGCGACTGGGCTCGTCCGCTCTTCGATCGATTGGGCATCCCCACGCACTTCCTGCCCCAGATCGTGGAGCCCGGCACCGTCATCGGCACGCTGCTGAACGAGGTCGTCGAGGCCACCGGCTGCCGGGGTGCCCAGGTCGTGGCCGGCGCCTCGCATGACACACCTTCAGCCGTGGCGGCCATCCCGCTGGCCAGCTCGTCCACGGCCTACATCTCGTCTGGCACCTGGTCGTTGGTGGGCCTGGAAGTCCACGAGCCGGTGGTGACCGCGGCGTCGCTCGCGGCCAACCTCACCAACGAGGGCGGCTACGGCGGCACCATCACCCTGCTCAAGAATGTCATGGGCCTGTGGCTCGTGCAGCAGTGCCGCAAGGCGCTGTGGCCGGGTGATGGCGCGCCGTCCTACGAGGAGATCTGCGACCTGGCAGCGACCGGCCCGCAGTGGACCGCGTTCGTGGATCCTGACGACCCGCGCTTCCTGTGGCCGGGCGACATGCCCACGCGCATCCGCGAATACTGCGAACAGACGGGCCAGCCGGTGCCCTACGAGACGGCCACGCTGTGGCGGGTCATCTTCGAATCGCTGGCGCTCAAGTACGCCTGGGTGGTCGACCAGCTGGGCGCCGTGACTGACCGGAAGGTCGACCAGATCCACATCGTGGGTGGCGGCTCGCAGAACGAACTGCTCTGCCAACTGACGGCAGACGCCAGCAAGCGGGAGGTCGTGGCCGGTCCGGTGGAGGCGACGGCCATCGGCAACATCGCCATCCAGGCCATCACCGCGGGCGAGCTGGACGACCTGGGACAGGCGCGCCAGCTCATCGCCCGTTCGTTCCCGATGCGGACGTACCATCCCAAGGGGTTCCTCTGGCGTGAGGCCCAGGAGCGTTTCGCGCAACTCATGCACAAGGACGACTAGACATACGTCAGGGGTCCCGACCCACGGGACCCGGAGGGGAAAGGAGCCAATCATGAACAAGTTCGGAGTCCATGCGCTCGTATGGTCGGGCAGCTGGGGTGCCAAGGAGTGTGAGTACGCCATCTCCAGCTCCAAGGAGGCGGGTTACGACCTCATCGAGCTGCCGGCCTTCTCGCCCGCGGAGATGGACATCGCCGCTATCCAGAATGCGCTCGAGGCGCACGAGTTGGAAGCCACCTGCTCACTCGGGCTCGGGTTCGACAATGACATCAACTCGGAGGACCCCGATTCGGTGGCGCGCGGCGAGCAAACGCTGAACGATGCGCTGTCGATGGTGCGAGACATCGGCGGGAAGTACCTGGGTGGCGTCATCTTCAGCGCGCTGGGGCCGTACATGACGGTGTCGACACCCAAGTGCCGAGAGAACTCGCAGGCGGTCATCGGCCGGCTGGCCGACAGGGCCAAGGCGTCGGGCATCACCGTCGGGCTTGAGTTCGTGAACCGCTACGAGTCGAACCTGCTCAACACCTCAGCGCAGACGGCCGCGTACATCCGCGAGATCGCCTCGGACAACCTGGTCGTTCATCTCGACTCGTACCACATGAATATCGAAGAGAACAACTTCCGCGATCCGGTCTTCGATGCCGGCGACCTGCTGGGCTACGTTCACATCGGCGAGAACCACCGCGGCTACCTCGGCCAGGGGCACGTCAACTTCCCAGAGCTGTTCCGCGCGCTGGTCGATGCCGACTACGATGGCGTCATCACCTTCGAGTCGTTCAGCTCCAAGGTGGTCGATGACACCCTCACCACCATCCTGCGCATCTGGCGCGACATGTGGGACAACAGCATGGATCTGGCGGTGCAGGCGCGCCGTTACATGGGTGAGGAGATGGCAAAGGCCGCTGCCGCTGCCGGCAAGGGCTGACCCCGAGGCTGGCGCACCAAGTAGCCCCTTTCCCAGATAGAGCGAACAGGATCGCCCCGAACGTCAGCATGGGGCCCAAGGAGCAGCCTCGATCCGAGCGATCCCGTGTCAAAACAGCCCCGTCCGTGCTCCGCAGGCGCCTGATGGTGCCGGTTCGGGGCCAAACCATGCCCGCGCTTGGTCGCTGGCCGAGATCAACCGGCCAGAATGCCGCGCAGCGTTCGCTCTATGTGGGATTCCGAACAGCTGGGGCACCGAGCCACGCGCCTCGACCGACACCCGCCGCCGAGCCGTCATCGACCGTCTGCCCTGCCCGGACTCGAGACGCGCGCGCCGACCGACCCACCGACGCCGCCCATCCGTCGAGCTGCTGCCCATGCCGGGCGTACCGTAAAACGGCGGGGCGCCTCGAGGGCACCCCGCCGTTGTTGACTCGACAGGACCGTCACGGGGAAGAGTCCCCGCGGACGGGACTAGAAGTTGAAGTCGCCGATGTTCTCAGCGTTGAAGATGAACGGCGCGCCGAGCAGCACTTCGCTGCCGTTGACGACCTGGAGCTCGCCGAGCTTGCCAGCCATGACGCTGGTGTCGCCGGGGGCGAACTCGCCGTCCACGATCGCGCGGGTCACGTAGACCGCGGCGTAGCCGAGGTCAACGGGGTTCCAGAGCACGACCGACTTGACGCAGCCATCCTCGACGTAGGGTCGCATCGCATCCGGGGTCGCAAGACCCACGACGGAGACGGTGCCGCACAGGCCGGCCTGGTTCACGGCGTCGGCAGCTGCCGGGGTCGCGACTGAGGTCATGCCGAGGATGCCGTTGATGTCCTCACCGTACTTGTTGAGGAGCGTCTGGGCCTGGCTGAAGGAGAGAGGCGTGTCTTCCTGGGCTTCGAGGGTCTCGAGCCAGGTCAGGTTCGGGTAGCACTGCGCCGCGTAGGCTGACATCTCGGCGATCCAGCGCGCCTGGTTCGGCGTGGTGAAGGTCGAGGTGACGATGCCGAAGGAGGCATCCTCACCTTGCTCGGCGACCAGGCTGTCGATCATGGCCTTGGCGATGCCGTTGAACTCGGCCTGGTTGATGAACCACTCGCGAGCCTCAGGCACAGAGTTGGCGTCATAGCCGACCACATGGATACCGGCCGCGAGGGCCTTCTCCAGCACCGGGGCGATGGCGACCGGGTCGTTAGCGGCGAACAGGACGCCATCGACGCCCTGGGTGATGTAGTTGTCGATGAAGGTGATCTGCTCGTCGATGTTGGCTGCCGTGGGACCGTCGTTGATGACGGTCACGTTGCCGAGCTCGGCCGCAGCTTCCTGCGTGCCCTGGGCGGTGGCATTGAAGTAGCCGATGCCGATGAGCTTGGGGATGTCGACGAGAGTGATGTCCTGGCCCGCCTTGTCAGGCGGGTTGACGGGCTGTCCGCCATCATATTCACCGGCCGGAGCCATGGGTGGTGCTTCGCCACCCGGGCAGGCCAGCGGGTTGGTCGGCAGATCATCGGCGCCGTCCCAGACATCCTGGGCGGAGACTGCGCCGACCGACCCAAGTGTCAGGGCCAGCGTGGTCAGAAGAACGATTGGCTTTCGCATGTTGCGGTTTCTCTCCTCCAAAGTGATCGAACTGGGGAACGGTCAGCGGTCCCTTGAGGACCGCGCGCGTCGGTCGGTGTCCGCGTCACCTCCTCTCCTGTGAGCATCGTAGCCCTAACCTTGTCCGGGGAGTAGTCGTTTGATCCGCTCGGGCGGATTCGAGATGAACGTGTTGAGAAGCACCGCGCCGATGAGCACCAGGCCGACGACGATCGTTGTCGAGTCACCCTTGGCGCCCGAAAGCGCCAGGCCGTTCTTCATCAATTGGATGAGGACGAGACCCAACACCGTGCCGACGATGGTGCCACTGCCGCCGAAGATGCTGGTGCCGCCGACGACGACGGCCGTGATGGCGGTCAACTCGAAACCGTTTCCCATGTCAGACCGCGTGGTGCTGACACGGGACACGAAGACCCAGCCCGCCAGGCCGGACATGAAGCCAGAGAGCGTGTAGATGACGAACTTGTTGCGCATCACGGGCATGCCGCTGAAGCGGGCGCCGGTCTCGTTGTTGCCGATGGCGTAGAGGGATCTGCCGAAGGGCGTCCAGGCGAGTGCAGCGCCGATGGCGATGATGCCGACCACGACCAGGAAGAGCTGGTTGGGGAACACCGTCGCCGTGCCGAAGAAGTCGAAGTCCTTCTGGCCCAGGATGTAGAACCACTCCGGGTAGCCGCGCACCGAGCGAGCCTGGGCGATGCCTTCGGCAAGACCTCGGAACAGGGCCAGTGTGGCCAGGGTGGTGATCAGTGGCGGCAACCCAACGCGCGTGATGAAGAAGGCGTTGAAGGCACCGCACGCCGTCGCGACGATCAGCGCCACGACGATGGCCAACTCCAAGGGCAGGCCCCAGTTGTGCCAGGCCACGCCGAGCATGATGGCGGTGAGGCCCACGATGGAGCCGACCGAGAGGTCGATGCCGCCGGTGATGATGATGAGCGTCATGGGCAGCGCGATGAGGGCGATCTCCGCCGCCAGCCGACCCTGGTTGAGCAGGTTCTCCGGGGTGAGGAACACATCCGACTGGAACGACATCAGCATGACGCCGCCGATGAGGATGAAGAAGAGGATCGTCTCCTGGCGCAGCAGGATGCCTTGGACGCGCGAGGTGAGCTCGGAGCCGGTGCTGGCGGGGTTGGCAGTGGTCATCCCGGCCTCCCTAGATCCTGTCCTGGCGCCGACGACGGACCACGTCGGCGAGCACTGTGACGAGGATGAGCACGCCCAGGATGGCCTTCAGCCAGAACGGAGAGATGTCGACGAAGACCAGGGCGGCACCGATAGTACGGATGAGGATGGCCGCCAGCGTGGAGCCGATCACGGTGCCGATGCCGCCCAGGATGGACACGCCGCCGACCACCGCGGCCGTGATGATCTGCAGCTCCAAGCCGGGCGTCACGACAGTCTGGATGGTGTTGTACTGCGTCGCGAACAGGACCGCGGCGATGCCGTAGAACATGCCCGCCACGATGAACGTGACCATCAGCTGTCGGCGCGTGTCGATGCCGGAGAGGCGGGCTGCTTCAGCGTTCCCACCGATGGCGTACTGAGAGCGGCCCGTGCGGCTCCAGCGCATCCATGTGAAGGCCACCAACGTCAGCAGCGCCATGATCCAGACCGGCACGGGTAGTCCAAGCACGCTCTGCTGCGCGAGGCTATAGCCGGCCGGCAGTCCACTGATGGTGTTGCCACCGGCAACCAGGATCAGTCCACCCTTGAGGATGCTGAACGTGCCCAGCGTGACCACGATGGCGGGGATCTTCAGGTAGGCAACGAAGAAGCCGTTGATGCCGCTGATGGCCATGCCACCGAGCAGGGGCACCAGCCATGACGCCAGGAGCACGATGGGACCGGGCAGTCCTGCATTGCCCAGCTCGATCGCGAGCGTGCCCGACAGTGCCACGAGTACGCCGATCGCGGCTCCGCAGCTGATGTCGATATTGCCGGTGATGATGATCATGGAGATGCCGATCGCCGCCACGGCGATGTAGGCATTGGCGTTGAAGACGTCGGTGAGGTTGCGCTCGGATGCGAAGCGGGGGTTGTAGAGTCCGACGCCGATGATCAGCAATAGCAGCAGCAGCGCCAGGATGCCTTCCTGGGAACCGAAGAGACGCCTGGCGTTGGCCAGATAGCGGTTGCCCTGGACGCCTGTCGCCGCCGTCACGTCGCATCACCCTGCGCCGTGGCGCTGGCCGCCGCCACGGCGCCGCTGTCCTGGTCGCTCATCATCGCGGCGCCGACATTCTGCTGGGTGGCATCGGCGCGGCTGAACTCAGCCACCATGCGGCTGTTGCGCATGACCAGGATGCGGTCGCTCATGCCCAGCACCTCTGGCAGCTCGCTGGAGATCATCAGGATGCCCAGACCCTGCTGCGCGAGCTCGCTGAGTAGACGGTGGATCTCCGCCTTGGCGCCCACGTCCACACCGCGCGTGGGCTCGTCGACGATGAGCATCCTGGGCTTGCTGGCCAACCACTTGCCGACGACGACCTTCTGCTGGTTGCCGCCCGACAGCTTGTTGACGACCTGCTCCCCGCTCGTAGCGATGATGTTGAGCTGCTCGATGAGCGCCTCGCCGGATCTGCGCTCGTTGCGCTTGATCACGAAGCCGAAGCGGGTGAACGAGCCGAGGACCGCCATCGACAGGTTCTCGCGGATCTTCATCTCACGCACCAGCCCCTGCGTGCCGCGATCCTCTGGCACATAGGCGATGCCGAGCTTCATGGCCTGGGTAGGCGACTTGATCCTGACCGGCTCGCCCTCCATGAGGATCTCGCCGGAGTCGGGCTTGAGGATGCCGAAGACGACCTGTGCCGTCTCACTGCGGCCGGATCCGACCAGTCCGGCCATGCCCACGATCTCGCCGCTTCGGACGGTGAAGCTGACATCCTCGGTCTGCGGATGACGGTTGAGACCCTTGACCTCCAGCACCGGGTCGCCGACCTCACTGGGCAGCTTGGGGAAGAGGTCGGTGATGGTGCGGCCCACCATCATGCGAATGAGGTCGTCCTCGTCAGTCTCGGCGACGGGCTTGGAATCGACGAACTTGCCGTCGCGCAGCACGGTGACCTTGTCAGCCAGCTGGAAGACCTCGATAAGGCGATGGCTGATGTAGATGACCGCCACACCACGTTCCTTGAGCAGCCGCACGATCTCGAAGAGCTTGGCCACGTCCGACTCGGTGAGGGCTGCGGTGGGCTCGTCCATGATCAGCACCTTGGCGTCGAGCGAGAGCGCCTTGGCGATCTCCACGCGCTGGCGGTTGCCGACGTTGAGGGCTCCGACCTTGCGCTGCACGTCCATGTCGTGGATGTTCAGCGACTCCAGGATCTCGCGAGCTCGCCGGTTCATCTCGCCCCAATCGATGACCTCGGCGGGGCCGGCCTTGCGCATCGGCGAGTGGCCCATGAAGATGTTCTCGGCCACCGTGAGCTCTGGGTAGAGGCTCAGCTCCTGGTACATGGTGGCGATGCCGTGCGCCTGTGCCTCGTGCGGGCTGCGGAACCTGACCAGCTCCCCGTCCATGTGGATGGTGCCGCTGTCCGCGGGATGGACGCCGGAGATGACCTTGATCAAGGTCGACTTGCCGGCACCATTCTCGCCCACCAGCGCGTGGACCTGTCCGGCGTCGATGCTGAAGTGGACGTCCTCCAACGCTTTCACGCCGGGGAAGGACTTGGAGATGTTGGTCAGCTCGAGCAGCGCGGTCATGCGTCCTCGGTCTTGGTTCATGCAGTGGCACGTGCGAGGCCGGGGCGGCATCTGGGAGGGCCGCGGCTTACGCTTAGTTGGACCGTAACCATACCCAATCCTGGACCCGTCGTGCATTCGATTGCACATCTGTCGGCACGCGTATCTCCCCACCACACCGCTGATCTGGCGCAACATGTAAGACGACGGATGGACCTTGCGGCCCAGCTGCTACTGACCGACAGGTGCCACTGACCAGGAAGCGACCGCTGGGTGGAAGGAGCCGAAGCATGAAGTCTCGCGAACGCGTGAAGCGAGCCCTGAGCCGGGATGGCCTGCCGGACCGCGTCCCACTGCAGTTCGACCTGTCGCGCCCCCTGCTGGAAGCATTCAGCCGCAAGCTGGACATCCCCATCGGCTGGCAGCCCAACTACTACGAGGACTCTCAAGTACCGCACCTCGGGCAACGAGATCCGCGCGGCGCTGGGCAGCGACTGCGTGATGGTCGGTGGGGGCGTGCCGACTGGCTACCAGCCGCAGCAGACCGATGATGGCTGCATCGTCAACGAGTTCGGCATGAAGATGAAGATGGGCCTCGCCTGGTATGACGTCGTGGAGGGTCCGCTTGAGCAGGCCAGCTCGGTCCAGGAGGTACTGGACCTCCCCTTCCCCGATCCCACCGATGAAGCGCAATTCGAGGACGCCAAGCGTTACATCAAGATGTACAAGGACGAATATTTCATCATCGGCACGGTCGAACTGACGATGTTCGAGATGGCCTGGCACATGACCGGGCTGCAGAAGTTCATGACCGACATGGCCATGGGCGAACCCTACGTCGAAGCGCTCATCGACCGTACCATGGCCTTCAGCGTCGCCATCGGCAAGCGGCTCGTCGAACTGGGTGTCGATGGCATCTGGACCGGCGACGATTTCGGGGCTCAGAACGGCATGATGATCTCGCCCGACATGTGGCGCAAGATCTTCAAGCCGCGCATGGCCGAGATCTTCCAGGAGTTCCGCTCGGTCAACCCGGAGGTCCTGGTGATGTATCACAGTGACGGCGCCATCGCGCCCATCCTCGAGGACCTCATCGAGATCGGGCTCGACGTATTCAACCCGGTGCAACCCAACGTGCCGGGCCATGAGCCCAACGAGCTCAAATCCAGGTTCGGCGATCGCCTGTCCTTCTGGGGTGCCATCGACCAGCAGTACCTGCTGCCCAACGGCACGACGGAGGAGATCGACGCCGACGTCAAGGCCAAGATCGAGGCCCTGGGCCCAGGTGGCGGCTACATGGTGGCACCGGCCCACATCCTGCAGGGTGATACCCCGCTCGAGAACGTGGAGGCCATGATCACCGCCGTGCAACGTCACGGCGTCTACGACTGAGCCGCCTGCCAGGGCCCTGAATCAGCAGGCCCCCGGACCTGTCCATCAGGACCGGGGGCCCGACGACCGTCGGCGTCAGCCGGCAGCTGCCTCGACGTTGTCAGGTGTGTAGATGGTGAACGGGCCCATCAGGACACGAAGTGCGCCTTCCGCATCGGGGCGCGTCGGGTCTGCGGTGATCTCGAAGACGGTCTCGCCGTTGATGGGGCGGCCGATCTCGAACGTCTCTCCCGCGACACCCTCAAGGGCGCCGGTAGCTAGCAGGTACGAGACGTAGGTCGTCAGGTAGCCAAGGTCCTTGAATGACCACAGCGCGAATGCTGGCCCGCAGCCGTTCATGGTGAAGTCGACCATCTCACTCGGGAGACCAAGGCCTGAAACGGCGATGTCTTCGCAGAGGCCCTCGTCCTGCATCGCCTTGGCGGCCGCCGCGATACCGACGGTCGTGGGGGACATGATGACCTCGAGATCAGGGTACTTGTCGGCCAGCGCGATGGCGGCAGCGTAGCTGTCCTCGGACTTGTCGTTGCCGTAGACAGTCTCGACGTTCACGATGCCTTCGTACTTGGCGTCGCTGGCGAGGGCTTCCTCATACGCGGCGATCCAGGCGTTCTGGTTGGCGGCATCAGGGGAAGCCGACAGGATGCCGACCTCGCCACCGTCTCCGCCGGTGAGCTGGAGGGCCATGTCAGCCATGGTCTTGCCCATGTCATTGAAATCGACCTGCGCCACGAAGACCGACTCGCCCTCCGCGGACGGGATGGGTGAGTCCCAGGTCACGACTTTGGTCCCGGCCTCCTGCGCCGCGGCGGCGACAGGGGCGATCTGGTCGCCGGCGTTATTCGAGAGCATGACCACATCGAAGCCCTGGGTGGGCGCGTTGGTCACTTGCTCGATCTGACCGGCTACGCTGTTGTCGGCGGTCGGGCCGGTGAAGGTCGGCGCGGTGGGGATGCCCAGCTCGGCTGCGGCCTCCTGTGCGCCTTCATTGGCCTGGTCAAACACGATGATGCCCATGAATTTGGGCAGCAATAGCATGTTGACGTCCTGGCCAGGGTCCGCCTGGGCGGGATCCTGCGCCAGCACCGGGCCGGAAATGGCCGTGACGGTAAGCGCAGCTGCCGCCGCCACGGCGAGCATCGTTCTTCGCATCGAGCGACTCCTCCTGTGTGGGTATCTGCCCCGGGTGCGATCGCCCGAGTGCCAAGGACCATCGTAGGGCGCAGTAGGTCCCAGCGCCAGCCCAAAGACACCATCGTTGTCAGCCGGCCGAAGTGACCCGCGACAAGACTATGGTGCCGGATCCTCGCGAGCGGCCCGGGTGGCGCGAGCCAGCGAACGGCGGCGCGCCCAACCCTGGTAGCTCTCGGCCATGTTCGGCAAGAGCACAGAGAGGATGAGGAGCATGCCCACCACGCCCGTCTGGGTGTGCCCCGGCACGTTGTTCAAGCCCAATCCGTTACGGATGTTGAGCACTAGCACCGTGGAGAGGAAGACGCCCAGCATCGTGCCCGAGCCACCAAAGATGCTGACGCCGCCCAGCAGCACGATGGTGATGATGTCGAGCTCCCAGCCGAATGCGGTACTACCGCGGACCGCGCCGAGATGCGCTGCCAGGAGTGCTCCGGCAAGGGCCGCCGTGACAGAGCTGATGATCATGATCGCCATCTTGTGGCGAGCCACTCCGACCCCCGAGTAGCGGGCGACTTCCTTGCTGCTGCCGATGACATAGGTGCGTCGGCCGAAGCCTGATCGACCAAGCACGACAGCGGCGAGGATGAGCAGGCCGAAGTACACGAACATGGCGAAGGGCATGCGATCGACGAATGGGACGCCGTCGAGCACGCGGATCAGCTCACTCACCGGCTGCTGACCCAAGTCCTCGAACCACGTCGGGAAGGCCGTCGCCCCATTCCCGACCGAACGACCCTCGATGAGCATGAAGGCCAGACCTCGGATGCCGATGAGGCCGGCTAACGTGACCACGAGGGAGGGCAGGCCCACGATGGCGACCCAGAAACCGTTGAAAAGGCCGATAGCCAGGCCCGACAGCAGGGCCAGGATGATGCCTATCTCGATGGCCATCCCCGCCTCCCAGGCGACAGCCACGATGACCGACGCAAGGCCCATCACCGAGGCCACCGAAAGGTCGATCTCGCCGTTGATGATGACGAAGGCCATGGCCAGCACGACGATGGCCTTCTCGATGCCGATCCACCACAGGTTGACCTGGTTCTGGTTGCCCAGGTCGCCGAACAGGTAGTTCGGCACGAACAGCAGGTTGAGCATGATGACGAACAACAGGATGGCCAACAACAAGCCTTCCCACGTTCGCAGCCGAGAGGTGATCCTCTGGGTCAGAGTGGGGACGCTATCCATCGCCGCCTCCGGCCGGCGCGCTCGGTGGCGCGGCGCTTGCCACCTCACGACGTTGGGCTCGCAGCCAGACCTTCTGCAGTCGGCTACTGATGACCACATCGCTGGCGACGGCCAGCAGGATCAGCATGCCCAGCAGGAAATCGCGCGTGAAGTCACTGATGCCGATCCAGCGGGCCAGTGACAGGTCGAGCACAGAGATGAGCACGGCACCCAGCATCACCCCGATGGCGGAGCCCGAGCCGCCGAAGATGTTGGCGCCACCGACGACCACGGCAGCGATGACGGCCATCTCCAGGCCCCGCGCGGAGTCGACCGTAATCGTCCCGAACTTGGCCATCTGCATCAGGCCACCGAGGCCGGCCAGCGCGCCGCAGCCGAGATAGGCGACGAAGACATCACGCTGCTTGGGCAGTCCGATCATGCTTGCCGCATCAGGATTGGAGCCGATGGCATAGAGGCGCCGGCCATACGGCAGGAACGCCAGCAGCAACTGCACCACGGCGACCACGACAAGGGCGATGGCGAAGATGAGCCGGATGTCGACGTCGCCGTACTCGAACAGCGTGGTCCCGGGGAAGTGGACGATCCAGTCGGGCAATCCGCGCGTCTCGATCGTCTGGGCGTTGGCGACCGTGATGAGGACGGAGCGGTAGATGGCCAGCGTGGCGAGCGTGGTGATGATGGCAGGCACACGACCGAAGGAAACGATGAAGCCGTTGATGCCGCCCATGACCATCCCCATGCCCATGGCGATGAGCACCAGCAGGATGGGGTTGATGTCCGGTGACTGGGTCGCGATCCAGCCCGTCGACCAGGCGACCAGCGCCACCTGTGAACCGACCGAGAGGTCCAGATTGCGGGTCAGGACGACGAGCAGTTGGCCGACCGCGACAACCGCGATGATGGGGAACTCGGTGCTGACGCGGTTGAAGGTGCGACCGGATAGGTAGCCATCGATCTGCGTCGAGAAGAAGATGACGATGCCGATGATGATCAGGACCGTGATGAGCTCACGGACCTGGCTCGGACGGAGACGCCGCAGCAGGGCGTCGCTCACGCGACCGGCTCCACGAACGGTACCGGTTCGGCTTGGCCCATGGCTTGGGCCAGGACCTCTTCCTGGGTCGCCCTTGAGGCATCGACGATGTCCATCTGGCGACCTTCACGCATGATCAGGATGCGGTCACTCATGGGCAGCAGCTCGGGCAGGTCAGAGCTGATGAGGATGATGGCGATGCCTTCCTTGACCAGGTTGTCGATGAGGTGGTGCACCTCGACCTTGGCGCCGACGTCGATTCCTCGGGTGGGTTCGTCGAGGATGAGAACGCGCGGCTTGGTGTCGAGCCACTTGCTAAGCACGACTTTCTGCTGATTGCCGCCCGACAAGGACGATGCCGGCGTCTGCACGCTCGGAGCGCGGATGGCGAGGCGCTCGCGGAAGTCCATCGCCGTGGCCCGCTCCAGGGACGTGCGGATGAGGCCAAAACGGTTGAGGTAGCGATCGAGCGAGGGCAGCGTGATGTTGGCCGCGATCGATTGATTGAAGATGAGGCCCCGGCCGCGCCGGTCTTCAGTGGTGTAGGCGATGCCCAAGGCCAGTGCGTCGTGCGAATTCTTGATCCGCACCTCCTTGCCATCAAGGATGACGCGCCCGCTGTCGGCAGGATGGATGCCGAAGAGCGCCAGGCCCACGTCTGTCCGTCTGGCGCCGACCAGGCCAGCGAAGCCCAGCACCTCGCCCTCTCGCAACTCGAAGTTGACGCCTTCGAAGGCGCCCTCGACGCCCAGATCCTCGACCTGCAGGATGACCTCGCCCGGATTCGATTCGACGCGCGTGTAGAACTCCACCACCTCGCGGCCGACCATCTGTTTGATGGCATCGTTGATCGTCATCTCGGAGCGCGGAGTCGTCGAGATCCAGGCGCCGTCGCGCATGACGGTGATGCGGTCGGCTTGCTCGAAGACCTCCTCGAGGCGATGCGAGATGAAGAGGATGGCGACGCCCTCGGCGCGCAGCTTGGCGATGATGCCGAACAGCTGTGCCACCTCGTGGGCCGAGAGCGAGGCTGTGGGCTCGTCCATGATGAGCACACGGGTGTCGAGTGAGAGGGCCTTGGCGATCTCGACCGTCTGCTGCTGTGCCAGGGTGAGTGCCGAGGCTGGTGCCTGGACATCGACCTGGACGTCGAGGCGCGCCAGCACTTCCCGGGCCTCCGCGCGCATCCTGCCCCGGTTGACGATGCGGCCACGATGGCGGTGACCGATGAAGATGTTCTCGGCCACCGTCAGGTCCGGGAAGACCATCGGCTCCTGATAGATGGCTGCCACAGCATAGGTCTGGGCGTCGAAAGCGCTCCCGATGTGGACCCTCCGGCCATCGATGAGGATGTCACCGATATCGGGCTGTACGACGCCAGTCATGACCTTGATCAGCGTGGACTTGCCGGCACCGTTCTCGCCGAGGAGGGCGTGGATCTCGCCAGAGAAGAGACGCAGTGAGACATCGTCGAGGGCCTGGATCTCGCCGAACTGCTTGGAGACGCCACGCATCTCAAGGATCGGAGGGGCCTCGGCCACAGACTTTCCGAGCGTCGAGGCCGCAGTCACAGACGCAGGTTCTCCATCGGTCAGGCTTGTCGCGGTCCCCGCTTCTGGCACCGCGCCTCTTGGTGCCAGAACCTCGTCCTCGCGCTCTGGCATGGCGCTGAGCATAGCCGACTCCTCGAGGACCGGACCGCTGTGTCCGGCCGTGCGCCGCGGGACTGTCGGCACGGCTCTTCGACAGGATGACGGCGGCGGCTACGATGGCATGGCTAGCCGCAAACAGAGGAGGCGCCGATGGCAGAGATCCCTTTCATCGATACGCACGTGCACTTCTACGACTTGCAGCATCCCAAGCTGGAGTACGGCTGGCTGCAGCCGGGCGTGAAGCACGACATCCTCGAGGCCGTGGAGCCGATCCAAGCCCAGCGCTACTGGGCCGACGACTGGATCGCGGAGTCACGCTTCAGCAACGTCGTCAAGTCGATCCACGTCGAGTGCGCCGTCGGCACCCCCAACCCGGTCGAAGAGTCGCGCTGGATCCAGGCATTCGCCGACCGTTTGGGGCACCCTCATGGCATCGTCGCCGAGGTGCACCTCGCGAGAGCCGACGCAGAGGCCGTGATCGAGCAGCACGTGGCTTTTCCCAATGTGCGCGGTGTGCGTGACTTCGGCGAGGGCGACTACGAGCTGGACCCCGCCTGGCGGACAGGCTTCTCGCATCTGCGCGAGCACGACCTGGTCGCCTGTATCGATTCGCGGCCCGAGCGCTATGTCAACGTGAAACACTTGGCAGAGGCCTTTCCGGACACCCTCATCTGCCTCGATCACGCCGGCCTGCCGCTGCGTCGCGACGAGGAGTTCTTGGCGTTGTGGCGGCGGGAGCTGGCGAACCTCGCGAAGGCACCCAACGTCATCGTCAAGATCTCGGCACTGGGGATGGGTGACCCTCGCTGGACGCTCGACTCGATGCGCCCGCTAGTGCTTCACTGCATCGAGACGTTCGGCGTGGAGCGCACGGTCTTTGGCAGCAACTGGCCGATGGACCGGCTCTTCTCCTCCTATCCCGATGTCATCGGTGCCTACGCGGAAATCATCCGCGCATTCACGCTCACCGAGCAAACGGCGATGTTCAGCAGCAACGCCGAGCGCTACTTCCGTATCTGAGGAGCACCATGGAGCGCAGACTGCGCTACTTCCGCCTCGTCCCCGGCACGAAGGACCGCCAGCCCAAGCTGAGTGACCGGGACGCCACTGTGTCCGAGGTGAGCCCTGGGAGTCGGTCCATGTTCGCCCCCCTAGTACATCAGGAAACCACCGGAGACGTTGATGGTCGCACCAGTGATGTAGCTGGCGTGGTCCGAGGCGAGGAAGATGACCGGACCGGCGAGCTCCTCGGGCTGTGCCACATAGCCGAGAGGCGTCGACGCCTGCATCGATTCGTAGACCCCGGGGTCGAGCCCGGTCAGCAGCAACGTCGTCTCCACCTGACCTGGCGAGACGACGTTGACGGTGATGCGGTGCGGTCCGTACGTCCGTGCGAGGCCACGGCACATGGAGGTCACGCCGCCCTTGGTGGCGGCATAGGCGATCGAGCCGCCAAAGCCACCGGTCCACCAGCCCTGCGAGCCGAAGAGGATGATGCGTCCACCCCGACCGGCCTCGACCATGGCATCGGCCGCCTGGCGAGCGAGGAAGAAGGCGGCCTTGAGGTTGACGTCGTGCTGGAGGTCCCAATCCTCCTCGGTCACCTCGTCCACGCTGGCTCGGCGACGTAGCACGGCCGCCAGATTCGCCAGCACATACAGGTCACCGAGATCACGACGTGCACGCTCGATGACCACCGCGTGGCCGGCGAGATCCCGAAGGTCGGCGCTGATGCCGACGTGGCCGCTGCCCTCCAGACCGGCCACCACATCGTCGACTGCGTCCTGCTCCAGATCGACCGCGAGCACTTTGGCACCGGTCGTGGCGAAGGCCTTGGCCACAGAGCTGCCGATACCGCCGGCAGCGCCGGTCACGATCACGCCTTTGCCCTCCAGCCCGGCGCCCACGCTCCAGCCCATGGCTCTCCTCCTACGCTTCGGCGCCGCCGGATGGCGGGTCGGCAGGCACCCGATCGGACCGATAGCGCTCGACGACCGCGTCGATGACCTCGATGCCCAGCCCAGGCTGCGTAGGCGGGTAGAACCAGCCCGCCCGGTGGTCGAGCGGCTGCGCCACCAGTTCGTGCTGCATGGGATCTCGGATCGGCTTGACCTCGATGAGCTTGGCGCTCGACGTGGCGAAGCTGATCGCCAGGCTGGCCGCGGACACGATGGCCGATGACCAGGCGTGAGCATTCGACTGCCGCCGGTGGACCTCGACTCGTTCGGTCACCTTGCGGAAACCGGTGATGCCCTGGGCACGCCCTGGGTCGACGCCCACGACATCGACAGTGCCGGTCGCCAGCACGCGCTCGTACCCGGCGAGGTCCCACTCCTTCTCACCGTAGGCGATGAGGGCGGTGGTCCTGGCGCGCAGGTCGGCGTAGCCATGTGGGTCCCACGCCCCCAGCGGCTCCTCGATCCAATGCAGGCCCCACTCTTCGAAAGCCCGGATGCGGCGCGTCGCGGTCATCACATCCCAGGTCGTCTTCCAGCCACAGTCGATCATGATCAGCTGGTCCGGGCCCAGTCCCTCTCGCATACGGCGCATGTACTCGACGTCACGGTCGTGCTCGTAGCCAAGGTGTGCGTCGCCACGCTTGCCGAAACCCACCTTGACGCCGTGGAGGCCCGGCGCTACCCACTCTTGTGCCTGCTCGACCATGCGACCGATGTCAGCATAGTGAGCGTGGCAGGAGGCGACGGCCGGCAATCGCTCATGGACCGCCCCGCCGAGCAGCTGAACGACCGGAACACCGAGCAGCTTGCCTTTGATGTCCCACAGCGCGATGTCGATGGCCGCCATGGCGAAGGATGCGAGGCCACCACCGTAGCCGTACCACCACGCTCGATCGTGGAGGCTGTGCCAGATGGCGACGTTGTCGAGGGGGTCCTGTCCGACGACCAGCTCGGCCATGCCCTCGATGAGAGCCTTGGTCGCGAACGTCGCCTCCGGCCACATGGTGATGGCTTCGCCCCAGCCGACCACACCGTCCCCAGTCGTGACCTTGACCAGGCAGAGGTGGCGCAGCGCATCGAAATCGTTTGGCTCGGGATAGGAGACCGGGATGGCCTCGACCGATGCGACCCTGTCCATGCGCTTGGTTTCCTCCTCCGCTCCGGGGACCGCTTTCGGGCTGCGATCGGCCCAGCTTCTGCGATCGGGCTCAAGCTCGGTGCGTGACGGCTGTCACGCTATCATCCGCTGACCAGCGAGGAGGTGCGCGAATGGCGAGGCCACGGGTCGGCGTGATCGGTGCGGGTTCCTGGGCCGTGAGCTCGCACCTGCCGAACCTGGTGCGACGGCGCGATGCCGGCGACGTCGACCTTCTCATCGTGAACCGCCGAAACTCCGAGCTGCTGGGCCGCATCAAGCAGACCTATGGCTTCGAGCACGCCACGACCGACTGGCATGAGGTCATCGCCGCCCGGCCGGACGTCGTGGTCGTGGCCAGCCCGCCGGGGCTGCACCATGAGCAGGCCAGGGCCGCTCTCGAGGCAGGCGCGCACGTGATGTGCGAGAAGCCCTTCACCATCGACCCGGCAGATGCCTGGGATCTCGACGCCGTGGCCAAGCAGACTGGACGCGAGCTCTTCATCGCCTATGGCTGGAACTACCGACCCATGGTCGTCGAGGCGCATCGTTTGATGCACGATGACGGCGGCATCGGTGGCGTCGAGCACATCTCGATGTACATGGACTCCGCGACCCGAGAGCTGCTCTCCGAGACCGGGTCGTACCATGATGCCGACCCTGATCTGAGCCCTCATCCTGACACCTGGGCCGACCCCGAAACATCGGGTGGTGGCTATGCGCAAGCCCAGCTGACACACGTTTTGGGAGTGTCACTGTGGCTGACGGGTCTGCGTGGCGCGGCGGCCTTCGCACTCATGAACCGGCCTCGCGGGGCGCGGGTCGAGCTACACGATGCGATCGCGCTTCGTTTTGAGAATGGCGCCATCGGCACCGTGGGGGGAGCCTCCTCGCATGTCGGCGCGGCGGGAAACCGGCACGGCGTGGAGGTCAGGATCGTCGGCGAGCGCGGAATGCTGCGGCTGGACTTGCGAAACAATGTCTTGTGGCGCTACCGGGGCCAAGGCGACGACATCAACGTCCCCCTGCCCGACGACGCCGGGCGCTACGACTGCGTCGGTCCCATCGAGGCGGTCGTGGATGCCGCACTCGGCCGCGAGCCGGACAACAACTCTCCAGCCGAGCTCGGGGCACGGACCGTGGAGATCCTGGACGCGGCCTATCGATCCGCCGACAGCGGTTCGATGGAGGCGATCCAGGCGGCATAGGGGGCATAGCGGGCACATCGACCCAGGGAAGCCGTTCGCAGACCCCGGCTGCCGACACAGACCCCGGCTGCCGATTGACGTTGGCGAGACGGGGGTGAGAGGATGTCGGCTCGCGCGAGCGGGCCGATCCGGATCCACACGCGCGTAAAAAGGTAGATCGGATGGCCGGATCCGGTGATCACCGACGCCGTCAGCACGAACCCCCAACCAGGACGCCCGAGGACGCAAAGATGACGGCCGAGCATGAGAGCCCTAACAGCAGCTCCGCGAGATCGGGCCTCGATCGGCGCTCGCTGCGCATCGATCGCATCGAGACCATCGCGGTCCGTGCCCCGCTCGTACGACGCTTCGAGGGTAGCGCCTACTCGATGGTGAACCGCGCCACGCTGATCACGCGACTGTTCACCGCAGATGGCGTCGTGGCTGAGGTCTACAACGGCGACACCGACATCGAGCAGCCCATCGTCGTCGACATCATCCACACTGAGCTCGCACCCCGGATACTAGGACGTAGCGCCACCGATCCCGAGGGCGCCTGGGTGGCCATGGAGCCCGCGACGAATGACATCCTGCGTGACCGGGGCCTGGCCCTCCAAGCGATCGCCTGCGTCGACACTGCCATCTGGGACGCGCTCGCGAGAGCGCTTGGTGTTCCGCTGCATCGACTCTGGGGATCAGTCACCAATTCGCTGCCCATGAGTGTCATCGGCGGCTATTACCATCTGGACCCCGCTCAGACCGTCAAAGTCGTGGGCGACTACGCCAACCGTTTCGCCGGCATGAAGTTCAAGGTCGGCGGCCGCTCGCCGAAGGAAGATGCAGAACGTGTACGCCTCGCCAGAGAGTCCGCGGGTCCCGACTTCGTGATCATGGTCGACGCCAACCAGGGCTACGAGCGGGCCGACGCCGTCGAGTTCGGAAAGCGGGTGGCCGATCTGGACATCCGCTGGTTCGAGGAGCCCTGCCGCTGGACGAACGATCGCCGCTGGATGCGCGACGTGCGCTACCAGACTGGCCTGCCGGTGGCGGCGGGCCAGAGCGAAGTCACGCTGGGTGGTCTGCGCGATCTGGTCACGGACGGCGCCATCGACGTCAGCAATTTCGATGCCTCTTGGGCTGGTGGACCCACCGTCTGGCGTCGCGCCGCTGGGCTGTGCAGCGCGTTCGGCGTGGAGATGGGCCACCACGAGGAGCCGCAGGTGTCGTCACACCTGCTCGCATCGGTACCACGTCACACCTTCGTGGAATGCTTCGACGAGGAGCGTGATCCGTTCTTCTGGCAGCTCTCTGACCTGTCGTCGTTCTTGCGGGACGGCTGGCTGCACCTACCGGAGCGCCCCGGCTTCGGCATCGTCTTCGACAGCGACTACGTCGATCGCTGGACCGTGGACCGACGAAGCACGGCGGCGTGAGCCGTCACCCCACGCCACGCCATGGCCTGGATCAGGCGCTCGCAACGCTCGCTGGCGTCAGTCGCCAGGGAGCTCGACGGATGGCGACGATCGCGATCGACCCGATGACGGCCAACGCGAAGGCCCCGATGAGCATGGCCGAGCGCACCCCGAATACGTCTGCCAACCAGCCTGAAAGGACGGCGCCGAACAGACTCGACCCCTGGAAGGTCATGACCCAGATACCCATCACGCGGCCGCGGAGGACATCGGGCGTGGCCGAGTGGACCGACACGAGCGCGTTCTGGGCCAAGGTGATCTGGGCCGCCCCAAGCAGGAAGGCCAGCACGAACACGACCTCGGTCGACTGCGCCAGTCCGACGCCTGCGACGAGCACCGCCATGGCGAGGACCCCAACGCTGAGCCAGCCGCGCCGATCACCGTGCGCGAACGTCGTCACCAGCAGCGCCGCCGTGAGTGCGCCCGCGCCGGAGGCACCCAGGAACGCGCCGAAGCCCTCAGCGCCCATGCCCATCTCGTCCTGGACATAAAGCGGAGCCAGCGTGGTGAAGGACGCCATGCCCAGCATGGCCGCGGCCCAGATGAGCGCCAGCGACAGGAGCACCACCGGCTCATGCCGCACGAATGAGGCGCCCGCGCGAAGGTCAAACAAGATCGGATTGGAGCTGTCGGCGCGTTGCCGGCCCT
Organism: uncultured Chloroflexia bacterium; assembly: GCA_963838115.1. Taxonomy (GTDB): domain Bacteria; phylum Chloroflexota; class Limnocylindria; order Limnocylindrales; family CSP1-4; genus JAFMJV01. The sequence continues at coordinate 365,425 of CAWIPU010000002.1, forward strand.
GTTCCCGGTAGCGGTCCATCCACAGGAATGAAGCCGATACCACCATTGAAGCGACCGCGGCGAAGGCGAACGGGCTGGCCGATCCGATGGTCGCGATCATCACACCCGCCACCACCGGTCCCAACATGCGTGTGGAGTTCCAAGCCGTGGCATGGAGCGAGGCGGCACTCGAGATGTCACCGATCGGCACCATCTCGGTCATGAATGACTGGCGTACCGGCACTTCGACGGCGATGAGGAGGCCGAATCCGAACGACGCCGCGGCCAGGATGGGCAGGGTCTGGGTGTCCGTCAAGACCAGCAGGAAGAGGGCGCCAGACAAAGCCGAGGCGAGCAGTTGCGCCGACACGAGCACTTTGCGGCGCTCGACACGGTCGGCGAGTACGCCGCCCAGGGGGCCGACGAAGAGGGTGGGCAAGAACAGGAAGCCGGTGACGATGCCGACCTGGGCCGGTGTGGCACCCAGCTCCACTGCCAGCCAGGGGATCGCCACCAGCGGCATCCACATGGCGAGGCCACGGAAGATCATGCCCACGAAGTAGATGCGAAAGCCAGGGTGATGCAGAGCGCGAAAGCCGTGCAGGCGACCGCGGCTGGCGCGACTGGTGGGTCGTATGTCGCCCGCCGGGGGCTCCGCTGATCCGGTCGCGTCCGTCGGCACCGGTTCCATGGGAGTCTCAGGCGTCGTGGTCATCGAGTCGTCCTACTCTACGACGCTTCCGAGGGAACGTCCTCGAACGGGTCGAGGATGGCTTCGGAGGCGAACAGGATCGTGCGCGTACCGGGCTCGCTACCCGCCAGGTGGGTCATCGGACGGAGCAGCGCCGCTTCGGTGTGTCGCTCGGGGTCGCTTCACCCGCCCGGTGGGTCATCGGACGGAGCAGCGCCGCTTCGGTGTGTCGCTCGGGGTCGCTTCACCCGCCCGGTGGGTCATCGGACGGAGCAGCGCCGCTTCGGTGTGTCGCTCGGGGTCGCTTCACCCGCCCGAGGGGTCAACCCCGCGGGATTCGGCGCTGCGGGGTTCGGTGCACACGCGAGGTCCGACGCTTCACCCGCCCGGTGGGTCAACCCCGCGTAGGTCGGCGCGGCTCCACCCGGTTCCGCGCTGCCTCAGGCGGAGCCTATCTCGACGGTGGCCTTGATGGCATCGTTGCCGCCCGCGAGATGATGCCGGACCACCGCCGCGTCAAGGCCAGCGATACGGTGGGTGATCAGTCCGGCCAGCCAGCCACGCATGCCCGGCGTCGCCTCCGCCTGACCGATGGTGGCGACCGCCTGCGCGTAGTCGTCCCAGGATGCGGCCGCGCTGCCGACGATGACGCGGTTGTAGAGCACGACAGCCTGGTTGAGACGCGCCACATCCACCGACTGTCGATGGCTGCCGGGGGTGACACTGAAGAGGGCCAACACGCCATTCGGGGCCAGCGCAGCCACGGCCGACTCCAGGAGCCCAGGGGCACCCGATCCCTCGAAGATGATGTCGAACGGGCCGTTACGCTCGGCGAGCCCGCACAGATCGGTGTCCGCGGCGCTGACGTAGCGGCCACCGATACGCTCCAGCAGGTCGCTGTTGCGAGAGGGCGACCGATGTCGGGCGAAGGTCGTGACGTCCAGCCCGCGCAAGCGGAGTGCCAGTGTCGCGAGGAGGCCGATGGTGCCGGCACCGGTGACGAGCGCCCGTCGTGGCTCCCAGAGGTCGAGTCGGGCCTGCACCGCATCCGCCTGGCGCAGTGACTTGGTGATACAGCTGAGCGGCTCAGTGAGGATGGCTACGTCGATGAGGTCATCCGGGACTGGCACGATGAACTCGGCCGCTGCCACCACCTCCTCGGTCATGAAGCCATGGGCACGACTGATACCGGTCTCGATGAAGTCCTCGTCAGTGGAGAGATCGGGACGCCCGATGCGGTCGTAGTTGCTGGAACCAGGACGGCGAATGGTGATGACCACGAGCTGCTGGAGAGCCACTTCGCTGACGTTGGGACCGATCTCGACCACCCGCCCCAGCAATTCGTGACCCAGCACCAGGTAGTCATACCCCTCGGGCGCGCGGCCATACTCGCCGGCGGCAAGATCGGCGTCGGTGCCGCAGAGCCCGGCACGGATGATGCGCACCCGCACACCGCGACCATCGGGCACGTCGCTCAGCGACGGCCGCCGGACGTCTTGCAGCCGGATGGAGCCAGGCGTGCCGGGGCGGATCGTGATGGCCTTCACATCGGCCAGCGTAGACCCTCGGGGAGGAGCGGTTCGAGAGCACGCTCGGTGACCTTCCAAGATCGCGCCAGCGCCTCCGGACGCGCCCAGCGGCGGAACCATCGCTGCTGCACGGGCGGTCCGGCCACGATCCAGCGCGGACCATAGAGCTGCCCGTTGTCCGCCGCAGGATCGGTGGCAGCTCGAAGCAGCGACAGAGCGCCATCCGGTGCGGGCATCCCGAGGTGGGCGGCGATGAACGCGGAGAAGCCACCCAGGCGACCGGCGCCGCCATTGCGCACGGTGGTCGGCATGAGGTCGGTATCGGCCAGCCCGGGATGGGCAAGGAGGCTCCGAGTCCTGGAGCCACTCCCCTCCAGGCGCCGAGCCAGCTCTGTGCCGAAGCGGAGGTTGGCCAGCTTGGAATCACCGTATGCGCGCCAGGGATGGTAGGCGGCGCCATTCACGAGGCGATCGTGGTCGAGCATCCGCCCCATCACCAGGGCGCCGCTGGTCACGGTGACCACGCGCGCGGCTTCGGCCGACTCCAGCACCGGCAGCAACTCGGCAGTGAACACGACGTGCCCGAGATGGTTCGTGCCGACCTGGCACTCAAAACCGTCGGCAGTGCGACACCTGGGCAAGGCCATGACGCCGGCGTTGTTGATGAGCACGTCGATGCGCTCGTGTCCCAAGCGAATGGCGGCTGCACAGGTGCGTACCGAGTCCAGCGAAGCCAGGTCGAGTGGGTAGATCCCCAGCCGGGCGCCGGGCACATCCGAGCTGATCGACGCCATCGCCGCCCGGCCCTTGGCCACATCCCGGACCGCCAGCACGACCGTCGCACCGCGGCCCGCCAACTCGCGAGCAGCAGCCAGGCCAAGTCCGCTGTCGGCACCGGTGATGACCGCGACTCGGCCATGCTGATCGGGGATGTCGCTCGACTGCCAGCCCATCAGACCTCCTCCCTCTCTGCGGTCGGTTCATTCATCGTGTAGCGCATCGTCGCACCAGCGTCCGGAAGATGTCGCTCGACCGATGACGTGGGTCATCTGACCCGCCCGGCGGGTCGTACCAGGGTCGGTGATCGGCGGAGTCAATGAGCGGCGGTACCGCGCATGCGGCCGTCGGAATCGAAAACGGACGGTGGACCACCCACCGCCCGCTCTCGTGAGCTCCCAGGGCGCCTCACAGCCCCGGGAGTGCGATACCCGACGGGATGCGCGGTCGCGCCTAGTACGCTTCGAGGTAGCGGTCAAGCTCCCAGTTGGTGACCTGCTGGTTGTACTCGGCCCACTCCTCACGCTTGGCCTCAAGGTAGTGCGTGTAGACGTGGTCGCCAAGCGCGTCGGCGATGACCTCGTCCTGCTCCAGCTCCGTGATGGCCTCGCCCAAGGACCCCGGCATCTCGGAGATGCCCTTCTCCTTGACGCGCTCGGCAGTCATCTCGTAGAGGCTCTCCTCGACCGGATCGGGAAGCTTCATCTCCTTCTCGATACCGTCCAGGCCGGCCGCGAGCATGGCCGCAAAGGCCAGGTATGGGTTGGCCGTGGGGTCCGGGCAACGGACCTCCACGCGGGTGGCCTCGACCGAGCGACCCGGCGAGACCCTGGGCACCCGGATCAACGCCGAGCGGTTGGTTCGACCCCAGGTCAGGTAGGTCGGCGCCTCATACCCTGGCACCAGCCGCTTGTAGCTGTTGACGATGGGTGCCAGCAAGGCGCTCATGCCACGCGCATGCGCCAGCACGCCTGCCATGTAGGCCTGTGCCAGCTTGGATAGTCCGTACTTGCTGCGCGGCTCGGCAAAGGCGTTCTTCTGCTCCTCGATCGACCACAAGCTCTGGTGCGTGTGCATGCCGGAGCCGTTGATGCCCGCGATGGGCTTGGGCATGAAGGTGGCGTACAAGCCGTGCATCTGCGCGATGGCCTTCAGGGCGAACTTGAAGGTGACCGCATTATCGGCCGTGGTGAGACCGTCGCTGTACTGGAAGTCGATCTCGTGCTGGCCGTATGCGACCTCGTGATGGGCCGCCTCGACCCGGATGCCGAACGCTTCCAGGGCATTGACCATGTCACGCCGGACGGACTGCGCAAGGTCGGTCGAGAAGTCGAAGTAACCGCCGGTGTCGTGGGGCAGCGGGGCGATCTTGCCCTCGGCATCCTTGCGGAAGAGAAAGAACTCCAGCTCCGGGCCGGCGTTCCAGATGTAGCCCATCTCCTTGACCCGGGCGAGCTGCTTCTTGAGCACGCCACGAGGATCACCCACGAAGGGATTGCCGTCGGGCGTCATGACGTCGCAGATGACGCGAGCGGTGCCCCGCGAGCCCATCGGGCCGACGCTGAACTCGCCGCCCTGCCAAGGGATCTCGGCAAAGGTGCTCATGTCCGGCGCGAGCCACTGGTCGGACTCGGCGATGCGGGTGAAGCCCTCGATCGACGAGCCGTCGAACCAGGTGCCGTGCTCCAGAGATTCTTCGAGCCGATACAGCGGGATGGTGATGCCCTTGACGACGCCGAGCAGATCGGTGAACTGCAACTCGACGAAGCGGATGTCGCGTTCCTTGGCTGCCTGGATCTTGTCGAGGGGATCGTTCGACGCTACTTCGATGACCAACGGTGTCTCCTATTCCTGCCGTGCGCTGGGCCCGAGTTCTTCCGGCGTGAGCACATCAGGTAGGCCCACAAGGTGAGGCAGCACGGCCAATTCGCAGCATACGAGCCACCGCGACTCGATAGGTTGCTCCACGGTTACGCATGGGGCGCAGTCCCCGCACAAATCGCGCGCCAGACACCGAAACGGTCAAAAGGGGATACCAGCGGGGAGGAACGGGCCCGAAAGGAGCTCATATCCCGAGGAGGCGGCTCAGGTGTGCAGCGTGTCCGTTTCTCCCTCGATCCTCCCCCCGCTGGCTAGTCGCACCGCCTCGGCGAGCTTGGCGAACTCGCCATCAGCATCCACGTAGCGGTCGGCCACGAACGCCAGCTCGACGCGATCGCGGGTAACACGCGCCCAGGCCCGCCGACGAGGGAAGTAGAACGTGAGGACCAGGCCGGCGATGAGCAGGCCGAAGGCCACCCAGATGAAGGGTTGGCCGGGATCACGCTTGATGACCATACCCGTCCAGCTGCCGACGCCCTCCCAGCTGATGGCGTGGCCGGCCGTCACCTCCGGGTCGGTCGTCACGCCCGATGGGATGGTCACCAGGAAGAGGGTCTCGTTCGCGCCGGTAGCGGGATCGGCCGGACCCACACCCTGCATCACCAGCTGCGGGCTGCCATCGCCACCCCTGCCCAGCACGGCGACCACGCCCACGTCCGCACCGGGAATGGTCATGAAGCCCTGCGGCTGGCCCAGCAGCTCGTCATCCAGCAGCAACGGACCCTGCCACACCAACCCACCAGTGCTGTTTCGGATGGCCAGGTCAACGGCCGGGCCGAACGTGTTCTGGTGGAAGACGTAGCCGTCGAACTCGAGCGGGTCGTTGACGCGGATGGTCTTGCGCGCCACCTCTTCGCCCTCTCGGTAGACCGAGAGATCGGTGCTGAAGTCGGCGAACGAGCCGTCCTCGCGACGTGGCGCCAGGAAGCCGTTGTTCTTGACCAGCAGGTTGCCCGGCGTACCCACCGCCTGCACCGGTGCGGTGCCACCCTCACCCACGAAGACGACCGTCTCGAAACCGGCCGCGACCGTGATGGCACCGGCGGCGAAGAAGAGCACCAGACCGGCATGCGTCAGCAGGGTGGCCAGCTTCTGGAACTGATTGCGGTCGCCGTACAGGTAACTGACGTCCTCCACCTCCACGAGTCGCTGGCGGCGGAAGCGGCGGCGGCGGAACGCGCCGCGGACCGCATCGACCACGCTCTCTCCCGTCCCTTCACCGACGCCAACCCGGGCGCCACCAGCAGCGCCCTCGATGACCGCGCGGTGGTCACGCCCACGATCGAAAAAGGCGGCCGGCTGCTCCACACGTACCCCACCAACGCTGCGCCACAGCCGCGGAGTGCGGTCGAGCGTGCAGCAGATGATGCTGATGACCAGCACCGTCACCAACAGCAGGAACCAGGGCGTGGCAAACACGTTGAAGAAGCCCAGCCGGTCGAAGACGTCGGCCAGCAGCGCGCCCGCCGGCATCCCCTCCCAGGCCCCGCGGACCTCTGCCAGCGCGACCGCATAGCGAGCGGGGTCATCGGCCCGGGTGACGGGGAACTGCCGCACCAGCATGCCGATGAGCCCGGAGACCGCCAGCAGGGTGATGAGCAGGACCGCGAAGCGGACATCGGTCAAGAGGCGCCAGGCAGCCGCCCCCGTCCGAGCCAGCAACATCGGCGTCAGGCGCTCCGGCCGGCCCCCGTGGCGGCAGCAAGGGCAGCATCCACATCGGCGATCAGGTCAGCGACATCTTCGAGACCGGCGGAGATCCGCACCAGCCCCGGCGGGATGCCCGCGGCCAGCAGCTGTGCCTCGTCCAGCTGCCGATGGGTCGCGGTGGGCGGGTGGACGGCATAGGTCACGACGCTGCCCAGGGTGGCCGTGACCGGCGGGATGCTGAGCCCATCGATGAAGGCCGCGGCCACCTCGCGCGATGCCAGCTCGAGTGCCAGCATGCCGCCACCGCTGGCCAGCTCGCGCGCGGCGATGTCTGCCTGCGGATGGCTGGGCAAACCTGGATAGGCTACCCGACGCACGCCGGCGGCCGACTCAAGATGTGTGGCGAGCGCAAGCGCCGTTTGGCTGTGGCGATCCATGCGCACGTGGAGCGTCTGCATGCCGCGCAACACGAGGAAGGCAGAGAATGGCGCCGCGATGCCGCCGGTGTCGATGGCCACATCACGGATGGCTCGCATGTGCTCCGCCGAACCGGCGACGGCGCCGGCGATGACGTCAGAATGGCCGCTCAGCCATTTGGTGGCCGATTCCACCACGATGTCCACACCCAGCTCCAAGGGCCGGCACAGGTAGGGTGAGGCGAAGGTGTTGTCCACCACCACCACGGCACCATGTCGGTGGCCCAGCTCGGCGAGGCGCGCGAGGTCGGCCACCACGATAGTGGGATTGGAGATCGTCTCCGCGTAGAGGAGACGCGTGGGCGCCGCAGTCAGCGCCCCTTCCACGGCATCAAGGTCCACCGGATCGACGAACACGACCTTCACGCCGAGGCGAGCGAACACGCGTTCCATGAGCGCACGGGTGCTGCCGTAGACCGCCTGGGTGCAGACGATGCGGTCGCCGGCGCGGAGCAGCGAGACCAGCGCGGCGTGGATCGCGCCCATGCCGGAGCCGAAGGCAAAGCCCGCCTCGGCACCGTGCATCTCGGCGAAGGCGGCCGCCATCGCGTCGGAGGTGGGGTTCTCGATGCGGGCGTAGGTGTAGCCGGGCTTCTCGAACCCGACGAGCTCGGCGTAGTCGGCTACATCGCGCGCGTGGAAGGTGGCCGACTGGTAGATAGGCACCGCCGCGGTCCCTTGTTCGACACGTGGCGCTCGCGTAGCGGCCTTGATGGCGCGGGTGCCGAAGCCGCGCTGTTGCTGATCAGGGGGCATGCCCTGACTCTACACGTCGGCGCCGTCCAGCCCGTTCGTCGGCGCCGTCCGGCCGGTGCGTCAGCGTCGGGCAAGCGGTGGCTGATCGTCAGGCTCGATGGGGATGGCGATCCAAGGCCGACCACCACTGCTGCGGATCTCCTCCGTGCGACTCGAGGCTCCGCCGGAAGCGGCCCTGCCGCCGGAACCGCCGCTGGTTCGCATGTCGCCGCTGGTTCGCAGGTCCGCGGGGGGTCGCTGCGGAGGTCGATCCAGCAGCGCCTTCGACCCCACCAAGCGGGATGTTCGTCAGCGAGGTCTCGGTCCGCGTCAGCCACAGCTGCTCGGCTGCCCCTCCCATATCGGAACCACCGGCGGCGCTGAGGAAGTCGGGCAGGTCGGGCGCCTCGATGGCCGTGCGTGAGCGCGTGGGCGGCTCGGGTGGTTCATCGGTCGGTCGACCTCCGGGGCTGGGTCGCGTCTCGCTCGACGGTGACACCTCGGTCGTCCAGGGGGCCGGGTCGATGCGCTCGGGCTCCACCGGGATGGTCGAACGCTCGGAACGACGCCGAGCGGGCGGCGGCAACGGCGGCGGCGCCTCGTCGGGTGGCGATGTCTCACCCCAGGGCGCAGGATCGCCCCCGGTGCGCACATCCTGTGCCGTATCGAGCTGGACCAGCTCATGGCTGTCGGCATCGATATCGGTCGCGACCCGCTCGGTGCGCATCTGGTAGCCGACGATGCGGTTCTTGCCACGCCGCTTGGCCTCGTACATGGCCACGTCCGCGGCCGCCACCAGCTGCTCGATGGTGCTGCCGTCATCGGGATAGGCGACCAGACCGACCGAGATCGATGAGCGCACGTTGCGACTCGACGCGTGCAGCGCCATCGCTTCGATATCGCGCCGCAGCTTCTCCGCCACGACGTAGCCGCCGGCCACATCCGTCTCGGGCAGCAGCACCACGAACTCATCGCCACCGTAGCGTGCCGCAGCGTCAGTGAAGCGGATGGTGCGACGGATGGTATCGGCGACGGCCTTGAGCAGGCGGTCTCCCCATTGGTGGCCGAAGGTGTCGTTGACCGGCTTCAGGTCATCCAGGTCGAGCATCAGCATGGTGAAGCCTCGACCCATGCGGTCGGAGCGGCGGATCTCCTGCTCCATGGTAGTAAAGAAGAAGGAGCGGTTGTACAGGCGAGTGAGCGCGTCGAAGCGGGAGGCACGCAGGGCCTCGTCGCGAGCATGGCGTTGGGCCCGGGCGGCCGCCGTGGCAACATTGGCCAGCAGGATGAGCGAGACCGCGTTGATGCCCATCCAGGCGAAGGCCTCCGCTTCCAATGGGCCAGCGATGAAGGCATCGACCAGACCGACAGCCGCGATAGAGACGGCACCCACGAGCGCGACGGCGATGGGTGCCCGGCCCTCCGTCGACAGCGCCGTACCTGCGACCACCAGGTAGAAACCGACCAGGAACGGGCTGCCTGCCCCGCCGCTCAGTGCCATCAGCAGGCCCAGGAACACGATGGCGCCGATGCTTTCGAGTGAACGTCGGCGGCGACCGAGCACGGACGGGGGCACCAGGTCCATGAACAGGACCAGCAACAGCATGCCCACCGCGAGCAAGGTGAAGATGGCCGGCTCATTCTCAGGCCAGGCTTGCGTGAGGGCCACCACCAGGGCCACCGATGCGAGGAACAGGAAGGCCACGGCACGAGCGACCTGGCGGGTGCTGGTGGGCGTGATGAAGGTGTTGATACCGCGGTAGCCGGCGGCGACCGACAGCAGGTCCTGGTCGTCTGCTGTCGAGGGGTCGGCCTCGGCGTCGTGCCCATCCGCGTGGGCTGGATCTGCCGACAGCTTGCGAGGCGCGGCCCGCGTCGCGAATGCCGTCGCGTAGGCCACCGTCACGGCCACAGCCGAGATGACGATAAGCCCGATGACGAGCAGGATGATCTGGACTGCGGACACGCGCTACCCCAATTCCGGTGTTCGTGGGTGCGTCCATGGTGAGGCAGGCCGGGTCACCACAAGTACTCCCTTCACGCTGGGCGAATGGTACTGCCCCCGCGTGCCCCATCGCCCGGTGCCGTGCTGCTAGTGTGGACTACTGGCAACGTCACGCCGAAGAGGGAACCATGAGCGAAGAAGCGCGATCCCAGCAGGCCTGCCCGGTTTGTGGACAGCACACGCTGGCGCTTGACCGTCCGCCGGAGATCGATGTCATGGGCGTCCAGGCCTACAGCGACATGCTGGGCATGGGCGATTTCCAGAACGAGGGCACGGTCGGCATCGTTTGTCTCGCCTGCGACACGCACTGGCGTGACAAGGACGCCTTCGACCGTGGTGAGGCCGATCCCGGTCAGGCCATCGAGGACGACGGAGTCGGCGGGGACGCACCGGACGACGGCAGCGATGCCGCGGATAACGGCGGCGAGTGATGCCGTCGCTGTCGCGTGACGCCTTTCAGAGGCCGCGCTGACCGAAGTAGGACATCAGGGCCAGGCTGATCAGCACGGCGGCGCCGAACATCAGGGCCAGGGTCCAGCTCACTGCCAAACCGAAGGCCAGCGCTGCGAGCGAGAAGATGACCAGCTCGACTGCCAGGCGCACTGGGTCCGCCAGACGCCGTGAGGCCTTGGGTGCCACGAACAATCCCCATACCGCCATCACCGCGACCGGGGCACCCAGACCGAAGAGCAGCTGGATCGGCAGCGAGCCGGGCATCGACATACCCCAGAGGAACAGCGCCAGCAGCACCAGCATCTCGAGGATGAAGCGGAATGCCAGGTTGAGGCTCCGCATCGACCCTTCGTTCATGTGCCCTCCCCTGCGGCTTCGGTGCCGGGAGCCGCGTGGCGGGCCTCGGCCTCCAGCTTCAGCAGTCGCACCAGCGCATCAAGCTCAGCCTGGAGGCGCGCGTCGAGCCGTCGACGGAACAGGCGCGCGCCCAAGCCACTCATGGAGGCGTCGGCGAGGACGTGGCTGCCGGTCTCCCTGCTGCTGACATGCCACGACTGGCGCCGACGCATCGTCAGCAGTCTGCCCTCCGAAGCCAGCGCGTGCGGCGCATCGACCTGCGTGACCCGGCAGGCGATCGACCCGAACGGCGTGGCGTATCGGAAGCGTGCGCCGACCTCCAACTCGGCCGTGACGGTGGCCTCGCGCACGCCGGGGTTCCACGTCGGCCACGAAGCGATGTCGGCGATGACCGTCCAGACCTCGCGCTCACTGGCGGCGATATCGATCTCCGCATGCGCGCTCACGGGTGCTGAGGTGCGCGTCTGCTCCACGTCGCGATGCTACCCCGCCGACCAGCGGTGAAGGAAGTGGTCGGGGTGGCGGGGATCGAACCCGCGACCTCATGCTCCCAAAGCATGTGCGCTACCTCTGCGCTACACCCCGACGGTGTTCGTGCGTGACAAGAGTACACAGCGCGCCGCGATGGCGACAGCGACAGGCCTACAGCGCTCGTCGCCGAGATCGTGTGCGCACAGCGCCACCAGCGGCGGGGCCGAACGATATGGAAGTGCATGTGAATACCATGCGATACACCCAACTTGGGTGTATCGTCGACCCGCATGAGTCACTCCATCCAGATTCGCAACGTACCCGACGAGGTCCATCGGACCCTGCGTGCTCGTGCGGCCGCTGCTGGGACCTCACTTTCGGACTACCTGCTCAGGGATATCACACGCCTGGCGGAGCGTCCGCCCGCCGCGGATGTGATCATCCGCGCTGGATCCCGGGCGGGCGGCGTTGATATCGACGTCATCGTGGAGACGGTACGCTCAGGTCGTGGTCGGCCGTGATCGTGGTCGATACGTCGGCCATCATCGGCGTCCTAGCGGGCCAGCCCCGCGTTCCGCGGCTCGTCGACCGTTTGATCAGCGATAGCGACCTGCATGCTCCGCACCTGGTTGATGTGGAATTCCAGCACGCGCTGCGACGCCTCGTCGTCGCCCGAGCGATCAGCGACGAACGCGCAGCAGACGCACGGATGGACTTCGCCGATCTGACCATCATCCGTTACCCGCACGTCTCACTTGCGGACCGGATGTGGGAGCTTCGCCACAACGTGACGGCCTATGATGCGGCATTCCTAGCGCTCGCAGAGGCGCTCGATGCACCGCTCGTCACCTGCGATGCCCGGCTTGCTCGCGCGCCTGGTCACGCAGCGACTGTGGAGGTGTTCCATCACGAGTGATCAGGTGTGGCGACTCGAGGGACTCGCGACTCTCGGGCCGGCGACGTCGTGCTCGCGAACCGCACGATAATCGAGGCCTTCGCGGCTCGAGCCTTCGTGCTCAGGACCCCACTACCGCTGCGCTACACCCCGACAAGTTTCGTGCGTGCATAGAGAGTACACAGCGGGCCTGTCTGGCGGCAGCAAAGGGCCCACAGCGCTCGAACCGCACGATAATCGGAGATACCGAGCGCGAGGTCTACCCGTTTCGGGCGTACATGCTCCTTACAGAGAAGCCGTGCCACCATCGCGACGATGCATCTACTGGTGGTCGAGGACGATGTTCGCCTCGCGCGTGGTTGGCCCGACTCCTCGTCGAGGACCACGACGTGGTGGAACTCGCCATGACCGGTCGCGAAGGCCTCGAGCTCGCCGAGGGCGCCGACGGGCTGGACGTCGTCATCCTCGACGTCGGCCTGCCTGACATCGACGGGCTGCAGGTCTGCCGCTCCCTCCGGGACCAAGGCCTGACTCTGCCCAACGTGATGCTCACCGCGTGATGCAGAGGAAGGTGGCACAGGCGGCGCGGTATGCGTCGACGACGATGACGCCCTCGCCGGTGGTCGCGAACATGGCCTTGTAGACCCCATCGGTGACCCAGTAGATGCCGTCGGAGATCTCGCCCACGTAGGTGCCGGTCTCCGGATCAAGCATGGGGCCGTAGGCGACGGGGCCGGGAGCCACCGCGCAGGGTGGACCGACACTTCCCTCGGTCATGACCGTGTCCACCTGGTCGGCCGGGACGAGAACGGTCTGGAGCCCGCCATTGGCCGCATCCGGACAGACAGCGACGTAGCCGCCAGCGTCGGGAGGGAGTTCAGGAGTCGTGGCGGTGACGACCACCGCGTTGGCAGCGATCATCGCGGAGCCCATTCGGTTCGCGACGTCGTTCCTCAGTCGCGCATGCGAGATCGATGGGCTCAAGGTGGCCTCGGGAGTCAAGTCCTATGGCAGGAACGCGTCGAGGGCAAGGGCGAAGTCCTCCACCACTGACGAGTCTGCGCTGTCGTCACCATAGACTGTTCCGTAGACCGTGCCATTGGCCCAATCCAGGGCGGTGCTCCCATCGGCATACTCGAACGCCATGCTCTGGTCCCCGACCTCGGTCGCATCGGTGTCGCGGTACTTGTCAGGCCACGCTTCTCGAGAGCGTCTCCGAGCGTCGATGAAGGCTCGAGGGTCAGCATTGCACTCGACATCGAAGTAGATGTCGTAGGTCTTGTCGTCGTACTCAGATGTGATCTCGGACTCAGGCTTCGGCATCTCGATGCTGCCGCCCCAGCCGCCATCCATCCGGACCGTGAGGGAGGACCAGGTCCATCCCTCGGGCAGCACGACGTTCTCGATCGGCAGCGCCCATAGAGCACGGGCACAGTCGGCCTCCTGGGCCACCGCCACACTTCCTGCGGAGGCGAGCGTCCCTGTCACAAGCAAGCTGGCCAAGACTGCGTGAGTCGAACGTAGTCGCATCGAGGTGCCTCCCACGATTGCTGCGATCATGTGGCTGATGCAGGTGACTTTACGCCTCGTTCCGCCGTCCTGGGCGAGTCAGCTGTTGCGGGCCGACTTGACTCAGGGCCAGCCACCAGCTCGGCGCCCTGCCGGTTCAGGTCGCCACGGTGATGGCGCCGGACTTCGGATCGATGCTCAGTGAGATCTCGGGCAACGGACTGGGGGCCGGGCCGGACACCACCCGAGCGCCGTGTGCCGCGTCGAACGTGGCTCCGTGGCAGGGGCACATTAGGTACTGCTGCTTGCTGTCCCAGTTAGACACGGTGCAGCCCGCGTGGGTGCAGATGAGATCGTAGGCCACGAACGTCCCGTCTGAGAGCTTGATGAGGGCCCCGGGATCACCCGACGTCGGGACAGAGAAACCGACTGCTGTCGTCTGGCCGAAGTCGCTCACGTTGGCGATCGTCGGGCCCAGCGCCATCGAGCCCGCCGTGCCGCTCGCGGCGGGGGTGGCCGCGGCCGCATTTGCATGCGAGGATGCCGTTGGGCCGTTCGGGATGCCCGGCTGGGCAGTCGCCGGTGGCACTGCGGTGCTGTCCGGACTGGTGCTCGCCGGGAGAAGCCATCTAAGGCTGCCCGCCAGCGCGGCGAGGACCAGCGTGGCTCCGCCCAAGACCATCGCACCAAGGAACAACCGCCGACCTGGGGACTCGACGGCGCCCTGAGCCGATGCACCGTCCTTGCCGGCCGGGCGAACGTGGCGCAGGCCCAGCCGCTGTTCGAGCCAGGGACCCAGGACAAGCACGCCGCCCGATCCGGCAAACGCGAGCGTGATCCAGCCGGCCAGGTAGGGCAGGTCGTTACCAAGGTAGAAGGGGCGGACGGTCCAGGACGCGGTGAGAAATAACGTCAACGAGATGAAGGCGCCGCCGACCGCCGAGAGTCGGTAGAGGATCCCGCTGAGGGCGCCGAGGCCGACGGCGATCTCACCGAGAGCCATGAGCACGCCGATGGCGGTTGGCACAGGCAGCGCCACCACCTCGATGAGCGGCGCGAGGGGTGAGACGTGCGTGAAGGCCTCGAGTTGGGCGTTGATCCCACTGGGCGATGCCGGGTCGAGGAACGCGGCATCGAGCAGCTTGTCGAGTCCCGCGAAGACGAACGTGAACCCGAGGAAGAAGCGGAGCGGCAGGAGTGCCCCGGCACGCACCGTCCCCTGCAGGTACTGGCGATCCATCACTGTGTTCCACCGGACGGCCTGCCGTGGGTTCCGACATGGTCCGTGGGCATTGCCACCATTCGCCGGCGATGAACCCGCTGGAGGTGACGAAGCGAGCTCGGCCTCGTCCGATGCACCCAGCCGCGACGGCCACCCGCGGGACACCACATCGTCCAGTGCCGCGCACCTGACGATGGCTCACCTTCCGGCCGGGTCATCGGACAAGCATAACCACCTGTCCGGGGTCAGGGATCGGCGAGTGCGACCCGGTCACTGACACGGTGCTGGCCCGGGACAGCTCGCAGTGGTGCGGGCGGCTGCTACGCAACGTCGGTTCGGGTTCAGGTTCCCAAGGATCGGGGGTCCGGCTCGTGTCCTCATCTGGGTCGTGCCGCTGGCACTCCTGTTGGCAGCCTTCGCGGCTAGCACGCTGTTCACCCGCTCCCAGACAACGGCACTCGTCGGGGCCACGCCGGTGACCGGGACGTCGATGTACCTACAGCGGGACGCAGGCGAGTGGAGTCGACCGGAGGTCCTGCAGCAGCCGGACCAGGAGCGTTTGTCGAAGTTGATCTGGAATGCACCGAGTAGGCATCCGACCCGCGCATGACCGGGGATGTCGAGAACGTGATCGACTGTATCCCGCCGACATCGATGGCGTCGTGGTCGATAGGCGGCGACGACGCCGGGTTGCGCTTCGTCGGCAGCAACACCACTCTGCATCCTGACGTCATGGGCGGCCGTGCCCGAAGCTCGTGGAGTGTGAGGCCCGGGATCCGACTGCTGCCTAGCCCGCAAGGCCAGCCGCACGCGCGATAGCGACGAGGGCCATGGAGGCCACGAGACCAAGCAGCAGGTTCCGACGCCACGCCACGACGCCGACGCACACGATGACCGCGAGCGCCTCGACACCGACATGGAACTGGGCGTCCCCGTCAGGGGTAACGAACACGAGGGCGTTGACGGCCGCCAGCGAAGCCAGGATGGCTGGGCCGACCAGGCGGAGATAGGCATGGACGGCGTCGGGTAGCTGCTCGATGCCGGGCAACAACAGCGGCACGGCGCGCGACGGATACGTGACAGCGCCCATGAGCAGGGCCAACGCCACCAGCTCGATGCTCACGGTCCGGGCACCGCGGTCGGCTCCCGCAGTGGATCCGGGTCTGAGAGCCGTTCCTGCTCACGGGGGTCCCTGACGCGCAACGCCACTAGCGGTCCCACCAGGCCGCCCACGATGACCCCGACCGCGGGCTGCACCAGGAGCGCGAGAGCCGAACCGATCGATGCACCCGAGACGGCTGCCACGAGCGAGCGCCGCTCGGTCACGAGCGCCACAGCGAGACCAGCCATGGCAGCAGGGAACACGATGTCCAGGCCGACAGCGCGAGGGTCGGGCAGAAGTTCGCCACCAACATATCCGACCGCAGTCGCACTCACCCACGGCACGAAGGTCACCGCCACTGCGAGGGCGTAGCTCGTCGGGTCGAGCCGCCCCAGCGAGCGGATGCCCGGCATCGACAGCGCGAAGGACTCGTCGGTCAGGAAGTGGGCGGCGATGGCGCGGCTCCGTCGCGAGATACCGGTGACCCAGGGCGCGAGCGACGCCGCATACAAGAGGTGACGGGCGTTGAGCAGCGCCGTCAACACGAGGATGCCCAGCCATGGCACGCCCGCCGCGATGAGGCCGACCGCGGCGAACTGGGCGGCACCTGCGTACGCGAAGAGACTCATCGCCAGCGCCTCGATCAGTGAGAAGGAGGCCTCTCGCGCTGCCAGACCATAGACCGTGCCGAACGCGAACACCGACAGGACGATCGCCAGACCGTCGATCAGGATGCGCCGTCGCACCGACCGAGCGTCCTGTCCCCCATCCATGCTGTCATCCCCTCCCGGATCCGAGCGTCGACGCGGGAACGCGTCAGACCACGCAGTCACGATACAGGCTAGCTGGACGGTCCTGAGCATCGGTGCACTGATGACAGACCCGTAGCCGCTGACCCTCGTCATCGGTACGACACCTGACTCGAGCAGACTCAAGGGAGTTCGGGCGAATGGTCCCGGCGCGAGCATCGGATCAAGTCACAGAGGGGGTCGAAGTCATGCAGCACCGACTGCTTGCGGCACTGATGCTGCTCACGCTGGGGATGATGGCAGCGGGCGCCGGCGCTGCGGCGGGCGCCTCGAGTTCGCCAGACGAGTCGGACGGCTCGGTCTCTGACGATGCCCTCACAGCGACGTTCGCCGGGGGCTGCTTCTGGTGCATGGAGTCGGCCTTCCAGGAGCTGGATGGCGTCTACACCGTGACCTCGGGCTATACCGGAGGCACCCAGGCAGACCCGACATATGAGCAGGTGTCTACCGGATCGACCGGCCATGCCGAAGCCATCGAGGTCCGCTACGACCCGCAACAGATCAGCTACGACGACCTGCTGGGCGTCTTCTGGCGACGCATCGATCCCACGGATGCCGGTGGGCAGTTCGCCGACCGGGGTTCGCAATACCGAAGCGCGATCTTCTACCACGACGATGAGCAGCGAGCGCTGGCCGAGGCCTCGCGAGACGCTTTGGCCGAGAGTGGTCGGTTCGACCAGCCGATCGTGACCGACATCGTCGCGGCCGGACCCTTCTACCCTGCCGAGGAATACCACCAGGACTTCTACCTGAAGGACCCGCGCTTCGAGACCTACCGTCTGCACTCGGGGCGCCTCCCGTTCCTGGAGCGCGTCTGGGGCGACGAGGCGGACAGATCCCGGACCGATGACGACCTGCGGGCGAGCCTCACACCACTCCAGTATCGGGTGACCCAGGAAGACGGTACGGAGCCGGCGTTCGATAACGCCTACTGGGACAACGAGGCGGCCGGGATCTACGTCGACGTGGTCAGCGGTGAACCCCTGTTCAGCTCGACGGACAAGTTCGAGAGCGGCACAGGCTGGCCGAGCTTCAGCCGCCCCATCGAACCGGATGCGGTCGCCGAGCTGGCGGACCTGACGCTGTCGTTGCCCCGGACCGAAGTGCGCAGTGTGGCCGCCGACAGCCACCTCGGACATGTCTTCAACGATGGTCCCGAGCCCACTGGTCTGCGCTACTGCATCAACAGCGCCGCACTTCGCTTTATCCCCAGCGAGGATCTCGAGCACGAAGGCCTCGGCGAGTACCGCTCCCTGTTCGAGTAGGGGCTCAGGGCGGGGTCCGGCCGACCACTACGCAGAGACGTGCTCCTGCCAGCTGTGTTGCGGCGCATAGCCGAGCAACCGACGGGCGCGGTCGATCGAAAGCAACGTCTCCCGACCCTCGATCTCGCGCGTCAGTGGCACACCCGCAAAGACCTCTGCCATGAGCTCGGCGCTCGAGCGCGTCATCACGTTGTCAGAGGCCGCGATGATGCACACCTCAGCGCCGTCGATGGGCACCTCCAGTCCGAGTCGCACGGCCTGTGCCACATCGCGCACGTCGACGTAGCTCCACAGGTTCCACTTCCGCACCTGCGCGTCCGTCCAGTACTCCGGAAAGGCCTCATAGTCGACTGGCTCCATGATGTTCGAGATGCGCAGGCTCACGAAGGGGATGCCGGTCCGGCGGTGAACCTGATTCGCCATCTCCTCGCCGAGCAGCTTGGCCAGCGCGTACGAGGACTCGGGCCTCGGTTCGATGGTCTCGTCGATCGGCGCGAACAGCGGCGGGGTGTCGAAGGGCAAGCCCAGGACCGTCTCGCTCGATGCCGACACGACCCGCGAAACGCCATGCACGGCTGCTGCGGAGAAGACGTTGTATGTGGCGAGGATGTTGTTGCGGAAGGTCTCGCCCTCCGGTCGCAGGCCTGGGGCAGGGACGGCCGCAAGATGGACGACCGCGTCTGCACCGGCGATCGCGTCATGGCACTGGCCAAGGTCCGTGAGGTCGACGGCCAGCGTCGACCCGTGGGGGCCGGCGTCCCTGACCAGGTCGACATTCAGGACATCATGGCCGTGCTCACGCAGGTCCCGTACGACCCACCGACCTGCCTTGCCGCTCCCTCCGGTCACGACGACGCGCATGCCATCCCTCCGCTCCTTGGAGTCGACCACGGGCGCTCCCGTAGGGCTCGTAGCTCGTGGTCATGATGCACCATAGGGATACCATGACCTGACCGAGCGGGCGTTGAGGGACGCTCTTCGGCGGTGCTGTCGAGCAACAAGATGCTGCGAGCAAGCACGTTGGCCCCTGTCCTGGTCGCGTATCTGAGGCAGACTTGGGTCTGGCGCCCCTGGTGGGGCTGGAGGTAGGGGAGCCGTGGCCGCACGTGACCAGAGCGATACAGCATCACAGTCTCCAGCCATCCATGACGACGCGCCCACGCGCGTCTCGGCGACGAACGGCACCGTTCCTACGCCACGGACCATGACTCGCCGCGAGTTCGCTCCAGCGACCCGGATCCGAAGCCGTCTCATCGAGGTCGATGACCCGGCGTGGGTCGCGTTCCTTGACGTGACTGACCACGACTTCTATCACCGCCCGGAGTACGTCAAGCTCGAGGCGCAGCACGAATCCGCGCAGCCTTGTGCATTGCTGGTCGAGGACGGACAACGCGCGATGCTGTTGCCCCTGCTCATCCGCCCAGTATCCGATGTCGGGATCGACGCGACCTCCCCGTACGGCTACTCGGGTCCGCTGCTGCGCGGCACACGCGAGCCCGACTTCCTCGGCGAAGCCCTAGAGGCCGGCATACCCGTCCTCGAGCGCATCGGGATCATCTCGCTGTTCGTGCGTATGCACCCGCTGCTGATCCAGGCTCCGCAGTGTGAGATCGGGACGCTCGTGCGTCACTGCGACACGGTGGCGGTCGACCTCCAACAGTCATCCGATGCGATCGCGGGGGGAATGCGGCGCAATCACCGTGTCCAGATCCGACAGGCGCAAGAGATGGGCTACGTGGCCCGGTGGGACGCTTCTGACGCCGGCTACGAGATCTTCAAGGGGCTCTATCGAGAGACGATGAGTCGACTGGGCGCGTCAGAGTTCTACTCCCTCGACGACCAGTACTTCGACGTCTTCCGCGCATCTCTTGGCGAGCGCCTACGGCTGGCGATCATCGAGTGGGAGGGCGAGGTCTACTCGGCGGGTATGTTCGTCGAAACCTGTGGCATCGTCGAAGCCCACTTGACTGGCACCAAGGCAGATGGCGGGAGTGCGTGTCCCAAGGCCGCCAAGCTGATGTTCAGTTTCGCCATCGAGGAGTCCCGGGCCGATGGCCAGCGCTGGCTGCACCTCGGCGGAGGGAGGGACGCGAAGGAGGATGGACTTTTCCACTTCAAGGCGGGATTCTCGTCCCTGCGATTCCCGTTCTACACGCTCCGCATCGTCATCGACGCAGCGAAGTACCAACGCCTCCTGGCCGACCACGACGCCGACCTCGATCCTGCTGACCTGACAGGCTTCTTCCCTGCCTACCGGCAATTCGCTGAGGCTCATACCCACGGCTGGTAGCGAGCCTGGTCCACGCCCGTCGATTGTCGAGAGGTCGCTGACTCAGGGGCAGTCGCGCGTGTACCTGTTGAGGTTCTTGACATGGTCGAGCGTGGCCATGTGGAGCCTGCCGATACGTTGGCTCCGCTCGCGCATGGTCTCGGCGGGCAACGGTCGCCACTCGTCCAGACCACGCAGGAGTCTCTTGGCGACGACTCGATCCTTGGCATAGGCGTCCTTGAAGCACGCTGCAGGTGGGTGCTTCCGCATGAACGCGAGGTGCCGGTCGATGGCGTTCCTGGACTTGCGGATGATGGCAGCCCCGTTTGTCCGCAGCGCTTGACAGCGCTCATCGGGCACGCCGGCACAATCCATGTTCCTGAGCCGGGAGATGGGTCGATAGAGGGTGAGCACATAGGTCCCATAGCTGGAGTCGTAGTACTCGCGCAGGGTCCGGGCCGCGGCCTTCGTCCAGTCAGACCGTGGCTGTGGACGACGGGTCGACTTCTTGCCCGTGCCCGGCTCCTGTCTTGATCCCGTGGCGGGCCGGGCCGTTGGCTCCGGGGTGGGTGTTGGGGTCGGTGTCGCCGTAGGGGTGGGTGCCGGTGTCGCCAGGGCTCGCACCAACGAGGCACAGACGGCGTACTCGTCGAGGCCCCCCAGGGGGTCGGCACAGCGGGCGAGCAGGAACTGCAGCGAGTCCGCCTCACCAAGGACCTGCGGATAGAGCGCAGCCGCCGCGCCGAACTCCTCGACGCTCGCGCAGCGGCGGATGGCGTCGTCCAGGAAGGGAGATGCGCCAAGAGGCAGAGGGCTGGCCAGAGGTTCAGTTCCAACGACGATGGCCGACGGATCAGGGCTCGCAGACGCTCGTGAGGCAGCCAGCGAGAAGGCGATCTCGCAGAGTGGATAGACAGGCCGCGGGGTGGGTGCCAGGGCATCCTGACCACTGACGATCGAAGCCGCGAGCACCAAGGCGATGAGTGTGATCGTGCCGCGCATGTGTACCCTTGCTATTGCGGCCACGGTAGCATCCTCGTGCCGGCCCTCGTGTACGACCCATTAGTCTGGCAGTCAGCAGACTTTAGCCACAGGCAAGGGAGAACCGACATCTCGACCCGCAGCCGCTTCCAGGACGAGACCGCCGACCGCCGCCGGACGACCCTACGCTTGGCCGCCCTCTCCGTCGGCCTGATCCTGACCCTCGTGCTCGGAACGGTGGTTCAGGCCTCATCGGTCATCACCCATGGCTCACGCGAGCGGCCCTGGGTGGCGCTCACCTTCGACGATGGCTGGAGCATCGACCGCTGCACTGCCATCATCCACACGCTCCGAGCCAAGCGTGCAACGGCCACCTTCTTCATCAACGGCGCCTACATGAAACGCGACCCCAAGCGCTGGCGCTCGCTGTTGCAAGGCTTCCCGGTCGCCAACCACACGCTCAACCACCCCTGGCTCACCCGACTCAGCGAAGCCAATATCCGTGTACAGATCGCCACCAACGAGCGCGTCGTCGAAGGCATCGTTGGGCGGCCCATGCTGCACCTGCTGCGGCCGCCCTACGGTGCCTACGATAGCCGGGTCGTCCGCATCGGAGACAACCTTGGCTACCGCACCATCCTGTGGGACATCGACAGCGGGGACACCTCGTCAGGCACCAGCGTCGGCAGCGTGATCCGCTACGGTAGAGCCGGCGGCAAGGGGGCCATCGTGCTGATGCACTGCGGACCTTCGGTGACCCCACCGGCCGTCGCCTCGATCATCGACAGCTACCGCTCGCGCGGCTACAAGCTGGTCGACCTCGGAGCCATGCTGCACATGGGGCCACCGGCGGGTCCGGCGAGGCCGGCCAGGGCCTGCCGCGTGCGCGACATCCGCACAGGGCGGACCATGGGCCGCCTCCGCAAGGCAGCAGCAGCAGCCTCGGCTGGAGACACACTCACGCTGCAGGGCATCTGCCGTGGTGTCACCACCCTGGCCAAGGACCTGACCATCAAGGGCATCAGCACCAAGACATCAGGCCCGCCGACCCTTGCCGGCATGGGCCGTGGCACCGTCCTGACCGTACGCGCTGATGCCAGGGTCAAGGTCCGGGCCCTGACCATCCGGGGTGGGGTGGGCAGCGAAGGCGGCGGCATCCTTAATCGGGGCACGCTGACATTGCGCGACGTGAGCATGCATAGCAACCGCGCCACATCGGGTGGCGGCATCCTCAACGTCGGCCACCTCGCGCTGCTCGGGTCCAGCTCGGTTCGGAACAACACGGCCACGAAGTCAGGCGGCGGCATCCTCAACCGGGGCACGCTGACCGGGGTGGTGTGTGGTGGCAACGTCCACGGCAACACGCCGGACGATTGCGCCGAAGGTGAATAGTTTCGGGGGCTGACAGCGCCAGCCCCCGTGGAGTCAGCCCAGGTTCGGGAGCTCGTCGGGGAGCAGCGGCCGGACAGCCAGGCTCATCATGTCGCCCGAAGGTGTCTCCAGCGCGATATAGCCCTGTCCACCGTTGGGCACCATCGTGACCTCCGCCACCTGGTCCGGGGTGAGTGTGGGCTGATCGCTCAGATCGTCTCCGAAGAGCTCCGTGGGTGTCTCCGGCCATGGCCAGGGCAGCGGGGTGCCGGGGTCCTCGATCCAGGGTTCGTTCAACGAGGCGCGATAGAGCGGCACCTGGTAGAGCTGCGACGTCTCGACCTGAGCCCCGAAGTCGGACAGGAGTCCCGCGAGCGCTTCGAAGCGTGCACGGGCCTTGGGGTCGGGCGCCTGGTCGTCGAAGCCCAGGGCTTCCACGACCACCGACTTGTCCACGCCGTCGGCATCGATGCTGAAGATGGTGTTGGGCGTATCGACGATGAAGGGGTTCGGATAGCGCGCCTTCGCACCACGCAGGCCACCCTCGTCGAGGGCAGACGTCAGGACTTCATCGACCTGCTCCACGCTCAGGCGCGTGCAGGCGAACGCCGGCAACGGGTCGGTCAGGTCGGACGACTGACCTGCTGGTCCGAAGATGGCCACGTTGTTGCCGTACAGAGTGAACGTGGGGCTTTCGATAAAGGCGATCTCGGCCGGCACGAAGCCGCCGCCGACGGACATCCGCAGCACGATCGCCGTCGGTTCGACCGGATGGTCGATGGTCCCGACGACGCCGGGCTCGCTGGTCCAGCAGCTTGAGTCCTCATCGAGTGCCACGACAGGACCGGATGCGACACCGGCAAACGCGGCCATGAACGACAAGCTGGTCGCAGTCGCGATGCGGGTGGCGATGGACAGGGGGCGGTAGGGGGATAGTGTGTTGTTCATGCGAGTGAAGACGACCGCTCGACCCCATCGGTTCCCGCCATTCGGCACTACGACTGGCGTCATGCGCGGCTAGCGTCAGACGGACCAACGAGCAGGAGGGCGAGGAGGCATGGAGTTGACCCGGCGCGAACGCGTGTTGCGGGCCCTGACCTATGAGCCGGTGGACCGGCTGCCGACCCAGTTCAACTACACCACATCCATGGGTCAGCGCATGGGCCAGCACTTCGGCATCGACCCGGTTGACCTTCCGGAGCGGTTGGACAACCACCTGCGGCGCCTGGACATGAGCTACGAGCCTCGCTTCAGCGACGATGGCAAGGCCAGGTTCGATTGGTGGGGTGCCGGCCACGACACGCAGGAAGAGGGCTACTACATCCGAGTCGCCCCGCTTAGCGACAAGCGGGACCTGGACACCTTCGACTGGCCCGACCCGCACGCCGCTGGTCTCCTGGCAGATGCCGAGCGCATCCGCGCCGAGACTGGCGATGCTGCCTTCGTCGTCCCCAACCTGGGCTGGGCGCTCTTCGAGCGAGCCTGGTCGCTGCGCGGCTTCGAGAACACGCTGCTGGAGCTGGCGCTCGATCCCGTCTACATCGGTGAGCTGCTGGACCGCATCGTGGACATCCGCCTGGTGCTCATCGAGCGCTACATCGCGCTAGGCGTGGACGGCGGCTACTTCGGCGACGACTACGGTGCGCAGGTCTCGCTACTCTTCTCCCCTGCCACCTGGCGCAGCCTCATCAAGCCACGCCTGGCGCGCCTCTTCGCTCCCTTCGTCGAGCGTGGCCTGCCGGTGCTGATGCACTCCGATGGCGACATCGGCCAGATCGTGCCGGACCTCGTCGAGATCGGGCTCACCGCCCTCAACCCGGTGCAGCCCGAGGTCATCGAGCACGCCTGGTTGCGTCGTGAGTTCCACGGTCGGCTCGCGTTCTACGGCGGGATCTCCACACAGACGGTGCTGCCCCACGGCACGCCGGCCGAGGTACGGGAGGCGGCGCAGACATGCGCGGCCACCTTGGCACCGGGTGGCACGGGCCTGATCCTGGCGCCGTCGCATCGGCTCATGACCGACGTGCCCATGGCCAATGTGGAGGCGCTGCTCGATACCATGGCTGGGCTGGCCTGACCGATGGACCTGTCGCGACGGAGGGAGTCGCTGGCGCGCGCGTTCACGCAGATGTATGGGGCTGATCCGACCGACTGGTTCCGAGCACCCGGCCGAGTGGACCTGATGGGCAGCCACACCGACTACAACGACGGCTACGTGGCCACCATGACGGTCGACCGCGACACCTGGCTGGTCGTCCGGCCGCGAGATGACCGGCGGGTCAGCATCGCGTCGCTCAACCTGTCGGGCACGGCCGAGTTCAGCCTTGATGCCGTCGAGCACGATCCCGATGTGACCTGGACCGACTACGTGCGCGGGGCGGCGGCGATGCTGACGCGCGAGGGCGTCGACCTCGTCGGTTTCGATGGCTTGCTCCACAGCACCGTGCCCTTCGGCAGTGGCCTCTCGTCGTCAGCCGCCATAGAGATCGCCATACTGCTGGCGTTCGATTCGCTCAGCGGCGATCACCACGAACCGGTCGAGCTGGCGCTCCTCGGCCAGCGCCTCGAGAACGAATTCGTGGGCGTCGCCTGCGGCATCCTCGACCAGTACACCTCCGTGCTGGGAACGGCTGGCCACGCCCTGCTGCTCGACTGCCGCTCGCTCACGAGCTCGCCGGTCGCCATCGCGTCCGACCTGGCCGTGGTCATCTGCGACACGCGCGCGCCTCGGCAGCTCACCGACGGGGTCTACGACGAGCGCCGGGCGCAGTGCGAGGCGGGCGCTTCGTACCTGCGGCGATACGATCCCGCCATCAGGGCGCTGCGCGACGTGAGCATGGAGCTACTGGAGTCGCACGAGTCGGAGCTGCCAGCGGTAGTCGCCAGACGCTGCCGCTTCATCGTGGAGGAGGACCAGCGCGTGCTGGATCTGGCGGGGGCCCTACCGGCTGGCGACCGGGCCGCCTTGGAGGCGTTGTTCGACGCCTCCTTCGAGGGTGCCATGGAACTCTTCGAGATCGGCGCACCCTCGATGGCCGCCATGCATGACGCCATGGAGGGTGCCCCCGGACGCATCGCGTGTCGCCAGGCCGGGGCCGGCTTCGGCGGCTGTCTGGTGGCCATCGTGGAACGCGATGCCGTGGACCGATTCGGCGCGCACGTGGTACGTGCTTACGCGGGCGCCGCCGGCATCGAGCCCTCCGTCTTCGGAGTCGAAGCCGCTCCCGGCGCAGGCCTCGTCACGGTCGACTGACAACCCGGAGCCGCGGCGGCAGTCAAATCTCTGGGCGACGACGAGGCCGGGTCGCATCAAATCCCCACCGGCCACATGCTATGGGAAGATCGGGTCCTGCCATGCCGGTCGGTCAGGCGCCTCACCCTTCCGCAGCATCGTCCACCATCGCTCATCGGTCAGGCGGTCGGAGGTCGGCCATGGGAACTGGTAGTACGAGTAGACCCCGCCGGTCGCCACCTGGAACGCACCCGCACCATCGGGGACGATGACGAAGATGCGGTCGATGCGGCCGGTGCCGACCTCGACCACCGAGTCGATGCCCTTCTCGAGGTCGATTCCGCGCATGATGTCGGCGATGACCGCAGCGTCGTCGTCGCGGATGGGCTGTGCTGTCTTGAGCTTGTCACCGGTGCGCCACCAGAAGCCCTCCAGTCGCCCGCCGGTATCCCGCAGCCACTCGTTGTCGGTCTCCGAGATGACTTGTCCCGCCAGTTCGGCGGTCGCGATGGCCTCCATCCGATCGACCATCTTGATGTAGTCCTTCAGCAATCCCTTGATCTCCCCGGTCAGGAGGTCCCTGGCTGCCAGGCCATCACGCGTGAGTGCCGCCATGGCCGAGAGCCGCGCGAACGGCACAGGATCGGGCTCCACCCAGTTGTGCGCCGCAGGCGGTGCCTCGGCCGCGCCCCGCTCGCCCACGGCCTGCTTGGTGTAGAGGATGGTGTCGTGCTTGAGCTCTGCGTAGGAGCCGAAGCCGGTCTGTTGCGCCTTGGCGGTCCAGGCGTCGGACTGCATGAAGTCGGGGAAGGCGGCACCGTGTGGCAGCCACATCGGCTCGACTGCGGCCAGCCAGGCGTCGTAGACGGTCTGGCCCCAGGCCCCATCGGGACGTGCCGCCACGGCCGACCGCATGGCCTCCATCTGCTGGGGGTAGTTCATGTAGGCCGTCTCGCCCGCGGCATCCTGGATGGCCATGGCGAAATCGGAGCCGAACGCCGCCGCCAGGTCAAGGGGGGAAGCCAGCACGCGCGGCTCCTCTCGGGTGCCCACGTTGGGACGCACGAGCTGGTCGTAGATCAGCGAATCGATGACGAAACGTGTGCCCATCAGCCGGACAGAAGGCCGCTCGGGGTCGATCTGCACCGGCCGCGTCGCCACCATCTCGTCAGCGACCGCGAAGAGCGACTCGTCATCGGTGGCGCTCAGCGGGTCGGACATGCCGCCCGGGACCACCGCTTCGACGGCCGCGGCCAGCTCGAAGGGCGTGTAGTCGTCTGAGACACCGACCAGGAACGCGGTCGGCTCGAAGATCTGGTGCCACAGGGCTTCCAGCTCCGGGTCCCCCAGCAGCGTGCGCGACGCCAGGAGCGCCAGTCGCAGGTTGTCGGTGTCAGTGACGGTCGTGGCATCGGTCTGGACGGAGCCCGGCAGCCGGAAGGCCGCCTGGCCAAGGACGGACATGGCCACGAAGTAGCGCTTGAGCGCCTCCGTGCGCGTGTAGTGGCCGCGCGGGGCGTAGAGCGAATAGTCCGAGACGGTGCCCAGGATGGGTGACTCGATCGATGCGGTGTGGGCGTCGATGAGTGCCTTCTCCGCGGCTGCCCGCTCGCTGAGCTTGACGTCCGCCCCGAGCTCCGCGGCCGCCACATCGATGAGGTCCACGATGCGCGCGGCGTCGTCTTCCAGGGCAGTGCCGGCGAGTGCCTTGTGCTGCGCCACCGCGTTCTTGCGCATGCCCGTCAACAGTGCGTCGAGTGCCGGCGTCAGCTTCCTCGTCTCAAGGTCGCGGAGCGTCTTGTCGAAGACCTGGTGCCAGGCGTGATAGGCGGCATCGGTGGTCACGAAGACGGGCGTGCCCGAGTAGTACTGCTGCTCATAGGCCTGGTGGAAAAGCCGGAACTCATCGGGCACGACGACGAAGCCTTGCTCCTTGAGCTTCGACTTCGCGTCGCGGGTCAGCAGCCCAGCGACATCCTTGGTCATCTTCACGCCCTTGAGCGAGGTGGGTGTCGCGGGACCCGCGTAAGGGTTCGCATCGACGAGTCGCGGGACCAGCGTGTAGTCGCCGAAGCCGGTGTCGATCTGGGGGAGCTCGTCGGTCGCCAGCGTGGGGCCAGTCGTGGCCGCCAACGTCGCCAGCAAGCTGAGTGACAACAAGCCGGAGATCAAGGCCGCCCGGTTCATCGCAGGGTTCGTCGCCCGGTTCATTGAACGCTCCTTTCCAGGATGGCCGGCTCTGTGCGGCCATCACCATCGATGTCGACGCAGGCGGGAACGCCCGGTCCCGGTAGTGGTTCGGTCGGCAGGAAGCCGAAGACCGCCCAGCGCCAGACGCCGGTCTCGATGATGCCGGGCCGATCCAGCTTCCCATAGGCGACCGCGAGCGCACCGTCGCAGGCCGCGAGCGCCGTCACTGGCCTGACCAGGGTGCCCGCGACCCAGATCTCCGAGAGATCCTTGGGTCGGTAGAGTCCGACGTGCGCGCTGAGGCCGTGTCGATCAGCCCACATCCGGCGTGGACGCGTGATGTTGATGAAGTTGCGCTTGAAGGGTCGGCGGAAGGAAAGGACGAGGTCGGCTTGGCCGTCAAGCGTCACGTCGCCGATCGACGCGGCGGTTAGTCGGTCGGGCAACCGGCGAGTCGCGGCCGGGGCGATGCGCTCACGGACCCGCTCGATGAGCCGGCTTGAGGGGGTCGATCGCCGTCCGCCGGTTGCGACGGCGAGCGGGCGAAGCGGGGTCCACCAGTCCTCTTCGAGGAGCACCGCGTTGCCGGGTGGCAGCCGCCAATCGCCGCCGGCGCTACGGACGCGGACCCCCAGTGGTCCGGCCACATCCCGGATGATCTCGAGCTGGACCGGAAGGCTGTCGGCGATCTGCAGCCGAGAGAACGATGACTCGTCGGCGAAGGCGAGCCCGGGAGCCAACAGGGCAACCACCAACGCCAGTGTGGACGCAAACAGACCGAAGCCGCGAGATCGCGACATATCCGGGCAACGATATGCCCGAACGCCACTGCCCGCAAGACGCGTATGGCGGCATTCCACGCGCGCCATAGCAGGCGGGCATCAGGCG
>CAWIPU010000003.1:0-355829 GCA_963838115.1 uncultured Chloroflexia bacterium
CATGAGACTCCCTCCGTTTGCGGGATCCGGGTCGTGCCAGGTCGGGGTGGGTCATCACGCGTGTGCCGCGTGACTTGTGGTGGTGTCGGCCAGCGCCGGCGACTTGGTGTTCTGCAGGCGGGCGCGGACCAGCCGACGTGGCGGCGGTGCCGTCGATTCGCGCACCATGAGCAGGGGTGCCGGGTCAGACACCAGCAAGTCACGCCCGGGTTCGCCGTCGAGGCGCCCCACCAGCAGCCTCATGGCTGTTTGTCCCAGCTCGTATTGGGGCATCCGCACCGTCGTCAGCGAGGGGCGCAGGTAGTCGGCGGCCCACCAATCGTGGATGGCTGCGATCGATAGCTGGTCGGGCACGGCGAGGCCGATCTCGTGCGCTCCACGGAGGGCGCCGATGGCCGCGTTGATGTTGGCTAACACGATGCCCGTGGGGCGCCGGCGCGGGGTCAGGCACAGATCCCGCACCGCCAGCCGTCCAGCCTCCGGATCATCGGGGCGACGCAGCATCCATGCCGAGCGCTTGCGCATGCCGGCTGCATGGATGGCCTGCAGGTAGCCAAGCTCACGTGCCTTTCCGGTGTGACTGTGGACGACTCCCCCGATGAGCGCGATGTCCCGGTGTCCAAGGTCCAGCAGATGCTGCGTGGCGATGCGCGCGCCAGCGGCATCGTCGTGAACGACGGAGCCGCGGCGAGATCCGCGCGAGTTGATGAGGACCACGGGGCGGTCGCCAACCACCGCCAGGGGCGCGAAGTCGCGCAGGTCGGTCTCGTCCCGGCGCTGCACCAGGAAGCCGTCGGCGCGACCTTCGTGAGCCAGCCTCAGGAGTGGGTCGACCTTGGATCCGACGCGTTCGGCGCGCGCGATGAGCATGTCATACCCGAACTCTGCTGCAGCATCCTCGATGCCGCGGATCAACGGGGCGTAGATAGGGCTGGCGAGGTCCGGCACGATGAGGCCGATGGCGAACGCCCTCGAGAGTCGAAGTGATCGCGCCGCGTGGCTGGGTGTGTAGCTCAGCCGCTCGACGGCCTCGTGGATCCGGCGTCGGGTCTCAGGTCGTGCGCGGAGCGCGGGGTCACCGTTGAGCTCGCGCGAGACGACCGAGATGGATACACCGGCCATACGGGCCACATCGGACTGCGTCACGCGTGGCGCCGCGGCAGGTGACTCGGGACTGGGCATTCGAGGCATCGCCATGTTCTCCTGGCCGGCGCCCTGACCCCGCTCAGCCCTTGACCGCGCCCACCACCGCACCGCGCATCAGGAAGCGCTGGGCCGCGATGAACAGGATGAACAGCGGGATGATGGTGAGCGTCGTCGCGAGTGCCAGCTGTGGCATGTACAGCTTGGTGCTCAGGCCGGCAGCGGTGGTGGGGTCGAAGATGGGGCTGGAGCTGACGAGCTGCTGGAGGCCCACTGAGACCGTGCGCTGGTTCGAGAGCGGCAACAGCACCAGTGGTAGGAAGTAGTTGGTCCAGTTGGCCACGAACGAGAAGAAGACGACCAGCGCGACGGCCTGTTTCGCCAGCGGGACGGCGATGCGCAGGAAGATCGAGATATCGCCCAGGCCATCGATCCGCGCTGCCTCGATCAGCTCGCGCGGCAGCGAGGTCAGGAAGTGGATGTAGGACAGGTATACGCCGAAGGGGTAGAAGGCCATGATCAGGATGACCGGCCACAGCTGACCGATGGCGCCTACGGCGCTGACCTCGAGGAAGATCGGGATGACCAGCACGGTGTTGGGCATGACCATCGCGAGCAGCGTCACGAACCGCAGCACCTTGCGGCCCGGGAAGCGCAGCTTGGCCAGTGCGTAGCCGGCCGGGACGGCAGTGCACACGGCCAGGGTCGTGGCGGCGATCCCGACCACCAGTGAGTTCTGCACCCAGGTCGTGAAGATGCCGTTGTTGAACGAGAGCAGGATGTCCCAGTTGCGCAGGGCATTGTCGAGCGAGAGACCGGTGATCGAGTAGATGCCGCCGGGGACCTTGCCGATGCCGTCTTCCTCGCGGAAGGACATCAGCATGAACGTGACGATGGGCACCGCGAACACGACCGCCACGAGGCCCATGCTGCCGAGACGCGTGAGTCGTCCCACACTCCATCGCTGCCCCGCGTGGCGGGCCGTGTCGTAGTTATGCGAGCTCATCGACCCAGCCCCCTAGTTCGCATCAGAGAAGAGGCCGCTGCGCTCGATGACGATGAGGCCGATGGCCAGCGAGATACCCAGCAGGATCACCGCCATCGCCGCAGCTGCAGGTGTATCCAGGATCTGGTAGGCGTAGGTGTAGCTCAACTGGTTGGGGCTCCACTGTGGCGAGATCAAGCCGTGAGTGACCACGCTCATGACCTGCACCTCGATGAACAGCTGAAAGCCGTAGGCGACATTGAGCAGCGCCATGTAGCCGATCCAGGGACGGATGATGGGTAGTTGGATGCGCCATGCCAGCGAGACCCGGCCGGCGCCGTCAACGGTGGCGGCCTCCATGATCTCGTCGGAGATGCCGTTGAGCCCGCCGTTGACGATGACCAGCCACGTTCCGGCGCCCTGCAGGAACAGGATCGCGGTGAGGATGACCGGCAGATGCCCAGGCTGCGCCACCTGGTTCAGGTTGGTGTATCCGAGCGCGTCCCACAGCGGGTCGAGTGGACTCTGGCCCGGGTTCAGGATGAACAGCCAGAGCATGATGTTGGCGATCCCCGCCAGGGCGCCCGGCATGTAGTAGATGAAGCGCATGCTGGAGCCGTACCGACCGGGGCTCGCATGTACCAGCAGCGCCAGCCCGACGACGCCGATCATCATGATGGGGATCCAGATCAAGAGCACCACGATGATGTGATTGAAGGTGTCGAAGAAGCGGAAGTCGCCGATGATCCGCTCGAAGGCGCTGATCCCGTACCCACCCCCCGGCTCTTCCAGGCTTGTGACCAGGCCGTAGATCATGGGGATGATGCCCGCGACCAGGAGCAACAGACAGAAAGGGGCGACAAGGATGAAGGCCGCCCGCGCCTCTGGGCCGATCAGCGAATGCCGTGTCGGCAGGCTTGGCCGGCTGGTGGCTGTCTTGCCCAATGAACTCATCTCGATCCGCAGTATGCGCTACCGGTTCGCTGGCGATCGTCCCTTGCCGAGCCGCCGGAAGCCGTCTGTGGAAGCGGTTCAGCGAGGGCCAGCGTTCTGGAGGGGGTAATGGGAATGGGGGCGCGCGCCGAGGGGCGCGCGCCCCCATCCGTGTCTCTGCGATGGCCTCGCCGCGGGCGGTGGGTCCGCGAGTGACGAGGCCACGGTCGCCTACTCGGCCGAGTCGACGACCTCATAGCCGAACACCTTGGCCTCATTGATGAGCTGGTTGCCGAAGGCATCCCAGGCATCGCTGAGGTTCTGACCCGCGGTCAGGACCGGCGTGACGGTCTTGCTCCAGATGCCGCCGGTGTTGTACAGCATGTAGGCGTGGTTGCCGCGCACGCGGTCCCCAGCGTCCTTGAAGGCAGCAGCGGTGCCATCCCAGTCGGCGAAGTAGCCGTCCTGCGACTGCTTCTCCAGCCAGGCGTCCTGCACCGGGCCGTAGGCCGGCATGCCGGTGGACAGCTCGACCTGCCATCGCGGGTCGCTGGTCACGAACTTGGCGAACTCGAGCGCGTTCTCGAGTTGCTTGCCGGTGATGTGCGTGGAGACGGCCCAGAGTCCACCACCCTCATCGCCGGTGAAGCCCGGATCCTCGTCTGACCAGCGAAGCGCCGGCGCAGCCGTCATCTCGCCGGCGGGGATCTTCCAGGTATCGCGGAAGAGGTAATTGCCCCACCACAGGGCGCCTGGGCTCATGACCAGGTTGGGCCCCAGCTCGGCGGCGTTAGGATCGAAGATGCCGACCGGCGTCAGGGCGCCGGCGCCGATCATCTCGTCGACGAGTCCGACGATACGAGTGCATTTCTCGTCAGCCAGGTTGATATGGACCTTGCTCTCGGAGAGGCGGTCGTTGGTCGGGCAGCCAGAGGCCCACAGGTATCGATCGGGAGCGTAGGCGTCACCGAGGAAGCCGGAGATCATGCCCGGATGATCGGCGGCGATCTGGACAGCCAGCGCACCGTACTCTTCCCAGGTCTCCGGAACCGTGTAGCCGTTCTCCTCGAAGAACTTGGCGTTGTACCAGAACACGTCGGGCGCCTGGTCGTTGCGCACGCAACGCACTCCGCCGTCGATGTCACACGGGCTGTTGGCAGCTTCCGAATACCCCGTCAGGTAGTCGGCAAGGCTTTCGCTCAGGTCGCGCGCGTAGTCGATCTTGGAGCTGGTCGCCCATGCGATGTCGTCATTGGAGGGGAAGAAGATGACGTCCGGCCAACCCTCTCCGGCCTGGTTGAAGAGGGCGAACTGCTGCTGCAGATCAGTGCTGCCGACGTTGCCCTGGATGGTGTTGATCTCGATCGGGATGTCGGGATAGGCCGCCTGGAAGGCTTCGGCCGCAGGAACGCGAGGGGCGTCCACCCAGACCATGATGGCGCCGCCAGAATCGGCAGCGTTCTCGGCCTCCTGGCCGCCCTGGGCCAGGACCGAGCCCGCGCTTGCCGCCAGCAGAAGCGCAGCCATCGCGCCCCCGGCGACGAGGCGAGCAGAACCCGTAGGCATCGAACTCATTGATGCTCCTCCATGTCGTGGCCAACGGGCCACTCGTCGGTTCCGGCTGAGTTCCTCCACGCCGGGACCGCCTGAGCGTAGTCCTCCAGGGAGGGCCGTGTCAAATCCGCGAGGCCATCTTGGTAACGATAAACATGGCCAGTGGTAACGATATCTAGCAGACTCGATTGAGGCGCGCTGATCGATCTCAGACGCCGGCTCACGCACCATCGCCTGTGCCAATCGGCGACCGATATGCTTTGCCCGTGCGTGAGCAAACGAATGTTCACGCCTCCCAGGCCTCGTTCGAGGACTCCCATCGGACCTATCGGGGCTGCTCACGACCGCCATCCTGTCTGACGCGCTCGATAGCGTGGGCGTGCGCGGCCAGGTGATGGACGCGTGCATCGCTCCGGTCGGGTCGGCGGCCGTCATCATCGGTCGCTCCCGAACCGTCCAGTTCGCCCCCATCGCATCCGGTCCGCTACGGGATGCCCATCGGGCGGACGACGGGAGCGGTACGACGCGGCGAGCTGATCCACACGCACAGCCTTGCCAGAACGACGATGCGGCGGCAGCCGAGCTGGTGGCCTGGCGCTCACCTCATCTTGTCCACCACAGGCCGTGGTTCCGTCGTGGGCTTCGCCATCTCGAATATCATCAAGGTCTGCGCCGATCCCGAGACGTATGCGCGCATGGCCGAGGACATGGATGTGAACGCCGGTCGCATCATCAACGGCCAGGCCACGCTCGGGGAGGTCGTCGATGAGATCATGCCGCTGCTGCAGCAGGTGGCCGGGGCCGTCGCACGGCCAGCGAGGAGCAGGGCCACCAGGAGTTCGTGCTCGTCTACAAGTCGTTCGAGCCAGTCGGACCGGCCTGCCTGCCGCTGGTGCAGGTGACTCGGGCAGGGGACCGATGGGAGGGTGCCACCAGGTGAGGACCGTCGAGACGTTCTTCGATGACTATGTCATCGGCTCTGCCCGCGATACAACCGGCCGCACGCTGACCGAGGCAGACATCGTGTTGCACGCCGGACAGACAGGTGACTACTTCCCCCATCACATGGATGCGGAATGGTGTGCCACGCAACCGTTCGGTCGGCGGTGGCACCTGACGTCGGGACGCGTCAGGCCGGCACGGCCTTCATCACATCTTCGTCGTAGCTCATCACCAGCTTCTGGCCGGGCTGCACGACCAGGAAGTCATCGTCCCACTCGCCATCGAGCAGCCGGTCGATGAGCCCCAGGTCGCTGAGAACTGATTCGAAGCGCCAACCTCGCATCTCCGTCTCCTGGCGCGCCTGCTGCTTGGCTTCGCCATCGGTGGCCAGGCCGGTCTCCAGGAAGGCGCCCCGCTCGTAGTGTGACTGCCACTCGCCCATCGCCTCCATCAGGTAGTCGGCATTCTCCTGTCCGTACTTCTCGATGTACGTCTGGTAGGTATCGCTGACGCTGTCGGAGCGGCTCGAGTCGCCCAGCTGCCAGCCGGTCAAGGCATTGCCGCGCTTGACGTTGTCCTCGGTGAACCAGTAGGTGCCAGGCGTAGTGGCGTGCTCCTGCTCGTAGCGCTCGCGGCTACCCAGGAAGATGGTGGCGCAGTCGTGCGCGCGGGGCAGCACCAACGGGCGCGTGCGGGCGACCAGGCCGGCCACGGCACCACCACAGAGCCCGTATCCGAGCAGGATGGCGTCGGCATCCGGGTCGGCCGCTTCGACGCGGTCGATCTCCTCCTGGATGCGGTCCCGCAAGGGCAGTGGGTCGACGTGCAGTGAGGCTGACAGGTCGGAGACGATGACCTCGTGGGAAGACGAGGCAGCCAGATGCTCGACCGGGAGCATGAGCATGTCGCAGGTGATGAGTTGCAGTCGCATCGGTGTGACCTCGACTGGGTTAGCAGAAGCGTACGAGACAGGGCTGGGCCCTGCGCGTCACTGTAGCGCGACTCGCCCGACTCCCGCCTGAATCAGCCGCCGACTACCGCCTGAGTCAACCGCCGCTCGATCCACCACCCATGCGGCCGGCCTGGATGACGCGATCGAGGAACTGCCGCGTCCGCGCCTCGCGTGGATGGCCGAAGATCTCCGCGGGCGGCCCTTCCTCGAGCAGCCGCCCCGCATCGAGGAAGCAGACGCGGTCGGCGATGTCACGCGCGAAACCCATCTCATGGGTGGCGATGATCATGGTCATACCGGCCTCGGCCAGCTCACGGATGACGTCCAGCACCTCTGCCACCAGCTCGGGATCCAGCGCGGAAGTGATCTCATCGAGCAGCAACAGTTCCGGCTTCATGGCCAGTGCGCGCACGATGGCGACACGCTGCTGCTGGCCGCCGGAAAGGCGGTCGGGATACTGGTCCGCCTTCTCTTCCAGGCCGAAGCGCTGCAACAGGGCCAACGCCCCCGACCTGGCCTCAGACTTGCCGACTTTGAGCACCTTGCGCGGCGCCAGCATGACGTTGTCGATGACGCTCATGTGGGGGAAGAGGTTGTAGGCCTGGAAGACGATGCCGATGCGGCGGCGCACGATGTCGATCTTGACGCCGCGGGCAGTGATGTCAGCACCCTCGACCATGACTCGCCCGCCGTCGATGGGCTCGAGCAGGTTGATGCAGCGCAGCAGCGTGGACTTGCCCGATCCCGAGGCACCGATGAGGCAGACCACCTCATGCTCGCCGACGGCCAGATCGATGCCCTTGAGCACCTCAAGGTCACCGAACGACTTGTAAAGGCCCTCCAGGCGCACCGCCTCACCTCCCAGTCGGCGGCCACTGGCGCCTACCCTCTCACCGCTCATCGGGAGCCTGCCGTCTGGCGCCGCCGGCTGCGCTCCACGAGCCAGTCCACCAGGCGTGCCATGGGGATCGTCAGCAGCAGGAAGATGACCGCGGAGACCAGGTAGGGCGTGAAGTTGAACGTGGCGGCAGCGGAGATCTGCGCCCGCCGGAACACCTCGATGGGCCCGATGAACGAGATCAGCGCGGTGTCCTTCATGAGGCCGATGAAGTCGTTGAGGAGCGGCGGGATGACGCGACGGATCGCCTGTGGCAGCACCACGAAGCGCATCGACTGGCTGGCACTCAAGCCCAGCGATCGTGCCGCGGCATTCTGGCTGGGGTGCACCGATTCGATGCCCGAGCGATAGACCTCCGCCACATAGGCACTCCAGACCATCGTCAGCGCCACCACTGCCCAGACGAACGGATCCTTGGAGACGCCCGCGATGTTGAGTGTGGGGATGCCCAGGCCGAGCATGTAGATGACCAGGATGCTGGGCAGGCCACGCATGATGTCGATATAGGCGATGGCGGCGAACCGCAGCGGGAAGAAGATGGGGCTCCTCAAGCCTCGCAGCACGGCCAGCAGGAGTCCGCCGCCCAGGATGAGGACCTCGGCGGTCACGAAGAGCCGCACGTTCAGCATGAACGCCCGCGCGATCTCCGGGAGCCGGTCGAAGAACACCTCGCCATCGAGGAAGGCCTTCTGGAACTTGGGCCACCCGGCCGCGTTGACGACCAGGAATCCCACGACGGCCAGCACGATGAACGTGCTGGCCGTCGCGATGACGAATGCTGTCAGCCGAGGCCATCGATGCGCCGGAGCGCTGACGACCTGCCGAACCCGCAGGATGCGTGAGGGCGGCGTGCCGCTCACGGCCGGCCCGCGGACCGGGGTGTCATTCGAAGGTGGGGATGTCCTGTGCCGAGGCGATCTCACGGTCGAAGATCGCCTGCAGCTCGCCAGACTCCTTGACCACGGCGAGCGCCTCGTTCACGCATTCGACCAGGGGGTTGTCCTTCTCAAGGACCATGCCCATCTGGTCTGCCTGCGCGGAAACGGAGAACTGGCCCACGATGGTGCCCTCCGGCTCGGGCGTGTCCCAGTCCTCCATCTGCGCATCGCGCATGTAGAAGGCGGTGTTGAGGTCGACGACCAGGCCGTCGACCAGGCCGCCCTCGAGCGCCTGTCGCGCGGCTGCGTTGTCGTTGAAGACCTGCGGCTCGGTATTGGGCTGGATGTAGTCCTCGATGAGTTGCAGGCTGGTGGTCCCGACGGCCGCGCCCAGCTTGAGATCCTTGAGCCCTTCGACCGTAGTGACGCCCATGATGGCGTCATTGGCGGTCATGGCCAGCAGCGACTGGTTGGCGTCGAAGTAGGGCTCAGAAAAGGTGACGTTCTCAGCCCGCTCAGGACGGATCGAGATCTGGGCCATGTGCCAGTCGAACGGCTTCTCACCCGGCGCGAACGCCAGCTCGAACACGGTGTTCTGGATCCAGTCGACCTGGTCCGGCGTGAAGCCGAGGGCCGCCGCGACCGCGTAGGCAGTGGCGGACTCGTAGCCCTCGCCCGAGTAGGGGTCACTGACCTCCCAGCCACTGCCGCCTGCAGGCTCATTTGGGTACTGCACATCAGGGTCGCCGCCCCACCATGGGCCATAGGCCGGGATATCTGTGCTTAGCGTCAGGCGTCCGGGGTTCTTGAGCATGTCGCCGAGGTTCGCAGCCTGACACGCTTCACTCACCGAAGTGGCAGCCTGCGACGCGGAGGGCGAGGCCTCCTCATCCTGGGCGACAGCAGCCAGCGGGCTGACGAGAA
Source organism: uncultured Chloroflexia bacterium (assembly GCA_963838115.1). Lineage (GTDB taxonomy): Bacteria > Chloroflexota > Limnocylindria > Limnocylindrales > CSP1-4 > JAFMJV01. The sequence goes on from CAWIPU010000003.1 coordinate 9,210, forward strand.
GCGCGAGGCTGGCGGCGCTGATGGCCAGCACGCTCACCCCTCTACGGTGATCGGACATGTTCACTCTCCTCCTGCTTCCTGGACGGGACGCCATAGTCCCACAGCCGAGCAAGGAATGCGGTCACGTGCCAGCATCTGCGGAGTGACCGACCCGAGCGCGCCACTGGGCCATCCAGGCTTGCCGCCCCAAGCTGCGTCGCCGCCTCCCGCGGCGCGATCTCCGCAGCCACCAGCACCCGGCTCCGCGCCTCCGCCGGGGTATGGTCCGCCTCCTGGCTACACACCGCCTCGCGGCTACACACCGCAGCCCGACTACACACCGCAGCCCCGCTATGCGCCGCCGCCAGGATATGGGGACCCATCTGGGAGCCCGCGCCCGACGCCACCCGGCGTCCTGCCACCTTCCGGCCCACTACCGCCGGCCGGCCCGCCGCGACCACTCCCTCCGACCGCGCCGCAGCGCAAGAAACGCAAACCCCGCCGTGACCCCGGTGGCCTGGTGGCCGGCCTCGTCATCGCCGGTATCGGCCTCTTCTTCCTCGCCGGCCAGCTGGAGCCGGACATCGGGCGGTTCGTGACCTTGTTCATCGGGCTGGCATTGCTGGCGGTGTTCGTGGTGCAGCGCGAGTACGGCTTCCTCGTGCCCGGCTCGATCCTGACGGGTATTGGCATCGGTATCGTGCTCGACTCGGCCGCCAGCGGCGAAGCCGAGAGCGGCGTGATGATGCTGGCCATCGCCGGCGGCTTTCTCGGTATCTGGGTCATCGGCTCCATCTACCGGCTGCCGCAGAACCACTGGTGGCCGCTCATCCCCGGCGGCATCCTCACCCTCATCGGCCTGGTGCAGCTGACCAGCACCGATGTCGCGGGTGCCCTCCGCCTGTGGCCCGTCATCCTTATCGTGCTGGGCGCCTTCCTGCTGGCCAAAGCCATCACGCGACGCGATTAGCGACCGAGAGGACGGCGCCGCGGCCCTCCGCCCCACGTCAGAGCGGCCTCGCCTCCGGGAAGGGAACGTCGTACCGCTCGGCCAGCGCCTGCAGGCCCTCGAAGTGCTCCGGGTCGAGTGCTACGCCGCGCTGCTCGGCTCGACGCTCCGCCTGTGCCTCGGGCTCGCCCGGGATGAGCACGTTTCCGGGAGCGTTGGGGGCTGTTCTCGCCGCTGCCAGCAGTTCGATCTCATGCTCCATGCGCTTGGCGAACGCGCCGGGCTCGTCCAGAGCGTCAGGGTCGACGGCGATGAATGTCTGTCCCAGATCGCTCGAGCCATGCTTGGGCGAGAAGAGCGGCGCGATCAACGGCCCCGCTGCAGACCCTCCCAGGACGCCCGTCAGGATGTCGACCACGAGCATCAAGCCATAGCCCTTGTAGCCGCCGGTCTCTTCGCAACCGCCGAGCGGCAGCAGGGCCCCGGCGAACGCGGCTTCGGGCGTCATGGCCGGCCGACCCTCGTGGTCGATCGCCCAGCTCGGCTGTAGTCGCTCACCGCGACGGGCCGCCACCTCGATGCGCCCACGGGGGATGGTCGATGTAGCCATGTCCAGGCAGAAGTGGTCGTACTGTCCGGCCGGCGCCGCGACCGCGATGGGGTTGGTGCCAAGGACCGGATCGAGCGCCCGCGTCGGAGCCACCAGCGGCGAGGTGTTGGTCAGGCTGATGCCGATGAGTCCGGCATCGGCGGCACGCATCGCGTACCAGCCGGCGATGCCATAGTGATTCGAGTGGCGGAGGACTGCCGTGAACGAACCGGCATCGCGTGCGCCCGCGATCGCCGCGTCCATCGCGATCCGGGAGGCGTGGTGCCCCCAGCCGTTGTGGGCATCGAACAGGGCGATGGCTGACTTCCTTCGGACCTGCTCGGGCCGTGCCAGCGGATCCATGATGCCTCGCTCGATCAGTGCTGCGTAGCGCGGCAGGCGTGCCGTGCCGTGAGAGGCGATACCCCGGCGGTCGCTGGCGACGAGGACGACTGCCACATCGACGGCGATGTCAGCGGGCGTGCCGAGCCGCTCCACCAGCGCTGTGGTCCAGGACATGAGGTCGTCGGCGCCGACGGTGACACCGCCGACGGGATCGGCATAGACGGGCATGCCGTCAGCCTATCGGTCGGATGGCTGGCTTAGGATGTGTCCTCTGGCCCTCCGTGAGAGGCCGCTGGAAGTGAGCGTCCGCTAGAAGGAGATGACGCAACCCTTGGGCTTGTCGGTGAAGCCGGGCCGGCAGGTCGGTGCTGGCTTGGGTCCGCCGCCGCTGTTGCCGCCGCCGCTGTTGCCGCCGCTATTGCCGCCACCGCTATTGCCGCCGCTATTGCCGCCACCGCCACCCGAGCTACCGCCACCACCGTTCCCACCAGCGGAACTCGACCCGTCGCCACTGCTCGACCCACCGGAGCTGGATCCGCCCGATCCGCCCGAGTAGCAGCCGCCCAGGGCGGTCTTGACCGAGCCCCACTGGCTCATCGAGCCGTTGCCCCGCCCCGCCCATGAGTTGACGGCCGAGATCCAATTGGATGGGGCGCCGGGATTCTCGAGTGCCGTGATGGATGTGCCGCAGGAGTAGACCGGGTCCACCTGCTTGTTGCCCCCCGGTTGGGTGCCGCGGATGAAGAGCTCTTGCCGGTTGCCACCGGTGACATTGCGGATGGTGGCGGTGACCACGCCGGTCTTGGGCCGCTGGAACTTGGGCACGGGCTTCTTGTTCATGTAGTCGCGCACGAAGGCCGCCCACGTCTTGCCGGCGTTGTCGAGTGAGTACACGAGCCGACCCAGGTTGGGCGGAGTGCTGTCACTGTTGCCGTACCAGACTCCCACCGCCAATGCCGGTTGCTTCTCGTTCTTGGGCATGGGCAGGAAGCCGTAGGTGGAGTAGTCCTTCAGGTTGTTGGTGGTGCCGGTCTTGACGCCAAGCTCACGGCGGGCGCCGTTCTTGGTGTTGTACATCGCGAAGGTGTCAGCCCAGACCGCGTTCTCCGCCGGATCCGCGTTGCCCTTCAGCATGTCCGCCATGATGTAGGCGGTTTGCGGGCTCCACACTTGCGTCGTCACCGCTTGGCCGGCATCGTAGATGACCTCACCACCGGGACCCTCGACCTTGAGGATGTAGCGCGGTCGCGTCACCTTGCCACCGTTGCCGAAGGCGCCGAAGGCGGCGGTCATGTCCAGCGGGCGGACCTCGACGGTGCCGATGGCACCGGCCAGACCGGCCACATCGAGCGCCTTGTTGCCAAAGCCGGATGGCTCCGGGATGAACTGGAAGCCTGCCTTGACGGCGTACTTGCGCACGGTCTTGACTCCGACGCGATCAAGGGCACGGATGGCGGGCACGTTGAGCGACTGCTGCAGCGCGTCACGGACGAGGATGGGCCCGCGATCACGCGAGTCGGCATCCTTGGGTGCCCAGGTCTTGCCGTCTGCCGTCACACCACCGAACGGAGTCGTGATGTCCAGCAGGACGGTGCCCGCGGTCAGCGCCTTGGTCTCAAGGCCGGTGGCATAGACGATGGGCTTCCAGGCCGAGCCCGGCTGGCGGTTGGCCAATCCAGCATGGTCGTACTTGGGATCGAACTTGGCGGTGTTGGACTTGCGGTAGTAGCCGGCTGAGCCGACATAGGCGAGCACGTCTCCGGTGCGATAGTCCAGTGCCACCATGGCGCCGTTGCGCAAGTTGAGCCCGCGCAGGTTGGCGATCCAGCCGGCGTCGCGGCCGAGCTTGTTCTTCTTGATGGCTTCGTAGTACCTGCTGGCGGGCAGGTTGGGGACGATGGCGCCGGCGTAGATGTACTTCTGGCCCAATTCCTGGGCCTTCCAGTCAAGCGTGGTGGTGACCTTGTAGCCGCCGGTGTTGTATGGATCGCGGTCACCGAGGATCAGGATGAGCTCCTTCAGGGCGGCCTCCACGAACTGTGGCGCCTTGTAGGTGACCTTCTGTTCCTTCTTGACGACGATCTTCTCGTTGAGCGCCTTCTGGTACTGCTCGTCGGTCAGGCTGGTCCAGCGGCCCTTGCCGTCACGGAGTCGCTGCAGGATGAAGTTGCGGCGATTGACGAGCTCGGTCTCTTTGCACGAAGGCTTGTCACCACAGGTCTTGATGACCAGCCGTGTGGGTTGCTTGCCGTTTCGCTTGGACTTCTTGCCGTACTTCTCCTTGACCACGTTCACGTACTTGCCCTTGATGGACTTGTACGGGTAGAGGTTGCCCGGCTCCTGCGGGATGGCCGCCAGCAATGCGGCCTCACTGAGGGTCAGCTGGTCGAGCTTCTTGCCGAAGTAGACGTCAGCCGCGGCAGCCACCCCATAAGCGGCACCATAGGGGATCTGGTTGAGGTAGGCAGTGATGATCTCCTTCTTGCCCGCCTCGCCGGGGAACGCCTGCGTCAGCTTGTAGGCCTGCAGGATCTCCTTGGCCTTGCGCAGGTACTGGCCTTCCTTGGTGGCCTGGTTGTCAAGGACGTCCTGCGGCAAGAGGACCGCGCGCACGAGCTGCTGGGTGATGGTCGAACCGCCAGGGCCACCACCTCCACCGGCAGCCTCCGTCACCAGCGCGTTGATCGTGCCCTGGAAGTCGACGCCAGGGTTGGTCCAGAAGGTGTCATCCTCGGTCGCGGTCGTGGCGTCCAGCACGATGGTGGGGATCTCCTCGAAGTCCACCACGCTGCGGCGCTCTTCCCAGAACTTGGCCAGCTCGACCTTGCCGTTGCGGGTGGTCATGACGGTCTCTTCGCTGAAGTCGATGTCGCGGAAGGACTCGACGTCAGGTAGACCCTTTTCCAGCGTGGCGATGGTCACCGCCGCTGCGCCACCGGCGGTGATGGCGGCCGCGGACACCACGGTCACGCCGGAGACCATCAGGATGAGCAACAGCACCACGATCGCATGGGGTCCCTTGGACCCCTTCTTGCGGGCGGTGCTGCGAGCGATGGCAAGACGCGCCGCGTACGAACCCTGATGATGGGTCCCGTTCCCGTTCCCATTTCCGGTGCGGGAGGCGCGGCGTTTCTGTGGGCGATACGGCATGCAAGGGAGATTGTGCCCGACCTTCGGCGAATGTGGGTGTTGCGAAGATGAAGGTTCCAAAACCTTCCAGTGCAGATAGTCCTGGTACGGGGTGGTCCGGGTGGTTACAGGGCGGTCGCCCAGGGCGTTTTCAGCGGGCGCTGCTGGCGTGGTACGGACCTCGTGCCCGGCCGCTGCGCATCCGCGCCACCCGTGAGCCGTGGGCCATCCTCGTCTCCGAGGTGATGGCGCAACAGACGCAGATCGAGCGTGTCGACGTGGCCTGGGTCGCGTTCATGCAGCGCTATCCCACGCCAGCTGCCCTGACTGCCGCGTCCACGGCCGATGTGCTGCGTGCTTGGTCGGGCCTGGGCTACAACCGCCGTGCGGTCAACCTGCAACGTGCTGCGGCGCTCATCGAGGCAGAACACGCTGGTCAGGTGCCAGCCGACGTCAGTGCGCTTGAGGCATTGCCGGGCGTCGGGCCGTACACCGCCCGAGCGGTGGCTGCGATCGCCTGCGGTATCCCGGTCGCAGCCGTGGACACGAACGTGCGACGGGTCATCACGCGCATGGTTGGCGCGCCGCTCAGCAGCAGGGAGATCCAAACCGTGGCTGACGCGCTGGTGCCGCCCGATGACCCGGCCACCTGGACGCATGCCTCCATGGAGTTGGGTGCCACAGTCTGCATCGCGCGCCAGCCACGCTGCGAGATGTGCCCTGTCAGTACTTGGTGCGCCAGTGCTGGACAGGTCGTGCCGGTGGAGGGATCGGGCGGCAAGCCCACCTCTCTGCCGTTCGAGCGCACCACCCGCTGGCTGCGGGGCCGCATCGTGGAACGCCTGCGCCAACTCGATGACGATGCCTGGGACCGACTGCCCAACGCCATCGGAGCGCACGGGGAGACTGCGATCGCGGCCGCGGTGGCCGCTCTGGAGCGCGATGGATTGCTACAGCGGCACCCCGATGGGTCGGTGCGCCTACCATCGGACCTGACATGACCACGACCCATGACCCTGCCAGCGGGCTCCTGCTGCCCGTCAGCGACGCGTCGCTCTTGGGGGACAACGTCGACATCGATGCGCTCAGCGACCGCTGGCGCCAGCAGGCGACCCTGGAGCCGATGAGCGGGCAGGAGATGCGCGGCGCTGACATCCGTGCCCAGCGCCTGGGGACTCCGGGCGAGTGGCTGATGGAGCAGGCCGGCACCGCCACCGCGGCTGCTGCCAAGGCGTTGATGGTCTCGACCGATCGACCGGCCCGCTCGACCGTGCTTGTCCTCTGTGGACCGGGCAACAACGGCGGTGACGGCCTGGTAGCGGCGCGGCGTTTGGCCGAGCATGGCATCGCCAGTGAGGTCGTGCTGCTGTCGAGCAGCGGACTGCCGTCCACGCCGGATGCGAGGCTCAACTGGGATAGGCTCGATGACCTCAAGCTCGTCAATCGCGTGGCCACCGGTCGCGACAGTGACATCGCGCTCTATCTCAATGGCATCGAGCGCGCCGGCATCGTCATCGACGCGCTGCTCGGTACTGGCGTCAGCGGTCCGCTGCGCGAGCCCGTGCGCACCGCGGTCGATGTCGCCATCCGTGCGCGTCAGGGTCAGGTGCCGGTGCTGGCGGTGGACACGCCGACCTCGGTCGATCTCTCCACCGGCGAGCCCTCCGATCCAGTCGTACGCGCGGACGTCACCATCACCTTCCATCGTCCCAAGGAAGGACATCGCGCCCGAGTCGCCAAGGTGTTGGCCGGCCGCGTGCTTGTGGCGCCCATCGGCATCCCCATCCAGGCTGACAGCTACTGACCCCGGCGCTCTCGCGTTGGCGCTAGCGCTTCTGTGGCGTCGTCGGTGGCTGTGTCGGCTTCCGGTCGCCCGCGGAGAACTTGAGCTCCGTGCCGGCCAGGAGGCGCCCGATGTTGTCGCGATGAGCCAGCCAGACGATGGCCACGCCGGGGATGACATAGAGCAGCCAGCCGGCCTCGAGCCAACCGGTCAGGACGGCGACGACCACGATGCCGGCGCCGAAGGCCGTGCCCAGGATGGAGCCCAGAGAGACGTAGCGGGTGGTCCAGATGACGATGACGAAGACCGGCAGCGCGAACAGCACGATCCATGGTGCGACGGCGATCATGCCGCCGACGCCGGTGGCCACGCCGCGGCCGCCGTGGAAGTGCAGGAAGACCGACTTCCAACTTCCCAACACCGCAGCCAAGCCGGTGAGCGCCTGCACTTCGACCGGCGCGCCAGACGCACGAGCGAGCAGGATGGGCAGGGCGCCCTTGGAGAGATCGAGCACCGCCACGGTGATAGCACGACCCCAGCCGCCAGCACGCAACGTGTTGGTGCCGCCAGTGCGGCCCGACCCGACCGTTCGCGGGTCGGTGCCGCCGGTGAGGCGAGCCACGATGACACCCATGGGCAGGGAGCCCATGAGATAGCCGAGCGCGAGCAGCAACAGCGTCAGGGGTAGGTCGGTCACGACGGCCGAGTATAGGCCGCCGCTCGCGCCCCCTTTGCTGCTCGGCCCCCTTTGCTACCATCGAAGGCGTCCGTTCCACCGCTCATCCCGAGGTCCACCGTGCCCAACGAAACCCAGTCCTTTGACATCGTCGTCCTTGGCGCCGGCACCGGCGGCTACGGTGCCGCCTTCCGCGCCGGCCAGCTGGGCCTGAAGGTCGCGCTCGTCGACGACAACCCGGTCGGTATCGGTGGCACCTGCCTGCACATCGGTTGCATCCCCACCAAGGCCATGCTGGCATCGGCCGACCTCATCGACCGCATCCGGCACGCCGGCGAGTTCGGCATCAAGGCAGGGGAGCCCGAAGTGGATGCTGAGGCCATCGCCGCGCGGCGCGACCGCATCGTTTCCCGCCTTGTGAAGGGTGTGACCAGCCTGGCCAAGAAGAACAAGGTCGAGTACATCGTGGGTCGCGGCCGACTCGAGGGTCCGCAGCAGGTCCGCGTCAAGACACTGGATGCCGACGGCAAGCCGTCCGGCGAGGTCATCCTGAAGGCCAAGGACGTCATCCTCGCCACCGGTTCCCGTGTCAAGTCACTTCCGGGCCTGGTGCCGGACGGGCAGCACATCGTCACCTCCGATGACGTGTTGCGGTCGTCGCACCTGCCCGCTTCGATCATCGTCGTGGGTGCCGGTGCGGTCGGCGTCGAGTTTGCCAGCTACTACCACGACCTTGGCTGCGAGGTCACCGTGCTCGAGTACCTGCCGGGGTTGGTGCCGCTGGAGGACGCTGAGGTCAGCCGAGAGATGGAGCGTGCCTTCAAACGCCGCGGCATCAAGGTCATCACGTCGGCGCGCTTCGACCCGGCGGCGGTCAGGGCCGACGAGTCGGGTGTGAGCGTCATGGTGGGGACGGAAGGCGCGGAGCCTTCCGAACTGCGCGCCGAACAGATGCTGGTGGCCACTGGTCGCGCGGCCCGCCTCGAGGACATCGGCCTCGAATCCACGCGTGCCGTGGTCGATCGCGGTGTCATCAAGGTCGACGCGCAGATGCGCACCGCCGACCCGCACCTCTACGCCGTCGGCGACATCATCGGCGGTCTCTGGCTGGCACACGTGGCTACGCACGAGGGTATCGCTGCGGCGCATGCCATCGCCGGCCTGGAGGCAGAGGAGATCGACTACGTCAAGATGCCGCGCGCGACCTATTCGCGGCCGCAGGTGGCCTCGATCGGACTGACCTCGGAGCAGTGCGCTGAGCGGGGCATCAAGACCAAGGTCGGCAAGATGCCCATGCAGGCCAATGGCAAGGCCATCATCGAGGGCGACACCAGCGGCTTCGTCAAGGTCATCGCCGATGCCGAGACCGATGAGCTGTTGGGTGTCCACATGATCGGCCACAACGTCACCGAGCTCATCGCCGAGTCATCTACGGCCATGCTGCTGGAGGCAACGGCCTGGGAGGTCGGTGCCGCGGTCCATCCGCACCCCACGCTGTCGGAGGCGATGGGCGAGGCTGCCATGGCCGTGGAAGGCAAGTCCATCAACTTCTGAGGGCGAGGCTGTCGGCGTGGTGTCGGGGATCAGCCGGCGTCGGTGATTGGCGTCAGCCGTGTCAGCCACTGTCGGCGACCTTGGGGACATCCTGCCCGCGACCGCGGATCCTTTGCCAGTCGCCGGACTCTGATTGCGATGAGCCCCGGGCGGCGCGATCCTTCACCAGATGTCGGCTGGGCCGCCGTTAGGTGAGGAACCTGGGCTGCGCTGCTCCTCTACCCGCACGCGCACGACTGGTTGGTGGCCGTTCCACGCGGTGACCATGCTCGACCGCAGCCCTCATCCGTCGCCGCACCCCGCCGGATCTGGCGGATCGTGGAGTCAACTGACCCCGGGGCGTCATCTGGCCAAGAATGTGGCTGGCCGAATGTGTGGCCAGGAGGATCCTGTTCGAGACCCGGAGACCACGCGCCGATCAGCCTCAGACCACGCGCCGATCAGCCTCAGACCACGCGGCGCGTGGCCCGGGCCCCGAAGTGCATGTAGCGCTCGCCGGTCGGTAGCGAGTAAAACGTGACCGGCGTCCACGTCTCAGCCTCGGGTGGCCGTATGGCGAACAGGTCCGGGCCCACCGGCACCATCGGGTACTCCTTGGTCGGCTCGGGCGATAGCTCGGCGAGATGTCCTGTAACGGTCGTTCGGAGGCGAGCCATAGGGTCGTCGGCGTCGGGCGCCAGCACCTCCAGGCGTACGGAGGCGCGCTCGTAGGTGCCCACGAACGGGAGCGGGTCGATCTCGACCGGCGCATCTGGCGGCGTGAGCGAGTGAGGCATCTTCACCCCAGCCACCTCGGCGAAGATCTCCCGATACAGATCCTCGTAGAGATCCCGGGTGTGGCCGCCGTTGGTCAACAACGTCACCGCGAGTCCGTGTTCAGGCAGGAGGAGCAGGAAGGCGGCTTGACCGAGGGTGTTGCCGTCGTGCCCGATGAGCCGGTGGTGATCCCACTCGAAGCGGATCCAGCCAAGGCCCCAGGAGTCGCCAAGGATGTAGGGGTCGGGCAGGTCGGCATGCCTGTCGGCCATGGCGGCAACGCTGTCCTCACTCAGCACGCGGGTGCCATCGGCGGCGAGCCCACCGACCAGGTGCATGCGCGCGAAGGCAAGCACGTCCGCTGCGGTCGAGGTGATCAGGCCGGCTGGACCGACCGAGCGCGGCATCCCCCAGACCGGCACGACATGCTGTTCGCCATCCTCCTCGTCGTGGCCGATGGCCGCCGCGTGGAGCAACGCATCCTCCGGCAAGGTGCCGGTGCGGGTCAGCCCCAGGGGAGCGAACACACGTTCTCGCATCGCCTTGTCCCACGTCCCGCCCGTGACCTTCTCGATGATGCGGCCGATGAGCGAGTAGCCGGAGTTGCAGTACGACCATGTGGCACCAAGCGGATGGTTCTGAGCCACATCCACGAGCTGCTCGACATAGCGTTCCAGGCAATCATCGCCGCGGCCGGTGTCGGTAAAGACATCGCCGTCGATGCCGCTGGTGTGGGTGAGCAGGTGCCGCAGCGTCAACTGCTTCGTCACATCGGGCTCGGAAAGCCGCAGCTCGGGCAGTACGTCCAGCACCGGCGAGTCCAGGCCGATGAGGCCCTCATCGACCAACTGCATGGCCACGGTGGCCGTCCAGACCTTGGTGATGGAGCCGATCTGAAAGACCGATTCGGTCGTCGTGGAGACACCGGTGCGCATGCTCAGCACACCAGATGCTGCCTCCACGATCTCGTCCTGCTGGCCATCGGCCATGCGCAGGATCCCCAGCTGTGCACCAGGCACGCGGTGCTTGGTGGCGAGAGTGGCCAACCGGTCTTGCCAGTGCGCCACGTCGATGGCGCCGGGTCGGTACGTGGCGTCGGCGAGATCCGCGTCGATGAGTCGGCGGGTCATGGTGTTCTCCTGTTCTCGAGTTGGCTTGGACGGGCAGTCTGGGTCGCTGAACGCGGAGGCTCGGTGACCAGCAAGACAGGCTGGGCAAAATGGCAGGTGGCTGCCTGGCGGTGATCGGGCGTTGGCTCGACCGTCCGGCACACTCCACGATCGGAGTACAGGCGGGCCGAAGGGGCAGCGCGGATGGTAGCGGCAGGTGATGCGGATCGCTCACCCCGGCAAGCATGACCGGCGCCCCACCCGGCGCCCTGACCGGCGCCCCACCCGGCGCCCTGACCGGCGCCCCACCCGGCGCCGCATCCACCGACGTGCCGGAGCCGGGGATGGCCGCGGGTGCAGTGACGGGTAGGGATCCTGGAACACCGTCTGCAGTGGGCACGTGGTGTCCCCCCGCAAGGACTGGCTCCCTGTCGAGCAGTTTCCGCCTGCTGTCCAGAGGCGTGATACCGACTGCTGCCCGGGCCAGCGTCGCCGCGATCGACCCCGTTCGGTGGACATCTTCGTCACGTGTCGGCCAACGCGCCGTTAGGCGATGAACGTGGGGCACCTGACCGGTGCGAGGCGCCGCCAGCCACGCCGTTCACGCGTTTTCACGCTTGAGGGCGCTCGGCACTCTGTGCCCGCACCCGCCGGACCTGGCGTGTTGTCGTGCTAGCGGACCCCGCGCCGTCATATGACCAGAAACTCAGCGCGGAGATCGAGCCCGACGGCGCTCGTAACCAACGGCGCATGTTTCGACCGTCGCAGGGGAATGTCGCGCGCAGCAGGCCCGCATGTCGGTCGCAGCGGCGCCGGTTGGTGCTGCTGTCGACCAGCACCACCCATGCGCTCGCGCTGAGAGGTGCCCAGCCGAACTGCTCGGCGATGCGCGAGCCGAGCCGTATCCGTCGACCCATGGTGGCGACGAGATCCTGGGGGTCGACCAGCTCGGTCTTCAGCTCGATGATCAGGAGCGAGCGGGATTCGGCATGCCAGGCGAGGATGTCGATGACGCCACGCTCCCCGTAGATCGAGAAGCTGACCTCATGCCGCCTGGCCCATCCAGCGTAGCCACCCAGGTAGCGGGCCAGTGCCTCATGCAACGCCGCATGTGCGGCATTCAGCACCCGCTCGAGATCGCCGCCCTGCCATCGCAGCCGCACATCGGCCCGGATGCCGAGCACCGTCGCCACTGACCGGAAGGTGTCGTATGGCACGCGGCCGAACCATCCACGCTCGAGTCGGCTGACCGTTTCTCGTGACGTTCCGGCGCGTCGAGCCACATCCCACTGTCGCAGGTGCTTGCGGACACGGATGACTCGAAGCGTGTTGCCGATGCGGATATCGTCCATGCCCGCAGCATGTACAGCCTGACTTCACGGCGGCTTGGCCGACGCTTCGCCATCACTTCGACGAGACCTGCCCGTCTGGATCGGACCGGCCGGTATCATGGTGACCTTGATCCGTATCGTGACCACCTACACCCCGCGAACGAACACTCCAGGAGTCGACATGCCACAGGTGACCATGCCCCAGCTCGGTGAAGGCGTCGAATCAGGCACCATCGGGAAGTGGCTCAAGAGCGTGGGTGATGCCGTGCGCGTGGGCGACCCACTCGTCGAGGTCGTGACCGACAAGGTCAATGCGGAAGTCCCTTCGCCCTTCGAAGGCACGCTCACCGAGATCCTCGTATCCGAAGGTGACACGGTAGCCAACGACGCGCCCATCGCCGAGGTCGAAGCAGCCGGTGCCGCCGAGGCGGAAGCTGTGACTGCGGTGGAAACGGTGGAGGAGAAGGAAGAGCAGGACGGGAAGGAGCCCGAGGCCGAGCCGGAGCCCGAGGCCGAGCCGGAGCCCGAGGCCGAGGCCGAGCCGGAGCCGGAGGCCGCCGAGGCCAAGGAGTCCGGAGCTCCCGAGACGCCCGGAGCCACCGGTGGACCTGCGTCCGATCGATCCTCGGCCGAACCATCCGATGCCGCCGAGGCGCCCGAACCTGCTCCGGCCGCCACCCTTAAGACCCCCATCGTGGTCCCGACCAACACCCGCATGTCGCCTGCGGTTCGGCGGCTGGCGCGCGACCTCGATGTCGACGTCAGCAGCATCAAGGGTTCCGGCAAGGGCGGTCGCATCACGCGCGACGACGTCGAGACTGCCGCCTCACGTGCCACGGCGGCACCTGCCGCAGCACCTGCCGCTGCCGCCCCATCCGCGACCCCTGCGCCGGCTGACCGTGTCCCCGCCGACCCCACCGACTCTCCGGTCAAGCACGGCGATTCACTCAAGCAGCTCAGCCCCATGCGCAAGGCCATCGCCAGGCACATGGAGCGTTTCCTCGATGTCCCCGCGGCCTACATCACCATCGAGGTCGACATGACCCCGGTGGTCAAGGCGCGCCACGCTGTCAACGCCGACTACAGGTCGCGTGAGGGCATGTCGATGAGCTACGTGGCCTATATGACCAAGGCCTGCGTGGAGACCTTGCGCAAGTATCCCGACTTCAATGCCCACTGGACCGACGAGGGCCATTGGCGCCGCAAGGCCGTCAACATCGGCATCGCCGTGGCAGTCGATGACGGTCTCGTCGTCCCCGTCATCAAGAATGCCGAAAACCTCAGCCTCCACGGCGTCAATGCCGCCATCAACGACCTCGCCACTCGCGCCCGGGGCAAGAAGCTGCGCCCTGAGGACCTCGAGGGTGGCACCTTCACCGTCGACAACACCGGCTGGACCGGCTCCATCCTGACGCTGCCCATCATCAACGTGCCCGAAGTCGCCATCATCACCATGGAGAAGATCGTCAAGCGGCCGGTGGTGCTGGAGGAGCAGGGCGACGCCATCGCGGTGCGGTCGATGATGAACATGTGCATCGCCATCGACCACCGCGCCGTCGACGGCGCGCAGGCTGGCGCCTTCCTGGCCGAGGTCGCCGAGTGGCTTGGTGCGGTCGACGAAGACACTCCCATCTGGTAGCGGCATGAGCAGAGATCTCCCCATCTTCGATTCCAACAGCGGCGCTCCCGAGCTGCACCAGCCGCTCAGCATCGCCATGGGCGGTTCGGTCGATGCCTCGGCTCTCCGCACCGGTCCCGACCGTCAGCGCCATCCCGATTGGATCCGGGCCAAGCTGCCCAGCGGCGCCAACTACGAGGAGCTCAAGGGCCTCGTCAAGGGCCAGTCGCTCAATACTGTCTGCGAAGAGGCCATGTGCCCCAACATCGGTGAGTGCTGGGAACAGCGCACCGCCACCGTGATGATCCTGGGCGACACCTGCACCCGAGCTTGCGGCTTCTGTGCGGTCAAGACCGGCCGGCCCGAATGGAACGACGATGACGAGCCCCGACGCGTCGCCGAAGCTGTTGCGGTGATGGGCCTGGAGCACGTCGTCGTCACCAGCGTGTGTCGCGACGACCTGTCCGATGGCGGCGCCGGTGCCTTCGCCGAGACCATCCGCCAGATGCGCCTCCACAGCCCGGGCATGGGCGTGGAGGTGCTCATCCCGGACTATCTCGGGGCCGACCTGCGCACGGTGATGCTGGCGGCGCCCGACATCCTCAACCACAACGTGGAGACCGTCGAGCGTCTGCAGAAACCGGTTCGCAAGCGCGCCCGCTACGACCGTTCGCTGCAGGTGCTTGCCGACGCCAAGGCCATGGCGCTCGACATCGCCGGACGAACTGGGACCGTGCACACCAAGTCGAGCATCATGGTCGGCCTGGGCGAGACCCGTGAGGAGCTGAGCCAGGCGTTTTGCGACCTGCGCGCGGTCGACTGCGACATCCTCACCCTGGGGCAATACCTGCGCCCGTCGATGAAGCACCTCCCGGTCGAGCGCTATGTCCACCCCGACGAATTCGCCGAGATGAAGGCCGAGGGCCTGACGCTAGGCTTCAAGCATGTCGAATCGGGCCCGCTGGTGCGGTCCTCCTACCACGCCCGCGACCAAGTGCCCGAGGAATCGAAGCGCAACCGCAACGCGCGCGCGGCTGCCTTGGCCGCGAACGGACTGGCCACCAGCTCGTAGCGCAGGGCCCGCTAAGCTCGCGCTATGCCGCGCTCGCCTCACGCGCCGCGGTGGCGCTGGGATTCTCGATGGGGGCGCCGATGACGGAGCCCCATTCGGTCCAGGAGCCGTCGTAGTTGCGCACCCGCTCGTAGCCCAGCAGCTCATGCAGCACGAACCAGGTGTGACTGGAGCGCTCACCGATGCGGCAATAGGTGACCACGTCCCGGTCTGCGGTCACACCCTTCCCGGCGTAGTGCTCGCGCAGCTCCTCGGCCGACCGGAAGGTGCCGTCCTCATTGACCGTCTGCGCCCACGGGGCAGAGGCCGCACCCGGGATGTGCCCGCCACGCTGCGCTGATTCGCTCATGCCGGGAGGCGCCAGCACCTCGCCACTGAACTCGGCCGGTGAGCGCACATCGACGAGCGCCAGCTCGTCGTCACCCAACTGCTCCAGGATGTCGCGCTGGAAGGCTCGGGTGGAGAAGTCGGGCTCGGGCAGCGTGATGCCCGTGGGGGCATAGGCGGGCACCTCGACGGAGAGGGGCAGACCGTTCGCCAGCCAGTAGGCTCGGCCGCCGTCGAGCAGGCTGACGCGCTCCACGCCGTGCAGCCGCAGCTGCCAGTAGGCCCAGGCGGCGAACCAGTCGTGGTTGTCACCGTAGAGCACGATATGCGTGTCAGGCCCGATCCCGGAGACCGAGAGCAGCTCCGATAGCTCGTCGCTGCTGACGATGTCCCGCCGGATGCCATCGGACAGCTGTGTTTGCCAGTTCCAGCCGACCGCGCCAGGGAGGTGACCCTGGCGGTATGCCTCGGTGTCGACGTCGACCTCGACGAAGCGCACCGACGGGTCGTCAAGGTGCTGCTGTGCCCACTCGGCGCTGACCAGGGCAGTGGGGTTGGCGTAGTCGGACATGGCATCACTCCTCATCGTCGGGCCCTCTTCGACCCGTTCTGCCCCCGTTGTCGTCACGTGAGGCTACGATGCCGATCAGTCGGTGTCTAATCGAATTGATGCCAGTCGCTGAACGATAGAAACGGTCACCGCCCCTTGAGCAGGATGCGGCGTGCGTTGCCCGCGTAGACCTTCTTGAGCACCTCGTCGGGCAGGCCGATGCCGTGGATCTGCCAGCGGCCCTGGAGCGGATAGTCGCCCAGGTCGTAGTCGAAGGATTCGTCGAAGGTCTCAAGGAAGCGATAGAAGATGCGATACATGGCCGGGTCGTAGCCGAAGTCGGTCCCGAACAGGATGCGGTCGGCGTACTTCAGGAAGAACTCGCGTGCCGTGTACGGCTGCCGGCCCAGCTCGCTGATGCGCGCCGAGATATCGACATGGAGGTTCGGATTGCGGTCGAGCATGCCTGAGACCAGCGCCAGGTCCTCCGAGGCGCAGCCCACGTGCGCGCCGATGAACGTCGTTTCCGGGTGGCGCGCGACCACCCGCTCAAAGGCACCGAGGATCTCGTCGAAGCTTGAGAAACCCTCATCACCGGCCTCTGTGCGCGGCGGCCAGAAGTGCCAGTCGGGATGACCCTCGAGCTCCTCCCAGCGCTCGTTGTGTTCATCAAGCGGGTCGAAGAAGGCGATGGGATCGGCCACGTGGACGATGATCACAGCACCTGTCCTGGCGCCCACCGCCCACACGGGGTCCAGGCGCGGATCGTCGACCGGCACGACCGTGCCGTCGGTATCGCGCGCCCGCAGGCCCAGCGGCTTCCAAGCCTTGATGCCGACCGCACCACGCCGCACGGCATCCTCGAAACGTGTCGCCTCTATCTCGCCGAAGTTCGGCCGCTCCGCCCACTCCTCGTAGGCCATCTGCGCGACGTGCGCAAAACGCGTCGGGTGCGCACCGGCGTACTTGGCGAAATGCTGGCTGAAGGCCTCACCTTGGCCACCGTCGAGATCGACGATCGTCTCCACGCCCGCCTCGTCCAGCGCTACCAGCAGCTCCGTAACGGGTCGGGCGTGCCAGCCCTGACTGAAGGTCGACCCCAGGTGGTTGTGCGCGTCGACCACTCCAAAGCGCGGCTTCTCGATCAGATGCTCCGGCAGGCGCAGCTTGTTCACCGGCCGGTAGTCGGAGAGGCGCATCTACTTGATGCTGCCGGCGGTGAGGCCGCCGACGAGCCATTTCTCGATGATGATGAAGAGGATGACCACCGGCACGATGGCGATGAGCGACGAGGTGAAGAGGTACTGCCATTCCACGCGGTACTGGCCGATGAACGTGGTGACGCCCACCGTGAGCGGGTGGATATCGGCCGATTGCGCCAGCGTCAGCGCGATGACGAACTCGTTCCAGGCGGCGATGAAGGTGAAGATGACCGCAGTGATGATGCCCGGCAGCGCCAGCGGCAAGGTGACCCGGCGCAACACGCCCAGTCGGGAAGCACCGTCGATCGACGCGGCTTCCTCAAGCTCGACCGGGATGGTCGAGAAGTAGGCCACCATGATCCAGGTGGAGAAGGCCAGGTTGAAGGCCGCGTTGACGATGATCAGCGCCAGGTAGGTGTTGACGCCGGCGGCCGGAAAGACGCTGCCGATGGTGACGAACTCGCGGTAGATGCCGATGACCAGCGCCGTCGGCGCGAACATCTGTGTGATCAGCACCAGCAACAGGAACAGCAGTCGGCCGCGATAGCGATAGCGTGCCGTGTAGTAGGCCGCGGGCAACGACACGATCAACACCAGCAGTGTGGCGAAGATGGAGATGATGAGGCTGCTCTTCAAGTAGCCCCACAGCGGCGCCTCTTCCCACACCGTGACGAAGTTGGAGAACTCGAAGCGCGACGGGAGGTATGTCGCCGGGACCGACACCAGCTCGTTCGCCGGCGACAGCGCGGTGATGAGCATCTGGATGTAGGGCGCCATGAAGAAGAAGGCCACCAGCACACCGACGCCCGTCAGCAGGGTCTTCTTGATGGTCGGAGTTCGCGGTCGGGACTGTGTCGTGGTCACATCAGGCTCTCCGCCAATCGACGACGCGCAGGTAGAGCAGCACGAAGAGGAGGATGACGCCGAAGTTGACCATGGCCATGGCGGCCGACTGGCCCACATCGAGCAGCTGGAACGCCAGCTTGTACATGTGCGTGGTGGTCGTGTCGGTGAGCGAGCCGGGACCGCCGCGGGTCATGGCCCAGATGATGGGGAACTGGTTGAAGACGTTGATCATGTTGATGATCGCGGCCACCAACAGCGCCGGGCGCAGCAGCGGCAGGGTGAGGCTGACGTAGCTGTGCCACCCGGTCGCGCCGTCCACCTCGCCGGCCTCGTAGATGTCCTTGGGGATGGACTGTAGTCCGGCCAGCAGCACGTAGGTGGTGAACGGCAGTGACACGAAGATAGCCACGAACATGAGCCAGATGAAGGCGGTCGAGGGGTTGCCCAGCCAGTCGTTGATGGGGCCGGAGAGCAGGCCCAGGTCAAGCAGGATGCGGTTGATGATCCCGTAGAAGCCGTCGAGCATCCAGCGCCAGATGGTGGCGGTCATGACCACCGATGCCGCCCACGGGATGATCAGCGCCCAGCGCACCAGGCGCCGGCCGGGGAAGGCAGCGTTGAGCAGCGAGGCCAACGCCAGCGAGACGAGGATGGTGACGCTGACGACGATGACGACCCACGCCAGCGTGCGAGACAGGATACCTGCGAAGTCGGGGTCGGCGAACAGGCGCTCGAAGTTCTCGAAGCCGATGAAGCCCTTGGCCAGACCGGAGCGGCTGATCTCCAGCACCGACGTGCGGGCCATCTCGAAGGCCGGCCAGAGCACGACCGCGAAGATGAGCAGGAGCGCGGGGCCGATCCAGGGCAGCGGTCCCAGGTCGGGCAGTCGCCGACGCCGCCGCGGCGGGTCGGTCCCGCGCTCGGGTGGCTTGTCGACGGGCGCGACGCGTGCCTGGGTCACGAATCTCTCCGTGGAAGTAGAGCGAGGGCCCCAACCCTGCTTGGCTGGGACCCTCGCATGCTAGTCAATCGTGACTGGTTCGGTCAGCCTGCTTCGCCGACCGAGTTGATCCCGTCGAGGATGGCCTGCTTGTCGGCGCCGGGCACGAACGCTGCGCCGATGCCGTCCTGGATGGCACCCTGGACCGAGCCCCACGCAGCCTGGTCAGAGGGGTAGAAGATGGCCGAGGGCAGGACCTCGATGAATGGGGCCAGGAAGGGGTCTGCCGACATGGCCTCACCAGCGGAGATGGTCGCGGGCAGGAAGCCGCCCGCCGCGTCGAGGAAGGCCGCGTAGTTCTCCGGCTGGTAGAGGAAGCTCAGGAACTTCTGGATGGCCTCCTGGTTGCCATCCTTCTTGAAGCCGAAGAAGTAGTCCTGCACGCCAAGCGTGATGGACTCCTTGCCGTCGGCGGCGGGGAAGGGGACCACGCCCCAGTCGACGTCGCTCTGGTACGTGTTCTCAAGCTCGCCGGGCAGGAAGATGGCGCCGTTGAGCATGCCCACCACGCCCTGGCCGAAGAGCTGGAAGGCGCCCTCGGTACGGTTGAAGGAACCGGGGTTCGGCTGCGTGCAGCCCATGTCGACCAGCTCCTGCAGGAAGTCCAGGGTCGCCAGGTTCTCTGGCGAGTTGACGACCCAGTTGGTACCGTCGAAGTACTGGCCACCGTTGCCGCCGGCCCAGATGAGGAACTCGGCCTGGGCCTCCTCAGGTCCCAACGGGAGTGCCAGCGGCACGACGCCGGGCTGCGTGTCGAGGATGGCCTGGCAGACAGCCTTGACGTCGCTCCACGTTGCCGGAGGCTCCACGCCGGCGGTCTCAAGGATGGCCTTGTTGTAGAAGAACAGGCGGTCGGACGCCAGGTCCGGCACCGCGTACTCGACACCGTCGTACTTGGAGTTGTCGCGGAAGCCCTGGATCAGGTCGGCCAACGTGGCTTCATCCACGATCTGGTCGGCGGTATACAGCAGGTCGTCGGCGGCGAATGCGGCGAAGTAGTTGAGGTTGGCGATGTCGGGCGGCTCGCCGGTGGCGATGCGCGTGGTCACGACCTGGTCGATGTCATTCCAGTTGACCACCTGGACGGTGACGTCGATGTCCGGATTCGCTTCCATGAACCGGCTTGCCAGGTCATCGAAGTAGGGCTGCATGGCATCGGTGTATTGGGCCGCGATCATCTCGATGCTGGTGCGATCCTGGGCGGCCACCGGCACTGCGCCAGCTACAGCCAACAGGCCCGCGGCGCCGAGAGCCACGACTCCTGAGAAATGCTTGGTCATGGGTACTGACCTCCTCCATGTATCCGGGTCCGCCGGCGGCGTCACATCGGAACATCAGGACGTACGGACGTCCGGTCCTCATCGTGCCACCGATGTCAAGCCCTTCCACCGGTATCGGGCGCTGGTGCGCCGCGGTGAACTGCCTGATACTGCTCCCTGTGGTCGCCGAGCTGCACGCCAGCCGACATCTCCTCCGCGCCAGAGACCTGGCCGATGCGCGCTACGCCGAGCCGCTCACCGTCGCCGACCTGGCAAATGAGGCTGCTCTGTCCGTGGCCCACTTCAGCCGCGAGTTTCGGCGCACGTTCGGCGAGCCGCCCCACCGCTATCTCATGACTCGCCGTCTGGAGCGTGCGGCGGCTCTGCTCCGCACGACGGACTGGCCGGTGGCGAGGATCGCGGTCAGCGTCGGTTGGGAGAGCGTCGGTTCCTTCACCACCAGCTTTGGCCGGGTCTGCGGCATGTCGCCGACGCGCTACCGGGCCTCACGCCCGGCCGCCAGCCGCATGGCGCAGGTCCCCGCCTGCGTGGTGCGTGCCTACGCTCGTCCGCCGAACCGCACGTTTCGAGAAGACAGGGCTTCCACAGCCGGCTAGCGTCAGCCCATCGATCGGCCGCATGGGCCGACGCGCAGCCGGCAGGAGGAACGATGATCAGGTTCGCAAGCGCCATGCTCTGGGTCCATGACCAGGACGAGGCATTGGCCTTCTACGTCGACAAGATCGGCCTTGAAGTTCGCTCTGATGTCACCGTGCCCGAGATGGGCGACTTCCGCTGGCTGGCCGTCGGCCCTCCAGGTCAGCCCGACATCTCGATCGTGCTGATGGCCATCAGCAGTCCACCGATCCCCGACACCACTACCCTTGAGCAGGTCCGCGAGGTCGTGGCCAAGGGCCAGGCCAACGGTATCTTCCTGATCACCCAGGACATCCGTGCCGACTACGAGCGCCTGACCGCGCTGGGCGTGGAGTTCACGGCGCCGCCCGAGGAGCGCTTCTACGGCATCGATGCCGGGTTCCGCGATCCGTCCGGCAACCACAACCGTCTCACGCAACCGACGCCGGCGTCAGACTGGGAGCCCGGCCGAGCCCACTGACGGGGTAGCATCGGACCGTGCCGTCCGTCCTCTCGCGAAAGATCCCGCTGGCCGAGCTGCATTGCCACCTTGGCGGTGCCGTATCGCCAGCCATCATGTGGGGCATCGCCCACTCCCAGGGCATCCGGCTGCCCAGCAAGGACTTCTGGGAGTTCCGCGAGATGATCACCGTGTCCAAGCGGCGCGGGCGGTCCTTTGATGGCTACCTCCAGCTGTTCCACTGGACGGAGCTGATCCAGTCCTCCCCGCTCGCGGTGGAGCGTGCCGCCTACGAGGTCATCGGCGGGGCCTACCGCAAGAACCACATCACCACCATGGAGCTGCGCTTCAATCCCATGAAGCGAAACCGTGGCGGCGAGCAGGACCTGGACCACATCATCAGCGCCGCCATCCGCGGCATGGACCTGGCCACCCTCGAGTACCCCATCAAGCCCGGCCTCATCCTCTGCCTCGACCGCGCGTTTCCCGAACACCTCAACGAGATCATCGTGGAGAAGGCCATCGCCTACCGCCATCGCGGCGTGGTCGGCATCGATATCGCCGGCCCGGAGTCGGCCACCTTCGACCCGGCGCACTACAAGGCCGCCTTCCGACGCGCACGCCAGCACGGCCTTGGCATCACCGTGCATACCGGTGAGTCGGGCCCGGTAGAAGAGGTCGCCGAGGTCATCCGCCACCTCGAGCCAGATCGCCTTGGCCACGGCGTCAAGTCGGCCTATGACGAGAAGACGATGGGCATGATCCGAGAACGCGGCATCACCCTGGAGCTGTGCCCCACCAGCAACCTCAACTCCCGCGTCGTGTCGGGCTGGGACGAGTTCGCCTGGATCATCGACACGTTCCACCAGAACGGTGTGCGCTACACCATCAACACCGACGGCCCGGAGATGCTCAACACCTATATCCGCGATGAGATGGCGTCGCTGGCCCGCCACGGCATCCTCTCGCTGGAGCAGCAGGAGCAGGCCGCGGCATGGGCGCGTGAGGCCTCCTTCGTGGAGGGTGCCTCCGACGTCCCGGCGCCCAGGCGCACCCCCGCGACGCGTCGCCAGATCGAGCGCGAAGAAGCCTGAGTCGACCGCCCCAGTCGACCGCAGAGGAGACGAGCATGCGTGTGATGGCCATCGGCGCCCACCCCGACGACCTGGAGATCCTGTGCGCGGGCACGCTGGCCCGATATGCCGCCGAGGGGCACGACGTGACGATGTGCCACGTGGCGCGCGGTGACCGCGGCTCGTACGAGCACACCCGCGACGAGATCGCGGAGATCCGCGACCTCGAAGCACGCCGGGCCGCGGAGGTGATCGGTGCCGGGTACCTGGCCTTGGGTGTGGCCGACGGCGAGGTCGACGCGTCCGACCCTCGTCAACGGGAGCTGACGGTCGAGGCCATCCGGGTGTCGCGGCCAGACGTGGTGCTGGCCCACGCTCCCAACGATTACATGACCGACCACGTCGAGGCCTCGCGGCTGGCGCTGGACTCGAGCTTCCTGGCCACGCTCCCACTGTTCGAGACTTCCTCGCCGCACCTGGCCGACGTGCCGGCGTTGGCCTACATGGAGACCGTGTCCGGCAACGACTTCGTGCCCACCGAGTTCGTCGATATCTCCGACTTCCTCGAGTCCAAGCTGGCCATGCTGGCGCAGCACCAGAGCCAGTTGGCCTGGCTGGCCGACCACGACGATGTCGACATGCTCGAGCAGGTGCGCACGGTGTCGAGGTACCGCGGGCTCCAGTGCGGCGTCGCGGCGGCCGAGGGCTTCATCGGCTGCAACGTCTGGCTGCGGGCGCGAACGAGCCGCTTCCTGCCCTGAACGACTGCCAGTTGCCCTGAGCTAAAGGAGCGCCTCTGCTTCGGCGAGGGTGGCTTGGCCGTCGACGCCACCGATGGCGCGCGTGGAGAGCGTGCCGCAGGCCACCGCCAGGGCCAATGCCTCCCCCAGCGGTCGACCGTCGAGGAAGCCGTAGAGGAAGCCGGCATCGAAGGCATCGCCGGCACCGGTCGAATCGACCACTTCGACCTGGTCGGCCGGGAGCCGCAGGGCCTCATCGCCACGCACGGCCAGCGCACCGTCTGCGCCCAGCTTCACCACTACCGTCAGTGGAGCCGCATCGGCGGAGCGGCCGGCATCCTGGGCTCGGGCGATGAGCGCAGCGGCGGCCTCAAGCGGATCCATGACGCCCGAGATGAGCGCCGCCTCGCGCTCGTTGGGCAGGAAGATGTCCGCCTCCGCCAGCATCGGGTCGATGCCCTCCCAGCGCCGGTCGGGATCCCAGTTGGTGTCGAAAGAGGTCGTCACTCCAGCGGCGCGAGCTTCGCGGAACAGCGCCGGCAGACCGGGGCGCAAACGCGGCTGGATGGCCGTGGAACCGGCGTGGAGGTGTCGGATCTGCGAGAGGATCTCACGCGGCACGTCTTGTGCGCGCAGCCGGTCTATGGTGCCGGTCGCGGTCAGCATGGCGCGCTGGTCGCCCTTGCCCAGGTGCACCGTGGCACCGGTAGGGATGGCCGGCTCCACCGAGACGGTCGAGGTATCGACACCGCGGTCGCGGAGGGCTTCGAGGATGGCATGGCCCAGCATGTCATCACCGACGATGCCGCCGTGCGCCACGCGCAAGCCCAATCGCGCCGCTCCGCAGGCAGTGATGGCCGACGAGCCACCCACGGTCAAGCGGATGGTGCCGACATACTTCTCGACCTGGCCGAACTCGGGCACCACGTCATCACCGATGACGAGGATGTCCGGATTGACGTCACCGATGACGTAGAGGTCGGTCTCGCGCTCAGGTGCCCGGGTCGGCGGCGTGTCAGTCACTCACGTTGCCTGGGTAGTCGGTGTACCAGCCCTCGGCCAGCACGACATGCTCAAGGAGAGGCGAGCGCTCTCGCCAGGGACGCGCCTCGCTTTCGACGATGTCGACCAGCCGTTGCATGCGAGCGACACCGACCGATGCCAGCCAGGCGTCGCGCTCCGCCCCGACCATGTTGGCGCCTTCCTTCCACACCGAGCGGCCGACCAGCACGCCCGAGGCGCCGGCGGCGCAGGCGATCTCCGTCTGTGCCTCGAAGGTGGCGTCGTCGACGCCGGCCGAGAGGATGGCCCATGGGATGGCTGTTGCCTCGTCCAGCTCGGCACAGGCCTCCTTCCAGCGCGTGCGGTCCGTGACCGAGGCGTCGAAGGGGAACTCGCACTTGAGCACGTCGCCACCGAGGGCGGTGAGGCGTCGCGCCGTGCGCACCACCACATCGCGTCGCGCATCATCGGTCAGCGTCGCCCCCTCCTGGAGCGCGAAGCCAAGGGTCTCCAGGAAGAGAGGGATGT
Organism: uncultured Chloroflexia bacterium; assembly: GCA_963838115.1. Classification (GTDB taxonomy): domain Bacteria; phylum Chloroflexota; class Limnocylindria; order Limnocylindrales; family CSP1-4; genus JAFMJV01. The sequence goes on from CAWIPU010000003.1 coordinate 33,723, forward strand.
CGACATCGGCGCACCACTCGGCCACCTCGATGAGCAACCGCTCCTGGTCCTCCGCCCTCTCGGCGTCAGGGTGGTAGTAGAGCAACAGCTTCACCGCGTCGGCGCCCATGCGCTTGATCTGGGTGACACCCCAACCCGGCATGAGACGGCTATGCCGCGCCGTAGAGGGGCCCTCGTAGCCCGTCTCTTCCACCGACACCAGCAGGCCGCAACCGGGAGGTAGCGAGCCGTCGGCGACCGCCGGACCGGCGCCCAGTTCGGGGTCCAGCAAGATGCCGCTGGCCGTGCCGGCGATGGCGCGCACGACGGCCTGCTTGACCTCCACCATCCGTTCGTAGGTGACGGCATCTGGATCGTCCGGTCCGAGCAGCCTGCGCAGGTTGTTGCGATGGTCGAGCGCCAGGATCGAGAACGTGCCGCGGTCGGAGGCACAGGCGTCCAGGCCGCGAAGTGTGCCGAGCCTCACGGCAGCATCCTCCTTGTGGTGTGAACGGCAGCTTCAGCGGTGGGCCACCGTGTCGATGCTACCATCGCCCGAGGTACGGACGTCCGTATCTCATGCGGCAAGCATCGTGTCGGCTGCCGGAACGGCACCGGCTGAAGCGCTGGAGGGAGACGATCGATGACGCGTATCGTGCTGGTTGGCGCTGGAAGCGTCGAATTCACCCGCAATCTTCTGGGCGACATGTTGGTCTACCCGGAGTTGCGTGAGGCCACCATCGTGCTGCACGACATCGATGCCGATCGCCTTCGCACGGCTGAGCGGATGGCGGCCTGGACAGCCTCGGCCCTTGGCGCCTCACCGGCCATCGAGGGCCATCTCGATCGACGTGCTGCACTCGAGGGAGCGGACTTCGTCATCGACACCATCCAGGTTGGTGGCGCCCGAGCGACCCAGATCGACTTCGACATCCCGGCGCGCTACGGGCTCCGCTACACCATCAACGACACCATCAACGTGGGTGGCGTGATGCGCGGACTGCGCTCGATCCCGGTCGTGCTCGACATCGTGCACGACATGGAACAGGTGTGCCCCGATGCTTGGTTCCTGAACTACACCAACCCCATGGGCATGCTGGTGCGGGCCGTTGCCGAGCGCAGCGGGATCAGGACCGTGGGGCTGTGTCACTCCGTCTTCTGGACCATCGACACCCTCGCGGGCTACCTGGGCCTGCCGCGCGAGGAGATGGACTACGTCTCGGCGGGGGTCAACCACCTGGCCTTCCTGCTGCGACTCGAGCACCGTGGCCGCGACCTCTATCCCGAGCTGCGATCGTTCGTGGCCGAGGGTCGGGTGCCCGATGACGACCTGGTACGGGCGGAACTCTTCTCCCGGCTCGGCTACTACCCTACTGAATCGTCCGAGCACCACGCCGAATACAACCCTTGGTTCATCCCCAAGGGAGATGCTGTGGAGCGCTATCACATCCCCATCGGGGAATACCTCGATCGCGTCGCCCACAACCTCGATGAGTACGCTGAGACCAAGCGACGGCTCGACGCCGGCGAGCCCTTCGAGATCGAGCAGAGCGGCGAGTACGCCGCGGTGATCATCCACTCACTGCTGACCAGCGAGCCCGCTCGCATCGTGGGCAATGTGATGAACGATGGATCGCTGATCGCCAACCTGGCCGCCGACGCGTGCGTCGAGGTCACCTGTCTGGTCGATGGCACCGGGGTCTGGCCGGTGCATGCTGGAGCCTTGCCGCCCCAGTGCAGTGCTTACATCGGTCCGGCCGTGGATACGCAGGCTTTGACCGTGCGGGCAGCCCTGGACCAGGATCGTGAGGCCATCTATCACGCGGTCATGCAGGATCCCCAGATCATGGCACGTCTGAGCCTGGACGAGACCTGGCGGCTGACCGACGAGTTGATCGAGGCCGAGGCCGAGTGGCTGCCCGGCTGGCTCCAGGCTTGACACTCCTGCGACGATGACATCCGGACATCCGGACATCCGGATGTTCCCCGGCCGACGGGCCGTGGTCGTACGCAGGAGGTTGGCTCGATGATCGAACGATCAGGAAATCGCCGACGCGCCGGCTTTGCGCTCATCGGTAGTGCCATGCTGGTAGGTGCGCTGGTGGCGCCAGCGGCGGCGCAGGAGCCCAGCGGCAAGATCACCTATGCCATCTGGGGCGATCCATCCGAGCTCGCCAGCCAGATCGCTCTGGTCCAGGCTTTCGAGGCGGAGCATCCCGACATCGACGTGGAGGTCACGGTCTCGGACTGGGATGCCTATTGGACCGGGCTCCAAACCAGCATCGCCGGCGGCGATGCACCCGACGTCTTCGCCATGGATGGCCCCATATTCCCCGACTACCAGTCCCGTGGCGTGCTGCTCGACCTGCAACCGTACATCGCCGCCGATGGCTTTGATGTCTCCGCCCTCGCCGACGCCGGAGTGGCCCACTTCACCACCACCGACGGCGGTCAATACGGCCTGCCTCGCGATCTCAACGTGGTCCCGCTCTTCTACAACAAGACGATGTTCGATGCCGCCGGCATCCCTTATCCGGACGAGACCTGGGACTGGAACAAGCTGGTCGAGGTGGGGCAGCAGCTGACCATCGACGAGAACGGGGACGGCCTGCCCGAGCAGTGGGGTTTCTATACCGAGACCACCGACATGGAGAACTTCTGGAGCGAAGCCGTCTGGCAGAACGGTGGTGAGATCATCTCCGATGATCGCACCCAGACGCTGCTGGGCAGCGACGAAGCGGTGGGCGGCTTGCAGTTCCTGCAGGACCTGATCTACAAGTACAAGATCATGGCTACGCCCGACCTGTTCGCCGAGACTGGCGATGCCTTCGAGCAGGGCCTGGCCGCGATGGAAGCCAATGGTTCGTGGCTCGTGCCCACGCACACGGCCGCCGGCATCGACTTCGGCATCGCACCCTTGCCGGCCGGTACAGCAGGGCATGCCACCAGCCTCAACCCCACCGGGGCAGTCGTCTCGGCGAGCTCCAGGAACCCCGATGCTGCGTGGGAGTTCGTCAAGTGGCTGGTGGGTCCTGAGGCCCAGGAGATGCTGATGCAGGGGAAGGTCGCGCTACCGGTCGACAAGTCGGTCCTCGAGGGTAGCTACGCATCCGCGTTCGAAGGCTCGGACGTGATGGCGGCCATGCTCGAGCATGCTCACTTGAAGCCGTCGTTCGCGGGCTACTCGGAATGGAGCACCATCCTCCAGAACGAGCTGGATACCAACCTGTTCAATGCCCCCAACAAGACCGCCCGCGAGGCGATCGATTCGGTCATCGGACAGCTTGACGAGATCCTGGCTGCACAGCAGTAGCCGGGATCGGAAGACCTCGGCCATGGCGCTGGTTCCCTCCGTCGCCGTGGCCACAGCCGTGAGCCGATCGTGAGGATCTCCGGCAGTCCCGTGGTGGAGGGTACCTCCACCGGACAGGGCGCCCAGGGAGTTGGTTCGCCCCTCGAGGGGCGAACCAACAGTTCGCGCAGCCCTCTACATGGGGAGAGTCGCTGGGCCTGGCTCTTCCTGGCTCCCACCATCCTGGGCCTGGCGGTCCTCTCAGCGGGACCCATCCTTGCCACGCTGGGGATCAGCCTGACCGACTGGGACCTGTTGACCCCGCCGCAGTGGGTGGGTCTCGACAACTTCACGGCGCTCGCCGAGAGCCCGCGCTTCTGGAAGGCGATGCAGAACACCGCCTTCTACACGCTGCTCTCCGTGCCCGTCGGCATGCTCATCGCCCTGGCCATCGCCCTCGGTCTGGACCAGGCCATCCGCGGGATCGCCTGGATCCGCACCATGTACTTCCTGCCCTTGGTGACCTCGGCGGTGGCCGTGGGCCTGGTGTGGCTCTGGATCTACTCGCCCCAGGGCGGACTGCTCAACGCGCTGACCGGCATCTTCGGTGTTCCGCCCCAGCGCTGGGTATCCGATCCCTTCTGGGCCATGCCGGCCATCATCGTGATGAGCATCTGGCAGGGCCTGGGTGTCAACATCATCATCTTCCTGGCCGGTCTGCAGGCGATCCCACGGGAGTACTACGACGCTTCCGACGTGGACGGCGCCGGCCGTTGGGGGCGCTTCCGCAACGTGACGCTGCCGCTGCTGACTCCGAGCATCTTCTTCACCGGCATCCTGAGCTTCATCGGTGCCATGCAAGTGTTCGACCAGGTCTACATCCTGGCGCGACCGGGACCACCCACCGAAGCCACCATCACCCTGGTCTACTTCATCTACGAGGAAGGCTTCCGCTTCTTCCGCATGGGCCAGGCCAGCGCCGCGGCCTGGGTGCTGTTCGTCGTCGCCGCCACGTTGACGTACTTCTACTTTCGTCTGCAACGCCGCTGGGTGCACTACCAGTGAGGGCGACGTCAGCCGCGGGGATCGACGCCAGGCGCCCGCGCTCTGACCGCTCGGTGATGGCCCGCAAGCGCCTTCGCCTGCTCTGGCTCTACCTGATCCTCATCGTCGGTGGCGTGATCATGCTGGTGCCCTTCGTCTGGATGATCACGACCTCGCTCAAGACCCGAGCCGAAGTCTTCAGCTCGCCCATGCTGTCCTTCCCCTCGGGCCTGCACTTCGAGAACTACGAGCGCATGTGGAATGCGCTCCCCGGGGTCACCTTCGGTGATTTCTTCCTGAACTCCTTCAAGATCGCGACCCTGAATACGGTCGGTATCCTGATCAGCTGTTCCCTCGCGGCCTTCGCCTTCGCGGTGTTGCGCTTCCGCGCCAAGGGTCTGCTGTTCGCCCTGGTCATGGCCACCCTGATCATCCCCTTCCAGGTGGTGCTGGTTCCCAACTTCATCCTCTACCGCACGCTGCCCGACCCCTTCAGTGACAGCGGCAACTTCATCGGGACCCAGGAGCCGCTCTGGATCGGTGCCTTCCTGGGCGGCGCTTTCGGCATCTTCCTGATCCGCCAGTTCTTCCTGACCATCCCACGCGAGTTGCCCGACGCGGCCCGGGTCGACGGGGCTAGCCCCTGGGGCATCTTCCGGCACATCTACCTGCCGCTGGCCAAGCCGGTCCTGGCGACCCTCGCCATCTTCACCTTCATGTGGAGCTGGAACGACCTCATCAACCCGCTCATCTACCTGCGCGACCTGCCCGACTACACCACCACCGTGGGCCTGGCGTTCTTCCAGGGCCAGTACGTCGGCAAGTGGCCAGAGATGATGGCCGGCACCGTCGTCAGCATCATCCCCATGGTGCTGCTCTTCGTCATCGCTCAGCAGTATTTCGTGCGCGGGATCGCCATCAGCGGGCTGAAGGGCTAGGGATGGCTCTCACGCGGCGGGCGACCCCAGGTGTGTCCACGAGGAGGAGACCATGATGGACGAGGCTCAGGGCCTGCCCTTGTATCGACGTATCCAGACGGACCTGCGTGACCGCATCCAGAGTGGCGAGTTGGCGCCGGGCGGCCAACTGGAGACCGAGCAGGAGCTCATGTCGCGTTACGGGGTCAGCCGTGCCACCGTGCGGCAAGCGCTGGCTGGTCTGGTGGCCGAGGGACAGGTAGAGATTCGGCGTGGCCTGGGGACCTACGTGCGCAAGGCCGCGCTGGAGCACCGACTGGGCGGTTTCTATAGCTACAGCCGGGAGATCGAGAGCCATGGCATGAAGCCGGGAACTCGCGTGCGAAGCCTGCGCGTGGAGAAGGCGGATGAGCACGTGGCCGCCGCACTGGAAGTCTCACGCGGCGCTGCAGTGGTGGCCCTGCGCCGGATCCGTCTGGCCGACGAGGAGCCCATCGTGACCGAGACCAGCTACTTGCCGGCAGCACGCTTCGCCGGACTGGAGCAGGTCGATTTCACCCGTCGCCGGCTCTACGACACGCTGACGATCACCTACGGAGTGCGACCCACGCGTGCTCGGGAGGCCTTCCAGCCCATCCTGATGAACGATGATGAGGCCGAGGCACTCGGTGGTGTGACTGGCAGCCCCGCACTGCAGGTCGAGCGCACGACCTACGACGCCGACGGCCTGATCATCGAATTCTGCCAATCCATCCTGCGCGCCGACCGCTATCGCTATTCGGTAGAGCTGCGCGAAGCCTGACCAGTCACAAGGAGCAGCTGCTATGACCGCGCCCCAGTCACTCACCGCCGCCGACGTCCGAACGCGCGTCGAGTCCACCACGGGTTGGCGAGAAGCCAGCACCGGTGGCGAGGCCATCGCCGCCGCCCTCGAAGTGGCTCGCTCAGCGTCGCAGGACATCGTCGACCGTCTCGACGGTGCCGCGCGCATCGTCATCACCGGTGCCGGATCTTCGTTCTACATCGCACAGGTGGCGGCCTTCGCCATGCGAGCCCACGGGCAGCTGCCCGCTGAAGCACAGCCGCTCTCGGAAGTCCTGCTGCGACCGGACGCGGTCTTCGCCGGGCCGGCCCTGGCCGACCAGCCGGTCATCGTGGTCTCGCGCTCCGGCTCCACCACCGAGGCGTTGGAGGTCATCAAGGCTGCCCGCGATCGCGGGCAGTACGCCCTGGCGGTCACCTGCCGTCCCGAGTCGCCTATCGCGGGCCTGGCGGACACAACGCTGGCCGTGCCGGAAGGGGACGAGGAAGCCATCGTGATGACGCGCTCATTCGCCTCCCAGACCGCGCTGCTCATGCGCCTGGCTGCGCGCCTTGGCGCCGACGCCTTCGCCGCCGATCTCGATGCCATCCCATCGCGCTGGGAGGGGCTGGCGCCCTATATCGAGCGGGCCTTCGAGCTGGCCGCTGCCAACCCGTCGCGGCTGGTGGTGCTTGGTGGCGGCGCCGCCTTCGGTCTCGCCAATGAAGCGGTGCTGAAGGCGACCGAGACGGGGCAGGTGCCGGCCTCCGCGTTCCATCCCTACGAGTTCCGCCACGGGCCCATCTCGGTATGCGAGCCGGGCATGCTGGTGGTCGGCATCCTCGGTGGCGAGACCGAGGAGGATGAGCGACGTGTGGTCGATGAGTCCGCGGCGCTGGGCGCCACGACATGGGCGCTGGGTCCCGACGGACCGGCTGCCGATCTCGATGAGATCGCCCGACTGCCGCTCGTCCTGCACGTCCTGCAGGCGCTGGCGCTGGGCATCGCCGTCCGCCGCGGCTGCGACCCTGAAGAGCCCCGGCACCTGGGCCAGGTTGTCGTCCTCGACCGCGTGTAGCGTTGCCACGCATGCTTCGCTTCGATCTCTCGACGAGCCGGCACACGCAGGCTATCGACGTGACGCACCTCTTCGCCTCCCGTGCCTGGCCCGACGGCCTGCTGCTGGCGTCGGTCGAGCACACCACGGCGGCCATCTTCCTTGGCGAATCGGGCTCGGAGATGTTCGCCGACTACGAGCGGGTGGCGGCCGGCCTCGTCGAGTCCTATGGACCGTGGCAGCACGAGACATGGAACCCCGGGAATGCCCAGTCGCACGTGCTCTCGAGCTTCATCGGTGGTCAGCTGTTGCTGCCCATCACGAACGGACGGCTGGACGTAGGCACCTGGCAGCGCGTCGTCTTCCTTGAGCTCGACGGTCCGCGGCAACGGCACGTCGCGGTGATGAGCCTAGCTACGCAGTCAACGGAGTAGCCATCCAGATTACCTAGCGGGAGATGCCGCCGAGGTACTCGTAGTGGGCTGTCTCGATGTCTGCCAGCTCTGCCCAGAGATCCGCATTGACGTCGCCCATGACCGAGATGCGCAGGTTCTCCGTGTTGGAGAACAGCGCCGGCACCAGGTCGGCCACGTTGCGATTGTGGAAGACGAACGCGTCGGCATCCTTGAACACCTCCACGTTGACGTTCCTGGTGCCGTCGGCGGCGAGGAAGTAGTCGTAGCGCAGGGTGTCAGGCTCCTCCTGCGTCTTGGCGAAGAGTGCCGCGGCAGCAGCCTTGAACGCATCGAGGTGGCCGGGTTTGATGTCGAACTCGACGAAGAGCGTGGTGGTGGCCATGGGTGTTCCCTCCAGTGTGTGCGCTAGCGGTCGGTGGCGCGGCGTTGGCGCCGGGCCTCGTAGAAGAGTACGGCCGCACTGGCCGAGACATTCAGGCTATCGGCGAGGCCCAGCATGGGGATGCTCAGCGGCGTCACGCCGTCGCCCGACCAGGCTTCGCTGAGGCCCGCCGTCTCGGCGCCCACCACGAGCGCGATCGGTTCGGTGAGGTCGACCGAGTCGTACTCGAGCGCGGCTTCGACGCGGGCGGTCAGGACGCCGATGCCGTGCTGGCGCAGAAAGGCCAGGGCTTGGGCCGATGTGCAGGCCGCAAGGGGCAAGCTGAAGATGGTGCCCAGGCTGGCACGGATGGCGTTGGGGTTCCAGATGTCTGACACCGCGTCGGCCACGATGACCGCGTCCACGCCGGCGCCGTCGGCTGAACGCAGCAGCGCTCCCAGGTTGCCCGGCTTCTCCACCTGCTCGACGACCGCGATAAGGGGTCGCTCCGGCAGCGGGTCCGCGAGCCGCGCCAGGTCGGTCGGTGGCATCTGGAATACCGCTACGATGCCCTCGTCGCGCTCTCCGTAGGCCAGGCGCGCCAGCAGTTCTGGTGTGGCCTCGATCAGCTCTCCGCTGCTGGCCAGCCTGGGCAGCAGCGCCCTGGCAACGTCACTGCGGACGCGGTCGATGGCGACCCAGGCTTCGATGAGCGGGACGCCGGCGTCGAGGGCGCGGCCGATCTCCCGGGCACCATCGACAAGGATGTGGCCGCGCGCGCGGCGCTCTCGTGCGTCGCGTAGCGAATGGGCGGCCTTGAAGCGAGGGTTCTGGCGGCTGCTGACGTCAGGTTCCGACGGTGTCATCGGGGGCTGGACGGTGTCATGCGCGCCTCGGCGGTGTCATCCGGGCTTGCCCGCCTGTGACGACTCTTCGAACGCCTTCGTGAGTTGCTCGGTCAGCTCGTCTGACCAGTCGGCCCCGAACACGCGGAAGGTGGGGATGTCGAAGCGACGGATCTGCGAATCGGGGTGGGCCGCCGCGTACTCGGCCATGCAGCGGTCGACTTCATCGATCGACTGTCCCCAGAACTTCTCACGGTACGCATGGATGTAGACATCGCGCGGTATTTCCTCGTCGGGCATGCGTGCCGTCAGGTAGGTGGAGTTGCCCACCAGGTCGGGATCATCGCAGGCAGTCTCCCCGGTCAGCGGCTGGCTGATGACGATGCCGCGGCGTGCGATCGACTGCACCACGTCGCGTTGGTCACCGGGGTCGAACGACGGCTCCGCCAGCGAGTAGCAGCCGCCGAGGAGCAAGGGCATCACCAGCAGCAGGATGGCTCGGGTCACAGACATCACCCCGCTAGCCTAGCCACAGCCGCACCATCGCGGTGTTTCGAGGTACGCCTCGACGGCGACCGTGGCGTCACCGGGAAGCTGTCCCGGGCTGTCCTGAGCCGTCGCGGGCCTCGTCTCGGCCCAATTCGCTTATCGTCGCTACCATTCCCGCGTGCCCAGACTCCGTCCATTCCGCGCATTGCGGTTCGACGCGTCCGTCGATGACCTCTCGGCGGTGCTCGCGCCGCCCTACGACATCATCAGTCCCGCTGATCGTCTGGCGCTGCTCGATCGGGACCCGCACAACATCGTGCGGGTCGAGCTGCCGGCCGACCTCGGCACGGCGGGCGCGAACGACTACGCAACGGCCGCAGCCACCCTCGCCGAGTGGCGCGAGGCTGGGGTCCTGGTCAAGGACGCTGAGCCGACCGTGACCATCCACGAGATGCGCTGGACCGATGGCGGAGGTCGTGAAGGACGCGCGACCGGGCTCTTCTGCCGCCTCCGTCTCGAGGAGTACGGTCCTGACGGGGGTGTGCTGCCGCATGAGAAGACCCATGGCGGGCCCAAGGCCGATCGCTATGCGCTGCTCGAGGCCACACGCCTCAACAGCAGCCCGCTCGTCTTTCTGGCCGGGTCGGATCCGGCAGCGACCGCTGCGGCCCTGTTGGCGCTCACCGAGGGCGCGCCGGACGTTGAGGTGACGACCGCCGACGGGGTGCGTCACCGGCTCTGGATCCGTGACGCCGCCGCGGCCAAGCCGGTGCTGGACCTGATGTCGGGCGCGCCGCTGACGATCGCCGATGGACATCATCGCTACGAGACGGCGCTGAAGTACCGCGCCGACCACGCGGTCGATCCAGATGCCGTGGCTGATCCAGCTTGGGACTACCTGCTGGCGCTCATCTACCCACTCGACCAGTCTCCAGCGGCGCTGCCGACGCACCGCGTCATCCGCGGGTTTCCCTGCGGCGAGGATCTGCTGGTGCGAGTGACGTCGTTCGTGGCGGTCGAGCGGTTGCCGGACCTCGAGACGCTGTTGGTTCGCATGGCTGAGCCGGTCGAGTTCGAGTCGGGGGCGACCGGCACCGGCCGCATCGGCCTGTTCACGCGTGGCTTGGCAGCCATCCTGACCGTCGATCGTGCTGCGGTCGAGGCGAGCCTCGATGCGAGCCTCTCGGTCGGCTCCAGGGGGCTGGACGTCAACGCGCTCAGCGTGATCATCGAGCACGCCTATGGCGATGACGCTGCCACCATGGCGGCCGAGGGCCGGCTTTGGTACGTCAAGGACGCCACCATCGCGACCACACAGGTTGCTGGCGAGGAGGCATCTGCCGCCTTCCTGCTCCACGAGATGCCGCCAGCGGCCATCGCCTTGGTAGCCGGGGCCGGCGAGGTCATGCCGCAGAAGTCGACCTACTTCGACCCCAAGGCGCCGACCGGGCTCCTGCTCAGCCCACTCGAATGGTAAGAGAGCCGGCCTCGGGTAGAGGGGAGAGCTACAGGATGGACCCAGACCTTCCGAAGGGAGCAGCTGCCATCGCCGGGAACGGGCGAGGTGGTGACCGAACGGATCTCGGTCGCCCGCCGGGCAAGCCCGTGCGTAAGGATGAGATCGTGCTCGAGGAGCGCGGGCTCTATGTCGAGTCCTGGCTGCCCGAGCGCCGATCACGCCGGCGACCGTTGTACTACCTCCACGGTGAGCTGGGCGGCTCCTGGCTGTGGGAGGCGTATCTGCGGTACTTCGCACAGCGCGGCTGGGAGGGGCATGCTCTCAACTTGCGGGCCCACTTCTGGTCGCAGACGGCACCCATCGAGGAACTCGACTTCGAGACGTATCTTGAAGATGCGGTGGCAGGCTTCGAGGCGCTCGAGCGTCCGGCCGTCATCGTCGGTCATGGCCTTGGCGGCCTGTTGGCGATGAAGCTGGCCCAATCCCACCAGATCGATGCGCTCATCCTCATCAGCCCGGCCATACCGGCGCCTCTGCGCCCGGTGCCGCCGTCACACGTCATCCGTCTGGTTCCGGCCTTCTACCAGGCCGAGCTCATCGACTGGGCCGGCGGTGACGAGCAGGTGCAACGACAGAACCCGGACCTGACGCTGGCCGACGTGCGTCGCATCCAGCACCTACTCGGCGCTGAGAGCGGTGCTGCCCGTCGGCAGATGCTGGCCGGTGTCTACATCGATCGAGACAAGCTGCCCGACGTACCCTCGCTCGTGGTCGGCGCTGGGCTGGACCGCCAGTTCGCCGAGGCCGACTGCGCCCGATTGGCCGAGTGGCTGGGAGCGGAATACCAGCCCTTCGGAGCGCATTCACACTACGGTGCCGTGCTCGGCGAGGAGGCCTTCGTTCAGGTCGCCGACACCATCCGCTCGTTCCTGGAGCACCACCGCTTGTAGGGTGGCCTGTCACTGTGGACAGCGCCCACCGCGCCTTGGCCACACCTGCCGCCGCGTGCTCCGGGCGGTGGCCGACGGCTCACTTCTTCGCCATTTGACGGGCCTCGCGCCGTTAGGCACGAATCTGCTGGTTCAGCCCCGAGCGGTCTGCATAGCCATCCATACGGAACGGTCAGAAGTGCCGGATATGCAGCCAATGTGGATACGGATGCGATCGAGCACAACCCTGCCGCTCGGAAACCAGCCCTAACGGAACCAGCGGCCACATCTGACCAGGAATCCAGCGCGGCCACGAAGGGGGTGCCCCAGCGCCGCGTGGCGGGATCGATCGCCTCGGGAGCCGGGTGCGCGCGCCGCGACTACGAAGCGGGCCAGGCTTGCGACGGCGGGCGACGGCGGGCGACGGTGCGACCTACGCGGGCACACGCAGGTGGACGACGCGCTGGTGGACAGACTCGCCGAAGGTCGGCTAACCTAATCCGGCAACAAGCCGCATTCGTCTAGAGGCCCAGGACACCGCCCTCTCAAGGCGGAGATCACCGGTTCGAATCCGGTATGCGGTACCAGCGAACATCCCCACGCCCCCGGACCGCGCCCCGGGGGCGTACTTCTATCTGCCGCGGAGTGACTTCGCTACAGTCGGACCATGCAGAGAATGACCGCTCGTGGACGCTGAGAACCGTCGTCGATATGTGGTGCTGGCGGAAGGGCAGTTCGGAGAGCCCGGCTCCAAGACCGCCATGGGTGTCATCAAGTACGGCCGCGATCCGATCGTGGCGGTGCTGGACAGTACCCGCGCCGGGCGCGACGTCGCCGAATGGCTGGGCCAGGAGCACGCCGCGCCCATCGTGGCCACGCTGGGCGCGGCCTTGCCACTGGGGCCGTCGGCACTCCTCATCGGCACCGCACCTCAGGGCGGCAAGATCCCACCCGAGTGGCGGGCCATCGTCGCCGACGCCATCGAGCATGGCCTCGACATCGTCAGCGGCCTGCACGAGTTCGTCTCGGACGACCCCGAGTTCACGGCCCTCGCGGCGACGCATGGCGTCGAGCTCATCGACCATCGGCGCCCTCCGGAGCGCCACGAAGTGGCCATGGGGCGCAAGCACGGCCCCGGCAAGCACGTGATCCTTACCGTCGGCACCGACTGCGCCATCGGCAAGATGACCGTGGCCCTGGAGCTCCGTCGTGCAGCGCAGGCAGCCGGTCTCTCGACGGCCTTCGTGCCCACCGGCCAGACCGGCATCATGATCGAAGGTTGGGGTGTCTCGGTCGATCGCGTCATCAGCGACTTCATCAACGGCACCGCGGAGTGGCTCGTCGAGCAGGCGGAGCAGATGGGCGATTGGATCTTCGTCGAGGGACAGGGCTCCCTCGACCATCCCGCCTATTCGGCCGTCACCCTGGGCCTGGTCCACGGCACCACGCCGCACGCCATGGTGCTGGTGCATCAGCCTGGCCGAAGTGGCCACTTCGGTTGGGAGCAGAACACCGGTGTCGCTTCGCCCACCCTGTCGCTGGCGGACAACATCCGCCTCTACGAACTGGTGGCCAATGCCGTTGCGCCGTCACGTGTGGCGGCCATCGCCCTCAACACCGCGCTGCTATCCGACGCGGACGCAAGAGCGGAGATCGAACAGGTCGCCGTCGAAACCGGATTGCCCGTCGATGACCCATATCGTTTCGGCCCGGAGCGACTCTTTGCCGAGCTCCGCGCCTCGCTCGAAGGAGATGCCCCATGACGTTCCAGCTTGACACCGAGGTCATGGCCCTCTCCCTTCGCGTCCCGTTCAGGATCGCCCGCACGGAGGACCCGGATTCCTCGCAGATCGTGGTGTCGCGCCTACGGCACGACGACGTCGAGGGCCTGGGTGAGAGCAACTCGCTGGCCTACTACGGCGAGACCCTCGGGACCGTCGAGGCCGTGCTGCCGCGCCTGGTGGGGACACTTGAGCAGCTGGGCCCGCTACCGGATGAGCCGCCCAAGGTGCTGGCTTGGTTGGAGCGTTCGGCCGACCTGATGACCGACGCCCTGGGCAACCACGGTGGTGCCAAAGCCGCCATCGACATGGCGCTCCACGACATCGCCGGCAAGCACCTGGGCCTGCCAGTCTGGCAGCTCCTGGGCACCTCCGACGACGTGCCTCCCACCGACTACTCGCTGGGCATCGATGAGCCGGCCACGGTGGCCGAGCGCGCGCGAGAGGCCGCTCACTTCCCGGCTCTCAAGATCAAGGTCGGCGGACCAGCCGACATCGAGACGCTCGAAGCGGTGCGGGCGGTCTTCAGTGGCCCACTTCGCGTCGATGCCAACACCGGTTGGCAGCCGGAGCAGGCGGCCGCGCTCATCCCCGAACTCGACCGGCTCGGCGTGGAGCTGATCGAGCAGCCCTTCAAGGCACGTATGCTGCCGGAACTGCGCTGGCTGAAAGAGCGCTCGAGCTTGCCCATCATGGCCGACGAGTCGGCCGTCTTCCCCGAGGACCTGCCGATGCTCCAGGGCGTGGTCGATGGCGTCGTGGTCAAGCTGGCCAAGTGCGGCGGCATCGGTCCCGCGCTGCGCATGATCCGCCAGGCGCGCGAGCTGGACATGAAGGTGATGCTCGGCTGCATGATCGAATCCAGCATCGGCGTGGCCGCTGGCGCGATGGTGGCCAGCGAGGTCGACTGGCTCGATCTGGACGGCAACCTGATGCTGGTCGAGGATTCCTTCGGCGGCCTTGAGCTGGGTGATGATTGTCGTTGGCAGCTGACATCCAAGCCCGGCCTTGGCATCTTGGCCGCTCGCGCCGGCTGAGCGATCGAAGCGAGTCCCTTGTGGCCCACCCGGAACCTGCCGAGCGTCATCAGATGCAACCACGACCAGTCGATGTGGACAAGCTCGTGGACAACTTCGTGGACGACGCCCTAGCGCCCCGCTGAGGGTCGGCCGTATCATCTCGGGAGCCACCCGGACCGTGCTCTGAGGTGGCGTGAGAGGGATAGCCCAGGGGTCTGCGGACGTCTCCGAACGGGCTGAGAGTGTCGTTGTGCGTCGGCCATCGTGCTGCGCCGACGGACTTGTATGGATCGTCTTAACGCGGGGGCGCTTCGGCGCGCCCGGAAGGTGGGAGAGGGTGTCGATAGAGCGGCTGGGCAACGCACTGCCCGAGACAGGAGAAGAGCGTCTCATCGGCAGGCCCGGAGCCGTCGTCGGCGCTGGGGCGATCGTCGGTCCGGTAGCTATCGTCGGCCCGGCGGACGTCGTCGATCCCGACGCGGAGGCGGTCGAGTTCGTCCGCTTCTGCTACCGCCGGCGCGCGGTGGCGTGGCCGGAGCTGTACGACGAGATGTGTGCCGTAGCCGCTCGCGGCGACTACCGCGGCATGGAGTACGAGGAGCTCCAGCGCCTCGGCATCGGCTTCGCGCTCGCAGCCCTGCCTCGCATGGCCGAGATGGCCAACCGGGTCATCGCCCAGGAACGTCGCCGTGAGCCTATCGCAGCGATCGCCTGATGGACCCTGTCGGAGCCGACACAGCCTGGGCCGCACGCCGCCTCGCTCGATTCAGTCTCGCCGGCCGCCTGCCATCTTCACCGCCATCTCCACCGGCATCTCCATCGAGATGATGGCGTCGTAGCCCAGCCAGCGCTCCAGGGGCCGGGTCTTCTCCACCCCCGTGACCCGAAACCCCAGGCGTTCGTACAGCGCCTGAGCGCGCGGGTTGGTGTCGACGACATGGAGACGCAGCCAACGCAAGCCGTCCTCGCGGGCGACGCTGACGGCTTCATGCAGTAGCCGCGTACCGATGCCCTCGCCGCGATCCGCCGGCGCCACCGCCACGCCATCGACGTACAGCTCATCGACCGCCGGATGGTGCTCGGCAAGGCGAAGCCCCAGCACGGCCCGGATCGATCCGCGGAGGCCGAGCAGGTCGCGGTAGGGGCGTGGATCCCAGGGGACGTCCAGCAGTCCGCCGCGGTAGCGGCCGCTACCGGAGCTGAGCCCTAGCATGCCCGACAGCTCATCGCCGCGTCTCGCCACCACCGCGTGGTCGGCAACGAAGACACGATCCATGAAGTCCAGCCTCTTCTCCTTGTCAGGCAGGGCGATCCGGAGCTTCTCGCCGAAGGCCTCGTCGAACAGGATCACACCCGCTCGGAGCAGATGCTCCGGCAGGCCGCGCTGGATGACGGTGGTCTCGACGTCCATCTGTAAACGCAGCCTACCCGACGCGACCGATGGCCCTACCGGCGAAGCGTTCAGCCTGCCACGCTGGGTCGATGTACACGTCACGCTCGACCACGCCGCTGCCTCCGCCCCGGACCGACGGCAGCATGGCCCTGGAGGCAGCCCTCGCCCTGCGTCACACGGTGCGCGAGTTCCAAGCCCATGACCTGACCGAGGCTGAGATCGGACAGCTGCTGTGGGCAGCGCAGGGCGTCACTCACGAAGATGGTCGGCGCACCGCGCCTTCGGCCAGCAATCTCAAGGCGCTGGAGACGTACGTCGTCACTGCCGACGGCCTCGCTCGCTACATGCCGGACGAACATGCCCTCGCCCCGATCGACGACGCTGATCTGCGGTCACGACTGGAGGAGGCCACCGGTGGCCAGCCGTTCATCGGCCATGCGCCGCTGGTGGTCATCTTCAGCATCGTGCCGGGTCGCGTCTCCGGGCGTCACGGCGAGGAGCGCGCTATCCGCTATGCGGACCTCGAAGCCGGCCATGCTGGACAGAACCTGCTGCTGCAGGCGGTGGCGCTGGACCTTGGGGCTGTGCCCGTCGGGTCATTCGACGACCGTGCCGTGTGTCAGCTGCTAGAGCTGCCCGACGGCGAGAAACCGCGCTACCTCTTCACGATCGGTCGCCCCGGCTAGGGTTCAGCCCGCTCCGTGAAGTCAGGCTCGGATCTGGCGACGAGCCAGCTCGGCCTCGATGACGCGCTCGGCCTCCACGTAGCGGTCGATCTCCATGCGCAGCTCGTTGGCCTCCGGTCGATAGAGGTGCACCTGGCCCTGCAGGACGTAGCTGAGACGGCGCGAGGTCATGCGCACGTGGTCGAGGTTCTTCATCAGGACCAGCGGGTCCATCGAAGCCAGGTCGTCGGGGTGGTACATGGGCTGCTGCATCGCCGCCCGAGTATACCGAGACCGGCCTTCCACCAGCGGGGTGGCACTACACTCGGAGCTGCCCGACGGCGGATGCTTGGGGCCACAAGAACGAGAGGACGTGAGCCATGGCACGCTGGACGAGCGACTCCTACTCCGCCAACGGCGGCTTCCCGCCGATCTCCGAATACGCATTCCTGAGCGACTGTCACTCGTTGGCGCTGGTGGCGCGTGATGGCTCGGTCGAATGGGCCCTCTTCCACCGGTTCGACGGGCGACCGGTCTTCGGGCGCATCCTCGACCGCGACATCGGCGGCTTCTTCCGCATCGCCCCCGCTGACGACGAGGTGGACATCGAGCGCCGCTACCTGCCCGGTACCAATGTGTTGGAGACGTCCTTCCGAACCGCGAGCGGCGAGGTCACGCTCACCGACTTCATGCCGGTCGAGCCGGACGACCAGGACGTCGGCGTGGCGCACCGCCTGGGCGCGCGTCACTCGCTCATCCGCGTCGTGCGTGGCGTCAGCGGTGAGATGGGGTTGGCGCTCACGTTCCGTCCCCGTTTCGAGTACGGGCTCACCACGCCCCACGTCATGCAACTTGCGGATGACCTGGTGGTTGCGACCGGCAGCGCTGACGTACTGCTGCTGGAGAGCGAGATCGAGCCGCTCACGCGCGACGGTCGCGGCGGCGTCGATGCGCGATCCACGGTCCGGGCCGGGGACGAACGCGTCGTCAGCATCACCTGGTCGACGCCCAGCGGGCCCGTGACCGACCGGATCGCGCACGACGAGGCCATCGCTGAGCTCGGATCCACCGTGCGCTTCTGGCAGCGCTGGAACGAGCAGACGCGCTACGAGGGCCCCTACCGCGAGGTCGTCGAGCGAAGCGCGCTGGTCATCAAGGGCCTGACCGACGGTAAGACCGGTGCCGTCATCGCTGCTGCCACCACCTCGTTGCCCGAGACCATCGGCGGTGGACGCAACTGGGACTACCGCTACACCTGGGTTCGCGACTCCAGCACCATGCTCGACGCACTCATCCGTTTGGGCCACGACTACGAGTGTGCCCGCTTCAGCCGCTGGATCCGGGACACCACGGCCGGTCGCGCATCGGAGCTCCAGATCATGTACGGCATCGGCGGCGAACGCATCCTCAGCGAGACCGAGCTGTCGCACCTTTCTGGCTATCGTGGCTCGCAGCCGGTCCGCATCGGGAACGGCGCCTGGGACCAGAAGCAGCACGACACCTACGGCTGGCTGCTGGCCTCGACCTGGTTCCGCGAGGCGCATGCGGGCGACGTGGGCGAGGTGGGCGAGCACGTGGATGCCCACTACCAGCGCTTCATCGATGAGGTCGTGGAGCTGGCCATCGACGAGTTCGATGTCGTCGACGAGGGCATCTGGGAGGTGCGCGGTGGCGCCCAGCATTTCCTCTTCTCAAAGCTGCTGATGTGGCTGGCCGTGGACCTGGGTGTGCGTCTCGTCGATCGTCACGACGGTGCCGCTGCGGTCCCGGTCCGCTGGCGCGAGGCACGCGACGAGATGCGCCGCCGTATCGAGACCGAGGGCGTTGACCCGGTCCGTGGCGTCTTCACACAGGCATTCGGCTCGACCGCGCTGGACGCAGCCGCGCTGCAGATCCCGACCGTCGGCTTCCTGCCGGCCGACGACCCGCGCATGCTGGCCACCATCGAGGCAATCGACCGCGAGCTGGGCGTGGATGGGCACATCTACCGCTACCGTACCGATGACGGCCTCGACGGCGAGGAAGGAACCTTCGTCTTTTGCACCTTGTGGATGGTGGCGGCGCTGGCACGCAGCGGCCAAGTCGAACGAGCCCGCGAGCGTTTCGAGATGGTGCTCTCACACGCCAACGACCTGGGCCTGTTGGCGGAGGAGATCGACCCCCGTAGTGGCCAGCAGTTGGGCAACTTCCCGCAGGCGTTCAGCCACGTCGGAGTCATCTCCGCCGCCCTGGCCATCAACGCCGCCGAGAAGGGCCTGAAGGGCTGGGTCCTGGGCTCACCGGAGTCGCTGGCGTGACGCCGCATCCTCTCGCTGCCTCGCTGAGCCGGGTGGCTCAGAATGGAGTTCACGCCCGCGTCCGTGGCGTGGATCGATCACAGGAGGACACATGAAGGTCGCCATCGTCTACGAGACACACACCGGCACCACCAGTGCGGCGGCAGAGTCGATGGCGCAGGTGGTGCGTGCCGCCGGCCACGAGTGCAGCGTGCAGTCGATCTCCCACACGGATGCCAAGGCGGCGACCCGCGCCGATGCCATCGTGCTGGGCGCCTGGACCAAGGGTTACTTCATCATCAAGCAGCACCCCTCCGAAGGTCTGATGACCTTCATCGAAGGCATGTCCATCAATCACCGGCCGGTGGCTGTCTTCACCACCTACAAGCTGGCCGTGGGCTCCACGCTGCGGCAAATGGCCAATGCCGTCGAATCATCGGGTGGCAAGGTGACCGGCATGTACAAGGTCAGGGGCCCCAAGGTTCCTGAGGGATTCCCGGCTTGGGTCAATTCGCTTGGCAGCGGCGCAGCCGTCTGAGCTGACAGCTGCCGCCTGCAGCGAAGGACCCCCTCGCGGACGAAGGGGTCCCTGGTTCGCTGCGAGTCGGGTCTAGAGATCCAGCTCGCCCGTCAGGTGCACCTCGACACCAAGTGCGTCGAACATGGCCGCCTTGGCTGCCAACGCCTTCTTGCCCATCTCCACGTCCGGCGCGTACACCACCTGGATGTGGTTGCTGCGATGGCGCGCCATGAACTGGTCGCGGGAGACCCCCGGCATCACCAGGTGCATGATGGGCCAGTTGCTGCTGGTGGCGTCCCAGCGCCGCTGCGTCTCCTCGTCAGGCAGCTCGATGGCCTCGCCCAGGCCCATGTCGACCTGTAGCTTGCCGTCCATCAGGAAGACGCGACTGTAGACGACCGGGCCGGCCTTGCTGACACCCTTGATGGTGCCGCCGCCGAGACGGAAGTACATGGGGCTCTGGCGCTCGGACACGACGCCCTCGTAGCCACCGCGGAGATGGGAAGGCGGGACCGAGCCGGAGATCTCCATGATCCACACGAAGTCGTCCCCCCAGGGGTCGCCCCAGCGCACGTCATGCAGGCTGGTGGAGGGGTTGAGACCCATGGCGGTCCAGACGCGGTTGGTGATGAGCGCGTCCACGCCGGCACCCCAGTCGACCTCGTTGAAGTGCGGCAGGGGCTGGCCCGGATAGAGCTCGTTGCCGTCCTCGTCGTAGGCGGGTGGACGGTCGATCTCGTTGAGCAGGCCCTCGGCCAGGTCTGACGCCGGCACCAGGTCCTTCAAGCCTTGCTGGTACTGGATGCCGATGCCGGCACAACCGAAGTCCTTGGCGATGCGAAGCGCGGCGATGTACATCTTGCACTGGCTGATGACCTGGTCCTTGGTGAGCTCGGTCTCCCAGTCCTCGCCGAAGTCGAACGTCATGCCGCGATCGACCAGCCAGGCGAAGACGGCCTCAGCCTCCTCGTCGCTGACGGTGGTCATCCGGTAGAAGAGGGCCGACTGGCTCAGGCGCTCCTTGTAGATGCCCAGCGGGTTGATGTACTCGTCATCGAAGATGGCGTTATACATGCCCATGCAGCCTTCGTCGAAGATGCCCATGATGGCCTTCTTCTGCTGCAGCTCGGCGGCCAATGCCCGGCCCAGCTCGGCCTCGTTCGCGGGCAGCTTGGAGGCATCGAGGTCGCGCACATGCGACGTGTCGTGCTCGATCTTGCCCGTCTTGACCCATTGCTGGAGCGCTTGGCGAGCCCACACGTCGCTGAAATCCTCGCTCCAGATGGTGCTGTACTCCATGCCCGCCTTGGTCATCGAGGCGTTGAGGTTCAGCAGTCCCACCAGTCCTGGCCACTGGCCGCTCCAGTTGGCCGCGGTGAGGATGGGGCCGCGCTGCGACTTGAGGCCCGAGAGGACGTGGTGGCTGTACTCCCAGACGGCCTCGGCGATGATGACCGGCGTATCGGGGTGGATGTCGGCGAAGACGTCCATGCCCATGCGCTGGTTCCAGATGAAGCCGTGTCCGTACTCCGGGTCGTATGCGTGGCCGCGGCGAACGGTCCAACCGACTTCGGCCAGGACCTCGGCGATCTGCTGCTCCAGCACCTGCTGAGCCGGCCAGCCGGCAACGTTGGCGGGGTGGCGAAGGTCGCCACTGGTGACCAGCACGACCTCATTGGGCGTGGGCGGGGCCGGCTCATGGAGCTGCGGGACCGCATAGTCGGTGGGCATGGGTGTATCTCCTCCTTGGGTCGATGATGGTGCTGTCATGATGCGCCGCGCGGCAGCGGTTCGCAGTGCCAACCTGGCCCTATCGGGGTCGTCCACATGGACCCGTTGCAGGCCCTATCTTGAGCACATGAGCTGGCACGTCCGACGAGCACGCGCGACCGACCTGGCGTCGGTGGCGGAGATCGTCAACCACCATATCGAGTTCGGCGTGGCGCATTTCGGGGAGAGCGCCCAGAGCGCCACGGAGTGGACGGCCGATTGGGAGGCCCATCAGGAGCGCTACCCCTGGCTGGTGGCCGAACGGGTCGGCGCCATCGATGGACTGGCCTACGCCAAGCCCTTCAATACGCGTGCCGCGTATGGCTGGACCGCGGAGGTCTCCGTCTACCTGCGCGACGGGTGCCAGGGTCAGGGTCTGGGGTCCGCGCTGTATGGCCGACTGATCCCCATCCTCGATGCGCAGGGCTACCGCTGCCTCATCGCCGGCATCACCACGCCCAACGACCCCAGCGTGCGGTTGCACGAGTCGTTCGGATTCCGCCACCTGGGGACGCTCGAGCGGGTCGGCTACAAGCACGGCGCCTGGCGCAACGTCGGTTCCTGGCAGCGGCTGGTGGGGCCTGAGGATGACTCGGATCCGGGGCCGGTATGGTCGGTCAGCGCGGTCGACGACTCGGCTGGATAGCTTCGCGCCGACAGGGGAAGACACCTCGTCTCCTGTGCTGATGTTCAACGCGCCCGGGTCGACTTCGCGCCGCTGGTATGTCCGTTCCGCTTGCCGTGCGGTATCTTCTGCCGATGCAGCACGACTACGACATCCGCGTGGCCCAGGAGGCCGACCTCGAGCAGTTCGCCGAGATCGTCAATCACTACATCGAGACGACGGCCATCAACTTCCACGATCGTCCCCAGTCGGAGGCCGATTGGGAGGCGACGTGGCAGGTGCTCCACGAACGCTACCCGTTCATCGTGGCTGAAAAGGACGCAGTGCTGGGCGGCATCGCCTACGCTTCTCCATGGAAGATGCGCGGTTCGTATGACTGGACCTGCGAGGTCACCGTGTACGTGCGTGCCGGCCACGAACGGCAGGGTATCGGCCGAGATCTCTCGGCCCGCATGCTGGAGATCCTCGAAGCGCAGGGTTATCGCGCCGTGGTAGCCGTCATCGCGCTGCCCAACGACGCCAGCGTGGCGCTCCACGAATCGATCGGCTTCGAGCATTCGGGCACGCTCAAGAACCTCGGTTTCAAGCGTGACGCCTGGCGTGACGTCAGCTTCTGGGAGCGCACCTTCGGCGATGCCGATACGCCGCCGGAGCCCATCAAGCCGGTCACCCAGGTCGTCTGACCCAGTTTCTACATGACTAGCTAGTTAGGCTAGTATCTAGTCATGATTCGTCTCAACATCCACGAAGCCAAGACACACCTGTCACGGTATCTGCCCGCCTTGGAGGCGGGTGAGACGATCATCCTGTGCAAGCGCAACGTGCCCATCGCTGAGATCCGGCCCATCGCGAAGCGTCAGACGGAACCGCGAAAGCTAGGGTTCGCGAAAGGGCAGTTCGAGGTGACCGACGCGTTCTTCGAGCCCCTCCCGGAGGACATCCTGGCGGCATTCGAAGGTCGTGAAGTGGGCGAGGAGTGAGGCTGCTGCTCGACACCGTCGCCTTCCTTCTCGCTGCGACTGATGATCCACGCCTCAGCTCTCGTTCGAGGGCGATCCTTGAGGACCCAGACAACACGTTGTACCTGAGTGCCGCATCGGCATGGGAGATCGGGGTCAAGCACGCCAGCGGCAAGCTCCCCTTGCCCCAGTCGCCGGAGCGATATGTCCCTAGACTTCGTGAGGAAATGAGGATCGAGACGCTGCCGCTATCCGAGGAGACCGCACTTCGCGCCGGCCGACTGCCGGGCATCCACGGCGACCCGTTCGACCGCATGCTCGTCTCGCAGGCCATCTCGATGGGGTTGACCATCGTGACGCCCGACGAGGCCATCCGGCAGTATCCCGTGCCGACGATCTGGTAGCCGAGGACGACCGACCAGCGGACTGCTAGCGTCTCGTCATCCACGCAGGTGAAGGGGGAGGGGATGGCCTACACGTACGCAGTCCTCGGAGGCGGCCGACAGGGAACCGCTGCGGTCTATGACATGGCGCTCAACGGCGACGCAATCGTGTGCTCATCGCTGACATCAGCGCCGATGCGGCTCGTCGCTCGGCCGAGCGCGTCAACGCGCTCATGGGCTCGGAGGTCGCGCACGCGCAGCAGCTGGACGTCACCGATCGCGACGCCCTGGTCGCGTTCCTGAAGCCGATCGACTCTTTTCTCTCCGCCGTGCCCTACTGGAACACCGAACGGCGTGCGGGCCATCGGTTGCCGGGTGCGCGTACCCTGTGGTGGGGCGTCGCGCACAAGGTCGAGGGCACCGTTCGGGGAGCGGTCCTGGGCGGAGGAGGATCACATGAAGGCCATCGTCCGGAGCGCATACGGACCGCCTGAGTCGCTGACGCTGGCCCAGGTCGAGACGCCCATGCCGGGCGACGGCGAGGTCCTGCTGCAGGTGTGTGCGTCATCGGTCAACGCGGCCGACTTGGACTACCTGTACGGCCGACCGGCAATGACCCGGATGGGCACCGGGCTGCGGCGGCCCAAGAGCCCGCGGCTAGGCCTCGATGTGGCCGGAGTGGTGGAATCAGTCGGGCCAGGTGTGACCCGTTTCGCGATCGGGGACAAGGTCTTCGGCGACCTTACCGAATGTGGCTACGGCGCCTTCGCCGAGTACGCCATCGCGACCGAGGAGGCGCTGGCACCGAAACCCGCCGCGCTGACGTTCGAGGAGGCCGCGACCGTGCCCCAGTCGGCCGTCCTGGCATTGCAGGGCCTGCGTGCCTGGAAGCCCCTCAAGGCTGGGCAAACGGTCCTGGTGAACGGGGCTTCCGGCAACGTCGGGCCTTTCGCGCTGCAGCTCGCGCGGGCCTACGGCGCCGCGGTGACCGGCGTCTGCAGCACGGCCAAGGTCGACTTCGTGCGGTCGCTGGGCGTGGACGACGTCATCGACTACACGCGGGCGGACTACACCGCTAGCGGGCGGCGCTGGGACCGCATCGTGGACGTGGCCGCCCACCGTTCGGTCTTCGCGGCTCGCCGATCGCTACGACCCGGCGGTGTCTATGCCTGGGCCGGCGGTGACATGCGGTCGCTGCTGGGCGTGGTGACCATCGGGACCGCGCTCTCGATCGTCAGCAGCCGCAAGTCGAGCCTTTTCTCCTGGAAGCCGGCGAACCCGCAAGACATGGCCGAGTTGACCAGGATCATCGAGGCTGGCCAACTCAAGCCGCGCATCGACCGCACGTTCAGTCTGGAACAGGTGCCGGAGGCGCTGCGCTACCTGGAGGACGAGCGCGCCATGGGCAAACTGGTCATCACCATCGGGCGTGAGTCGCCGACCTGACGTGCGGTGGGGGCGCGGCTAGGGTACCGTCCGCCGAACACGCGGGCGTCTTTCGCGTACCGCGCCACAGGCCGGGCGATCATGCCCGCAAGAGATGGAGGATCCCGCCACATGAGAGCACGTTTCGGCATCTCGCTCGGCATCTCGCTCGTCCTCTCGCTACTGGCCGCACTGCCCGCCATGGCCATCACCAAGCACTATGAGAAGGACTACGTGCATCCGTTCGTGGGGCTGATCGTCTTCTACGACGAGAACGACGTCTTCAGCCATCGCTGTTCCGGCTCGCTCATCGACTCCACGACCTTCGTCACGGCTGGCCATTGCACCGACGACGAGCAGGGCGGGGTCATGACCTCGGCTCGTATCTGGTTCAACCAGGCCGGCGGAGCGGGATACGACCCCGACACCGACATCGACCCTGTCAGCGGCTATCCCTCGGAATGCCGCATCGCCGAGTGCCGTATCTCGCATGAGATGTACAACTATGGTTTTGACGCGTTCACCGGCTTCCCCGACACCCACGATGTCGGCGTGGTCATCCTCGACGAGGGCTACAAGCCGGGCCTTTTCGGGAAACTGCCAAAGGGCGATGTCCTGAACGATGCATTCAAGGGTGCGCGGGGCGGCAAGGATGTCTTCTTCCGCGCCAGCGGTTACGGCCTTTCCTACGCCAGCCCGGTCCGAGCCGTCTCGTTCCGCGAGCGCCTGATGGCCGATGGCAAACTGGTCAACCTCAAGAGCGCCAACAACGCAGGCTTCAACCTGCAGACCCAGGGCAACGGCAAGGGCAAGGGCGGCACCTGCAGCGGTGACTCGGGCGGCCCCATCTTCTATCCCAAGGCCAGCAACCAGATCGTGGCCGTGACCTCATTCGGCATGAACGCCAACTGTCGTGGTGTCGACTTCGCCTATCGGCTCGACCGTCCGGATGTCCTCGCTTGGATCGAGAACCCAGACTGAGCCGACGCTCCGACAGCCACCATGGAGACGGGCCCCGGACGCGGGTGATCGGGGTCCATCCTTCTCGGCTGCACTGAAAGGACGGGTAGGGCTTTGGACATGGGTGTGAGCGGCCAGCTGGCCGTCGTGACAGGGGCTAGCGCCGGTATCGGCTTCGCCATCTCAAGCGTCTTCATCGAAGAGGGTGCGGAGGTCGTCATCAACGGTCGCGACGCGGCCAAGCTCGACGCCGCGTGCCAGAAGCTCGGCCCGCGCGCGCGTGGGATCGTGGCCGATCTGACGACGCCGGAGGGCGCGGACGCGCTCTACGCCTTCGCAGCCGAGCGCGGGCCGATCGAGTTCCTGGTGAACAACATCGGCCGCTTCGAGCCCGAGGACTTCTTCGAGATCAGTGATGAGCGCTGGCTGGAGTACTTCGAGGCCAATCTGATGACCGGGATCCGCATCACCCGGTTGGTCATGCGGGAGATGCTCGATCGCGATCGTGGGTCGATCGCCTTCATCGCCAGCGAGGCGGCCCTGCGATCGCTGCCACACATGGTGCACTACTCCACGACCAAGACCGCCCTGCTCGGCCTCTCCCGGTCGCTGGCCGAACTGACCCGTGGCACCAACGTCCGCGTCAACGCCTATCTGCCTGGACCGACCGCGACGGAGTCGTCTCGGCCCTACTTTGCCGGAGTGGCACAGCAGCGCGGTACGACGACGGAGGCGGCGATCGCCGAGTTCTTCCGGACCGACATGCCTGACTCGCTGTTGCAGGACTTCATCGAGCCACGACTGCACGGCCGTGCGCTGGTCCAGCTGATGACCAACCCGGCCCAGAATGGGACCGCCATGCGAGGCGATGGTGGCGCCGTCCGATCGATCATCTGAGGGTCGGCCGAACACGGGATGGTCGAAACCAACGCTCTGTGCGTAGACTTGCGCTGTAGAGTCCCCGTAGCTCAGTGGACAGAGCAGCCGCCTTCTAAGCGGCCGGTCGCAGGTTCGAACCCTGCCGGGGACGCCATCCTTATCGTATCGCGGTGGGAAAGCGCGACTTCCAAAGCCTGAGGGGGACGTGACACCGGCGCGCCGGTCATTCGGGCAGGGTCTGATCTCGGTCCATGGGGGCGCGCTGCTGTGACGCAGCTGCGGAGTGGCCAGACCCAGGTGCAGGGACGCGTCGAGAGGTCACGCGAGTGGTGGACGGACCCTGTCGCCTGTGTCCGGATCGCTGGTCGAGGACAGGATCGGGTCGTGGTCGCCCACCTGCCGAGCGCACGACGCTTGACGCACGGTGCTCCGCTTCGACGTATCGTCAGTCTCTGCACTAGATAGGAGAACACGATGACCGATGAACTCGGCGGGCGCGAGTCCCCGCGGACCCGCGCGACCCGGGGTCGCCAATTCAAGCCACATACACTGGAGCTCGCGGACGGCGGAAGGCTCGTCTTGGGTGTCGACGGCTCGATCGACCACATCGATGAGCGTGGCACCGGTATGCAGCGCTGGGATCCCGACGACCCAGAGTGGCCGGATCAGGCCATCCGGTTCGGGCTATACCCGCAGGCTCCCACCATCGCTCCACACGGGCAGGTCCAGGGGGCGAAGCCACCGCGACGGTAGCGCTCCAGGATCGCCGAGCACACCAGGCGCGCCCCAACGACAGGACGTGTGTCGGTCGGTGGTCAGGCGAGCCCGGGCAGTGAGCCGTCGGGGTCGTAGCGGCCGAGTGTCTTGGCGGCCTCGATCAGTGCGTGGATGTTCTCCGCCGGCGTCTCCGGCGGCAGTGCGCACCCCGCGGCGAGGATGAGCCCACCGCCGGGACCCAGGATGGACAGCTCTTGGCGGGCGGCCTCGGTGACACCATCGGGCGTCCCGCGCGACATGATCCCAGAGGGGTCGATGGTGCCGATGATGGTGGCTCGGCCCCGGGTCGCCTCCTTGATGGCTGCCAAGTCGCACTTGTAGTCGAGGCCCAGCATCGTCGCGCCGGTCTCGACCATGTCCGGCACGATTCCGGTGGCGTTGCCGCAGATGTGGTTCTGCAGTCGAACGCCGTCCTTCAGCAGGCGCTGGGTCACGGCCTGCTCATGTGGCCAGGCGATCTCTCGATAGATGGCTGGTGAGCAGACATCAGGCCCGGCGATGGACTCACCCATCGAGGTAGTGTGGGCGCCGGCTTCGATCTGCGCGACCGCAAAGCGGTAGAACGCCTCCTCGCAGAAGTCGAGTAGCTGGTGCAGCTTGTCCCGCGCCCCGGGGTTCATCTGGGCCATCAGGAACTCCTCCATGCCCACGATCATCGAGGCCAGGGAAAAGGGACCTTGGTCGGCGAGACCCATGACGTGGCCGTGCTCACCGACCTCCCTGGCCACGATGCGCGTGGCCTTGAGCATCTCCACCAGCGGTTCGGTCTTCTCGGGGTCGGGCAGCTTCAACTTGTCGATGTCGTCAAGGCTGGTGATGGCCGGCTCCAGCGACACCGGGGCGGAATTCTCCAGCAGCTCCACGCCTACCCCGCATGCCTGTGCGAGGGTGGCCGTGCCACTTTCCACGAACAGCATGTCGTGGCCGAACTCCCGCCACTGCGCGAGCAGCCCTTCGGCGAGCGCCTCGCCGTTGCGCATGAACTCCGGGAAGGGCACCGACGACTCCTGCGCCGCGACCATGAAGTCGTGCAACTCGACGGGGACGCGGTCAGGGATGCCCCCCGCCAGCACGGTCTCGACTCGTTCGACCGCCGTCATCATGGACATCGCCGGATGGTAGCAGTTGGTTTCCCGAGGGCCTGCTCGAGTTTCGTTCTTCTTGCCCCGGTCACCGCCGTGACCGTGTCGTCTCAAACCACCGCCGGATCGCGGCCGGCGCCGCCACGGACGTACCCTGACGTCCGAAGTACCTCGTGACGCCGCCCTTCGGCTCCGCCGATCGCCGTGCGCCTCGGCCGGGGTCGAACTCCCGGAGGACCGAACAGCGAAGATGTGGCGGTGACATCGATCGCGGACGGACCCGAGCTGATACCAAGCCTGCAGGAACGGGCTGCTCGCGCTCAGCCGGCCGCGCACATCAGCGATCTCAAGGGCTGGAGGCTGGGCGTGGCGCCTGGCTGCTCCTGGTGGATCGGTACGGTGCTGCGCACGCCACACCCGGACCCAACGAGATGGCGCAGGGTCGACCAGGTGGAGCGGTTCTATGCTGTCTGCGCCGCCAAGCCGAGCTTCCAGATCACCCCGGGGGTGTGCCCCGATGGGCTCGACGAGCTGCTGGCAGGGCGCGGCTATCGGCTTGAGGGCAGCGGGGCCAGGGCCGGGATCCGAGGATGCTCAGTCCATCGCTGAGAACAGGAACAGGACCAGCGCGAGGGCACCGGCCACGATCGCCACCGTCAGAGCCAAGTGCGCGAGGATGGCCGGCCGATAGGTGCCCGTGTCGATCTCGCGTTCGGTGCGCACGAAGCGGTAGGCACCCATCATCGAGACGACCGCGCCTAGCACCACGATGGCGATGCCGATGATCGAGCCCGTCGCCACCGAGCTGCCGTCTTCGAGGGCGAAGCGGTCGACCAGGAAGCCGATGGCTACCACACCCAGGGCCGTGCGTTGCCAGGCCAAGAGCGTTCGCTCGTTGGCCAGGTGGTCGCGAACAGCCGCTTCGGGCATGTCCCGGCGGTCAGTCCGCTGCGGGCTGCCATTCGAGTCAGTCATCACCGATCCTCATCGGCCCATTCTGCAGCACCGCCACGTCAAGCACTCCGGCCCGATGCGGTGCGTATCGGCAACACGTTGCAGCGGATGGTGTGCCTTAGGGCGGCTACGCGTGGGTCTGGGTTAGCAGCAGCGGGGTATGCTCCGCGTCTGTCGTCCTGGTCGTGCGGGATGAGAGGGGATAAGAGATGTCACTACTCGAACGTGTCGAGGCGGCCAAACGAGGGATCGCCGCACCCGTACCCGGTGCACCTGTGCCCGGATCGCCCATCCCCGATGCACCGGCCGCGACCACGCCAGAGATCGGATCGCCGCCAGCGCCAGCACCCGCGTCGAGGCAGCAGCCTGTGCTGTCGCCCCGCATGTCCGCCCGCGAGCTGAGCTTCCGAGACATCCGCAACCGTGTCGGGGAGGCGGTCGCGGATGCCTTGTCCTCCCGGATCGACCTCTCCAACCCCAGCGGCGTGCGCGAGAGCCTGGCTCGCGAGATCGATGAGTTCATCGGTGACTTCATCTTCGAGAACGACCTGAGCCTGACCCGCGACGAGCGCCGCCGGCTGGTCGAGGGCGTCATCGATGAGGTCGCCGGCTTCGGGCCTATCGAGCCCCTGCTGGCCGACTCGACCATCACCGAGGTCATGGTCAATGGCCCCGACCGTGTGTACATCGAGCGTGCCGGGCGCATCGAGAAGGTGCCGGTCACGTTCCGTGACGACGAGCACGTCCTCAACGTCATCGACCGCATCATCACCCCCCTTGGCCGACACATCGATGAGACCAGCCCCCGCGTGGACGCCCGTCTCCCCGACGGTTCCCGCGTCAATGCCATCATCAAGCCGCTCAGCCTGATCGGCCCCGTCATCACCGTGCGCAAGTTCGCCACGCGCTTCGCCGTCGACGATCTGGTCCGCTTCGGCACGGCCAGCCCGGAGATGTTCGACTTCCTTAAAGCCTGCGTGGAAGCGCAGCTGAACATCTTCCTCTCGGGTGGCACCGGGTCGGGCAAGACCACCACGTTGAACGTCATCTCCTCGTTCATCCCCGATACCGAGCGCATCGTCACCATCGAGGATGCCGCCGAGTTGCAGCTCAGCCAGCGGCACGTCATCACCCTCGAAGCGCGTCCGCCCAACCTCGAGGGAAGCGGTGAGATCACCATCCGTGACCTGCTGCGCAACGCGATGCACATGCGACCCGACCGCATCATCGTGGGCGAGTGCCGCGCCGGCGAGGCGCTGGACATGGTGCAGGCCATGACGACGGGTCATGACGGCTCGCTCTCGACCGGCCACGCCAACACACCGCGTGACATGCTGCGACGCCTGGAGACGATGATCCTGATGACCGGTTACGATCTGCCGCTGCGGGCCATCCGTGAGCAGATCGCCTCCGCCGTGGACGTGCTGGTGCACACCGCCCGACTGCGCGACGGCTCGCGCAAGATCACCAGCATCACCGAGGTCTTCGGTGTCGAGGATGACGAGATCCTGACGCAGGAGATCTTCCGCTACCAACAGACCGGCGTGATCGACGGCAAGATCCAGGGCGACCTGAAGCCGACGGGCATCCGGCCCACCTTCATGCCCACGTTCGAATCGCGTGGCGTGACGCTGCCGCCGGGTCAGTACGGCATCCCGCCGCAGGATCCGGCGCAGCCGGCGCGACCCGGCAAATCACGCTGGGGCTTTGGTGGCGTAGCTCCGGCCGTTGCCGTCGTGCCGGCAGGGCTGGGTCGGGGTCGCGTCACGGTGGCCGGCGGCATGGCTTACGTGTCAGCCATCGGTCCGGTCGATCCCGAGACCGGCCAGGTGAGCAACCCTGATATCAAGCTGCAGACTCGCCAGTGCCTGGCCAACCTGAAGGCCAGGCTCGAGTCGGTCGACAGCTCGCTCGACGCGGTGGTCTGGGCCAACTGGTCCCTGCGCGAGGCATCCGAGTTCGACACGTTCTACGAGGAATGGCAGCGCTGGTTCTCTGGCGAATCGCCGGTCGGGCAGGGCACACTGCTGCCACTGTCGCACCGGCGTGCCGGCTTCCGTGTGTCCGTCGGCGTGATCGCCTCGGTCCCAGCCGACCTGGCCGCAGCCCCGGCCGACTCAGCCGACCCAGCTGCCGAGGACGCCGCGGCCAAGCCCCCTGCGGTCATCTCGGTCGAGCGCCCAGTGGGCGCCGGCTCCACAGTCGCCATCCGCGTCGACGCGGATCGGCGAAGCTGAGACCCGGGGTTCCTGACCCGTCGATGGCGAACGACGCCCACGAACTCTTCATCGGCCATCGACTCGACGATGAGGGTCCTCTGACCGTCGATCCGGCCGACCTGACGACGCACGGCGTCATCGTGGGCATGACCGGTTCGGGCAAGACCGGGCTCGGCATCGACCTGCTCGAGGATGCGCTGTTGCAGGGTGTGCCCTGTCTGGTCATCGACCCCAAGGGGGACATGGGCAACCTGCTGCTGACGTTCCCGGACCTGGCGCCGTCCGATTTCCGGCCTTGGATCGAGGAGGCGGCCGCCGCTCGCGAAGGCATCACGCCCGACCAGCTCGCCGCCAAGACAGCCCAGACGTGGCGTGATGGACTCGGGCGAAGTGGCATCGCGCCCGAACGCATCGCCAGGCTGCGCCAGGCTGCCGGCTTCACCATCTACACGCCCGGGTCCAACGCGGGCGTGCCGCTGAACCTCATCGGCTCGCTGCAGGCGCCGGCCAGCGGCGACGATATCGAGGTCCTTCGTGACGAGGTCGAGGGCTTCACCTCCGGTCTGCTGGGCCTGGTCGGTATAGAGGCCGACCCACTCGCGAGCCCTGAGCACATCCTCATCGCCAGCCTCATCGAGCGCAGTTGGACCGCCGGCATTGATCTCGACCTGGCGACTCTGCTGGGCCAGATCCAGGATCCGCCCATGCGCAAGCTCGGCGTCCTCGAGTTGGACACCTTCTACCCGCCGCGAGACCGCGCCGCGCTGGTCACCAAGCTCAACGGCCTGCTGGCCTCGCCTTCGTTCGCTGCCTGGAACCAGGGGTCGGCCATGGACATCGACGCCATGCTCCGCGCCGGCGGCCGACCACAGGCAGCCATCGTCACGGTTTCGCACCTGTCCGATAGCGAGCGCATGTTCGTGATCACGCTGCTGCTCTCCAGGATGGTGACATGGACGCGTCGCCAGCCGGGCACGGGCGAGCTGCGGGCGCTGATCTACATGGATGAGGTCTTCGGCTACGTTCCGCCCACCGCGAAGCCGCCGGCCAAGAAGCCCATCCTTACGCTCTTGAAGCAGGCGCGCGCCCACGGCGTGGGCATGGTCCTTTCGACCCAGAACCCGGTCGATCTCGACTACAAGGCCATCAGCAATGCCGGCACCTGGATGATCGGCCGGCTTCAGACCGAGCGTGACAAGGCGCGACTGCTCGAGGGCATGATCGCGGCTACGGGCGCGGTGGACATGGCTTCGGTCGACGCCACCATCTCCGCGCTGGACAAGCGTCAGTTCCTGCTGCACAGCACCAGCACCGATGTGCCTCAGCGGTTCTCGACGCGCTGGGCCATGTCCTATCTGGCTGGGCCACTGACGCGTGACCAGATCAGGCTGCTGACCGTCGAGCAAGCGCTAGAAGCACCCGGACCGCCCGCCGCGCCAGCCGCCGCGCCAGCCGCCGCCGGACCAGCCGCCGACACGGCCGAACCGCCCGTCGCGCCCGTTGCTGCGCCAGCGCCCGAGCTGGCCGATGACGAGACGCGGGTCGCGCCGGAAGTCGCCGCCGACGTGCGCGTCTACTATCTCGACCCGGCGGCTCCATGGGCCGCGGCAGTCAACGCTGTGTCCGGAGGGAAGCGTCTGGCGGCAGGTCTCGTGACACATGTGCAGATGCTCTTCGATGACACCAAGGCTGAACTCCGCGAGGAGGTGGAGTGGGAAGCTGTCGTCTTCATCGAGGGTCGACAGGTCGACTGGGGTACCGCTCACGCGGTGGACCACGACCCCCGCGACCTTCGGGCCGAGGAGCCCGAGGGGGCCGTCTACGTGCTGCCGGGAGCACCCATCAAGGAGCAGGCCTGGTTCCGAGGGGCGGCCTCTGACCTCAAGGAGTACCTCTACCGAGAGCAGACCATCACGTTGCAGACCAATCGCGAGCTGAAGCTGTACTCGCGCCCCGACGAGACGAAAGCGGCCTTCAGCGAGCGCTGCCGTGCTGTCGCCGACGAGGCCAAGGACGCGGAGGTGGCGAAGATCCGCGAGCGCCTCAGCAGCAAGATCGATCGGCTGAATGCCTCGATCGCGGCACACCAGGACCGTATCGCCGAGATGGAAGCCGACGTGGCCGACCGCCGCAACCAGGATCTCATCTCCATCGGCAGCTCTGTGCTCGGTCGCATCCTGGGTGGTCGTGGCAGTGCCACCACCATCGCCCGCTCGGCTGGCCGAGCCGCGACTCGCGGTCAGTCCGCTGCGCAACGCATCGAAACCATCGAGAACCGCATCAACGAAGATGACCTCAAGCTCGAAGACCTCGAAGATGACCTGCGTGAGGCCGTCACCACCATCGATGAGGAGTGGAGCCAGAAGGCCGGGGCCATCGAGCCGTTCGAGGTCGGCCTTGAGAAGAACGACATCAGCATCGATGAGCTGAGCCTCGTCTGGCTGCCGGTCGGCTAGCACGGATCCGGTCCACATGGACCGCCACCAGGTGTCCCTTTGTCATCTGCCCCGGGGGCGACGCCGCTATAGTGTTCCCGAACAGCCCGCATACCTATGCGCTCGGTCACAAGTCCGGGCGACAGGGCTGGGAGGAAAGGTCAAAGGAGGACCATGAAGACACGTGTTATCGCGCTGACCGCGTCCGTCGCCCTGGCGGCAGTGATGGCGGTCCCGGTCGTGGCCCAGGATGAATCGATGGCTCCAGAGTCGATGGCGCCCGAGATGGCGCCGGAGTCGATGGCGCCCGAGATGGCCGCGCCGCAGCCGTTCCCTGACGACGCCAAGCCCTACGTCGCCATCGTTTCCAAGGGCTTCCAGCACCAGTTCTGGCAGGCCGTCAAGAAGGGTGCCGAGGACGAGGGCGCCGCGCTCAACATGGATGTCAACTTCATCGGGCCCGCGACGGAGTCCGATGTAGCCATCCAGATCGAGATGCTGCAGGCCGAGTACGACAAGGGCCCCGATGCGGTGTGCTTCGCTGCGCTGGATAGCCAGGCCGCCAACCCGCTGCTGGAGCAGATGCAGGCGGACGGCATCCCCGTCATCGCCTTCGACTCCGGCGTCGACAGCGACATCCCCATCACCACCGCCGCGACTGACAACGTCGCCGCTGCGGCCCTCGCCGCAGACAAGATGGCCGAGCTCATCGGTGGCTCCGGCAAGGTCGGCGTCATCGTCCACGACCAGACCAGCCGCACCGGCATCGACCGATCCGAGGGTTTCGTCAACCGCATGGCCGAGGCCTACCCGGACATCGAGATCATCGGCCCCCAGTACGGTGGTGGCGACCAGCTCAAGTCCACCGACCTGGCCAAGGCCATGATCACCGCCAACCCGGACATGAAGGGCTTCTTCGGTGGCAACGAGGGCTCCGCCATCGGCGTCCTGAACGCCGTCAACGAGCTTGATATGGCCGGCAAGATCGTGGTCATCGGCTACGACTCCGGTATCGCCCAGATCAACGCCATCAAGGACGGCACCATGGCCGGTGCGGTCCAGCAGAACCCGATCGGCATCGGCGCCAAGTGTGTCGAGGCCTCGGCGATGGCACTCGAGGGCATGGATGTGCCCCCGGTCATCGACACCGGCTTCATCTGGGCCGATGCGTCCAACATCGATAGCCCCGAAGTCCAGGCCGTCCTGTACGAGTAGGACTGAGCCCCTGAGCTTAGGGGATGGGCGGGACTGCCGCACTCACCGCGGCAGTCCCGTTCGTCTATCCACGCCAGCGAGGACCCCATGTCGGCTGACCTCCTCATCCGGATGCACGGCATCGACAAACGCTTCCCGGGTGTCCAGGCACTGAAGGACGCCCAGTTCGATCTGCGCCCAGGTGAGGTCCACGCACTGGTCGGTGAGAACGGCGCGGGCAAGTCGACGCTGATGAAGGTGCTCACCGGCATCTACCAGCGCGATGCGGGGACCATCGAAGTCGATGGCCAGAAGGTCGAGGTGCCGAACCCCCGCGCCGGACGCGACCTGGGCATCAGCATGATCCACCAGGAGCTGGTCTTGGCCCCGCATCTCACCGTGGCCCAGAACATCTACCTGGGCCGTGAACCACGTGGCCGCCTCAGTTTCACGGTCGATGACAAGGCGCAGGTGCGCCAGACCACCGAGCTCATCGAGCAGCTGGGACTCAGGTTGGATCCCACCGCCAAGGTCATGGACCTGAAGGTGGCGCAGCAACAGATGGTCGAGATCGCCAAGGCGCTGTCGCTGGACGCCTCCGTCCTCATCATGGACGAGCCGACCGCCGCGCTCACCGACACCGAGATCGGAGAACTCTTTCGCATCATCCGCTCGCTGCGCGAGCAGGGCAAGGGCGTCGTCCACATCTCCCACCGGCTCGAGGAGCTGCGCCAGATCTCCGACCGGGTCACCGTCATGCGCGACGGTCAGCACGTCGACACGGTCGAGACGGGATCCGTCTCGATCGACGACATCATCTCGATGATGGTCGGGCGCACCATCTTCGAAGAATCGCCCCACGTGCCGGCGGACGCCGCCGAACAGCCGGTCGTCCTGGAAGTCAGGAACCTCTCGCGCGGTCGCGCCGTGCAGGACGTTTCCTTCGAGCTGCGGCGCGGGGAGATCCTGGGCGTCGCCGGACTCGTCGGCGCCGGTCGGACCGAGCTGGCGCGTCTCATCTTCGGCGCCGACCGCAGGGATGGCGGCGAGATCCGAGTGAATGGCGCTCCCGTCGAGATCGCCAACCCGGCCCAGGCGGTCGAGCTGGGCATCGCCTATCTCTCCGAGGACCGCAAGCGACACGGGCTGGCCCTCGGCCTGGACGTCGAGAACAACGTGGCGCTGGCCTCCTTCAACAACCTGCTCAAGTCGTTCGGCCGCATCGATACCAGGCGGACCGCCGAGATCGCCGAGCAGCGCGTCGAAGAGCTGGATATCCGCACTCCCAGCATCAAGCAGAAGGCCCGCAACCTGTCTGGCGGCAACCAGCAGAAGCTCGTCATCGCCAAGTGGCTCACCGCAGAGATGGATGTGCTCATCTTCGACGAGCCCACGCGCGGCATCGATGTGGGTGCCAAGCAGGAGATCTACCACCTGCTCAACGAACTGGCGGCGGCGGGCAAGTCGATCCTCATGATCAGCTCGGAGTTGCCGGAGATCCTGCGCATGAGCCACCGCATCATCGTGATGTGCGAGGGTCGCCTGACGGGCGAGCTGACTGCGGCCGATGCCGACCAGGAAAAGATCATGACGCTCGCGACGCAACGCGAGTCGGTCGCCCAAGCGACGAGTTGACGAGGACACAGATGCAGAGCGCAGCAACACGAGTCGGGTCCATCTTCAAGTCAGACGCCGTCCAGAGGCTGTTGGCGCTCGGCGCGCTGGTCATCCTCATCATCTTCTTCGCCATCGCGTCTCCGTTCTTTGCGACGTGGAGCAACGCCCAGGGCATCTTCCTGGCCACCTCCGTCAGTGGGCATCCTGGCCATGGGCGTCACGTTCGTCATCATCACGGCCGGCATCGACCTGTCGATCGGAACGGTCATGACCCTGTCGGCCGTCATGACTGGCGTCTTCGTCACCAACCTCGGTCTGCCCTGGGGCATCGGCATCGTGGCCGGCATCGCGACCGGTACCGTGATGGGCGCCATCAACGGCACGCTCGTGGCGCGCTTCAGCCTGCCGCCGTTCATCGCCACCCTGGGCATGCTCAACATCGCGCGCGGCCTCTCGCTCGTCATCTCGGAACTGCGCCCCATCTACTTCCCCGACCAGCCCGAGTTCAACCAGGCGTTCATGGGCTCGCTGCTGGGGGATCTGGGACTGCCCGATCTGCCCAACCTGTTCTTCGTCTTCATCGCCGTCGCCGTCATCGCCGGCTTCATCCTGAGCAAGACCGTCCTGGGCCGCTACATCTTCGCCATCGGCAGCAACGAGGAAGCCACGCGCCTCTCGGGTGTACGGTCGATGCGCTACCTGGCGTCGGCCTACGTCCTCTCCGGCATGTTCGCGGGCATCGCCGGCGTGGTCATCGCGGCTCGCCTCAACTCCGCCCAGCCCGCGGTCGGCTTCGGTTACGAGCTCGATGCCATCGCCGCCGCGGTCATCGGTGGCACGTCGCTGGCCGGTGGTGAGGGCTCCATCTTCGGCACCGTCATCGGCGCCTTCATCATCAGCGTGCTGACCAACGGGCTGCGCCTGATGGACGTGCCGCAGGAGTGGCAGACCGTGGTCACCGGCTGCATCGTCATCCTGGCGGTCTACCTCGACATCATCAGGCGCCGCCGGCAAGGCTGAGTCGGGCCAGGGCAGGGGGCCGTGGCGCCGATCCCTAGCGCAGCTTGACGGCCGTCCCGTAGGCCAGGATCTCGCTGATGCCGGTGGCGATCATGGAAGTCGTGTAGCGCACGGCCACGATGCCATCGGCGCCTTGTGCCTGCGCTGCCGCGATCATGTTGGCGGTCGCTTCGTCGCGGGTCTCCGTGATGAGCCGGGAGTACTCGGGCACAGCACCGCCGAGGATGTTACGAAAACCGGCCGCGATGTCATAGCCGAGGCCGCGGGCGCGGGCGGCGTTGCCCCGAACCACGCCGATGGTCTCCGCGATCTCACGGCCCTCGATGCGGTCAGACGTGGACAGGATCATGTGGTCGCTCTCCGTATGTCACTCTGCCCCGCCCGGCACTCCGGTTCCGCCATCGGCAGCGGGTGAGTACAGCGTACGCCGCCGCGCCGTCCCTGTCGCTGGGACCCGACTACCGCAAGCTGTGGTCGGCCGCGACGGTGTCCAACCTCGCCGATGGCATCGTCGCGGTCGCGGCCGTGGTCAGCATCGCCATGCTCTGGTTCTGCCGCCACCTCACCGATGCGGAGTTGACCGCGCTGGATCGCCCGCTTCGAGCTGACATCTCCCATGGCCCCGTGCTTGGAGGCCGATGGGTCTGCTGCGGTGCCGTTGGGCAACAGACCCTCGGTACCCGTGGGGCTGACCCAAGTACGGGTTGTTGCGGAGCAGTGCGGACGCCACCATGCGACCCAACACCTCGATAGACCGCATCACACGTGCCTTCTTCGATCGTGGTGTCCTCGGCCAACCAGTGGCGCCGAGTCCCCGAGCAACCGAGCACCCGTCCAGCAGCCCACTGAACGCGAAGTAAGGAACGTAGATGGCGTCCATGGCAGTCAACGAGCTCGGTCCGATGCTCACCGCGAGCGAGGTCGCTGAGCTTCTCCACCTACATGTCAACACGGTCAAACGCCTCGGGGATCGTGGTGAGTTGCCCTTCTATCGTGTCTGCAAGCGGGGCGATCGCCGCTTCCGCCTCGAGGATGTGATGGCCTTCCTGGCAAGGAATCGCTAGAGCGACTCGACAGCGCGCAACCCTGGCCCTGGTCGAATCGAACGCCTGCCCCAACGCCGCCGGAACACCTGTGACCGGCGGCGTCGGACTGCCTGGGCGTGCCTTCCAGCTCCCGCGCTCCGATCGGGCAGGCGTACCTTGCAGCTGCTGCAAGTCCGGGCGATCGTCAGCCCCACGTCAGCCTTTGGTCGCGGCGCGTGCCTGTCCGACCCAGTCGTCGCGCCTGATGCGATCGGCGGCGATGTTGATCTGCGGTGCGATGCGCTCGACGTCGGCATCGCTCCACGCAGCGATCTGTGCCAGCCTGGTCACCCCGAGCTCCGCAAGGCGTTCGGCACTTAGCGCGCCGAGCCCCTTGAGTGTGGTGAGGTCATCAGCCACGCCGGCCTCGCTCGCGGCCTCACCTTCCCCGCTCGCGGCCGAGACGACGTCCGCGTTCGGGCCGCCCGGCTCGTCTTTATGCGACGCCGTGGCGTCCTTCACCTCCACATCGACCCCACCCTTTTCCGCGCGCTTGCGCCTCGTCCACGCCGCAGCCCCGGCTGCGCTCGCGGCAGCTGCGACAGCAGCGACCATCGTGCCGATCCTTGCCTTCATCCTGCCCTCCTCATATGCCCGGCTCGTGCTGTCCCCAGCGCTCCTCGTGGACGACCTCTTGGTAGCTCTTGCGGCCACCGGACTGCGACGGCCGGGTCAGGTCGTCGGGGTCGGTCGGCCAGCCTAGCGCGATGATGTACTGGCACTGCTTGTCCACCGGCAGCCCCAGCACGTCCGCTGCCAAGTCGAAGTCATTGACCGTGATGGGGCAGGAGCCGATGCCCATGTCCCATGCCGCCAGCGTGATGTTCTGGGCGGCCCGGCCCAGGTCCCAGAGCACCGAACGCGCATGCTCGGGCGCGGGTGCATCGACGATCAGCGCGATGGCAGCACCAGCATAGGGCAGGTGCTTGGCGTAGATGGTCACGCCCGAGAGACGCTTGAGCGACTCGGGGTCGCGGACGGTCACGAAGTCCCAGAGTTGGGTGTTCTTCGAGGACCCTGTCTTGCGTGCCGCATCGGCGATGGCGCGCACCTCATCCTCGGTCAAGGGTCGTGGCTCGTAGGCGCGGATGACCCGCAGCGTTCGGATGGCCTTGAGGGTGTCCATGGCACGAGTCTATCTGGCCGCGGGGTCGTAGACTGCGCCGATGCCGACACGATTTGGTTTTCCCGCCGTCATCGAGGTCGTGGTCGAGATCCCGGCCGGGAGCCGCAACAAGTACGAGTACGATGAAGAGGCCAAGGTCATCCGGCTCGACCGGGTGTTGTCCTCTGCGGTCTACTACAACTTCGACTACGGTTTCATCGAGGGTACGCGCGCCGACGACGGTGATCACACCGACGCCATGTTGCTCATCGACGAGCAAACGTTCCCCGGCTGCCACGTTTGGGCGCGCCCGGTGGGAGTGCTGCGGATGGCCGACGAGAAGGGTGTCGACTACAAGGTGTTGTGCGTGGCCCTGGCCGACCCCATGTACGCACACCTTGAGGCGTTGCGGCAGGTCTCGCCGCACAAGCTGCTGGAGATCGAGCAGTTCTTCAACACCTACAAGAACCTTGAGGATAAGTCGGTCCAGATCGACGGCTGGGCCGGTGTGGCGGAGACGCTGGAGATCCTGCGCACCGATCGCGGGCGCTGGCTTGCCGAGCAGGAGACCGCGGTCGCCGGCGAGGCCGCAGGCACACCTGAGGCGTAGGGCATGGCCGCGCGGTTCGAGCTGATCGACATCGGCGGCCGTCAGGTCAAGGTCACCAACCCCGACAAGGTCTACTGGCCCGGACCGGGTCACACCAAGATGGACCTGCTGCGCTACTACCTCGCGGTGGCCGACGGAGCGTTGCGGGGCGCGGGTGGACGGCCCATGGCGCTCAAGCGCTTCGTCGATGGCGCCGCTGGTGACTTCTTCTTCCAGAAGCGCGCACCGACCAGCCGGCCCGAATGGATCGACACCGTCCGGCTGGCATTCCCATCAGGTCGCACGGCTGAGGAGGTCGTCCTGCGCGATGCAGCTTCCCTGGCCTGGGTGGCAAACCTTGGCTGCCTGGATCTCAATCCGCATCCGGTGCGCGCGGAGGACCTTGAGCATCCCGATGAGTTGCGCGTCGACCTGGACCCTGTGCCCGGCGTGCCCTGGTCGGACGTGCGCGAGGTGGCCATGGTGACGCGCGAGGCGTTGACCTCGGTCGGCCTCGTAGGCTGGCCCAAGACCTCGGGCTCGCGCGGCGTCCACATCAACGTACGCATCGAGCCGCGCTGGACCTTCCCGGAGGTGCGGCGCGCGGCGCTGGCGCTGGCCCGCGACGTCGAAGCGCGGGCGCCGTCGATCGCCACCAGCAAGTGGTGGAAGGAGGAGCGCCACGGCGTCTTCCTCGACTACAACCAGAACGCCAAGGACCGCACCGTGGCCTCGGCCTACTCGGTGCGTCCTCTGCCCGATGCGCGCGTGTCCATGCCGCTGACCTGGGACGAGGTGCCCGACGTGGTCGCTGAGGCGTTCACGCTGGCCACGGTGCCGGCACTGTTCGCGGCACAGGGCGACCGACATGCCGGTATCGACGAGTCGGTGGGGTCGCTCGAGGACCTGCTGGAGCTGTCTGCTCGGCACGAGGCGGAGGGCATGGGCGACGCGCCCTGGCCACCGAACTATCGCAAAGGGGCGGACGAGCCGACGCGCGCGCCGCCGTCGAAGCGCCGCCGCGGCAGCGATCCTTCACCTTCCGGTCGCCGCCGCAGCAGCAAGCCGCTCATCGAGATCGCTCGAGCGCTGAAGAAGGCTGATGCGCTCGCCGGCCTGGAGCGCTGGCAGGCACGCCATCCTGATGCGGCGGCACGCCTGGAGCCGGCCGACGTGCTGGTGGACGCCATGCGTGGTCGCTCCACCACCTGGACGCGCATCCGGATCAACCTGGAGCACGTGCCCGAAGCCCAACGTCCGCCTCAGGAGGCCTTGGATCCCGACGAGGACCCATGGGCGGGGTATCGGGAGCCTCCGCGACCTTCTGAGGAGGCGGGTCAGCGCCCATGACATGCAGGACCGCCCGCCATGTCGCGGCCACCACGCCGATGACCGGGACCACCAGGAACATGCCCAGGATGCCTGCCGCCGCCGAGCCGGCCGGGATCGCCAACAGCACGATGGCGGGGTGGATGTTGGTGGTCCGCCCGTAGACGACCGGCGCCACGACCTTGCCCTGCACCAGGTTGAAGGTGATGGTCCAGATGGCCAGGATCACGATGTCGAACCGGCCATGTGCTGCTCTCGCTCGTGCGCCGGACCGGCACACGCCAGTCGAAGGTCAGTCGGGGATCCAGTCGAACGTGTCTGGCTGCGGGCCGACTCGCCCGGCCTCCCCGCGGTCGAGCATCCCCAACGCTGACAGGTCGGCGGTCGTCAACTCGAACGAGAAGACGTCCAGGTTCTCACGCATCCGGCTCGCGGACATCGTCTTGGGGAACACGACGTCACCCCGTCCTATGTGCCAGCGCAGCACCACCTGGGAAGGCGAGCGACCGAGGCGGCTAGCGATCTCTACGACGACCGGATCCGCCAGTATCGCTCCCTGCGCCAGGGGCGACCATGCCTCGGTGACGATGCCGTGCGCTGCGCCATAGGCTCGAACCTCCTCGTTGGGCAGGTACGGATGCACCTCGATCTGGTTGACCGCCGGAGGCGTCGCCGTCTCGGCGGCCAGCCGCTCCAGGTGCGCGATCTGGAAATTGGAGACGCCGATGGCGCGGGAGCGCCCATCACGCATGAACTCCTGCATGACCTTCCAGGTGGCGACGAAGTCGCCGTCGAAACGCGTGGGCAACGGCCAGTGGATGAGGAACAGGTCGATATAGACAAGGTCGAGCTCCGACAGCGAGCGCTCGAACGCTCGTCGTGCGTCATCGGGACGGTGCCAGGCGTTATTCAGCTTGCTGGTCACGAAGACCTGGTCACGTGGGAGCCCGGATGCGCGGATGGCCTCGCCGACGCCACGCTCGTTGCCATACATCTGGGCGGTGTCGATGTGCCGATAACCCGCCTCGATGGCGGCGGTCACGACGCTGGCCGTGTCGTCGGGTGGCACAAGGTAGGTCCCGAACCCGAGCTGTGGGATGGCTGTGCCACCGTGGAGGGGGAGAGAAGGTACAGCGGTCATGTGGCCAGCATACCCAGCGAGCGGGCCCACGTGTCCGCGGGCGCACGAAGAACGACCCCCGGGTGCCCGGGGGTCGCTGCTGCCGTTGGGAGGTGGGCGGTCTAGCCCTCGACGCCTCTCCGCCTGAAGTGGCGTCGGCCCACGAACATGGCCAGGAAGATGAGCAGATAGCTCGCGAGCACGAGGATGCTTGCTCCGAGGGAACCCTCTTCGCCCCTGATGGCCTCCTCGAACCCGACATCGAGCGCCTCGAAGCCGGCGGCGAAGGTGATGATGCCCAGGCCGACAAGCACACCCAGGAGGCCCATGACGATGCCGAAGGCGCGGCCCCAGCCGCGATGGCCGAAGATGCCGATGGCGCCGACGACCTGGATGATGCCGAGGATCAGCGCGATGCCGCCGACGGCCACGATCTGATCGTCCGCCTGTCTCGCCA
Organism: uncultured Chloroflexia bacterium; assembly: GCA_963838115.1. Taxonomy (GTDB): domain Bacteria; phylum Chloroflexota; class Limnocylindria; order Limnocylindrales; family CSP1-4; genus JAFMJV01. The sequence continues at coordinate 76,951 of CAWIPU010000003.1, forward strand.
GATCCATCGCTTCAGCGCTGAGCGTGGTGTCACCGATCAGGTCGGTGACGCTATTGACCCAGAGGACGAGCGCCCCAAGGACGCCCAGGACGACGCCCCAGGTAAGCATCACCCAGCCCGCGAGAACGGCGAGGAACGAACGGCCATACCGGGGGCCATCCGTCTCCCAGGCCTGCGCCTGGCCCGGCCACGGTTCCTGACCCGGTTGGGCATAGGCATAGGGCTGGGGTGCCTGCGGATAGCCGCCCTGCTGGTACTGCTGCTGGCCGTACGCCGACTGGTCGTAGTAGCCGGGCTGCTGCCCGTACGCCGACTGGTCGTAGTACTGCGGCTGCTGGTACTGCGGCGGATAGCCTGGCTGTTGGCCATAGGCGGCCGGATCGTAGTACTGCGGCTGCTGAGCTTGCGGCTGCTGAGCTTGCGGCTGCTGGTACTGCTGCTGGCCGTACGCCGACTGATCGTAGTAACCCGGCTGCGGCTGCTGGTACTGCGGTGGCTGCTGATACTGCTGCGGCTGCTGATACTGCTGGCCGGGGTCGGGCGCGGTCACCTGCTGCTCACTGTAGGTAGCCGACTGCGGCTCGGGGGCCGCGAAGGCTTGGGTGTCGGACGGCGCTGGCTGTTGGCCCTGTGGCGCCGGCTGTTGCACTGGCTGCGCCGGTTGCGCGTATGCGGTGTCAGCCGACCACGCCGCGTATTCGGCGGAGGTGTCCCCGCCTCCAGCGGCAGCTTGTGGCTGATCCTGCCCCGGCGCCTGATTCCAGGCTGATGTCTCGCCGCCGCCGGAATCTGCCGGTGGCTGCGCGCCGGTCGCGCCATCGCGCGGTTGGTTCTGGTCCATGAGCTCCTCCCTGAGTAGGCACCCGCAAGTGTACCCGCCTCGAGACCATTAACGAATAGTCACAACCTCACTCATCCGCAAAGATATGGCGTATTTCGAATGGGACGGTCGTCTCCAACTGATGGTAGCGGCAGTCGGCGGCAGACTTGTCGGGTCGCCAGCGTCGAAACGTGGTGGCATGGCGGAAGCGGTCGCCCTGCAGGTGATCGTAGGCGACCTCCACCACACGTTCCGGACGAAGGGGCTCCCACGAGAGGTCCCGGCCGCGGTTCCAGCGCGATGTGGCACCGGGCATGCGCTGGTCGGTCTCCGCTGCAGCCCAGTCAGCCCATGCCCGCCAGGGGTGGTGGTCCAGGGCGTTCTCGCGCAACGACTCGAGCTCTGCGGCCAGCTCGGCGCGTCGATCCCACTTGAACGATGCCGTGACGCCGACGTGATGCAACACGTCGGCGTCGTCGAACAGACCCAGGATCAGCGAACCCACATGAGTGCCTACGCCGTTCTTGTGCCAGCGGAAGCCTGCGACCACGCAATCGGCCGTGCGCGCGTGCTTGATCTTGAGCATCCGCCGCTTGCCGGGCGTGTAGGGCGCGGCGGCGTCCTTGGCGACCACGCCGTCGAGTCCGGCGCCTTCGAATCGGTCGAACCAGTCGGCCGCCTGTGTGCGGTCTCGTGTCATCGGCGTCAGGTGGACAGGCGAGCGAGTGTCGGCCAGGGCGTTCTCGAGGCGCAGCCTGCGGTCCGCCTGCGGCGTCCTGAGGAGCGAGTCGTCATCCATCGCCAACAGGTCCCAAGCGACGTAGGAAGCGGGCGTCTCCGTCGCAAGCATGGCCACCCGCGATGCGGCGGGATGGATGCGCAGGAGAAGCGCGTCGAAGTCCAGCGCTCCGTCACGCGCGATGACGATCTCACCATCGACCACGCACCGTGGCGGCAGGTTCGCGCGTAACGGTCCGGCAAGCTCCGGGAAGTAGCGGTCGAGCGGCTTGCGGTCCCGACTCTGGATGAGCAGCTCGTCACCGTCGCGAAAGACCAGTGCGCGGAAGCCATCCCACTTGGGTTCGTACAGCCAGCCATCGCCGCTCGGCAGCTCGGCGACGGCCTTGGCGAGCATGGGCTCGATGGGCGGCTCGACGGGCAACGGCATGGCCGCACGATACTCCGTCGAGGCGGGACCCACAACGCTGCGTGGTAGCCTCGACGATGTGTCTGCTCCTACCTTTCGAGGCGATCCATACCGCGTCCTCGACGTTCGCCACGACGCGTCTGGCGACGAGATCAAACGACGCTGGCGTGAGCTTGCCCGGGAGCATCATCCGGATCGTGCGGGAGCCGATGGTGATGAGCGTCTTCGACTGACCACGCGGATGGCTCGGATCAACGCGGCCTATGACGTGCTGCGAGATCCACTGCGGCGAGCTCGTTTCGACGCCACGCCCCATGCTCGCCGCGAGCGCTATGCTGAGGGTCCCGCTCCTGGCGACCACACGAACGGGCCCCCGCCCCCGCCACCCTCGCCACCGGTCACCGCGCGTTTCGACACGTCAGCGTCATTCCAGCCGTTGGGTAGCGTCGCAAGGGCGCGCGATCGATCTCGGCGGCACTCCACTCTGGCGGGCCAGCCTCCGCGGGAGTGGCGTCGCTACCGCCGCGGTCCGGACCTGCGTGCCAGCGCCCCCAACGGTCCCGTACATCGACGAACGGATCATTCGAGCATCCGAATGCCGAGCCTGGGCGAAGCTCGTGCCACCGTCCTGGGCTTCGGCCGGTTCCACGGCCAGACCCTCGGCGACGTGGCCGACAAGGAGCCGACCTACATCGACTGGATCGCCTCTACCATCACCCGCGATCGCGACCTGGTCATGCGAGCCCGCGTCATCGCCGGCGACCTTGATGCACGTGGGGTCGAGCGTCGGCCGCGTGTCGCCGAGGCGTAGACGCAGAAGCATCTGAATTCAGTCGAGTCGCCCGGCCTGTCCGCTGGCCTGGCGACTCGATGTCTGCCGAGATAGATAGATGACCTCGCCGTCGATCCCACCACTGGCGAGACCCGGAGCCAGCCGGTTTACCTGTTACTCGACTCGTGACCCGGAGACGGCGACCCAGTTTCCGTGTGGCGCAAGACATTTTCGATGCACGGTGTCGATAGCACCACCACGTTGACCTTGTCGGATCGCGGTTCGTCCCGAGCCCGGTAGTCGACGCCTTCAGGGCCCGTGCCAGCGTCTAGGACGACGGCAAGGCCAACGATAGGGCCATTTGGCCCCTGTCGGCAATGGCAACTTCCTCAGATGGGCCTATGACCATCGGACCTGCCTGGTCTGGCAGGGTGGAGTCTCTTGCTCGCGCGATGTGTGATACCGGGGTCAGCCCTCAGCGGCTTGGGGCCCGCGCTACAGCGCCCCGTCCAGGATCGCCGTGAGCTCCTGGTCGGTCAGCTCGATGGGATTGGTGCGCATGGAGCTACCGGGTGAATCGGCCACGATGACCGGGATCTGCGCCGCGGTCATCTCGAACGCCGACAGTGGCGGCACCCCCAGCGCATCGACCCACTCGTGCAGCGCATCGACCAAACCCACGCGGGCGGCCTCATCACTGATGCCATGCGGCAGCTGGGCCAGGATGCGACCCGCCTGAGCGTATTTGGGCAATGCCGGCGAGCTGGGATCTCGCGCTGCCAGCGCCGTGATGTTGGCCTCGGTGACTTGCCACAGGACAGCCCCGCAGGCCATGCCGTGGGGGATGGACAGCTGGGCTCCAAGGGGGCTGGCGAAGCCGTGGACCGCGCCGAGTCCGGCATTGGCGAGGCAGATGCCTGACAGCAACGCCGCGTACGCCATGTGGCTGCGCGCCACGGGGGCAGCGCTGCCATCGGGTTCACCGAACCACGGCAGCAGCCCTTCGCGAGCGGCGACCATGCCGTCTTGCGCGAGCGCATCGGTCAGCGGCGTAGCCCTTTGTGAGGTGTACGATTCCAGCAGCTGGGTCAGCGCATCAAGGCCATTGGAGGCGATCAGGGCGGGCGGCGCGCTCTCCAGCAGGTCGGGATCGACCACCGCATCCCGCGGCACCATCGATTCGTCACGGAACGAGCGTTTGTAGCCCTGCGGTCCGCGCTCGCTGATGACCGCGTTTCGGGTGGCCTCAGACCCGGTACCCGCGGTCGTGGGCACAGCGACCACGGGCACGGCCGGGCCAGGGTAGGGGAGTCCGCGACCGACGCCTTCGAGGTGGTCCATCAGCTCCGTGTCGGTGCGCAGCAGGCCGGCGATGCCCTTGGCGGTGTCCAGCACGGCGCCGCCGCCCACGCCGAGGACGACACCGATGTCCTCGCTTCGGAAGCGGGCCACCGGCACCTCGACGTCGCGCGGGCCCGGCTCGCCGGTGACCGAGGTGGAGCCCGCGAGCGTGACTCCGGCCGCCGCCAGTCCGGCCTCAAGCTGCGCGCGCCGGGGCGAGGCACTGAAGGAGTGGCCGCCGGTGACGAGAAGGACACGAGAGCCGTGGCTCGCCACGATGGCCGGCACCTGGGAGAAGACGCCGGCTCCGAAGGTGATGCGCGGCAGGCGCCCGAGCGCAAAGGCGGGGACGGCGTCGACCATCAGGTGGCCTTCTGGCTGTCGATGTAGATGCCCGTGTAGAGGTCGCTCCGGCGCTCCCTGGACATCAGCTCGGGTGCCATCTCCTTGAACGCCCGATAGTGAGCGGTGGCGCGGTGGGCATCGCGCGCGGCTTCGTCCAGGTAGCACTCCCACAGCATGAACTCGGTGGGGTCGTCGTTGGACTGCGCAACGTCGAAGCGCAAGCAGCCCGGCTCGGCGATCGAGCCAAGGTAGTTGGCCCTGATCATGGCCTTGAAGTCCTCGACCTTGTCAGGCTTGATGTAGACGTGGACTGCCGCGATGAACATCGGTCGACCTCCTATGGTCTGGGGCTCGATCGGCGCGGCGCCCCATGGCGCGGCGCCCGATGTTGGCGCTAGTGCGCGTCCCCCGGCTGACCATAGTAGGCGCCCGGGCCATGCTTGCGATCGAAGTGCCGCCGCAACAGGGCCTCCTGGACGTCCGGCGCATGGGGGTCGATGGAGAGCGTTCGTACGGCCATGGCCGCGACCGCCTCCAGTGCGATGGCGTTGACCACCGCGGCGTCGGGGTCCACGCCCCAGGTGAAGGGGCCGTGTGAGCGCACCAGCACGGCCGACATGCGCAGCGCATCATCGGTACGGCCATCGATCGTCTCGATGATGACGTTGCCCGTCTCCAGCTCGTACTCACCGGCGATCTCTTCCTCGGACATCAGTCGCGAGGTGGGCACGGCGCCGCGGAAGTGGTCGGCATGGGTCGTGCCGAGTGCGGGGATGTCATGGCCGGCCTGTGCGAAGGCGGCCGCGAACGAGCTGTGGGTGTGGACCACGCCACCCAGCTGCGGGTACGCCTGGTAGAGCCGCAGATGCGTGGGGGTGTCGCTGGACGGACGCATGGCGCCCTCCAGCACGCGACCGTCCTCGAGCGAGACGACCACCAGATCCTCCGGCTGCACCTTGTCGCAGGCCACACCGCTGGGTTTGATGACGAGCGCATTGGCCTCACGGTCCACGCCGCTGACGTTGCCGAAGGAGAGGGTCACCAGGCCAGCCCGTGTGAGGTCCGCGTTGGCCCTCGCGACCTGTTCCCGGAGTGCCATGTCGATCATGCCACGAGGATAGCAGTTTGACCTTAGGCATACGTTTGCATACACTCGATTGCGTGCCCGTGTGACTGTTCGCTCGGGGCTTGTGCAGGAGGCGCTACGACGATGGCATTCGATGGGCTGCGGATCTGGTTCCTCACGGGTAGCCAGGAGCTCTACGGCGAGGCCATCCTGGCCAAGGTGCTGGAGCAATCGAGGGAGATGGTGGCAGGCCTCACGGCTGTGCCAGAGATCCCGATCCAGATCATCCACAAACCGACCGTCACCACACCCGATGCCATCCGCCGGGCCTGTCTGGAGGCTTCTGCCGACGATGCCTGTATCGGGGTCATCGGCTGGATGCACACGTTCAGCCCGGCCAAGATGTGGATCGCGGGAGTGCAGGCCCTCTCGAAGCCCTTCCTGCACCTCCACACCCAGTACGGTGCCGACCTGCCCTACCGCGACATCGACATGGACTTCATGAACCTCAACCAGTCGGCCCACGGGGACCGCGAGTTCGCCTACCTCATGAGTAGGCTGCGGCTGCCCCGCAAGATCATCGCGGGCCACTGGGCCGATCCGGGCGTGCAGCGTCGCATCGGCGCCTGGAGCCGTGCCTGTGCCGGCGCCCACGAGGCCCGCACCCTGCGCGTCATCCGCTTCGGCGACAACATGCGCGAGGTGGCCGACACCGATGGCGACAAGGTGGAAGTGCAGGCGAAGCTCGGGACCTCGGTCAACACGTACCCCGTCAACGAGCTGGTCACGGTCGTGGACGAGATCGCCGATGCCGAAGTGGAGCGGCTCTGTACCGAGTACGACGAGACCTACGAGGTCGTGCCACCGCTGCGTCCCGCTGGTGAGCGACGCGGCTCGCTGCGTGATGCCGCGCGCATCGAGCTGGGCCTGCGGGCCTTCCTGGCGGACCACGGCGCCATGGCCTTCGTCGACACCTTCGAGGACCTGGGGGGCTTGCAGCAGCTCCCGGGCATCGGGGCCCAGCGCTTGATGGCCGACGGCTACGGCTTCGGCGCCGAGGGTGACTGGAAGTCCTCGCTGCTGGTCCGCATCGTGAAGGCCATGAGCGAGGGGCTCCCCGGTGGCGTGTCCTTCATGGAGGACTACACCTACGACCTGGGCGCCGCGAGTCCCGCGGTCCTGGGCGCGCACATGCTGGAGGTCTGCCCCAGCATCGCCGCCGCGACCCCGACGTGCGAGATCCATCCGCTCTTCGTGGGTGGTCGCGAGGATCCCGTGCGGCTCGTCTTTTCTGGTGCCGCCGGTCCGGGGGTCGTGGTGGGCCTCGTCGACATGGGCACGCACCTGCGGCTGGTGGCCGACGAGATCGACGCCGTGGCGCCACCGGAGGAGCTGCCGAAGCTGCCGGTGGCCCGGGCCTTGTGGGAGCCGCGACCCGACTTCAGCACCGCCGCCGAATCGTGGCTGCTCGCGGGCGGTCCCCACCACACCGCCTACAGCCAGGCGGTCGGGCTCGAGGTCATCGAGGACCTCGCCCGCATGCTCGACGTGGAGCTGCTGGCCATCGATGCCGACACCACGGCCCGCGGCTTCGCCAAGGAGGTGCGCTGGAGCGCTGCCTACCGGCACCTCGCCGGGGCGGTGTAGGAGCACGGCGCCGGCGCAGAGCGGCAGGGAGGCCGCGCCTTCGCCGCCGTGACGCCATCAGCCATGCACGATGCTACATCGGGCCGGAATCCCGATAGGGCGAACAGCAACGGCCGCTTTGCGCGTCTGTACCCGGGGCGGAGGCGTCGCTGCTCAAACGGCGTCAGCCGTTATGCTCCGTGGGCATGATTGGGAGCGATCAGGCGGTGTGGTGGAGCTGACTGATCGTCGATCCCCACGCATGGGGTGACTATGTTCGCTCTATGTGGGATGCCGTCCCGATATGCCCGGTGCGTGCCAGCCTCATCGTGTCGGCAGGCAGGTCCACCGCGTAGCGCTGGACTTGTAGGACGATTCGAAGCCGTTCCGAGTGAGGAGTAGGCATGAGTGGTCGGATCGAAGGTAAGGTGGCGATCGTCACCGGCGGTGGCCAGGGCATCGGCGCAGCCATCAGTGAGCGATACGCCGCCGAAGGCGCCAATGTCGTCATCGCCCAGCGCAGCGGATCGGTCGCGCAGACCCAGGCGGAGCGCATCGTGGCAGGCGGTGGCTCAGCACTGGCCGTCGCCACCGACGTGGCTGATCGCGAGCAGCTCCGAGCGCTCGTCGCCCGCACACTCGAGCACTACGGTCCGCCAGACATCCTCGTCAACAACGCCGGCATCTTCGTGGCCGATGACCCCCTTGAACTGACCGAGGACGCCTGGCAGCGCTGCCTGAGCATCGACCTGGAGGCCGTTTGGTGGCTCAGCCGAGAAGTGCTGCCGCACATGATCGATCGCGGCGGCGCCATCATCAACATCGCCTCCACGCACTCGTTCCAGATCGTGCCCGGCTGCTTCCCTTACCCGGTCGCCAAGCATGCGCTCATCGGTCTCACGCGCGCGTTGGCTGCCGAATACGCCTCACGCGGCGTTCGCATCAACGCCATCGCGCCGGCCTACATCGACACCGACATGGTGACGCGCTACTTCGACCGCTTGAGCAACCCCGCCGCTGAGCGCGAGCGGGTGGGTGGTCTCCATCCCATCGGCCGCATGGGGCAGCCCCACGAGGTCGCCGGGCCGGCGCTGTTCCTCGCCAGCGACGACGCCAGCTTCATCAGTGGCGAGGTGCTCATGGTCGACGGCGGCATCACCACCGTCTACAGCGGGCATGGCGACCCCATTCGTGCCAGGGGCCGGCCCGACCATCTAGGCCGAACGATCGAGGGCTCGGTCGCGGATGGCACGCAACCGCTTCATGGCGTCGTTGGCACCGCGGCCGAAGTAGTCATGCAGCGTCTTGTACTCGGCATACAGCTCGTCGTAGACCGCCGCTGCGGCAGCATCAGGCGCGTAGTGGTCGTCGCGCAAGCGTGCCATGGCGGCCGTCGCGTCCTCGATGCTGTCGTAGCCACCCGCCTCCGCCCCCGCCGCCACCGCGGCCCACATGGCCGAGCCCAGCGCGGGTGTCTGTGTCGACGCCGCGACCGAGATCTCGCGCCGCGTGACGTCCGAGTAGATCTGCATCAGCAGCTTGTTCTTGTCGGGCAGGCCGCCGCAGGCGACGATGTCGTTGACCGGCACGCCCGACCCTTCCAGCGACTCCACGATCATGCGCGTACCGAAGGCGGTAGCCTCGATGAGCGCCCGATAGACCTCCGGCGCCTTGGTCGCCAGCGTGGCGCCCAGGACCAGGCCGGAGAGGTCGACATCGACCAGTACCGAGCGGTTGCCGTTCATCCAGTCCAGCGCCACCAGGCCTGATTGGCCCGGGGTGAGCTTGGCAGCCTCGCGCTCTAGCACTTCGTGGACGCTGACGCCTTCAGCTTCGGCCTGCTCGAAGTACGCGGCTGGGACCAGGTTGTCGACGAACCAGCCGAAGATGTCCCCGACGGCCGACTGGCCAGCCTCATAGCCGAAGAGTCCCGGCAGGATGCCGTCCTCGACCACGCCGCACATGCCCTCGACGGTAGCCTGGTGGTCCGAGAGCACCATGTGGCAGATGCTGGTACCCATGACCGCCACCATGCGACCCGGCTCGGTCACCGTCGTGGCCGGCACCGACACGTGCGCATCGACATTGGCGACCGCGACCGCCGTGCCTGATCGCAGTCCCGTCCAGGCCGCTGCCTCTTCACTCAGCCCGCCCGCCTTCTCGCCGATCGAGACCACCTCGCGTGACATCTTCTGGTCGACCACATCGGCGAAGCGGGGATCGAGCGCGGCGAAGTACTCGGAGCTCGGGAAGCCATCCGACTTCGACCAGATGGCCTTGTAGCCGGCGGTGCAGCTGTTGCGACTCTCGACGCCGGTCAATCGCCAGACGACCCAGTCGGCCGCCTCGATGAACCGGTCCGCCGCGTCGTAGATCTCCGGCGCCTCATCGAGGATCTGCAGGGCTTTGGAGTAGAACCACTCCGACGAGATCTTGCCGCCGTACCTGGGCAGCCACTCCTCGCCGCGTTCGCGGGCGACGGCGTTGATGCGATCGGCCTCCGGCTGGGCGGCGTGGTGCTTCCACAACTTGACCCAGGCATGCGGGTTGCGGCGGAACTCGGGCAGCGCCGCCAGCGGTGTGCCGTCAGCCTTCGCCGGCAGCATGGTGCAGGCGGTGAAGTCGATTCCCACCCCGATGATGTCCGACGCCTCCACGCCGGCAGCGGCGATGGCCGCCGGGATGGCCTGCTGAAAGGTGCGCAGGTAGTCGTCGGGAGTCCTGGAGCGCCCACTCGGGCGGCAGCCGCACGTCATCGTCGGGTGCCGGCAGGATCTCGTCGATGACGCCGTGCGAATAGGGGTAGACGCTGCTGCCGAGCTCTCGCCCGTCGCTCGCGTCGATGACGACGGCACGGCCCAATTCGGTCCCGAAGTCGACACCGATGACATAGCTGGCCACGTTCAAGCTCCTTCTTGCTGCCGGCCCGATGCGGGCCCCGTGGAAGCTCGCACCACGAGCTCCGGTTCGAGGATGGGGTGAAAGTCGATGCTGGCCTCGTGGTCGCCGATGGCGAGGTCGATGGCCGCGAGGACCATGGCCTCGGTCGGCATCCGCAGCGTGGTCAACGCAGGCACGCTGACCGCAGCCACCGGAATGTCGTCGAAGCCGGTCACCGACAGGTCGTCCGGCACCCGCAGGCCGCGGCGGTGGGCGGCGTGCAGCACGCCCATGGCGATGACATCGGTGGGCGCCACGATGGCGGTCGGCGGTTCGGGCAGATCCATCAGGAGGTCCAAGGCCGCCGCACCACCCTGGTAGTCGTTGGCGGCTTCCTGGCGATACGGGACCGGGACGGTCAGTCCGTGACCGTGCATCGAGGCCACGTAGGCATCCTCGCGCTCGGTGATGTCGCCCAGCCGTCGCGGACCCGCGAAGGCGATGCGCTCATGGCCCAGTCCAACGAGGTGGTCGACCACGGCCATGATGCCGCTGCGATTGTCGACGCTGACCGTGGGGATGCCGCTCTCGCGCGAGCCGTGCCAGAGGGCCACCACCGGGATGCTGGTGTTCTGGAGCTCTTCGATGAGCTCCGGTCGATCACGTAGGTCCCCCAGGAAGAGGAGGGCATCACAGTGGCGCGCTTCCAGGATGCCCCACAGGGCCTCCGCCTCGTCGGCGCTGCGGTGTGCGTGCCCCAGCACCACGTTGTAGCCGCGTCGGTTGGCTTCCAGCGAAGCGGCTTCGATGGCCCCGGCGAAGAATGGGTCGGTGATGTCGCGGACGATCACGCCCAGCAGCATGGTGGGAGCGCCGCGCAGCCCACGTGCCAACGGGTTGGGTCGATATCCCAGCTGTCGCGCGGTCTCCACGACACGCTGGCGCGTATTCTCGGCGATGGGTACCGCGGTGGGCGTTCCGCTGAGCACGCGCGAGACGGTCGACTGGGAGACGCCGGTGGCGTCGGCGATGTCGCGCATGGTGGGCACGCTCGCGGTAGGTCGCTTGGTGCGAGTGCCGGCAGTCGCTGACACGGTGCTGGGCCTGTCTGCTGTCTGCGACACGATCCTCTGCCCTCCGGCTGCGCCGACGCCGTCTGCGGACTTGGTTTGACGCCAAGCATACGTGTGCATACACTCGTTTGCACAGGCGTTGCAAAGCGCGGAGCGCAAGCTTCGTGTCAGCGTCGAGGGATGAGGACAGGGATGCTTGCCACCTCGCCAACAGCGGCAGGAGTGACACCACCCGCGCCGGAGCCGATCCTGGAGATGCGCTCCATCGACAAGCGCTTTCCGGGGGTTCATGCCCTCGACGACGTCTCCATGGACGTTCTTCCGGGGGAGGTCCACGCTCTGGTCGGCGAGAACGGTGCCGGCAAGTCGACCCTGATGAAGATCCTCGCCGGCGTCTACAGCCTCGATCGCGGCGAGATCATCTACAAGGGTCGGCCCTATGCCCCGCATACACCGGGTGCTGCGCGGGATGCCGGCATCGTCACCATCTACCAGGAGCTGAACCTGGTACCCGATCTCTCGGTCACCGAGAACATGTACCTGGGCATGGAGCTGGCTCGCGGGCTTTTCCTCGACGGGCGCGCCATGCACAAGCGCGCACGTCAGCTACTGGCGGAACGTCTGCACCTGGAGATCGATCCGCGCACGGCTGTGGGCAAGCTGGGCGTCGGCCAGCAGCAGATGGTAGAGGTGGCCAAGGCGCTGCTGCACGAGGCCGACATCATCATCATGGATGAGCCTACGGCGGCGCTGAGCCCGCGCGAGATCGACGATCTCTTCCAGATCGTGCGCGAGATGAAGAGCCATGGCGTCTCGACCATCTTCATCAGCCATCACCTCGATGAGACCTTCGAACTGTCCGACCGCACGACGGTGCTGCGCGACGGGCAACTGGTGGCCACGCTGCCGACGGCCGACCTCGACACACAGGAACTCATTCGTCTCATGGTCGGTCGCGACCTGGCCAGCCACCAGCCCAAGCGGCCGGCTGCCATCGGCGATGAGGTGATGCGCGTCGAAGGTCTGACCCGGCACGGTGTCTTCGAGGACATCAGCTTTTCGGCACGGGCGGGCGAGATCATCGGCCTGGCCGGACTGGTCGGAGCGGGCCGCACCGAGGTGGTGCGCGGCATCTTCGGCGCCGATCCCCTCGACGCCGGCCGCGTCTTCATCGAGGGCGAAGAGGTCAGCATCAAGAATCCGCGTGACGCCATCGACCACGGCATCGCTCTGTTGACCGAGGACCGCAAGGGTCAGGGGCTGGTGCTGATCTTCGACGTGCGCGAGAACATCACCCTCTCGATCCTCGACCGGCTCAGCCGCGGCCAGTTGACCAACAAGGCCCGCGAGCGAGAGATCGCCGGCAGCTTCATCGACCGTCTGGCCATCAAGGCCTCCAGCCAGGAGCAGCTGGCTCTCAACCTGTCCGGCGGTACCCAGCAGAAGGTGGTGCTCAGCAAGTGGCTGGCCGCAGAGGCGCGGGTCATCATCTTCGACGAGCCGACTCGCGGCATCGACATCGGTGCCAAGGCCGAGATCTACGAGATCATGAACGAGCTGGTGGCGCAGGGTGACACCATCCTGATGGTCAGCTCGGAGCTGCCGGAGATCCTGGCCATGAGCGACCGCATACTGGTGATGCAGGGTGGCCGCATCCGGGGCCAACTCAGCCGTGAGGAAGCGACCCAGGAGCGGATCATGCACTACGCCACCGCCTCCGATGGTGCTGATGACTCCAACGGCAGCGGAGTGGCGACATGAACCGCACCAACTCGCTCGTCCGCAGCGTCATCTCAGGGGCCGGCCCGGCGCTGGTGCTCATCGCCATGGCCGTGGCGCTGTGGGTCATGTCGCCGGCGTTCCGCTCGCCCACCAGCCTCATGCTCATCGGCTTGGAGGCATCAGCGCTGGGCCTGGTGGCCGCCGGTCAGACGTTCGTCATCCTCACCGGCGGTATCGACCTCTCGGTGGAGGCGATGGTGTCCTTCAGCGGCGTCATCGCGGCCATCCTCATCGCCGGCACCAACGCCAGCGGCGGCCAGATCGCGGGTGGCTTCCCTTCCTGGATCGCGATCCCTATCACTCTCGGCCTGGGGCTGCTCATCGGCTCCGGCCAAGGCGTGCTCATCACGGCCTTTCGCATGAACCCGCTCATCGTCACGCTTGGCGTCAGATCCATCCTCCTGGGATCCGCCCTGGTCCTATCGCGTGGCTCGGGGATCTACATCAAGAAGGATGACCTGCTGGGCCTCATCACGGGCCGCGTCGATGTCCTCGGCATCAGCATTCCCATCCCGCTGATCCTGACGATCATCATCTACGTGATCTGCTGGATCGTTCTCAAGCAGACCAAGTTCGGGCGCTACACCTACGCCATGGGCGGCAACGAGACCGCGGCACGTCTGTCTGGCGTGCGCACCCATCTGGTCAAGCTCACCATCTATGGCATCTCCGGATTCCTTGCCGCCCTGGCGGGCATCCTGGTCATGGGTCGGCTGGAATCGGGCGCCTACCAGAACGGCACCAACCTGACGCTGATGTCAGTCGCCGCCGTGGTCATCGGTGGCACCTCGCTGACCGGTGGTGTGGGCGGCATCTGGGGAACGCTCATCGGCGTCTTCATGATCCGACTCGTCGACGCCGGACTGGTCTACATGAGCTTCCCGTCTCAGGCCAAGGAGATCATGATCGGCGCGATCATCGTCTTGGCCGTCCTTATCGACACAGCTCGCCGCGGCCAGATCCCGTGGCTGACGCTGAGGCTGAGGGGAGGTGACACGGGAGACTAGGCAACGGAGTGGTGTGCCCGTCGGGACACCGTCCACAGGGCTTCGCTGGCGTAAGGTGCCTGCGAGGATGAACAAGGAGGAGGTTCGCATGCGGACTCTTGGTACACATCTCAAGGCTGCAGCCGTGGTGACGGCCCTGGCCATCATCGCCAGCGGCGCCGTGGTGACGGCACAGGACGAGGAAAGCAAGACCATCGGCTTCGTGCCGCCGGCGTTGACTAGCCCCTTCCACGTTTCCATGAGCGACGGCGCTGTCGCCGCCGGCGAGGCGTTGGGCTGGACCGTCGATGTCCAGGCCCCCACCGCCGAGGGCGATTTCGCCGCCTTCGTGACGACCGTCGAGCAATTGCTCGAGAAGGGCGTCGATGGCCTCAGCATCAACCCCATCGGGACGGACTCTGCCGTGACCGCGGTCAAGGCCGCCAACGAGAAGGGCGTGCCCATCATCGCCCACAACTTCATCACTCCGTTCTCCGAAGGCGATGTGCTTTCGTACATCGGCTACGACCAGTGGGGCGGAGCCGAGAAGCTCGCGGCTCACACCTGCGAACTCCTCGCCGGCAAGAACGGCACCAGCGTGGCTGATGCCACCGGCAAGGTCTACATCCTGCTGGGCATCGATTCCATCTTCTCGCACCGCCGCACCGGCGGCTTCAAGGCCGGCCTGGAGAAGAACTGCCCCAACGTCGAGGTCGTCGGCGAGCAGACCGCCAATTGGGTCCGCCAGGATGGTCAGGCCGTCGCCTCGGTCGCGTGGCAGACCGATCCCGACATCGACGTCTTCTACGGCAACAGCGACGAGATGGCCATCGGCGCCGCACTCGCCGGTGAGCAGCTGGGCAAGAAGATCAATGAGGACTTCTTCGCGGTCGGCATCGACGGCAACCCGCCCACCCTGGACCTGCTCGGCGAAGGTAAGTTCAGCGCGACGCTCGGGGTGGACCCGGCGAACATGGGCAAGACCACCATCGACACGTTGGCCAAGATCTTCGCTGGCGAAGAGGTGCCGCTGGTGACGCTGACGCCATCAGTCGTGGTGACCCCCGACAATCTCGAGGCCTATCTCGCTGGCGACCTTTGGACGGAGCCCGTCGCTGGTGCCCCCGAGCTTGACAACGGTGAGCCCACAGTCCCTGAGGAGTAGTCCGAACAGCACCTGTCAAGTGGTCCGCGACACGCGCATCGTTCTCTTGGAGGACGTGCCATTCGCGGACCACGCGAACCACGTAGGGGCGGGCAGATACCCGTCCGAAAGGAGGCTTATCCAGGATGGAACAGACTCGAACACGCCGCTCGTTGGCACTGGTGGCCGCACTCGCGATCGCCGTTCCGGCGGCTATCGGCAGCACCGCCATGGTGGCGGCGCAGGATGCTGACGCGCAGTTCTGCAAGGACACCAGCATCGTCTTCTTCCCCGGCGGCCCCGAGGGCGGCGGGTTCGCCACTGTCGTCTACAACGGCGCCAAGGCGGCCCAAGCGCTCTTCGGCCCCAGCGTCGACTATCAGTGGTCCGACTGGGACCCGGCCAAGATGATCACCCAGTTCAGCGAGGCCGTGGCCACCCAGCCCGACGGTATCGCGGTCATGGGCCATCCCGGTGACGAAGCATTCGACCCGCTCATCGACGACGCCGTCGCACAGGGCATCATCGTCACGGTCATGAATACCGAGCTGCCGATGGCGCAGGCCGCGCACGCTCCGCAGGGCACCGGCTACGTCGGTGCGGTCCTGTACAAGGCCGGTTGGGATCTGGCCAAGGAAGCCGTCAAGCGCGGTGGGCTCGTCGAGGGTGACCAGGCCTTCGTCTGGGGTCTGCTGAGCCAGGCTGGTCGCGGTGAGCGCACCAAGGGTGTGGTCGAGGGCCTTGAGGACTCCGGCATCACGGTCGTGTACCTCGAGATCGACGATGCTACCAACGCCGACCCGGCGCAGGGCATCCCGACCTTCACCGGCATGGCTGCGTCCAACCCGGACCTGAAGGCCGCCTTCTTCGACCACGGCAACCTGACCTCGACGGCACAGTCGTACCTTGAGGCCGCAGGCCTCGGGCCAGACGACCTCTTCGTCGCCGGCTTCGACCTGTCGCCGGCCACGGTCGCCGCGGTGCAGAGTGGCTACACCGACCTCGTCATCGACCAGCAGCAGTGGCTGCAGGGCTTCGAGGCGGTCGCCCAGATCTGCCTCTCCGACAACTACGGCTTCAGTGGTCTGAACATCAACACCGGTGGTGGCTTCCTCGACGCGTCCAACGTCGACCTCATCGCGCCGCTGGTCGAGCAGCAGATCCGCTAGATGACCGAACAACGCGCCGCCATCGGCGACGCGCCCCCTGGCGAGGGCTCCGGCCCTCGCCAGTCGGAAACCCGCTGTTTCGAGATGAAGGGCGTCTACAAGTCCTTCGGTGGCGTGCGGGTGCTCCAGGACGTCGACTTCCATCTCGAACAGGGTGAGGTGGTGGGCCTGCTGGGGGACAACGGCGCGGGCAAGTCGACACTCATCAAGATCATCACCGGCTATCACCAGCCTGATGAGGGCCAGCTCCTCTTCAACGGCGTGGAGGTCAACGACCTCACCGTGCCGCGCGCCCGCGAGCTGGGCGTCGAGACCGTCTACCAGGAGCGCGCGCTCGCTGAGCAGCAGCCGCTCTGGCGCAACATCTTCGTGGGTCGCTACATCAGCAACCGCCTGGGCATCATGGACGTGGGCGAGATGCGTCGGATCACCGAGCGCCTCATGACCGATGAGATGGGCTTCACCTCCGCGGTGCTTACGCCTGACACCACCGTTACCGGCCTGTCCGGCGGCGAGCGCCAGGGCCTGGCCATCGTCCGCGCCCTCCACTTCGAGGCGGAGATGATCATCCTCGACGAGCCCACCATGGGCCTCTCGCTCAAGGAGACGGAGAAGCTGCTCAAGTTCGTCGATGGCATCCGCGCCAAGGGCAAGTCGGCCATCTTCATCGACCACAATTTCTTCCACGTCTACTCGGTCGCCGACCGCATCGTCGTGCTGGACCGAGGCACCGTCGCAGCCGACTTCGCCAAGGACCGCTACACGCTCAACGAGCTCATGGACATCATGCGCGAGATCGCCTCGACGGGGCACTTCGAGGCAGATCGCAGCGTCGCCGGACCGGGTGATATGGCGGCCAACGCGATACACGGAGTGCAGTCGTGAGCGCCGCGACGACGACGCCGCCCCCCAGCACGCGTGATGCAGCGCAGCGCACGCGCTTGATGGATTTCACCACCAAGTGGGCGGGGCAGATCGGCATCACCTTCGCCTTCTTGCTGCTGTGGGTGGCCTTCATCGCGCTCGCGCCGGCCACGTTCACCGGTGACCTGATCTACAAGTCATTCGGTCAGACCATCCCTTACTTCGGCATCATCGCCATGATGCTCACGATGGTCATCGTGGCCGGTGACATCGACCTTTCGTTCCCCTCGGTCATGGCCTTGGGCATGGTCGGCTTCGTGTGGGTCTGGGACGCCACCGATATCGTGCTGCTCGGTGCTATCACCGCCATCGCCGTGGGAGCCTTGGCAGGCCTCTTCAATGGCCTCGTGGTGACCATCGTGGGGCTGCCCTCGCTGGTGGTTACCATCGGCACCCAGTTCCTCTTTCGGGGCCTGACGCTGGTGCTCGTGGGCGGCAGTTCCTACGCCTTGGCCTCCACACGTGGCGATCCCGTCCGTGACCTGTTCGTGGGCAAGCCCTTCGGCATCCCCATGGAGTTCGTCTGGTTCGGGGCCATCAGCATCGGCGCATGGGTGCTGCTCAACCGGCATCGCCTTGGTGGCAACACCTACGTCATCGGTGACAACCCCCAGACGGCGCGGTTGATGGGCGTGCCCATCCGGCGCACGCGCATCATCCTGTTCATGCTGACCGGCATGGCCGCGGCACTGGCGGGCATGATGATGAGCCTGCAGGTGGTGAACTTCTATCCCAACCTGGGCAGCGGCCTGCTGCTGCCGGCGCTGGCCGCGGTCTTCGTGGGTGGCACCTCGGTGTTCGGCGGTCGTGGCTCGGTCTACGGCACCTTCATCGGTGCCTTGATGATCGGGGCCATCCCGGCCGGCATCGTGGCCTCCGGTTTGACCGACTTCTGGACGCAGGCGATCTACGGCGCCATCATCCTCATCGCGATCAGCATCCACGCGGTCCTGCAGCGTCGCTTCCAGCGCTAGCCAGCCGGCTGGAGGCGACGCCGACCGCGACACGACCGCGGTTCGGGTAGGCTCTCGCGCATGACGAACGAAGCTGCGCCCGACCTCGCGGGCCTGTGTGCCGACCTGGCCGAAGAGCTGGACGAGGTTGCCGGCTCGGCCGATGGCGATGGCGTCGCCTACGCCCGTGGAGGGGCGGTCTTCGCGCGTGTCTCGGGTTCCACGTTGGAGGTGCGCCTGCCTGCTGACATCGCCGCTGCTGCGATGCGCACGACCGATACCGCCGCTGGCGGCGAGCCCGGCTGGATCCGCTTCACGCCGCAGGATTCGGAGCGGCACGTGATGGACCGGGCCACGGCCTGGTTCCAGACGGCCGCGAGGCACGCCGCCGCCAAGTAACCGGTCAGCAGACAGCAAGACGCCCCCGGGGGCTCGGACCTCGGGGGCGTCGGTGTGTGCGGTGGAGATGCGACGCTTACGCGCTGGCGGCACCATTGCCGGCCGCACCGCTGCCGGCCGCACCGCTGCCGGCCGAAGGAAGCTCATCGAGGCCGAACTTCTTCTCCAGCTGCTCCAGCGGCTGGAAGCCGACCACGCCCTTGGGCTGGTCACCCGGCTTGAAGAAGGCGATGGTGGGGATGCTCATGATCTGGTAGGCCTGCGACAGACCGGGGTTGGCGTCGACGTCGACCTTGGCCACGTCGACCCGGCCGTCGTACTTGGCGGCCAGCTTCTCCATCTCAGGCGCGACCATCTTGCAGGGTCCGCACCACTCCGCCCAGAAGTCTACGACCACGGGCTTGTCGCTCTTCAGCACCTTCTCCTCGAAGGTGGCGTCAGTGACTTCGATGATTGCCATCAGCAGTTCTTCCTTTCTCCGCTCGTTGGCGGTTTGCGTCCGCCCCAAGCGGAAACGCCGACGCTCAGTCAGCGACGGACTTGATCAACCGGTAGGCCTCAAGGATCCGGGGATCGCTGAGGCGATAGAGGACGGTATTGCCTTCCCGCCTTGACGCGACCAGTCCCGCCGACCGCAACACCGCGAGATGCTGGCTCATGTTGGGGACGTGGCAGCTGGCCTCTCGCGAGAGCTCGCTCACCGAGCGTTCGCCTCGCGACAGGCACTCCAGGACGCACAGCCGTTTGGCGTCGGCCAGGGCACGGCTGATGGCCGCATAGCGCTGGCGCTCGTCATCGGTCGTCAGCTCGGCACCATCTGGTTGGAGCGTGCCGGCCTCTGCTGCTGTGGTCACCCCAAGATGTTCTCATCATTTGCGCAAATACGCAAATAGGTGCATGACGCCGGTGTGACACGTACGCCTCCGCTCATCGAGGGTCGCCCCTCGGAGTGCCCTCGCGGCTGGGGCCATCGGGCTACGGACCGTGGAGCCCGCCCGACCCCGAATTCTTCTCCATATGCCAGCCCCGGGTCCGTTAGGTGGCTGCGATCGACCTGGTTTTCCGTCGGCGCGGCACCTGGCGGCCACGCCAAGCGTGGGCAAGCATCATGAAGCGCCGCAAATCGACCGATCCATGACGTTACGGTTCCCCAACCGACAAGTGATCAAGTCGTCCGGGCGCGGAGCCACCGCGATCCGGGGCGCGGAGCCAGCGCGATCCCGGCGCCGAGTCGGTCCCGGGCCACGGCTGAGGTGCAGCACCTCAGTCGATACCCAGCTCACGCAGCCGGTCGTCATCGATGCCGGCGTGATGGGCCAACTCGTGGATGACCGTGATGCGCACCTGGTCGGCCAGGTCATCGGGGTCGGGGAAGTCGGCCTCCAGTGGCAGTCGGAAGAGGGTGATCTTGTTGGGCAGGACGACGTGATCGGCGCCCCACTCGGTGGCCGGCACGCCCTCGTAGAGCCCATAGAGCCAGTCGTCGTCAGACAGGCCGCCGAGGTGGGTCTGCTCCGGCGTGGGCACTTCGTCGATGACGATGGCCACGTCGGCCAGCAGCCGCGCGAAGTCCCGGGGCAGCGCGTCCAGCGCCCGCTCGACCAGCGTCTCGAAGGGCACGTGTCGTCGCGATGGCAGGACCACACGACGCGTCGGGTGTCTTCGGGCGAGCTGTCCGCGTCGTCGCAGGGGCATGGCCGAAGGATGGCACGGCTCATGCGAACGTATCCTCAGGGGGTGATGGCGAACGAGCGCGTAAGGACGAACGGCCCCGACCCCGAACCGATGGTGGTGCAGCTCCAAACGGGCGAGCGCATCCACTACCTTGCCTGGCGGCCCCGCGACTCCAAACCCGAACCCGACTCCGATCCCGAGCCCGAGCTGGCGCCCGGCACTCCGGTGGTGCTCGTCCACGGGCTCACCCGGACCGCCTGGACATGGCTGCCCATCGGCCGCCGGCTGGCCTCCCGTCATCCTGTCGTTGCTCCTGATCTCCGTGGCCACGGTGCCTCCGACGCGCCGCTGCGCGGCTATGAGCTGGAGTCGCTGGCGCTCGACGTGCTGACGGTCGTCGCCGGTGCTGGTTGGGGCGAGGCGGTGGATGGACCAGCGGTGGTGGTGGCCGGACATGGCTTCGGAGCCATGATCGCGGTGGAGATGGCGCGGCTACAGCCGACATCGGTCAAGGCCGTAGCGCTCCTCGACGGTGGCTGGGAAGAGATGGTCGATGCCACCCGTCTGTTGCCTGACCAGCTGGTCGAGGCCATGGCCGACCCGCTTGAGGTGCTGGCCTCCATGGACACGTACCTGGCCGACCGCCGCGACTTCGACCCGGCCAGTTGGGACGCCGACCAGGAGATCGCTGCCCGCGCTCAGGTGATCGAGCGACACGCCGGCCACGTCGGCCCCGTGACCAAGGGATCGGTCATCCGTCGCTGCGTCGACTCGATGTACCACTACCGGCCACTCGACGCGCTCACGCAGGTGACCTGCGGCGTGAGCCTGCTGGTCGCTGGCTCGAGCAGCGCCGATGACGAGGACGAGCGTGAACGCCGTCTGGCTATCGAAGATGTCCAGCGCGCAAGGATGCAGGTCGGTCTCAGCCCTATGGCCGTGCGTGTCTTCGAGGGTGTCGGACACGATCTCATGCGCTACCGGCCCGAGGAGGTCAGCGACGAGCTCACCCGACTCGCCGCCGCTCGCTGAGCATGGCTCCCTGCCCGACGATACGTTCCCCTCGTGGCGAGCGGTACCATGTGCGCCACCATGGACATCCTCCTCATCCTCATCGTCCTCCTCTTCATCGTGCTCATGTGGCGCGGCCCCAAGATGCTGCCGCAGCTGGGTGAGGCGCTGGGCAAGACCGTCAAAGGTGTGCGCCACAACCTCAACGATGACGACAATCCGGACGACGATGGCGTCACCGCCAGCGACCGGAAGCCGGGCGCCTGAGTCGGTGAGCGAACAGCCCATCGAGGACGCCGTGCGCACCATCCTTGCCGAGATCGGCGAGGATCCCGACCGTTCCGGCCTCGTCGACACACCCGCTCGCGTCCACCGTATGTACGCCGAGCTCACCGCAGGCTACGGCATGCAGCCGGCAGACGTCCTCAATGCTGCCGTCTTCGACGTCGAGTACAGCGAGATGGTGGTGGTCAAGGACATCCCCTTCCATTCTCTGTGCGAGCACCACCTGCTGCCCTTCGCCGGCACCGCCGCTGTCGCCTACATCCCCGATCGCCGCGTCATCGGCCTGTCCAAGATCCCCCGGGTGGTGGACATGTATGCGCGTCGGCTGCAGATCCAGGAGCGTTTCACGCAGCAGGTCGCCGATTTCCTGATGGAGCACCTGGCACCCAAGGGCGTGGGCATCGTGGTCGAGGCCACGCACCTGTGCGCCAGCATGCGCGGGGTGCGAAAGCCCGGGATGGTGATGACGACGTCGGCCGTGCTGGGCCTCTTCCGCAGCAGTGACAAGACGCGCGCCGAGTTCTTCAGCCACCTCGACCGGCCGTCATCGGGCGCGCCCTAGCCGCGCCGCTGGCCTACCATCCCAGCATGACCGACCGACCGCTCAAGGTGCTCATCGCCAAGCCCGGCCTCGACGGCCACGATCGTGGCGCCAAGGTGCTCGCTCGCGGGCTGCGCGACGAGGGCTTCGAGGTCGTGTACACGGGCTTGCGCCAGACGCCACAGATGGTGGCGACGGCAGCGCTGCAAGAGGATGTCGACGTGGTCGGCTTGTCCATCCTGTCGGGCGCGCACTTGACCTTGTTGCCGAAGATCTGCGAGCTGCTCCGCGCCGAGGGCATGGACGACGTGCTGGTCACGGCCGGCGGCATCATCCCCGCTGAGGACGTCCCGGCGCTGAAAGCGGCCGGCGTGGCCGAGATCTTCGGGCCGGGCACGCCCATCGGCCAGATCGCGGCCTTCATGCGCGAGCACGCAGCGACTCGCGAGACATGACCGCGCCCGCGGAACGCGGGACCGGGACCCGTTTGGCGGACGATGCCAAGGGCGGCTCTCGTCGGGCGCTCTCGCGCCTCTTGACCGCCATCGAATCGCGCACCCCCGCGGCCGAGGAGGCGCTGCGCTCGCTCTATCCGCTCGCGGGCGGCGCCCATCTGATCGGCGTCACCGGTCCGCCCGGGGGCGGTAAGTCCACGCTCGTGGCGGCCCTGGTGGCGCAGGCGCGCGCCGCCGACCGTGCGGTGGCCGTGTTGGCCATCGATCCTTCCAGCCCCGTGACCGGCGGCGCCATCCTGGGCGATCGCATCCGCATGCAGCAGTACGCCGGGGACCGGGACGTCTTCATCCGCTCCATGGCGGCGCGCGGGCATCTTGGTGGTCTTGCTGGCACCACTGCTGGAGCGGCCGCTGTGTTGGACGCTTGTGGCTTCGGCCTGGTCTTCATCGAGACCGTGGGCACCGGGCAGAGCGAGGTGGAGGTGGCGGCCATCGCCGACACGACCGTCGTCGTGCAAGCCCCGGATATGGGTGATGAGATCCAGGCCATGAAGGCGGGCTTGCTGGAGGTGGCTGACCTGGTGGTCGTCAACAAGGCCGACCGTCCCGGTGCCGACCGAGCCGCCATGCAGCTGCGATCGATGCTCTCGCTGGGAGAGGAGGACGGACCCGGAATGGCCGACCCCAGCCGCCCCCGACCCAAGCGGCCGCAAGTGTTGCTGGCATCGGGGTTGGACGCGACCGGTGTGCCCGAGCTGTTGGCCGCACTCGATGCCCATCATGCGGCCCGCGCGGTTGCCGACCGGCCCCATCTCGCGCGCATCGCCCGCGCTCGTGCGCAGGTCGAGGGCATCCTCGCTGACCGCACGCGCGAGGCCCTTTGGTCGGCCGCACGGCGGGCCACGACCGACGCACTGCTCGAGCGAGTCGCCACGCACGACCTTGATCCCTATGCCGCTGCCGACGAACTGCTCGCGACGCTGTAGCGCTCGCTCAGGCGGCAGCCTCGGTATCGAAGAAGGTGGCGGATGGGCCTGTCGAGCGGAGCCGCGCGGTGTCGAGTCGGACACCGTCGTGGTCGGCCGCCAACAACACGGCGCCGTGTGCCGGCTCGAGCGGCGTGGCTTCGACACGATAGCCCGGTAGTGCTGCCGTGATGGCATCGCGCAGGTCGGTGCCGTGGTGCTTGAAGACGCCTCCCGCAAGCACCACGACGGTCTCCTCTGGGCTGATCCCGACACGCTCGGCTGCACGGCTGACGTACCCCGCGAGCAAGGCGCCCTGCTCGCGGACCAGGCGGCCGCACTCCCTGTCACCGCCATGACTTGCCTCGAGCAGCAGCGGTGCCAGGCGGGCCACGCTGCGGTGCCCCAGTCCACCTGTCCGGGTGATGGCATAGACGAGCGCATCGACCGAGTCCACGTCGAAGACCCTCAGTGCGGCTTCGCAGAAGCCAGGCTGGGCGCCTGAGCCGTATTCGCTCCGGATGAGCATGTCGTAGGCATGGCGACCGAGCTCCACGGCGCCAGCCCGCTCCATGCGCTCACCCGAGAACCAGGTCTGACCGTCTCGCCCGCGTGCGGCGATGGCGGCTCCGGTGCCCATCACCAGGGCGACACCGATGCCATCGTCGGTCCCGGCTCGCAGGGAGTTGAAGGCATCGTTCGTCACCATCGGCTTGGAGGTGAGCCTCAGTCGCTGGCTCAGCGTCGCTACGTAGAACGCGACATCCTCTGGCCAGTCCGAGCCGCATAACCCGAAGACGCAGGCTCCCAGGTCCCCCGGGGCCACACCGGCCACCGCGAGCGCTTCAGCGACGCTGGCCACCACATGATCGATGGCGATGCCTGCTGATGCCTCGTTGTGGATATCCGAGGACCCGGCGCGACCGGCGCCGAGCACTGTGCCGGAACGGTCGGCGATGAGAGCGACGGTCTTGGTGGCACCGCCGTCGACACCCAGCAGCAGGCTCACCGAGCCAGGTCCGTCAACCCAGCAACCGCGCCGGCAGATAGTCGTGATGGGCCGCTGCCATCTCGTCGTAGAGCGCCTCGGCAACGCGGATCTCGGTCATCCAGGGATGGCTCGACAAGGCTCGGATGGCGTCACGGCGGCTCCCCCTCCAGGCGGCCTCAGCGGTGAGGTACTGGTATTCGGCCAGCTGCCCGATCAACCCGTACACGTGCCGCGGGATGGCCGGCGAGGCTTCCGGGTGGAAACCGTCCTTGTCGACCCGCGCGAAGTTCTCCACCACGATGTCCTCGTCGAAGCCGGGCAGCGCACCGCCGGCGTTGGGCGCGTTGACGGGCAGGACCAGCCCGAGGTCGTTGTAGAAGGAGTCGATGGCATCGAGGGCCAGCTCGAGCTCGAAGATGCCCCCGCGCGAACGAGCTGGATCGAGCTCGGGGTCGGCCTGCTCCGCTTGCTCGGAATAGTGGTCCCAGTAGTCGGGGACCTGGGCGAGGATGTCCTGTGCGCGAGTCGTCGGCTTTGCCTGCATCTCGGCGAGCATCTCGCCGCGGAAGTAGTAGTAGCGCAGGTACTGGGCCGGGATGGCATCCATCGTCAGCGCCAGCTCCACGAAACGGCGATCCGCCGGCGCCACGTCGGTCCGCGGCTCCATGCGGGCCCACGCCTCGCGGATGGCGGGCATGGCGTCGTCCGCGCCGTCGTACTCGGACGAGACGCTCCAGGTGGTGTGGTTCAGTCCCACCATGCGGGCCTTGATCTTGCTCCGATCGAGCCCGGCAGCGTCAGCCAGCTCCATGGGGAAGTCGTACGTGCCCTCGCAGAACGAGGTGAAGGGGACATCCGAATGCCGCGTGGCCGCCTGGGCCACGATGTTCACCGGGTTGGTGTAGTTGAAGATGCGAGCCGCGGGCGCGACCTGACTGAGTGTCTCGAGCACACCCTGCAGCACATGGATCGATCGCAGGGCCATGAAGAAGCCCCCGGGGCCTTGCGTCTCCTGGCCGATGATGCCGTTGGCCAGGGGGATCCGCTCATCGAGCACTCGCGCCTCGAAGCCGCCCGGCCGATAGCTGCTGAGGACGGCGTCGACATCGGTCAGCCCGTCGCGCTGGTCGGTGGTGGCGCGGAAGCGGAGGTCCAGCCCCCGTGCCGAGGTCATGCGCTCGGCGATCTGCTGCACGATCCCCAGTCGCTCGGCATCAAGGTCGATGAGGACGACTTCGGAGCCGGCGAAGCGGACGCCATGGTTGTGGATGAATGCGGCCATGGTGCCTGCCGCACGGGTCGAGCCGCCTCCGAGGTAGGCCAAACGGATGGATGCCAATGGTTACTCCTTTACCGCGCCGGTCAGGAACCCGCGCACGAACTGCCTCTGCAGGATGACGTAGAAGATGATGACCGGGATGGCCACCAACACGGCAGCCGCTGCCACGACCGTCTGGTCGCTGGTCCGCTGGGCACCGGCAAAGAACGACAGCGCCAACGGTGCCGTGAAGACCCGGCCGCTCGGGTTCATCACCAGCGCCAGCAGGAAGTCATTCCAGGTGTACATGAAGACGAGCACCGACAGCGTCAGGATCGCCGGCCATGCGGTCGGCACGAGGATACTGGTGAGCGTGCGGAAGTGTCCCGCGCCGTCCACTCGGGCCGCTTCAGTGATCGATCGTGGCGTGGAGCGGAAGAAGCCACGCATCCAGAAGGTACCCAGCGTCACGGAGACACCGATCTGGGGCAGTATCAGTGCCGGTAGGCTGTCGAGGAGACGCCAGCCGCGGAACATCTGGTAGAGCGGGATGATCAGGGACTCGTAGGGGATGATCAGCCCCGTCATCAGGATGACGAAGATGATGGTGGCGCCGGGGAAGTGCATGCTGCCCAGGGCGTAGCCGCTGAGCACCGACAACGTCACCGACACCGCCACCACCGTCAGCGCCACGATGGCGCTGTTCAGCAGGGCCTCGGCGAAACGGCCGTCCACCCATGCGGTGCTGAAGTTGTCCAGGGTCGGCGACGAGGGGATCTGGAAGCCGGTGACGATCTCTGAACGAGGCGTCAGCGCCAGCATGATGATCGAGACGAGCGGATAGACGGCCACCATGGCGAAGACGATGAGCAGGAAGTGCGTCCCGACACGCTCGAGTGTGCTGCTCAACGTGCTTCGTCCCCGCCGCGCTCACCCATGCGCACGATGACGATGGCGACGACGAGGATGAGCCCGGTCAACAGGACGCCGATGGCGGAGCCCGTGCCCAGTCGTCGAGATTCGAAGCCCAGCTCGTACAGCAGCACCGACGGCACCGTGGTGGCGTCGCCGGGACCGCCACCGGTCGATACCCAGATGAGGTCGAAGTTGCGCAGCGCGAAGATGACCGTGAGTGTCAGCGCCACCACGATCTCATTGCGTAGTCCGGGCAGGGTGACCGCGAAGAACTCGCGAAGCGGACCGGCTCCGTCAACACGAGCGGCGTCGTAGAGGTCGGTGGGGATCTTCTGCACACCCGCGATGAAGAGGACCATGGCCAGACCGGTGTTCAACCAGGTGCCCACGAGCCCGATGGCGGGCAGCGCGAAGTCGAAGTCACCCAGCCAGGCGCGTGCCAGCCCCCCCAGCCCGATGAGCCGCAGGAATTCGTTGATGGCGCCGTTCTGGGAGTAGATCCAGACCCAGGCGATAGCGACCACGACCATGGCGATGGTCTGTGGCAGAAAGAGCAGCACCCGGTAGGTGCCCATGCCGCGGATGCGGATCCGGGAGAGGAGGGCCGCCAACAGCAGGCCGATGGTGATGGGAAGGAGGGAGTAGAAGAAGACGAGGACCAGCGACCGGAAGAACGCCGAGTAGAGATCGGGGTCGCTCAGGATCTGGACGTAGTTGTCGAGACCGACCGGCTGTGGTTCCCCGATGCCGCGCCACTTTGTCAGCGAGATCCCGATGGTCTGGATGAAGGGATAGATGCCGAAGATGAGGAAGAGGATGAGCGCCGGCGCGACGTACAGGTAGCCGATGAGGCGTGGCTCGCCGGGCGGTGAGCGCCGACGAGCCACGGATGCCCTCATCGATACGGTCTAGCGGTTGGCCTGGAAGTCGGCCCAGTCGGCCTGTACCTCCGCTGTGAAGTCGGCTGCGCTGATGCGGTCACCGATCAGCTCTTGCAGGGTCCCGGTGAGCGTGTCGAACATCGTGTCGGTGGCCCAGTCCTGGAAGAACATGAGTCCGTCGTCCTCGGCGATCCGCTGCCAGGCCTCGGCGACCTGCGCCGTCAAGGGGTCGGTCGCTTCACCGACCGAGCCAGCAGATGCGGGGACACGCCCGGCGTCGAAGTAGAACTGGCCGTTTTCCGGGCTCATCACGAAGTCCAGGAAGCCCGCGGCGAGGTCCGGGTTCTGGGACTTGCTGGAGATGTGGAAGGGCAGCGACAGCGCGGCGACCGCGCCGACCTTGCCCGACTCGCCCGGTGGCGGTGCGATGAAGCCGACGTCCTCACCCATGCGCTCGAACAGCCCCGCGGTCAGCCAGCTGCCAGCCGGGAGAAAGACGCCATCGCCGTTGGCGAACTCCTGCCAGGCCTGGTCGTAGTCGAGACCGTTGGCGTCCTCGTTGATCCAGCCATCGTCGACCCATCTCTTGAATGTCTCGAAGGCCTGGGTGTTGGCGTCGGCGCTGAAATCGGCCCCTTCCTGCCCGAAGACCCAGGCGCGAGCTTCTGCCGCCGGCCACAGCGCACCCTGTGCGATCCCGGCCGTGTGCGTGCCGGGCCAGCCCTGCAGGTTGCCCAGCTTGACCGGCAGCTCGCCCGCCGCGGCCGCCGCGGCCATGGCGCTCTCCAGCTCCGAGAAGCTAGTCGGGGGTTCCAGGCCGAGAGCGGCCAGCTTGCTCACGTTGTAGAACACGCCCACGAAGTCAGCCGACTCGGAGATGCCCCAGCGGGGGCCCTGGCCGAACGTCATCCCGTCTTCAGTGAAGCGGAACTGGTCCATCGCGCCCGCGCCGTACCAGTCGTCCCAGCCATACGCGTCGTAGTACGGGTCAAGGCTGCTGATCAGACCGGCGCCCACGAGCGCGCCGTCGGTCACGTAGCCCTGGTTACCCAGCAGGATGTCCGGTGCATCGGGCAGATCCGCCACGTTCAGCACCGTCGCCATGTAACTGTCGAAATCCTTGAAGTCGAGCTCGATGGTTACATTGGGGTACTCAGCCATGAAGGCATCAGCGAGCGCCGTCAGGGAGTCGACCGAGGCGTTCTCGGCAGCGACCCTGAGGGTGACATCACCGAGCTCTTCCCAGCCACTGGTCTTGACTGCGTCTTGGGCGGCCACCGGCGCTGCGGCCGAAGCAGCCAGGCCTGCCAGAAGCACCGCGCTCGAGCCGAGCGCCAGGATGCGCCCGCCTGGGCTGGTGGATGGTCGTGTGGTCACGTTGACCTCCTCCGTTCATCGATCCGGGAGGGTCCCGGATGCTCGTCCATTATCGGGCGGGCGAAGTGGCCCGTCGAGCCCGAACCGCCGGTTCCAGGGCGCGCCCCGATGTACTTCGATGATGGATGAAGCCGCACGAGATGCGTGTCTTCTCCAGTGACCTGCTGCGGACGGAGCTGTTGCGCACGGTCCGGAGAGAGGCCTCGGAGCAGATGGTCCACGCGAGGGCGTTCCTGGAGGGGATGTTGCTGCTGCGCCTGTCGACCAGGGTTTGCGAGCGTGCCGCCAGCCTGGAGCCGAGCGATCTGCGCAGCCTTGACGCGCTGCATCTCGCGGCTGCCATGGAGCTCGGCGATGAGCTGGAGGGGTTCGTCACGTACGACGCCAGGCTGGCGCCCTCCTGAGTGCGCGGGTCAACTCCGCAACGAACGCAGCCAGGTGCCCAGCATCGTCATGCCGTCCTCGGTCAAGATCGATTCAGGGTGGAATTGGATGCCCTCGACCGGATACTCGCGATGACGCAGGCCCATGATCAGCCCGTCGGCTGAGGTAGCGGTCACCTCCAGCACGTCGGGCAGGGTGGCGCGATCGACCGCCAGCGAGTGGTAGCGACCGGCCTCCACGGGCGTGGGCAGCCCCTCGAACAACCCGGCCCCGCGATGGTCGACCGCCGACTTCTTGCCGTGCACCGGCTCCACGGTGATGACGTCACCGCCGTAGACCAGGCCGATGGATTGGTGGCCCAGGCAGACGCCCAGGATGGGGATGGTGGGGCCGAAGCGCTCGATGACCGCCATGGAGACGCCGGCGTTCTCCGGCCGCGAGGGTCCCGGGCTCACGACGATGCCATCGGGAACCATGGCGCCAATGGCATCGAGCGTGATCTCGTCATTGCGCGCCACCTCGACCAGCGCACCAAGTTCGCAGATGTACTGGTAGAGGTTGTAGGTGAACGAGTCGTAGTTGTCGATGAGCAGGATGCGCAGGCCCGCGCCGGGTCGCTCGCTTGTCGTATCGTTCGTGAGCGTGGTCATCGGTCGGTCTCCGGTCGGTCGGTCCCATAGATGGCTTCGGCCTCCGCGAGGGCCGCGAAGACCGCGCCCGCCTTGGCCGCCACCTCCGCTGACTCCCGTTCAGGCACCGAGTCGGCCACGATGCCGGCTCCGGCGTGGACGTAGGCGGTACCGTCCTTGAGCACCATCGAACGGATGGTGATGGCGACCTCCACATCGTGTGGCGCGAAGAAGCCGATGGCGCCGCCGTAGGGACCACGCTGCTCCCCCTCCAGCTGCGCGATGGCTTGCATGGCACGCACCTTGGGCGCGCCGGACAACGTGCCCGCCGGGAACACCGAGCGGACCGCATCGAAGGCATCCCGACCGGCCGCCAGCTCACCCTCGACCTCGCTGACGATGTGCATCACGTGTGAGTAGCGCTCGATGGCGTGCAGCGAGGGCACGCGCACGCTCCCTGGCTTGGCCACGCGGCCGACGTCGTTGCGGGCGAGGTCCACGAGCATGGCGTGTTCGGCCAGCTCCTTCTCGTCGGCGAGCAGGTCGGCCTCCAGCTCGGCATCGATGAGCGGGTCGGCCGACCGGGGACGCGTGCCAGCGATGGGGCGCGTGGCCACGACGCCGTCGCGCACCCGCACCAGCAGCTCCGGCGAGGCACCCAGCACCGAGCGATCGGGCCCGCAGTCGATGGCGAAGAGGTGTGGAGAAGGGTTGATGCGACGCAGGGAGCGGTAGACCTCCAGCGGCCCCACCGAGCAGGGCAGGCTGAAACGGCGCGCCAGCACCGACTGCAGCATCTCGCCGGCGTGGATGTCACGGACCAGGCTGGCGACGCCGGCTTCATAGCGCTCGTCGGCGGCGGGGGGCAGCGGGCGCACGGCCGCGGACGGGATGGACACGGCCGCCTCGATGCGTGAGGGCCGCGCCAGCATGGCGGCAGCATCGGCCAAACGCTCCCCCGCGCCGACTCCTTCGATGGTGGCCAGTGTGGCCGTCTGAGCCAGGTGGTCGAAGACGATCAGCACGTCCGGCAGGTGGAACAGCGCCTCTGGCAGGCCGATGGGGTCGGCATCGGGAACCGGCAGCTTCTCCCAGCGCGCCGCGGCCTCGTACGAGACGTAGCCCACGCCTGATGCGAGCGACACCGGCAGCGGGCCTTGGTCGGGCACGTCGGGCAGGAAGCGGCGCAGCGCCTCGAGCGGGTCCCGCTCGTCGAAGCGATCGACCTCGTCGTAGTCGTGGCCGTGGACGGTAGCCACGCCATCGTCGTAGCTGAGGTAGCGGCCGCGCACGCCGACCATCGAGTAGCGGCCGTAGCGGGCGCCGCCCTCCACCAATTCGAGGATGAAGGCGAGGCGCTGCTGGTCATGCAGGCGCAGCGCTGCCGTTACCGGGCTGATGGTGTCGGCGCTGATCTCGACGGCAGCGACCCCGGCAAGGCCGGGACGGGGGAGCTGGGGCGTCATGCTGGTCCTCTGGGTGTCAGGAGGGCTGGCCGCGGTCGGCGGCATGCTCGTGCAGGTAGTCGATGGCCTCGAGATACCCGCGCCAGCCATGTCCCAGGACGCGGTGGCTCACGACCGCTTCGATGACCGATATGTGCCGCCATGCCTCGCGAGCCATGATGTCGCTGATGTGGACCTCCACCACTGCGCATTCGGCAGCCAGGAGGGCATCGTGGAGCGACCAGGCGTAGTGAGTGAGGGCGCCCGGGTTGATGACGATGGCGTCGTAGTCGCGCCGCTCGATACGGTCGATGAGTGCCCCTTCATGGTTCGACTGGAACGTCGCGATCTGGTGGCCCAAGCCGTCGGCGTGGACAGCCGCGGCCTGCTCCACCTCAGCCAGCGTGGTGGAGCCGTACACCTCCGGCTGGCGCTTGCCAAGTCGTCCAAGGTTGGGCCCGTTGAGCAACAGGATCTTCACCGCTAAGACTCCACGCTGATGGCGCGGAGGCCGGCGTCGATCTCGGTCTCCGTCACATCGTCCACGTCGATGACCTCGCCGATGGCTACCGGTAGGATCCAGCGCTGCTTGCCCCTGATGCGCTTCTTGTCGCGCATGAGCGCGTTCTTGACGGCGGCCGCATCGAAGTCGCGGTAGAGCTGATAGCCGAGGTTGCCCGCGACCTCATCGATATGCTCGGCCAGACGCGCCTGCGCGCCGCGACGCTGCGCTATACGGGCCACCGCGCGCAGGCCCAGCACCACGGCCATGCCGTGCGGCAGTCGGTAGCGACTCTCGATCTCGAGCGCATGGCCCAGCGTGTGTCCCAGGTTCAGCGTGCGACGGACACCCCCCTCGAAGGGGTCGCGATCGACGATATCGAGCTTGAGCTGCACCGATCGGTCGATGATGGCATAGCGGGCCGCCTCGTCGTCGCGCAGCGCTCCTTTGCCGCGCCGCTCGACCAGGGCCCAGAGCGCGGGGTCGCCGATGAGGCCGCTCTTGAGTGATTCGGCCATGCCGTCCAGACGGCGCGCCCGAGGCAGCGTCCGTTGCGTGGCCACGTCACCGATGATGGCGACCGGCGGCCAGAAGGCACCGGCGGCGTTCTTGGCAGCCGAGAGATCGACCGCGACCTTGCCGCCGATGGCGGCGTCGGTCATGCCCAGCCAGGTCGTGGCCACGGCCACGAAGCTCACGCCGCGCACGTAGAGCGCTGCCGCCGTCCCGACCATGTCGGTCGTGGTTCCGCCACCGACGCCGACCCAGGCATCGCCGCGCTCGGCACCCATGGCACTGGCGGTCTCCAGCAGCCTCTCCACGTTGCGCAGGCGCTTCTGCCGCTCCCCAGTGGCGACGTGGATCTGGCGATCGGCGGGCAGTGCCGCCATCAGCTCGGGCAGCGCCATAGCCGCTCGACGGTCCGCGACGACGACCGGCGTGCCGGTGCTGGTGGGAGCCAGGATGTCATCGAGCGTGGCGCGATCGAACTGGTTGCCCAGCACCACCCGCGCCGTGTCCGGTCCCATGCGGTGGTCGCGACGGACCAAGCCGTCGAAGAGGCGTCGCGACTCTGGGTGCCCCTTGGCAGCAGCTTCGACGACGCGCTGCGCCACGGCGTCGGCCGGGCCGGTGGCATCGAGGCGGACATCCGCGGCACGGTAGAAGCGGGCCCGGGCCTTGCGCAAGGCCATCAACTGCTCGAGCGTGTTGCCCGCCAGCATGGGCCGCTCCTCGGCGTGACCCTCCAGCCGGCCGATGAGCGTGGCATCGGGCGCATCCAGCCAGATGACAGTACCGGCATGCCAGAGCGCCCAACGGTTGAGCGGGTCAACGACCGCACCGCCACCAGTGGCCATGACGGCGCCTTCGACGCGGCAGGCGCGTTCGATGGCGGCAGACTCGATGGTCCGGAAGGCCGCCTCGCCGCGGGACTTGATGAGCTCGGCCGGATGGGCGCCCTCGCGCGACTCGATCTCGCGGTCGAGGTCGACCAAGGGACGCCCCAGGCGTGCTGCGACGAGGGCCGCCACGGTGGACTTGCCGCTGCCCGACAGGCCCACCAGGACGATGGCGTCAGACATCCGCGCCACCGCCGAGCTCAGCATCCAATGCCGCGCGCATCACTTCGACCGGAGCTGGCGTCCCGAGCCATAGCTCGAGCGAACGCCAAGCCTGGCCCAGCAGGATGCCGGCGCCGGACGCTGCCTCAGCTCCTGCTGCTCGAGCCTCACGTACCAGGCGCGTCGGGCTGGGCCGATACACCAGGTCGAGGACGGCCAGGTCCCGGCGCAGCAGCTCCATCGGCACGAGGCTCTCGTCGGAAGCGGTGCCCACCGGCGTGGCATTGATCAGCAGGTCGGCGCCCGCGACGGCGTCGGCGAGGTGCTCCAGCGAGCCGTCGGAGCGTCGCAAGACCGTCACGCGCTCGGCGCCGACCCCGGCCAGCGCCAGCTGCACGGCACGGCTCACGCCGCCGGCGCCGAGGATGACTGCGTGGCCCACACCACCACGGCAAAGCCGCTCGATGGCCTCGACCGTGGCCGGCATGTCCGTGTTGTGCCCGATGAGCCGATCGCCATCGCGGACCACGGTGTTGACCGCATCGGCCGCACGCGCCACGTCGGAGACATCGTCCATCAGCGCCGCCACGGCGGTCTTGTGGGGCACGGTGACGTTGGCACCGCCGCAGCCGCGCTGGCGCAGGCGAGCCACGGCGTTGGGCACATCAGCGGGCGCAACATCACTCGTTCGGTATCGATGTGGCAGACGGAGGGCGTCGAAGGCAGCCGCCATCATCGCCGGCGACGCCGAGTAGGCGATGCTCTGACCGAGCAGCTGGAATGTCAATACCGCGGGCATCAGGCGTCAGCGCCCTCGACGACGCTGCCCTCGACCACGGTGGCTTCATCTGCGGCGTTGTCCGGCAGGGACTCGATCAGGCCCGTCGCCACGGCTCCACCCCGCGGCCCCTTCGAGCGCGCCCGCCGCCGCCGCACGGCCGCCCGCACATCAGCGATGGTGTCGCCACCGAGGTCGGCCAGCAGGGCGTCGGCCAGCGCCAGCGCCAGCATGGCTTCGCCCACCACCGCGGCGCGCGGGGTGATGGCGACGTCGCTGCGCTCGATGTGGGCGCGCCTGACCTCGCCGGTCTCCAGATCGACCGAGTCGAGCGGCTTGCGCAGCGTGGAAACGGGTTTGACAGCCACCCGCGCCACGATGTCGGCACCGTTGCTCATGCCGCCCTCCGTGCCACCGGCGCGATTGGACTTACGCTCCCAGTCGGGCGCTCCGGGCTCCACCTCATCGTGGACCCGCGAACCACGTCGTGCCACCGTGCCAAAGCCCAGGCCGATCTCCACGCCCTTCACGGCCTGGATGCCCATCAGTGCCGCGGTGATGGCGGTGTCGATACGCGTGTCCCACTCGGCGCTCGAGCCGATGCCCACGGGCATCCCCTGCGCGACCACGACGAATGAGCCGCCGACCGAATCCCCGGCCTCGATGGCTGCGTCCACCTCGGCCATCATGGTCGCCTCAGCCTCGGGATCAGGGCATCGCAGGGGCGTGGGATGTCGCCTGTCCTGTCCGACCCAATCGGCCGGCACCAGGGTTGCCGGCTCGTCGGCCCCTCCGAATGCTCGCACTGGCCCCAGCTGGTCGACGAAGGACCAGATGCGCACGCCACACGTCTCCAGCAGTTGGCGACAGACCGCGCCGGCGGCGACACGAGGAGCCGTGGAGCGAGCGGAGGCGCGCTCCAGCACGTTGCGGATGTCGCCCGTGTCGTATTTGACGGCGCCCGCGAGGTCGGCGTGTCCTGGCCGTGCCAGGGTGATGGGCTTGGGCCGGCGCGACGAGGCGGTCGGCTCGACTGACATGCGCTCCTCCCAGTTGGTCCAGTCGAGGTTGGCGATGCTGAAGGCGAGGGGAGAGCCCAGCGTGCGACCGAAGCGAAGGCCCGCCGTCCACGACACGCGGTCATGTTCGATGGTCATGCGCCGCCCGCTGCCATAGCCGTGCTGCCGTCGAGCCAGCTCCTTGTCGACCTTGGCCGTCGAAACGCGCAGGTCGGCTGGCAGACCCTCGAGGATCCCGGACAGGCCGGGCCCGTGGGACTCGCCGGCGGTGAGGAGTCGAAGCCGACGCAGGGTCACTGGTCTACCCTCCGGCTGGCAGTCGCACCTGAGCGATCTGTCGTTCGGTGAGGATCGGGGAGACGGCCAACGTCGGTCGCCCGCGGAGGGCCACCATGACACCGCCGCCCCCGGTCCCCCGAGGACGAGCGACCGGCATCAGAGGGACGCGCCGCAGAGCGCCAGTCAGTGACCGCCCGGGAGATGTCCTCGGGACCGGACCCGTGCTGCCACACGAGGGAGGGTCCATGTACGTCGGGATCGACTGGGCGGCGGACGCGCACGCCGTCTGCATCATCGAGGCGGATGGCCGGGTGGTCGACCGCTTCACCATCGCCCACTCCGCCGAGGGCTTCGAGCGGCTCGTCGGCCGACTGGCCCGCCAGGCCGAGCCCGGCTCCCTGCCGGTGGCCATCGAGCGGCCCGACGGCCGACTCGTCGATCGGCTCCTCGAGGCCGGCCACCCGGTCGTGCCGGTGAAGACGACGGCCATCAAGGCCTGGCGCGAGGCCGAGGTCGGCTCGGGTGCCAAGAGCGATCCCGGTGACGCCAAGGTCATCGCCGACTACCTGCGCCTGCGCGAGCACG
Source organism: uncultured Chloroflexia bacterium (assembly GCA_963838115.1). Lineage (GTDB taxonomy): Bacteria > Chloroflexota > Limnocylindria > Limnocylindrales > CSP1-4 > JAFMJV01. The sequence continues at coordinate 112,914 of CAWIPU010000003.1, forward strand.
AGCTGCGCCGGCTGCGACCGTTCAGCGAGCAGACGCGGGCGCTGCGTGCCGTCGTGCGCTCGCGCTCCGACCTCGTCGAGTCGCGGGTGGCCGCAGCCAACCAGCTGCGGGCCGTGCTGGCGGCTGCCTGGCCCGGTGCCGGCGAGCTCTTCGCCGACGTGGCTAGCCAGATCGCCCTGGCCTTCCTCGAGCGCTACCCGACCGCGACCTCGGCAGCCCGCCTGGGCGAGAGCCGCCTGGGCGCGTTCCTGCGCAAGCACGGCTACAGCGGCCGGCGCAGCCCAGCCGAGCTGCTCGAGCGGCTGCGGGCCGCCCCAGCCGGCCTGGCGGACGGGCCCGAGTCCGAGGCTCGTCGCGACGCGGTCCTGGCCATGGTCCGGGTCATCCGAGCCCTGAACCACTCGATCAAGGATCTCGACCGCTCGGTCGTGGCCCATCTGGGCGAGCACCCGGACGCCATCGTCTTCGGCTCGCTGCCACGAGCCGGTCGTATCAACGCCGCCCAGATGCTCGCCGAGTGGGGCGACTGTCGCCAAGCCTACGACGGACCCGAGGCGGTGGCAGCCCTCTCGGGCATGGCGCCGGTGACCCGCCGCTCGGGCAAGTATCTCGCGGTCGGCTTCCGCTGGGCCTGCAACACCCGCTTCCGCAACGCCATGGCCACGTTCGCCGACAACAGCCGCCACGCCAGTCCCTGGGCGGCGTCGGTCTACGGGGCGGCCATCGACCGCGGTGCGGACCATCCCCATGCGGTCCGCATCCTCGCGCGCGCCTGGATCCGCGTCATCCACCGCTGCTGGCTCGATGGGGTGCCGTACGATCCCTCTCGACACGGGGCGGTGCGACGGCTCGATGCTCCGGAGATGGAGCCGATCGCGGCCTAGGGTTGATCAGAGGGTGTCATGGGATGAGCTGCTCCATGTCGGTCCAGAAGGTGGGATAGGAGACGGCCGCGCAGGTGGGATCGTCGATGTCAACGGCACCCGCCACGCCGGTCAGTGCGGCGATGGCGAACGATATGGCGATGCGATGGTCGGCCAGGGTACGGATGGTCGCATCGCGAGGCGCGCCACGGGACACCACCCAACCATCATCACGCTCCTCTGCGTGTGCGCCGATGGCCTGCAGGTTCTCGACCACCAGCCTGATGCGATCGGATTCCTTGAAATGCAGCTCGGCGGCATCACGCAGCGTGCTCTCCCCATCGGCCGCCGCCATGGCCACCGCGATGAGTGGCAGCTCATCGATGATGTCCGCCACGCGGCCACCGGCGAGGTCGATGGCATGCAGCGGGTGGCCGCCATCGACGGTGATGGTGCCGACCGGCTCAGGGCAGTCGTGGGTCGGCCCCTCCGAAGCCACCCTGATCTCCGCTCCCATGTCGCGGAGCACGTCGATGATGCCGGTGCGCGATGGGTTCAGGCCCACGTCTTCGATGATGATGTGGGCATCAGGATGGAGGGCGCCCGCGACGAGCCAGGCGGCGGCTGACGAGATGTCACCGGGTACCGCGATGTCTCGGTTGTAGAAGCCCACCGGCCCTTCGATGGTGGTCGATCGTCCTTCACGGCGCACCGGTGCTCCCAACCAGGCCAGCATGCGTTCGGTGTGGTCGCGGGTGGGGCCGGGCACGAGGATGGTGGTGGTGCCCTCGGCCGCCAAGGCGGCCAGCGTCAGACAGCCGATGACCTGGGCACTCGCGACCGACAACGTGTGATCGACTGCCTTCAGTGGGCGCCGGCCCACCACGACCACCGGGGCATGGCCATTCGTCGTGGCCACCTCGGCTCCGACCATCCGCAGTGGCCCGGCCACCCGTTCCATGGGACGGCTCGAGAGGGACGCGTCACCAGTCAGCGTGGCCACGGCTGGACGTCCCGCGAGCGCACCCGCGAGCAGCCGCATGGCGGTGCCGGCATTGCCGCAATCGAGCGTCTCACCACCGCGCCCGGGCAGGCTGGCGGCTTTGGGCGAGCCGCCACCGTCGATGATGACGCGCACCACGCCGGCGGTGTCGGTCTCGATGGTGCGCACGGCACCCAGCGTTCCTAGCACACCGGCCATCGAGAGGATGTCCTCGCCGGGCCGGTCGAGCCTGATCGCAGCCCTGCCGTTGCCCATGGCGCTGAAGAGCAGGGCGCGGTGCCCGACCGACTTGTCGGCAGGCAGGCTCAACGACCCCAGCAGCGCCGGTGCGGCGCGGACCAGCCCGCCCCCTTCGTGTCGCTCATCCTTTCCGTCCGTCGAAGGCTCGTCGCTCACTTGCCGAGACCGTTGCCGGAGACGGCAGCAGCCTCCGGATTGGCGCCACCCGCGACCGCGGCATCGGCCGCGGCATCGCGGCGCTGGGCGGAACGTGAGACGCGCAGGATGGCGCCGAACACCATCTCTACCTCCTCCGTTGTGAGCACCCCTTCGCCGCCGTGTGAGGCGCGCTCGATGAGTTCTCGCTCACGGCTCACGTCGTGCCCGTGGTCGCCCGGCTCGCGCGTCTGTTGCACGGCCACCGACAGCTCGGCGCGCTCTTCGAGCAGTGATGCGATGCGCGAATCGACATCATCGATGCGGGCGCGAAGGCGTTTGCGCTCGGCCGGTGGCTCGATGTGGATCTGTGCATGCGGCGCGGTCGGCTGGCGCAGGTACTCGTGGCGGCGAAGGTCGTCCATGAGGTCGCCGAACTCGGGGAAGGAGAGTGACTGCTCGGAGTCGGAACGTGCCGTGGGCGGGTCGGGATGGACCTCGATGATGATGCCATCGGCGCCGACGGCTGCCCCGGCCACGGCCAGCGGACGCACCAGGGATCGGTGTCCGGTGCCGTGCGAGGGGTCGACGATGATGGGTAGATGCGTGCGCTCCTGGATGACCGGCACGGCCGAGAGGTCCAGCGTGTTGCGGGTGGCGGTCTCGAAGGTGCGGATGCCACGCTCGCACAGGATGACGTTGGGATTGCCCGAGCTGAGGATGTACTCCGCCGCCATGAGCAGCTCATCGACGGTGGCTGAGATGCCCCGCTTCAGCAGCACCGGCTTCTTCGAACGGCCTACGGCTTTCAGCAGCACGAAGTTGGCCATGTTGCGGGCGCCGACCTGGAGCATGTCGACGTACTCATCAAAGATGGGCACGTCGGCCGGGTCGGTGATCTCGCTGACCACGGGCAGCCCCGTGGCCTCGCGCGCTTCGGCCAGCAGCTTGAGGCCCTCGACCCCGAGTCCCTGGAAGGCATACGGTGACGAGCGTGGCTTGAAGGCGCCGCCGCGCATGATGGTCGCACCTTCGCGCTTCACCCAGCGAGCCGTGGCCAGGATCTGCTCGCGTGATTCGACCGCGCAAGGCCCGGCGATGACCGCCACCGGCGCGCCCGCCCCGATCTCGACGGGGCCGACTCGAACCCTCGATCTGCCGGGGTGGTGCTCGACCGAGGCGAGCTTGTAGGGCTTGCTGACGCGGATGACCTGCTCGACGCCGGGCATCAGCTCGACGTGCTGCACGCGCTCGACGCCGACACCGACGACGCCCATGACGATGCGCTCCTCGCCCACCATCACGTAGGTCTCCAGGCCCTCCGCGGCGACGGCCTGTTTGACTTCGTCGATCTCCTCTTGCGCCGCTCCGGTGCGCATCACGATGATCATCTCGCTACCACCCTCGTTCAGTCGTCGTCTTGCTTCGGTCGTTCGGAACGTGCGAGGCAAAGAAAAAACGCAGGCCCCAGAGGGTCCTGCGTCGCGGGCACGAGTGCCTCTGCCGCCGGGATCTCCCCGGCCGCCTCGTACCCGCTAGCTAAAGTACCAGTAGCGCGTCATGTGGCTTCGGACAGTAGCGGCCGCCGGCAACGCTGTCAATCCGATGTCCGGGTCCGGTACCTCCGTTACACCTGCGGGGTCGGGATGCCGTGCCGTGCGAGCCATTCGGCGGGGGTCAGATAGCCCAGGGCCTGGTGGGGCCTGACCGTGTTGTAGCACGTCTCCCAGGCGAGCATGGCCTCGCGCAGCGGCTCGTACTCGGGCTCGGCGTCGGTGACCTCCCAGAACTCGGCGGTGTGGGTCCCGTTGGCCCGTTCGACGTGGCCGTTGAGCTTGGGGCTGCGGGGCGGCAGGACGAAGAGCGCGATGCGTCGCTGCGCACACTCGGCCTCGAAGTCGGCCATGAACTCGGAGCCTCCATCGACCTGGATGGCCCGCAGCGCGAAAGGCATGCGCTGGGCCATGGCATCGAGGATGGCGCTGGCATGTCTGGCGGTGGCGCTGCGGGCCAGCTCGAGCGTGTCCCAGCGGCTGATGACGTCGCGGGCGGTGAACTGCTTGAGCGGCCGGCTGCGGCCGGGGACGCTGACCTCGACGGTATCGACCTCGACGAGGTCACCGGGTCGTTCGACCGCGTAGCCCTTCGGCTTGCGGATCGCGTGGGGCCGGGGCGGACGACGCGAGCGGATGGCCACGCCCCGCAGGTGCGGCTCGGCGAGCTCACCGCGCTGGCGCAGGCGATCGAGGATGCGTCCGGTCATCGAGACCGAGAGCTCGATGCCCTCGCGTCGCAGCAGGACCGCGAGCTTGGCCTTGCCCCAGCGGGGATGGCGCCGTCGCAGCTCCCGGACCGCGCACAGCTGCTCGTGGGTCCAGCTCGGCCGACGGCAGCGTGCGGGACGACTGGAGCGGTCCTCGAGGCTCGCGGCCCGGCCATCATGGCGGGCGAGCCAGCGATAGACGGTCGGTCGGCTCCAGCCGAAGTGGCGCGCGGTGCAGGCTGACGTGGCCGCCGTGGGCGGCATGCCACTCGAGCATCGCGAGGCGCGCCCGGGCCTGGCGGCTGGGGTCACCGGGGGCATGGTCGAGCAGGCGGGCCAGCGATGGTGGTGCCGAGCTGACGAGCTGGCCCACGCCGGCCTGGCGGTGTCGGGAACGACGGGTAGACTGCGACATCGGGAGCCTCCGGTGCTGTTGTTCTGAACACCACCAGCCTAGGGGCTCCCTTCCCCTTCCTCATGACCTCTCCGACGCGGTCGGTCCTCGCCTGCTCGGTGTAACGGAGGTATCCGGACTTCTACATCCGATGTCCCGCCGCGTGTCCCGCCGCGGTCGTCGGAGCCTGCGCCGGACGTGCCGGATCCCCACATAGGGCGAACAAGTTCGCCCGCGTATCGGTAGATCCGGCCAGGAGGAGGGCGATCCGGCCGGAAGGAGGGCGATCCGGCCAGAAATTCGCCGACGAATCGGCTCGCGCCGGCCCAAACGGCCGATCTCGACCCGCTGGGCGGCGAACGCGGCCGTGAGCGCTGCTGGACCTGCGGCAGACGCCGGATCTGTTCGCTCTATCTGGGATCCGGACACTTGACAGGTCAGCCCGGTCCTGGAGCACGTCTGCCGCGACCGCCCGCGCGTTCCAGCGCCAGGGTCTGCAGTGTCAACACGGACAGGGCGTCGGAGATCTTGCCAGTGTGCACCATCTCCATGGCCTCGTCGAACGGCAGCCACCTGATCTCAAGCTCCTCCGAACCCTCCGGCTGCGCCTCGCCTTGCTGCAGGTGGGTGGCGAGATAGGTCACGGCGGCCTCGTCGGTGACGGAGTTGGAGAGCTGCCAGCGACCGACCTCGCGCCATGACCGTGCCGTCAGGCCGGTCTCTTCGAGCAGCTCACGCTTGGCGCCCTCGAGTGAATCCTCACCCGGGGGCGAGCCGCCCTCGGGGATCTCCCATGACAGCGCATCGAAGGCGTACCGATGCTGGCCAACCAGGACGACGCGGTCATCGTCGTCGATGGCGACCACGCCGACGGCACTATTCTCGAAGTGGACCACACCGTAGATGCCCGGCGCGCCATCGGGCCGGGTGACGTCGTCATGCCAAACCGTGATCCACGGGTTTCGATAGCCGACACGCCGCTCGTGGCGAGTCCACGGCCCGACCTTGGTCTGGCTCCAGGCTGCGACTTCGGGGGCCACCCGCCGTAGCTTCACGACTCGGTGTGCTCCTCGGGTGCGGCTCGCCCAGCCGAAGACGCCGGCGAGAGCACGCTGCGGCCACCGTCCACTCGCCACACCGATCCGCTTACGTACGCGGCCCCATCCGACAGCAGGAAGGCGATGATGCTGGCCGCCTCATCGGGCGTGCCCATGCGGCCGAGCGGTACGTCGGGGCGCGCGGAAGGCGGGAAGAGCTGTTCGTCGAAGGGGGTGTCGATGGCACCCGGCGCCAGCACGTTGACGCGGATCCCCTCCCTGGCCCCGACGAGTGCCATCGAACGACCCAAGCCTTCCAAGCCGGCCTTGGCCGCAGCATAGGCCGGCGATCGGGATGAGCCCTCAACGCCGCCGACGATACTGCCCAGCAGCACCACCGAGCCAGCGGCCGCTCGCAGCAGCGGCCACGCCAGACGAAGGGCTTGCCAAGCTGCGGTGAGATCGACGCGGATCACCTGTTCCCAGTGCGCCGCATCGTCCCATGGTCCGCTCGGCGGTACACCTGCGGCGCAGACGAGTGCGTCGAGTCGACCATCGGGACCCGCCGCCACTGCCAATGCCCGCTCCAGGTCGGCCACTTCGGCAGCGTCGCCGGCCACGGCCTCCACGCCAGCGGGCGCCTGCTCACGCCGGGAAAGGGAGGTCACCGACCAACCGTCACCGGCCAGTCGGGCGGCGGTGGCATAGCCGATGCCGGAAGAGCCGCCGGTGACCAGACAGCGTCGGGGGTGGGGTTCACTCATGCCCCGCATCGTACCCGCCCGCTGCCGAAGCTCGTCGCCGAAGCCCGTTGCGAGGGCCCGTGGCTGTGGCTGGGTGGTGCATGCGGACGAAGTCTGCCCAGGCGCTCCGAATCAGCCTACGATGAGCCATGGCCAACATCGCGATCGTGACCGACACCTCGTCTGACCTGACCCTCGAAGAAGCGGCGGCGGTCGCGGTGCGACTGGTGCCGCTGACGGTGAGCTTCGGCGACGAGTCGTTCGAGGCCGTCACCGAGATCTCCAACGAGGAGTTCTATCGGCGGCTCACGGCGCCTGGGGCCCCGTTCCCGAGGACCGCCGCCCCCAACCCCGCTCAGTTCGAGGCTGCCTACCGTGACGCCTTCGACGGCGGAGCGGACGGCGTGGTGTGTGTGACGATCAGCTCCAAGCTGTCGGCGACGCACTCGTCTGCGGCCCAGGCGGCGGGAGTCTTCGAGCCTGGTCTGGTGGACGTGGTGGACTCGCTCACGGTCGCCCAACCGCTCGGCCTCATCGTGAAGCGTGCCGCAGAGCTGGCCCGGACCGGTGCTGGCAAGGCGGATGTGCTCGACCGGGTGCTCGACCTCGTGGGCCGCGTGGACCTCCATTTCACGGTGCACACCCTGGAGTACCTGCAGAAGGGCGGCCGCATCGGTCGCGCCTCCGCGTTGCTGGGCACGGTGTTGTCGATCAGGCCCATCCTGACCGTGGAGGACGGTGTGGTGGCCACGGCTGACAAGAAGCGCACCAGCGCGAAGGCTCGTGCTCGCCTCGTGGAGATCGCTGGCGAGCGATCGCTGGAACAGATCGCGGTGCTGCACACGGGTGCCGACGATGTGGAGGCCTTTCGCACGCAGGTCGCCGCCGCCGCCGGCGTCACGGTCGAGCAGGTCGAGGTCAGCCTGACCGGTCCAGTGGCGGGCGCCCATGTCGGCCCCGGCATGTTCGGCATCACTCGCGTCCTGCCTGCCTGAACTCGGCCAAATGGCCCTTCGGGAGGACCCCACCGCAGAGGTACACTCGCCGCGATTCGATGCCTATGCGAGCCAGCCCGCCTCGCCCGACCATTGAGGGGCCCGGCGCTCGCGCATGGAGGTGGAGTTCTTCTGATGACCGCTCCGCAGATCACGCCGGTGCCCGACGCCTGGGCCGTCGCCCAGCGCCAGTTCGATATCGCCGCCGACCGGCTCGGCCTTGAGCCGGGGTTGCGGGCGGTGCTACGGGAAGCCGAGCGGGAGCTCATCGTGTCCATCCCGGTGCGCATGGACGACGGCAGCGTCAAGGTCTTCACCGGCTACCGCGTGCAGCATAATCTGGGGCGCGGGCCGTCCAAGGGTGGCCTTCGCTACCACCAGGACGTGACGCTCAACGAGGTGCGCGCCCTGGCCATGTGGATGACCTGGAAGTGCGCGGTGGTGGGCATCCCCTACGGCGGCGGCAAGGGCGGCGTGGCGGTCGATCCGAAGCAGCTCTCCATGCGCGAGCTGGAGGGCCTGACCCGTCGCTTCACCACGAACATCAGCGTCATCATCGGTCCCCAGAGCGACATCCCCGCGCCCGACGTCAACACCAACCCCCAGGTCATGGCCTGGATCATGGATACCTACTCCATGCACGTGGGCTACACCGTTCCAGGCGTCGTCACCGGCAAGCCCATCGCCCTCGGTGGCTCGGAGGGGCGCGTGGAAGCCACCGGGCGGGGGGCGGTGGTGTCCATCAGCGAGGCCGCCCGCCACCTGGGGCTCGACATCATCGGCGCCCGCATCGCGGTGCAGGGTTTCGGCAACGCCGGGTCAGTGGCCGCGTCCCTGCTCGATGGCATGGGCGCCACGGTCGTGGCCGTGTCCGACACCCAGGGTGGCATCTACGCCGTCGACGGACTCGACACCACCGCCGTCAAGGCCTGGAAGGCCGAGCACGGCACCGTCACCGGCTTCCCAGCGGCGGCGCCCATCAGTAACGCTGAGCTGCTCGAACTCGACGTGGACGTGCTCATCCCCGCCGCCCTTGAGAACCAGATCACCGCGGACAACGCCGCGCGCATCAAGGCTCGCATCGTGGCCGAGGCGGCCAACGGCCCCACCACCCCCGACGCCGACGAGATCTTCGCGCGCAAGGGCGTCTTCCTCATCCCCGACATCCTCTGCAACGCCGGTGGTGTGACGGTGTCCTACTTCGAGTGGGTACAGGACCTCAATCGCGACCAGTGGTCCGAGGAGATCGTCAACAGCAAGCTCACCGCCATCATGGTGCGCTCCTTCGCCGAGGTGCTGGCCATGGCTGAGCGTGAGGAGGTGGACATGCGCACCGCCGCCTACCTGCTGGCGGTCGATCGCGTGGCCAAGGCCACCGCCCTGCGCGGCCTCTATCCCTAGCCAAGTCCCTGTCCCCAGCCAACGAGGAGACGCTGATGAGCGCCCAGCTCGATCACGAGGAGCAATTCCTCTTCAAGGAGGAAGTGCTGCAGCTGGCCGAGGCGTTGGCCGAGCCGGGCACGCTCGACAACGTCGAGGACCTGCTGACGGACGTCATCACCAGCCCACGCTTCGATTCGGAGGTCTTCACCCTGGAGCGTTCGCTACAGGTGATGCTGGGCGCTCGACCAGGCACCACGTTGGTGGGTCTCCTCACGGTAAGCCCGGAGGTCTTCGAGCAGGTGGCGGAGGTGCGTGTGGCACCCGATGCCCTGGAGCGGTTGCGAGCCTGGCGTGCGCGCTTCGGCCTGGCCATCGACAACGCGCTCAACTTCCTCAACAACCCCGACGGCATCCAGGGCCACGACTTCGCTACCCAGATCGCCAACATGGACGAACGGCGAGTGCTGCAGGGCCGCCTGACGCTGGTTCGCTACAACAACGAGCCGCAGTTCTTCCTTGCCGACGCGCACGTCTTCTACGGGCTTATCGCGGACATCCTTGAGCAGCTTGGCCCGCACACCTCGGAGGACACCATCGACGAGGAGACCATCGCGCGTCTACGCGAGGGTCTCGATCGATTGGAGCGTCAGCTGGCCTCCCGCGGCCGATAGGCGCGGGGCGGCCAACCGCGCGGCACGTACCTCTCCCTGTATGGCGCGCCGAAGAGGTCGCGCTGGGGGAAACCATAACCGGCCTACTGTGTGATTCACCACCCCGACCATCGGCTACCGCCATATAGCCGACGAGTCCGCGCCAAGCTAGGTGCTCGGTCGCACCCCGTCGAAGAATCCTTGGGCTTCCAACTCGCCGCGCAGCGAGGCGGCATCGGTAAAGTGGTGGCTGTGGATGCCGAACGAGCGGGCCGCCACGATGTTGGGCTCGTGGTCGTCGATGAAGAAGAGGTCGTCCGCGTCGAGGGTGTAGGTACGCATCAGGTAGTCGAAGATGTCGCGGTCGGGCTTGATGAGGCCGACCCTTCCGGAGACGACGACGCCGTCGAAGAGTTCCAGCCAGGGGAACGACTGCTCCGCGTGCACGAACTTGTCAGCGGACCAGTTGCTCAGGGCATAGAGGGGCACAGCACGATCCTTCAACTCGCGAAGGATGGCGACGGTGTCCTCGTGCGACCCACGCAGCGTCTCTGCCCAGCGCTGGTCGTACACGTCGATGATGTCTGCCCACTGCGGATGCTCGGCCTTGGCTCGCTCGATGGCACCGGGCCAGGAATCACCGGTATCGCGTTGCAGGTTCCACTCGTGGTTGAGGACATCGGCCAGGATGGTTTCCATCTCGACCTCGCGGCCGGGCATGACCTTTCGAAGCAGATGGCGGGGATCCCAGTCCACCAGGACCCCGCCCAGATCGAAGACGACGGTATTCACGCCCCGATGCTACCCGTTCGGGCGCCGTACCCTTGTGCGATGCGACAGGTCTACCTCGCCGCCACCGGCCGGAACCATGGCAAGACGACGTTCGCGCTGGGCCTCCTGGCGGAGCTGATCGACCGCGGCTACTCGACCGCCTTCGCCAAGCCCGTCGGACAGCGCTACGCACTCGTCGACGACATCCCGGCCGACGAGGACGCCATCCTCATGCGCGAGCTCTTCGGGCTCGAGGACTCGCTCGGAGACATGAGCCCGGTGCATATCCCCCGCGGCTTCACCAAGTCGTTCATCCGTGGCGAGGTCGTCGAGGACCTTGCGTCGCGGATCGATGTGGCGCACGCCCACCTGGTCCAGAGCCACGATGCTCTGATCATCGAGGGCACCGGTCACGCCGGCGTGGGAGCGGTCGTGGGGCTTTCCAACGCGGACGTGGCGGCACGCATGGGGGCGCCGGTGGTCATCATCAGCGAAGGCGGCATCGGCCGGCCCATCGACCAGATCGTGCTCAACCAGGCGCTCTTCGCGAGCCATGGTGTGCCCATCGTGGGTGCGGTCATCAACAAGATCGACGTCGACGCCGATCCTGAGCTGCCGGAGGTGCTGCGCAGGGGCCTCGCCCTCCATGGTGTCGACCTGCTGGGCGTGCTGCCATACCGCCCCATCCTGGGGCGTCCCACGCTGACGATGCTCATCGAACAGTTGCAGGGTGAGCTGTTGTCACATGGCGAAGACATGGATCGTTTGATCGAGCACGTCGCCATCGGTTCAGGTCAGGCACGCCACGTGCTGGAGAAGGTCGGACCCGGCTCACTGCTCATCGTTCAGGGTGACCGTCAGGACATCATCCACACCATCATCTCGGCCAATGAGACACAGAAGCAGCTCAACCAGGAGCCGGGGCTGCTGGATCGACTGCGCAATCGGGCGCGCTTCGGCCGTATCCCTGACGACCCCGAGGCCAAGTTGCTGGCCGGTATCGTCTTCACCAACGGTCGGTGGCCCTCAGACCGTGACATCACCGCGCTGCAGGATGCCGGCATCTTCGCGCTCCTGGTGGCTGATGAGATCTACCCGGTGGCCAGCCAGATCCATGGCCTGCTCGTCAAGACACACGTGCAGGACCGCTCCAAGATCGCGATCATCAAGCAGGTCGTGGCCGAGCACTTCGACGTGGACGCGCTGCTCGAACGGCTCGATCGGCCAGTGACGCCCGACGCGACGGTCGGTCCCTACCACCTGATGCGCCGCGGCTTGCTGAAGATCGCCGACGGTGCCGCGCGCCTGGGAGGCGCTCCACGTGAGCCGGGGGAGCGTCACTAAAGGGTCGGCGGCACTACTCCTCGGCCTCAAGCAGCTCGTTGTCGATCAGTCTCGTCGTCCCCAGTACGACGGCGAGCGACAACAGCACCGGGCCCTCGATCCGTGATACCTCGGCCAACGTCTTGGCATCAGCGCATGAGACGTACTCGACCTGCGCCAGCGGCTCGGCCGCCAGGACCTCCGCCATCAGTGCCCGCAGGACCTCGCCCTCGCGCTCGCCTCCGTCATACGCGTCACGCGCCGCACCGAGCGCACGGTGCAGGACCGGTGCCGCCACCCGCTCCTCGGCTGCGAGGTGCACGTTGCGTGACGACAGGGCCAGCCCGTCGGCTTCGCGCACCGTGGGGCAGGGGATGACCCGGGTGGGCAGCGCGAGGTCTCTGGACATGCGCGTGATCACCATCACCTGTTGCGCATCCTTCTGGCCGAAGTAGGCATGCTCGGCGCCGACCAGCCCGAAGAGCGTCGCGACGACCGTGGCGACGCCGTCGAAGTGCCCAGGCCGGGCGGCGCCCTCCAGTGGTTCGGCCACCGAGCCGACGCTGACGCTGGTATCGAATCCGGGCGGGTAGACCTCGTCCACGCTGGGGATCCAGACGATGTCGACACCCTCTGCCGCGCAGATGGCGACGTCCGCTTCAGTATCGCGCGGGTACTGCGTGTAGTCGGAGGCGTCGTCGAACTGTCGTGGGTTGACGAAGATGGTGACCACGCTCAGGGCGTTCTCATTGCGCGCCCGCCGCATCAGTGCCCGATGGCCTTCGTGCAGCCAACCCATCGTGGGCACCAGGCCGATGGGTCGGGGCGCATCGGCGATGGCTTTGCGCAGCTCGGCCCGCGTATGCAGCACGCGGGTCATTTGGGACGGGCTGGTCGGATCACCCGCGACACCATCGACACCATCGACACCATCGGCACCAGCGTCTGGTATGCGGGATCACTCGGTCGAGTCATAGGCGGAGCAGCGGCCGATCAGAGGTCGTGGTCGAGCGGGATGGCCATCGAAGGTCTGGCCCGGTCCAGCGGGCTGCGGCCCAGCACCTCGTCGAGGACCAGCTGGTCCATGTTGCTGGACTCGGGATCGCCGGGAAATTCGCCTCCCAGCACGGCGTCCTGATAGGCGCGCACAGCCACTGCGAAGGCTTCGCCGACCTCGCCGAAGCGGCGTGCGTGACGCGGCGTGAAGCCCTGTGTCAGGCCGACCACGTCAGTGATCACCTGGATCTCAGCCGAGGTGTGGGGACCGGCACCGATCCCGATGGTGGGGATGGACAGCCGCTCGGTGATGGCGCCGGCAAGCTCAGTTGGCAGCAGCTCCAGCACCACCGCGAACGCGCCGGCTTCCTGCACCGCGAGCGCGTCGGCGATGAGCTTGCGAGCGGACTCCTTCGTGCGACCCTGCACGCGGAAGCCACCCAGCTGGTTTACCGCTTGTGGTGTCAGGCCGATGTGCCCCATGACCGGGATGCCGCTGCTGACGATGGCTTCGATGGTGCGTGCCGAACGCACGCCACCCTCGACCTTGACCGCCTGGGCATAGGCTTCCGAGAGGAAGCGGCCCGCGTGCTCGACCGAGACCTCGTGTGAGACCCCGTAGGAGAGGAAGGGCATGTCACCGACCACCAGCGCACGCTTGGCGCCACGAGCCACGGCGCGGGTGTGGTGCAGCATCTCGTCGATGCTGACCCGGACGGTGGTGTCGTAGCCGAGCATGACCATGCCCAGCGAGTCGCCCACCAGGATGAGTGGGATACCAGCTTCGTCGACGATGCGCGCCGTGGGGTAGTCGTACGCGGTGATGGTGGCGAAGCGCTCGCCATCCTCGTACATGCGGGCGATGTCGGCGATGGTGATCCGGCGAGCCGGAGTGGTGGCACTCATCTGCTCATTCTGCGCCAGTTGCTTCCCGTAGTCGCAGGATGCGGTCCAGCAGGCGCTCGGCGACATCATCCTTGGACAGTTGCGGCCAGGGTTCGGGCGCGGCTCCGGGCACGATGATGGTGACGCGGTCGCTGTCACTGCCAAAGCCTGATCCAGCCTCGGCGACATCATTCGCGACGAGTAGGTCGACGCCCTTGCGGGCGGCCTTCGCGGGGGCGCGAGCGAGCGAGCCGGTCTCGGCGGCGAAGCCCACGATGAGCGGCCGACTTGCGCGGTCGGCGCCGGCGGCGCGGGCCTGGAGAGCGGCTTTGGCCAGGATGTCTTCGGTCGGCTCGAGGCGCAGGTTCAAGCCCGTCGTGCGTGAGATCTTGGTGTCGGCCACGGCGAGCGGACGGAAGTCGGCCACGGCGGCGGCCATGATGAGCACGTCGGCAGCAGAGAGGATGCTGAGCACGGCGTCGTGCATCTCCGCGGCGGTCTCCGCCCCGATGACGCTGGCACCCTCGGGCGGCTGAACGCTGGTGGTGCCCTTGATGAGCGTCACGCGCGCCCCGCGCCCCAACGCGGCTCGGACGATGGCCATGCCCATCTTGCCGCTGGAGCGGTTGCCCAGGTAGCGCACTGGGTCGATGGGTTCGGCGGTGCCACCGGCGCTCACCACGATGTGCCAGTCGGCAAGGTCGTCTTTGCGCTTCTCAAGGCGAGTCGGTCGCTGTCCGGGGTCAGGCTGGCGGACGGGGCGACCCGCGACGACCTGGGCCACCGCGTCCACCAGCAAGGGTAGTTCCACCAGACGACCGACGCCGACCTGGCCCGACGCGAGCGAGCCGCTGTCCGGATCGACCACGATGTAACCGAAGCCACGAAGTGTGGCGATGTTGGCCGCGGTCGCCGGATGCGCGTACATGTCGCCATCCATGGCCGGCGCGATCACCACCGGCGCGCTCGAGGCCAGGCAGGTGGCCGTGAGGATGTCGCCAGCGAGCCCATGAGCCATGGCGCCCAGCCAGTGGGCCGTCGCCGGCGCGATGAGGATGGCATCGGCCGAGTCGGCTGCCACGATGTGGCCGATGCGGTGGTCGGACTGCAGCTCCAGTGGGTCAAGCATCACCGCACGACCGGACAGCGCCTCCATGGTGAGCACGCCGATGAAGCGTGTGGCAGCCTCGCTCATCATCACCTGCACCTCGGCGCCGGCGCGGATCAGCTCGCGCAGCAGCTCGGCGGCCTTGTAGGCGGCGATCGATCCGGTGACGCCGAGCAGGATCAGTCGACCCTCAAGGGGTCGGTCGTCGGGCTGGGTCATCGTTGCGCTCCAGTGGTGAGTCGGGCGCCCCTGTGCTCCGCGAGCATACCCAGCCCTTTGAGCACGAGGTCGGGCTCAAGCGCGTCGGCGATCACGGGCAGCGAGGGTGAGGCGGCGGTTCGCCACGCGGCCTCTGCCCAGGGGGCGGCGGAATGGCCACCACAGATGATGATGCGCGTGGGTCTCGCCCGGGGGTCGTGCGGGTTCACACGCGCGCCCATCCGCAACGCCAGCTCGCGCACGGCACCGATGTGGCCGATGACGATGCCACTCTGGAGCGCCGTGGCGGTGTCGGTGCCTATGGCCTCGTGCGGCAGTCCCAGCTCCACGCGCGGTAGGCGCGAAGTCCCTTCGGCGAGCGCGTCGGCGGCGAGAGCCAGGCCGGGCAGGATGGCGCCTCCCTGGAAGAAGCCGTCAGCATCGACAGCATCCACAGTCGTGGCCGTGCCCAGGTCGACCACGATCACCGGAGAGCCGTGGAGGGTCGAGGCGGCCCAGGCGGCGAGCAGTCGGTCGGGACCGGTGGTATCGGGCCGCACGAGCGCGGTGCTGATGGGGATATGGCTGGCGGCGACCATGGTCAGCGGCAGTCCCAACGCATCGGCAGCCCGCTCCAGCCGTTCGGTCCAACGATCGACCACGCTCACCGCGATGATGCCGGCGGGCGCGGGGTCGGCTGTACCGGCCAGCACGCGCAAGCCGTCGAGCAGGTCATCGCTGCCCGCACCTGACGTGTCGAGGCGGCCCGACTCGAGGACCGCACTGCCCTCGACGATCGCGGCCTTGGCGGCGCTGTTGCCGATATCGACTGCCAGGATCACACTGCGATGATAGGGCCACCGGATCTGTCGGCTGCGGTGCCGCCACATCCGGGGGCGGGTGCTGCGATACCATCTGCATCGTCGTCTTCGGCGGCCCTTTGGCGGATGTGGGCCGAGTGCTACGGGAGGGTGTGTGTCGAGCGAGCCACCGGCGAAATTCTTCGTCAATGCCGGTCTGGCCTCCAACCCCGTGGACATCTATCACCTGCTGCGCCCGCTCTTGCGACAGACCGTGGCGTATCGCTATCTACGTGGCCGGGAGATCATCTCCCACGGCACCGGCTGGGTCGAACGCATCGTGGCCGACCGGCCTGACGTCTCATCGTTCTTCACGCCGCTGTCGATCTGCCTCTCGGTGGCGTCCTGGGAGCACCTCGAGTTCGAGACGCGACCCGATCAGCTCATCACCTACACGCTCGTCCAGGGCGACGAGCGGGTGGTGCTGGAGTTCGTGCCGCCGCCCGGTGGTGGCGTGGACGACAATGTCCAGGAGCAGCTGCCGTTCCAGATGACGCCCGGCTACATCCAGATGGAACTGGGTGCGTTCGGAGGATCGGATGCGTGCGCCGAGGGCGAAGGCCCCGCCGCAGCTGATCCGGCTGAGGACGCCGGCGCAGAGGCATAGCCGACGTATAGACGAGGTATAGCCGAGGGAGGGGCTGCCGCGGGGCCTCCGGGGGACGGCTACCCACCCCACGGGCGAAGCGACGGAGCAGCTCCCCGGTCAGCCGCCCGCTCCCGGGATCTCCCTGGCCAGGCCCGCTGTTTCACCCATGGGACGCATCATCCGACCGAGCAGCTGCCGTTTCGCCCACCCGGCGGGTGAAACGACGGAGCAGCTCCACGGTCAGCCGCCCGCTCCGTCCGATGACCCACGGGGCGGGTAACGTGCGATCACGAGGAGGACGGGTGACGCGCAGGCGCGAGCCGGTTAGGCGAAGGCACGAGGCGGGCGGGTAGCGCTCAGGCACCGGGCGGTAGCACGCACGCACCAGCGGGATCGTGCCGGTATACAGAGGTTCCGATGCCAAGCCCGTGTACGATGGCGCCCCGATGTTCGAACGTACGGCGCTGCCTGATGGGCCGCGCGTCATCTCCGCTCGTCTGCCCGGCATGCGCTCGCTGTCGGTGGCTGTCTATGTCATGGCGGGTTCGCGTGGCGAGGTCCGTGAGAAGTCCGGCCTGGCGCACTTCATGGAGCACATCACCTTCAAGGGCACCCGCGACCTGGCCACCACCCGCGATGTCTCCGACGCCATCGAGGGCGTGGGCGGCAGCAGCAATGCCGCCACCGACCGTGAGACCACCATCTACTGGGTGCGGTTGCCGGCGCGTGAGGCACAGCTCGGCATCCACGTGCTCGCCGAGCTGACCCTACGGCCGCGCCTTCGCAGCGCCGACATCGCCCACGAACGCGAGATCATCATCGACGAGATCCGCTCCTATCGCGACGATCCGGGCCAGTACATCTTCAATATCTGGGACGAGGCGTTCTTCGGCGATTCACCCCTGGGCTGGGAGATCGCCGGCGATGAAGGATCGGTACGCGGGCTGTCCGATGGCGACATTCGCGACTTCTGGTCCGCCGCCTACCAGCCCTCGAACATGGTCGTGGCCGTCGCCGGCGACATCGGCCACCAGGATGCGGTCGGGCTGGTGGATCGTTCGTTCGGCCGCGGCAACGGCGTCGCGCAACCGTACCTGCCGGCACCACACGGTCCGGTCGAGCGGATGCGCTTGGCGGACCGGCCCACGGCCCAGGCCCATGTCAGCCTGGGGCTGCCCGGTCTGCCGCGCGACCATCAAGATCAATGGACCCTGGATCTGCTAAATACCGTGCTCGGTGACGGTTCATCATCTCGCCTGTTCATGAAGATCCGCGAGGAGGAAGGCTTGGCTTACGACGTCCACTCCTTCCAGACCGACTACACCGATACCGGTACTCTCCAGGTGTACATGGGCGTCGATGCCGACGATGTCCTGCCCGCCATGCGCGGCGTCCTCGCGGAGCTGTCTCGCCTACGCGATGAGCCGGTGCCCGCGGCCGAGCTGGAGCGGGCTCGCAACTACGCCATGGGTCGGCTCGAGTTGCGGCTGGAAGAAACGCGCGCGATGGCATCATTCCTGGGTAGCCAGGAGGCGATGCACGATCGCGTGATGACGATGGACGAGGTGATCGAGGCCTTGCGGGCCGTGACAGCGGACGAGATCCAAGCGTTGGCCGGCCGATTGTTCCACGACGACCTGTTGTGTGGCGCCGTCATCGGGCCGGACCTCGAATCCGGTCGCCTCGAAGCGGCGTTGCGACTGCCATGAGCGAAGACGAGCACACGCGCGAGCCGGTGCCCAACCAGGGTCCAATGCCGCACCAGGGCCCAATGCCGCACCAGGGCCCGGTGCCCGGAACTAGTCCTGGATCGAGCCGACCCCCCGAGTCGCTCTCGGGGCAGGAGCCGCACCGTACGCAGGAGGTGCCGCCGGCCCCGCGGGTGTCGTCGCCACTCCAGGGGCCGACTCCGCTCCCGCAGGGCTCGCCCCCGCCCCCGCAGGGCTCGCCCCCGCCGCGTGCTATGCCTCAGCAGCCTTCGACGCCGCGCCTGCAGGGCCCGCCCCCGCCGCCCCCGCCCGGTGCAAGGCCGCTCCAGGTCCCACCCCCGTACCCCCCGCCGGGCCTCCAGGGCGCACCGCGGGGCATGCCACCGTCGCCGGGCACTGCCATGCCGCTGCCTCGACCCGGTACCCGCCCGATGGCGCCCCCGCCATCTGGCCGCGTGCCGATGGCGCCACCGCGGGCTGCGCCCAGCCCGCCACCATCATCTACGCCGAGCTCCACCCCACCATCTACGCCAGCGGCGGAACCACCTGCGCCCGTGCCGGCGGCCCCGCGTCCTCGCCCAGGCGGCTCCGTGCCCATCGCGTTACCGGCGGCGACCTCTGACGTGCCCGTCCCCGGACCGACGGATGATCAATCAGCAGCGGTCGGGCGGTCCGCCGATGCACGCCTGGCGCGGGTGCACCTCCGTGGCGGGTTGCTCACGCTGGCGCGCGCCACGCTCGAGCAGATGGCCGGCTCCGGCACGCTCGATCGCGACGCCATGGCGGACCTCGCAGAGGCGCGTTGGCGCAGCGGCGATCTCGAGGGTGCCGCTGACGCCGCTCGGGCGCACCAGGCGTCCGAAGGGGATGAGCCGCTGGCCGCGCTGATCATCGCCGAGGAACTTGCCGCATCCGGCTCCGAGGCCGAGGCGGACCAAGTGGCGCGGTCGGTGCAGGAGCGCATCGGCGACGCTATCGACATGCTCTTCGCGCTGGAGCCGCGCGCTCCCATCTGGTCGCCCGCCGACGATGGCTGGATGGACATCGACGCCCCCGCGCCCGGACGCTGGGGTCTGCTCGTCGGTGGCAGCGAGGTTGCCGCCGCAAACGACGACACCTGGAAGCTGGCGCCGATCACGTTCGCGACCGCCGACCAGGTCATCGCCGCTCCGCTCGGTCGTGGTGGGTTGGGGCAGCCCGGCGGTGCGACCAGCACCAGCGCGGTGGTGGTCAGTGGCCGGCTCGCCGGCGAGGAGCTTGAGGCCGTCGATCGCGAACTCGCCACGGGTGCCACTGCTGCGGCGTCAGGACGACTGGCGGTGCTCCTCCGCCTGGACCCTGCACTGGCCCCTATCATCTTGTCCGCGGCCGACCGAGCTGCAGCCGCCGCCGCGCCGGGTAATAGCGACCTCACGACCATCCATCTGGTCCGGGGCGACGCCTACCGTCTGCTTGGTCGCGACAACGAGGCCGCGGCGGCCTACCAGCAGGCACATCAGGCCCTCTCGGCGGGGCCGTCACCGAAGGAGCCCACGTGAGCGAGCGAACACTCATCCTGATCAAGCCCGATGGCGTCCAGCGCCAGCTCGTCGGCCGTGTCATCGACCGCTACGAGTCGCGTGGCTTGCGCATCGCCGGTCTCAAGCTCATGCAGGCCGATCGTTCTCTTGCCGAGCGCCACTATGCGGTCCACTCGGACAAGCCATTCTTCGCTGGTCTGATCGAGTTCATCACCTCGGGACCGCTGGTGGCCATGGCAGTGGAAGGCCCCAAGGCCATCGAGGTCTGCCGTGCCATCAATGGCGCCACCCGTCCCAACGAGGCAGCGCCCGGCTCGATCCGGGGTGATCTTGCCCTTGAGACCGGCATGAACATCGTGCACGCCTCCGACAGCCCGGAGAATGCCGGCGCAGAGCTGGTCCTCTGGTTCGATGAGTCGGAGCTCATCGACTACCGGCGCGACGTCGACACCTGGATCGTAGAGCCGTAGAGACCACGTCACCCCGAGTGGCCGAATGCTCGCCGGGTCGCCCATCCGCTACTTCGCCGCCCACCGTCCATGACGGGGACCGTTCGGACTGCTCGATCGTGACCGATGGCATCGACCGACGTGCTTGTAAGCACGCGTCGCGCGACCCGGCAGAAACCCATACTTGTGCCGATCCGTGGCGCGCCGCAGCGCGCCTGTGGGCTCCTGCGCTCGGATCCGTGCAGCGCAACCGTGCATCGCTCGTACTCATGGAAAGGGTGTGAACTTGTCTGATATCGCGTACTGGATCATCCCGATAGCCGGGATATCCGCCGTCATCTTCGCCATCTGGTTAGCGCGGGACGTCCTGTCGCGCGACAAGGGACCAGAAGCGATGCAGGAGGTCGGCGGCACCATCCTCGAGGGCGCCAATGCCTTCATCAAGCGGCAGTACTCGACGATCGCCATCCTCGCGATCGTAGGCACGTTCGTGGTCGCGGCCATCATCGCCCTCGTCGATACCGAGGAGGTCGCTGAGACGCCCATCTTCGGCATCGAGCTGGGTATCCTGACCGGCATCGCCTTCCTGGTCGGTGCCATCGCCTCGATGGCGGCCGGGATCATCGGCATGTCGGTCAGCGTCCGGGCCAACACGCCCACCGCGGCCGCAGCCCGCACGAGCCTTGTCGCGGCCGTCCAGGTCGCCATGCGTGGCGGCGCCGTCTCGGGCTTCCTCGTGGTGGCGCTCTCGTTGCTCGGCGTGTGGGGCATCTTCACGGTCTACGAGATCCTCTTCGAGGAGGTCACGTACGCCATCGCGCCGTTCATCATCGTTGGCTTTGGCTTTGGCGCCTCGTTCGTGGCGCTGTTCGCCCAGCTGGGCGGTGGTATCTACACCAAGGCGGCGGACGTCGGCGCCGACCTCGTGGGCAAGGTGGAGAAGGGCATCCCTGAGGATGACCCCCGCAACGCCGCGGTCATCGCCGACCTGGTCGGCGACAACGTCGGTGACTGCGCCGGCCGTGGCGCCGACCTCTTCGAGTCGACCGCCGCCGAAAACATCGGCGCGATGATCCTGGGCACGGCCATCTACCTCATCGCCGTCTCGTCCGGCTGGCCCAACCCCGAAGCCTGGATCTTCTTCCCGCTCGTGGTGCGCGCGTTCGGCCTGCTGGCCACGATGGTGGCCATGTACTTCGTCCGCGGCAGCGAGGACGAAGATCCCATGAAGATGCTCAACCGGGGCTACTGGGCGACCACGTTGCTCTCGGTCGTAGGCATCTTCATCGTCAGCATCGTGCTGCTCGATACGGGCACCTTCACGGGCAACTACGACATCCCCACCTGGGTCTGGTTCTTCCTCTGCGGCGTGGTCGGCCTGGCCACCAGCGTCGCCTTCGTCTATATCACGCAGTACTACACTGCCGGTGACTGGCGTCCGGTCAAGGACATCGCCAAAGCCTCCAAGACCGGCCCTGCGACCAACATCATCGCCGGCACCGCAGTCGGCTTCGAGACGACCTTCGTAACGGCGCTGGTCATCGGTATCGCGCTCATCGCCAGCTTCTGGCTAGGCGACCAGGCCGGCATCGTGGCCGAGGATGGCCGCAACGTGGGCGGCGTGTTCGGCACCGCCGTGGCCACCATGGGCATGCTCATGACCACCGCCTACATCCTGGCCATGGATACCTTCGGCCCCATCACCGACAACGCCGGTGGCATCGCCGAGTTCTCCAAGGCAGAAGGGTCCGCGCGCGAGATCACCGACAAGCTCGATGCGGTCGGCAACACGACCAAGGCCCTCACCAAGGGCTTCGCCATCGCCTCCGCCAGCCTCGCCGCATTCCTCCTGTTCCAGGCCTACATCGACAAGGTCAACGTCGCGCTCTTCGCTCGTGGCATGCCCCTGATGGACACCGTGAACCTGGCCAATGTGTCGGTCTTCGTGGCGGCCTTCATCGCGGCCATGCTGGTCTATGTCTTCAGCGCCCTGGCCATCCGCGCCGTGGGCAACGCGGCCGGCGACATCATCGTCGAGGTGCGCCGCCAGTTCCGCGAGATGCCCGGCATCATGGACTACACCCAGCGGC
The DNA here is from genome assembly GCA_963838115.1 of uncultured Chloroflexia bacterium. Lineage (GTDB taxonomy): Bacteria > Chloroflexota > Limnocylindria > Limnocylindrales > CSP1-4 > JAFMJV01. The sequence goes on from CAWIPU010000003.1 coordinate 135,118, forward strand.
CGGACTACTCCCGCGTAGTGGACATCACCACCAAGTCAGCCCTGCGCCAGATGATCCCGCCGGGCGTGGTCGCCATCGCCACCCCGTTGGCGGTCGGTATGATCCTGGGCTACGAGGCCGTAGCCGGCCTGCTCATGGTCGGGACCATCTCCGGCGTGCTGCTGGCGACCTATCTCAACAACAGCGGCGGCGCCTGGGACAACGCCAAGAAATTCATCGAAGCAGGTAACCTCACCGATGACGACGGCAATGTCCTGGGCAAAGGTTCCGATGCCCACGCCGCGGCCGTCGTCGGCGACACTGTCGGCGATCCATTCAAGGACACCGCCGGACCTTCGCTTCACGTCCTGGTGAAGCTGCTTGCAACGCTGACCCTGGTCTTCGCGCCGCTCTTCATCCGCTAACCCAGTTCCCGACCTCCGACCGGCGGGGGCTGACTCGCCGGTCACACGGAGGTCCGATTGGATCAGATCGTCCAGGCCATCATCATCGGGGTGGTCCAGGGGCTTACTGAATTCCTGCCCATCTCGTCCTCGGCGCACCTCATCCTGCTGCCGGAGGTGTTGGGTTGGGATGACGCCTTCATCAACAGCGCCGAGTTCGTGGTCATGCTGCACATGGGCACGCTCGCGGCGCTGTTGGTCTATTTCTGGCGAGATGTGCTCGAGCTCATCTCGGCCGCTTGGGCCGCGCTGCGCGAGCGATCGCTGGCCGGCGACCCCAAGCGCAAGCTGGCCCTGGTGCTCCTGCTCACGGTCATCCCGGCGGCCCTGATGGGCGTACTCCTCGAGGGCTTCATCGATTCGTTCTTCCGTGAATCGATCATCGTCATCCCGCTGATGCTGGTCATCGGCGCAGCCCTCCTGTGGCTGGCCGAGCGGCTCGGGACCCGGGATCGGGACCTCGACCACGTCGACCTGACCGACGCCGCGCTCATCGGGGGAGCCCAAGCCCTGGCGCTCTTTCCCGGCATCAGCCGTTCCGGCATCACGCTCGCCGCCGGTCTGTTCCGTGGCCTGGAGCGGGAATCCGCAGCGCGGTTCGCCTTCCTCATGGGCATCCCCATCATCGCCGGCGCTGGCCTCTGGAAGGCCCGCCACTTCGTGACCGGCGAGGTCGGCGATCTGGATGTCGCGGCATTGGCCGCGGGCGTCATCGCCGCGGCCGTGGCCGGCTGGCTGGCCATCGGCATCCTGCTCCGCTACCTGCGCACGCACAGCACCGGCATCTTCATCGCCTACCGACTGGTGGCCGCCGCCGTCTTCCTCGTGCTGATCCTGGCGCAGGGCTGACCAAAGCTGACGATGGCCAACAGCGGCACCTCGGAGGTGCTCAAGCGGGCTCGGCAGCAGGCCCTCGCCGACGTGGTGCATGACCGTCGCCCGCGCACGCAGCGTGAGCTGGTGGCGGCGCTGCATGACAAGGGCTTCCGGGTCACGCAAGCGACCGTCAGTCGTGACATCACGGAGATGGGGCTGGTCAAGGTACGCATCGATGGCGCACAAGTCTATGCCTTGCCCTCGGCAGAGGTGGCCGTCGAGCAGAGCGGCGAGCAACGCCTGCGCGACCTGCTGCTGGATCTGCCCATCGATGTGCGTCGTTCGGGCACGATGCTGGTCATCCGGGCGGTGCCCGGCACGGCTCATGCCATCGCCGCCGCCCTTGACCGGGCACACTGGGAGGACGTGCTGGGCACCATCGCTGGCGATGACACGCTGTTCGTCGCTTGTGTCGATGCAGCCGCCACCGATCACGTGCGCAAGCGGCTACTACGCTTGGGCCACTGAGCGAGCAGCCGCATGACTGCTCGGAAGTCGGGGAAGGGGAGGGACCACATGCAGCGTTACTCAGAGCACCTGCAGCATCCGCTCCAGGCCCGTGCCGAGGGCGAGTGGTGGCATGACATCGAAGAGGTATTCCACACAGACTGATGCACGACCCACAGTTCCAGCGCATCGTCATCCGTGACGTCGCCATCATCGATGCCACGGGTGTCGAGCCTGAGGGCCGCCATGACCTCCTCATCGAGGACGGGCGCATCAAGGCCATCGGCTCCCTTCGCGCGACCGCGGACGCGGCCACCATCGACGGGGCAGGTTGCACGCTCTTGCCGGGCCTGACCGATGCGCACGTGCATTTCGGCCTCATCGGCCAGAAGGGTGATCACGGCAGCGATGCCCTGATCATGCACGTGCTTGCAGTGTCGCGGTTCATCGAGGCGGCACTGCAGGAGGGCTTCACCACCGTGCGCGACGCCGGTGGCCTGGAACCCACCTGGGCCCACGCCGTGGGGTCGGGTGCCCTGCGCGGCCCGCGCATCCTGCCCTCCGCCTCGCCCATCTCGCAGACCGGCGGACATGCCGACGATCGCCAGCGGCATGAGGCTATCCATGCGAGCCAGACCATCCCCGGCCTGGTTGCGGGCATGGTCGTGGCAGATGGTGCCGATGAAGTCCGCAAGGCGGCGCGTGAACAGCTTCGCCGCGGTGCGACGCAGGTCAAGCTGATGGCCTCGGGCGGCATCATCAGTCCCGCCGACCCCTTCGATTCGCTGCAGCTCTCGGTGGCGGAGATCGCGGCCGCGGTGGAGGTGGCGCGCGGCTGGGGTACCTATGTCATGGCGCACTGCCACACCAGCCCGTCGGTGGAGATGGCGCTCGATGCGGGTGTTCGCTCCATCGAGCACGGATCGCTGCTGGAACCCGAGACGGCCGCGCGCATGGCGGCCGAGGGCGCCTTCATGGTGCCCACGCTCCAGACGATGGAGTCGTTCCTGGCCTATCCCGATCGGATGGGATTGGCCACCGAGAAGGTGGCGGTCCTGAAGGAGGTCGCCGAGCAGGCCTACCGCAGCCTTGGGATCGCCCGGGACGCCGGCGTCAAGCTGGGGTCCGGCTCTGACGTGGTCGGCCCCTGGCAGGGGCGCCGTGGCGAGGAATTGATGTACAAGGCCCGCATCCTCGGTGCCCACGAAGCCATCATCAGCGCCACCCGCATCAACGCCGAGCTCTTCGGCCTCGACGGGGAGATCGGCACGATCGAGGTCGACAAGCGCGCCGATCTGGTGCTGGTCAAGGGCCAGCCGCTCGATGACATCAGCCTGCTCGCCGAACCGGACAACGTCGAGATGGTCATCAAGGACGGGAGCGTGGTCAAGGATCTGGTGGGTCGACTCGCTTGACCGGATCGCATGGGTCCGAGCGACGCGCTGACGGTGTAGAATACGCGGTCTGAACGGCGCCCGATCCGCCTGTTCTTCCGGTGTGAAAGTGGCTGACCGTCGGGACCCTACCCTGACAAGCTGCTATGACCTGTGCCCCACGCGACCCCGACGGTGGACGCATCACGAGGACCCATGGTGAACGCGAACAAGCCTGAATACCTCTCGGCCGAGGGCCTCGAGAAGCTCAAGGCAGAGTTGACCGAACTCACGAACGTCAAGCGACCGGAGGTCGCGCAGCGTATCCACGATGCCAAGGAGTACGGCGACGTCACGGAGAACGCCGAGTATGAGGATGCCAAGAATGAGCAGGCATTCGTGGAAGGTCGCATCCAGTCGTTGACCGCAATCATCAAGAACGCGGTCATCATCGATGAGAAGCACTCGCGCACGTTCGTGCAGATCGGCTCTACGGTGACAATCGAGGGCGACCAGGGCAAGGAGAAGTACACCATCGTAGGGGCTGCTGAGGCCGCGCCCGACCAGGGTCGCATCTCCAACGAGTCGCCCGTCGGTCGCGCGCTACTGGGCAAGAAGAAGGGTGAGGCCATCACCGTTACCGTCCCCAACGGAGACTCCACCTACACCATCGTCAATATCCGCTAGGGGCGTCCTGGCCCGTTTGACAGCCGGCCCGCTTGGCATAGGAGAGGGGACCGCACATGTTCTGGGCTGACGAGCTGGCTGCGCGATTCGACGGACCGCAGGTCGTCAACGATTCCAAGACGCCCTCGGGAACCGTGCACATCGGCTCGCTGCGGGGTGTCGTCCTGCACGATGTCATACACCGTGCCCTTCTCCAAGCCGGCCTGCCCAGTCGCTTCCTCTACGGCGTCGATGATCTTGACCCCATGGATTCGCAGGCGCTGCTGACACCGGACGCGGTCGAGCGCTCCATGGGCGTGCCGCTTGCCCACGTGCCCGCACCCGCGGGCAGCGACGCCGACAGCTATGCGCGCTACTTCGTGGGCGAGCTCTTCATGGGCACGTTCGCGGGCCTCGGCGTGAGCCCACAGATCTACTGGATGAGCCAGCTTTACGGGGACGGCTCCATGGACCGGTTCATTCGCACCGCGCTCGATCATGCCGACGTCATCCGCGACATCTACCTGCGCGTCAGCAACGTGGAGCGCGCTCCCGGTTGGCTGCCGGTATCGGTCATCTGCGAGAGCTGTGGCCGCATCGGTACCACTCTGGCCACCGATTGGGACGGCCAGACGGTGGCCTACGAGTGCAAACCTGACTACGTGGCCTGGGCCCGCGGTTGCGGCCACAGTGGACGTGTGGCCCCGTTCGGTGGGGCGGCCAAGCTGCCCTTCAACGTGGATTGGGCCGCAAAGTGGAGCCATTTTGGCATCACCATCGAGGGTTGCGGCAAGGACCTGGGCACCAAGGGCGGCAGCCGCGACCGCAGCAACGCGGTCAGCGTCGAGGTCTTTCACCGCGAGCCGCCGCTCAACGTGCACTATGAGTTCCTGAACGTGGGCGGCCGCAAGATGAGCACGTCCGGGGGGTCTGGCGCCGCCGCGCATGAGATGGCCGACTTGCTGCCACCAGAGCTCATCCGTTTCCTCTTCCTGCGTCACAAGCCCAAGAAGGCGCTCGATTTCGACCCCGGTGGTGACGCCATCCCGGGGCTCTTCGATGAGTTCGACCGCCTCGCCGCGGCGACCGCCGGGCTGCCCTACCGCGGTGAGCTGCCGGCCGACCACGAGCGCATCTTCCGACTCAGCCTGGTCGACCCGGGAGCGGACCCTGTGGCCGAGTCGCAGCGCTTCCGGCCGGCCTTCCGACATCTGACCATGCTGGTGCAAGTGCCCGGGGTGGATGTGGAGGCCCGCGTCGCGGCTGAGAAGGGCGCCCCGCTCGACGACGCTGAGAAGGCCATCCTCGCGGAGCGCATCACGGTGGCGCGCACCTGGCTCGACGGTTGGGCCCCGGATCGCTACCAAGTGAGCGTGCGCGAGGATCTGCCCGAAGAGGTCAAGGGTCTGACCGAGGTGCAGGGCCTCTTTCTGGCTGACCTCGGTACCGGCGCGGCGTCCGAGCATCCGGCCGGTGGCGACGCCTGGCAGGACCTCATCTATCGCAGCAGCCAGGCGCGTGGCGTGTCGTCGCGCGACGCATTCGCGGCAGTCTATGCCGCATTCCTGGGACGCTCCAACGGCCCACGCGCGGGCTGGCTGCTGGACAGCCTTGACGAGCCCTTCGTGGTCGAGCGTGTCGCTGCGGCCGCCGAGGCGACTGGGGATGCTGGAGCGCCGCTGACGCCACCCGAACCAGAGGAGCAGGGCGCATGAGCGTGGGATCGACTCGGCTGCGGGAAGAGACCGACATCATCCGCGCCGGCTGTATGGCCAAGGGTGAGGATCCGGCCCTGGTGGACCGGGCGCTGCTGGTCGATGTACAGCGGCGCGAGCTGCTGGGCAAGGCCGATGCGTTACGCGCGCAGAAGAAGCAGATCTCCGAATCCATCGGCGTCGCCATCAAGAGCGGCGAACAAGCCAACGGCCCCCGCGTCTCGCAGCTGAAGGGGCAGTCCAACTGGATCGGCGCCGAGCTGGGTGGACTGGATGCCCAGCTGGCCGAGGTGACGGGTCGGCTTGAGGACATGCTGCTCCGTATCCCCAACCCGCCGGACCCGGGTGTGCCGGTCGGTGGCGAGGACGCCAGCCAGATCGTGCGCAGCTGGGGAGATCCGGACACTCACATGGTGGAGCAGGACCGTGACGCCGAGGCGTGGGTGCGCAGGCCACACTGGGAAGTGGCCGAGCCGCTGGGCATGGTCGATCTCGCGGCCGGTGCCAAGATCACCGGTTCGGGCTGGCCGCTCTACAAGGGCGCCGGCTCCAAGCTCCAACGTACCCTGATCGACTTCTTCCTCGATCTGCATACCAGCGAGCACGGTATGACCGAGGTGTGGCCGCCGGCCGTGGTCAACGAAGACTCGGCTCGTGGGACCGGTCAGATCCCCGACAAGGAAGACCAGATGTACGTCGTCACGCGTGACGACCTGTACCTGGTGCCGACCGCGGAGGTGCCCGTCACCAACATCCATCGCGACGAGATCATCGAGGCTGAGGATCTGCCCATCCGCTACGTGGCCTACTCGCCCTGCTTCCGTCGCGAGGCTGGAGCGGCCGGTGCCAAGACGCGCGGCGTCCTGCGCGTGCACCAGTTCGACAAGGTGGAGATGGTGGCCTTCGAGAAGCCGGCCGACTCCGACGCCACGCTCGAATGGATGGTCGAGCGTGCTGAGGTCTGCCTGCAGCGGCTGGGCCTGCCGTATCGGGTCAAGTTGATGGCCACCGGTGACATGGGCTTCACACAGGCCAAGAAGTACGACCTGGAGGTGTGGGCGCCCGGCGTCGAGGATTGGCTAGAGGTGAGTTCCGTGTCCAACTTCCGCGACTACCAGGCGCGTCGCATGTCTATCCGCTGGCGGCCGGAGAAGGGCGCCAAGCCGGAGATCCTGCACACGCTGAATGGGTCAGGATTGGCGCTGCCACGCGTCGTCGCGGCAATCCTTGAGGTCTACCAGCAGCCTGACGGCTCAGTGGCGGTGCCGGAGGCGTTGCAGGCACGCATGGGAGAACGCATCTCCGCGGACTGAGCTCTTGAGGGGTGCGTCGTGCGCGTCGTGCGGGTGCGACGCTCCCCAAGGCCGCGGCCAACGCCGATAGCTGCCCCCCTCATGGGTCATCGGACGGAGCAACCACGGGAATGAGGGGTGCTTCCTGTCGTTTCACCCGCCCGCTGGGTCAAATGGCCGAGTCCCCGACGTTCTTCCCGGCGTTTCACCCGCCGCACGGGTGAATTGACGCCGCAGGCAGGTCTCAGTGGCGCTGCTCCGTCGCTTCACCCACCGGGCGGGTCACCACAGGCGAGCATCGCAGTCCGTCCCCGAGCATTCTCTCCCCTGGAGGATCTCGCCGACCGATACACTCCCTGCCGACGTAGGATGCTTGCGCAGTTGGCCACGAAGGAAGCGATGCACAGGAACCTGTTCGTGCGCCTCGACGGACGGACGATCACTCAAGGTCAAGGCTCTCGCGGCCAAGTGCGCCACATCGGTCAGTCGGATGGTCGCAGACGCGATCCGTCGCCTCGCTGGCCAGGAAGAGTCATACGAGCCGGCGCGAGGCGAGGCACTTGCGGAACTCGAGTCCGGGTTCGAGATGGGCAGCGATGGTTCGTTGCCCAGCCGTGCCGATGCCTACGATCGCTGAAGGCTGAAGGTATGCCGCGCTGGGTCAGGGCGTCGGCAAGGGCTCGGGCACGGGCTCAGGCTCCAGGTGCTTCAGCGTGGCTCGCGTGAGCTTGTCGGCGAGGGTCTGGATGTTGGTGCGGCCCAGGTTGGTGAGGACGACCACGTCCAGGTCGTCCACCGGCAGTCGGTACATGAGCGACACGTAACCCCGCAGCGAGCCTCCATGGCCGATGGCGAGTCGGCCGTCCAGGACCGCGTAGCGCATGCCCAGGCCATAGCCACTCCGCGGATGGAACCGCAGCATCAACGCGAGCGATGTGGGTTCCAGGACGTCACCGCCGAGGAGCGCATCTTCCCAATCTGAGACGTCGCGGACCGACGAGACCATGGCGCCAGCCGCATCGGCGACAGTGGCTCCGGACGTGTTGGGGCGGTATCGAGAGCCATCGGCAAAGCCGATCCAGCCCCTCCCCGTCGACCAGTAGCCCTTGGCCGGCTCACGGCCGATAGGCTCCTGGCCCTGGAAGTAGGTCTCGGTCAGGCCCAGCGGCTCAAGGAAGCGTTGGCGGATGTTCTGTGCCGGTGACTTGCCCGTGACCTTGCGCACGATGACGCCCAGCAGCACGTAGTTGGTATTGGAGTAGCGGTAGCAGGTGCCCGGCGGGCAGTAGCGGGGGCCCGTGAGTTTGAGGATCTCACCACTTCGCCAGTGGTGTTTGGGCCGTCCGAACACGCGCGATTCATACGTTGAGTTGGCGAAGTAGTCGAAGATGCCGCTGCGGTGGCTGAGAAGCATCTTGACGCTGATCTTGTTCGCCTTGGGGTAGTCGGGCAGCCATGTCGAGAGCTTGGTCCCGAGGGTTAGTTTGCCCTCTTCGCGCAGTTGCAGCATCAGGGCGGCCATGAACGTCTTGGTCAGTGAGGCGATCGCGAAGGGCGTGCCGGGCTTGACTGGCCGGGCGTTCTTGCCGGTGGTACGGGTGCCGGACGTGCCCAGCCACCGGCTGCCATCGGGAAGGCGAACAGCGGCCGCGACACCGGGTGCGCGGTGGTTGAGGCGCCACTGGTCCAGCCGGATCTGCAGCTTGGCGGCGAGTTCGGGATCGACAGCTGGCGCGCCGGCTGAGGCAGGACCAGCCATGGCCACGATCAACATGATGGCGGTGATGACGGCGACGAGGGCCCGCGGCAAGGAGTGGTGGTTCACGGCATGCCGAGGATACCGCCCACCACCGTTCTTGCTCTTGGACGGGTTGCTCTGCGTGGCTTCGCTGCTCTCGTCGAGCCGCTGCTATCCTGCCGCTGTCGGAGAGGTGGCCGAGTGGTTGAAGGCAACGGTCTTGAAAACCGTCGAGGGTGCAAGCTCTTCGTGGGTTCGAATCCCACCCTCTCCGCCACCGACGGCAGATCCCGACGACAGCGTGGTCGCATCAGCACGTCAAGACAGGAGCCCCCATGATCGAAGCCGTCATCTTTGACATGGACGGCCTGCTGGTCGACAGCGAGCCAGCCTGGTATCGCGCCCGCGTCGACCTCGCCGGGCAGCACGGGAAGACCTGGACCGAGACCGACCAGATCGCCATGGCCGGCGTCCACACCGATGTCTGGGTCGACGCGCTCTACGACAAGCTCGAAGGTCAGCTGACCCGCCAACAGGTCCTCGACGGGATCGTCGACCGCATGGTCGGCTACTACGAGGCTGGCGAGGTGCCCATCCTGCCGGGAGCGGACGAGGCGCTCGCCGCCTGCGTGGCCCGTTTCCGTGTTGGGCTAGCTTCCGGCTCGACGGCCGCCCTGATCGAGGCCTGCCTGAAAGGTGCGCGGTGGCGCCACTACTTCGAGTCGCTCATCTCGAGCGACGAGGTCGAGCGTGGCAAGCCGGCACCGGACGTATACCTTGAACTCATCGGGCGTATGGGTCTGGACCCGGCGACCACCGCAGTCATCGAGGATTCCGGAGCCGGCATCAAAGCTGGCAAGGTAGCCGGTGCCAAGGTCGTGGCCATTCCCAACCCGAGTACCGATCCAGGCCCCGAGGTGCTGAGCCTCGCCGACGCCCGCATCGCCTCGTTGCACGAACTGATCGAAGCGCTCGCCGATCTGGACTGAACACGGCGGTACAAGGGCACAACTCGGGCACACCAAGCCGCTCGGACACGCGGTCAGGATCTCGCGGCCGACGGCTCCCCACTGCGACCCGCCTGACGGCTCACCCGCAGCGCCAACAAGGCCGCACCCAGGCGCATGGTGACCTCGCCATCGAGCGACACGCCCAACAGACTCTCGATGCGCTCCAGTCGATAGGCCACCGTGCGTGGGGCCAGGTGTAGACGACGGGCAGCCTCGCGCGCGTTCTGGCGTGAGCCGAGGTACACCTCCAGCGTCTGGAGGAGCTCCTCACCCATGCGTGCGTCGTTCAACAATGGCCCCAGCTCCCGCTCCACCGCCGACCGCACCAGGTCGCCATCGACCAGGAAGGTCAATTCGAGCGCGAGTTGGCTGGGGTCGCTGATCCAGCCACGCTGCCCGATGGCCTCGGCCACGCCCAGGCAGTAGTTGGCGCCTGCGAGCGCTTCGGCGAGTGCCTCACAGCCTTCGATCGATCCGGCCTCGACAGCCACCACATCATCGCCCATGACCAGCGGCAGGGCCTCGCGAAGGCGCTGCTCGCCAGGCCACGCGCCGCTGGCGAAGACGAGCACCCGGCCGCGCCAGGACAGCACGACGGGCAATCGGATGCCGGGCCGGTCACGGTGGTTTGACCTCGACGCATCGATGCGCTTCTGCAGACCGTCGACGGCCGCATCGATCGTCTCATCGCTGGACCCCGGCGCGTGGATGAGGATGAGTCGATAGGCTGCTTGTGGTGGCAGCCCGTGCCGTTCGCCGAGACGCCGGATGCGGGCGCGGTCATCAGGCGTCGCACGCGGAGCCCCCAGCAGCTCATCGAGCACCGCTCGGCGCTCGTGCGAGTGTGCGGCCGCCAGCTCGACCTCGACGCGGACATAGCCGTCCGAGATCGCGGCAACGGCATCGTCAAGCCCGCGAAGCAGGCGGAAGGCGAACTCCAGCACCACCGCGTTATCGATGTCGTTCTCCCGCATCACCGCTTGCCAGATGATCCAGTTGAGGGAGAGATAACCATCGAGGACCCGCTCGGTGGGGACGCCCGCCCGCGCCAGCCGTATGCCCTCGTCGCGCCAGCGGGCGATCTGCTCGGTGGTGGGGACCGGCTCGGCGACAAGGTCCAGGACCTCGTCGAATGCCGGTTCGATGTGGACCGGGTCGATGCCGGTGTCACGCGCGGTGCTCTCGACCACGGACGCCTTGACCGCACGTAGCCGCTCGAACAAGACCATCCACGGGTCAGCGGTCGTAGTATCAGGCTGCCTGGCCATCGGCCCTGTCCTCCGTCTGCCCTGCTGATGCCGTGTGGCTTCCATCCTACGGTCCCAGCCGAGCTGGTGTGGTCGATGGTGTGTGGCAGCCCGGCGGCTCCGGGGTACCATCGGGGACACCTACCGCGCAGGGAGACCAGCACCCATGTCCAGCCGCTCGACCCTCATCGCCCTGAGCCTGCTGTCGACGATGATGCTCGCGAGCGTGGTCTCGGGCGCGCCTGCCCTGGGGGCCAAGAAGTCGAAGCCGACCGAGCCTGAGGGTCCGCCCCCGCCGATCGCCTTGGTCGCCGGGCGCCAGGAGCGAATGGCCAACACCAGCATGGCCGGACGCCTGACCCGGATCGCCGATGCCGGCGGTGACCAGATCCTGGGCGATGGCTCGCCCGTACTCGATGCTCCCGCCTGGACCGACATCCAGGCCGTGACCGTGGCGCCGAGCCAGATGAAGGCGAAGCTCCTCAGCACGATGGCCAGCGACTTCCCGGTCGGGACCATGGGTGCGTTCTATGGCGCCCAGGCCGACTGGCAGAAGGGTGACCCCGGCGTGTTCGTGGTAGTGAAGATGGGCGATCGCCTGCCGCGTGGGGCGCAAGGGCAGCAGGTCGAAGTCGGCATCGGCGGCTCGGGTGCCACGGCGATCGGCGCCGACTCCTGGGCTGACACGCGCGCCGGCGTGGAGCGCTTCAGCCTGAGCGGCCTCTTCAACAACGGCGCCTTCGCCAGCGGCATGACCGACGTCAGTGGTCGGCAGCCAGGCGTTGCCGTCGACTACTACAACACCGAGTCGGGCGTCTTCGGCTTCTACCGGCCCAAGACGGCGACCTGGTACCTCATGATCCCGCGCCAGAAGGACAGCGACTCGGTCGTGGTCAGTGTTCGCAGCAGCACCGACGCCGGTGAGGTCGTCGACCGACTTGAGCTGCCTGCTGGTGGGCATTTCGTCGACCTTGCCGACCCGACCTCCGGCTGGGACAAGAAGGCCGGCTTGCCGCCCCTGGAGTGCCGTTCGCTGGAGACGTACGGCGCAGCCGCGGCTGAGGCTGCCGGGGTCCTGCTGGCCGATCCCGACGCGACGCTCATCCGCTACACCGCCGGCATGGATCCGACCGGGGATGGTGAGCAGATCGCGGCCCTGCTGGCGCCGGCCATCGACGTCATGGGCAGCATCCCTGTGGCGCTCAGCGCAGTCGGGGCGGAGGGGGACGCGGCACCGATCATGGTCGACGCTGACCTCGCCGTGGCACCTGCGCAGAATGCCGTTTCTCTCACGTTCGAGGCGCCTGCTGGGCAGTGGACCTTTGCCTTGGCAGACGGCGTGGAGCTCACGACACCCGCGGGTGAGGCCATCATCGACCACACCTCATTGACCGGCGCGGCCGGCGTCCGCACCGGACCCGGCCTGGATGGTTTCGTGGCCGGCGACCTCTCATGCGCGACCGCTGGCTCTGAGTCACCGGGCGCCGACACCGCCACGCCCAGCGACACTGCCACGCCGAGCGCGACAGCCGCGCCCACCGACACCGGTGCGCCCGCCGACACCGCGGCGGACGGCAGCTCCGACGGGTAGCTTGGTCCTTCGTGCGCGCCCGACCGGGCCAGCGATGCTCCGGCTAGCGCATTCCCGTTGCATAGGACAGCCTGACCTGCCCGGTGGCCGATCCGCAGGTCTTCCCGCGTGACGGGCGCCGGTGACACTCCTTTCCGAATGACGGGAAGAAGCAGCTCGAACGGTGTGCGACTGGTCACGTTGTCCCGCCACGCCGGAATGGCAGCATCGGGGACCGCATCCGAGGAGCCCGGTCCGAGCCCCAAGGTTGGCGGATCCTACGTCTTCATCAGGTACGGGAAGAGCCGCATCTTGAGGTCGTTCATCGGCAATACGCCCACGATGCGGTCGACCACCCGGTCGCCCTTGATGACGATCATGGTAGGGATGCTGCTGGCCCCGAACTGCTGCGCCAGGGCTGGGTTCTCGTCGACGTTGACCTTCACCACCTTGATGCGGCCCGCGTATTCCCGCGAGAGGTTCTCCAACATCGGACCGATGACCCGGCAAGGCCCGCACCATGGTGCCCACAGGTCGACCAGGATGGCCACCGAGGAGCGCGCCTCGTAGACGAACGTGGCATCGCTGGCGTTGACCAACCAAGGCAAGACGACGCCACAGGCACCGCAGTGGGGAGCCCCTCGCTCGGCCGGACGGATCTTGTTCTTCTTGCCGCAGGCAGCACAAGTGAGCATCGAGACTGGGCCGGCGGGTGCGGCACCACCGGGCGTCGGGTTGGTCTGGGTCATGGTGACTTCAGATTATGCCGTTTATGCCGTTCTGACTGCTCAGTCGCCGCCGCGAAGCTGGTAGCGCGAGAGTCGCCAGCTCCCCAGCAGCCACGAGCCCACGATCACCGCACCCAGGACGACGACCGAGGTCGTGGCATCGAGCGCTGCGCCGCGACCAGCTTCCCCTTGTAGCGCATCAGCCAGGCCCAGTGTGGCCTGTCGGATCGAGAATGCCTGGGTACCCGGCAGCAGGCCTGCCAACACGCCTTCCCACAGCAGCACGTAGCCGAGACCGATCGACAGCGCCCGCGAGGTGATGCTGCTGAGCGTCATGAAGCCAAGCGCATAGGCCGTGCCGCCGACCGCCACCGCGGCCGCGTACGTCAATGTCGGGACGATGAAGTCATCACGGTAGGTGGCCACGATGAGGCCGGTCATCAGGGTCGCGGGCACCACCAACGCGGCGGTGAGGCCAGCTGCCACGACGCCCTTGGCCAGCATGATCCGCGCGCGCCGTCCCGGCTTCGCCAGCAAGTAGACGATGGTGCCGTCTTCGAGTTCCGAGCCCAGGGCGCCTGTGCCAAAGACGAGCGCGATGAGCGGCAGCACCGCCTGGATGATGAGCCGGTCGAACACCTGTCGGCCGAAGCCGACGTCACCAAGGGTGCGACCGAGCAGCGTGATGAGCACCGGCGCGGCGGCCAGCAGCAGCATCAACCAGAAGCGCCGCCGGTCCAGCAGGCTGCGCAGGGTGATGGCCACCACGGGCAGGCTGCCGATCATCGGCCCACCAGGTAGGCGAAGACCGACTCGAGCGAGTCATCGGTCGGCCGCAGCTCGCGCAGCGAGATCCCATGATCGCGTGCGATGTGCGGCAATCGCCGCGTGAACTCCCCCAGGTCGGAGGTACGCACGGTGGCACCCTTGCCGTCGAGCTCCACGCCGAAGACGCAATCGAGGCGCAGCAGCTCCGATGCCAGCCGCCGGTCATCGCTGGAACGCACATGGAAGACGTGTGGTCGGTCAGTCATCAATCGGCGGATGGAGCGGAAGTCGCCTGACGCAGCCAGACGCCCGGCATAGATGACCAGCACCGACTCGGCCATGCGCTCGACCTCTTCGAGGATGTGCGAGGAGAGCAGCACGGTGCGTCCCTGGTCGGCCATGCGTCGCAGCAGCTCGAACATGTGCAGGCGCTGGCGCGGATCCATACCGTTGAAGGGCTCGTCGAGGATGAGGATGGGCGGGTCGTGGACCAGTGCCGCGGCGACCTTGATGCGCTGGCGCATGCCCTTGGAATAGGTGCCCACGCGTCGATCAGCGGCGTCGGCCATGTCGACCAGGGCGATGGCTCGCTCGGCGGCCGCAGCGGCATCGGCCAGACCCTGCATGCGGGCATTGGCGACAGCGAACTCGCGGCCGGTGAGGAACGGATAGACGGACTCGCGTTCCGGCACCAGGCCCACGTGGCGATACATCTCGGGGTTTCCCCAGGCGGATCGCCCCTCGACGAGCACCTGTCCGGCGGACGGTGCCAGCAAACCCGCGATCATGTGCAGGAGCGTCGTCTTGCCGGCGCCGTTCGGTCCCAGCAGGCCGGTCACACCGGGGGCCACCGCAAAGCTGATGTCGTTGACCGCGACCACGTTCCCGTACCAGCGCGAGACGTGCTCGACGGCGATGGCCGGAGCGACCGTGCCGGCGTGCGTCTGGGCCGTCACGTCGCCAGCCTCTGGTAGCGGCGCCGCAAGAGGGCCAGTGAGCCGACGATCCAGGCGGCCGCGGCCACGAGGTAGACCCAGCCATCGAGGCCGGCCTGCTGCACGGTGATGTTCTCGCCTGGAACATCGAAGAGGAAGGCGTTCACACCATCGAGCACATCGGACGGGCTGAGCAGCGCCGCTGGCCCCAGCAGTCCACTGCGAAGCGCCACCAGCAGCCCGGCGAAGACGTTGGGGATGAGGAAGACAGCGATGATGGCCACCGTCGCATAGGCGCGCCGCGGGGTCATGGCCGCGATCGCAGCCGACAGTGAGCCCACGACCAACGCGATGATGAGACCGACTCCAAGCGCCGTGGGCACTTGCGGCAGTTCCTCGCCCAGGCCGCTCATCACATCGGGCGCCACCAGCACCCGGCCGATGAACAGGATCAGCTGTGGTGCCAGCACCAGCACCAGCAAAGCGATGAGCAGGCCCAGCATCCGTGCCATGGCGTAGTCGGACCGCGAGATGGCGCGCGAGAAGTACAGCGGCAACACGCCCGCCAGCTGGTCGCGCCCGAACAGCTCCGGGGCTTGCGAGGCGCTGAAAAGGAAGACGAGCACCGCGGTGAACGGGAAGAGCGTCGAGTACTGCACCGGCGAGAGGGCATCGACAGCCCCCGACGCTTCGCCACCCGGGGCGAATTGCGCGAAGAGCACGATGACGCCGACTGCCAACAACGCCGGTAGGGTCGCGAGCAGCACCAGGCCCACCGGCATGATCTTGGAACGGGCATTGCGGCCCAGGCCGTAGGCGGTGCGCAAGGTGTGGGTCAGCAACGCTGTGACAGCCGCGCGCCGGCCCAGGCGCGGGCCCTCGTAGCCGCGGTAGCCCAAGTCATAGATGGAGCCACCGCGGTCAGCACCCTGGCGGCTCCCCAATGGTGTGCTGCTCACGCGGGAGCCTCGACCGTTGCCTCGTGAGAGGTCTCCACGGCGGGCGACTCGTCGCGGAAGAGATCCTCCAGGCTGGCCCGTCGCGGTTCCACGCGGATGAGTGCCAGGCCCAGGTCGGCCACGCCGTCGCGGACGTGGTCGTAGGTGTCATCGCCACGGATCACCACCAGGACCAGGGGGCCGTCCACGCGAACCACGTAGCCGGCAGCATCCAGGCGCGCAGCAAGGTCCGCGGGTCGTTCATCTACCTCCACCACGAGAGTGCCGGTGTGCTGCGTGAAGGTGCCCAGCGCAGCCGCTTGCAGGAGCTTGCCGCCATCGATCGCCACCAGGTAGTCGGAGACGCGCTCGATCTCGCCCAACAGGTGGCTGGCCATGATGATGGCGATGCCGAAGACCGTCCCGGTGCGCTCGATGAGGTCGAGCATCTCCTCGCGGCCCGCCGGATCGAGGCCGTTGGTAGGCTCGTCGAGCAGCAGCAGGCGAGGGTCATGTACCAGCGCCTGGGCCAGCTTCACACGCTGCTTCATGCCCGTGGAGTAGCCGCCCATGGGCCGGTAGCGCTCTTCGAACAGGCCCACGTGCCGCAGCACTTCCGCGGTGCGTTCACGGGCCGAGGCGCGTGGCAGGCCGCTCATGCGCGCCATGTGATTGACGAAGTCACTGGCGCTGATGTCGCCCGGCAGGCAGTCGTGCTCGGGCATGTAGCCGACGAGCTGACGGATGGCCAGGCCCTGGCTCGCCACGTCGAGGTCGAGCACGCTGGCCGAGCCGCTGCTGGCATCGAGCAGCCCCAGCAGGATCTTGATGAGCGTGGACTTGCCGGCACCATTGGCCCCGACGAGGCCGATGATGCCGGGCTCGATGGTCAGCGTGAGGCTATCGAGGGCCGTCACGCCCGGATACTGCTTGGTGAGCCCGTCAAGGGCGACGAGAGACATGTCGCGCGAGTCTACCCCGACCGGCCCCGACGCCAACGGACGCACGCCACCGGCAGACCTTCTCAGGTCTGCTATGATTAGTTCGTTCGGCGAGCGAATGAAAATGGAGGCAGGCAACGGCCGATGAGGACGGGAGGAGGAGGTCTGATCCGCGATCTCAATCGAGCCCTCGTGTTGAACCTCGTTCGAGAGCGCCGCGCCATCTCACGCGCTGACATCGCGCGGATCACCGGCCTGAGCCCATCGACGGTCACCTCCATCACTGGCTCGCTGCTGGCCGATGCCCTGCTGGTCGAGGAGGGTCCGGAGGCGAGGGGTCGCGATCGCCGCGGCATCGTCGGCCGCCCGGCTACTCGCCTGCGCGTCGACCCGGCGGCACGCCATGTGGTCGGTGTGAAGCTGGCCCCCGAGTCGCTCACGGTGACCGTGACCGATCTCGATGCCGAGCCACTGGGCATGGTGACGCTGCCACATGGTGCCCAAGCCACGCTCGACGAAGTCGCCGACCTCTTCGCGTCGGCGCTCGATTCGTTGCTCGCGCGGGCGGGCCTGTCAGGGGAGGAGCCGCTTGGCATCGGCATCGGCATGCCCGGCGCGGTCGACCCTGCCACGGGCGACGTGGTGCGCACGCCGCTGTCCGAGTGGATCGGCTCGGGGCTGGCGGCGAAGCTCGGTGAACGCCTGGGCGTTCCGGTCCTCATCGACAACGACGTCAACACGCTGACCGTCGCTGAGCACCTCTACGGTGCCGGGCGAGGCCTCGACCATCTCATCGTCATCTCGATCGGCCGTGGCATCGGTATGGGTGCGGTCGTCGACGGCGCCATCGTCCGTGGCGCCAGGGGAGCGCTGGGCGAGATCGGCCACACCCAAGCCGTCCCCGACGGCCGCGAATGCTGGTGTGGCAAACGTGGCTGCCTGGAAGCGGAAGCGGCGGAGCCGGCCATCGTTCGCGACGTGCTGGCCATCACCGGCCACCTGGTCTCACCTGCGGATGTGGCTGGGATCGCCGAGGACGATGAGCGAGTCGCCGGGATCCTGAGCGCTGCAGGCAACCTCGTGGGTCGGTCCGTAGGCGCCGCCATCACGCTGTTCGACCCCCAGTGCGTCGTCGTCTCAGGGGAAGGCGTACGACTCGGACACCACTACCTCGACGGACTCCGTGACGGAGTCCTGCATAGCCTCATGCCCGATGCCGAGCCCGATCTCGTCTTCGAGCCCTGGGGCGACGAAGCATGGGCACGCGGAGCGGCCAGCCTGGTCTTGCGTGAGCTTTTCACTCCGGCTCATCTGCGTGACGACCGACATCCCGCCGGGACGTCGACCACGCTGAGGGGCGAACCCTCAACCGCACGGGCCTCGTAGGCCAAGGAGGATCACCATCATGGGTCTCACCGATCGGAGGCGGCTAGCGGCCGCCGTGGCGTTGCCAGCCGCGCTGATGCTGGCACTCAGCGGCGTCGCCGTCGCACAGGACGAGTCCATGGCTCCCGACGAGACCATGGCACCCGACGAGTCGGTGTCGGGCAGTGTCACGTTCTGGAATGGGTATGGTGCTGACGGCAGCGAGATCACCACATTCCGTGAGGAGGTGCTGCCGGCCTTCCAGGCGGCTTATCCCGATGTCACGGTGGAGACGCAGGAGATCCCCTACGACGACCTGCGCCAGAAGCTCATCACCGGCCTCGCCGGCGGCGTGCTGCCGGACGTGCTGCGCGCCGACATCATCTGGGTCCCCGAGTTCGCCGACCAGGATGTCCTCCTGGCCCTCGATGAGGAGATGCCTGATTTCGCCGACCTGGCGGCCGGGGTCTTTCCCGGTCCGCTCTCGACCAACAAGTGGGGCGACCACTACTACGGCCTGCCGCTTGATACCAACACCCGCATCATCTTCATGAACGACGCGGTGCTCGAAGCCGCAGGCATCAGTGAGGCTCCGACCACGGTCGAGGACTTCGAAGCCATGCTCGCCACGGTGTCCGACACGATGGGCGAAGGCGTCTATGGCTACGCCGAGGGTGGCACCGGAGCCTGGAGCGTCTTGCCCTGGATCTGGTCCATGGGTGGCGCGGTCACCGACAAGGATCTGACCACCGCCAGCGGCTATCTGAACGGTGAAGGCACGGTCGCCGCGGTGACGATGCTCAAGGATTGGCTGGACAAGGGCTACCTGTCTCCCAGCATCCTCGGCGGCGGCACCAACACCTCCGACCAGTTCGGCAACGGTCAGACCGCCACGGTCCTCGAGGGGCCATGGATGCCGGGCATCTTCGCCAACCAGTTCCCTGATCTCAGCTTCAGCTTCACGCCGGTGCCCGCCGGGCCGGCCGGCAGCCAGTCGGTGGTCGGCGGTGAGGACATCGTCGTCTTCAACACCACCGAGAACAAGGACGCGGCGCTCGCGTTCGTACGTCACATGCTGTCGCAGGAGTCGCAGCTGGCGATGGGCAAGGTCGGCCAGATGCCGGTGCTGTCCAGTCTCGTCGGCAATGCCGATCTGCCCGACTACTATCCCGCCTTCATGCAGCAGCTCCAGACGGCCAACGCCCGAACGCCGGTGCCGTCCTGGCCCAAGATCGATGAGGCCATCGGCAACGCCGTGCTGAAGGCGTTGCGCGGTGACATGGAGGTCCAGGCCGCGCTCGACGAGGCCGCCGGCATCGTCGACGGCCTGCTGGCCCAGTAGCCGCCCTGCCTCAGGAACCTTTCGAACGAGATGGGGATGGGCCGCCGCACCGTAGCGCTCTTTGGGCGGCGGCCCGATCCCCTGCCCGCGGGCAGCGTGCTCGTGGAGCCCTGGAGCAGTCGCCTTCGGCGGCTGCTCCCCATCTACGGCCTCATCCTGCCGGGGCTGCTGCTGTTCGCCATGTGGGCCGCGTTTCCCATCGTCAAGTCCTTCGTGATGAGCTTCACCGACTGGAAGCTCCGCGGGGAGACGTCGTTCGTCGGGCTCGACAACTACGCCCGGGCGCTGGGTGATCCGCTCTTCTGGCGCTCGCTCAGTGCGACCGTGGGGTACACGGTCGTGACGGTGGCTGGACAGCTGGTGCTGGGCTTGAGCGCGGCCCTGCTGCTCAACGAGAAGATCCACGGCCGCTCCATCTTCCGACTCGTCTACTACCTGCCGGTCATCAGCAGCTGGGTCATCGTCTCGCTGATCTTCGTCTGGCTCTACAACGGCCAGTCGGGCGTACTGAACTGGCTGCTCAACGATGTCCTGGGGGTCATCGACGAGAACGTAGCCTGGCTCGCCGAGCCAGCCACCGCGCTCTGGGCCATCGCCATCCTGGGCATCTGGAAGGGCATAGGCTGGACGATGGTGGTCTACCTGGCCGGGCTGCAGGGCGTGCCGGTGGAGCTGCACGAGGCAGCTGCCATGGACGGTGCGGGTGTCTGGGCTCGGTTCCGCAACGTGACGCTGCCGTTCCTGCGTGCGACGACGACGTTCCTGCTCATCGTGCTCACCATCGGCGGTTTCTCTGCCTTCATCAGCATCTTCGTCATGTCCACCGCGGCCGTGGGCCAGCTGGGCGGGCCGCTCAACAGCACCGATGTCGTGCTCACCTATACCTGGAAGCAGGCCTTCCAAGAGATCGATCTGGCCTACGGTGCGGCGCTGTCATTCATGGTCGCGGCCGTAGTCGCTGCCATCAGCGTGGTCGAGTTCCGTTTCGCGCGCCAGCAGGAGGGGTCGTGATCAGCGGCTACCGGAGGGTCAGGTTGCAGCGCTGGATCTCGTTCAGCCTCGCGCTGGCCTTCGGGCTGATCATGATCGCGCCCTTCGCCCTGATGGTCAGCACGGCCTTCAAGCCGCACGCGTACGTGCTTGAGATCCCACCGCAGCTCATCCCCGAGGCGCCAACGCTCGATAACTTCACGCGTGCCTGGTCGAGTGGCGACTTCGCGCAGTATTTCGTCAACAGCGTGCTGGTGACCGCGAGCAGCACGGCCATCTCCGTGTCGCTCTCGGCGATGCTCGGCTTCGCCTTTGCCCGATACCGCTTCCCTGGTCGGCGCGTCCTGTTCGCCGTGCTGCTGTTCACCATGATGGTGCCGGGCATGCTGCTGCTGATACCGCAGTTCATCCTGGCTCGCGACCTGGGGCTGCTCAACAGCTTGTGGGGACTCATCGTGGTCTACTCGGTGATGAACCTGGGCTTGAATACCTTCCTCCTGCGTGGCTTCTACTCGGCCATGCCGCAGGAGCTGTTCGACGCGGTGGCGGTGGACGGGGCCGGACCCTGGCGCGCGTTCAGGTCCATCGCCCTGCCGCTCTCTAAGCCGGGCCTCGCCACCGTGACCATCTTCAGCTGGCTGGCCGCCTGGGACGAGTTCACCTGGGCCATCACCATCCTCGCTGACAAGGAGCTGTACACGCTGCCCATCGGCATCCGTATGCTCCAGCGAGCCCAGTCGACCGAATGGGGCCTCGTCTTCGCGGCCTCGCTCATCGCCCTGGCGCCGGTGCTGATCCTCTTCGTGGCACTGCAGCGGCAGTTCGTCAGCGGTGCCTTCGTCGGCGCTACCAAGGGGTGACCCCATGACTGATCGCGGTCCTGCCGCTCCCGATCTCGTCCAATCCAGCCTCGCCATCATCGGCGCCGGACAGGCCTCCAGCGGAGCCTTCGTGGCTGGTCCCACGTTCAGCCAGTACGGCTACTCGTGGTTCCGCGACGGCGCCTTCATCGCTGAAGCGCTCGACAACATGGGCAAGATCGAGTGGTCGGCGCGGTTCCACCATTGGGTCGCAGGTGTCGTGCTCGCCTCGGCCGATGGGCTCGAGCGAGCCCGTACGGTCGCTCGAGCGGGAGGCGTGCCCGGGGCTGCCGACTATCTGCACTGCCGCTATGGAGCCGATGGCCTGCCCGCGGACACGGACTGGCCCACGTTCCAGCTCGACGGACCCGGCATCTGGTTGTGGAGTCTCGCTCACCATGTCCTGCACGGAGGCCGACTCGATGCTGAGCTGGTTGCCGCCGTGGAGGGCGTCGCACGTTACCTTGGTGATCTCTGGTCGTTGCCGTGTGCGGACGCCTGGGAGGAGTTCGACGAGCATGTTCACAGCAGCACGCTGGCTGCCATCCGCGTGGGCATCGAGGCGGCCCTCTCGATGGTCCCGCAGCTCGCGGCCGAGCCCGCGATCGGGCAGCTGCGGGACGAGATCAAGGGCCGCATGTCTGTCATCGATGGGGCCTACACCAAGTGGCTGGACAATCCAGAGATCGACGCCAGCTTGCTGTGGATGGCGGCACCCTACGAGTCGGTCCTGGCGACCGAGCCACGGTTCGCCGCCACGTTGGGTCGTATCGAGCGTGAGATCGTCACCGCCGGTCCCGGCGTCCATCGCTACGCCAGCGACACCTACTACGGCGGCGGGGCGTGGCCGGTGCTGACATCGGCCTACGGACGCGTCCTGCTCCGTCGGGATTCGCCCGGCGATGTGGAGCGTGCGCTCCGGGCGCTCCGCTGGATCGAGGCCCAGGCTGATGATCGGGGCCAGCTACCCGAGCAGGTCGCCGACCATGCCCTCGCACCGGGACGCATCGATGAGTGGCGGGAGCTCTGGGGTGAGTCGGCGCGGCCGCTGCTGTGGTCCCACGCGGCGTATCTGTCACTGCGCCGCGAGCTGGAGCGACGGGTCGACCTGACGGGCGGCCGGGTATGAACGACGCCAAGCCCGTCACCTCGGTCACCCCCGCCACCCCCGTCACCATCGTGGCCTTCGGGCCGCAGCGTCACTGGGTGGCGCCTGGAGGCGAGCTGACGATCGCCGCTGAGCTTTCCGTCGACCGGGCCGTGGACGTCCGCCTCGAGGTGAGCCTGGTCGACGTGGCCGAGGAGATCGCCACCATCATCGAATCGATCGACCTCGGCGTGGGGACCTCGACCCGCCAGTGGCTCATGTCGGTGCCCGTCGTGGCCCGCCATGGTTACGGGCTGCGGCTTCGGGTGGTCGCTGGACCGTCCACCGTCCTGGCATCTTCTGCCGTGGAGGCATCTTCGGCCGTAGAGGCCATCGAGGGTTGGTGGCAGTCCCCTCGCCACGCGGCCATGACCGACTACGCCGATGCTTCGGCCGCCGCTCGCGCGACCCGCGACCTCTCAGCTTGGCACGTCAACGTGGTGCAGCACTACGACTGGATGTGGCGCCATTACCGATACCAGCCACCCGACGGCGGCGACACCTTCGTCGACGCACTCGGACGGACCGTCTCGCACGCTGCGGTCCGAGCCTCGGTCGCCGCTGGGCACGACATTGGGATCGCGTCGCTGGCCTACGGAGCGGTATACGGCGCGGAGGCGGACTATGTAGAGCAACACCCCGATGAGCGCGTGTTCGACGCAGCCGGCGAGCCGCTCAGTCTTGGCGGCGCGTTTTACATCAACGATCTGCGGCCGGGCTCTTCGTGGCGCACCCGATTGCTCGACGAGTACGTGGCCGCTATCGAGGGCTTCGCGTTCGACGGGGTCCACATGGACACCTACGGTCCGCCACACACGGCGGTCGCCGCAGACGGTGAGGCCATCGACTTCGCGGCGCTCTATCCAGCACTCATCGAGGAGGCGGCCGAACGGGTCGCGGCAACGGCGCCCGGCACGCGCGTGCTCTTCAACTGCGTCGATGGCTTCCCGCTTGATGCGGTGGCGCCGGCTTCCGTGTCGGCGCTGTATCTCGAGCTGTGGCCCCCAGACCGAGAGTTCGCCGACGTCGTGCGCTGGATCGAACGCGCACGATCGCTGGCCGCGGGGCGCCAGGTCGTCATCGCGGCCTACGCTGCCACGCTTCGAGACGGTGACGCGGTCGAGGACCGCGCGGCCGCCTTCGAAGCGTCGCTGCTGTTGGGTGTCGTGATCATGGCAAGCGGCGCCTATCACCACACCCTCGCCGAGGGGGATCGACTGCTCGTCGAGGGCTACTACCCCGCGGCGGTCCCGCTGCTGGAGGCTGAGACCGTTGAGATGCGCGCGTCGTGGCGGTTCAGCGCCCGCTACCTACACTTGTTGTCGGCGTCGGATCTGGAGCACGCCGACACGACCGACGTGCACATCGTCGGTCCCGACGGACGCGAGGTCCGGTGCTCACGAGGGCCTGAGGCAGGCTCCATGTGTCTGCGTGCCACGCGCACGAACGATGGGCAGCGCGTCCTCCAGCTGATCGACCTACGTGTCCAGGCTGATGCCTATTGGGACACGCCGAAATCGCCGTCCCTCGAGCAGGTGGGACTGCGTCTCTTCTGGGACGGCGTCACGACACCGGTCGCCGCGTCGCCCTGGACCAACGCGGGGGCGACTTCGCCACTTCCGGCGGAGGCTGGCGGGTGGGTGCTGCCGACGTTTCGGCGTTGGCTGATGGTGGTGGGCGCTACCCGGACGTAGGGACGAAGCCGAGACGCTTGTCGACCACGTTCTCCAGCGACTCCCCGGCCATGTAGCGCTCCAGGTTGGCCAGGAACGCCCGACTGAACGCCTGTGGCGTGTCCGCGACGTCGCCGCCGATGTGCGGCGAGACGATGACGTTGAGCATGTCCCAAAGTGGGCTCCCCGCGTCGAGTGGCTCGTGCTCGAAGACGTCCAGCGCCGCACCGGCGATCGCCCCCGAGCGCAGCGCCTCGATGAGCGCGCCCTCCACTACCACGGGTCCACGGCCGATATTGACGAGGCGTGCCCCGGGCCGCAGCAACGCCAGCTCGGGGGCACCGATGAGCCCACGCGTTTGGGGCGTCAGTGGTGTGAGCAGGATGAGCCAGTCAGCGTTCGGCAACAGCGCGGGCAGGTCGACTACGGCGCGGATGCGCCCCTCTCCGGACTCGTCGTCCCGCTCACGACGGCCGACCAGCGTGACCGACACGCCCATGCTGCGCAGCAGGCGCGCGGCGGCACGGCCGATCGAACCGGCCCCCACGATGACGGCCTGCGCATTCCCAAGCGGCTCCAGCATCCGATGCCGCCACTGGTGCTGCTCCTGAGCCCGAATCGTTCCCGGCAGGTCCTTCGCCAGCGCCAGCATCAGCGCCAGGACGTACTCGGGCAAGGTGGTGTCGAAGACGCCGCGGCTGTTGGTCAACATCACGTCACTCTCGACGAGGTCGGGAAAGAGCGTCCAGTCGACGCCGACGCCACCGACGTGCACCCAGCGCAGTCGCCCGGTCAGTGCCCAGTTCGCGCTCAACGCATCGCGCGGGCGGCCGTAGTGGAAGACGACGTCGCAGTCGGCGAGGTGGTCGCGCACATCGGCCATCGACTCAGCCATGACGTACTCGGCCCCGGTCCGCGACTCGGGCAGCCCGAACGGCGGCTTGCCACCCTGGCGCCCGATGACCATCACTCGTGTCGTCATGTGCTGACTCTACGGCGTATGCGCCGCAGGTGGTAGCGTCGGTGTCGATCGGACCCACACGAAGGAGACCTCACATGGAGATGCCCGGCTGGATGGCCAAGGTCATGTTGCGCATGGGGATGCTCGGTGAGATCACCGTCGTCGGACGCAAGAGCGGTGTGGAGCGCACCGCTTGGATCAACAAGAAGGATGCGCCAGGTGGTGGCTACCCCATCGCCGCAGGGAACGAGAAGGACCAACGGGCCAAGAACCTGCAGGCCGCCGGCCGTTGCCGCCTGGAGGTGAAGGGTGTCGAGAACGAGTATGTCGCCACTGAGCTCGTCGGCGACGAGCGCACGGCGGCTTTGAAGGGCTTGGCGCCGCCCTTCGCCGGCGACCGCATGGGCATCACCGGCCCCGCCTTCCGCCTCACCAACGCCGCCTGATCGCGAGACGAGCCAGGCAGCATGGGGGGAGTGGCCGTGTTCGATCCACGCGCGCTCGACATCGCGCCGCCGATGGGCACGCGATCCTATCGCATCGGCGTCATCGGTGCCGGCAAGATCGTGCGCGAGTGCCACCTGCCCGCCTATCGGTCGGCTGGCTGGGACGTCGTCCGCATCGCCTCGCGCACGGCCGCGTCGGCACAGCTCGCGGCGGACGAGTTCGGCATCGCGGCAGCATCGGGCGACTTCGGTGACGTCATCGACGACCCGAACGTGGAGGTCGTCGACATCTCCCTGCCGTCGCATCGTCATCGTGAGGTGGCGGTCGCTGCCCTGGAAGCCGGCAAGCACGTGCTCCTGCAGAAGCCCATGGCCAACACGCTCGACGACGCCCAAGCCGTCGTCGCTGCGGCCGAACGCGCCGGCGTGAAGCTGGCTGTCAACCAGAACGGCCGCTGGGACCCGGCCATCCGCGCCTGTCGCGAGTTGCTCGACCGGGACATCTTCGGGCAGCTCATCACGGCCTCGATCGAGATGCGAACGCGCCAGCCATGGCAGGAGTACTGGAAGGACAGTGACGACTATCCGCGCCTGATGCTGCTGGGCATGTCCATCCACCATCTGGACCAGTTTCGCTACCTCTTCGGAGAGCCCCAGGAGATCACCGCACACCTGGCCAGCTACCCCGGTCAGCCGTGGGCCGGCGAGAGCATCGCGTTGTACGTGCTGCGCTACGAGTCGGGCTTGCTGGCAACCGGCTTCGACGACGGCTTCCCCTGGACGCGCGACTGGTCGGAGGACTACCGCATCGAGGGCATGGACGGCATCGCCCGGGGCACCATCGGCTGGACCACGGGAGACTTCAGCACGCTCGAGTTCACCACAGCCGACCGGCCCGACACATGGGTCAAGCCGGCCTTCACCCGCAAGTGGTTTCCGGACGCCTTCGGGGCCACCATGGGTGAGCTCTTTCTGGCCATCGAGGAGGACCGCGAGCCCTCCATCTCCGGGCGTGACAACCTGCACACCTTGCGCCTCGTAGAGGCTGGCTATCAGTCGGCTGCCGAACGGCGTACCGTGCGGCTTGATGAGATCCCGCTGTAGGCCCTCTAGCGATCCCGCCTGTCCTATACGACCGGGGAGATTCAGTGGTCCGTGCCCGCGTAGTCGGGCGTAGACTGCATCGATAGGTCAACTGGACCGGAGGAGGTTCCTGCACGTCGCTTCGGGAAGGGAAGCGAGCGCGGACCGACCTGGTAGGGGCGCCCTGAGGGGAACCCGCGATTCGTCAAGTTCGCAAGTACGGAGGAGTCAATCTCGATGATCAGGAAGAGCACTCTCATGGCGTTCGGTGGCAGCCTGCTTCTGGCAGCCGCTCTGCCGATGGCCGCAGCCGCGCAGGACCAGGCCAAGACCTTCTACTGGATCTCCCACGGTGATCCCGCGGATCCGGTCTGGACCTACTTCCTCGATGGTGCCAACCAGTGGGCCAGCGATACGGGCAACGAAGTTCGGACTTCGTTCCACAGCAATGACGTCGCGCTGCAGCAGGAGGCGGTTCGTTCCGCCATCGCCGCCGGTGCGGCCGGCATCGTCACCACCAGCCCCGACCCGGGCAGCCTGGTCGAGCTGACGGCTGAGGCCAATGCCGCCGGCATCCCCATCATCAACATCAACACCCCCGACCCGACGGCCAGTTTCGATGCCTACGTCGGCACCAACAATGAGGTCAACGGCCAGCGCTGGGCGCAGTACCTCGTGGACGGCGGTTTCGTCTCCGAAGGCGACTTCGTGTGGATGCCCGTCGAGGTTCCCGGCGCCACCTACGGCGTCGACGAGGAGCGCGGCGTCGCCAGCGTCTTTGAGCCCCTCGGCATCACCTGGGAAGTCACCGATGCGACCTACGAGCAGGCCACGGTCATCGACGAGATGGTCAACTACCTGACCGCCAATCGGGACAAGATCGACGCCATGATCGGTCTTGGTGACCTCGTGACCGGCTCTGTCAAGCGCGTCTGGGACCAGGTTGGCGTGGCCCCTGGTGAGATCCCCGTGGTCGGCTGGGGCAACTCGGTCGATACGGCCCAGGAGGTCCTGGACGGATACGTCGAGGCTGCCACCTGGCAGGATCCGCAAGTGACCAGCTACGTCGGCCTAAGCCTGGCTGCCGCGGAAGCCGCCGGCTACCCCATCGGCTTCGACGTCATCGTCGGTGCCCTGTATGAGGCAGACACGGCCCAGAGCTACCTGGACATCCTGAGCCAGTAGTCATCCAGACCGGTGCGGTCCGGCACGTGTTTCCGACACGCACCTGACCGCACCCTTCGCAAGGCGAGGCCGGCACCCCAAGGCCGGCCTCTCCTGTTTGTTCGTCGGCGCCAGGCCGGCGACACAAGTGTCACGCGACGGCGTGGAGGGTCATGAGCGAAGCAACGGCAGCGGCGGTCGACCAGCAACCCCTATCCAAACGCGTCGGCGGCCGGACCCGCCGCTTGCTCCGCGAGCCAGAAGCCGGGCCCTTCGCCCTGCTCGTCGGGGCCATGATCACATTCACGCTGATCAACGGCACGTTCGCCTCGATGCTCAACGTCGGCAACCTGCTGGCGTTCACGCCGGAGCTGGGCATGGTCGCCCTGGCCATGACCCTGCTGATGACGTCGGGCGAATTCGACCTCTCGGTCGGGTCGGTCTTCGGTTTCGCGGCTGTGCTGATGTGGTTCTTCTTCAACGAGGGCATCTTCTCGCTGGAGGTCGCGTTCCTCATCACCATGTGCGTGGCCGTGCTCATCGGACTCACGAGCGGTATCTTCGTGACCAAGCTGGGCATCCCCTCCTTCCTCGTGACGCTGGGCATGCTCCTGGTGGTTCGGGGAGCTGCACTCTGGCTGACGCAGGGCTTTCCGCAGCGCACCTGGGCCGCGGAGGGCTCGATCCTCGCCGACATCCTCGTGAGCGATCACTCCTTCGGCACACCGTGGGGCGAACTCAAGCTGTATACCTCGCTCTTCTGGTTCGCATTGCTGGCGATCGTCCTCGGCTATGTGCTGATGTCGGCCAAGTTCGGCAACTGGATCCAGGCTGCCGGAGGGAATCCGCTGGCGGCCACGGCGCGTGGCGTCCGCGTGGCGCGCACCAAGATCTCGCTCTTCATCCTCACCGCGGTCGTGGCTGCCTACTCCGGCGTCACCAGCTCCATCCGTGTCAGCTCCGCCAATCCCAACAGTGGTGACGGCTACGAGCTGGAGGTCATCGCCATGGTGGTGATCGGCGGCACGGTCCTGACGGGCGGCAAGGGCACCATCATCGGCACCGTCATCGGTGTCTTGTTGCTGCGAGTCATGCGCAATGGCATCGTCATGGCGGGGGCGCCGGCGCTGGCGTACAAGATCTTCATCGGGGCCATCATCCTGGGCATGATGGCGCTGCACTCCTACATGCAACGACGACAGCGAGCGATGTAGCCAGATGACTGACGAACTGCTTCGACTCGAAGCCATCTCCAAGTTCTACGGCCGTGTGCAGGCGCTCGAGAGTGTCGACCTCCGCTTCGGCACCAATGAGATCGTCGGCCTCCTTGGCGACAACGGCGCCGGCAAGTCCACGCTCATCAAGATCATCTCCGGTGCCGTGCCGCTCACGACCGGCCAGCTGTACTGGCACGGCAAGTCGGTGTCGATCAAGGACACCAACGACGCCATCAGCATGGGGATCGAGACCATCTACCAGGACTCGGCGCTGGTGAACCAGCTGTCGATCGCACGCAACCTGTTCCTGGGTCGTGAGCCGCTCAAAGGTCCGCGCATCATCAACCGCATGGACAAGGGGCTCATGGAGGAGGTGGCCGGCAAACTGCTGAATGAGGTCGGCATCACCAAGAATATCCCGGCCGCGACACCCATCAACGCTCTTTCTGGCGGTGAGCGCCAAGCTGTCGCCATCGCTCGCGCCATGCACTTCGACAGCGAGCTGATCATCCTCGATGAGCCCACCAACAATCTTGGCGTGGCAGAGACGCAGGGCGTGCTGCGCTTCGTGCGTAACGCGCGCGACTCGGGCCACTCCTGCATCTTCATCGCCCATAACATCCACCACGTGTTCCAGGTGGTGGACCGGATCGTGGTGCTTCGTCGGGGCCAGGTCGTGGCCGACGACATCGACCCCAAGACGACGACCATCGAGGAAGTGGAGAAGGTCATCACCGGCGACCTCGACTTCATAGAGGGTGAGATGGTGTCGGCGACAGACAACGTCGAGGCCGCGGCCGGCTAGTCGCCGTCGCCTGATCGCGCCCACGGCTGGTCGCGGTTCGCGCTCAGAGGCGTGCCCGACGCCGCCGCACGCCTGATGCGCCCCACTATTCAGCCTGATGCGCCCAGCCAGTCAGCCTGATGCGCCCACTGACTCAACTGACCACGGAGAAGCCCCGACACGGCCATTCGATGTCGCCCGTGACTCGATCGGCCACAGCGGTGCGCGATCGATACGCCTGGTGACTCAAACGGCCAACGGGATGGTGAACTCGCGCCGCCGCTTGGCTCGTTGAGTCGCCCTGTGCATCAACGGGCGAGCGGGGCAACGGAGGTCAGCCCATCACAGCGCCGCCTTCGATGTCCGTCTCAGCGTGGCCCACGTTGCCGTTGATCGACAGGCCGCCATCGATGACCATCTCCTGTCCGGTCATGAAACGTGACGCGTGCGAGGCCACGAAACAGACCACATCGGCCGTCTCTTCGGGCACCGAGATGCGGTGCAGGCCGATGCGCTCCACGTAGGTGGCGCGAGCCTTAGGCGTCCAGGCAGTCGTGTTCAAGGGTGTGTCAGTGGGTCCAGGCGAGACCGCGTTCACGGTGATGTCGTACGGAGCCAGCTCCAGTGCCAGCACGCGGGTGAGTCCGTTGATGCCGCCCTTGGCGGTGATGTAGGCGCTGAAGCCGTTGATGGCCTGCACGTCCGACTGCGAGGTGATGTTGATGATGCGTCCGGGACCGTCCTGCACGGCCATCTTCCGCGCCGCCGCCCGGCAGCCGAACATGTAGCCATGCAGGTTGGCCGCCAGCAGGCCGTGCCACTCGTCGGTGGTCAGTTGCAGGAACGGCTTGACGAAGATGCGCGCCGCGTTGTTGACCCAGATGTCCAGGCTGCCCCAGCGCTCCACGACTTCGTCGGCCATGGCGTCGATGTGAGCCTCGTCGGCGGTGGAGCCCTGCAGGATGAGCGCCTCACGCCCATGGGCCTCGATACGCCGTCGCGTCTCGGCCGCGCCAGCCGAGTCCTTCTGATAGTCGCCGGCGACGTTGGCCCCCTCGCGCGCGAGTGCCTCGGAGATGGCCTGGCCGATGCCGCTGGACAGTCCGGTGACGACGGCGTTCTTGCCTTCGAGGCTGAAGGTGCTGGACATCGGTTCGGTCTCCTCTAGCCGTCCATTCGTGGGTCGAGCATCAGCTTGAGGCCGTCGGCCCGGCGCGTTCGCGCGAACGAGGTCTCCCAACGCGACAAGGGGGAGACATCGGTGACGAGCGGGTCGAGCACGACGTGGCCCGCCGCGATGAGCTTCTCCACCCGATGCCACGACCGCGGTGTGCTGGCGAAGCCGGACGTGACGACCAGCTCTTTCAGGCAGACCAGGTCGATGTCCACCGTGATGGGCTTGCCGGCGAGGCCGACCTGGACGTAGTGGCCGCCTTTGCGCACCGCGCGCAGCCCGGCGTCGATGCCGAATTCGTTGCCCGAGGCGTCGGCGACCACGTCGAAGCCCACGCCCGGGATGACTTCCTCAAGGTCCCCGGCAAGCACTGGCGTGAGTCCCAGCGAGGCGGCGATCCCCAGGCGCTGCGCATCTGCGGGCGCGCCGGAGATGGTGACTGTGGCGCCCTGGGCAAGAAGCACCTGCGCACTGAGGATACCCATGGCGCCGGGGCCGACCACCAGCGCCGTGTCGCCGGGCGAGGCGACCGCCGGATCACACAGGCACTGCGCCACGCAGCTCAGTGGCTCGTACAGTGAGCCGGCGTGCTCGCCCACCGACTCGTGCACCTCGTGGAGGTTGCGCTGTGGCACCAGCACGTGGGTCGCGAAACCACCGTTGACGTGCGACCCGATGGAGCGGCGCGTGGGGCACAGGTTGCGCCGACCGGCTCGACAAGCATCACACGTGTCGCAGGTGTAGAAGTAGGTCTCGGGCGCCACGCGCTTGCCCATCCAGGCCTCTGCGCCGGGGCCGGTCTCGACGACACGGCCGGTGACCTCGTGGCCCATGACCACCGGTGGGATGCTGGGGAACTCGTCGTGCTGGATGTGCAGGTCGGTGCCGCAGATGCCGGTCGCGAAGACCTGGATGACGACCTCATCGCGACCAGCGGTGGGTCGCGGGACTGTACCCAGCCCGACGTTCTCAGGCCCCTTGGCACGCTTGATCAGGCCGGGCATCACGCCGGCGGTGGAGGTGGCTTCGCTCATGGCTCGATTGTAGGTCTCGAGTCCTGGCGCCGAGGACTCTCAGCGACTCAAACGTGCTATACGGTTGGCCGCCTTCATCACGCGTCGCGCGGTCGCGGGGGAGGTGCGGGAGATCGAGTCGAGCGTCTCGGCGAGCTCATCCTCAGGCAGTGAGCCAAAGAGCCGCAACAGGTTGTCGAGGGTCTCGTCTGACACCCGCGCCAGCACCGCGAAACCACCGGCGATCTCGTCGGCCTCAGCGCGAGAGAGCGTGCGCAGGGCGCGGTCGAACAGCGTAGCCAGGCCCTGGATCTCCGCGATCCAGTTGCGAAGACGTCGCGCTTCCATATCATCGGGCGAGGCATCTACCGCCTGGTCGGCCAACTCCAGGCATACCGCCAGGCGCGGCTGCAGCGGATCGGCCTCACGCGCACGACGCTCTTCCGCCACACGCTGGAACCAGCGCCAGCGATCACCGACCACCCGCCAGGCCACGGCCGATGGGCCCGGTCGAGGGTCGCGCCGCGGATCTTCCACGCGTTCGACCAGGTGCCACTCCTCGAGCTCGGCGAGCGCCAACGACGCCGCGCGGTGGCTCAGGCCCAGGGCCTCCCGGACATCGCGCTCGGTGAGGGTGCCGCCGGCCGCCAGCAGGTAGCCGTGCACACGCGCCACCGACGGCGTCACGTTCCAGGCCGGACCCATGTCGCCCCAGGTGTCGGCGAAGGCGACGCGCACGTCTTCGGGCGTCGGAGATTCGAACGAGGCGGCCGTTGCCGTCGTGGTCTGCACTGTCACCGAGGCACGATAGCAGGCCGAGCGCGGTCGGCGACCAAGCTACTCGGGCGCCGCATCACGCGGCTCAGGTAGCATGCTGGGACCGCGCACCCATCGCTGATCGACCCCCAAGGAGACCTCCACCCCGTGTCCGATGCGACCTCCGAGATGATTCGTGCCGCCTTGCGGACCGTGTCGGCCGGCGGGCCACTCACGGCCCAGATGGCTGAAGACTTCATGGTTGCCGTCCTCGACGGCGATGTCACCCCCGCGCAGCTGGCGGCCGTGCTGGTGGGCATGCGCGTCCGTGGTGAGGCCACCGACGAGCTCACCGGGTTCGTGCGGGCGTTGCGATCGCGATCGATCCGGGTGGATGCACCGGAGGGCACCATCGACACCTGCGGGACCGGTGGCGACATCCACCAGACCTTCAACATCTCCACGGCTGCCTCTTTGGTCGCGGCCGCCGCGGGGGTGACCGTGGCCAAGACCGGCAATCGCGCGGTCTCCGGCATCTCGGGCAGCTCTGACGCCATGGCCGCGTTGGGCCTCGTGGTGGAGCTTGACCGCGAGGCTGCGGAGGCGTCACTGCGCGACGACGGCTACGCTTACCTGCACGCACCGGCATTCCATCCAGGCATGCGGCACGTGGGGCCGGTACGCATGGAGTTGGGCGTCCGCACGGCGTTCAACTTCATCGGCCCCATCGCCAATGCGGCACAGCCCCGCCGGCAGTTGATGGGAGTGCCCGACGAGGAGATGGCGCGCAAGGCGGCTGAGGCGCTGCATGCACTGGGCTCGGAACGTGCCTTCGTCGTCACGGGCGATCACATCGACGAGCTTCCGCTCGATGACAGCGGCATCATCTTCGACGTCACGACCGATGGCGTCCAACGTCGCCGCGTTACGCGCGCCGACCATGGACTCCCGACTGCCCGGACCGAGGCGCTCGAGGGCGGAGATGGCATCGCCAATGGGGCATTGATCGAGTCCATCCTGCAGGGCCGGACGACGGGCGCACCCCGCGACGTGGTGGTCCTCAATGCGGGTGCCAGCCTGGTCGTGGCCGGTCGCGCCGGCGATGTACGCCAGGGCGTGGAGTTGGCTCAGTCGACCATCGACTCGGGCGCTGTCTGGGACCTGTTGGAGCGACTCCGGAGGCGAAGCGCCACCGCCGAGCGCGGTGTGGCCGCCGAGGGAACTCGCTGATGGTGGCCAGGGGCTCCGTTCTGCGCGAGATCGCCGAGCGACGCGCAGGCGACATCGCCGCAGAGTTGGGCGATCGAGATCTGCGGGCCATCGTGCGTGAGACACCGGCTGGTCCTCCGCGGCGTGATGTCGTCGGGCGGCTAGCGCGCCCTGGTCTGCACTTGATCGCTGAGATCAAGCGCCGTTCGCCCTCGGCCGGGTCGATGGTCGACGGACAGCTCGATGTCGCCGAGCGTGCTCGCGCCTACCAGGCCGGCGGCGCCTCGATGATCTCCGTGCTGCTCGAGCCACACTGGTTCGGTGGCTCGAGCGTTGACCTGCGAACGGCACGAGGGGCTACCACCCTGCCGGTCCTGGCCAAGGACTTCGTGGTCGATCCGCGACAGCTGCCGCTGCTGCGCGCGGCCGGGGCTGATGCCGTGCTGCTGCTGGCCGCGCTGCATCCGCCCAAGCGCCTCGCGCGACTCGTCCGTCAGGCGTTCGAGGCCGGCCTGGAGCCGCTTGTGGAGGCGCACTCGGCGGCGGAAGTCACAGCTGCCGTCGCCACCGACGCACGTCTCATCGGCATCAACAACCGCGATCTAAAGTCGTTCGCCGTCGACCCGCGTCTGTGTGAGCAGCTCCGCGCCCTGGTGCCGGACGACCGGCTGGCGATCGCCGAATCGGGCGTGCGCGATGCCGCCACGGTCCGCCGTTGGCGCGCACACGGCTTCGACGCGGCCCTGGTGGGTGAGAACCTCATGCGCTCCGGCTCGGATGCCGCGTCCGTGGAGGCGCGCGTGGCCACGTTGGTGGCAGCCGGCGCGGTTCCCGGCCCTGGCGTGGACCCCGCCGTGGACGGTCGTGCGCCGTTCGTGAAGATCTGCGGCATCACCGAGGCCACCGGCCTGGCCGCCGCCATCAGCGCCGGTGCGGACGCCATCGGGCTCAACTTCGTGCCCGGTACGCCACGTGCGCTCGAAGAGGAGGAGGCCACGGCACTCATCACTGCCGCCCGTGCTGCCGATGCGCCGGGCAACGGCCCGCTGCTGGTGGGAGTCTTCGCCGACCGTGACCCGCTTGAGGTCGCGGCCATCGCCGCGCGCCTCGACCTGGACATGGTCCAGCTTCATGGCTCGGAGACGCCCCACGACCTCGACGCCATCCCCTTGCCGGTGTTGAAGGTGCTCCACGTCCCCCCAGCTGGAGATGCCGACGATGCGGACGATGCCGAGGCGGCAGAGGCGGCTGCGGTCGACCTCGCAGAGCTGGCCGAGACCTACCAGGCCAAGTCGAACCTGCAGGCGATCCTGCTCGATACGAGTGACCCTGCGGTGCTCGGTGGCACTGGCCGCCGCGTCTCGGTCCAAGCCGCGCGCGCCATCGCCAGTCGCGTGCCGGTCATCCTCGCCGGTGGTCTTTCGGCTGCCAACGTCGCGGATGCGCTCATCGGCATCCCGGCCATCGGCGTCGACACCTCCAGCGGCGTCGAGCCGTCCCCGCGACCGGAGGGTCGGCCAAGCAAGGACTCACTCAAGGTCGCGCTCTTCGTCAAGCGTGCCCATGCGGCCCGGCTCGACCGGCCTACCGTGCCCTTCGGTCCGCGCCCCGTCCATCCCGGGCTGCTGGAGGCGGACGACCGAGGCCGCTGGGGTCTCGATCGCTCGTTCGGCGGTCGCTTCGTGCCCGAGACGCTGATGGCTGCCTTGCTCGATCTGGAGGCCGCGTACGCCGAGCTCAAGCATGACCCCTCGTTCTGGGCCGAGTTCCGCGAGCTGCTGACGACGTTCGTGGGTCGCCCGACGCCGGTCTACCGAGCTGACCGCCTAGCGGCTGAGCTGGAGCGGCGCAGCGGTCGCACGCCCGGGGCCCTGCGTCTCTATCTCAAGCGCGAGGACCTCGACCACACTGGCGCCCACAAGATCAACAACGCTCTGGGTCAGGCGCTGCTCACCAAGCGACTGGGCAAGCACCGCGTCATCGCCGAGACCGGCGCCGGCCAGCATGGCGTCGCGGCTGCCACTGCCTGCGCGTTGCTCGATCTCGACTGCGTCGTCTACATGGGCGCTGAGGACATCCGCCGTCAGGCACCCAACGTGTTGCGCATGCGCGCACTCGGTGCGGAGGTGCGCGAGGTGACGTCGGGCACAGCCACGCTCAAGGATGCCGTCAACGAGACCATGCGCGATTGGGTCACCAACGTGGAGACCAGCCACTACGTGCTCGGATCGGCGGTAGGTCCACATCCCTTCCCGTCCATCGTCCGTGACCTGCAGCGTGTCATCGGTGACGAGGCTGCCGAACAAGTCCGCGCCGCGGAGGGCCGCTTGCCGGACATCGCCATCGCCTGCGTCGGCGGCGGTTCCAACGCCATCGGTCTGTTCACCCGTTTCATCGGTGAGACCGGCACTCGGCTGGTCGGCGTCGAGGCCGCGGGGGAGGGGCTGCAGGGTCGTCACGCCGCGGCATTGTCGGCCGGTACCGCCGGCGTGCTGCACGGTTCGCGTTCGTACCTGCTGCAGGACGATGACGGTCAGATCACGGAAGCCTTTTCCATCTCTGCCGGCCTCGACTATCCCGGTATCGGCCCGCAGCTCTCGGCGCTGTTCGAGGCCGGTCGGCTGGAGATCCTGAGCGCCACCGACGATGAGGCGCTCGAGGGAGTACGCCTGCTGACGCGCACGGAGGGCATCCTGCCGGCGCTGGAGCCCGCGCACGCCATCCACGCGCTGCTCGACTTGCTACGCGGGGATGGCATCGACCGCGCCGCAGATGACGACATCATCCTTCTTGGTCTGTCGGGACGCGGTGACAAGGACATCGCCGCCATCGAGGACCGTCTGATGGCCGGCATGGCCAGCTCGGGGGCGAAGGCATGAGCACGACCGCCGCCGGGGATGGCCACATCGTCGCTGGCGCGGCCCGCATCAGCGCCGCCTTCCGGGCGGCCAACGACGACGGTCGCGCCGCGCTCATCCCCTACACCGTGGCCGGCTACCCCGATGCCGACACCTCGTTCGCGATCGCCCTCGCCCAGATCGACGCCGGCGCCGACCTGCTGGAGATCGGGCTGCCCTATTCCGACCCACTGGCCGATGGCGCCACGTTGCAGCGCGCATCGACGGTGGCGCTGGCCGATGGCGCCTCTCTCGACGATTCGATCGCCCTCGTCGGCCGCATCCACGAGGCGCGGCCGCAGACACCGTTGGTGGCCATGGGCTACGTCAACCAGGTGCTCGGTGGGGCGGATGGCGCGACCGTGCTGCGGCGTCTCGGCGCGGCCGGCGTGTCGGGCTTCATCCTGGCCGATCTCACGCCCGACGAAGGTGCCGAGCTGGAGGCTGAGGCTGCCGGCTTCGGTATCGGCATCGTCTATCTCATCACGCCCACGACGCCGGTCGCGCGACGCCCGTTCGTGGCCTCGCGCAGCCAGGGCTTCCTTTACGCCGTCTCGCTGGCCGGTGTGACGGGCGCACGGACCTCGCTGCCAACGGGCGTCAAGCAATTCCTGAAGGATGTCCGTGCCGTCAGTCCCGTTCCGGTGGCGGTCGGCTTCGGCGTCTCCAAGCCCAGCCATGTTCGTCAGCTGGCCCCTGTCGCAGACGGCATCATCACCGCGTCAGCGTTGGTCGACGCCCTGGGTCCGGACGGCCGCGATATCGAGACGATGGCTGCGTTGGTGCGTTCGCTCGCCGAGGCGACTCGGCGTGGGTCGAGGCCGCGATGAGGTCGACGATCGGTGTAGTCCCCCAGCTCGATCTGCCATCCGCCAAGATCGACGACCGGGTTAGCTGCCGCCGCGAGGACGATCTGGTGCGGGCTCACGGCGATCATCTCGGCACCGAGCACACTCTGCGATGTCGTCTCCGACAGCGTCCATCTGGACGGCATCCAGCCACGCTCGATCACATCGCCACCCTCCTGTCATCGACCACACCCGCGGTCACGCGAGCGCTGCAAGGGATCCCAGGGCGTGACATCATCCCAAGTGGACCAAACCGCTGGCCTCTTCCACGATGAGCATGCCGGCAGCGTGGTCCCAGATGTTCTCGCGGTGGTCGCCGCGGGGCACGCGCAGGTAGATCGAGGCATCACCTCGCGCCACCATGACGCACTTCGTCTGTGGATCGAGGCGTACGGGCTCAGCGGTCAGTGGTCAGACGACGCCGCATCCAATAGCACGCCTAGTACCAGCGGCTCGGACCAGTTGCCGGCGATATCGCGCCACTGCACATGGATGGCCAGCGGCTCGAGCGCCGAGACAGCCGGCCGTTCCGGTGCCGCGGTCGGAATCACGCTCGGGTCGGGTTCGGCACCCCCGTCCGGTGCGAAGACATCGTCGACGGGCTCTGCGCCGGGCAGTGCGACCGTCACCGACTCGCCGGCCGGGAACGTGGTCCCGTGCCGGAGTGCCCCGCTATCGGCCAGCTTGCCGCGCGTCGAGACGCGCACGAAGGCGACACCGCTCCCCTCCGGTCCGTCCGTTGCCCCCAGGGCCAGCGATGCCCGCGGGCCGACCACCACCCGACCATCGTGTTCCGCGATCACGCTCCCCGTCTCCACGCGTGCCGTACCCGTCGGTGCCGATCGGTCCGGGCGGCGCTCAAGGGCGTACCTCAGGGCTGACCTCAGCTCGGGCCGCTCGCCGTCGTAACCGAGGGCCCAGATACCGACGCCACGCAGGCCCTTGCGCCGGGCCAGCCCGGCCTTGGCCAGCACGCTGTCGGCGTCGTCGTACCAGAGTTGTCGCCAGCTCACGGGGCAGGTCTCGCACGCGCGCGAGCGATAGACGCTCCAGGCCGAGCCCTGCTGCGCGTCCCAGTTGCGCCCGGCCGTCGCTGCCCGAGGGAGCGAGACGCGGTAGAGCGCGGTCGTCGGACCGAGGAAGCGATCACCACTGCGGGTCCGCGAGGCGGGCTGGTCGGAGCGGGTCGACCATGCCCGTCCGTACCAGGGCATGGCCAGGATGACCTTGTCGGCAGGGGCTTTCGTGAGCGCCCGCGCCACCGACTCGCGCACGTCGAGCCCATCGGGGTCACGCAGAGGAGCGACCGAGCCCGCGACCCTGCTGCCCGACGTCCGGTACTCGTAGCCCATCAGCACCGCGGCATCTGCGGCGCCGTCAGCCACCAACCGGCGGACTGGGAAACTCTCCACATCCGGGGTTAGGTCGAACGTCAGCTGGAGCGTGGGGTCGACCGCATCAAGCCCGCGACGCAGCGCGCGCACCAGGCGCACGAAGTCTCCTCGGGACTGTTGTGGGAGCGGCTCGAAGTCGAGGTTCACGCCGTCCGCATGGGCCGTCGTCACGACATCGACGATGTCCCGCACCAGCGCGGCCCGGGCGTCGGGACCGGTGAGTAGCGCTTTGGTCGTTCGTTTTCCCGCCTTGTCCCAGGAGAATCGCTCCACCGTCAAGACCACACGCACATCGGCGACGCGTGCGCGTTCGCGCAGTTGTGCGAACGTCTCGCTCGTCCAGCCTTCCCAGCCCGGCATCGGCACGCCATCGTCGGTCTCCCGGACCAGTCGCCCATCGCGGCCGGCTTCGACACCGAACCAGGCCAGGGTCGTGAGGACGCCGAGGTCGATGTCGCCCGCACGCCCCAGCTCCCAGTAGGGGAGGAACCCCAAGACTTCGTGATCGGCAAGGGCTGAATCCGACGGCCCAGTGTCCTGGGGCGACTGGCCGAGCGTCACGGCTCCGATGCTCGTGGCGGCGATCGCCATCGTCAGGATGAGCGCCATCTGGATCCCGGCGCGACCTATCGTGGTCGATAGCTGTCGCCCTTCAAGACGATGACCTCGAGCATGGTGGAGCGAGCCGATCGACCATGGCCGCCACGGCCACCGGGTCGCCGAAGATCTCGGCCCAAGAGGCGCTGAAAGGTCTTGTTCGAGCTGATTCTTTGGAATCACTTTGTCAAGCCTCGTTCTCTCGAGGTGGGGCCCCGGCCGGCAGTTCGATCACGGGGAGCATCCGTCGGGTCGTACCGATCTGACGCGGGGTGGGACCGGCCGGCGTGGGGACGTCGGTCAGTCGCTCGAGCAAGCCCTCGACTGCGGTGGCACCATCCTCGACGGCCGCCTGCTCCTCGTCGGTGAGCGGGATCTCGCAGAGCATCCGCTCGAGGTTGCCCCTCGCCTCGAGGAGCTGCCCGGCCGTGGACGCCTTGGGGACGTAGAAGTCGCACCGGGCGCAGGCCATCCGGTGGGGACACTGCTCGAAGAAGCTGTAGGTGCAGTGGCCGTGGCCGAGATCGAAGAACCGCCACGGTCGACCGTCCGCAGCGGCGCCGGACTCGATGGCCTCACGGTCGAGGAGGACCTCGATGACCCGGACGTTGCGGGCGAAGTAGCCCGCGTCGTCATAGGCCTTCGAGAGTGTCGTCGGGGTGATCCGGGCGTAGTGCTGGGTCGTGGCCGGCGAGCGATGACCGAGCCAGGCCTGGAGTTCGAAGAGCGTCATCGGCTCCTTCGCGTTGTAGAGCTGGCTCGCGATCGTCGAGCGGGCCCGATGGCTCGTGATGCGACCCCGTGCGTCGGTGGTCGGAACGCCCGCCTTCGCGCACAGGAGTGGGATGAGCCGGCGGTTGAGATAGGCCCTGTCGATCGGTCGGGCGCGGTAGCTGAAGAGCACCTCGACGAACTCGCCCGTCCGTGGGTCGACGATCGCCGGCTGCTCCGGACGGACCGCCTCCCAGGCTGCGAGTGCCTCGCCCACGAGCGGATCGACCGGCTTGGTGAACGCCGTGCCGGTCTTGTGGGCGGGGACGTCGAGCAGGCAGACCGAGCCGTCACGAGGCCGCTCGCCGGCCGCTCCCGCGTCGTGCTGCCAGCGGATGCAGCCACGCCGAAGGCGCCGGATCTCGTCACTCCGCAGGCCGCCGAAGAGCCACGTCAGCGCGATCGCCCGGACGAGTTCGAGCGGGTAGTAGCGACGGCTCGGCTCGGGTGGGAGATCGGCCGCCCCGAGATCGAGCCCGGCCCACAGGAGCTTGGCCCAGATCTCGTCGGCGATGACCCGCGGCTTGGGTCCGATCAGCGCCTTGACCGAGCGGGGCGTCGCGAGCGCTCGGCCGGGATCGAAGCGGCGCGCCATCCAGTCCCACTCCGCGCAGTCCCGGAAGAACGACCGAAGCGCGC
Organism: uncultured Chloroflexia bacterium; assembly: GCA_963838115.1. Taxonomy (GTDB): domain Bacteria; phylum Chloroflexota; class Limnocylindria; order Limnocylindrales; family CSP1-4; genus JAFMJV01. Next base: position 176,135 of record CAWIPU010000003.1, read on the forward strand.
CGAGGTAGCCATCCTTCGTGCGTGCCGAGAGCGGCTGGCCGAGCCGTGCGGTGATGTGTCTCTGACGCTCGGTGTGGTCGCCGATCCGTGATCGATCGAGCGCCGCGACGTAGCCGGCGCACAGTTCGCGCGTCCACGCTCCCGGCTCCCGGACGTCCGGATGCGTGGCGACGAGCCAGCGGCCGGCCCGGGCCAGCCCGGTGAGGGTGTGCTTTCGGGTCGCCGGGGCCACGGTCGTCGTCGCCAGCCAGCGCCGCACCCAGACCGCCCAGGCCGGGTCGACGCCGGCGAGGGCGATGTCCTGGTCCGTGCCGGCCGCCGGCGGTGGATCGGTAGATCCAGAGCGCCGCGAGGGCGCGTCGGACCTGGTGGAGCTCGCTCCGTCGTGTGATGCCCACGTGCGGCGCGCTGCGGAGCCGCTCGATGAGCTCGCTCGAGAGGTCGCTGAGTCGCGGGCTGCCGGCGGCGAGGAGCGCCTCGCACAGCGCGCTCGCGAGCCCGGGATGGCTGACGCCCTGGTAGCCCCAGGAGGCGAGCGATCCTCCGGACCCGCCCGACCGCGGCGTCGACCCTGGCTCGCCCGAAGACCTTGCGGGCGAGCCGTTCGCGCTCGTAGCGGCCGTAGCGGGCGAGGTCGATGGAGCAGCCCAGCAGGTAGCCCAGCGCCATGAGGTAGCTGCGCACCGCGGGGTCCGGGGCCCTCGGCTGGCTGGCGAAGAAGGCCTGCTGGTCAGCGCCGACGAGTCGGACCCAGGCCGCCGGCTCGAGTCCCCACACCGAGCCGCTCTCGTCGGCGCAGGCAGCAAGGATGAGCGCGACCGCCTCGTCCCGGGGTCCTGCACCACGGGCACTGGGCAGCTCGATGGCATGGGCGGCATCGGCGAGTGGGCGTATCACGCGGGCGAGATCGCTCGCCCAGCGCCACGATGGGTCGTTCCAGCGGCCAAGGTCCGCTCTGGCCGCACCGAGCGCGGCCGCCTCGGCACGGCGCAGCGTCGGCGTCCGATCGTAGCGGGCGGGGGTGATCGGCGGCTGATAGGCAGGCTCGGGCCACGACCCCGACGAGCGGGACTCGGTGGAGGCCGTCGCAGCGCTCACCGCTCTTGCCCTGTCACATCGATCCCGGCGAGCGTGGCGACGCGCCAGGCATGAAGGGCGGCCATCGCCTCGGTCAGCCGGCTGGCCAGGTCGCGGCCCGAGAGGTGGATGTAGGCGAGCGTCGTGGTCGGGTTGCGGTGGCCGGCGAAGCTGGCGATGGCGTGGAGCTCCCAGCCGGCGCGGGCGAGGTCGGTCAGGCAGAGATGGCGCAGGGTATGGCCGTGGAAGCGCTCGACACCGGCCCGGGCAGCGAGCGAGCGCGTGACCTTGGACCAGGTCCAGGCGCTGATCGGTGCCGCGCTGTTGCGGTGCGATTCAGACAGGAAGAGCGGGCCGCGGGCGACGCTGAGCTCGCGCCGGCGCTCCAGATACGTGCGCAGCAGCACACCGGTCGGGGCCGAGTAGGGCACGATGCGCTCGCGCCGGTTCTTCGTCGTCTCGGCCCGGATCCGGAGCGTCCGGTGGGCCGGGTCGAGGTCGTCGGTCCGAAGCGCGCAGAGTTCCTGACGCCGCAGGGCCGCGTCATAGGCGAGGGCGAACATGACGCGGTTGCGGATCGGTTCTTCCCGGGCGGCCGCGACGATCGCCAACCACTCGTCCTCGCCCGGGATCCAGGGCAGCCGGGTGAAGCGGGGCACGAGACCGCGACGCTGCTCGCCGGCGAGGGCACGACCCGGTGCGTAGCGCCCACGCCCGACCGGGTTGAGCTCGCGGCAGCCCTCTTCCACGAGGTGGTCGAAGAAGAGACGGACCGCGACGAGGCGCTGCTGGATCGTCGCGTTCGCGAGGCCCACCCGCGAATCGATCGCGACGATGTTGGGACCGCGCCGACCCGGTCGCTCGCCGAGGTCGCGCACATAGCGGGCGATGTCCGCGCGTCCCGCGGCGAGCGGGTCGATCGCTTCGCGGGTGCAGAAGCCCAGGAAGTCCTCGAGCCCACGCGCGTAGGCCTCGAGCGTCCGCGGCGCCCAGCCCAGGTCCGTTCCGATCGAGAGCCAGGTGACGGCCTCGGGAGAACGGCTGACCATCGGCCACCGGTGGTTGTCGGGCCGCGACCCGTCCCGGAGTCCCATCGGTCGCTCCCTCCACGCTGCTGCCATCCAGAGCCGCTCATCGGCCCCTGAATTCTGATTCCAAGTAGGTGAGAGAATGATAGAGAAAAAAAGGAAGGGAATAAGAAGAAGAAGTAAGAAGAAGAGAAGAGAGGTGAAAAAGAAGATGATGGTAGAGAGAGGAATAGATAAAAGGGAAGAAAAAAAGAAGATAGGAAAAGAGGGAAAGGTAGATGAAGAATAAAGGGTATAGGAAAAGAGAAGAGAAAGAGGAAGAATAAGAGAGAATAGGGAAAAGGTGGATGGATGGAAATAGAGAGAAAAGGGAAGGAAAGATGGAGAAGGAAGAAGAAAGAGATGAATAGAGAGAGGAGAGATGCTAAAAAAAGAGAAAGAGAAAAAGGCAAGAGAGGGAAGTAGCTAGTGGAAAGAGAGGAGAAAGACAGAGAGAGAAAAAGATATAGAGAAAAAAAGCTAGAGAGAAGGTGAAGAAGAAGCAGAGAGGAGAAGGAGAGGAAGTGGAGGCAAAGAGAAGAGGTAGAAAGGAAGGGAAAGTAGGAAAAGAAAGAGAAGGGTGAGAAAAATAGATGAGAAGAAGGGATAGGGAGACGAAGGCAGGGAGAGCAGAGGCTAGGATAGGAGAGAGAGAAGAAGCAAAGTGGAGATGCGAAAAGTGAGAGGAGAAGAAAGAGAAGGTAGAAAAGGCAAAGAAGAGATAGAGGCTAGATGGGCGAGACTCGATCGTAGAAGAGGTAAAGGTAAGAGAAGAGAGGAGACACAAAGGTAGAGCAAGGAGGATGGAAAGAAAGAAGAGGTAGAAGAGAAGAGGAGGACAGGGAAGGAAGGTAGACAAGTAGAACTAGGAAAAGGGGAGAAGAGAGGGCTGCAATAGAGAGCTGAAGGGAAAGATGAAAGAGGAATGAGGTAGGTGAGAGAGTAGAGAGGAAGAGAGAGAGAGGAGAAGAAGGAAAGATGAAATGGATAGATGAGATGAGGAAAGAGAGAAAGAAAAAGAGAGGAAGAAGAGGAAGAGAAGAGAGAGAGGCAGAGAAAGAAAGAAGGAAGAGGGAGGTGAGGAGAAAGGGTGAGAGGAGATGCTAGAAAGAGTATGGCTGGATAAGAAAAAGGGAGGATGAGAGATATAGATAGAGAAAGGAGAATGCTGAAGAGGTGAGCAGGGTACGCAGTGAGAGAGCAGGGAGAGGCTACGGGAACGAGAGCGCACGAAGAGTCGGGTAGCTGACGCGGGTAGCCAGGGCGATGACCTCGACGTAGAGCGCGGTCAGCGAACAGAGCGGGTCATCCCGAAGCGAGCCTGCAGGTAGGGGATGAACGGCTCGAGAATCGGGCCGCTAGCGGCCCGGACCCGGGTCGGCGCGCCGCGGACAATAGGCGCGGACCGACGCGGTCGCGCCGAGAGGCGGGCGATGGCCGAGATCGACCAGCCCCGCTGGTGCAGCACGTGGACTTCCACGTCTGCTGTGTATGTTGGCGCCAGTATCGCCCATGCGAAGGAGGCTAGCCCGCCAGCACGGATCGGACGGCCGCAACGACTTGGTCGTGGATGCTTGCGGCGGTCACCACGGCGCCACGATTCCTGGTCATCCGCTGGCCGGTGGTGATATCAAACGGTACCCCTTCGACGTCGGAGACTCGCCCGCCGGCCTCTTCCACGATGAGCATGCCCGCGGCGTGGTCCCAGATGTTCTCTTGGTAGTCGCCACGGGGCACGCGCAGGTAGATCGAAGCATCGCCTCGCGCAACCACGGCGTACTTGGTCTGCGAATCGAGTCGCATCGGCTCGGTGGTGATGCCCAGGGCCGCACCGATGCGCGCAGCTTCCGAGCGGTCGGAATGGGCGGCCTCGACCGACTCCGCATAGCGTGCGCCGGCCGTGGTCGTGGGCGCCGCACAATGGACCGGCTCGCCGGCTAGGTCGGCCGATGCTTCGAAGAGCGGCATCATGCGTGTGCCCGCGCCACGCTGAGCCACGAACAGCACACCGATGGGGCCAGCCACGGAGGGATCGCCCGGCTCGCCGCAATAGGGGAGGTTGGGACAGCCCATGACGGCCAGTACCACCTCGCCATCCTCGATGAGCGCCAGAGCGACCGCGTACTGCTCGTTGCGCAGGAAGCCCTTGGTGCCATCGACCGGGTCGAGCGTCCACCAACGTCGCCCCGGACCGGCCGGGTCATCACAAGCATCGAGTGCCTCGCGTACATCGTCGAGCGCGACCTCGGGTCGCTGTGCCCGCACTCGTGCCAGGACCGCATCGGACAACTCGGTCGACTCGGCCAAGGGGCGAGAGTCTTCCTCGCCCAGCATGCCGTCGTCGGGGAGTGTCTCGGCCAGAGCCATCCGGACGAGCGCTTGGGCACCCAGGTCGGCCACCGTGACCGGCGAGGAGTCGGCCTTGGCCACCGCGTCGGTGGGGTCGAGATCGTCCCGTACGCCCTTGGTCAGTCGGCTGGCGGCGACCACGGCCTCGATGGCGAAGCGGCGCTCGGTCGTGAGGAGGGAGCGGGACTTCTCCGCGGTCACCCGGCCGGGCTCGCCTCGGCCGTCTCTGGCTCGGCCGCGGTTTCCGGCTCGGCCGCGGTCTCCGGCTCGGCAGCCGTCTCCGGCTCGGCCGCCGGCGCTTCAGACTCGGACTCTTCGGCCGCAGCCACCGGCACATCGGGCTTGTTGCGGGCAGCCTTGAGCGTCTTCTTGATGACGTCGAGCGGAGATGTCTCACCGGTCCACAGCTCGAAGGCGGCCTCGGTCTGCTCGATGAGCATCACGTCACCGTTCATGGCGCGCTTGGCGCCGGCGGCCTTGGCTTCCCTAAGCAGGCGCGTCTCCTCCGGCACCACGTGCAGGTCCAGCACCAGGATTTCCGGCGGCAGCAGTTCGGCCGGGATGGGCGTCTCGTCGGGATCGGCGCCGATGGCGCTGGCATTGACCAGGATGTCCGTCTTGGCCAGCTCCGCCTCGATGACCGACTCGTGCCAGGGTCGCGCTTTGAGGTCCATGTGCGAGGCGCTGCGAGCGAAGTGCTTGACCAGCCGCTCCCCGCGGTGGAGGTGGCGGTTGAAGAGCGCGATGTTCTGGAAGCCCATGGAGATGAGCGCGTAGATGGCCGCCCGGCCACCACCGCCGGCCCCGATGACTACCGCGTTCCGGGGCATCTTCTGGTTGCCCACCAGCTCCTCGAGCGCTGACTTGAAGGCCCTGACATCGAGGTTGTGGCCCACCAGCTGGTTGCCGTCACGAGTGATGGTGTCGACGGCACCGGTCACCTGTGCCTCCTCCGTCAAGCGATCGAGCAGCGGTACCACGCGATCCTTGTGCGGGTGGCCGATATTGGCGCCCAGATACTCCTCGCCGCGCAACGCCTTGATGGCTTTGGACAGGTCGACGGTGGGTGTGTCGATGGGTTCGTAGTGGGCATCGACACCGGCAGCGGCAAAGGCCGCTTCCTGCAGTGCCTCGGACAGCGAGTGTGTGACCGGCTGGCCGAGAAGGACGACGCGTTTCGACATGACCATCATCTCCCGGATACGCGGGCGGCAGGCCGTCCGCAGCGTGGTCGAGTGGGGACTCCCGCTGGCCACTGATGCCCAAAAGGCGCGACGGACAGTGCCCGGCACGCCTGTTCTGGTGGTGAAGGTCGATGATACTCGGCATCGTGCGAGTGCGTGCTACCATCGCCCCGCCATTGCGGAGAGGTCGCATAGAGGCCTAGTGCGCCGGTTTGCTAAACCGGTGAGTGGGGTAACCTGCTCCGAGGGTTCGAATCCCTCCCTCTCCGCCAGTCTCAAGGGCGCCCGTAGCTCAGTGGATAGAGCATCTGGTTGCGGACCAGAAGGTCGTGAGTTCGAGTCTCGCCGGGCGCGCCACATCCCGATCGCCAACTGGCTGCGAAATGTCGATCGGTGGTGAGTTGCATGCCGACGAAGAGGCAGTCCTGCTGGCTGGCGGGTCTCGGCAACCCGATCTGTGGGGCATCGATCTGTACCCGACCGAGTTCGACTCGATGATCAACCATTCGGCCGGCGCAGGGCAATCGCTCGCGGAACGTCGGCGACGACGCCACAAGGGAGCGCATCGCGCAGATCGTCGATCGCCTCTTCGGGGCCAGCGCCCGACTCTTGGCCGACGCGCCACCAGCGCTGGCCGGGGGCTTCACGAACGCGCCACGTAGAGCAGCAGCCCGGTCTGGGCGCTCGCAGCTCGGCCGCCAAGTCAGGGCGGATCCGACCGGGGTCAGCCAGCATCCACAGCCAAACGCGCGTATCGAGCAGGTACCTCGTCGTGGAACGACCGAGTGACCCAGACCGAGCGCCACGGCTTGGCACGCCGACGTGCTCGGAGGACTCATCGGCCGCTATCGGATCTCGGGCAACCTGGTCCCCGACGCTCACCTGGCTGCCCCTGCCATCGAGCATGGCCCGGAGATCTGTTCTGCCGACACGGAATTCGCCCGCTTCACGGAGGATCGCTGGCGGAACCCGCTCGTCGACTGAGATCGGGGCGGACGGCAGTGACCTGGTCCGCCGAAGCTGGCTCGGGGACGGGACCCTGGCCGCTAACTCGGGCTTCAGACGTCGGGTGCATCGGATCCGTCCAGCGCGCGCTCCCAAGTGACCTGGTCGGCCAGCGGCGCCAGTCGGCCCACCACGAACTCGACCTGGGCCATACATCGATCGCGCCAGATGGCACTGTCGATGAAGGCTCTGTGGCCATCCTCGGTGCGCAGGTCCATGCCGATCAGGCTCCGACAGTCGGTCGCGCCATATGCCTCAGTGAACTCGTCGATCAGCCTTGCTGTGATGAGTCGAGCGGCCCGCTTCGCTTCCCGGTGGTCGGCGACGCGCTGTCCGGCCAAGAGGCCGACAGCCAGCGCAGCCCCTGAGATCGCCCCACAGGGACCGCCGCTGTAGGCGAGGCCGCCGTTGAGTGCCATGGCCACTGCCGGGTCGGCCTCATCGGAAATCCCATAGGCCGACGCCAAGACGACAAAGGTCGTCTCGGCACAGCCATACAGGTTGGACTCGTCGAGGAACAGGCTGCGGGCCGCGTCGACCGCGTTGGTATCCACGGGTGTCAGGGTAGCCCCATCGGAAGTCCGAGTCCGGCTACTCTCTTGTCCATGCGGTCCCGAGGACGATCGATACACAAGCTGCCTACCCTGGCCTTCGTCCTGATCGCCGTCCTGTCGGCGGCCATCGTCGGCGCTTGCTCCAGCGGCAGCGACGCGGCAGCCATCAAAGGGCCGGAGACGGCTTCTTTCGCGACCCAGGCGTCGTCCGCTGCAACGCCCGAAGCCACGACCGCGGCCACCCCGATAGCATCGCCACGGTTCGCAGAGGCCCCGCCCTCAGACTGGGATGGCCCTACGGTCCATCTGGACCAGCTATCCGCCGCAGCGCTGGAGACGCTCATGCTGATCGCTGCCGACGGACCGTACCCCTATGATCAGGACGGTTCTACCTTCCAGAATCGCGAGGGTATCCTGCCCGACCGACCGAGCGGGTTCTACCACGAGTACACCGTCCAGACGCCGGGCTCACCGGACCGCGGTGCACGCCGACTGGTGGTCGGTGGAGACGATGCCGCCTACTACACCGACGATCACTACGATTCGTTCCGGTTCGTCGCGCCATGACCACTACCGCTCTTGTGGTCACCGACCCGGCGCACGCTGAACTCCAATCGGGCATCCATCGGCTCGGCTCCCGACGACCGACGACTGCCATCCTCTCGGACCTCACGGAGGCTGGATGGGCCGCGACGGTCATCGACCTGCGCGAAGCCTCGGGGAAGCAGACCCTCATGGCGGCATTCGCCCAAGGGCTGGAGTTCCCCGATTGGGTCGGGCGGAACTGGGACGCCCTGGACGATGCGTTGCGTGACCTGTCGTGGTGGCCGGCTGGGCCGCGAGGCCGGCTGATCATCCTGCGTGGAGCCGACCGAGCGAGCGTGGGCACGGCAGCTGATCGCAATATAGCCCGGCAGATCCTTGAGACCGCCGTCGCTCGCTGGGCGCGCACCGACGTTCCGCTGGTGGTCCTGCTGCGACCTTGACGGCCGTCCCGGGAAGAGCCAGGGCTCCGAACCTGGGAACGCCGAACCGGCCTGTCTTGCGGGGCGAGAGACTGGTCAGCGAGGTTGCCCTTCGGCGGTCGGACCTGCCGGCTGTTCGATCTCACCGCGCCACTCGCCGGTGGGCGTACCGCGCTCCTCGATGAAGTCCTTGAAGCGTTCAAGGTCGCCCGCCGCCCGACGTTTCACCAGGCCCAGTGCATCGCCAACCTTCTCGACAGCGCCTTCGGGCTCGACCTCCAGCTGCAGCGCGATGCGCGTGCGACCCTCGTCGATCCGATGGAAGGTCACCACGCCGGCATTGCCAGCGCCTTCGATCGAGCGCCAGGCGATGCGCTGATCCGGGACCTGCTCGGTGATCCGCGCTCGCCACTGCTTGGGCATGCCGGCGATGGAGGCGTGCCATTCGAGCGTGTCATCCTCCAGCTGGTAGATCGCGGTGATGCCTTCCATGAAGCGCGGGAACTCCTCGAACTGCGTCCACTGTTCATAGGCGACGCGGACGGGCACCTCGACATCGATGGTCTCGACGATCTGTGACATCTCGTTTCCTCCGTGCATTGCTGTTCGAGCGAGTGTCTCGTCTGCGGTGGCATATCCTCGCCCCAGGGGCGGCGTTTGCCGTTGCAGGTATGTGACGACCCGCCTTCGTGGGAGGATGCGAAGCCTGTGGGAGGATGAGTCGGCCTCCAGCTTCGCCAACCAGGAGATCCAGATGACCCACTCCAGCAGGTTCGGGATGAGTCGCCTCCGCGTCTCGCCCCAGGGGTTCGAGTCGACCCATGGCTGACCGCAACGCGCCTGAAGGCGGGCCGGGCGTACTCGTTCGCGCTCTATGGTTCGTCTTCATCGGCTGGTGGCTGAGCGGCGTGGCCGTGGCCGTCGCCTACATCGCCTGCCTGACCATCCTGGGTCTGCCCATCGGCTTCTGGCTCTTCAATCGCCTGCCGGCGATCCTTACGCTGCGACCGCGTAATGACGCAGTGGTCGTGGGTGTCCACGATGGCATCGGCTACGTCCGCGGCCAACAGCACCAGCAGCTGCCACTACTGGTGAGAGGGCTCTGGTTCTTGCTGGTGGGCTGGTGGCTTGGCGCGCTCTACATCCTCCTCGCCTGGTTCCTGTGCGTGATCATCATCACCTTGCCGGTCGGCCTGTGGCTCTTCAATCGAGTCGGGGCGGTCATGACCCTGCTGCGCTACTGAGGGTCATGACCCAACAGCGCCGAACGAGACTAGGTCCGTTCGCGGACCTCGTAGCCGCCCGTTTCGATGCGGCGGACCTCGAAGGCCGGCTGGTCGTATACCGACGGACCGGTCCGCAGGCGACCGTCTCGCAGGTCGAACCGGGACCCATGCCAAGGGCACTCGAGGCAGCCATCGCTGAGCGTGCCCTCCGACAGCGGCCCGCCCGCGTGGGCGCAGCTGTCGAGCAAGGCCTGCACGGTCTCGCCCTGGCGGACCAGCACCAGTGCCTGCTCAGCGGAGGTGGCGCTCACCGGTTCACCTTCCGGCAACTCATCGCCGCCATCGACGCGGAGCACCTGCCAGCCCTTCCCCAGGGTTCCCCGCCAGGCGTTGCGGTTGACGCCCGCACCGAGCGTATACGCGACCTCGCCGCCGATCCAGGCACCCAGGGCAAGGACGAGGTAGCCCGCGAATCCGAGCACGACCGCGAGCCCACGATCGTCGCCGGAGATCGCCCGCAGCACCAATGAGACCAGCAGTAGGAGCGTGGCCAGCATCATCGTCGCGGCGTGGACCGTGACCACCGTGCGCGCGTGGCCGTGCAGGTCGACGGCATCAGCCGAACCCGTCACGGCAGCCGCCACGAGCGCCAGCAGCGAGAGTGTCAGGGCCACGTCGGCAGCGACATCCTGGCCGATGACGTCGAGCACGACCATGAGCGTGAGCATGCCGATGGGCAGTGCCACCAGCGGCGGATGAAGCGGATGCCCCAGCCAGGTGCCGTTGAGCACGTGGGTCAGCCCTGCCGCGCGTCCGAACAGGGGTTTCAGCAGGCCTTGGCCGCGGGCACCCAGGGGGCGTGCCCAGCCAGCCTGCGCATCGGTCAGGCGCGTGAGAAAGCGGGAGATCATGCCGGCACCGTCGCACGGGTCGGGTGGCAGACGTCTTGCGGCTGGCGGCTCGGGACTCTCAACCTCATCGCAACCGCTCTCGATCGAGGCCGAGCCAGGCGTCCGGCATTCGGCGGCTGACGTCGGGTCCACCTCACCGCACATCCCCCAGAAACCGTCGTAGCGTCTGGGCGTCACGCACGGCGTGGCCCGCTCCGTCGTTGTTGAAGTAGGCGTAGACATCGCGTCCGTCGGCAAGGTATCGGCGGATACGCTGAGCTGCCCCGCGCAGCGCCGGCGGCGGATAGCCACCCGAATAGGGCCGACTCGGATCAGGCCCGTGGAAGCGCAGGTAGACCCAATCGGTGGTGAGGTGGCGAGGGTGGTCGGCGATGAGGTCGTGGAGGCACAGGGCAGCGCCGTGCTCGCGGAGGATCTGGTAGGTCGAGGGATGCAACCAGTCGCGGTCGCGCAGCTCGACCGCGTAGCGGTGGCCGCTGGGCGCCATGTCCAGCAGTCGCGCCAGGCGTTCGGTATCTCGGCGCCAGCGCGGCGGCAGCTGGATCAGGATCGGCCCCAGTGCCGACCCCAGCGGGGCCACTGGATCGAGCGAGCGGGCAAGCCACGTATCGGGGTCGCGCAATCGCTTCAGGTGGGTGCCGAAGCGATGCAGCTTGACGGAGAACACGAAGCCTTCCGGGACCGAGGCTGCCCAGCGTGCGACCGTGGCCGCAGCGGGCACGCCGTAGAAGGTACTGTTGATCTCCACGGTCCTGAACGTCGCTGCATAGCAGCTGAGCCACTGGCGTTGCGGCAGTCCGGCTGGGTAGAGGATGCCGCGCCAGTCTCGATACTGGTAGCCCGATGTGCCGATGTGCAGCTCAGTCATATGACGTCCGACGCACCGCCACGCTTAAGCGGGCAGAATCGGCCGAGTCACCCACGATCTCTATCCCCGACACCGGAGGTGCTTCATGGCCGTCCCGTCCACCATGCTCCCGCTGGGCACGCCTGCTCCCGATTTCTCGCTTCCGAACCCATTGTTGGGCGACACCGTCGCGCTCGATGATCTCGCCGACGCCGCCGCGCTGTTGGTGATGTTCATCTCCAACCATTGTCCCTATGTCAAGCATGTCGCCGATGAGCTGGCGCGACTCGGTCGCGACTATGGCGAGCAGGGTGTGGCCATGGTGGCCATCTGCGCCAACGACGTGGAGCACTATCCCGACGACAGCCCCGCGGCCATGAAGGACTTCGGCGGGCGGCACGACTTCAGCTTTCCCTACCTGTATGACGAGTCCCAGTCGGTAGCCAAGGCCTACCGGGCGGCCTGCACGCCGGACCTCTTCCTCTTCGATGCCCAGCGCCGACTGGTCTACCGTGGCCAGCTCGATGGTGCGCGCCCGGGCAATGACGTGCCGGTCGACGGTCGCGACCTCCGCGCCGCGCTCGATGCCGTCCTGGCCGGCGAGCCCATCGACGAACGACAGGTGCCCAGCATGGGATGCAACATCAAGTGGAAGCCCGGCAACGAGCCCGACTACTTCCCGCTCGGTTGATGGGGAACCCTGAAGCGGCTCGCATCCGCGGTCGCAGGGTCTGGCTGCGCGCGTTCGAGGCGTCCGACCTGCCGGCCTATCGGTGCGCGGTGAACTCGGTCGAGGTCGGCACCTGGGCCGGCTATCCATTCCCACACTCGGAGGCGTCGAGCGAGCGCTGGCTCGATGAGGTCATGGCGCGGCATGGCAAGGGAGAGTACTGGTTCGCTATCTCGCCGCTGGGGAGCGACGAGTTCATCGGCACTGTCTGGCTGTGGGGCAAAGGCTCACGTCTCGATGGGCTGGAGCTCAGCGTGTTCGTCACGACTGAAGCCGGTCTCGGCCAGGGCATCGGCAGCGATGCCATCAACGCCGCACTGGACTTCGTCTTCGGCAGCTACGAGGTGGAGCGGGTCTGGCTCACCACCGAGGCCTCCAACGTCCGTGCTCGGCGATCCTTCGAGAAGGCGGGCCTCCAGGTCGATGGCACCATCCGCCACCATTTCCGTCGGGGAGGGGAGTGGCGCGACTCTCTCCTGATGGCCATCATCCGCGAGGACTGGGAGGGCCTCGACCGTCCTCGCAGCTGGGATCTCAGCGCCGCTGTCAGCACGGCTGATCCGCGATGACGCTCGTGGCCCTTGTGGCAGGTGTGGCGCTCCTTGGCGTGGCCTTGATCGACCTGCTGTGGACGACCCTCTGGGTTTCGGGACGGGCTGGGCCGCTGACCGGGCGGATCTCGGCCCTTGCCTGGGCCACGGCAGTCCGCGTGTTCGGCGACCACCATGGGCGGCTTTCGTTGCTGGGGCCGCTGACCGTCGTCTTCGCCATCATCGTCTGGTCTCTGTCGCTGTGGTTCGGCTGGGCTCTCGTCTTCGCCGCCGATGCAACGTCCATCCGTGATGCGGACACAGCCGCTTTGGTCGATACGATCGACTACCTCTACTTCGCCGGCTACGCGCTGTTCACGATGGGCAATGGCGATCTCGAGCCCGGTGGCAACTGGCGCATCCTGACGGTCGTCGTGAACGCGACCGGCATCATCCTCCTGACCCTGGTGGTCAGCTATCTCATCTCGGTCATCTCCGCTGTCGTCCAGGTCCGCAGTTTCGCGGGCCGCGTGGCTTCGCTGGGTGCCACCCCCCAGGACATCCTGTTGGCAGCGATCGCGGATGGCGACGCCCAGCCGCTGGAGCAAGCCTTCAGCTCGCTGGCCGTAGACGTCGAGGCCATCAGCCAGCGACACCAGGCCTATCCGGTGTTGCGCTTCTACCATTCCATCCAGCCCCGTGACGCCGCTCCGGTCGCCGTGGCACTGCTGGCAGACGTGATGCTCCTGGCCCAGGCATTGCCAGCGCAGCAGCGACCACGACGCTTGGCGCTCGCAGCCGTCTCGGGCGCCATCGAGCGATATTCCGAGATACTCGGCCAGGACGCCCCGGCGGTGCCGACACCCGGGACTCCCGCCATCGATCTGCTGGAGGCCGCGGGCGTGACGATCGATGGTGAGGTGCTGGCGGCGCGGGCCACGGAACTTGCGCCCACTCGAGCACGCCTCCGCTCGGTCGTGCTCTCCCTGGGTTGGTCATGGCCGGACTAGGGACTGAGATCCCCGCCGCTGCCCGGCGCTGTGGGGGATCTTCCGCGCCGGGATGATCGGGCGTTTGCCGCAGTGTGACACAGCAGGCTAGTCAAGGCGCTTGAAGATAGCTAGAATAGCCCGATGCGCAGATCGACCATCACCGAGGCCAAGAATGGCTTGAGCTCGCTGCTCGACCAGGTGAAGGCGGGAGGTTCCGTCCTCATCACCGACCGCGGCGTGCCCGTTGCCCGTCTCGAGCCGGTGGCGACATCGCGGGACGCCTCCGGCCGACGCGACCGCCTGGCGCGAGCCGGGTTGCTCGAACCTGGCAGTGGTTTCCTGCCCGACGACCTGCTGTCCGCGCCCACGGTCGCCGTGCCCCACGGCCCCAGTCTCGTCGCCTCGGTTATCGAAGAGCGGCGCTCAGGCTGGTGAGGTTCTGGGATACCTCCGCCATCGTGCCGCTCTTGCTGGCTGAGGCTGCGACACCAGCCGCAAGCACCCTCCTTCGTGCTGATCAGGAGCAGTACGTCTGGTGGGGTACCGCCACCGAGTGTGTCTCAGCACTCGCCCGTGTCGAGCGTCAGGGAGGCGGGGTACGCCAGGCGTTCGACCGGCTCGACGGCTACGCCGATGCGTGGCATGAGGTCATGCCCGGCGACGTGCTTCGTCGGACAGCAGCGCGGCTCTTGCGCGTCCATCCACTGCGTGCCGCGGATGCCCTGCAGCTGGCGGCTGCCATCGTCGCCTCCGAAGGGGAACCGCAGAGTCTGCCCTTCGTCACCCTGGACGAACGCCTGGCGGACGCCGCCACCCGGGAGGGCTTCACGGTCGTCCGGCTGGAGCCGCCCGACCCGCAATGGATCTGGAACGGATGACTCGCCTGCACCGGTCGATGATGACTCGGCCACTGATGACTCGTCGGTCACGGAACTCGCCCTCGTCGCGGAGGATCTTGCCTTCGACAAGGAGGAGCTGCGCGTGCCGGCCGGTAGCGTCGTGCGCCTGACGCTGGAGAACCGCGATGAGTCCCGCCACAGCTTCGGGCCGTACCACTCGGACTCGGCGACCGACCCCCTCTTCGTGGGTGGCATCCTGGACGGGCCCGGTACGAGCAGGACGTACGAGTTCACCGCGCCGACCGAACCGGGCGAGTACTTCTTCCGCTGCGAGATGCATCCCAAGGACATGACGGGGACCTTCATCGTCGAATAGGGCCACCTGTTGGCTCGCGACGCGCGGCCAGCGACCCTGTCGCCACGAGACAGGGTCGGAGCGAGTACCGTTGATGGTATTGACCTGACTACCAAGAGCGATGACGTGACCACGCAGACACCACCGATCGAGAGCGAACGCAGCGACTTCATCCGCGACATCGTCGCCGCCGACGTGAGAGCCGGCCGCACTGACACCGTCGTCACCCGCTTCCCGCCCGAGCCCAACGGCCACCTTCACATCGGCCACGCCAAGTCGATCGCGCTCAACTACGGCATCGCGCGCGAGTTCGGCGGGCGCTTCCACCTGCGCTTCGATGACACCAATCCCACGAAGGAAGAGCAGGAGTACATCGATGCCATCCAGGCTGATGTGCGGTGGCTGGGCGCCGACTGGGGCGAGCACCTCTTCTTCGCCTCCGACTACTTCGAGCAGCTCTATGCCTGGGCCCGGCACCT
This sequence comes from uncultured Chloroflexia bacterium, assembly GCA_963838115.1. Classification (GTDB taxonomy): domain Bacteria; phylum Chloroflexota; class Limnocylindria; order Limnocylindrales; family CSP1-4; genus JAFMJV01. Next base: position 191,245 of record CAWIPU010000003.1, read on the forward strand.
GATCGACGCCGGCCTGGCCTATGTCGACGACCTCTCTGGCGACCAGATCCGCGAGTTCCGGGGCACGCTTACCCGGCCCGGTACGCCCAGCCCCTTCCGCGATCGTGCGGCGGCCGAGAACCGCGACCTGTTCGAGCGCATGCGCGCCGGCGAGTTCGCCACCGGCGAGCGCGTGCTGCGAGCGCGCATCGACATGGCCTCGCCCAACATCAACCTGCGTGATCCGATCCTGTACCGCATCGTGCATGCGACCCACCCACGCACTGGCGATGCCTGGTGCATCTACCCCACCTATGACTTCGCTCATGGTCAGTCGGATGCCATCGAAGGCATCACCCATAGCATCTGCACGCTCGAGTTCGAGAACCATCGGCCCCTGTACGACTGGCTCATCGAGCACCTGCCGGTGCCCTCGCGGCCGCGCCAGTACGAGTTCGCGCGCCTCAACCTGACCTGGACGGTGCTCTCCAAGCGCTTCCTGCTGCGCCTGGTGCAGGATGGGCGCGTCCGCGGCTGGGACGATCCGCGCATGCCCACCATCGCCGGCATGCGTCGCCGGGGCTACCCTGCGGAGGGCATCCGCGACTTTGCCGCGGCCATCGGCGTCAGCAAGGCCGACTCGACCGTGGAGCTGGCGCGCCTGGAGCACTCGGTGCGCGCGGTGCTCAATCGCGATGCGCAGCGGCGGATGGCGGTGCTCGACCCGCTCAAGGTGGTCATCACTAACTACCCCGAGGGGCAGACCGACGAGCTGGAAGCGGTCAACAACCCCGAAGACGAGGCGGCCGGGACGCGCACGGTGCCCTTCGGCCGAGAGCTCTGGATCGAACGCGACGACTTCATGGAGGATCCGCCGCGCAAGTTCTACCGACTGACCCCAGGGCGAGAGGTGCGCCTGCGTTACGCCTACTTCATCACCTGCGACGAGGTCGTCAAGGACGATACCGGCAAGATCGTGGAGCTGCGTTGCTCCTACGATCCCCAGACGCGCGGCGGCGATGCTCCCGACGGCCGGCGTCCCAAGGCCACGCTGCATTGGGTCTCCGCCGAGCACGCCGTGCCGGCCGAGGTCCGACTCTACGAAGCGCTCTTCGGTCGGTCCGATCCCGGCGCCGACGGCGACTTGCTCGAGGACCTCAACCCCAATTCAGAGACCATCCTGACGGACTGCTGGCTGGAGCCGGCAGCGGCCGCCGCGCCCGCCGGCGAGACCGTCCAGTTCGAGCGACTGGGCTACTTCTGCGTCGACCCCAATTCAAGGCCCGGCAGACCGGTCTTCGACCGCACGGTCACGCTCAAGGACACCTGGGCCCGCGTCCAGCAGCAGGGCCGACAGCAGTAGGCGTCAGGCGAAGATGGACGTAGGCACGTAGCAGGTCACGATCCAGTTGGGCTGGTCGACGATCTCGCTGATGCGCAGCTCGCCGGCCACCGAGATGAGCATGTAGGCATCGGCCGGGGCCAGGCCGTGGCGTTCGCCGAGCCGATCGATCATCCGGCGCGTGGCGTCGCGCGCGGCCTCGAAGAGGTCGGGCCCTACGCCGTCGGCAGCGAACCATGGCGCGCTGTTGGTAGCAGTGCCCAGCGGGCCCGCGGTCTCGAACTCGGGCGCGGTGACGTGCACGTCCTTGCGCACGGTCAGGCGGACCTGCGTTCGCATGGGCGTCTCGATCGCGGTGCCGCAGACCTCCCCATCACCCTGCGCTCCGTGCCCGTCGCCGAGGCTGAAGAGTGCGCCCGGCACCTGCACCGGCAACCACAGCCGGGTGCCTTGGGTCAGATGGCGGGTGTCCATGTTGCCGCCGGTCTCGGTGGGCGGGATGGTGCTGCGCGGCTCGCCGGGGGCAGCCAGGCCGAGGACGCCACAGAACGGCGCCATGGGGATGCTGATGCCGGGCATGAAGGCGGCCACCCCGTCGGCCAGTCGGCTGATGCGCAGGCTGGGTTCCGTGAACTCATCGGCCAACAGGCCGAAGCCCGGGATGCAGGCCGTCCAGCCCCAATCGGCTGGCTCGAACGCGAGCAGCTCGACCTCGAGGGTGTCGCCCGGCTCGGCGCCCTCGACGAAGACCGGCCCCGCGACCTGGTCCACGCGCGAGAAGTCCAGGGCCTCAAGGTCCGCGACCATCGAATCGGCCGTGACCTGCCCGCAGGAGGCATCGAGCACATCAAAGGAGACGGCGCTGCCCGAAGGCACCGTGTGCACCGGCGGGATGGAGGCATCCCAGAACATGTGCCAGGTGTCGGGTCCGATATGGGGTGACATGTGCTCCTCCTGCGTAGGTCGATGGTCGAGGCTTGGTCAATCGAGCCAGCAGCGGCTGGCTCGGCCCTCGCCAAGCTGGATGAATGGGGGTGTCTTGTCGCACTGCCCGAAGCGGTGTGCACAGCGTTCGCGGAACGAGCATCCCGGTCCCTCGGCGGCTTCGGCTTGGATCTCACCGCCGGCCCGCTCGGTCCGCAATCGGGCTGCCCAGGCCGGATCCTCACCCGGGATCGAGGCCAGCAGCGCACGCGTATAGGGGTGGTGGGGCTCGTCGAAGACTTCGTGGACGGTGCCTTCCTCGACGATCTCTCCGAGATACATGACCGAGACGCGGTCAGCGGCGTGGTGCACGACGGCGAGGTCGTGGGCCACGAACAGGTAGGCCAATCCGCGCTCCTCCTGCAGATCCTCCAGCAGGTTCACGATCTGTGCCTGCACCGAGACGTCCAGGGCTGACACCGGCTCGTCGAGCACCAGCAGCTCCGGGTCGACGGCCAGCGCGCGGGCGATCCCCACCCGCTGCCGTTGCCCGCCCGACAGTTCGTGCGGGTAACGGCGCGCATGCTCGGCGCCAAGGCCGACATCAGCCAGCAGCGTTGCCACCCGATCGCGGCGTTCCTGACCCGCGCTGCCGATGCGATGGACGGCCAGCACTTCTGCCAGCGTGTCGGCCACGGTGATGCGCGGGTTGAGCGACGAGTAGGGGTCCTGGAAGACGATCTGGATACGCTCCCGAAGTCGGCGCAGCTGGCCCGGCGCCGCCGCCAGCACGTCGATGCCATCGAACCTGATGCGGCCGCCGCTGGCCCCCACGAGGCGCAGGATGGCGCGCGCCGTGGTGGTCTTGCCGCTGCCCGATTCGCCCACCAGCGCCAGCGTCTGCCCGCGGGCGATGGAGAAGCTGACGCCACGTACGGCGGCCACGCTCCGCGCCTCTCGGCCAGTCATGCGCTCGCCGATGCTGCGGCCACGCTCGAACGTGACACGCAGGTCTTCCACGACCAGGAGCGGCTCGGAAGTCGTGGGCTCGCCCACGGGGACCTCCGAGGCCGCTGGCGCCATCATGCTCAAGCGGCGCCGCCTACGCCGGCACTGCCGCCCGCGCCGGCGCCAAGTGTGTTGCTGACGCCGCCCGGAAGGCCTGTCAGCGGGCCGGCTCCGGCGCTGCGCGGCAGTTCGCGTGGCTGGGGCGTGGCCAGTGCCGACGCCCGCGTCTCCACCGCACCGCACTCGGCGCGCGCGAGGAAGTCGGCCAGCACGCCCATGTAGCGGTCGGGCTCCTCGTAGTGCGACATGTGGCCGGACTGCTCGAAGATGACCCACTCCGCCTGCGGGATGCGCTCAGCCACGAGGGCCATCTGTGTCGGCGTGGCCTCGTCGTGACGGCCACTGGTGATGAGCGTGGGGATCTCGATGTCACCGAGTCGCGCGCTGATGTCCCAGTCGCGCAGGGTGCCCACGACGTGGAACTCGGTGGGCCCGTTCATGGTGCGATAGACCTGCGGGTTGCGGGCCGTCTTGGCGTTCGACCGCGTCACCGCCTCGGGGTTCGGCACCACCCGGCAGAGGTGTCGCTGGTAGAAGACCTCGACGGCCGCCTCATACTCGGGATCATCCCAGGTACCCGCCGCCTCGTGGCGCTCCAGCACCTCGATGACCTCGGGCGGCAGGCCCGCTCGCTGCTGACCCGTCTCCGAGATCCAGAGGGGCATGCTCGCGGGCGAGCTGGCGATCGTGCCTGACACCACGCCGACAGGCTTGCGCACGAGGTACTCCATGAGCAGCATGCCGCCCCAGCTCTGGCCCAGGATGTGGACGCGCTCGAGGCCCAGTGCCTCGCGGACAGCATCGACCTCACGCAGGTAGAAGTCCACCGTCCAGCGCTCGGGAGCATCGGGCTGGTCGGAGTTTCCGCAGCCCTGCTGATCGTAGAAGATGACCCGCCGACCGGTGGCCGAGATGGCTGCTATCAATTCGATGTAGTCATGGCACGCTCCGGGACCGCCGTGCAGCAACAGCAGCGGCGCCCGGCCCTCGCGGCGCTCGCGCTCCTCGTCACCCACGATGGCGACCCAGGTCCGCTGGCCCTCGAAGGCGACGAACCGTTCGTCGGCCATGAGTGTCGGGTCGATTGTGACCAATCCCGTGTCGTTCATGTTCGAACCTCCCATTCGATCTTCAAGCTTCCATCGATGAGTTCAGCACTGCGGTGGCAGGCCGAACGTCGGCCCGGGCCGACATCGGTGAGCGGCGGCATCTCCGTCTCGCAGCGTTCCAATGCCACCGGGCAGCGCGGTGAGAAGGGGCAGCCCGGCGGTAGGGTCGCCGGGTCCGGCGGCGTGCCCTGGATCTGGGGCAGCCGCCGCCGGCGCTCCAGGATCGAGGGGATGCTGGCACCCAGGCCGGACGTGTAGGGGTGGAATGGTGCCGACAGCAGCTGTGCCACCGGCGCCTCTTCCGCGACCCGCCCGGCATAGAGCACGATGGCCCGCTCGCACAGCTCACGCACTACCCCGAGGTCATGGGTGATCAGCAGCAGCGCCATCCGCCGCTCGCGCACCAACGAGCGCATCAGCTCCAGGATCTGTGCCTGGACCGTCACATCGAGCGCTGTGGTGGGTTCGTCCGCGATGAGCAGTTCTGGTCCGCCGGCGAGCGCCATGGCGATCATCACGCGTTGGCGCATGCCACCCGAAAGCTCGTGCGGATAGCGTTCCGCGACGTCCGCCGGCTCGGGCAGGCCCACCGAATCGAGCAGCTCGACGACGCGCTTTCGGGCCGCCGGGCGAGACAGTCCGAAGTGGAAACGCAGCACCTCCGCCACCTGTTCACCGGCCCGGTACAGGGGGTCGAGCGCAGTCAGCGGATCCTGGAAGATCATCGCCACGCGCTCCCCGCGGATGCGGCGATAGCGCGACTCCGGTAGGCCCACCAGCTCGTCGCCATCAAGGCGGATGCTGCCCTCGATGGTGCTGGTGCGGGCCGGAAGAAGGCCCATGATGGCGCGGCTGCTGACGCTCTTGCCCGAGCCCGAATTCGCCCACCAGCCCCACGATCTCGCCGGCCCCGATGGTCAGGTCCAGCCCGTTGACCGCGTTCACGGCCCCAGCCATGGTGCGGAACCGGACCGAGAGGCCACGCACCTCGAGGAGGGCTTGAGGCTGTGCTGCTGGGACCGTCATCGCTCACGCTCCCGCGGGTCGAGCTGGACGCGCAATCCGTCACCGACCAGGTTGAAGCAGATGACCGCGATCATGATGGCCAGACCGGCCGAGACGGCCGGCAGCGGGTTCTGCAGGAGATAGGAGCGGCCGTCGGCGAGCATCGATCCCCAGTCGGGGTCGGGCGGCTGCTGGCCCAGCCCCAGGAAGCTGAGGGCGGCGATGTCGAGGATGGCGTACGCCAGGTCGATGGTGGACTGGACCACCACGGGTCCCACCAGGTTGGGCAGGATGTGGCGGAAGATGATGCGCCGGTCGGAGTAGCCCAGCGCACGTCCGGCATCGACATAGGCCTGGTTGCGCTGTACCAGCGTGACACTTCGCACCAGGCGTGCCATGGCGGGCACATAGATGATGCCCAGCGCCAGCACCACGGTCTGCAGCCCGCGGCCGAAGGTGGTCACCACCAGTACGGCCAGCAGCAGCGCCGGGAAGGCCAAGAGGGCGTCGAGCGGCCGCATGATGGCGGCCTCTCGTTTGCCACCGTAGTAGCCGGCGAGGAGGCCCAACGGCACGCCGACCACACCGCTCACGACGACCACAACGAGTGCACCCAGCAGCGTCGGCGCTGCGCCATAGATGACACGGGCCAGGACATCACGACCGGGCTTGTCAGTGCCCAGCGGGTGCGCAGCGCTGGGACCCAGCAGCGAGTTGGAAAGATCCTGGGCGATGGGGTCGGCATTGGTCAGCAGCCAGGGCACCAGCGTGGCGACGAGCAGCGGGATGAGCACGATGAGCGCCACCAGGGCGGCGCGGTTGCGAACCAGCGGGGCGGCTGCGACGCGTCGCAGGAACAGCCGGTATCTCGCCGGGGTCGGGACGGTGGACGCCAGCTTGACGATCATGAGTAGCGGATACGTGGGTCGATCACGGCGTACAGCAGGTCCGTGAAGAGGTTGAGCAGGATGAAGAGCACGGTAAGCAGCAGCACCGAGGCCTGGATGACGGGGTAGTCGCGGTTCTGGATGGCGTCGGTGATGAGCGAGCCCAGGCCGCCCAGGCCCATCGTGCTCTCCACCAGCACCGTGCCCACCACGAGGAACCCCACTTGCAGCGAGATGACCGTCAGCACCGGGATGAGCGCGTTGCGAAGGGCATGCTTGACCAGGATCGTCCGCTCGGGAAGTCCCTTGGCGCGGGCCGCCTCGATGAAGTCTGACGTCAGGACCTCGAGCATGGCGCTCCGCGTCATCCGCGAGGTCAGTGCGATCATGCCAAGCGCCAGTGCGACCGCCGGCAGGATGAGGTGGCGCAGCTGGTCGACGGGATCAACCCCGCTGCCGAAGGCCGGCAGGACCCGCAGCCAGACGGCGAACACGAGGATTCCGATGATGGCCGTGAAGTAGACCGGTGAGCTGACGCCGATGAAGGCGACGAACGACCCGGCATAGTCCACGGCGCTCTCGCGACGGCGTGCCTGCAGCACGCCCAGTGGGATGCCCAACAGGATGGCCAGCAGGACGGACATGGCGATGAGCTCGACGGTGATGGGCAGACGAGCGGCGATGAGGTCGCCTACCTCCTGTCGCAGCTTGTAGCTCTCACCGAAATCGAATTGGATAGCTCGGCCGACCCAGGCCAGGTACTGGCTGATGGGGTCGCCTACCAGGCCGAACTTCTCGCGCAGCTGCTCCATGAGCTCGGGGCTGATGCGCTTGCCGCCCAGGACGATGAGGACCGGATCGCCCGGCGCCAGCCGGACCAGGCCGAAGGTGACGAAGGAAACGAAGATCAGGGTGGGGATGGCGGCCAACAAGCGACGCACGGCGTAGCCGGCCATGACTGCTTCCCCTCCCTGCTAGACGTGGAACGCCCTCGTCTCCGCCAGGCGGGGACGAGGGCGTTGCCGCACGTGGTTACTCGCTGACCCAGACGTCCTTGAATAGTGACGCCCAGTACCACAGCGGGCCGATCTCGGCGCCATGGACGCGCTGGTTCACCGCCAGCGGCCAACCAGGGTTGGAGACCGAGATGAGCGGCGAGTCCTCGGCGATGATGGCCTGGGCCTCGATGAGCAGCTTGGCCCGCTCGGCCTTGTCGACCAGCGCGTTCTGCTCCTGCAGCAGCGCATCCACATCGGCGTTGCTGTAGGCAGAGGCGTTGGAACCACCGGCCGCGATGTTCTCGGAGCCGAAGTTGGGGCGCAGGTTGCCCGACGGGTCGGGGAAGTCGGAGCCCCACGAGCCCACGAAGATGTCGTAGTCGTCATGGTTGCCGAACTGCTGCGCGATGTTCTCCTGGTAGGTGGTCTTGTTTGCCTCGATGGTGATGCCCAGCTGGGACATCGAATCGATGAACGACTCGGCGATGCCCTTCATGGACGGCGTCGATTCGTAGTACGAGATGGTCATGCCGTTGAGCTGGTCGGCCACGCCCGACTCGTCGAGCAGCTGGCGGGCCTTCTCCAGATCCTGGTCATACGCCGGCAGCACATCCCAGGCGGCCTGCCAGGCGTCTGTCTCGAACGTCCACATGCTGGGATAGACGAGGGTCGCCTTCGTTTCGGGGGTGTCAGGCCAGTAGAGCGCCCGCAGCCCGGCCTTGTCGGTGGCGTAGTTGAGCGCCTGGCGGACCTTGGCGTTGTCGAAGGGCGCTTCCTGCGTGTTGAAGGTGATCCACTCGCCGTAGAACGACGGGGCGAAGGTAAGGTTGACGTTATCGAAGCCTTCGACCGTGGCGTACTGGTCGGAGGGCACGTTATTGACGAGGTAGTCGATCTCGCCGGTGTCCAACCCGGCCACGCGCGTGGTGGGCTCGGGCAGGATCTTGATGGTGATCTCGTCCAGGTACGGACCACCGTCTTCCTTGTTCCAGTAGTCGTCATTGCGTGCCAGCTTCTGCTGGACACCGCTGGTCCACTCTACGAACTTGAAGGGCCCGGTGCCGATGGAGCCGACCGAGGGCGTGCCGTAGTCCGCACCGGCGGCTTCCACGACGGCCTTGCTCACCACGTGCGCCGCGGTGGAGGCGAGCGCGTACTCGAACAATGCGTCAGGCTGCGACAGGGTGATGACCACGGTGCTGTCGTCTGGAGCGGTCACATCGGCGACGCTATCGAGCATCCAGCCCACATACGAGCCCAGCTCGGGGTCGCGGATGCGGTCCAGGCTGAAGACGACATCCTCGACGGTCATGTCGGAGCCGTCGTGGAACTTGACGCCGTCACGGATGGTCAGTGTGTAGGTCAGGCCGTCCTCGCTGACGGTCCAGTCGGTCGCGAGGTTCGGGCACAACTGCGTGTCGCCCTCGCAGAACTTGATGAGGGGTTCGGTGATGCTGGATGTAGCCAGGCCGGACACGAAGTCATAGTCGAAGGCCGGATCGACCGAGGTGGGCTCGCCTTCGATCACCGCGACGAGCGAGCCGCCCATCTGGGGTGTCTCTGCTTGTGCCAAGCCAGCTGCCGGAAGGCCGGCGGCGACGGCCAACACGGCGATCGCGCCCATTCCGAGCCTGCGCTGCCATGGGGATAGAACACTCGTCATCCAGTTCCCTCCGTTCGGATGGTGCTGGCGTCGCGGCCGCGCCGGCGCTCAGCAGGGGTGGCGATGGGTTTCGCCACCACGAGTGTAGCCAACACGGTGCCATCCCGGCCAGGCTACCCTCGCGCGGCGACAGCGCGAGGGTGCCCCGGGCGTAGCGGATGGGTGACGATTCGGATGCGCGAACGCCTACTCGCCGACCTCGGCCAGGATCTCTGCCAGCGGCCGGCCACTGACCTGGGCGAGCTCGTAGCGCACACGCGTGACCGGCTTGTCCAGCTGGAGGAGGCGACCGAGGTCGATCGGCGTAGCCGCCAGCACGATATCGGCATCGGCGCGCTCGAGCGTTTCGCGGAGCTCGGCCATCTGGGCCTCGCCGTAACCCATGGCCGGCACCAGCGGCTCCAGATCTGGATAGCGCTCCAGCACCGCCTTGATCGAACCGACCGCAGCTGGTTCGGGATCCACGCACTCCGCGGCCCCGAAACGCCGAGCCGCCACGATGCCGGCACCATAGGTCATGCCACCGTGTGTCAACGTGGGGCCATCTTCGACCACGATCACACGCTTCCCTTCGATGGGCGGGCCGTCGAGCGTCAGGTCGGATCTGGCCGTCAAGATCTCGGCCTCGGGGTTCATCTCGGCGATGGACGCGGTCACCGTTGCCAGGTCCTCCGGGGTGGCGGAGTCGATCTTGTTGATGATGATCACGTCGGCCATGCGCAGGTTCGTCTCACCCGGGTGGAAGCGGCGCTCGTGGCCGGGACGCAAGGGGTCGGCCACCACTATCAACAGGTCCGGCAGGAAGAAGGGCAAGTCATTGTTGCCGCCATCCCAGAGGATGACATCGGCCTCCTTCTCCGCCTCGCGCAGGATGGCTTCGTAGTCGACCCCGGCGAAGACGACGTGGCCGGCCTCAAGGTGCGGCTCGTACTCCTCGCGTTCCTCGATGGTGGTGTGGTGGCGGGCCAGATCGTCGCGATCGCCGAAGCGTTGCACGCGCTGTGCGGCGAGATCGCCGTAGGGCATGGGATGCCGGACCACCACCGGTGTCAGCCCACGCCCGGCCAGCAACGCCGCCACGGCGCGTGTGGTCTGGCTCTTGCCGGCACCGGTGCGCACCGCGCACACCGCGACGACCGGCTTGGTCGATTCGAGCATCATGCTGCGCGGTCCGATGAGGCCAAAGTCTGCACCGGCGGCCATCGCACGAGAGGCGGCATGCATCACGGTCTCGTGTGGCACATCGCTATAGCTGAAGACGACAAGATCCACGTCATGGTCGTGGATCACGGCCTCAAGCTCCGCCTCGGGCACGATGGGGATCCCCTCGGGGTACTGCTCTCCGGCCAGTTCCGGCGGGTAGCGCCGCCCGTCGATGCCGGGGATCTGGGTGGCCGTGAAGGCCACCACCTGCGCACCCGGATCGTCGCGATAGACGACGTTGAAGTCATGGAAATCGCGTCCTGCGGCGCCCATGATCACGACCTTCGTGCGGTCCACGATCGCCTCCCATGCGCCCCGGGCAGCGCTCAGCGCAGTACCTTCGAGGTGCCGTCATAGGTTGGTTCGTGGCGATCGCCCTTGCCAGAGTCCTTCGGCCCGTCCTTAACGGGGCGTCGTCCGCCCGTCAGGCGACCAGCAGCGGCTCGATGATGCTCATAGCACCTGATCTGATCTAGGCCGATCGCGGTGCCAAGGTGCGTCCTGCCGCCGCGGAGGCTCTTATAGGAGCAGAGCTGCAAAGAGCACTTGACAACGACGCGTCGGCGGCGAGAGTTGCGGCTACGAGGCTGCTTTAGTCATCGATGCATCGAAGGGGTCGTTCGCCATGTCCAGCCGTTTCCGGCTCGCTGTCATCGGATCGGTCCTTGCCCTCGCGGGCTCCATCCCTCTCGCGCCGGCGGTGCTGGCAGCCCCAGAGCCACCCGGCGATTGCCCGGCGACGCTGCCGCTGTCCGGCGTCGATGACGGAGCCATCGGCGTCGGCTGGACCGTGGTCCGTGGCACCGATCCCAAACCGTTCGCGGTCGAGATCCTGGGAGCCTATCCCAATGGCATACTGCCGGGCCACGATGTGATCCTGGCGCGCATCTCTGACCTTGGAGGCGCTCACTTCATCGCCGATGCCGGCGGCGTCTGGGCCGGCATGAGCGGCTCGCCGATCTACATCGGCGACGACCTCATCGGCGCACTTGCCTATGGCTTCAGCACAGGCCCTTCGACACTCATCGGCATCACCCCCATCGAAGAGATGCTCGATATCGCCGCCAACGCTGAGATGGCCGACCCCGACGAGCCGCTGCGACTGTCGCCGGCAGCCGTGCGGGATCTACGGGTGGCCGCACCGAAGGCGGTCGCATCATCCTTCGAGCGGTTGCGCATCCCCGTCGCCACGCCCCCGTCCTCGACCTACCGAACGAAGGGCTTGCGCCTCGCCGATCGCAAGCGCCTGCGTCGCCTGGCCGATCCGCGCCGGGCGCTCGATCGTGCCGGCCTGCTGCGGGTCCCACTCGCAGCCAAGCTTTCCCGGGCGAGCATCGCCGAACCGGGCGAGCGCCCCGTCGCCGGGGGCAACTTCGCGGCCTCGCTCGCGACGGGGGATGCCGTAGCGGTCGGTGTCGGCACCGCCACTTGGGTCTGCGGTAGCAAGGTCCTTGCCTTCGGCCATCCCATGCTCATGGACGGGGCCGCCAACCTCGGCGCCCTCCACGCTCGCTCGCTCGACATCGTCGATGATCCGACCGTCGATCCCTACAAGCTCGCGGTCCCGGGCGCCATGTTCGGTCGCGTCGTGGCCGATCAGCTCACCGGCATCGGGGCCCGCATCGGGAAACAGCCCACGAACGTGCTCAACGTCACGTCGCAGGTGCGCGATGGTGCGCGCTCCCGGAACGGCGTCTCCGACATCAGCGTTCCGACCTCCTGGCTGCGCTCGTCACTGCTGGCGTCACACGTCTCGGGCAACGTCATCTCTGTCGCCCAGCGAGACACCGAGGGCAGCGCCAGCGTGTCGATGACGCTGACGGGTCGGCGCGACGACGGCTCCCGGTTCGAGGTGCTCCTCGGCGATCGCTGGATCGCGACGAATGGCCCGGTGGGCTACTTCTACACGGTGGCCGAAGCCGCTCAGACGGCGGCCGCGTCGTTCTACTCCCTCTTTGCGGACAATCCATTCGAGGAGGTGAAGATCGATTCGGTCCACCTCGATATCGAGCTTGGGACCGCCCGCCGCTGGGCCATCCAGAGCATCCAGGTCCGCAGCGGGAACGGTGCCTGGCGATCGATGGGTGGCAAGCTGCGGGCCAAGCCGGGGACCGAGCTGACGGTGCGCTTCCGGCTGGCTGACTTGGGCACCACCTCCGGCTGGGCGGTGCCGGGACCGAACGCGAAGCGTACGAGCCGGCTCATCCGCGTGGTCGTCCCGCGTGGCGCCAGGACCCTCGAGGCGGGCCATGGTTTCGGGATCGACCCCATGTCGTCTGGCGTCACCGCGTTCACCTTCGGCGGCCTGCAGCGTGAGGTGTCCTCAGCGGTCCGAAGTGATGAGCTCTTCGTCCGGGTCGGGAACCGTGAAGCGCGCCGGCGGATGCCGCGGGTCCTGGATGGTCCCACGCTGCAGGCGAGGATCGTGCGCTAGGCGACGCTCGGTGGTGCGTTCCTCATCCCGGAGGTGCTGTCCGATGAGATCGCCATCCGGCCTGACCATGGGCCCACTTGACGGCTGACCGCACAGGACCGACAGTCACTCCACAAGCGAGCACACCGTGGCTCGTGGATCCGAGGTGGTCGCGTGCCTGAGACACTCCAAGACAAGCTCGTCGTCGGGATCTCGTCGCGCGCGCTGTTCGACCTCACCGATGCCAACGAGGTCTTCGAGCAGGGCGGCCTCAGCGCCTATCGCGAATACCAGCGCGAGCACGAGCGCGACCTTCTTGAGCCGGGCACGGCGTTCCCACTGGTGCGTGGCCTGCTGGCGGTCAACGCGCGTGCCGGTGAGCGACTGGTGGAGGTCGTCATCCTGAGCCGCAACGATGCGGACACCGGCATGCGCGTCCTGCGCTCCGTGGAGGCCCATGGTTTGGACATCACGCGCGGCGTCTTCCGTGGCGGTCGCGATCCCTATCCCCTCCTGCACGCGATGAGCTGCGACGTCTTTCTCAGCGCCGAGACGTCACAGGTGCTGAAGGCACGCGAGCAGGGCGTGGCCGCCGCGTTCATCCTGCCCAGCGCCAGGTTCGCCAACGACGACCTGACCGAAGTCCGCATCGCCTTCGACGGCGACGCAGTGCTCTTCGATGCCGCCTCTCAGTTGGTGTACGACAGCGAGGGCCTCGACGCCTTCCACCAGCACGAGGCTGACCACGCTGACGAGCCCATGTCGCCAGGTCCGTTCCGACCGTTCCTTCAGGGTTTGGCACGGATCCAGTCCCGCTTCGGTGCCACCTCGCCGATCCGGACGGCCCTGGTGACCGCGCGGGCGGCGCCGGCCCACTTCCGCGTCGTCAACACGCTGCGCTCCTGGGGCGTCAACGTCGACGAGACATATTTCCTTGGTGGCGTGGACAAGGCGGAGGTGCTCAAGGCCTTCGGCGCCCACATCTTCTTCGACGATCAGCGCGTCCATGCCGAGTCTGCGGCCGCGCTGGTGCCAGCGGCGCAGGTGCTGTGGTCAGAGGAGAACCTCCCGCCGCCCCCGCCCAGGGATGCACCCGTCATCATCGGCGGGCGCCCGTCGGGGACGACTTCGATCGCGGCCAAAGCTGCCACGCCAGCCAAGTCGGCCACGCCGGTCCAGACGGCCAAGTCGGCCAAGGTGCGGCGGACGCACCAGGCGTCCGAGCTGGCTAGCCCTCGTGGAGCCGCGCGTCCGGTGGGCCCACGCGCACCGGCCCGAACCGAACGCTGAGGCCCGCTCTCGTCGGCGAGCAGCACATCGGCCCGGCGAGCACGTCGGCCTCGGGCGGGAAGTAGGCCACGCGCAGCAGACGCCAGTCGCCTCCGTCCCCGACGCGGTATCGCACCGTCACGGCATCGCCGGCCCGACTGGCGCGGAACGTCAGCGTCTCGGCAGTCGCGCCGTCGGGGAGGGGAGCTACGGACCAATCGGACATGCCCACCGTCACCACCACGCTGGCGAACGCCTGCCCATCGCTCAGCTCCACACCGGTCTTCAGCCACAACTCGGGCGCCGCGTAGAGCATCAGCCCGGCCTGGTCGAACTGCTCACCGAAGTCGCCCCGGAAGGTGACCTCGATGGCGGCGTCACCGGCCAGGGGCGCGCCCAGGAAGTGGCCGTCGTGGTGGGTGAAGCCGTAGCTGGTGCGATGCCAGAAGTCGGTTTCCCGGCCGGTCTCGATGATGACGTCATCGGCCTCGTATCGGACCATCGGTGGCTCGTTGAGCCATCGCATCGTGTCCCATCGGACGGTCTTCATGTGCTCTCCCTTTGTCGGCCTCTCGGTCGGTCAGCGTCGTCGGGTCCATTGTGAGCGTTCGCGAACCTATACTCGCTCGGATGCTCCGCGACACCTTGCTCCATCTCGTGCGTGGCTTTGCCATGGGTTCGGCCGATATCGTGCCTGGCGTTTCGGGTGGCACCGTCGCCCTCGTGCTGGGCATCTACGAGCGCTTCATCGCCTCGCTTCGTGCCGGCTCCAAGGCCCTCACGCTGTTGGTCCGCCGTGACGTTGCTGGCTTCCGCGAGTGGATCGCGGCGGTCGAATGGGCCTTCATCATCCCGCTCGGCATCGGCATCCTGGCCGCCGTCCTGACGCTTGCGCGCGTCATCAGCGATCTGCTCCTCGATCGACCCGAGATGATGTCGTCGGTCTTCCTGGGTCTGGTGGCCGGGTCGGTGGTGGTGGCTTGGCGTCTGATCCGTCAGCCGCACCTCGAACACGCGCTCCTCATCGTCGTCGCCGGCGTCATCACCTTCGTGCTGCTCGGCGTGCGCAGCGGCACCGGCGAGGAGTCGGTCAGCCAGATCGCCGAGCCCGCCCTGTGGGCCTACTTCCTTGCCGGGGCCATCGCCATCTGCGCCATGGTCTTGCCTGGTGTCTCCGGCTCGTTCCTGCTGGTCATCATGGGCATGTACGGACCGGTGCTCGCCGCGGTCACCGAACGCGACCCCCTGGTGCTGGGGATCTTCATGCTCGGTGCGGTCTTCGGCCTGGCGCTGTTCTCGCAGGTCCTGCATCTTGCGCTGCAACGTGCCCACGACATCGTATTGGCTGTCCTCATCGGCCTGATGGCCGGGTCGATCCGTGTGTTATGGCCCTGGCCCGACGGCGTGGATTCGACGGAGCTGGGATCCCCCACGGGTGACTGGCTGGTGGCGCTCGGGTTGGGCGCGGTAGCCTTCGTCGTAGTGGTCGTGGTGGCGCGCTACGCCCAGGATCTCGAGGTGTCCGACGAGCACCTGATGGCCGAGGCACATGCAGCGGCCGAGCCAACGGACGCGGACGAGACTGCCAGCGCCGGCACATGAGCAACGCAGCGCCCGCGCCGGATGTCCACGCGCACGGGCCAGACGACGGCCACCAGCACCCACCCGACGAGTCGGGCCTGGTCGGCCGACTGAGGCACCTGTTCACGGCGCACAGCCACGATCCCGCGGCTGGCTTCGATAGCGCGCTGGCGTCGAGTCGCAAAGGCGTCGTCGCGGTCAAGGTCTCCTTGTTGGCGCTGATGGTCACCGCCGTCTTGCAACTGCTCATCGTCGCCTGGACCGGGTCCACCGCCCTACTGGCAGACACCGTCCACAACTTCAGCGACGCCTTGACCTCGGTGCCCCTGTGGATCGCGTTCGTCATCGGCCGGCGCGCGGCAGATCGGCGTTACACCTACGGCTATGGCCGCGCGGAGGACCTGGCAGGACTCCTGGTCGTGGCCATGATCGCACTCAGTGCCCTCGTCTCCGGCTGGGAATCGATCCAGCGCCTCTTCGAACCCGTCGTCGTCAGCGACCTTTGGCTGGTCGCCCTGGCCGGTGTCGTCGGCTTCGCCGGCAACGAGCTGGTGGCCATCTACCGGATCCGAGTGGGCCACGAGATCGGCTCACAGGCTCTGGTCGCCGACGGGATGCACGCACGAACCGACGGCCTGACCTCACTCGCGGTCGTGCTGGCCGCCATCGGGGTGGGGCTTGGCTTCCCGCTGGCCGATCCCATCATCGGCCTGCTCATCACGGTCGCTATCCTATGGATCCTGCGCGACGCGGCGCGAGCGGTGTTCCAGCGGCTGATGGATGCGGTCGATCCAGCGCTGGTGAGCGAGATCGAGCACGTCGCCGCAGCCGTGGATGGCGTCATCGAAGTCGAGCGAGTGGGTGTGCGCTGGATGGGACACCGCCTCATCGCCAGCACAGACCTGGTCGTCGATTGCCGGCTGACGGTGGCTGCGGCGCACGACATCGCCGAGGTGGTCCGGCACGAGTTGTTCCACCAGGTCCGTGGCCTGGATACGGTCATCGTCCATCTGGATCCCTGCGAGCACGGTGGTTCGGACCATCACGCCGCAACGCGTACGCACGATGGGACGATGCGTCAGCTCAGCACGTCCCCGGGTCGCACGGCTTCGGGTCAGCTGAAGGCGGCCGTGCCGGGTCCCCCGAGGGGCGAGGCGACCGGTAGCGGCACATTCCATCCGATGAGCTCGCATCCGAGGTAGTGCGGCGCCTCCAGGCCGGGAGTGCATCGCGGGCAGCCCCAGTAGGCCAGGCCACCCTCGTCTGGCAGGAAGTCGGTGTGGCAGACGTCCTCGACCGGGTCGCAGCGCCGATCATGGCAACTGCACACGCAGTCCACCGGATGGTCACAGCTGCAGACCGCGTCGGGAGAGGGCTCACGAAGCACGGTCGCATAGATGGGTTCGTGGTTCACCATCGAGCATCACCTTCGCTCGCACCGAGCCCTCGTCATGGCCCCCAGGCCCTGCGTCCTCGTATCCTCGCAGATGCGTCAAGGGTCATTACGTTAGACACATCCCTGCTGGAGACGTTCCGTGGTGCCGTGTTCGAGCCGCGCCAGCGTGTCGTCCGTACCGTCCTTGCGGATGCCATACAGCAGGGGGCGGCACGCCCAGATCTTGATATGGGGGTCGTCATCGAGCTGCTGTTCGGTTCGCTCATGGCCAGACTGCTGGCGGGCGCGACCATCGACGACCCCTACCTGGACCGGGTGTTCGACGCGGTCTGGGCCAGCATCGGAGGAACCAAGGTTGACCGCTCCCATCGTCGTCAGCGGTGCCCTGGGCAACGTCGGCACCGCCGTCGTGCAAGCACTCCTGGACCGCGGCGCGCTCGTTCGTGCGGCGGACATCGCCGTCGAGCCCATGGCCGCACGCTTCGGGCCCGGGGTGGAGACCGTCCAGCTCGACTTCAACGATGTCTCCACGTTCGAGCCGGTCGTCCGTGGTGCCGCGTCGGTCTTCCTCATCCGCCCGCCGGCCATCAGTCGAGTGGGCCCGACACTCAACGTGTTCGTGGATGCCGTCAAGGCTGCCGGTGTCAAACACGTCGTGTTCTCGTCGGTCGCGGGCGCCGAGAGCAACCGCATCGTGCCGCACCACCGCGTGGAGACCCACCTGCTCGCGAGCGGCCTCGCCTGGACCATGTTGCGACCGGGCTTCTTCGCCCAGAACATCGGCACCGCCTATAGGAGGGACATCGTCGAGGACGACCGAATCTTCGTTCCGGCAGGTGGAGGACTGGTGGCCTTCATCGACACGCGCGACCTGGGCGAGGCCGCGGCCATCACGCTGACCGAAGACGGCCACTGCGGCGTGGGGTACCACCTCACCGGGCCAGCCGCGGTCACGTTCGATGACGTGGCCGCCATCATGAGCGCCGTCCTGGGCCGACCGATCCGCTACCAGCGGGCCGGCATCATCGGGTACTTCCGGCACCTGCGCAGCCAGGGCCTGGTGGTGCCACAGGCGGTGGTGCAGACCATCCTGCACACGGGCCTCCGGCGTGGCGATGCGGAGGCCGTCACCGATGAGCTGCCGACGCTGCTGGGTCGGCCGGGGCGGAGCGTGCGCGACTACGTCGAAGAGAACCGGGAGTCGTGGGCCAGGCCGTAGCCGACCCTGATCGCTACAGCTTGCGTGCGGTATCTCCGGGGCGAACCGTGCCCGACCGGATGACGGTGGTGTTGGCACCGCGCATCCGAAGCGCCAGACCGCGCTCGGTGCTGATGAAGCGCAGGGCCTCTTCCCCCCACCACTCGCGGAACTGGGAGCAGCCGGTGTGTGGCTGGGGCTGGATCTCCAGCACGACCTCGCCGATGCCGATGCGCGTGCCGGCAGGCATGTTGGCCTCGGAGATGTCCAGGTCGACATAGAGCTGGTCGCCGCAGCGTGCCCAGACCGCAGGTTCCGGGTCGCCGCTGATGAGTTCGGCGACGCGCGAATCCATGACCGTGACCTGCGCGTGCAGGCTGGGCTTGCCGGTCAGCCGACTCGGTCGTCTGATCCAGTCGTCGCCAACCAACCCAGATTCGGTGTCGAACTCACCGGTATCGAGGATCTCCCGCTCCCCCTTGGCGGGTCGGCGCACGATCAGCCGCACCGCGCCCTCCGCTCTGGGTGTGACGACGCTGGCCATCCCGGCCTCGAGCTCTTCGGTGGTCCTGTAGGGCATGCGCTGGAGTATGCCGTATGGGTGTGTCGTCTGATCGTCACAGAGGTCTGCTTTGATACTTGGTGATGACCACTCTCCTAGCCCCTCCGCCCACGCACCGCGCCGCGGCGTCACGGTCCGCGGATCTGGCGGCCTTCCTGGCTGGTGGACTGGCCGCCGGGCTTGGCATCGCCATCAGCGAGCTCATGGCGGGGCTCATCGTGGGTGCCCCATCGCTGGTCATCGCCATCGGCGACTTCATCATCGAGAACCAGCCCGACTGGGCCAAGGACGTCGCGGTCGGCCTCTTCGGCACCAACGACAAGCTTGCCCTCAACGCCAGCATCGTCATCGGCGCCATCTTGATCGCTGGCCTTCTGGGCGTGGCCGGGCGTCGCAGCTGGAACATACCCCTGATCGGCTTCGGCCTCGCCGGGGTGCTGGGTCTGTTGGCCGCCTTGACCCGTCCGCTGGTGACGCCGCTATGGGCCGTGGTCACCGTCGCGGTGGCGATCGTGCTGGCCTTGATGGCGCTGCGCCTGATGCTGGCGGCGACGAGGCCAGCCTGGGCTGCCGAAGCGGCGCCTCCGGCCGCATCCGACGACCCCGCCCCGGCGGGCGGCATGCCCGACTGGGACCGTCGGCGATTCCTGCAGATCGGTGGTGGCGTGGCGGTGGGCGCGCTGGTCCTGGGCACCGTGGGACGTAACCTGCTGACGAGCCGTCCGGCAGGTGGCCGTGCCACCGCCGAGCTCCCCAGCGTCGCTGCCCCGCTGCCGCAGGTGCCACCGGGAGCTTCGCTCGATGTAGAGGGCATCTCCCCCATCGTGGTGCCCAATGACAAGTTCTATCGCATCGACACCGCGCTCATCAGTCCCCGGGTCGATGCCGACAGCTGGCAGCTGAAGGTCAAGGGCATGGTGGACCGAGAGGTCACGCTCACCTACGACGAGCTGCAGAAGATGCCGCTGTTCGAGCAGTACGTCACCATCGCCTGTGTCTCCAACGAGGTCGGCGGCCGCCTGGTCGGCAATGCCCTCTGGACCGGTGTCGACCTGCGCGATGTACTGGACATGGCCGGTGTCCACGCCGACGCCGACCAGATCGTGGGCCGCTCCGTCGACGACTTCACCGCCGGTTTCCCGACGCAGTGGGCGATGGATCCCGATCGCCGGCCGATGATCGCCATCGGCATGAACGGCCAGCCCTTGCCTGTCGATCACGGCTATCCGGCGCGCCTCATCATCCCCGGCCTCTACGGCTACGTCAGTGCTACCAAGTGGCTGCGAGAGATCGAGCTCACCACGCTCGAGGCATTCGACGCCTATTGGGTGCCACTCGGCTGGGCCAAGGAGGCACCCATCCTGACGCAGTCACGTATCGACACACCGCGCAACGGTGCGAACCTGGCCACCACCACCGTCGTGCCCATCGCGGGCGTGGCCTGGGCGCCGGATCGCGGCGTCAGTCGCGTGGAGGTCCAGGTCGACGACGGTGAGTGGCAGGAGGCGGAGATGTCCGATCCACTCAACGACATGGCCTGGGTGCAGTGGAAGCTGCCGTGGACGACGCCGGCGGACGGTGGGCGACATCGCATCCAGGTCCGTGCCACCGATGGCGAAGGTGCCGTGCAGACCGCCGAGGTCACCCCACCTCGACCCGATGGCGCTCGCGGCTACCATGACATCAACGTCTCGGTCGGCTGAGGCGCCGGCCTCGACCTCCCGCGCTCACCCGATATCGACGGTTCCCTCGATGGCCGTGTGCGTCTCGCCACCGACCCAGATGAGGCCATCTTCGTCGGCGCTGATACGTGGCCGCCCGGTACGAAGAAGTGCGGTTCCCTGGCTCACGGTATACGGCGCGCTGATCCGTCCGCTCGCGACCAGCCACTGTGCCAACGAGGCATTGAGGCTGCCGGTCACCGGGTCCTCGACGACGGCACCGTGGTCACCGCTGAATATGGCGCGCACCTCGTAGGCACACTCGGAGCCATGTGGGTACATGCCCACGATGCCGATGTCGAAACGCTCTCTGTCCGGCGATGGCCGCAGCGCCAGCACCGCTTCCGCTGACTCGAGCATCACCGCCACCCAGCCCGGTCCGTTATCGACCCACTGACTCTCGATGATGGCCCCCAGGCCGATCCCAAGGATCTCGAGCGATCCGCGAAAGCTCGTCCGCGGCGACTGGCCCGGAACGAACCAACGGCGGTGCCCCGAAGGCCAACCGCCCATCGATGCGGCGGATGGGGATGAGCCCGGCGGGGCACTGCTGCACGATACGGCCGGGATCTCGAGGTACGCCTCCGGTGCGCAGCCAGGCGTGACAGGTTCCCAGCGTAGGATGGCCGGCGAAGGGCAGCTCTCCGGCGGCTGTGAAGATGCGCACCGAATAGTCGGCAGCCGCATCGCTCGGCGGGAGCAGGAACGTCGCTTCGGACAGGTTGCTCCAACGCGTGAAGCGTTCCATCTGCTCGGTCGTCAGGCCTTCGCTGTCGAGCACCACGGCGAGCGGGTTGCCACACAACGGTCGGGGTGAGAAGACATCGACTTGCTGGTAGCGGCGCATCTCGCCAAGGATAGCCAAGGGCTCGGGTGCCGGTGGGCTCTCAGTCAGTCGAGATCACGTGGGATGGCGAGCCGTGCACCGCGGGGATGGAGCCCAGCCGTCCAGCCTGGTAGTCGCTGAACGCCTGCACGACCTCCTCGCGCGTGTTCATGACGAAGGGCCCCATCCATGCGACCGGCTCGCGGATGGGCAGGCCGCCCAGGATCAGTACATCCATGCTCGGGCTGTGGCTCGCCTGCACGGACGCCGCCCGCACGGTCAAGCTGTCGCCTGGTCCGTACACGGCCAGCTGGCCCATGCCGATGGGCCGTCGTGCAGGACCCACCTCGCCATCGCCGTTGAGGACATAGAGCAGACCGTTGTAGTCGGCGCGCCAGGGCAGCGTGAGTTCGGCTCCGGGGCTCAGCGTGGCGTGGATCTGTGTCATCGGCGTGTACGTCGAACCAGGTCCGGTGGATCCGGCGACCTCGCCGGCGATGATACGGACCAGCGCACCGCCATCGGGCGACGCGACCAGCGCGACCTCATCGGCGCGCAAATCCTGATAGCGGGGGTCGGCCCACTTGCGCTCCCGCGGCAGGTTCACCCAGAGCTGGAAGCCGTGGAAGAGGCCGCCGCTGACGACCAGGTGCTCGGGTGGCTTCTCGATGTGGAGGATGCCTGCGCCGGCCGTCATCCACTGCGTGTCGCCGTCCGTGATGCTTCCGCCACCGCCGTTCGAGTCGGAGTGCTCGAAGATGCCGTCGATCATGTAGGTGACGGTCTCGAAGCCGCGGTGCGGATGCCAGGGCGTGCCCTTGGGCTCACCGGGGGCGTATTCCACCTCACCCATCTGGTCGAGATGGATGAAGGGGTCCAGGTCGCGCAGGTCCACGCCGGCGAACGCGCGTCGGACGGGGAACCCCTCGCCCTCGAAGGCGCTGGGGGCCCTCGTGACGCTCTTGACCGTGCGTGGGCGAGCCGTCAGCGGATCGGGGGCGGGCAGGCGCGGGAGGCGGGTGATGTCTTCGACGCTGATGGCTGGCATATCTGGCTCCGTGGGAAAAGGGCTTGGCCCCCATCAGAGTCTCGCACAAAGTAGTTGCGTCCGCAAGTATTGCCGTCATCGACACGAGCCACTGCGCCGCACCGGAGGTACGGCCGCCTCGCCCTGGTGGCTACGACCGCGTCACCGCAGCGGCTTCGCGTTCCGCCGCGACTCGCTCGACGACGACCTCGAAGTCCTCCCAGGAGTGCACGTCCACCACACCTTCGATGGGGCGATTCCAGGGGTGGACCATGCGGCAGACCACGGCCTGCGGCAGGCCCGACTTGAGTTCCGCCAGTTGGTGGGGCGCGTCGTCGAGGTAGATATCGCAACCCGCGAGCGTTTTGTCCCACAGGAAGTGCACTTCGCGTGCGGGCACGCCGTGATCGGCCAGCCAAGCCAGCGAATCAGGGATGGCCCAGTCGAACTTGGAGCTGACGATGACCACACGATGCTTGGCGCCGATGCGCTTGATGGCCTCGATAGCACCGGGGAGGGGAGGCGCGTCGCGGAACGTCGAACGTCCGTCGCCCTGCGCCCAAGCCCAGAAGTCGGCCATCGAGCCGAAGTGCGTGAGGCGGAACAGGCCGTCCCACTCCTGCACCATGGAGGCCTCCAGGGCGGTCTCGAAGTCGCGGTTGTAGCGCGTCATCCAGCCGGTGTTGAAGTCGGCCAGCACGCCATCCATGTCGATGCCGATGCGGATCCCCGGCAGCAGGTCGCTGAAGATGTCGTCGCGGGTGCTCACAACGCCGCGTCATCCATGCCATCGTCCCCGAACAGGCGTGCATGCGTGCGCAGGGCAAAACGATCGGTCATGCCCGCGATGTAGTCGGCCGCCTGGGTCACCCGGTCCGCGTCGTTGTCGCGATACGAGGCGGGGATGTCGTCCGGAACGCGCAGGTGGTGGTCCATCAGCCGACGGATGACATCGATGGCAGCAGCCTGCGATCGGCGCTGCGCCGGCGCCAGGTAGACGTGCTCGAACATGAAGTCGCGCAGCTCGTTCATAGCGGTCAGGACTTCGTCATCCATGCGTACCTCGTCGTACGCCAGGGAGCCTTCGATGACCGCGTCGATCATGCCGCCGACCCACGCTGAGCCCGGGGAGCCGAAGCGCCTGGTCATGGCCGCCGGGAACGCATCGGCGGTGAGCACTCCGGCGCGCATGGCATCGAGCGCATCGTGGGTCAGATAGGCGATGCGATCGGCATAGCGAACGCAGCGGGCCTCCGCGGTCGTCGGTGGCGGTTCGATCTTCCAGGAGTGGGCGCGGATGCCGTCGCGCACCTCCCAAGTGAGGTTGATGTCCTCCAGCGCTTCGTAGATACGCACCGACTGTGCCGCATGGTGCCAGCCGCCGCTGCTGGGGAAGTACGGCGACAGGGCCGTTTCGCCAGTGTGGCCGAATGGCGAGTGGCCTACGTCATGGCCCAGGCCGATGGCCTCAGCGAGCGACTCGTTGAGCGACAGGGCCGCCGCCAGGGCTCGCGCGATCTGCGTCACCGCGATGGTGTGCGTCAGTCGCGTCACATAGTGGTCGCCTTCGGGGTTCACGAAGACCTGCGTCTTGTGCTTGAGCCGCCGGAAGGCCTTGCTATGCATGATGCGGTCGCGGTCGCGCTCGAAGGCCGTGCGCATGGTGTCCGGCGCTTCCGGTGTCGAGCGCCCGCGCGAACCGGCTGCGCGGAAGCCGGCTGGTGCGAGGCGGCGGGTCTCCTCGGCCTCGCGCGTGACCCGGTCGCGAATGAGGAAGCGTTCGCTCATCGTTCGCTCATCGCGCTCAGTCGGCCGTGGCCGAGACGGCTTGGAGGTCGACTTCCGGCACCTGCTTGCTGTCGGAGCCCTCGATGATGCGTCGGCGCACTCCGCCTGAGAGGGTATCGACGACGATGGTGGCCACGATCACCACCAGGATGCACATGCCGGCCTTGGCGTAGAAGTGGTAGCGCATGGTCTGGTCCAGCAGGAAGCCGATGCCGCCGGCGCCCACCACGCCGAGCACGGCACCGGCGCGGATGTTGATCTCGAAACGATAGAGCCAGAAGCCGATCAACTCCGGCAACACCTGGGGCAACACGCCCCAGCGCTGCACCTGCAGGCCCCGTCCACCGGCTGCGCGCGCCGCTTCCATCGGCCCGGGGTCGATGCCCTCGATGGCTTCTGCGGTGAGCTTACCCAACGTCCCGGCGGAGTGCAGCCCGATGGCCAGGGCGCCGGCCACCGGGCCGAGCCCGGCGATGGGGATGAAGATGGCCACCGCGAGGATCAGCTCAGGGAAGGCCCGAATGCCGTTGAGGATCTGGCGCATGAGGTTGGAGACCCAGCCGCTGGCAACGTTCTTGGCCCCCAGGAAGCCCAGCGGCAGCGACAACGTGGCGCCGATGATGGTGCCGATCCAAGCCATCTGCAGCGATGCGACCATGGCCGGTATGGCCTTGTCGAGGTAGGACCAGTCCGGTCCACCCTCCAGGAACATCTTGTCCACGATCAGGGCCAGGCCGGTGGGCAGCGACCTCAGGTCCGCCAGGTCTACATTCACGGTCAGGGCGGCCCATAGGAAGAGTGCCGCTGCTCCCGTGAGCCACAGGTTGCGCTTGACGCTGGAGGGTCGCGACGGCCGAGCCGTCGTCGTGGCCTGTGCCATCAGACCAGCCTCCGCCGCCAGCGGATCGAGACCGTCTCGATGAGCAGGACGACGACGAAGAGGCAGATGATGATGACCGAGACGTTGCTCCACTTCTGGAAGGAATACTGCGTCCGCAGGAGCATGCCGATGCCACCAGCGCCGACCCAGCCCAGGACCGTCGAGGCGCGCACGTTCAACTCGAACGCATAGAGTGAAAAGGCCACGTAGCTGGGCAACACCTGCGGCATCACGGCCCAGCGCACCATCTGCGTGCGGCTGCTGCCGCCCGCGTTCACTGCCTCGATCGGCCCCTTGTCGACGCCATCGACGGTCTCCGAGAGCAACTTGGCCACGACGCCGATGTTGAAGAAGATCAGGGCCATGATGCCAGGCAGGGGACCGATGCCGACAGCGGCCACGAAGATGAGGGCATAGAGCAGGTCGGGGATGGCGCGGACGACACTGAGGACGCCGCGCGTCGTGTCGAGGGCGATGCGGTTGGGCGCGGTCGTACGCGACGCGAAGAAGACGATGGGCAGGGCCATCAGGCAGCCAAAGAACGCCGCGACGACGGCGATCTTGAAGGTCTCGATGAACGGTTCGATGACGTGCGGCAGGAATTCCCAGTTGGGGTTCAGCAGCTGGCGCAGGACGATCTCGCCGCGCCCGATGTCGCTGATGAGGGCGGGGATATCGAGACCGATGCCCCACTCCTCACTGACCGAGAGCAGCGTGATGATGACGAAGACCGCAAGGCCGGCATAGATGGTGAGGGATCTCGGTGGCTTGGCGGGCCGACGACTGGCCTGCGTGGCGCTGGTCACGCGCTGACGGTGACAGGTGCGGGTTCGGGCGCACCCATGACGTCGTCGGCCGTCAGCGAGCGCCCATAGATGTCGCGGAAGACGTGCTCATCCGCCTGTTCGCCGGTGCCGTCATAGACCAGCTCGCCCGCGCGCAGGCCGACGATGCGCTCGCCGTAGACCTTGGCCAGGTCGAGGAAGTGCAAGTTGACGATGGTGGTGATGCCCAGCTCTCGATTGATGCGCTGCAAGTCGCGCATCACCACATGGCTGGTCGGCGGATCGAGGCTGGCGACCGGCTCGTCGGCAAGGAGGATGGACGGTTCCTGGGCCAGCGCCCGCGCGATGCCGACACGCTGCTGTTGGCCACCAGACAGGTTGGACGCACGCACGTACGCCTTCTCGACGATGTCCACGCGCTCCAGGGCTCGCATCGCGATCTCGACATCGGTGGGCTTGTACCAGCCCATCAGGGAGCGCCACGTGCTGGTCTTGTGGAGGCGGCCCATGAGGACGTTGTTGAGGACGCTGGTGCGATTGACCAGGTTGAAGGTCTGGAAGATCATGCCGATGTGCGAGCGCAGCTCGCGCAGCTGCTTGGTGGAGGCCCCACGAACGCTCACGCCATCGACGACGAGATCGCCATCGGTCAGCGGCACCAGGCCGTTGACGGCTCGGATCAGCGTCGACTTGCCGGCACCGGACAGGCCCACGATGACGATCATCTCGCCGTCGGGTATCTCCAGTGTCAGGTCCTTGAGGGCGTGCACGCCACCGGCATAGGTGACCGACGCGTTCTGGAACTTGATCATCAGGTCCCGCTAGCCAGCCCGGGCGAGCCCCTGAGGGGCTCGCCCGGTCCAGGTCTTGAGCGCTAGGAACCGTAGCCGAGGGTATCGACCGCGTCGCGGATGATCTGCAGCGAATCCTGGTTGGGCTCACCGAATGCGGTGATGTTGTAGATCTCGTCTAGCGTGGCCGCGCCCTCTTCGGTGGCGGCGAAGTCGAGCAGTGCCTGCTTGATGTTGGCCTTGAGCTCTTCGGACAGGCTGCCAGCCACAGCGATGCCGTCGTTCGGGATCTCGGGCCCGTAGGCGAAGACGACCACGGTGTCCGCGACATCGCAGTCGGTGACCGGTTCGGTGCGCGCGTCATCGAAGCTCACACCGATCTCCGCATCGCCGGTGCAGACGGCGATGACCGAGGCATCGTGGCCTCCGGCGAACAACGCGTTGATGTCTTGCTCGGGGTCGAGGCCGGCGACGTTGGCGAGCACGGTGGCCGGGAAGATGTAGCCGGACGCGGACGTGGGGTCGACGAAGGAGACCGAGGTGCCGGGCTCGACGTTCTTGAGGGCGTCGGTGCCGATGGGTCCCTTGGGAGACTCGTCGAAGGCGCGCTCGGTCCCGTTGCAGTTGAGGAAGGGGAGCATCTCCTCGCCCTCCTTGCGCTCGTTCGTGACGGGGTCGTCCGTGCAGTACTTGGCGGCATCAGTGGTCATGAACTGGGTGTGGTACGAGGTGCTGCCGAAGCGGTCCGACTGCAGGATCATCTCGGCACCGGCGGTATCCACCGCCTGGACCAGGCCGAATGGCGGCAACGCTGCGATCTGTGCCTGGCCGGCCTGCATGGCGGTGACCAGGGCGGTGTAGTCGGTCGAGACGAAGCCCTCGACCGGGATGCCCAGCGCCTCGGCCAGGTAGTCAGACAGCGGCTGGATGGTTTCGACCAGGGCGCCTGCCTCGACCGAGGGTACGAAGCCGATGACCAGCTTGTCCGGGTCGTCCTGCGCGAGCGTCGCGCTGCCTGCGAATGCCGTCGCAGCCATGGCGACGGTGGGCAGGAGCCAAAGATAGCGGCGTCGGGACATGAGTCCTCCTCCGAGTCATACCCGCGGGCACGAGCGGGCGTCGTGTCCGGGCAGCCACGTGAGGCACGGACACCCCAAGTCTAGCCCCCAAGCCGTCCGCTGCGGAACCCCGTTCGGCAGCGCCGCCGCCTACTCCGCCGCCAGGTCGGGGAGTAATCGCTCGGCGACCAGCGCTGCGATCTCGTTTGATGTCATCGTCACGCCCTCGTCGGCACTGTCGAGGAACACCGTGATGTCGAGCACACGCGCGCCATCTGGCAGTTGCACGATGGTCTGGTCTCCGGCCGACATGGCTGGCTGTCCCGCCACGCTGACCGTCTCGAACTCGGGGATCCAGAGCTGATAATCCTCCAGTGTCGCCTCGCTGACATAGGCGATCACGAAATGCAGGCCGGGCTCGCCATCGAGCGACATGTATTGGCAGGATGAGCCGTCGCCACTGGCTTCCTCGAAGCCCAGGCCGGTGAGCTCGTTGAGCTGCTCCACCGGCAGGCTCTCACAGAGCGAGACCTCTGGCGTCGGTTCAGGCGTCGGCTCTGGCGTGGGTGTGGCCACCTCTGACAGTCGTGGCAGCACCAGTTCCGCCAGCCCCACGGCTTGGGCGATGGCCTCCACGCCAGCGGGCGGGTTCTCACCCAGGCTGACCGTGACCTGGAGGACGTTGGGTCCGACCTCCACGAAGAGCTGGTGGCCTGAGGTGAAGGCAGCGTAGCCTCCCACCTCGAGCTCCTCATCCACCGCGAACGAACGGCGGAAGGTTTCCATGTCGTAGCCCTCGTTGAGGACCAGTGTCGTGCTGTGGTAATCGTCGAAGTTCGACATCGACGACGAGACGGTACATACGACTTCGAAGCCCATGGCGGAGGCGTACTGCAGCTCGCTGATGCTGTTGACCGCCTCCGGCTCCAGTAGAGAGCACAGTCCATCGGTCGCCCAGGCTTCCTCGACGGCCGGCTCGACCGGTTCCACGAGGCCCCCACAGACGAGCCACTCGCCCTCGTCACGCGTGATGGTGAGCTCCTCGTCGAAGGGCCGTGTCTGGTTCAGGGCGATGCCCAGGATGCCCATCATCATCTCGACGTCCGCATCGCTGGCAGGGGGGTCGTCGGGGCCGCGGTCGGCCTCGATGATGGCTCGCGTCACATCCTCCACCTGGTCTTCCGCGACCGAGATCGAGATCGTGGCGGTGGCGCGCACGGTGGCGCTGTCGCCCTCCTCGCTGACCGGTTCGACCGCCCGGTCACGGATCTCGATACGCAGCGCGTCAGATAGCGGGTCGCCGTCGTCGAGACCGAGTTGGCCCCCGAGGTCGAAGTTCTCGAGCACGGCCGCGCGGTCTGCGCTGCACACCACCGTGTCGAGATTCGCGAAGTCGCCGTTCGCGATCATGTCGAAGAGCTCGTTCACGGCGGCGTCAGGGTTGTCGGCGGCGCCGACCGGGGAGGCCATGGCGACACCGCTCGCGGCGAGCACGATCGCGAGGGGGCCGCCAAGGAAGCGGGAACGGATGGGCAGCATGGGTTCCTCCGGGTCTCTGGGGGAGAGAGCCGCCGGACGGCGGTCGTTGGACGAGCTGGTCCTAGTTGGACGGGGCGGCGGCTTGCTGCGCCGCGAGACGCGCATGGTAGCGGTCCTCGATGGCCGCGAGCAAGGCGTCGAACCTGGCCTCGATCTCCTCGCGCTTGAGGGCGACGCAGGCGGTGAGCAAGGCCAGACTGCCCCACCAGATGACCGGCATGGCCAGCAGCACCCCGATCGGCAACAGCCAGCGCTGTCCGCGCCAGGCCGCGAAGACGATCAGCGCGACCGCGAATGGCAGCCGCGCCACCAGGGGGATGGGCACGGACCCAGCCACTGTGCTGGAGTCGGTGCTGCTGGTGAGCAACTGGAACCAGTCGGCCCAGAGGCCGGGGGTGAGGAGCGCGGTCACCGCGATGACGGCCAGCGTGGCCGCGATGGCCAGGCTGAGTTTGAGCCATTCGCGGCGCACCCCGAACCAGAGGACGCCCAGCCCGGGGGTCACCTTGGTCAGGAGCGGGAAGGCCCAGGCGGCCGAGCGGCCGAAACCGATCACGATCGATGCGGCCAGCAGGATGGTGATATTGCCGCCCCAGATCTCCGGTAGGGCCAGCAGCAGCAAGGGCAGGAAGAGCAAGGGGCGGGCCATCCAGAACAGCACCGCCAGCAACCCGGCCGTCCAGACACCCAGGAACAGCGGCCACGACAGGGCCCGCAGCGGGCTCAGTGCGACGAGGAAGGCCGGGGAGTACAGGTAGGCCGATTCGTGGCCCACCGAACCCGGCACGTAGGGATCGGCGAGCGGTGCGGCCCAATAGGCTCGCGCATCATGGCCCGGTCCGAAGCTGTCCGGCTCGAAAGGCTCCGCCAGTGACGTCATCAACACCACCAGCAGTACGGCCACGAGTACGCCCCACACGCCGAGCACGCGCCGCAGGTAGGCGGACCTCATCGGTCGATGATCCCTCTCCGTCCTAGCTCGTGAGCGCGTCGACGCTGTGGCCCAGCATCAGCGGCTTGCCCAGCAGGTCCGTGTAGCGCGGGCGCAGCTGATCGATGTCGTACATCGTCTGGGTATCGACCGACACGGCGGTGTCATCCTGGCTCGGCAGCTGCGAGTGCGCATAGCGCCCATCTCGGATGGCGGTCATGCGACCGCGCTGGCCGTTGGCGACCATCTCCACCGCGATATTGGCGAAGGTGATCGACACGAGGGTGTCGACCGTATCAGGCGGCCCCGATCGCAGGTCGTAGGTCAGGTCGGAGTTGATGGTGTCGATGCCGGTGCGGCCCTTGATCTCCGAGGCCAGCAGCTCCGCGACGTTGGCCTTGTGCCGGTGGCCGAAGGCGTCGGCATCCCCCACGTCCTTGATCTCACCGCCTTGCCAGATGGCTCCCTCGGAGGTGATCACGATGGCGTAATGGCTGGAATTGGCGGCGTGGTCCTCAGCGAGGAGTCGGGCAAGCTGGTCGATGTCGTAGCGATGCTCGGGGATGACACAGCGGGCCGATGTCGCGTAGGCGGTGTAAAGCGCGGTGAAGCCGGCATCGCGACCGAAGATGCGGAACACGCCGATGCGCTCGTGCGAGCCGATGGTGCTGCGCTGGCGGTCGACGGCCTCGCGTGCTCGCGTGATGGCGGTCGAGAAGCCGATGCAGTATTCGGTGCCCTGGACATCGTTGTCCATGGTCTTGGGGACCGCGATGATGTCCATGCCCGCGTCATGCAGTGAACGGCTATAGCTGAGGGTGTCGTCGCCGCCGATGGGGATGAGGTAGTCGAGGCCCATGGCCTCGATGTTGTCCATCACCAGGGGAGTGATGTCGTAGCGGTCCTCGCCGACCTTCATCGACGCGGCCCTGGCGGCGTCCAGATGGGGCGGAAGTGCTGCACGCTTCATCTTGCGCGGGTTGGTGCGCGAGCTGTGGAGCCAGGTGCCGCCGGTCCGATCGATGGTGCGTGTGCTATCGGGGTCCAGCGGGATCACATAGCGCTCGTCAGTCAGGCCGCTGCCAGGCCTCTGGTGCGTCAGGCCCTCCCAGCCGCGCCTGATGCCCACCACGTCATAGCCAAGCTCGTGGGCTCGGAAGGTGACGCCCTTGATGACGCCGTTCAGGCCGGGGACGTCGCCGCCCCCGGTAAGGATGCCGATGCGCTTCTTGGCCATGACTCTCTGTACGATCCCCTCTGGGCGAGGCAGGACTCGCCCGCGTGTTCCTGGTGGTGGCAGGTTTCGATAGGAGATGGTACCGCCTCCCGTCGAGAGGTACGATGGGGGTGAGGCGCCGCAGGCGCTCACAGATAATGAGGATGCCGACCGCCAGGTCATGAACTACGAACTGTACATGCGCGCCGCACTCGGTGAGGCCGCCCAGGCTGCCCG
The DNA here is from genome assembly GCA_963838115.1 of uncultured Chloroflexia bacterium. Lineage (GTDB taxonomy): Bacteria > Chloroflexota > Limnocylindria > Limnocylindrales > CSP1-4 > JAFMJV01. Next base: position 222,641 of record CAWIPU010000003.1, read on the forward strand.
CGCGGGTGAGCGCGCCAACGGAGCAGTGGCTGTGCTCGATGAGGCCATGGTCGCCCACGGTCGTGAGTCGGTCGTCGGCAGCGGGGATCCCACTGCGCACGCCGTCATGATCGCCCTGCGCGAAGCCGCCACCCGGATCGGTCGTCGATCCTTGGCCGGAACCACCGTCTTCTGCGTGGTGGAGCCCTGCCCCATGTGTGTGGGGGCGCTGCTCGCCTGTGACGCGGATGGGGTCGTCTTCGCGCTGTCAGATCCCGTCGGTGGCGCCTGTCTCTCGGCCATGAAGATGGCCGAGACTTGTGGCGTCGGTCGTCGCCTTCAGGTCGTGTCAGGCATCCTCCAGGAGGACGCCGCAGATCTGCGCCCCGAACTCCTGCCACAAGCGGCGCGCCCTTAAGGCCCTGTTCGCTCGCTCGTCTCCAGTAGATCTTCACCGGCTTCGGGCAGTCGTGCCTGGCGCGCCTGCTGCTGGATCTGTGCCACCTCGCTGCGCAAGCCGCCCTCTGAGCCCGTCGACACTGGATCCCCCGCAGCAGTTTCATCGGCCTCGTGTCGTGACGGCCGCGACCGGGGCTCAGGCCCCGTGACTTCGACAGGGGAGACATCGCCACGGGAGATGAGGGGCACACCCTGCGGAAAGATCACCTCGCGGGCTTCATCAGGCATCGAGATGCCACTCGCCTCAAGCGCGCGCTTGGAGAGGCGGATGAGGGCGGACTTGAGCTTCAGGCCGTCGTATTCGGTGCCGTTGAACCAGAAGTACGCACGCAGCTCGACCGTCGAGGCACCCAGGCGCTCGACCAACACCAGCGGCTCCGGCTCATCGAGCACCACGGGATGGTCATGGAGGACCTTGCCAAGCGCAGCCTGCGCCTCCGCGATGACCGCGTCATAGCCGATGCCCACACTGAAATCCATCCGTCGGCTGGGGTTGGCCGTGTAGTTGGTGATGGTGGACTTGTAGACGGTACTGTTGGGGATCTGCAGGTGGTTGCCGTCGAAGGTCATCAGGATCGTGCCCCGTGTGGTCACGCGCTGCACGATGCCGGCGTAACCGGCCACCTCGATGATGTCACCGGCACGGAATGGGTTGCGGACGCTCAACAGGATGCTGGCGAGATAGTTCTCGGCGATGTCGCGGAAGGCGATGCCGACGATCAAGCCGGCGACGCCGGTTCCACCCAGCACGGTCAGCGCCAGCTGTGTCAGTCCCGCGACACGCAACGCGACGTAGATGCCGATGACGCCGACCGGCGCAGCCAACAACCACGCCACCAGGTTGGTCAGCATCTGAGAGGGCATGCGATCGCGCAGCAGGCGACGGCTGAGCCACAGGGTGAGGAGAGCCAACAGCCAGGTGAGCACCAACACGACGGCCACGACGGCGATGAGGGGTAGCGCCCCGACCCCGTCACGCCACAACACCCGGATCTCCGATAGCGCCGGGTCGAAATCCAGCACCGGACCCGGCTTCACCTCTATGCGGCTAACCACCGCCACCACGCCCTCGGTGTTGCCAGCAAGTGCCTCGGCCCACTCCTGCCACTCAGAGCGCCGCGTCTGACCATCAAGAAAGACGACTCCTTCCTGCACCGCCACCACCGGCTGGACGAACCAGCCGGTGGCATCGAGGATGTCGTTCAGCCGCGCGGCGATGACGTCGTCCTCGACGCCCGGGCGCGCCTCGACCTGGTTCGGCACGGGCGGTCCCACGACGGCTGCCGGGGACCCCGGGGTGTCCGCCTCGTCCTGCGCCCGGGTCGGTCCGGCTGCCGAGATGGCGCTCAGCGCCACGGCCAGGATCGCCAATGCGACGCAGCAGGCTGGACTGAGCAGCTTGTCCGACGGCCGGTGCGGGTGACGCATGGTCCCCATTATCGACCCCGCGTTCGTGACGAGGGACGGCCCGATGAGGACCGGGTCGGGCATTTGCTAGACTCCGGCGTGGAGAGGTGTCCGAGTGGTTTAAGGTGCCGCTCTCGAAAAGCGGTGTGCGAAAGCACCGCGGGTTCGAATCCCGCCCTCTCCGCCACACTTCCGCACCCGCCCGTCGTCCAACCGCGTCGCATCTGGGATCCCAGTGCCGATCTTTGGGGCGCAGCGAACGCCGCTCATCGGCTGCGGCCCCTACGGCCCCCGTCTCGGCACGACCTCGCATCCCTTCGGTTAGTCTGCACGACAGGCAGGCTCGTGACCCAGTCGGTCGCTGGCAAGGAGAGGTCGCATAGAGGCCTAGTGCGCGGCACTGGAAATGCCGTATGGGGAAACTCATCGCGGGTTCGAATCCCGCCCTCTCCGCCACTACCCCCACTACTGGCTGTTCGACGCTATGCTTTCCGGGCCGTGCTAGGCGGGGAACTAGCGGTGCCCTGTACCTGCAAACCGCTCCAGCAGGGCTGAATCCCCTCCCGAGGTCCGCCTTCGCGGAAGCCAACGGGATGACGGGCGTTGAGGATCGGGTCCCGCGCAGCGGCGACGCGTGAACCACGTCAGGTCCGGAAGGAAGCAGCGTTAAGCGCTGCTCGCCGGGTGCCGCGGACCGGCCTGGTCCGAGCTCGTCGTCTCGGCAGGGCCTGCGACCGGTCGTGATCGACGGAGGGTGCACGGCAAACCAGCTCATCGGTGTGTCAGCCTGTGGAGGGCGCACACCAGGTCCGACGGCACTTGCCGCGCGCATGGAGACCGATGATCGACACCCCCATCACGACCAGTCAGCACAGCGGCTCTGCCGGACAGGCCATCTACCGGCGCTTCCGCGCGCAGACCTTCTCGCAGATCGTGGGGCAGGACGCCGCGGTGCAGACGCTGCGCAACGCCGTCCGGCTGGACCGCGTCGGGCACGCCTTTCTGTTCGTGGGACCGCGCGGCACCGGCAAGACCTCCATGGCGCGCATCCTGGCCAAGGCCGTCAATTGCACCGATCTGCGCGATGGCGAACCCTGCGATGCCTGCCCCAGCTGCGTGGCCATCCGTGAGGGCCGCGCCCTCGATGTGGTGGAGTTGGATGCGGCGTCCAACAACAAGGTCGACGACATGCGCGAGCTGGTACCGCGCGTCTACACCGGCGCGGCCGACCTTGCGCGCAAGGTCTTCATCATCGATGAGGTACAGCGCATCAAGGAGGGCTGGGACGTCCTGCTCAAGACCCTCGAAGAACCGCCCGAAGGGGTCCTCTTCATCTTCTGCACCACCGATCCCAGCCAGATCCGCCCCGCCGTGGTGTCGCGTCTGCAGCGCTTCACGTTCCGCCCCCTGTCGGTGCCGGAGATCGAGGGCAAGTTGCAGCGCATCCTCCAAGCCGAGGACCGTTCGGTCGAGCCTGCCGCGCTGGCGCTCGTGGCGCAGATGGCCGGAGGCGGCATGCGCGACGCCGAATCCATGCTTGACCAAGTGCTCGTCAGCGCTGACGACCCCATCACCGCGGCCTCCATCGCGGATTTGCTCGGCCTTGCCGACGCAGAGATGGTGGATGGCTTCATGGCAGCGCTGGTCGAAGGTGATGTCCTGACTGGTATCGGCATCCTCGACAGCCTCGAAACCGAAGGCCGAGACCTGGTCGCCTTCAGCGAGCAGCTCGTGACGCGTCTGCGCGCCGTTCTTGTCGAACGTCTGACGGGAGGTCCAGGGGCTGCACGCGGTGCTGCTCGCCCGTTGGCGCAGGCGGCGCGCCGGCTCACCGGTATCGACGCCAGCCGCTCAGCGCTGGGGGGCTATCGATGGCAGCTGGAACTTTGCCTGCTGGCGGCGGCCGAAGCGTCCGCTCCGCCACCGATCGCGCCGGCACAGGCGGTGGTCCCGGGTCCCCGGCCCAAGCTGAGTCCGGAGCCAGTCGGGCAGCCGAGCACGGCGCAGGTCCGGCAGCCGAGTACGGAGCCGGCGACCGAGCCTCCGGCGGTGCCCACTGACACGTTCACGCGCGTCGCGACACCCCACCCTCCGGACTCCGTTCGGGCCACGTCTGAAGCGGCCGCGGAAGAGGACATCGCGACCGTCCGCAAAGCCTGGCCTCAGGTCGTCGAGGCCATCGGCAGCAACCCCGCCAATCGGCCCTTGGTCGCGACGTGCCGCCCGGTAGAGATCGATGACGGCGTCCTGGTCCTCGGCTTTCCCGAGGACCAGGCGTTCATGCGTGACATCGCCGAGCGCAAGCGGCGCGTGCTTGAGGATGGCATCGCGTCCGTCGTCGGCCGCTCCATGGCAGTACGCTGCGTGGTAACCAACCTGGAACTGGTGGAGCCGGTCGATACGGGCGAAGGTGACCTCGTCTCCAAGGCGAAACGCATCTTCGACGGTGAACTGGCGGGGGTCGAGGACATCGACTAGGACAGAAGGACAAGGAGGATCAGCATGGGCATGGGCAACCTGGCCAAGATGGCCCAGCAGATGCAAGCGGACATGGCGCGCGCTCAGCAGGAGCTGGAGGTGCTGCGCGTGGAAGGCAGTGCCGGTGGTGGTGTCGTCAAGGCAGTCGTCAGCGGCAAGCTCGACATCGTCTCGGTGAGCATCGACCCGGAGGTGGTCGACCCCGATGACCTCGATGATCTGCAGGATCTCGTGGTGGCCGCCGTGGCCGATGCACAGACGAACGCCAAGGCCGCGGCCGAGGAGAAGATGGGCCGCATCGCCGGCGGCCTCGGGCTACCGGGCGGCCTTGGGCTGCCGGGGATGTAGCGCGGTAGGCCGAGCGGATCCCCTTGAGCCAGCTCATCGAGCCGGTCGCGCGGCTCATCGAATCGTTCTCCCGACTGCCGGGTATCGGCCCCAAGACTGCGCAGCGTCTGACCTACCACTTGTTGCGCGCACCCGAAACGGAGGCGCGGACGCTTGCCGCGGCACTTGTGTCGGTCCGCGATGATGTCGTCTTTTGCGATCGTTGCTTCGACATCAGCACCGGGCCGCTATGCCCCATCTGTGCCGATCCCATGCGCGATGACACTCGTTTGTGCGTGGTCGAGGAGCCACTCGACGTCCTGGCCTTGGAACGCACTCGTGCCTTCAAGGGCCGCTACCACGTGCTCCACGGGGCCATCTCACCGGTCGATGGCATCGGACCGGAGCGGCTGCATATCCGCGAACTCCTCGATCGCGTGACGGAGCGTGCCAACGCCGGAGCGCGCTACCAGGAGATCGTGATCGCCACTAACCCCACACTCGAGGGCGAAGCGACGGCCATGTACCTGGGCGAGCGCATCGGTGACCAGGTCGACGCCGTGACTCGCATCGCGCGCGGCATCCCTGTGGGCGGCGACCTCGAATACGCTGATGAGGTGACGCTCGTACGGGCTCTCCAGGGCAGACACCAGCTCGACGGGACCCCACGCCGATGATGTATCTCGTCAACGAGGCACTGTTGCGCCTCCTCAAGCCGCTCATCGCCCTCGTCCTTGGCCTGCTGCTCTACTTGGTCATCACTGGCGTCCTTGGCGAGCCTGGCTCGGCCGTCCTTGCCCTTGCCTGCTGGGTCAGCGCCGGCGTCTTCATGCAGCTCGTCGAGACCGGCTTGATCTGACTCCCCCCAGCGGCCCGGCGTCGTCACCCATCAGCCGCCCCATCAAACTGCCTTGGCCACCGCTGCGACTGCCGGGTAGCCCAGCGCACCGGGATCGCAGCCGCTGGCCTGACGTGGCCCCAGTTCTGGATCGCCGTGGCCGCCACTTACTGAGCAGTCAAGCGACTGGCGCTCAACACACATTCCCGGTCTCTCCTTTGTCGCTACCCAGGCTCTGGCGTTCCGAGCGCCAGCACCGGCGGCTCCCGGTGTCCCAGTCAACCCGCGTCCCAGCGCGACTGGGGTCTCAGGATGTAACGGACGTGCTGGATCAGGAGGGCGTTTGAAAAGCCGTTGTAGAAGTCCGGATACCTCCGTTACACCGGGCAGGCGAGGACCGACCGCGTCGGAGAGGTCATGAGGAAGGGGAAGGGAGCCCCTAGGCTGGTGGTGTTCAGAACAACAGCACCGGAGGCTCCCGATGTCGCAGTCTACCCGTCGTTCCCGACACCGCCAGGCCGGCGTGGGCCAGCTCGTCAGCTCGGCACCACCATCGCTGGCCCGCCTGCTCGACCATGCCCCCGGTGACCCCAGCCGCCAGGCCCGGGCGCGCCTCGCGATGCTCGAGTGGCATGCCGCCCACGGCGGCCACGTCAGCCTGCACCGCCCGCCACTTCGGCTGGAGCCGCCCCACGGTCTATCGCTGGCTACGCCCGCTATGATGGCCGGGCCGCGAGCCTCGAGGACCGCTCGCAGTCGTCCCGCACGCTGCCGTCGGCCGAGCTGGACCCACGAGCAGCTGTGCGCGGTCCGGGAGCTGCGACGGCGCCATCCCCGCTGGGGCAAGGCCAAGCTCGCGGTCCTGCTGCGACGCGAGGGTCATCGAGCTCTCGGTCTCGATGACCGGACGCATCCTCGATCGCCTGCGCCAGCGCGGTGAGCTCGCCGAGCCGCACCTGCGGGGCGTGGCCATCCGCTCGCGTCGTCCGCCCCGGCCCCACGCGATCCGCAAGCCGAAGGGCTACGCGGTCGAACGACCCGGTGACCTCGTCGAGGTCGATACCGTCGAGGTCAGCGTCCCCGGCCGCAGCCGGCCGCTCAAGCAGTTCACCGCCCGCGACGTCATCAGCCGCTGGGACACGCTCGAGCTGGCCCGCAGCGCCACCGCCAGACATGCCAGCGCCATCCTCGATGCCATGGCCCAGCGCATGCCTTTCGCGCTGCGGGCCATCCAGGTCGATGGAGGCTCCGAGTTCATGGCCGACTTCGAGGCCGAGTGTGCGCAGCGACGCATCGCGCTCTTCGTCCTGCCGCCCCGCAGCCCCAAGCTCAACGGCCACGTCGAACGGGCCAACGGGACCCACACCGCCGAGTTCTGGGAGGTCACCGACGCCGAGCCCGAGTACGAGCCGCTGCGCGAGGCCATGCTCGCCTGGGAGACGTGCTACAACACGGTCAGGCCCCACCAGGCCCTGGGCTATCTGACCCCCGCCGAATGGCTCGCACGGCACGGCATCCCGACCCCGCAGGTGTAACGGAGGTACCGGACCCGGACAGCCGTTTGAAAAAAAAAAAAAAAACGGTTTCGACCAGCGGCCCTATCATCCACTTTCGGCGCAGCGCGGACTTCCGAGCAGCGCCTTCCCGGATCCATCCGGGTCCGGGGCCGGTAAGCCCTGTGTTTGACAGCCCAAGCGGGTGTGTGTCATCATGGGCGGCCGCGCCGGGTCCAGTGGGACCGGGCCGGCTGAAGCACCTTAACAAGTGAAGAGTGACAGACAAGTCTGTTTGTGTGAGCGGGCAAACCCCGAACCAATGAGGACGATCCGCAAGGTTCGTCCTTCTTATCGGAGAGTTTGATCCTGGCTCAGGATAAACGCTGGCGGCGTGCATGAGACATGCAAGTCGAACGAACGACCTCGGGCTTGCCCGGGGAAGTGAGTGGCGAACGGCTGAGTAACGCGTGGGTGACCTGCCCAGAAGTGGGGAATAACTGCCCGAAAGGGTGGCTAATACCGCATGTGGTCACAAGTTCATTCTTGTGACCAAAGCCTTCGGGCGCTTCTGGAGGGGCCTGCGTTCGATTAGCTCGTTGGTGAGGTAATGGCTCACCAAGGCGACGATCGATAGGTGGTCTGAGAGGATGATCACCCAGACTGGGACTGAGACACGGCCCAGACTCCTACGGGAGGCAGCAGTCGGGAATTTTGCTCAATGGGGGAAACCCTGAAGCAGCAACGCCGCGTGAGGGATGAAGGCCTTCGGGTTGTAAACCTCTTTTCTCAGGGACGATAATGACGGTACCTGAGGAATAAGCCACGGCTAACTACGTGCCAGCAGCCGCGGTAATACGTAGGTGGCAAGCGTTGTCCGGATTTACTGGGCGTAAAGAGCGCGCAGGCGGCGAGGTCAGTCGAATGTGAAAGCCCCCGGCTCAACTGGGGAAGGTCATTCGATACTGCCTGGCTTGAAGATAGGAGAGGGAAGTGGAATTTCAGGTGTAGTGGTGAAATGCGTAGATATCTGAAGGAACACCAGTGGCGAAGGCGACTTTCTGGCCTATTCTTGACGCTGAGGCGCGAAAGCTAGGGGAGCGAACGGGATTAGATACCCCGGTAGTCCTAGCCGTAAACGATGAACACTAGATGTTGGTGGTATCAACCCCGCCAGTGTCGCAGCTAACGCATTAAGTGTTCCGCCTGGGGAGTACGGCCGCAAGGCTAAAACTCAAAGGAATTGACGGGGGCCCGCACAAGCAGCGGAGCGTGGGGTTTAATTCGACGCAACGCGAAGAACCTTACCAGGACTTGACATGACCAGGAATCCGGCGGAAACGTCGGCGCCCCGCAAGGGGCCTGGCCACAGGTGTTGCATGGCTGTCGTCAGCTCGTGTCGTGAGATGTTGGGTTAAGTCCCGCAACGAGCGCAACCCCTACTGTGTGTTGTATCACTCACACGGGACTGCCGAGAGAAACTCGGAGGAAGGTGGGGATGACGTCAAGTCAGCATGGCCCTTACGTCCTGGGCTACACCCACGCTACAATGGCCGGTACAGCGGGCTGCTAAACCGCGAGGTGGAGCTAATCCCTCAAAGCCGGTCTCAGTTCGGATCGCAGGCTGCAACTCGCCTGCGTGAAGCTGGAGTTGCTAGTAACCGCGGGTCAGCATACCGCGGTGAATATGTTCCCGGGCCTTGTACACACCGCCCGTCACGTCATGGAAGCCGACAACACCCGAAGCCAGTGAGCCAACCGCAAGGGGGCAGCTGTCGAAGGTGGGGTTGGTGACTGGGACGAAGTCGTAACAAGGTAGCCGTACCGGAAGGTGCGGCTGGATCACCTCCTTTCTAGGGAGAGGGAGCCGAGGCCATCGGTGAGGCCGGAGCGTTATACACCCTCCCAGGTTGATCGACCGATCGACACCGCTCACCCGCTGGGTGGGGAGCGGCGCATGGATCCGTCCATGCGAGATCGAGTCGACCCAGCAACCAAGCACCGAAACCGTTCATCCAGCAGGCTGTCTGTCACTCTTCAAGTGTTAAGGTGCCATCGCTCTCGTCGAGGGAACTCGTCGCAGCGCGATACCTGGGCGTTTAGCTCAGTTGGTTAGAGCACTGCCCTGATAAGGCAGAGGTCTCTGGTTCGAGTCCAGAAACGCCCACCACGTACCGTCTGGTGAGAAGGGTCTTGAGGGGGCGTAGCTCAGTTGGAAGAGCATCTCCTTTGCAAGGAGAGGGTCAGGAGTTCGAGTCTCCTCGTCTCCACCAACCCCGTCAGCCACAAACGCGAATGAGGAGCACAGACTACTGACCGCGCACCTGACGATGGAACTGAAGATCGGGTAGACCCTGACGCTCTCGAAGAGCAGACCCAGGCTGATCGGCAATGGCGGCTCGAGGAGTTCGAGTCGTCTTGTGATGTCAAAGCCCGGTGAACCCCTGATCCGTGGGCTTCAAGCATGGCTTGGAGGCTACCGACCAGCGGATCGCTGGAAGTGCGAGCTAGGCTCGCCGCACCTTACAAAGTGAAGACGTGATCGGAAGAAATCCAAGTCTTTTTGAAACTTCGATTTCTGCCGAGGAATAGAACGACAAGGTGAATTTTCCCGGACGTCTCTTGGCAACTACCTTCGGGTGAGTTGTTGAGAGAGGTCAAGCTACACAGTGCACGGGGTGGATGCCTTGGCGCCAAGAGCCGATGAAGGACGTGGCAGGCGACGAAACGCCCTGGGGAGCTGCGAGCAAGCTTTGATCCAGGGGTGTCCGAATGGGGAAACCCGGCTGGGGTAATGCCCAGTCACTCCGGGCTGAATACATAGGCCCGAAAGAGGTAAGTCCGCGAACTGAAACATCTCAGTAGCGGGAGGAACAGAGATCATTCCCTGAGTAGTGGCGAGCGAAAAGGGAACAGCCCAAACCAGCTCAGCGTGATAGGCGGCAGCCGTTTCTGAGCAGGGGTTGTAGGAGTCGACATTGAGGTCCTGCCGGACTTCACTGGAGTTACAAAGTCGATCGTGAGTCGAACCCGTCAGGAAAGGCGGGCCACAGAAGGTGATAGCCCTGTAGACGAAGCGAGCGACCTCCAGGTCGGCCACCTGAGTACCACGTGGAAGGTCTCTCATGTGGGAATCTGGGCGGACCACCGTCCAAGGCTAAACACTCTTGGCGACCGATAGTGAACCAGTACCGTGAGGGAAAGGTGAAAAGAACCCCGGAAGGGGAGTGAAATAGTACCTGAAACCACGTGCACACAAACAGTCAGAGGGTGTTGCCGGCTTGCCGGTAGCCTAATGGCGTGCCTTTTGAAGAATGAGCCGACGAGTTACTTGTATGTGGCAAGGTTAAGTCCGAGAAGGACGGAGCCGAAGCGAAAGCGAGTCTGAATAGGGCGTCAAGTCGCATGCAGTAGACCCGAAACCGGGTGACCTACCCATGGCCAGGTTGAAGCGGGAGTAATGTCCCGTGGAGGACCGAACCCACTAGCGTTGAAAAGCTAGGGGATGAGCTGTGGATAGCGGTGAAATGCCAATCGAACCCGGAGATAGCTGGTTCTCCCCGAAATATCTTTAGGGATAGCCTCGAGCGTTCAATCACGAGGGTAGAGCACTGAATGGGCTAGGGGGCTTCCCGCTTACCAACCCCAATCAAACTCCGAATCTCGTGATTCTAGAGCTCGGGAGTCAGACTACGAGGGCTAAGCTTCGTGGTCAAAAGGAAAACAGTCCGGACCGTCAGCTAAGGTCCCCAAATGCAGACTAAGTGGGAAAGGATGTGGAGTCGCTGAGACAACCAGGATGTTGGCTTAGAAGCAGCCATCATTGAAAGAGTGCGTAACAGCTCACTGGTCAAGTGATTCCGCGCCGAAGATCCAACGGGGCTCAAGTCTGCTACCGAAGCTACGGGTCCGCGGTTTACCGCGGGCGGTAGGGGAGCGTCGTGCATGCAGCGAAGGTCGATCGTAAGGACGGCTGGAGCGTGCACGAGTGCGAATGTCGGCATGAGTAGCGCAATGTGGGTGAGAAACCCACACGCCGGAAGCCTAAGGTTTCCTGAGGAAGGCTTGTCCACTCAGGGTTAGTCGGGCCTAAGCCGAGGACGATACGTCGTAGGCGATGGACATCCGGTTGATATTCCGGAACCACCAGAGATCGTTTGCACCGCAAGGTGTCGCCTGGGGAACGCGACCCCGTGGTTGGTTTGGCCGTATAGGTCATTCCGAAGCGGGCGAGTTGAACCCAGGTGAGAGCAAGGGCATGACCCAGCATGGTAGTTCGAGCGTGTTATGGCTATACGCGTCTAAGCAGGTAGGCGGGGAAGACAGGCAAATCCGTCATCCCATCCAACGCCGAGAAGCGAATGAGAGTGGCAACAGCCGCGATTCGAGTGAGCCAAGCTGGCAAGAAAAGTGTCTAGCGAGATCAAAGGTGACCGTACCGTAAACCGACACAGGTAGGCGGGTAGAGAATACCAAGGCGATCGGGAGAACCCTCGTTAAGGAACTCGGCAAATTGGTCCCGTAACTTCGGGAGAAGGGACGCCTCGCCGGCAGCTTGCTGCTAGGTCGAGGCCGCAGTGAAACGGCCCAGGCGACTGTTTAGCAAAAACACAGGTCCGTGCTAAAGCGAAAGCTGACATATACGGGCTGACGCCTGCCCAGTGCCGGAAGGTTAAGAGGAAGGGTTCACGCTCTGAATCGAAGCCCCGGTAAACGGCGGCAGTAACTATAACTGTCCTAAGGTAGCGAAATTCCTTGTCGGGTAAGTTCCGACCCGCACGAATGGCGTAACGATCTGGGCGCTGTCTCAACGAGGGACTCGGCGAAATTGAAGTACCTGTGAAGATGCAGGTTACCCGCGATAGGGCAAAAAGACCCCGTGGAGCTTTACTACACCCTGTCATTGGATTGGGATTCAGCACGTGTAGGATAGGTGGGAGGCTGAGAAGCTGGGGCGCTAGCCTCGGTGGAGCCGACGTTGAAATACCACCCTTGTTGTGTTTTGGTTCTAACCGCGACCCGTTATCCGGGCGCAGGACAGTGGCAGGCGGGTAGTTTGACTGGGGCGGTCGCCTCCTAAAGAGTAACGGAGGCGCCCAAAGGTTCCCTCAGGCTGAATGGAAACCAGCCGTAGAGTGCAAAGGCATAAGGGAGCTTGACTGCGAGACTTACACGTCGAGCAGAGACGAAAGTCGGGCTTAGTGATCTGGTAACTCCGAGTGGAAGGGTTATCACTCAACGGATAAAAGCTACCCCGGGGATAACAGGCTTATAGGGCCCAAGAGTTCACATCGACGGCCCTGTTTGGCACCTCGATGTCGGCTCGTCGCATCCTGGGGCGGTAGTACGTCCCAAGGGTTTGGCTGTTCGCCAATTAAAGCGGTACGTGAGCTGGGTTCAGAACGTCGTGAGACAGTTCGGTCTCTATCCATCGTGGGCGTAGGAAACTTGAGAGAAGCTGCTCCTAGTACGAGAGGACCGGAGTGGACGAACCGCTGGTGTGCCAGTCGTCCTGCCAAGGGCGTCGCTGGGTAGCTATGTTCGGTTTGGATAAGCGCTGAAAGCATCTAAGTGCGAAGCCAGTCTCGAGATGAGGTTTCCCACCGGGTTAACCGGGTAAGACCGCAGGGAGATCACCTGTTTGATAGGCGGCATGTGGAAGCTTGGTAACAAGTGAAGCTGAGCCGTACTAATGGTCGAGGGCTTGACCTTTTTCAGCAGCCCAACCAAGGGCAGCTGTCAGGAAGGTCCGGAAAGATTTCACCGCGTCTGTGCGACATGTCGTTCGCACCGCGGCAGGAAACGAAGTTCAGGCTTGCACGCCGGAGTGTCCGGCGTCTCCGATCACGTCCTCACGAGAACACACGCACAAGATCCTGGTGACTCTAGCGGAGAGGCCACACCCGTTCCCATCCCGAACACGGCAGTAAAGCTCTCCAGCGCCGAAGATACTCAGGGGGTAGCCCCTCGGGAAAATAGGTCGTCGCCGGGGTCTTTTGCGTTGTCGAAGGTGCACGCCCGGACCGCCGTGAAGGTGGTCCTTCTTCATGTCTGACCCCGGATGGCGGGTGACGCCCTATCATCGGCAAGTGCAGACCGATCGTGGCGATACGCTTCCGCCGACACCGGGCCCCCGTGAAGACGAGCCGGTCAGCTCGTCGCCCAGTGGCGGGGTGACACCGCCGGCGGAGCCCCGGCAGCCGTCACCGCCCCGGATGCCGGGCAGCGGTGAGCTGGCTGGTGCGGCCATTCCAGGCCAGGCGGCGGCGCCACCTCCGCCGCGGATGCCACCAGGAGCGACGACGCCACCGTCGCCACCTCCGCCGCGCATGCCCGGCATCGAGCCTGCGCCGGCGGGCGGCGAGGGTCCGCCTCCGGAGGTGTTCGTGTCATCGAGCGACGTCAGCGAAGGCGCGGGCGGGGCGCCGTCGACGGAGTCTCATGCGGACGTCGTCATGCCCGGAACACCGTCGGGCGCGCGGGACGTTTCAGCCCAGCCGGATGGCGGCGGGACTGGGGCGGACCCGAGGGCCGACCCTCGCCCACCCACGCGGCCTGCGGTGGCGCCCGTGGTGACATCGCCGATGGAAGAGGACTGGCTGTCGAGCATCTGCCCGTATCTGCAATCCGAGGATGGTGCCTACCGCCTCAACCAGCCTGACCACAGCCATAGATGCGCGGCGCAGGATCCTCCGGGGGTGTTGCCGTTGGCGTTCCAGGAGCGCTTCTGCCTCACTGATCGGTATCCCCGCTGCGAGATGTACAAGTATGCCCAGGAGGTCGCTGCCACAGGCGCCGTTCCGGAGGAGCCGCTCTTCGGCACCACTTCGGTTTCCGCTGGGGGAGCGGCGTCGATGACTGCGCGATCGGCCGCAAGCAGCAGCTCCCGGCGGCCGGCGCTCATCGCGGCGGCCGGCATCGGAGGCGCAATCATCCTGGTCGTGGTAGTGGCGCTGCTGCTCGGGAGCTGTTCGGGCGGTTCCGGCACGCCTGGGGCCTCGTCGGACGCGACTTCAGTGCCGCAGGAGAGTTCGGCGCTCGGTAAGCCAACATCGCGCCCCATACCGACGGCTACTCCCTCTCTGGGGCCTTCGATCGCGCCCGGCGGCTCCGGTGACGCCACGGCTCCGCCTGTGACGGGAGGGTCAGTGATCCTCTACCAGGTCCAGGAGGGCGAGGCCTTGGTGAAGATCGCTGAGGCGTTCGGCACGAGCAGGCGTGACATCATCAGGGCCAACGAGGGCATGGCGGACCAGAAGCCCTACGTCGAGACAGGAGACGTCATCCGGGTACCGGTATCTCCCGACCTGTCGATCGAAGAGATCGAGTCGATGCCGGGATATCAGGATCCGGACTCCCCGTAGCGACTCTCTCGCCGCTGCGGACCGTTACGACTGACAGGTGCGACACCACGTCGTGACGAAGCCGCCGGGCGAGACCTCGCTCAGAGTCGCCCCGCACCGCAGGCACGGTTCTCCTCCGCGCAAGTGCACGCGGAGGAAGTCTCGAGACTGCTTTTCGAAGGTCGGCGGCACCCTCCGGCGCAGCTCCTTGATCGCCCACAGCACCACCTCCCGGGCGGCTTGCCATAGGGCGGCCAATTCTTCGGTCGCCAGGGACGCTCGTCTGCGGAATGGCGCGATGCGCGCTTGCCACAGGATCTCATCGCTGTAGGCGTTGCCGATGCCGGCCACGAACGCCTGGTTCTTCAGCAGGTTGCCCAACTCGCCGTTGTGCCGGCGGATGCGCGCTTGCCAGGTCGCCAGATCGAGTTCCGGGTCATCGATGTCTGGCCCCAGCGCCTCCCAGCCCGCCACCTCACGCGCGATATCGTGGGGCAGCAGATACACCTTGCCCATCTTCTTGGGGTCTCGATAGCGCAACTCCGCGATCGCACCATCGTTCGGCAGCCAGGCCGCGCCGCGGGTCCACTTGGCCGTTGACGTGCCGAGCGGAACGCGGTCACGCGGTCCGAACCGGAGGACCAGCGCGGTCGAGCTGAAGGCCCGTGTCTCTGGCGTCACGAGGCCAAAGCGCCCGGTGAGCATGGCGTTGACCACGATGCGATCGGCGCCGAAGTCCAGGATCAGGAACTTGCCCCGCTGGATGACGCGTTCCAGGCGCCGTCCAGCAAAGCCGTGAAGCTCTGCTCCGGTCCCGCGCAAGACCAAAGACTGCTTGAGGGCGGACGCCTCCAGGGCGCGCCCGGAAAGAGCCGTCGTGAAAGCGTCCGCGAGGATACGCAGGTCGGGGAGTTCAGGCATGGTCCCCCATTGTTGCCCGCTTCCGCCCGTGATAGCATGCTCGGGCCCTACCGAATGAGAAATACGTAGACCCAGCAGACCCGGACACGGAGGAGTCATCCCGCCTATCTGGCCACGGAAGACACACCGCCGCTCAAGAGGCCCGGGTTCCTGCCCGGGCTTTGCGCATGCTCAGGAGGCGGGAGCCTATCCATCAAGGAGATCGAACAGTTGACCGTAGAAGAGCCGAAGACCACCGACACCGAGAGCACCGCCAGCGAGTCCCAGACAGCGAACGCAGCCACCGAGGCCACAGCCGCGGAGGCCCCTGTCGCGGCTACAACCGAGTCGGAGTCGAGTGAGACGGCCGCTGCCGAAGAGGCAGAGACCCCCGCAGAGGTCGAGTCCCCAGCAGAGGCAGAGACTCCCGTAGAGGTCGAGACACCCACGCCCGATGCGCCGGTCGAAGCGACCGCAGAGGCCGTTGCCGACGGAGCACCCGCCGACGTCGACGCTCCAGCCGACGGAGCACCCGCCGAGGACGCTCCAGCCGAGGACGCTCCAGCCGAGGACGCTCCAGCCGAGGACGCTCCAGCCGAGGACGCTCCAGCCGAGGACGCTCCAGCCGAGGACGCTCCAGCCGAGGACGCTCCAGCCGAGGGACCACAGGCTGAGGCAGCCGCCTCCGATGCGCCCACTGACGAAGCGCTGGCCCCGGAGGGCCCTGTCGAAGCGCCCACGCCGGAAGCGCCGGCCGAGGAAGCCCCAGCCCCGGTCGACCCGCGGCCGGAGCCGACCACCATGGAGGAGCTCCTCGCGGAACAGCCGGGTGATATCCCCAGCCTCAAACATGGTGACGTGGTCGAGGGCAAGATCGTCCGCATCGACAAGGATGAGATGCTCGTGGACGTCGGTGCCAAGTCCGAGGGCGTCGTCAGCAACCGCGAACTCTATGGCCGCAACAATGAGTCACAGCCTGACCTGAACGTCGGCGACACGGTCCTCGTCTACGTCCTCCAGCCCGAGTCCGCAGACGGTCATGCGGTCCTTTCGTTGCGTCGTGCCGGTCTTGAGCGCAAGTGGCGCTCCATGCAGGAGCAGTTCGACGAGGGCGAGATCATCGACGCCCCGGTCATCGACCACAACAAGGGCGGCCTCATCGTCGATTGCGGCATCCGCGGCTTCGTGCCCATCAGCCAGATCGTCGATTTCCCGCGCCGACCCCAGAACGACCAGCCGCGCGACGCGGCCCAGGAGATCGCCGAGAAGCTGCAGCCATATGTCGGCCGCAAGCTGCGTCTCAAGATCCTGGAGGTGAACCGCAAGGCCAACCGCCTGATCCTCTCGGAGAAGGTCGCGCTGTACGAGGAGCGCCGGGAGAAGCGCGACGAACTCTTCAGCAGTCTTGAGACCGGCCAGAAGGTCACCGGTACCGTCCGTTCCATCGCGCCATTCGGCATCTTCGTCGATCTCGGCGGGATCGACGGTCTGGTGCACAAGAGCGAGCTGTCGTGGAACAAGGTCAACAACCCTGAGGGTGCCTACGAGGTCGGCGACGAGGTCGAGGCCGAGGTCATCGACATCAACCACGAGCGTGGTCGCATCAGCCTCTCGATCCGCCGCCTGCTGCCCGACCCATGGCAGTCGACGGTGGCTGATCTCAAGGTCGGCGACCTGGTCGATGGCACCGTGACGAAGATCGTCAACTTCGGCGCCTTCGTCCGCGTCAAGGACGGCCTGGAGGGTCTCATCCATATCAGTGAGCTCTCGCACCAACGGGTCGCCCATCCGGGCGATGTGGTGCACGAGGGCCAAACCATCAAGCTGAAGGTCATCTCACTCGACTCCGAGCGTCATCGCCTGGGCCTCAGCCTGAAGCAGGCGGAGGAAGCTCCGGTGCGACCAGCGCGTGAGCGACGGCCGCGGGGTGAGCGTGGCGGTTACGACCGTTCGCAGGCCATCCAGGAGCCTGAGGGCGGCATCGACAACACGCTGGCCGCGGCGTTCGCGCAGGTACGCCAGCAGATCGCCGAGCAGGATGCGGCGCAGACGGGCGACACCGAGGCGACGGCGGAGGCCGCGCCGGCTGAACCAGCCGCTGAGCCCGCTGAGACAGCCGAAGCGACCGAGGAGCTCCCTGGGGCCCTCGGGCCTGAAGCCGAAGCCGAGACCGAGCCTGAAGCCGAAGCCAAGCCTGAAGCTCGAGCCCGAGCCTGAAGCCGAAGCCAAGCCTGAAGCTGAGACCGAGCCTGAAGCCGAAGCCGAGCCCGAGCCTGAAGCCGAAGCCAAGCCTGAAGCTGAGACCGAGCCTGAAGCCGAAGCCGAGCCCGAGCCTGAAGCCGAAGCGACCACCAGTGCGGCCGTTGCCGCACCCAAGGGGCAAACTCCGACCGCTGCGTCGGAGAGCCCCAGTGAACTCGAGGTCGCTGCCGTCGAAAAGGCGGCAGTTGATGAGGGTGATACCCAGATCGACGAGTTGGCCAGTGCCGCCACGGAGGCGGTCACCGACGACGCCAAGGACGAGCCGGAAAAGGAGTAGCCCTTTCCGGTCGCAGCTGCCAGCGTCCCGCCTGAGGCGCGCAGCCGCATGGCACCGGACACTCGCACGCCGCGCCTCACACCCCGAGTGTGGACGCGGCGTAGCCGCGCATGACGATGGAGTGACGACACCGAGCCTCTTCGGCCACTGTCGGGTCTATTGAGGCGAGAGCGGTGGTAGCATGACTCCGCGGCCGTCAAGGGGTCGCCTGCAAGGAGTCGTCGCCAGCCCCTATGGATCGGTTCGACAAGTTCACCGACCGCGCTCGCAAGGTCCTGACGCTAGCCCAGGACGAGGCGCAGCGCTTCAACCACAACTACATCGGCACGGAGCACCTGCTCCTCGGACTCGTCCGCGAAGGAGAAGGCGTGGCTGCCCGCGTGCTCGAGAACATGAATGTCGAGCTGCCCAAGGTCCGCACCGCCGTCGAGTTCATCATCGGCCGCGGTGATCGCCCTGTAGTCGGCGAGGTGGGCCTGACCCCCCGGGCCAAGCGTGTCATCGAGTTGGCCATCGACGAAGCCCGCCGCCTGGGCCACAACTACATCGGCACCGAACACCTCCTACTAGGCCTGGTTCGCGAGGGTGAGGGCATCGCCGCGGGCGTCCTGGAATCCCTCGGTGTGAACCTTGACAAGGTCCGCCATGAGGTCATCCGCGTCCTCAGCCAGTCCAGCGCGTCGGGCTCGAGCAGTAGTGGCAGCGGTGATGCCAAGCGAGGCGGGGGCAGCAAGACACCTACCGTCGACCAGCTCGGCATCAACCTCACCGAAGCCGCCCGCAGTGGCAAGCTCGACCCGGTCATCGGGCGCGAGAAGGAGATCGAGCGCGTCGTGCAGATCCTGTCGCGTCGCCGCAAGAACAATCCCGCGTTGATCGGCGAGCCCGGGGTGGGCAAGACCGCTATCGCGGAGGGCCTGGCCCACCGTATCGTCTCGGGGGACATCCCTAAATCGCTGGCTGACAAGCGTGTCCTGACGCTGGACATCGGCTCGCTGGTGGCTGGGACCAAGTACCGCGGTGAGTTCGAGGAGCGCCTCAAGAAGATCATCGAGGAATTGCGCAACAGCAAGGACGCCATCCTCTTCATCGACGAACTGCACACGCTCGTGGGAGCTGGCGCGGCCGAAGGCGCCATCGACGCCGCCAACATCCTCAAGCCACCGCTCTCGCGTGGTGAGCTCCAGTGCATCGGTGCCACCACGCTCGACGAGTTCCGCAAGTACATCGAGAAGGATGCCGCCCTCGAGCGCCGCTTCCAGCCGGTCATGGTCGAGGAGCCCACGCTGGAGCAAACGATCGACATCCTCTTCGGCATCCGCGAAGGCTTCGAGCAGCACCACCGTGTCAAGATCACCGATGAGGCCTGTCGTGCGGCGGCGGATCTGTCCATCCGCTACATCACCGACCGGCATCTGCCGGACAAGGCCATCGACCTCATCGACGAGGCTGCCAGCCGCGTGCGCCTCCGCTACAGCACCACGCCGCCAGAGTTGAAAGCCAGCCAGAAGGAGCTCGAACGCATCGTCAAGGAGAAGGACGCCGCGGTCAACGACCAGGACTTCGAGCGTGCGCAAGACTTGCGCGATGCTGAATCCGCGGCCAGGGCCAGCGCCGACCAGTTGCGCAGTGACTGGAAGGCGGCACTGGCGGCTGAGACGCCGGAGGTGACCGATGAGGACATCGCCCAGGTGGTGGCGCTGTGGACGGGTATCCCGGTCACACGCATCGCCAAGGAGGAGTCCCAGCGGCTGCTCGAGATGGAGGCTGCACTGCACATGCGGGTCATCGGCCAGAACGAGGCCATCGACACCGTGTCCAAGGCCGTTCGCCGCGCTCGCGCCGGCCTCAAGGATCCCAAGCGACCGATCGGCTCGTTCATCTTCCTGGGTCCCACCGGGGTGGGCAAGACGGAGCTGGCCAAGACGCTTGCCGAGTTCATGTTCGGCAGTGAGGACTCGCTCATCAAGATCGATATGAGTGAGTTCATGGAGCGTCACAATGTCAGCCGCCTGGTGGGTGCCCCGCCCGGCTATGTCGGCTTCGAGGAGGGCGGTCAGCTGACCGAGGCCGTGCGGCGCAAGTCCTACTCGGTGGTGTTGCTCGACGAGATCGAGAAGGCGCATCCCGAGGTCTTCAACATGCTGCTGCAGATCCTGGAGGACGGGCACCTGTCCGATGCCAAGGGCCGTCGCGTGGACTTCCGCAATACCATCATCATCATGACCAGCAACGTCGGCGCCAGGGATCTGCTGAAGGACACCTCGCTCGGCTTCCGGCCGGTCTCGCCTGACGAGGGCAAGGAGCGAGAGGCGCAGTACGAGCGCATGAAGACCAAGGTACTCGAGCAGCTCAAGTCGAGCTTCCGCCCCGAGTTCCTCAATCGCATCGATTCCCAGGTCGTGTTCCGCTCGCTGAGCGTGGAGGAGATCCGTGAGGTCGTGGAACTGTTGCTGGCGCGAGTGCGCAAGCAGCTCATGGCCCAGCAGATCGACTTGGAAGTGACCGAAGCGGCCAAGGATCACGTCATCAAGCTCGGCTACGACGTCGATTACGGCGCCCGGCCGCTGCGACGTGTCATCCAGAACATGATCGAGGATCCGCTCGCGGAAGCGCTCCTGCTGGGCACCTTCAAGGCCGGCGACACGGTGCGCGTCGACCGTTCGGAGGACTCCGGCCTATCGATCGAGTCCGTTACGGAGAAGACCCCCGTCGAGGCCCTCTAGGCCAGGCTGTGGCTCGCTCCCGGTCAGCCAGTGAGTATGTCTGTCAGGCATGCTCGTCCAGGTTCCCCAAGTGGGAAGGGCAGTGCCGGAGCTGTGGCGCCTGGAACGCGTTGGTGGAAACGTTGATCCGGCCGTCCGAGCGACGGTCGCAAGGACGGGTCGGTGCTCTACCGGCGAATGTGGAACCGCAGCCCCTGGGGACGCTGGCCGCTACCGTGACCGCTCGCTGTCCGACCGGCCTGCCAGAGGTCGATCGCTTGTTGGGTGGCGGCTTGGTGCCGGGGTCGATCCTGCTCCTCGGTGGCGAGCCAGGCATCGGCAAGTCGACGCTGGTGCTGCAGGTAGCTGGAGCGCTCGCCGCTGCCGTCGCCGTCGAGTCCGATGGTGCCACCGTCCTCTATGCGAGTGCGGAGGAGTCAGCTTCGCAACTGCACCTGCGCGCCACGCGCCTGGGGCTGACTGAAGGGCCCGCCGACGAGGCCCTGACCGTGCTGGCCGGCACCGATGTGGCAGCCATCATCACTGCGGCAGCCTCGGTACGGCCGGCGCTGCTCGTGGTCGACTCCATCCAGACCGTCGAGATCGATGGGCTCGACGGACCGCCCGGCTCGGTGGGGCAGGTGCGTGAGTCGGCTGCCCAGCTGGGGGCGTTCGCACGTCAGTACGGGGTGCCCGTGCTGCTGGTCGGCCACGTCACCAAGGACGGCACATTGGCAGGACCACGAACGCTGGAGCATCTGGTCGACGCGGTCCTCATGCTGGAAGGAGATCGCTACGGCTCGCTGCGCCTGCTGCGCGCACTCAAGAACCGGCACGGGTCCACCGAGGAAGTGGGCGTCATGGAGATGACCGCCGATGGGCTGCACGAGGTGCAGGACACCGCGGCTGCGTTCCTTGGCAGCGGCCACCGCGAAGCGCCCGGGGTGGCCGTGGCGGCCGTGCTCGAAGGCAGCCGTCCACTACTGGTGGAAGTGCAGGCGCTGGTGGCACCGGCAGGCGGCATGGGTCCACCACGCCGCACCGTGGCCGGTCTGGACAGCAACCGGTTGGCGCTGCTGATCGCCGTGCTCGCACGCCGGGGCGGCATCGACGTCAGCGGCCGCGACGTCTATGCCAGCCTCGCGGGTGGCCTGACCGCCAGTGAGCCGGCACTGGACCTGCCGCTCGCACTTGCCATCGCCGCTTCGCAGCGTGACATGGCTCTGCCGGCAGACATGCTGGTCTGTGGTGAGGTCTCGCTGCTGGGCGAAGTGCGACCGGTGCCCGGACTCGAGCGGCGTCTGCGGGAGGCGGCGCGCCTGGGTTTCCGACGCGCACTCGTCCCGAAGGGCGCCAGCAGCGCATCCGGGGCACCGCTGCCCAAGGGCCTCAAGATCTTTCGCGTGGACTCGTTGCGGGAAGCACTCGAGGCCGTCCTCGATCCCAACGCTGGTACATCTGGGTAGACACCGCCTCTTCTCGCATTCTGGTAGCGTCCACTGGCCATGCTGAAGTTCATCCGCCTGCTGGGGGGTGCGCTGGGAGTCATCCTGGCGATCGCCCTCACGGGCTTCGACGGCACCTCTGCCTCCCTGCTCGACGATTCGGTCGCGAGTCGCCTGATGCTGGCCGGATGGGTCGCGGCCTGGGGCGTGGTGGGCTTTGCCATCGCCCCCTATATCACCGTGGTGCCGGCGCGCTGGCTGATGCGGGCGGTCACCGACATGTCCACCGTCGAGTTCGTAGCCGCCGTCATCGGACTGCTCGTGGGCCTGTTGATGGGCTTCCTGTTGGGTCTTCCTCTGACTGCGTTGCCGGGTCCGGCTGGCTTCCTGTTGCCGGTCGGTGTCTCCGTCGTGCTGGCCTTGGGCATGATGGGCCTGACGGTGGCCAAACGTGACGACCTGAGCGACGCCATCCGCGAGCTAGGCATGTTTCGCCGGGATGCCGAGGCGGTGGAGGAGGGGCTCCGCTTCGACCAGGTCACCTATCTCGATACCAGCGCCATCATCGACGGCCGCATCGTGGACGTGGTCGCCTCCGGCTTCCTGTCCGGATTGCTGGTGGTACCGCGCTTCGTACTCGGTGAGCTGCAACACATCGCCGACGACGCGCATCCTGGCCGCCGCAACCGTGGCCGTCGCGGTATGGACGTCTTGTCGGTGCTGCAGAAGGACCACCGCATCGAGCTCGAGATGAGCGCCGAGGATGACCCGGGTTCGTCCACCGTCGACGCCAAGCTCGTCGGGCTCGCGCAGAAGCGTAAGGCGGCCATCCTGACCACTGACTACAACCTCAACCGTATGGCCCAGCTGCAGGGCGTGCGAGTGATGAACCTCAACCAGTTGGCCAATGCGCTGAAGCCCGCGTTCCTGCCCGGCGAGGAGCTGCGCGTCAAGGTCATCCAGGAGGGCAAGGAGCCCGGCCAGGGCGTGGCGTTCCTCGACGATGGCACCATGGTCGTGGTGGAGGGTGGCAGCGACCATATCGAAGGCGAGATCGACGTCACGGTGACCCGGATCCTCCAGACTGTCGCCGGCCGCATGATCTTCGCTGAGCCGGCCTCGAGCTCCTGAGCGCGCTACCGCGCAGGGAGGCGTTCGCTTCGACAAGATCGCGCCCGTCGGGGCACACTTGGGGGGTGAGCCAAAAACCCGTCGCTGATGCGGTCGTCGTGGCCGCGGGCAGCAGCAGCCGCATGGGCGGAGGCGACAAGCTCGCGCTGACCGTCGCGGGACGTCCCATCCTGCGCTGGACGCTGGAGGCCCTCGCTGGTGCGTCAGAAGTGGCGCGCATCATCCTGGTCACCGCGCCCCCGCGGGTGGAAGAGCTCGGCGCCACGTCGTGGTTGGCCGATCTCGGCGCCATCGTCGTGCCCGGCGGTCGCCGGCGCCAGGACTCGGTGGCCGCGGGCGTGCGCGCCGCGGATGCCGAGATCGTGCTGGTTCATGACGCCGCTCGCCCGTTCGTGTCGCCCGCGCTCGTTTCACGGGTGGTCGCGGGTGTGCAGCGCTACGGCGCGGCCATCCCGGCGCTACCGGTGGTCGATGCGCTCAAACGGGTGGATGGCGTACTAATCACCGCCTCAGCCGAGCGTGGCGGCCTCTATCGAGCCCAGACGCCCCAGGGTGCCCGTCGCGAGCTGCTGCTGGCCGCCGCTGAGGCTCATGCGCGCGGCGAAGAGGACATCCCTGACGAGGCCGACTTGCTCGCGCGGGATGGGATCGCTGTGGCCATCGTGCCCGGCGACGCGGAGAACATCAAGGTGACCCTGCCGGAAGATCTGCTGCTAGCCCGACGCCTGGCGGGGGCGCGGCGGCGCGTCACGCACGGTCGTGATAGTCACCCCTTCGGACCGGGCGACGGGCTGCGACTCGGGGGCCTGCTGATCGCAGGCGCGCCCCAGCTGCTAGGTCACTCCGATGGCGATGCGGTGCTGCATGCGCTGTGTGATGCGCTGCTTGCCGCATCGGGCGACGGCGATCTGGGCCGGCTCTTCCCATCGGGAGCGCAGCACACACGCGGCATCGACAGCCGTGAGCTGGTGGCGGCGGTGGTACGGCGGGTCTGGGCGGCCGACCTCGTGGTCGAGAGTGCGGACGTGACCATCCTGGGATCTCGTCCCCGCCTCGGTGGAAGTCGGCTTGATGCCATGGCGCGATCCATCGCCGGGCTCCTGGGCGTCGAGCCTGACCAAGTGTCTGTCAAGGCCGCGACCGCTAACCTCAGTGGCGACGAAGGTGCCGGGCGCGTCATCAGCGCGACCTGCCTTGTGAGTGTGGTGTCCAGATGAGCTTGCGGTTCCGTAACACGCTTGGTGGCGCGATCGAGCCATTCGAGTCGCGAGAGCCCGGTCTTGTGCGCATGTACAGCTGCGGGCCGACGGTCTATGCGCCCGCCCACGTGGGCAACTTCCGCTCCTTCGTCTTCGCCGATCTGGTGCGCCGCGCCCTAATCTTCTGCGGCTATCGGGTGACCTGGGTCATGAACATCACTGACGTCGACGACAAGATCATCCGCGATGCTTCCGCCGCCGGCGTCCCCATCGGCGACTTGACCTCGGGGTTCACCGCGGCATTCCTCGAGGATCTCGGCCGCCTGGGCATCCTCGCCCCGGACGTGATGCCTCACGCCACCGAGCACATCGATGACATGGTGGCGCTCATCCAAACGCTCATGCAGAAGGGTCACGCGTATCAGACCGACGATGGCTCGGTCTTCTTCCGCATCGCCTCCTGGCCAGCCTACGGGAAGCTGGCGCGCCTCGATCCCGACGGCCAACGCAGTGGTGAGCGCGTGGAATCGGACGAGTATGAGAAGGACGATATCCGCGACTTCGCGCTCTGGAAGGCAAAGAAGCCGGGTGAGCCCAGCTGGCAGACCTCGCTGGGTGAGGGTCGTCCCGGCTGGCATATCGAGTGCTCGGCCATGAGCATGCGCTACCTGGGGCCGACCTTCGACATCCACACCGGCGGCATCGATCTGGTGTTTCCGCACCACGAGGATGAGATGGCCCAGTCGGAGGCGGCCACCGGTCTGCCCTTCGTGCGCACCTGGCTGCACTGTGCGCACCTGCGCATGGGCGGCGCCAAGATGGCCAAGCGCAGCGGCAACTTCAGCCGTCCGTCCGACGTCTACGCCGCGGGCATCAGTCCCCGGGCTCTGCGGTTTGCGCTGACGGCCGTCCACTACCGCTCGCCGCTGGAGTTCAGCGAGCGCTCCCTGGAAAGTGCGACCGCGGCGATCGATCGCATCAGCACGGCGCTGGCCGCGCTCGATGCGTACGCGGAGGAGCGTCCGGACGACCAGTCACTGCTGCCGGCGCTGGCGTCCGCGCGCGAGGCATTCGTCGCCGGCATCGAGGATGATCTCAACATCTCAGCCGCGCTGGCGGCGCTGTTCGACCTGGTCCGCGACCTCAACAGCCGGATGGCGGCTCGCTCGTTCTCCACCTCGGACGCCCGCCGCGGTGCGGCTGCCATCCGTGAGCTCGACGGCGTGCTGGGAGTGCTCGATGAGGGCGGCGCCGAGCTTGATGCCGAGCTGGTGACGATGCTGGAGGCCCGCATCGATGCCCGTGCCAAACGTGACTGGGCCCGCAGTGATGAGCTGCGCGATGCGCTCGCGGCGGTCGGGATCCTTGTCGAAGACTCGCCCGATGGCCAGCGCTGGCGAAGGAGCAGAAAATGACCGACGAGCGACGCGAGCGAGCAACCGGACCTGAACCTGATCGAGCCGAC
Organism: uncultured Chloroflexia bacterium; assembly: GCA_963838115.1. Classification (GTDB taxonomy): domain Bacteria; phylum Chloroflexota; class Limnocylindria; order Limnocylindrales; family CSP1-4; genus JAFMJV01. The sequence goes on from CAWIPU010000003.1 coordinate 248,349, forward strand.
GACGGTGGCCGGGGCGATGATGCTGGCCGGGGCGGCGATGCTGGCCGGGGCGGTGAACGACCAGCCGCCGGCGGGACGCCGCCAGAGGGGCCGCACCGAGACGCACCGCCCCGGGCTGATCGACCATCCGGCCCGCGGCCATACGGCGGCAAACCCCAAGGCAGGGCCGGTCCTCGGCCCTACGACGCGAGGCCGGGTGGACCGCCGCGCGGTGGACGGCCCTATGGCGATCGACCGACCGGACCGCGACCATACGGCGCCAAGCCGGGTGATCGCTCCTACGGGGCCAGGCCGGGCTCTCGACCCTACGATCCGCGCCCAACGGTTCGGCCGGACGAGCGGCCCGACCGACGCAATGACCGCTCGTGGGGTGGGCCGCCCGGTGAACGCCCTCGTCGCGACGGGCCACCCCCGCAGCGACGGATCGAGTACAGCCAGCGTGACCGGCGTGGCGGACCCCGCCCCGCCCGTGGGCCATGGGATCGCGATGCGGGACCTCGTCGGCCGCGTGGCGAGTGGGACCGTCACGAGCGCCCCTTCGGCGGGCGCCCAGCGATGGGTCCGGCGCCCGCCGAGATGCTGGCCGGCGACGAGGAGATCGTGGCCGGTCGCCGGCCGGTGGAGGAGGCCTTCGCCGCCCGCCGTGAGGCCAGACGGTTGCTGGTGGTGCCCGAGCGTCGTGCTGCCCTGGAGCAGCTGGTGCTGCACGCCACCACCCTGCGTATCCCGGTGGTGGAGGTGGAGGGCGGCACCATCACTGCCGTCAGCGGCTTCGACGGGCATCAGGGCATCGCGTTGGTCGTGGCGCCGCGACGCTGGGCGACGCTCGATGAGGTCCTGGCGCTGGCCAAGTCGCGGGGCGAGCCACCCTTCCTGCTGGCCCTCGACCACCTTGAGGATCCCCAGAACGTGGGCACCCTGCTGCGTTCGGCTGAGGCTTGTGGCGTCCACGGCGTCATCTTCCCCACCCGTGGGGCGGCGCCCATCAGCCCTGCCGCCATCAAGACATCAGCCGGTGCCGTTGAGCACCTGCTGCTGGTGCCCCTGTCCGACCTGGCCTCCGGCCTGGTCGACCTGCACGCTCGGGGTGTGCGCGTCATCGGTGCCGATGGCGGCGCCTCGATGACGGTGCGCGAGGTCGATCTGCGCGGCCCTGTGGTCATCGTCACCGGCTCCGAGGGTCGCGGACTCGATGCCAAGGTGCGCAAGCGCGTCGACCTCATGGCACGCATCCCCATGCGTGGCAAGGTCGCCTCGCTCAACGCGTCGGTGGCAGGTTCGGTATTCCTTTTCGAGGCCGCCTCTCAGCGCGACCTGCCTGAAGCCGAGCGGCTACAGATGTCGGAGCCGCCAGCCGAGGTCGAGCCGCCAGCCGAGGTCGAGCCGCCAGCTGAGGTCGAGCCGCCAGCCGAGGTATCGGACGACCGAGCGCCAGCCGAGGTATCGGACGACCGAGCGCCGATCACTGACGAAGCGACGGCTGCCGACGGTGGCGCACCAGCCGCCGCCGACGCGACCGAGCTACGTGGCGTCGAGGGATCGTCGGACCAGGCGCCGGTCGCCGATCCATCCGAACTCCAGAGCGACGACCTTCTGCCTGAGGCACCGCCAACTTCGGCGTCGCCCGAGCCCGGCTGAGGCGTGCCCTGTTGCCGAGGCATGACGATGACCCGCCCGGTGGGTGAAACAGCGGAGCCAGGGGTGCCGCTCCGCCCGATGACCCGCCCGGTGGGTGAAACAGCGGAGCCAGGGGCGCTGCTCCGCCCGATGACCCGCCCGGTGGGTGAAACAGCGGAGCCAGGGGTGCCGCTCCGTCCGATGACCCGCCCGGTGGGTCAAACAGCGGAGCCAGGGGTGCCGCTCCGTCCGATGACCCGCCCGGTGGGTGAAACAGCGGAGCCAGGGGTGCTGCTCCGTCCGATGACCCGCCCGGTGGGTCAAACAGCGGAGCCAGGGGTGCTGCTCCGTCCGATGACCCGCCCGGTGGGTCAAACAGCGGAGCCAGGGGTGCTGCTCCGTCCGATGACCCGCCCGGTGGGTGAAACAGCGGAGCCAGGGGTGCCGCTCCGTCCGATGACCCGCCCGGTGGGTCGAACAGCGCCTCTGTCACTGTCTCCTTGGATTTGAAGTATTTGCTATCCCCCGACGGGCGGCCGGGGTCCGTGCTTGCGGATCTTGGCGATGGTACGCTACCATTCAGCGTCGCCGCCGACGTAGCTCAATTGGCAGAGCAGTGGTTTTGTAAACCACAGGTTCCGGGTTCGAGTCCCGTCGTCGGCTCCAACTGAAGAGGACGCTGTGTCCTCCCTCACCACAGGGGCTTCGGCCTCGAGGGGCGCACGGAAACACGGGTAGGTTGAGCAGGTGGTGAGCTCCGCTGACTGTAGATCAGCCGTCTTCGACTGTGGGGGTTCGATTCCCTCCCTGCCCACCAACACCAACGGCGTCCTCTCGAAAGAAGAGCCCACAATCGCCCAGCGCGCCCACATAGCTCAGCGGCAGAGCACTTCCTTGGTAAGGAAGAGGTCTTGGGTTCAAATCCCAATGTGGGCTCCACCTGATCACCTCCTACTCGCCCACCATCCCGGTGCGCGTGTCCGGGGGCCAAGCGGATTACTAGGATGGCCAAGCAGAAGTTCCAGCGCACCAAGCCCCACGTCAATATCGGCACCATCGGTCACATCGACCACGGCAAGACCAGCCTGACGGCGGCCATCACCAAGTACCTGGCCCTGAAGGGCGAGGCCAAGTACCGTGCCTTCGACACCATCGACAACGCCCCCGAGGAGCGTGAGCGCGGCATCACCATCGCCATCGCCCACGTCGAGTACGAGACCGACCATCGTCACTACGCCCACGTCGACTGCCCCGGGCACGCCGACTACATCAAGAACATGATCACCGGTGCCGCCCAGATGGATGGCGCCATCCTGGTGGTCGCGGCCACCGACGGCCCCATGCCCCAGACGCGCGAGCACATCCTGCTGGCCCGCCAGGTGGAGGTGCCCTACGTGGTGGTCTTCCTCAACAAGGTCGACATGGTCGACGACGAGGAGCTGCTCGAGCTCGTCGAGCTCGAGGTGCGCGAGCTCTTGAGCAAGTACGAGTACCCCGGTGACGACCTGCCGGTGGTGCGCGGCTCCGCGCTCGCGGCGCTCGAGGCCCCCGACGACGTCAGCGACCCGGCCTACGCCTGCATCGCCGAGCTCATGGACGCGGTCGACTCCTACATCCCCACCCCCGAGCGCGCGGTGGACAAGCCCTTCCTGATGCCCGTCGAGGACGTCTTCTCCATCAAGGGCCGCGGCACCGTCGCGACCGGCCGTGTCGAGCGTGGCACGGTCAACGTGGGCGAGGAGATCGAGATGATCGGCATGAAGGCCACCCGCAAGGTGGTCGTCACCGGCGTCGAGATGTTCAACAAGCTGCTCGACTCGGGCCAGGCCGGCGACAACATCGGCACGCTGCTGCGTGGCATCGAGCGTGACGAGATCGAGCGCGGCCAGGTGCTCGCCAAGCCCGGCTCCATCAAGCCGCACACCAGGTTCACCGCCCGGGTCTACGTGCTGACCAAGGAGGAGGGTGGCCGCCATACCCCCTTCTACAACGGCTACCGCCCGCAGTTCTACCTGCGCACCACCGACGTCACCGGCGCCATCAGCCTCCAGGGCGGTGCCGAGATGATCATGCCCGGCGACCACGTCGACATGGACGTCGAGCTCATCACGCCCATCGCGCTCGAGCCCGGCCAGCGTTTCGCCATCCGTGAGGGTGGCCGCACCGTCGGCGCCGGCGCCATCATCTCGGTCGAGGACTAGACTGCAGTGGCCAAAGCTGAAAACAGACCCGTCATCACGCTTGCCTGCATCGAATGCAAGGAGCGCACCTATACGACGGAGAAGAATAAAAGGAACGATCCTGCTCGTATCGAGCTGCGTCGCTACTGTCCTCGCTGCCGAAGACATACACTTCACCGCGAGACCAAGTAGGGGGCAAAGGCTCAGCGTAGGCGCGTAGCTCAATTTGGCAGAGCACTGGTCTCCAAAACCAGGGGTTGTGGGTTCGAGTCCCGCCGCGCCTGCCACCTCCAACAGCAGCCCCAGATGAGGCATCGAAAAGACTCGTGATCGGAAGAATCCGCCAATACCTGACCGAGTCTTGGTCAGAACTGAAGAAGGTGACATGGCCCACGCGGGAGCATGTCCGCAACCTGACGATCCTCGTCTTCGTGATCAGCGGCATCTTCGGGCTCTACATCGGGTTCTGGGACCTGCTCTGGACCAGCGTGCTCCGTTTCATCACGGACACCTTCTAGATGACCAGCTTTCTTGAGCATCTGACCGAGTCGGCGCAGCCGGAGAAGCGCTGGTATGTCATCCACACCTACTCGGGCTACGAGAAGAAGGTCAAGACCAACCTCGAGCATCGCATCGAGACGATGGGCATGGAAGACAAGATCTACCAGGTCCTCGTCCCCGAAGAGGATGAGATCGAGATCCGTGGCGGACAGCGTGTCACCGTACAGAAGAAGGTCTTCCCCGGCTATGTGCTGGTGGAGATGATCCTCGATCCCGAGTCATGGTTCGTGGTGCGCAACACGCCAGGCGTGACCAGCTTCGTCGGCGGCGGAAACATCCCCGGTTCACGCAATGAGCCGGTACCGCTCGAAGAGCACGAGGTCAAGCAGATCCTGCGCCAGATGGGAGTGGAGACACCCAAGTACCGCGTCGCGTTCACCAAGGGCCAGTCGGTGCGAGTCACCGACGGTCCCTTCGCCGAGTTCATCGGCACCGTCGACGAGGTCAATCCCGAGCGCAACAAGCTCAAGGTCCTGGTCAGCATCTTCGGGCGTGAGACACCCGTGGAGCTGGACTTCCTGCAGGTCGAGAAGCTCTAGTCACGCGACCCGCATCCTGATGACAACGAGGTAGAACGAGACGAACCGATGGCCAAGAAGATCCGCACCGTCCTGACCCTGCAGCTGCCCGCCGGAAAAGCCACGCCGGCCCCTCCTGTGGGCACCGCGCTGGGCCCGCACGGCATCAACATCGTCGAGTTCACCAAGACCTACAACGAGCGGACGGCCGCCCAAAGCGGGCAGATCATCCCCGCTCGGATCACCATCTTCGAGGACCGCAGCTTCACCTTCGTGCTCAAGACGCCGCCCGCGGCTGACATGCTGCGCAAAGCGGCTGGCGTGGAGAAGGGCTCCGGCGCCACTGGCCGGGAAGGCTACGTGGGCCGAGTCACGCAGGCGCAGCTGCTCGAGATCGCTGAGATCAAGAAGTCTGACCTCAACGCGAATGACCCCGAGATGGCCGCACGCGTGATCGCCGGAACGGCTCGCTCGATGGGTATCGAGGTCGTCGACTAGCACCAGCAGGCTACCATCCGCGAGCCGGTGCGGACGGGCCAGAGCGACTCCAGACCGCCAACCGGCACGTCCACCCCGCGTCAGGAAGGGGGAGGCCGCCAGCGGCCGCGATGAAAGGAACCGCCACATGGGCAAGCACGGCAAGCGGTATCAGGACGCCGCCAAACTCGTCGAGCACGACAAGTCCTATGAGCCCGACGAGGCCATGGCGCTGCTCAAGGAGACCTCTACCACCAAGTTCGACGCCTCCGTCGAGGCACACATCCGCCTCGGCGTCGACCCCCGTCACGCCGAGCAGATGGTGCGTGGCACCGTGGCGCTCCCACACGGCAGCGGCAAGGTCGTGCGTGTGGCGGTCTTCGCCGAGGGCGACAAGGCTGCTGAGGCCGCCGCCGCCGGCGCCGACGTCGTGGGCGCCGACGATCTCGCCGAGAGGATCGAGGGCGGCTGGCTCGAATTCGACGTGGCCGTCGCCACGCCTGACATGATGGGTCGTGTGGGCAAGCTCGGCCGCATCCTGGGTCGCCGCGGGCTCATGCCCAACCCCAAGGCCGGCACCGTCACCTTCGACGTCGAGCGGGTCGTCAACGAGCTCAAGGGTGGCCGCATCGAGTTCAAGGTCGACAAGGGTGGCATCATCCATGTGCCCTTCGGCAAAGCCGTCTTCGAGCCGAACATGCTGGTCGATAACCTCGCGGCCCTCACCGACGCCATCAACCGCGCGCGTCCCAAGGAGGTCAAGGGCCAGTACTTCAAGAGCCTTACCGTCGCGTCCACCATGGGCCCCGGCATCCGCGTGGATGTCCCGGGTCTCCTGGCCCGGGCGTCGGCCTGACGGCAGCGGGCGCCTTCAGCCCGTAGTCCAGCGTTGACGGGGTGCTCCCCGTCCAATCGAAGAATCGTTCCGCCAGAGACCGCGATGCGTCCGAGGAAGCCCTCCGGCTTCCGTGCCGCGAGCCGACCATGTCGGTTCGCCGGATCGGACCGAAATCGTCGACCGGACCGCGAGTCGCGGGGACGCCGACGGGCACGCCAAGGCAGGTGTCGAACCGGACCTCCGTCCGGGGCTGCGTGTCGCAGCGACCGACGCTCCTGTGCGGGACACACAGGAGCGTCGCGTCCGCGCGTCGTTCCCAAGGAAAGGAGGTCATATGCCCACAGAAGCCAAGCAGGCAGCCGTGGCGGAGCTCGTCGAGCTCCTCAAGGAGGCGGACACCACGATCGTCTCTGACCATCGCGGCCTGTCGGTGGCTGATCTGCACAAGGTGCGCCGCGAGTTGCGCGCGAAGGACATCCAGTATCGGGTCATCAAGAACCGCCTGGCCAAGATCGCTGCTGAACAAGCCGGTCGCCCGGAGTTGATCCCGCTACTGACCGGTCCCAGCGCCATCGCTGTCGGCGCGGCAGACGAGTCGTCGCTCGCCAAGGGCCTGATGGATGCCACCAAGCCCTTCTCGGTCCAGATCCGTGGCGCTGCCCTGAACGGCGCGACGGTCGACGCGGCCGTGGTGGCCGCGCTCGCCAAGCTGCCCGGCCGCGAAGTGCTGCTAGCCCAGCTGGCGGGTGGCATGGCCGCACCACTGAGCACGATGGCCGGTCTTCTGGCGGCTCCGCTGCGCAATCTCGGCTACGGCCTGGTGCAGCTCAAGGAGCAGCGTGACACCGTTGCCGAAGCCGCCTAGTTCTCACTGATACCTGTCCTCATCACCACCCCACGGAAGGAAACGACAACCCATGGCCAAGCTTTCCCAGGAAGATCTGCTCGAAGCCATCGACGGCATGACCGTGCTGGAGCTGTCCGAGTTCATCAAGGCCTTCGAGGAGCGTTATGGCGTCACTGCCGCCGCCCCTGCTGCTGCCGTCGCCGCCGCGCCCGCGGCTGAAGCGGCCGAAGCCGTCGAAGAGCAGACCGAGTTCGAGGTCGTGCTGACCGAGGTCGGCCCCAACAAGATCCCCGTCATCAAGGTCGTGCGCGAGCTGACCGGCCTCGGCCTAAAGGAGGCCAAGGACGTCGTCGATGCCGCCCCCAAGGCCGTCAAGGAAGGCGTGGACAAGGACGAGGCCGAGAAGATCAAGGCCGCGCTCGAGGAGCAGGGCGCCAAGGTCGACATCAAGTAGGCTACCCGCCGCTCGGATGATGAGGGGAGCCCGACGGGTTCCCCTCATCGGCTCGCCTGGGCTTTCGTGAGCCGTGGCCGCCATGGCCCCTCTCCGTGCCAGCCTCCAGGCATGGTGCGGGGACTCATACTTGGTGCTTCGACCGCTGAACGATGCAGGTTCCCGCCTGCGTCCGCTTGACAAGCACGTAACCGTGGGCCCACGGGCGTGGGCCCACTGGCGTTTGACGGGATCGGGCCGACTGCGGTATCGTAGGCGGTCGGTGAGCGCGGCCCTTTTCCTTTCAACGACCCATGTGGTCGGATTCCCGTGCCTTGATTGCCTCTCCCTGAGGCCAGGAGTGCCCCATGACCGTGTCTGAAGTCGATCGTCGGCGTGCGCCCATGACGTTGGAGCGCGTACGTTACTCGCGGATCCCTGAGGTCCTGCCCATCCCTGACCTGATCGAGCTTCAGCGCAAGTCGTACGACTGGTTCGTGGAGCGGGGCCTGCGAGACCTTCTTGATGAGATCAGCCCCATCTCGGACTTCACTGGCAAGTCCATGGAGCTGCACTTCAACGCCTATGAGTTCGGCGAGCCCAAGTACGACCAGCTGGAATGCCGGGCGCGTGACCTGACCTACAGCCGACCGCTGTACGTGGAGGTCGAGCTCGTCATCCATGAGACCGGCGAGCACATCGCGCAGCGCGTCTACATGGGCGACTTCCCCAGCATGACCGAGCGCGGCACCTTCATCATCAACGGCGCGGAGCGCGTCGTGGTCAGCCAGCTCGTGCGCAGCCCCGGCGTGTACTACACCAGCACCGAGGACGCCAACACCGGCCGCCAGCTCTTCAGCGCCAAGGTCATCCCCAATCGCGGTGCCTGGCTGGAGTTCGAGACCTCGGCCAAGAACGTGCTCTACGTCAAGGTCGACCGCAAGCGCAAGCTGGAAGCGACCAAGCTGCTGCGTGCCGTGGGCTACGAGACCAACGACCAGATCGTGGGTCTCTTCAAGCGGGTCGATACCGGCGAGACCAGCTTCGTCAGCGAGACGCTGGACAAGGACACGACCAGCACGCGCATGGAAGCGCTCATCGAGGTCTACAAGAAGCTGCGTCCGGGCGATCCGCCCACTGGGGACAACGCCGAGAAGCTCGTGGAGAGCCTCTTCTTCAACTTCCGCCGCTACGACCTGGGTCGCGTGGGCCGCTACAAGTTCAACAAGAAGCTTGGTCCGGTCGCCGATCGCATGGGCATCAAGCTGCCCGATCTCGAGCGCACCATCACCAAGGAAGACATCGCTGTCATCGTGGGCCATCTCATCGAGCTAGACAACGGCCTGGGGACGGCCGATGACATCGACCACCTCGGCAACCGCCGCATCCGCGCCAACGGTGAGCTCATCCAGAATGCCTTCCGCGTGGGCTTGCTGCGCATGGAGCGCGTGGTCAAGGAGCGCATGACCATCCAGGAGCCGGAGAAGGCGACGCCCAATGTGCTCGTCAACATCCGTCCCGTGGTGGCGGCCATGAAGGAGTTCTTCGGCGGCAGCCAGCTCTCCCAGTTCATGGACCAGACCAACCCGCTGGCCGAGCTCACCAGCAAGCGCCGCCTCTCGGCCTTGGGGCCGGGTGGCCTTTCGCGTGAGCGCGCCGGCTTCGACGTGCGTGACGTCCACCACAGCCACTACGGTCGCATCTGTCCCATCGAGACGCCCGAAGGTCCCAACATCGGCCTCATCGGCTCACTCGCGACGTACGGCCGCATCAACGAGTACGGCTTCATCGAGACGCCCTACCGCAAGGTCAAGCGCTCCACCGACTACAAGGACAAGGGCCTCATCGACGAGGTCTCCGGCGAGGACGTCGTCACCGCCGCGGGTAAGGTCATCCTGGAGAAGAACCAGCCCATGACGCCCGAAGCGGTCGATGAGCTGAAGGCCCAGAAGCGCAAGGCCTTCAAGATCAAGCCGCGTGTGACCGATGAGATCGAGTACCTCGCTGCCTACGATGAGGAAGAGCGCTACGTCGCACAGGCCAACTCCCGGCTCGACGAGCGTGGCTACTTCGTTGATGAGAAGGTCGCCACCCGATATCTCGACCAGTTCCCTGAAGCGCGTCCCAGCCAGGTCGAGTACATGGACGTGAGCCCCAAGCAGGTCGTCTCGGTGGCCACCGCGCTCATCCCCTTCCTTGAGCACGACGACGCCAACCGTGCCCTGATGGGCTCCAACATGCAGCGCCAGGCGGTGCCGCTGCTGGAACCGGAGTCGCCCATCGTGGGTACCGGCATGGAGGCCCGCGCCGCCAAGGACTCGGGCCAGGTCATCGTCGCCCGCGCCGCTGGCGTGGTCACCTCGGTGACGGCCGATCTCATCACCGTGGAAGAGGACGACGGCGAGCTGCGCCAGTACCCGCTGGAGAAGTTCGTTCGCTCCAACCAGGGCACATGCATCAACCACCGACCCATGGTCGAGGTAGGGATGCGCGTGGCCGAGAGTGCCGTGCTGGCCGATTCCTCCTCGACAGATGCCGGCGAGCTGGCGCTGGGCCGCAACATCCTGGTGGCCTTCATGAGCTGGGAAGGTGGCAACTACGAGGACGCCATCGTGGTCAGCGATCGTCTCGTCCGAGAGGATCTTTTCACCAGCATCCACATCGAGAAGCATGAGCTGGAGTCGCGTGACACCAAGCTCGGCCCCGAGGAGATCACCCGCGACATCCCCAACGTGGGCGAGGACTCCCTGAAGGACCTCGACGAGGACGGTGTCGTCTACATCGGTGCTGAGGTGCAGCCCGGCGACATCCTGGTGGGCAAGATCACGCCCAAGGGTGAGACCGAGCTGACCGCCGAGGAGCGCCTGCTGCGCGCCATCTTCGGCGAGAAGGCGCGCGAGGTGAAGGACTCCAGCCTGCGGCTGCCACACGGTGAGCGGGGCAAGGTCGTCGACATCCGCGAGTTCAACCGCGACAACGGTGACGAGCTGCCTCCGGGCGTGAACCGCCTCATCCGCGTCAGCGTCGCAGCCAAACGCAAGATCAGCGTCGGCGACAAGATGGCCGGCCGGCACGGCAACAAGGGCGTGGTCGCCAAGATCCTGCCCCAGGAGGACATGCCCTTCCTGCCCGACGGCACCCCGGTAGACATCATCCTCAACCCGCTGGGCGTGCCCAGCCGCATGAACATCGGCCAGATCCTGGAAACCCACTTGGGCTGGGCCCTGCATGAGCGCGGGGTGAACGAGGGCCGCGTCATCAAGGCCGCCACGGCCGTCTTCGATGGAGCCAGCGAGAAGCAGATCGAGCAGGAGCTGCTGGACGCCGGACTGCCGGTCACCGGCAAGACCACCCTACGAGACGGTCGCAGCGGTGAGCCCTTCGACCGCGAGGTCACGGTGGGCTACATCTACATGCTCAAGCTCCACCACCTCGTCGAGGACAAGATCCACGCTCGCTCCACCGGCCCCTACAGCCTTATCACCCAGCAGCCGCTTGGTGGCAAGGCACAGTTCGGTGGCCAGCGCTTCGGCGAGATGGAGGTCTGGGCCTTGGAGGCCTACGGTGCTGCCAACATCCTCCAGGAGCTGCTGACGGTGAAGTCCGACGACGTCATGGGCCGTGTCCAGACGTATGAGGCCATCGTCAAGGGTGAGGACATCCAGGCGCCCGGTGTGCCGGAGTCATTCAAGGTCCTCATCAAGGAGCTCCAGAGCCTGGGACTCAACGTGGAGATCCTCAACGAGAACGAAGAAGAGATCCACTTCGCCGAGGATCCCTCAGCGTACTCGCTGCCGAGTCTCGACGGCATCAATCTCGCTGGATTCGAAGATTAGCCGACACCCTGGGAATATTGGCTCGGAGCCCGCTTCGAGCCACCCGCGCATCCCGCACCGTCCGAGCGACGACGCGGCTGAAGGAGAATGATGCTCGAGGTCAACAATTTCAACGCCATCCGCATCTCGTTGGCGTCGCCAGAGCAGGTCCGTGACTGGTCCAAGGGCGAGGTCACCAAGCCCGAGACCATCAACTACCGCACCCTGCGGCCGGAGAAGGACGGGCTCTTCGACGAGCGCATCTTTGGTCCCTCCCGCGACTGGGAGTGCTACTGCGGCAAGTACAAGCGCATCCGCTACAAGGGCATCATCTGCGACAAGTGCGGCGTCGAGGTCACTCGCGCCAAGGTCCGTCGTGAGCGCATGGGCCACATCCAGCTGGCCAGCCCGGTCAGCCATATCTGGTACTTCAAGGGCACGCCCAGCCGACTGGGCATCCTGCTCGACATCAGCCCGCGCAACCTTGAGGGTGTCCTCTACTTCGCCAAGTACATCGTCACCTGGGTCGATGAGGACGCACGCGCCAAGCTGCTCCAGCAGCTTGAGGACGAGGCTGAGGGGCGTGGCAGTGGCGGACAGGCGCTCAACGATCTCGAGGACCGTCTGCAGGCAGATATCAACAAGCTCTCCGATGAGTTGAATGCCGAGCTGGCGCAATTCAAGATGGAACGTGAGCAGGAGCGCGAGACGCGCACGGCGCAGCTGGTCGAAGTGCAGCAGGCCACCGAAGCCGCGCTCAAGGCTCTGGGGTCGGCGCCCGCCGCGGACCCCGTCGTCTTCGAGGAGACCGGCGAGGTGCTGGTGGCGGCGGGTGACAAGGCCTCCAAGTCCACCACGACGCAGTTGCGCAAGCTGACTGCGGAGCTGGTCGAGAAGATCAACGACGACATCAAGGCGAAGGAGGCCCAGGAGGAGGAGGCCGTCGCTCAGCGTATCGAGGACGCCAAGCTTGAGATGAGCGCGGCTATCGAGACCGAGCAGGAGCGCCTCAAGGTGGAAGCGGAGGGCCTCAAGGAGGAGATCCGCAAGGCTCGCGATGAGATCACCAAGCTGCGGGCCGGTGACCTGCTGCCGGAGATCTCCATGGACGGCTGGAACTTCCGCGATCTCGATCGCAAGTACGGCAGCGGCATCCGTGGAGGCCAGCGGCTCTTTGCCGCCGGCATGGGCGCGGAGGCGGTGCGGGAACGCATCACCCGCCTGGAGCTCGAGCCACTTAGTGCAACGTTGCATTCAGAGGTCCGCACCAGCAGTGGCATGCGCCGCAAGAAGGCCATCAAACGACTGCGCCTCATCGAGGCCTTCCGCCGCTCCGGTGCGCGCCCTGAGTGGATGATCCTCTCGGTGCTGCCGGTCATCCCACCCGATCTGCGACCCATGGTGCAGCTGGACGGCGGCCGCTTCGCCACCTCCGACCTCAACGACCTCTATCGCCGCGTCATCAACCGCAACAACCGGCTCAAGCGATTGCTGGAGCTGGGTGCCCCGGAGATCATCATCCGAAACGAGAAGCGGATGCTCCAGGAGGCCTGCGACGCGCTCATCGACAACGGTCGTCGGGGCCGTGCCATCGCCGGCACCGGCAACCATCGACTGAAGTCGCTCTCCGACATGCTCAAGGGCAAGCAGGGCCGTTTCCGCCAGAACCTGCTGGGCAAGCGTGTCGACTATTCGGGCCGCTCGGTCATCGTGGTCGGCCCCGACCTGCTGCTGCACCAGTGCGGCCTGCCCAAGAAGATGGCGCTGGAGCTGTTCAAGCCCTTCGTCATGCGGCAGCTGGTGGAGAAGAACTACGCCCACAACATCAAGAGCGCCAAGCGGCTCGTGGAGCGTGTCGAGGATGTGGTCTGGGATGTCCTCGAGGACGTCATCAAGGACCACCCGGTGCTGCTCAACCGCGCACCCACGCTGCACCGCTTGGGCATCCAGGCCTTCATGCCCAAGCTCGTCGAGGGCTCGGCCATCCAGATCCACCCGCTCGTCTGTTTCGCCTTCAACGCGGACTTCGACGGGGACCAGATGGCCGTCCACGTGCCTTTGAGCCGTGACGCCCAGGACGAAGCTCGGCGCATGATGCTCTCCACGGAGAACCTGCTCAGCCCGTCCGACGGCGCGCCGGTGGTAGCCCCGACCCAGGACATGATCTTGGGCTGCTACTACCTGACCATGGACGCGGCCACGCCCATCAAGGGCGTCATGCCCACCTTCGAGACCGACGCCGAGGCCCTGTTGGCCTATGAACTCGGCGGCATCGACACGCGCGATGAGGTCGATGGTCTTGCCGCCCACCGGGTCCGCCGCATGAAGCTGCACACCCCGGTGCGCGTCGTCCGCGTGGGCGTCTGGGACGACGCCAGTGAGGGGCTCGTCGAGGCGACCGTCGAGACCACCATCGGCCGTCTCATCTTCAACCAGATCCTGCCGCCGCAGCTGCGCTACACCGAGCGGACCAACCGGCCCATGGCTCGCGTGCAGCTGCGCGAGGTCGTCTCGGAGTGCTACCGCTTGCTCGGCCGCAACGAGACGGCCCACCTGGTCGACGGCATCAAGCGCGTCGGCTTCCGCTACGCCACCCAGGGTGGCATGACCATCGGCGTCGACGACATCAAGGTGCCGGTCGAGAAAGTGGCCCTGCTGGAGAAGGCGGACCAGGACGTCATGGGCGTCGACGAGCAGTACCAGCGCGGGCTCATCACCGAGGATGAGCGCTACACGCGCGTGGTGGCCATCTGGAAGGAGACCACCGACAACGTCAGCCAGAAGATGATGGACAACCTCGACCCGGAGGGCTCGGTCACCATGATGACCGCCTCTGGAGCCCGGGGTAACAAGGGCAACATCGGCCAGCTGGGCGGTATGCGTGGCCTGATGGCCGACCCGTCCGGCCGCATCATCGATGTGCCTGTGCGCTCCAACTTCCGCGAGGGCATGACCGTGCTGGAGTACTTCATCTCCACCCACGGTGCCCGCAAGGGCCTCGCTGACACCGCCCTCCGCACCGCCGACTCCGGCTACCTCACGCGGCGTCTGGTGGACGTGGCGCAGGACGTCATCACGCGTGACGACGATTGCGGCACGCAAGAGGGCACTTGGATCACGCGCGTCGAGACCGAGGAGTTCGCCGGCTCCGAGCCGGATGCCTTCTGGCGTCGGCTGGCCGGTCGTTTCGCCGCCGGTCCGGTGGTCGCGCCGGGAGCGAAGAAGAAGGACAAGCCCATCGTCGAGGCCGGCGAGATGATCAGCGAGGACACCGCACGGGCCATCGACGCCGCCGGTGTCGATGCTGCCGTGGTGCGTTCGGCGCTGACGTGTCAGTCACGCCTCGGCGTCTGCCGCACTTGCTACGGTGTCAACCTCGCCACGCGTGAGCTGGTGGAGGCTGGTGAAGCCGTCGGCATCATCGCCGCGCAGTCGATCGGTGAGCCCGGTACGCAGCTGACCATGCGGACGTTCCACACCGGCGGCGTCGCCGGCTTGGACATCACGGCCGGCCTGCCGCGCGTCGAGGAGTTGTTCGAGGCCCGCATGCCCAAGGGCAAGGCCGAGATCAGCCACATCGACGGCGTGGTCGAGATCCTCGAGGGCGAGGACAGCATCCGCCGGGTCAAGGTGACCAGCCGCGAGGCGTTCGATGTGCCCCTCCAGCTCACCAAGAAGCACGAGCGACTGGTGGCTGAGGGTGATGCCGTCGAGGTCGACCAACTGGTCGCGCGCCTTGAGCAGGATGACGAGGTGTTGGAGGTTCGCGCCCCTGACAGCGGCCTCGTCACGTTCACCGAGGAAGGCATCAAGATCGCCGGCGAGGATGTCGTCGAGCGTGAGTACGCCATCCCCCACAACGCCAAGCTGATGGTCGAGGATGGCCAGGAGATCCGTGCGGGTGATGCCATCACCGAAGGTCCCATCAACCCGCAGGAGTACCTGGAGACGCGCGGCCGGGATGCAGTGCAGCGATACCTGGTCAAGGAGGTCCAGAAGGTCTACCGCAGCCAGGGCGTGACCATCAATGACAAGCACATCGAGATCATCGTGCGGCAGATGCTGCGCAAGGTCCGCATCGACCAGCCCGGTGATAGCGAGCAGTTGCCCTTCGAGCTCGTCGACCGCTTCGACTTCGAGGACATCAACGAGAACGTGCTCGCCGAGGGTGGTGAGCCGTCGACAGCCGAGACCGTCTTGCTGGGCGTGACCAAGGCGTCGCTCAACACGAGCAGCTTCCTTGCCGCAGCGTCCTTCCAGGAGACCACGCGGGTGCTGACCGAGGCCGCCATCAACGGCGCCAAGGACAACCTGGTGGGCCTCAAGGAGAATGTCATCATCGGCAAGCTCATCCCCGCTGGTACCGGTGCTCCGGCCAACATCGCGCGACGTCGCGAAGAGGCCCGCATCGCCGCCGCGGAGGCACTCGCTGGTGGCGAGCTGCCGGAGGGGTTCGGCGAGGAGTACAACGTGTTCCTGGCCGACGGAGCGGATGCCGCTACCGATGACGAGGGGCGGGAAAACCCCTTCCTTGAGGGCATCGAGGCCACGTCGGACGATGGTGCAGACGCGCCCGAATACAATCCCTTCCTCGAGGGCGAAGCCAAGGCCGAGCCCGCCGCTGAGTCCACCGCAGAGGACGGCACCACCGAGGAGCAGGATTAGGACGCCACGCGGAGGGTCGCCTGACGGATCTCATCCCAGGCCGCGAGCGTCCGTCATCCAGTAGGGGTGTAGTCAAGTCGAGATCGCGGTTTGGCTCACGTCGGGGACCGGGACGTTGTCCGCCAAGCGGATCGGGTCCTGTCAGGCTGGCCCCTCGCAACTTCGCGGCGCCTGCGGACTTCTGCGGCCCACGGAGTCGTCATTTCACCCACGGCATGGGCGAAACGACCGGACGGCGGCTGAAGTGCTCTCTGATGTCCCGCCCGGTGGGTGAGAGCGAGAGTCCCAGGCTGGTCGCTGCCTCATCGAGGCTCAGCTCTCAGCCAGCAGATGGGCGAGGACGGCTAACCCAGGCCCCGACCTGAACCCAGGCCCCGTCGTTGACGGGCGGACGGCCCGCTGCTAGACTTCAGCGTCGCGGCTGTAACGGCTGCGTCGGTTTCGTGCGCATCGGCTTGGGTCGATCGGTACACCGGGCGGCTATCCCGCGAAGCGGCTCCAGAGAATGGGCCTCCGCCCCGGGACCCCCAGAAGCCGCACATCACATCCAGACACTCAAAGAGACAGGGGAACACGCGCGCTTCGCGCCCGGCCCCAGCCAGCGCGTCACTGCGACGCCAACCGATAGGGGAGACGACAGCTCCGTGCCGACCATCAGTCAGCTCGTGCGCAAGGGCCGCAAGCCCAAGCAGGCGAAGATCAAGGCCCCGGCCATGCGCAAGAACTGGAACAGTCTGCGCCAGCGCCAAGTGCCGACTCCGGGCGCCCCGCAGAAGCGCGGCGTCTGTCTGCAGGTGCGCACCATGACGCCGAAGAAGCCCAACTCTGCGCTGCGCAAGATCGCTCGTGTGCGTCTCACCAACCAGATGGAAGTCACCGCCTACATCCCCGGCATCGGCCACAACCTGCAGGAGCACTCCGTGGTCCTGGTCCGTGGCGGGCGCGTGAAGGACCTGCCATCGGTCAAGTACCACATCATCCGAGGCACACTCGATGCCTCTGGTGTGAGCGACCGCAAGAAGAGCCGTTCGCGTTACGGCACCAAGAGGGCCAAGTAATGCCCCGTCGTGCACAGATCCCTCGCAAGGTCAAGTACTCGCCGCCGCTCGCCCGCACCACGGACCGCTTCGTGGTGAAGCTGATGAAGGACGGCAAGAAGGGTCTGGCTGAGAAGATCCTGCGCCAGGCATTGGCGCGTGCCGAGGCGTCCGCTGGTCGTCCCGGCCTGGAGGTCCTTGACGCCGCGCTCCGCAACGCCACGCCGATCATCGAGGTCAAGCCCCGCCGCGTCGGTGGTGCCACCTACCAGGTGCCCGTTGAGATCCGTGGCGATCGCCGAACCTCGCTGGGTGTCCGCTGGCTCGTGCAGGCTGCCCGCAAGCGTAACGGCAAGTCCATGAGCGAGAAGCTGGCCTTCGAGCTGGTGGATGCCATGAATGGCCTGGGCGCCGCGGTGAAGCGCCGTGAAGACACGCACAAGATGGCCGACGCCAACAAGGCGTTCAGTCATTTCCGCTGGTAACCCGGCAGTAGACCCGATCACGAGGACTTTGTAGACCGATGGCACGGCAGTTCCCGCTGGCTCGCACGCGGAACATCGGAATCATCGCGCATATCGACGCCGGTAAGACCACCGTGACCGAGCGGATCCTGTTCTACACGGACAAGATCTACAAGCTTGGAGAGGTCCATGAGGGCGCAGCGACGATGGACTGGATGCCCCAGGAGCAGGAGCGCGGCATCACCATCACGGCCGCCGCCACGACGTGCTTCTGGAAGAACACGCGCATCAACATCATCGATACGCCCGGACACGTGGACTTCACCGTCGAGGTCGAGCGAAGCCTGCGCGTGCTGGACGGAGCCGTCGTCGTCTTCGACGGCGTGGCCGGTGTGGAGCCGCAGTCCGAGACGGTCTGGCGCCAGGCCGATCGCTACCGCGTGCCGCGCTTCTGTTTCATCAACAAGCTCGACCGCACAGGAGCCGATTTCTGGCGTTGCGTGGAGTCCATCCGCGAGCGCCTCGGCGCCAATGCCATCCCCGTGCAGATCCCGATCGGCCAGGAATCCGGCTTCCTCGGCGTGGTTGATCTCATCGAGATGCACGCCATCGTCTACAACGATGACCTGGGCACCAAGCCGGAGATCGTGGAGATCCCAGCCGAGCTGCAGGCGGAGGCAGAGAAGCACCGGGCCGCCATGATCGAGGCTGTGGCCGAGCTGGACGACGAGCTGACCACCAAGTTCCTCGACGGTGAGGAGCTGACCGTCGAGGAGATCCGTCACGGCCTGCGGGTGGGCACACTCCAGAACCGCATCGTGGCGGTGCTCACCGGCTCGGCTCTCAAGAACAAGGGTGTGCAGGCCATGCTCGACGCGGTCGTGCACTACCTGCCCTCGCCGCTGGACGTGCCGCCCATCACCGGCCTCGATCCGGACGGCAATGAGGTCGTCCGGGTGGTGGATGACAAGGAGCCTTTCGCGGCGCTGGCCTTCAAGATCGCGGCTGACCCGTTCGTGGGCAAGTTGGCCTTCTTCCGCGTCTACAGCGGCAAGCTCAAGACCGGTTCCTACGTGTACAACGCCACGAAGGGCAAGAAGGAGCGTATCGGGCGCATCGTCGAGCTCCATGCCAACTCGCGGGAGGAGATCGACGAGGTCAATGCCGGCGACATCGCGGCCGCGGTCGGACTCAAGGAGACCTTCACCGGCGACACCCTGACCGACCCGGACCATCCGGTGATCCTCGAATCGATGGTCTTCCCCGAGCCTGTCATCGAAGTCGCCATCGAACCCAGGACCAAGGCTGACCAGGACAAGCTTGGCGTCGCACTGCAGCGTCTGGCGGAGGAAGATCCCACCTTCCGCGTCCACACCGATGAGGAGTCCGGGCAGACCCTTATCGCCGGCATGGGTGAGCTGCACCTGGATGTGCTGGTCGACCGCATGGTGCGCGAGTTCCGGGTGGCCGCCAACGTGGGCAAGCCCCAGGTGTCCTACCGCGAGACCATCCGCCGCGCTGCCGAGGGCAACGGCCGTTTCGTGCGCCAGACCGGTGGCCGTGGCCAGTACGGCCACGCGGTCATCAAGTTGGAGCCGGGCGACAAGGGCAGCGGCTACGAGTTCGTCGATAAGATCGTCGGCGGGACCATCCCGCGGGAGTACATCAAGTCCGTGGATGCTGGCATCCGCGAGGCGTTGGAGACCGGCGCATACGCTGGCTATCCCATGGTGGACGTCAAGGCCACCCTCTTCGACGGCTCGTTCCACGAGGTCGACTCCTCGGAGATGGCTTTCAAGATCGCCGGTTCCATGGCGGCCAAGCTGGCCGTCCAGAAGGCGGACCCGGCCATCCTGGAACCGGTCATGCGCGTCGAGGTGACCATGCCCGAGGAGTTCATGGGCGACGTCATCGGCGACCTCAACAGCCGTCGTGGTCACATCGAAGGGATGGACAACCGCAACGGTACCCAGGTGGTCAGTGCCTTCGTGCCGCTGGCCTCGATGTTCGGTTACGTGACCGACCTTCGCAGCATGACGCAGGGCCGTGCGACCTCCTCGATGGAGTTCGCTCGCTACGCCGAGGTCCCCAAGAACCTGGCGGCCGAGCTGGTCCAGAAGGCGGCGGTCTAGCCACTTACGCAAGCGCCGCAGGGCGGACACACAGAAACCCCGAAACCGATCACCAACATCAGCAAGTCAAGGACGTAGTAGAGGACGACGGCAATGGCCAAGCAGAAGTTCCAGCGCACCAAGCCCCACGTCAATATCGGCACCATCGGTCACATCGACCACGGCAAGACCAGCCTGACGGCGGCCATCACCAAGTACCTGGCCCTGAAGGGCGAGGCCAAGTACCGTGCCTTCGACACCATCGACAACGCCCCCGAGGAGCGTGAGCGCGGCATCACCATCGCCATCGCCCACGTCGAGTACGAGACCGACCACCGTCACTACGCCCACGTCGACTGCCCCGGGCACGCCGACTACATCAAGAACATGATCACCGGTGCCGCCCAGATGGATGGCGCCATCCTGGTGGTCGCGGCCACCGACGGCCCCATGCCCCAGACGCGCGAGCACATCCTGCTGGCCCGCCAGGTGGAGGTGCCCTACGTGGTGGTCTTCCTCAACAAGGTCGACATGGTCGACGACGAGGAGCTGCTCGAGCTCGTCGAGCTCGAGGTGCGCGAGCTCTTGAGCAAGTACGAGTACCCCGGTGACGACCTGCCGGTGGTGCGCGGCTCCGCGCTCGCGGCGCTCGAGGCCCCCGACGACGTCAGCGACCCGGCCTACGCCTGCATCGCCGAGCTCATGGACGCGGTCGACTCCTACATCCCCACCCCCGAGCGCGCGGTGGACAAGCCCTTCCTGATGCCCGTCGAGGACGTCTTCTCCATCAAGGGCCGCGGCACCGTCGCGACCGGCCGTGTCGAGCGTGGCACGGTCAACGTGGGCGAGGAGATCGAGATGATCGGCATGAAGGCCACCCGCAAGGTGGTCGTCACCGGCGTCGAGATGTTCAACAAGCTGCTCGACTCGGGCCAGGCCGGCGACAACATCGGCACGCTGCTGCGTGGCATCGAGCGTGACGAGATCGAGCGCGGCCAGGTGCTCGCCAAGCCCGGCTCCATCAAGCCGCACACCAGGTTCACCGCCCGGGTCTACGTGCTGACCAAGGAGGAGGGTGGCCGCCATACCCCCTTCTACAACGGCTACCGCCCGCAGTTCTACCTGCGCACCACCGACGTCACCGGCGCCATCAGCCTCCAGGGCGGTGCCGAGATGATCATGCCCGGCGACCACGTCGACATGGACGTCGAGCTCATCACGCCCATCGCGCTCGAGCCCGGCCAGCGTTTCGCCATCCGTGAGGGTGGCCGCACCGTCGGCGCCGGCGCCATCATCTCGGTCGAGGACTGAGGGTGGCTCGGCAGCGGATCCGGATCCGCCTCAAGGCATACGATCACCGACTGCTGGATCAGTCCGCGCTCCAGATCGTGGAGACGGCCCAGCGCACCGGTGCCGAGGTCGTTGGCCCGGTGCCGCTGCCGACCCGTATCGAGAAGTTCACGGTCCTGCGGTCCCCGTTCATCGACAAGGACAGCCGGGAGCAGTTCGAGATCCGCACGCACAAGCGGCTCATCGACATCCTGGACCCCTCGTCAAAGACCGTCGACGCGCTCATGCGGCTCTCCTTGGCCGCAGGTGTCGACATCGAGATCAGGATGTAGATGTCAATCGGAGTGATCGGCCGCAAGGTCGGAATGACACAGGTCTTCGCTGAGGACGGCACCATGGTGCCGGTCTCCGTGGTGGCCGTCGAGCCCAATACGGTGACCGTGCTGCGCACGCTGGACCGCGACGGCTACACCGCCGTCCAGGTCGGTGCCGGTACCGCACGCCACACCACCAAGCCCCGGCTGGGCCAGCTCAAGGATCTGCCGCGCGTTCGTGACGTGCGTGAGTTCCGGGTCGATGACGTGGCCGACTACGAGGTCGGCCAGACCCTCGATGTGAGCATCTTCGAGGATGGAGAATCGGTGAGCATCACCGGTACCTCCAAAGGCAAGGGCTTCGCCGGCACCATCAAGCGCCACCATTTCCGTCGCGGGCCGGAGACACACGGCTCCGACTCCCACCGCGCGCCCGGTTCGATCGGTGGCGGTACCTATCCGGGCAAGGTCTTCCGCGGCACGCCGATGGCGGGCCACATGGGCCACGAGCGGGTCACCGTCAAGAACGCGACCATCCTGCGCACAGACAGCGAGCGCAACCTGCTGCTCGTCAAGGGTCCGGTGCCCGGTCCCCGCAACGCGCTGGTCGTGGTCAGGAAGTCATAGCCAGATGCCAACGACACCACTCTTCGACAAGTCCGGCTCCGAAGCCGGCACCATCGATCTTCCCGACGCGCTGTTCGCGGCTACCGTCAACACGGCCGTCATGCACCAGGCCGTGGTGGCGCAGCTGGCCGGTCGCCGCACCGGGACAGCCAAGACCAAGACGCGTGCCGAAGTGCGTGGCGGTGGTCGCAAGCCCTACCGTCAGAAGGGCACCGGTCGCGCTCGGCAGGGTACACGCTCGGCGCCACACTACGCCGGCGGTGGCGTCGTCTTCGGACCTTCGCCGCGCAAGTACGACAAGCGCCTTCCCAAGCGCATGCGGCGCCTGGCCCTGGTGGGCGCGCTCACCAGCAAGTTCGATGACGGCGTCATCAAGATCGTCCACGATCTTTCTCTTGACGAGATCAAGACCAGGCAGCTGTTGAGCCACCTTGCCGCACTGCAGGCTGCCGGCAAGGTCCTCGTCGTCGAGGATGGCAAGAACGAGGTGCTCGAGCTGTCCGCTCGGAACGTGCCCGACCTGATCGTCATCCGGGCCGACTCGCTGAACATCGTGGACGTCCTCGATGCTGACGCGATCGTCATCACCGAAGCGTCGATCTCGACCATGTCGGAGGTGTACGCATGACGCTTACCGCTACGCAGATCGTCCTCCGTCCGGTCATCAGCGAGAAGTCGATGGACCAGACCACCCTTCACAAGTACACCTTCGCCGTCGCTGACGAGGCCAACAAGCTGCAGATCAAGGCGGCCGTGGAGGAACTGTTCAAGGTCACCGTGCTCAACGTCAACATCTCGATGTCCAAGCGCAAGGAGAAGTCCCGCAATCGCCGCCGCGGGCGCCAGGTCGGCTACACCACCCCCTGGAAGAAGGCCGTCGTGACCGTCAAGGCCGGCGACTCGATCGAATTCTTCGAAGGGGTCTAGACGATGCCGATCAGAGGCTACAAGCCGACATCCCCGGGTCGCCGCTTCATGACGCGTTCGACCTTCGAGGAGATCACCACCGACAAGCCCCACAAGCCGCTCGTCGAGTCCAAGAAGCGCGGCTCGGGTCGCAACTCGCAGGGCCGGCTCACCGTCCGCCATCGCGGCGGTGGCGCCAAGCGCAACTACCGTCGCATCGACTTCCGGCGCGACAAGTGGGATGTGCCCGCCAAGCTGGCCACCGTCGAGTACGACCCCAACCGCTCCGCACGGATCGGCCTCCTGCACTATGCGGACGGCGAGAAGCGCTACATCCTGGTACCCAACGGACTGCAGGTCGGTGACACCGTCGTCGCCGGGACCAAGGCCGAGGCGCGCGTCGGCAACGCCCTGCCGCTGCGGTCCATCCCGCTCGGCACGCAGCTTCACAACATCGAGCTCATCCCCGGCAAGGGCGGGCAGATCGTCCGGTCAGCCGGTACCTCCGCCCAGCTGATGGCCAAGGAGGGTGCCTACGCCCTCGTGCGCTTGCCGTCGGGTGAGGTGCGCCGCGTCGATATGCGCTGCATGGCCACGGTCGGCCAGGTCGGCAACATCGATCACGAGAACCAGAGCATCGGCAAGGCCGGGCGTGCCCGTCACATGGGCAAGCGGCCTGAGGTGCGCGGTGTGGTGATGAACCCCAGGGACCATCCCCACGGTGGTGGCGAGGGCAAGTCGCCCACGGGCATGCCGCCAAAGACCCCTTGGGGTCAGCCCGCCATGGGTCACCGCACCCGAACGAACAAGAACAGCGGGAGGCTCATCGCGACCTCCCGTCACCGCAAGTAGGCGAGGAGGAGCGTCATGTCGCGATCCCTGAAGAAGGGACCGTTCGTCGAGCAGCGGCTCCTAGCCCGCGTGCAGTCGATGAACAGCCAGAACCAGAAGCAGGTGTTGAAGACCTGGTCACGTGCCAGCGTCATCTTCCCCGACTTCATCGGGCACACCATCGCCGTCTACAACGGCAAGAAGCACATCCCGGTGTTCATCTCCGAGAACATGGTCGGCCACCGCCTTGGTGAGTTCGCCCCCACCCGCAACTACCGCGGTCACGGGCGCCACACCGAGCGGTCGACGTCGCTGAAGTAGGGGCCGCGATGCGAGTTTCTGCTACTGCCAAGTACCTCCGTCGCTCGACGCGCAAGACCCGTCTGGTCACCCGAGCGATCATCGGCCGCCCGGTGGAGGAGGCTGCGGCGCTGCTGCAGTTCATGCCGCAGGGTGCGGCACGAGACGTGGCCAAGGTGCTCAAGAGCGCCGCGGCCAATGCCGAGAACAACCATGACCTCCCCATCGACGAACTCTTCGTCGCGGAGGCCACTGCCAACGAGGGGCCCACCATCAAACGCTGGCGACCACGCGCACAGGGGCGCGCATTCCCCATCAGCAAGCCCATGACCCACATCACGGTCGTGGTCGAGAACCGGGAGGCCTAGGCATGGGACACAAGGTCCACCCCAACGGCTTCCGGCTGGGCGTCTCGCGCACCTGGAATGCCAAGTGGTATTCGGACAAGGACTATCGGGACCTGCTTCGCGAAGACATCGCCATCCGTACGTTGATCAAGAACCGACTCGCCAATGCCAGCGTCTCGCTGGTGGAGATCGAGCGCGGCATCAACCACGTCACGGTGTCCGTGCATACTGCCAAGCCGGGCATCGTCATCGGCAAGGGCGGCGCCAACGTCGAATCGCTGCGACAGGCCGTGGGCAAGCTCACCGACCGCAAGGTCAAGCTTGAGATCCGCGAGATCCGTCAGCCCGAGCTCGACGGTGTCCTGGTAGCGACGAACATCGCCCAGCAGCTGACTCGTCGCATCGCCTTCCGCAAGGCCATCAAGCAATCCATCCAGCGCACCATGAAGGCCGGCGCGAAGGGCGTGAAGGTCCAGGTCTCCGGCCGCCTTGGCGGCTCCGAGATGGCCCGCCGCGAGTGGGACAAGGAAGGCCGCATCCCGCTGGGCACCTTGCGTGCCGACATCAGCTACGGCCAGGTCCTCTCGCGCACCACCTACGGCGCCATCGGTGTCAAGGTCTGGATCTACCGCGGCGACGTCATTCCCGAGAAGACGGCTCCCAAGGAAGCAGTCACTGCCGGGGGAGGGGCTTAAAGACATGTTGATGCCCCGTCGCGTCAAGCACCGCAAGCAGCAACGTGGCCGCATGAGCGGTATCGCCAAGGGCGGTTCCACCATCGCCTTCGGCGACTACGCGTTGATGACCGAGGAGCCCGGCTACATCACGAGCCGCCAGATCGAGGCTGCTCGACGTGCCATGACCCGCTACGTCCGTCGTGGCGGCAAGATCTGGATCCGCATCTTTCCTGACAAGCCGGTCACCAAGAAGCCAGCGGAAGTCCGGATGGGCAAAGGCAAGGGCGCGGCCGATCACTGGGTCGCCGTCGTCAAGCCCGGTCGGATCCTGTTCGAGATGGCCGGGGTCCCGCATGAGGATGCGGTCGAGGCCATGCGATTGGCCAGCCACAAGCTGCCCACCAGCGTCAAGGTTCTCATCCGGGAGGGGGTCCATGATGGAGATCGCTAAGGCCCGCAGCCTCTCCCAGCAGGAGCTCGAGGACGAGCTCGTGTCCGCCAGGCGGCAGCTCTATGACCTGCGTTTCCAGCTGGCCACTCGCCAGCTCACCGATTACAGCCAGATCTCGCAGACGCGCAAGGACATCGCCCGTCTGCTGACCGTGCAGACCGAGCGACAGCTCGAGGCAGGGTCAGCGGCCGACGGTTCGCGCGCGGCTGCCGGAGGAGAGTAGATGAGCGCCGCCACTGCCCCTGAGCGCGGGAAGCGCAAGTCCAAGGTCGGCCGCGTCGTTTCCGACAAGATGGACAAGACCATCGTCGTTTCCGTCGAGCGACTTGCCCGCCACCGTATCTACAAACGCGTCATCCGCCTGACGACCAAGTTCAAGGCGCACGACGAGCACAACGAGGCCCATGTCGGCGACACCGTCCGCATCGAGGAGGCCCGGCCCCTCTCCGCGACGAAGCGCTGGCGCCTCGCCGGGATCGTGACCAAAGCTGGTCTCGGTGCCGGTGAGGACGTGGTCGCCATGGAAGCTGAGACCGCCGAGGCCATCCATGGGGCTACGCACCCGGCCCGGGTGGAGGCTGACGCTGAGGACGTGGCCGCAGTCGAGGCAGATGCTGCGTCGCCTGAGACGGCATCCGTCCCTGAGGTCACCACTGCTGCGGCCGCCGCGCAATCGCCCGCCGAGGGCGAGGAGGCGTCTGCATGATCCAGCCCAGCAGTCGACTCCGGGTGGCCGACAACACCGGTGCGCGCACCGTCGAGTGCATCCGCATCCTGGGTCGCTCGCAGAAGCCCACCGCCGGTGTCGGTGATGTCATCGTCGCCAGCGTCAAGCAGGCCATCCCCAACGCCGCGGTCAAGAAGGGTGACATCGTCCAGGCCGTGATCGTTCGCACCGCCAAGGAATACGGGCGCCCCGATGGCAGCTACATCCGTTTCGACGAGAACGCGGCCGTGCTGATCAACAACCAGGGCAACCCACGCGGCACGCGCATCTTCGGCCCAGTGGCCCGTGAGCTGCGCGATCGCAACTATATGAAGATCATCTCGCTTGCACCGGAGGTGCTGTGATGGCCCCTACCGCCAAGCCTCGTCGCCACACCCGTGTCCCGGACCTGCGTTCGGGTGACGAGGTCGTGGTGCTCAAGGGCAAGGACGCCGGCAAACGTGGTGTCGTCCAGCGGGTGCTCCGCCACCAGCAGGGCTGGGCGCGCTCTTCGGCGCGCTTCGGCGCCGGCTGGCAAGACAAGGCGCCCCTGTCGGGCGCGGCCGTCGTCATCGAGGGCCTCAACATCGCCAAGCGGCACACCAAGCCGCGTCAGGTGGCCGGTCGGACAGAGCGTCAGCCCCGCATCCAGCAGGGTGGCATCCTTGATATCCCCCAGCCCATCGCCATGAGCAATGTCATGCTCGTGTGTCCGCACTGCGCGCGTCCTACCCGGGTCCGCCATGCGCGCACCGGTGACGGCCGCAGCATCCGCACCTGTACCCATTGCGACGAGTCGGTGACCCGAGCGGAGGCAAGGAAGTGAGCAGCGGACTGCGACAGCGTTACGACGAAGAGGTGGTGCCGGCCCTGGTCAAGGAGTTCGAGTACCAGAACCCCATGCAGGTACCACGCCTCAGCAAGATCACCGTCAACATCGGCTTGGGCGAGGCACTCACCAACGCCAAGGCGGTCGATGCTGCGGTGACCGATATGACCACCATCACCGGTCAGAAGCCGGTGGTCACCAAGGCCAAGCGGTCGATCGCCCAGTTCAAGATCCGCGAAGGCAACACCATCGGCGTCAAGGTCACCCTGCGTGGCCAGCGCATGTGGGATTTCCTGGAGCGACTCACACGTATCGCGCTGCCCCGTATCCGTGACTTCCGTGGCGTCCCCACCAGGTCGTTCGACGGACGTGGCAACTACTCGCTGGGACTGCGTGAGCAGCTGGCCTTCCCTGAGATCGACTATGACAAGGTCGATCGCCTGCGAGGGCTGGAGCTGACGGTGGTCACCACAGCCAAGTCCGACGAGGAAGGCCAGCGCCTGCTGGCCCTCCTCGGCATGCCGTTCGAGAGCTAGAGGAGCGCCGCCAAGTGGCCAAGAAGTCGATGATCGCCAAGGCCAAGCGCAAGCAGCGCTTCGAGGTGCGCTCCTACCACCGTTGCTTCGTCTGCGGTCGTTCCCGCGCCTACATGCGCCGGTTCGGTCTCTGCCGTATCTGCTTCCGGGAGCGCGCCCTGTTGGGTGAGCTGCCGGGCGTCACCAAGTCGAGTTGGTAAGCATATGAACATCTCCGATCCCATCGCCGACATGCTCACCCGTATCCGCAACGCCAGCCGGGCGCGTCACGTCGACGTCTCCATGCCCGCGTCGCGCACCAAGCTTGCCATCGCTGCCATCCTGAAGGAGGAGGGCTTCATCGAGGACTTCTCCGAGGCGCAGGCAGGCCCGCGCAAGGACATCACCATCAAGCTCAAGTACGTGGGCAAGGTGCCGGTCGTCAGCGGGCTCAAGCGCATCAGCAAGCCGGGCCTGCGCGTCTATGCATCCAAGACCGAGATCCGCGGGTGCTGGGCGGACTCGGCGTCGTCATCGTCAGCACCAGTCAGGGCATCATGACCGGCGCGCAGGCTCGCAGGGGCCAGCTCGGCGGCGAGGTCCTGGCGTATGTCTGGTAGGCGGCCCTGATGTCACGAGTCGGCAAGCTTCCCATCACCATCCCGTCGGGCGTCGATATCGACGTGGCGGGCAGCCACATCAAGGTCAAAGGCCCCAAGGGCACGCTGGAGCGTGACCTCACGCCGGTGCTGTCGGTCGTCACGCAAGACGGTCAGCTTCGCGTCGTGCGTCCCAATGAAGAGAAGCGTTCGCGCGAACTCCACGGCTTGACCCGCACCCTCATCAGCAACATGGTGGTGGGTGTGACCGAGGGCTACACTCGCAAGCTTGAGATCCAGGGCGTGGGCTACCGTGCCCAGCTGGTGGGCAAGAAGCTGCAGCTCAACCTGGGCTACAGCCACCCCATCGAGATCGACCCACCTGCGGGCATCACCTTCGAGGTGGAGACGCCCATCAAGGTCGCCGTGACCGGCATCGACAAGGAGCTGGTCGGGCAGATCGCTGCCCAGGTGCGCAGCACCCGCAAGCCCGAGCCCTACAAGGGCAAGGGTGTCCGCTACGCGGGCGAGGTGGTGCGCCGCAAGGCCGGCAAGGCCGGCAAGATCGGCGGCGCGTAAGCACCCCCGAGCAACCTTCATCCCAAGAGCACACCTGGTCGTGGCGCCATCCGTGGCGTCCGGCCGATAGAGGAGACCGACGACCGCGATGCCAACGGCACGAAGCCGCTCCGCCGCCCGTCAGAAGCGTCACTCGCGGCTCCGCCTTCGCGTGGCGGGGTCCACTGAGCGACCGCGCCTGGCGGTCTTCCGGAGCATCAATCAGATCTACGCCCAGGTCATCGACGATTCCACCGGGCACACCCTCGCTGCCGCTTCCTCGATGGAGGCGGGTGTCAAGGGCGCCGGTGGCACCAAGACCGAGCGCGCCAAGCAGGTGGGATCCCTCATCGGGGATCGTGCCAAGGCCGCTGGTGTCGAGCGTGTCGTGTTCGACCGCGCCGGGTTCAAGTTCCACGGTCGGATCAGTGCGCTCGCCGCGGGCGCGCGCGACTCCGGCCTGGAGTTCTAGGAGGGCCCATGGCTCGGATCGATCCCAACAAGCTCACGCTCGAAGAGCGCGTCGTCCAGATCAACCGCGTGGCCAAGGTGGTCAAGGGCGGTCGCCGCTTCAGCTTCAGCGCCGTGGTCGTGGTCGGTGACGGCGAAGGACATGTCGGCGTCGGCCTGGGCAAGGCCGGCGAGGTACCGGAGTCCATCCGCAAGGGCGTCGAAGACGCCAAGAAGAACCTCATCAAGGTGCCCCTTGTCGGGACCACCGTGCCCCACGAGGTGCGTCAGCAGTTCGGTGCTAGCACCGTCATGCTGAAACCAGCCTCGCAGGGAACCGGTGTCATCGCTGGTGCCTCCGTCCGCGCCGTAGTCGAGGCGGCCGGCATCCGCGACATCCTGTCCAAGTCGCTCGGTTCGAACAACCCCGTCAACGTCACTCGTGCCACGCTCGAAGGCCTGCGTAACATGCGTTCGGCCGCGGAGCTGTCGGAGTGGCGCGGAAAGAAGCTGCACAGCGTCATCCCCGGCCAGCCCAAGCCGGGCTCGGACGATGGGGCCCTGGTAGGGGAGGTCGGCCATGGCCGCTAGGCTCCTCGTCACCCTGGTGAAGTCCACCGTGGGCACCAATCCCAGCGCTCGTGGCACCGTGCGTGCCCTGGGCCTGCGGCGCATCGGCCAGACCGTCGAGCTGCCTGACGATCCCGCGGTCCGCGGCCAGGTCCGCGCCGTGCGTTACCTCGTCGAGTGCGAAGAGGTGACGGCGGCGTCCGGCAAGAAGGCGGCAACCAAGCAGAAGGAAGAGGCCGAGGCGTGAAACTCCACGATCTGAAGCCGGCGCCCGGCTCCACCAAGCGGCGCATCCGCGTCGGTCGTGGGATCGCCGCTGGCAAGGGCAAGACCGCGGGCCGCGGCACCAAGGGCCAAAAATCGCGCTCCGGCGCCAGCATCCCCGGCTGGTTCGAGGGTGGCCAGACCCCCATGCATGTGCGGGTGCCCAAGCTCCGTGGCTTCAAGCGCCGCGGTCGCATCGAGTACCAGGTGGTCAACATCGGCCGCATCGCCGAGTATGCCGCCGCCGGTCGGTTCGGCGAGCTGACGGGCTCCGCGCCGTTGACCGTCAACGCTGAAGTGCTCGCCGCCTCCGGACTCGTCAGCCACGCTGATCGACCCGTCAAGGTACTCGGTTCGGGCGACCTGGATGTCAAGCTCTTCGTGGCGGCCGATGCCTTCACCGCTTCGGCCAAGTCGAAGATCGAGGGTGCCGGCGGTTTTGTGCAGTCACTCGCTCCAGTGCGGACGGCGGACATGCCCGAGACCGGGACCGCGGCAGCGGACGAGTCGCCCGCGACCGAGTCGCCCGCGACCGCCCTGTCGACAGCGACCGACTCCTCCGACGATCGCAAGGCGACCGAGTAAGCCGTGTTCGACGCTCTCGTCAATGCGTTCCGTGCGCCGGACATCCGCAGGCGCATCCTCTTCATCCTGGGGATGCTCGTCATCGTGCGGATGCTGGCGCATGTCCCTGTGCCTGGCATCGACCGTCAAGCACTCGAAGGGGTCATTGGCCAGAACGACTTCCTGCAGCTGTTGAACCTCTTCTCCGGAGGGGGTCTCAAGAACTTCTCCATCATCGCGCTGGGCGTGAACCCGTACATCAACGCGTCGATCATCATGCAGCTGATGACGGGTGTGGTGCCTCGGCTGCAGCAGCTCTCTCGCGAGGGCGAGTACGGCCGCAGCAAGATCAACGCCTATACGCGGTATCTGACGGTGCCACTGGCGATCCTCCAGTCGTACGGCTACCTGGCGCTGTTGTCCTCCCCCCAGAACGGCGTGGTGCAGGACTTCGACCTGACCAGCTTCACCACCATCACGCAGATCATCGCGCTCACCGCCGGGACCATCCTGGTGATGTGGATCGGTGAGCTCATCACCGAGCGCGGCATCGGCAACGGCATCAGCTTCATCATCTTCGCTGGCATCGTGGCCGGCCTGCCCGGAGCGGTGAACACCTTCCTGACCTCGCCCGACCTCGCCGCCGGCTTGGCCTTCGGCCTGCTCGCCATCGTCGCGGTCGCGGTCATCGTCTACGTCCAGGAAGGCCAGCGGCGCATCCCCATCCAGTACGCCAGCCGTGTACGTGGCCGGCGCATGTACCAGGGTGGCGCGACGTTCCTGCCGCTCCGTGTCAACCAGGCTGGCGTCATCCCCATCATCTTCGCCGTCAGCATCCTGCTGTTCCCGGTGCAGATGGCGACGTACTTCAGCGCCTCCGGTGGCATCGTCGAGGCGGTCGCCAACACCATCATCACCTGGCTCAGCCAGGGGAGTCCACTGTACGCGATCGTGTTCTTCCTGCTGGTCGTCGGCTTCACCTACTTCTACACGGCGTTCACCTTCAAGCCTGATGAGACGGCCGACCAGCTTCGCAAGAACGGCGGCTTCATCCCGGGCATCCGACCGGGTACGCCGACCCGCGACTACCTGGCCAAGGTGGTATTCCGCATCAGCCTTGCGGGCGCCATCTTCCTGGGCACCGTCGCGGTCAGTCCGATCATCATCGGCATGCTCTTCGCGGGCAGCGTCGTCGGTTCCTTCGCCCTGGGCGGCACAGCACTGCTGATCGTCGTCTCGGTGGTGGTGGAGACGATGAAGCAGCTCGAGGCGCAGTTGATGATGCGCAATTACGAGGGGTTCATCAGGTGACATCACAAGCTACCGTCGAGCCGACCGCACCAACCGGGGGGAGCCGCCGCATCATCGTGATGATGGGTGCCCCCGGCGCGGGCAAAGGCACCCAGGCTGAGCGCCTGGCACAGGAGCTGGGCTTACCCCACGTCTCCACCGGCGAGCTGTTCCGAGCCATGCTCAAGAGCGACTCCGCCTTGGGCAAGAAGGTCCGCCGCTACGTCGAATCGGGTGGTTTGGTGCCGGACGACATCGTCGTCGCCATGGTCAGGGGCCGCCTCGCGCAAGAGGATGCCGCGGCCGGCGTCATCCTCGATGGCTTCCCACGTACCGTGGCCCAGGCTGAGGCGCTCGACAAGATGCTCGAGAAGGCCGGCACCGCCATCTGCGCTGTGCCCTATATCGAGGTCCCCCAGGAACTGCTGCTCCAACGCCTTACGGGGCGGCGCATCTGTACCAACGACGATCAGCACGTGTACCACGTCCTGGGCATGCGGCCGCTGGTCGAGGGAATCTGCGATGTCGATGGTGCCGAGCTGTACCAGCGTAGCGACGACAGCGCTGACACGGTGCAGGGTCGGCTGGACCAGCAGCTGCCGCCGATGTTCGAGGTCATCGACTACTACGCGGATCACGGGGTGCTTTTCTCCGTCCCCGGCGACCAGCCGCCGGCGGATGTCACCGCCGAGCTGCTCCGCGTCATCGCCAGCAGGAAAGCCGCCTAGCGTGATCTTCGACCGTCGGCGCGTCACGCTCAAGTCTCGATCCCAGATCGAGAAGATGGCCGTGGCCGGGCGCCTCACCGCCGCCGCGCTCGACGCGGTGGCAGAGGCCATCAAGCCCGGCATGACGCCGTTGCAGCTCGACGCCATCGCCGACGCTGTCATCCGCGACGGAGGCGGGACGCCCAATTTCATCGGCGTCCCTGGCCACTTGGCGCCGTTCGCCCACGCGACCTGCATCTCCATCGATGATGAGGTCGTTCACGGCATCCCCGATGCGCGAGTCATCCGCGAGGGCATGCTGGTATCGGTCGACTGCGGCGCCGATGTGGACGGCTGGAACGGTGACTCGGCTCGCACCTTCCTGATGGGCGATGTGCCCGAAGCGGCACGCAGGCTGTCTGAGACCACGCGTGCGGGCATGCTCGCGGGCGTCCGCGCCTCGGTCGCGGGTGCCACGCTCGAGGACGTGGCCGGCGCCATCGAGGACGTCGGGCTCGCAGCAGGCTATGGCATCGTGCGTGGCTATGTCGGCCATGGCATCGGCAATGACATGCACGAAGAACCGCAGGTCACCAACTACCGCAGCGGGCGCAAGGGTCGCAAGATGGAGGTCGGCCTGTGCATCGCCATCGAGCCCATGTTCACCATCGGAGGCTTCGACACGCGCGTCAAGCCCGACGGCTGGACCGTAGCCACCGCTGACGGCAACCTGGCCGCCCACTGGGAGCACACCATTGCAGTCACCGCCGATGGTCCGCGTATCCTGACACTGGCCGCCGGCGAGGTCGTCGAGGGCCTGAGCGTCAGTGGCGTCGCGAGCGCATGAGCGTGGCTCCGACAGCGGTTGCCGGTTCGGTGCGACTTCTGATACACTCCTCTTTCGCGCGCCGGGGCGATCTCGGCGCTTGCTGGCGCCCCGCCGACCGTGTCGGATCTGGCGTCGGGCCCATTCCAGTCAACCAGTAGTCGGGGTTTCAGCGGTCGCCTGTGGCAAAGAAAGATGCAATCGAGGTCGAAGGAACGGTGATCGAGCCGTTGCCCAACACTATGTTCCGGATCGAGCTCGAGGATAAGCATCAGGTTCTGGCGCACATCAGCGGCAAGCTGCGGATGAACTTCATCCGCATCCTTCCCGGCGACCGCGTTCGCGTCGAGCTGTCGCCTTACGACCTCTCGCGCGGCCGCATCACATATCGACTCAAGTAGGACGGTAGAGAACGACGTGAAGGTCTCTGCATCGGTGAAGAGGCGCTGCGAGCGCTGTAAGGTGGTCAGCAGGAAGGGCCGTGTGATGGTCATCTGCTCCAACCCCAAGCACAAGCAGCGCCAGGGCTAGGAGGAACGGTGGCACGTATCGCCGGCATCGATATCCCCCGCGAAAAGCGGGTGGAGATCGCGCTGACTTACATCTACGGGATCGGGCTGCCGACCAGCCAGAAGGTCCTGACCCAAGCCAACGTGAATTCGGACACCCGTGTCCGCGACCTCACCGATGAGCAGGTCAATCGCCTGCGCGAGATCATCGACCGCCGCTACACCGTCGAGGGCGACCTTCGCCGCGAGACGGCCATGAATATCAAGCGGCTGACCGAGATCGGTTCCTATCGCGGCCTGCGGCACCGGCGCAACCTGCCGGTCCGCGGCCAACGCACCAAGACCAACGCACGCCAGCGACGCGGTCCCAAGAAGACCGTCGGCGTCCGGCGCAAGAAGTAAGCACCTTCGCCGCGGCGGTCCGGCTCCAGTAGCCGGTCGACCATGCGGCGCCACGCAGGAGAGACACCCGATCGATGGCGGAACGCAAGCGCGCCACGAAGTCCAGGCGCAAGGAGAAGAAGAACATCCCCTCTGGGCATGTTCATATCCAGGCGACCTTCAACAACACGATCGTGACGATCACGGACCTTGGTGGTGCAGTCGTGGCTTGGGGTAGCGCCGGCACGGCCGGGTTCAAGGGCTCCCGCAAGTCCACCCCGTACGCCGCCGCCCTCGCCGCCGATGGTGCCGCCAAGCGCGCCATGGAACACGGCATGCGCCAGATCGAGGTCTTCGTGAAGGGCCCTGGGTCGGGTCGCGAGCAGGCCATCCGTTCGCTGCAGGCGGCCGGGCTCGAAGTCAGCGCCATCACCGACGTCACCCCACTCCCGCACAACGGCTGCCGCGCCCCCAAGCGGCGCCGGGTCTAGGGGAGGCTGACTCATGGCTCGATATCGAGGACCTGTCTGCCGTCTCTGTCGGCGCGAGGGCATGAAGCTGTATCTCAAGGGCAGCAAGTGCTACACCAAGAAGTGCGCCTTCGAGCGCCGCAGCACACCGCCCGGCCAGCACGGTATCCGTCGCCGCAAGATGTCCAACTACGGCATCCAGTTGCGCGAGAAGCAGAAGGTACGCCGCGTCTACATGGTCAACGAGCGGCCCTTCAGGCGCTACTACGACACGGCCGCCTCGCGTCCCGGCGTTACTGGTGAGAACCTGCTGCGCCTGCTCGAGACCCGGCTTGACAACGTCGTCTACCGCATGGGCTTCGCCAGCAGTCGCGCCCAGGCGCGCCAGCTCGTGGGCCACGGCCATTTCGACGTCAACGGTGTGCGCACCAACATCGCTTCGTTCCAGGTCCGCGAGGGCGACAGGATCGAGGTCCGTGGCAGCAGCCGCAAGACCGAATACTTCAAGCAGCTGAAGGACGCCATCGGTGGCGCCCAGAAGCCTGACTGGGTCAACGTGGACGCCGACAAACTCGTCGGGACCGTCGCCGCGATGCCGACCCGCGACCAGATGCCGCTCGAACTCAACGAGCAGCTCGTGGTCGAGTACTACTCGAGGTAGCGCCAGCCCATGATCGAAATGGAGAACGCCCAGATCGAGTCCATCGAGGAGCTCGAGACGGAGACGTACGGCAAGTACGAGGCCAGCCCGCTTCGCGCCGGCTACGGTGTCACGCTAGGTAACGCGCTACGACGCGTACTGCTCTCGTCCCTGGAGGGCGCGGCCGTCACGTCCGTGCAGATCCGCGACGTCAGCCATGAATTCAGCACCATCGCCGGGGTCAAGGAGGA
The DNA here is from genome assembly GCA_963838115.1 of uncultured Chloroflexia bacterium. Classification (GTDB taxonomy): domain Bacteria; phylum Chloroflexota; class Limnocylindria; order Limnocylindrales; family CSP1-4; genus JAFMJV01. The sequence continues at coordinate 283,784 of CAWIPU010000003.1, forward strand.
TGTCATCCAGATCCTCCTCAACCTCAAGCGGCTGCGGCTCAAGAGCTATGTCCCCCATCCCACCCAGCTGAAGCTCATCAAGAGCGGGGCAGGGCCGGTCACCGCAGCTGACATCGTGGAATCCGCTGATGTCGAGATCGTGAACCCCGACCAGCACATCCTGACTCTGGAACCCGATGCCACCATCGAGATGGACCTGACCGTAGAGCGGGGTACCGGCTACCTGTCCGCCGACGAAACCAAGGAAGGCCTCCCCATCGGGGTCATCCCCGTCGATGCCATCTTCACACCCGTGCGCAAGGTCGACTACCACGTCGAGAACACTCGCGTCGGACAAGTCACCAACTACGACAAGCTGACTTTGGTCATCGAGACTGACGGCACCATCTCGCCGGAGGAAGCGCTCTCGCGCGCCGCGGAGATGCTGGTCGAGCAGTTCAGCCAGTTCACCACGGCCGGGCGCCAGCTCACCAGTGACGTAGAGGCCGTAGCTGGGGCGGAGTCGCTGCCGTCCAACGTGCTTGACATGCCCATCGAGGACCTGGACCTGCCGATGCGCGCCTACAACTCGCTGAAGCGCAACAACATCGTCAAGGTCGGCCAGCTGCTGCAGCTGCAGGATGAGGATCTGCTGCGGATGCGCAACTTCGGCCGCAAGTCCCTCGATGAGATGAAGGAGCGGCTGCGCATGCGCGGCTTCCTGCCGCCCGAGGACGAGGCCCTGGAGGGTTTCGATGCCGAGGGTGACATCGAGGACGAGGATGAGGATGACGAGGACATGATGGACGCGTCCGAGGATGAGGGCGATGAGCCCTTCAAGGAGGACGCCTAGCCATGGCGCATCGCATCGATGGCCGAAAGTTCGGCCGCAAGACCGCCCCGCGCCAGGCCATGTACGCCAACCTCATCGTGTCGGTGCTGCGCTACGAGCAGATCAAGACCACCGAGGCCAAGGCCAAGGAGGTCCGCGGCATGGTCGAGCGTGTCATCACCCTGGCCAAGGGTGGGACGCTCGCAGAGCGCCGCCGCATCGTATCCGAGCTGCCTAATGAGCCGCTCGTGATCGAGAAGCTCTTCGACGAGATCGTGCCCCGTTACGGGGATCGCAGCTCGGGCTACACCCGGGTCGTCAAGCTGGGTCCCCGGCCCGGCGATAACGCCCCCATGGTTCAGCTCGAGCTGGTCTAGCCAACCCGCCACGCCAGACGCCCAGGCGTCACGGCACGACGGACAAGATGAAGCACGCCCGAGAGGGCGGCCCCGTGCGGTACCGCGCCCGGGTCCAATACGACGGCACTGAGTTCGCCGGTTTCCAGGCCCAGCCTGGACGTCGGACCGTCCAGGGAGAGTTGGAACGCGCCTTGGCCTACCTGTCGGGTGGCCCACGCGTCCAGGTCAAAGCGGCCGGTCGGACGGACGCCGGGGTGCATGCCATCGGGCAGGTGATCGCCTTCACCTGGACCGGCAGCATGGCCGCGAAGCGACTCGGTCCGGCCATCGGGGCACTCCTGCCCCGGGACGTCGCGATCGGTCCGCTTACCCGGGTAGCGCTCGATTTCGATCCACGTCGCGCCGCGACGCGAAGGACGTATCGCTACAGCATCTGGACGGGGCCGCGCAGTCCGCTGCGCGACCGCTACCTCTACGAGCTCGATGAACGCCTCGATGTCGAGGCCATGCAGGACGCTGCCAGCCATTTGCTGGGGCGTCATGATTTCTCGGCTTTCGGGCGCGTTCAGAACACTGCCACCCGGACCTTGTACGAGGTCCGCTTGCGCAGGCGGGGCCACCTGGTCACCATCGATGTGACCGGTGACGCCTTCCTTCGCAAGATGGTGCGCAGCATCGTGGCCGCGCTCATCCGCATCGGGATGGGACGTGCCACGGCGGAGGATCTGGTCAGGCAGCTTGGCTCGCCGGGCCGTGCCTTCGACGGAGCTATCGTGCCGGCGCAGGGACTTTGCCTGCGACGGGTAGCGATGGGACCGCCAAGCAAGACGAATGACAAGGAAGTACGACAGGGGCCATGAGCAGGACCTACACGCCAAAGGCAAGTGAGATCGAGCGCCAGTGGCTGGTCGTCGACGCCGACGGTCAGACGCTCGGCCGTCTCGCCACGCGTGTGGCGCGACTGCTGACGGGCAAGCACAAGCCCAGCTACTCGACCCATATCGACACCGGCGATCACGTCATCGTGATCAACGCCGAGAAGATCAGGGTGACCGGCAACAAGCTGGACTCCAAGCGTTACTACCGCCACAGCGGCTATCCCGGAGGCTTCCGCGAGGAGAAGCTCGACCATCTGCTGGCACGAAGGCCGGAGGAGGTCGTGCGACGTGCCATCAAGGGCATGGTGCCGCATACCAAGCTCGGCACCCAGCAGCTGCGCAAACTCAAGGTGTACGCCGGCAAGGATCATCCGCACGAGGCACAGCAGCCGGTCCCCGCTCCGGCAGGAGGCGCGAACTCATGAACCAGGCCAGCTTCCATGAGGGTACCGGCCGCCGCAAGACGGCCACGGCTCGCGTCCGGCTGCTCGCCGGCGAGGGTGAGGTCGTCGTCAACGGCCGCAGCCTGGAAGAGCACTTCGGCAACGCGGTCGACCTTAACGACATCATGATGCCGTTCCGTGTCACCGGTACCGAGGGTCGCTTCAACGCCATGATCAAGGTGCAGGGCGGCGGCCATCATGGCCAGGCTGGCGCCATCCGTCACGGCATCGCTCGTGCGCTGCTGCAGTCGGATCCCGAGGGTGCTCGGCGGCCACTCCGCCAAGCCGGCCTCCTCTCGCGCGACCCGCGCATGAAGGAGCGCAAGAAGTACGGTCTCAAGCGGGCCCGCAAGGCGCCGCAGTTCACCAAGCGCTAGCGCGCCAACTCGCCGTCGCGAGCCACCCGCGGCCGGGGTTCGTTCGGCGACCCCGGGGAGACCGGCCACGGTTCCGGACCACCCTGGACCATACCCGTCCACAGCGTGGGACCTTCAGGGCATCGTTCCGGGGTGTGGTGTTGCCTGATGGTTGGTGCCGATGAGTGACCTGCTCTCCACGCGATACAAGGACGCGCTTCGGCGTGGTCATCTCGCGGTGGTCAGGGGACGCCCGCGTGAAGCGGTCGGTCACTACGAGGAAGCGGCTGCGCTGGCCCCAGAGCGGCCCTTGTCCTTCGTCTCCATCGGCAACGTCTATCTGCAGATGCGTCAGCCCAGGGAGGCGCTCGCCGCGTTCGACCAGGCCTTGGCGCGCGCGCCCTCCGATCTCGATGCCATGCGCGGCAAGGCGGCCGCGTTGGAGGCAGGGGGGAAGGAGCTGGAGGCCGGCGCCCTGCGTATGCGCGCCGCCGAGCTCGAGGCCATGGAGCGCGCTGGGCGTCGTCGTGCTGCGGCAGCCGATCCCGGCTCCCTGGAGCTGGAGGGCCATGTCAGCAACGGTGCTGCCGCCCGCGCAGCAGGGGACTTGGACATCGCCGTTGCGGCCTACCTCACCGCGGCCAACGGCTATGCTGCCATCAACGAACTCGATGCGGCCATCGACGCCTGCCTGCGCGCGTTGGAAGCGCGCTGCGGCAACATCGACGTCCATTTCACCTTGGCCATGCTCTACCTGCGCAAGGGCTGGGCTGAGCACGCTGAGCAACGAGCGCTGCTGATCGAACGTCGGCTGGACATCGACGACGACACGCGCCGGCGCGCTGGCCTGCATGCCCTGGCGCGCGATTTCCGGTCGCTCGGTCCCGAGCTCGAACGCCTCGCCTCCTTACGGCCGTGATGACCGCTGGGCCCCGGTGGCGGTGGTAGGCTCAGGCGTCGATGGACCTCTTGAGCGACCTTGCCACGGACCTGAAGATCGAGCCGCGCGCGCTCCTGGACATCCTCCTGACCGCGGTCATCATCTATCTGGTACTGCGGCTCATCCAGGGCACGCGCGCGGTTCGATTGGCCATCGGCGCAACCATCGTCTACGCGGTGTACATCATCGCCCAATCGTTGGAGCTGCGGCTCCTCTCGGGCATCCTCCAGGCCGGCGCGGTGGTCGGACTGCTGGCCGTCGTGGTCGTCTTCCAGCCGGAGCTGCGACGCGGGCTCGACCGGCTCGGACGCGTGGGCTCATGGGGCTGGCTGGGCGCGTCTGACACGGGTGGCCACCAACGCATCGCGGCACTGCTGGCCACTGCCGCGGCCAAGCTATCGCGTCGGCGCACCGGCGCCTTGATCGTGATCGAGCGGGACACGGGCCTGGGCGACATGGCCGAAGCGGGCGTGATGATGAACGCCGACCTCTCCGCGGAGTTGCTGTCCTCGCTCTTTGCGCCGGGCTATCCACTCCACGATGGCGCCGTCATCGTCCGTGGCGATGAGATCGTGGCGGCCGGCGTGATGCTGCCACTGGCCGAGCGTGAGGCGTCCCTTGAGCAGTACGGCACTCGTCACCGAGCGGCCCTCGGCGTGACCGAGCAGACCGATGCCTTGGCTCTCGTGGTCAGCGAGGAGAGCGGCAGCATCAGCTTGGCCCAGGGCGGTACCATCGTTCGGGATCTCGACGAGGACGAGCTGCGTCAGCGACTCTACGGCCTGCTGGCTCCGCCCGACATGGCCAGCCGCGCCTTCTGGGGGTCGCGGCGAGGACAGCCTGAACCAGTGGCCGCCGCCGCATCGACCGAGTCGAGTGAGGAGCCATGAGCGGCTTGGGTCGCTGGCTCCTATCCAACTGGCCGCTGAAGCTCACCGCGCTCGGCCTGGCCGTCGTGCTCTATGCCGGGCTTGCCATCTCCGAATCGACTCGCAGCTGGACCGGGCCCGTGCCCATCGAGGTGCTCAACGCGCCCTCAGGCGGCGCCCTGCTGGACGATCCCGGAGCCATCGATCGGATCGAGTATCGCGCCCCCGACGATATCGCCGCCCAGATCAGCAGTGACAGCTTCCGTGCCAGTATCGACCTGACGTCGGTCCAGCCGCGTGTCGGTGTCGCCACCGTGGACGTGCCGGTCCAGGTCTTCCCGGTCGACCCGCGCGTCCATATCGTCGGGTACGAGCCTACGGGCGTGGTCGTGCGCGTCGACGAGGTGGTCACCAGGGTGATGCCCATCCAGGTCGACCACGGTCCATTGCCTGAGGGGATCCAGCTGGGACCGGTCGATGTCGAGCCCAACCGAGCCACCGTCAGTGGCGCCTCCTCGCGCCTCCAGAACGTGCGTAGCGTGGAGGGACACTTCGTGGTCGATGCCAGCGGCATCAACATCGATGAGGACGTGACGGTGGAAGCGTTCGACGATGTAGGCGCCATCGTTTCGGGCATCGACGTCGAGCCGTCCACGGTGCGCGTGCAGGCGGACGTGGCGCGCCAGCTAGCCTATGCCACGCTGCCGGTCATCCCCCAACTCACCGGCGAGCCGGCCCGCGGCTCACGAGTCGACAACGTCTCGGTGGTGCCCGCCACCGTCACCGTCAGCGGCGAGAGCCCCGCGGTCCGCCAGCTCGAGTTCATCACCACCGAGCCGGTCGACATCAGCGGCCAGTCCGTGGAGCTGCTGCAGGAGACCCAGCTGGTCCTGCCCGCTGAGGTGACGAGCACTGGCGATGATGTGGTCACGGTGCTGGTGACCCTCACCGCGTCGATGGGATCGCGCACGTTCGAGGTCGGCACCGTGCTCGTCGGTGCCCAGCCCGACTTCTCGTATCGACTGGACGAGTCGTCCGTCAGTGTCGTCATCTCGGGCCCTGTGAGCGAGCTGGACAAGGTGGCCATCGATGAGCTCAGTGTCGAAGTTCCCGTTGATGGCCTGTCGGTAGGCGACAATGACGTCATGCCGAACATCCGAACCCCTCGGGGCACGAGCGTCGTGCGTACCACCCCTGCAACCGTGCGCGTCACGGTCACCCCCGTCTCGTGAGCAACCTCTTTGGTACCGACGGTATCCGTGGCATTGCCAACGAGGACCTGAAGCCCACCTTGGCACATGCGTTGGGGCGAGCCGTCGCCACCCGCCTGGCTGGTCCCGGCGGCCACATCCTGGTGGGCCAGGACACGCGTCGCTCGGGCGACATGCTGGTGGCGGCGCTCATGTCGGGCGCCACATCGGCCGGCGCACATGTCCACGTCCTGGGCGTCTGTCCCACGCCGGCGCTGGCGCACGTCACCGCGGTCGGCGACTTTGCGGCGGGCGTGATGGTCAGTGCCTCCCACAACCCCGCCGAGGACAACGGCCTCAAGGTGCTCAGCGGCAAGGGCCTCAAGCTCGATGATGAGATGGAGGACGAGCTGGAGACGCTCATCATCCGCTCGGAAGAGCTGGGTTCCCCGCGCAATGGCGAACTCGGCCGCGTCATCGACGCTCGTGGTGAGCTGCGGCACTACATGGAGCACCGCCTGGGCATGGCCCGGCGCATCGGCTCCGGACTGCGTGTGCACGTCGACTGCGCTCACGGTTCGGCATCGGCCGTGGCGGCAGAGATCCTGGCGGCCTCGGGTGCATCGGTGGCCTCACACTTCGACGCGCCCGATGGCTGCAACATCAACCTCGACTGTGGCGCCACCGCTCCCGCCGCGTTGGCGGCCATCGTGGCCGCACAGAGTGCTGATATCGGGTTCAGCCTCGATGGCGACGCCGACCGCTGCGTCGCGGTCGACGAGCGTGGTGAGGTCGTCGATGGCGACCAGCTGCTGGGTATCATCGCGCTCGACCGCCTCGCCCGCGGCGCCCTTGCCGAGGACACCGTCGTGGTCAGCGTCCTCTCCAACGGAGGGTTGGTGCGTGCGGTGGAGGCGGCTGGTGGTCGCGTCCTGCGCACCAAGGTGGGTGACCGGCACATCGTCGACTCCATGCTCCTGTCGGACGCCGGCCTCGGAGGTGAGAAGAGCGGCCACGTCATCATCCGCGAGCACACCACCACCGGCGATGGCATCGTCACGGCGCTGGAGACCCTGGACATCCTGGCGCGGAGTGGACGGCCACTCTCCGAGTTGGCGGCGGCCATCCCGCTGGACCCTCAGGAGCAGCGCACCATCCGCGTCCGCACCAAGGAATGGCGTGCTGACCGCGCCCTCAGCGATGCTGTGGCAGCGGCTGAGGCGGAGCTGGCAGGGGAGGGGCGCGTCGTCGTCCGCCCTTCGGGCACCGAGCCGGCGCTGCGTGTCATGGTCGAGGGTCGCGACGCGGCCCGTGTGCTGCGGCTGGCCGACGACTTGGCGGCCCTGGCGGCCGACCGCCTCAACCAGGAGCGATAGCGCTATGTGTGGGATCGTCGGTTACGTCGGCCACGCCCAGGCGGCACCACTGCTGCTCGAGGGTCTTGCCCGCCTCGAATATCGCGGCTACGACTCGGCCGGCATCGCGCTCGTCACGCAATCCGGAGAGCTGTTCATCAGGAAGCGGGCCGGCAAGGTCGCCGGTCTGCGGGACGCGCTGGCGGATGGCACGCCGCCGGCTACAGCTGGCCTGGGACACACGCGCTGGGCCACGCACGGCCGACCCAACGACCTCAACGCGCATCCGCATGTCGACTGCACCGGGGAGCTGACCGTCATCCACAACGGCATCATCGAGAACTTCATCGAGCTTCGTGCGGAGTTGGAAGCGGCCGGGCACGTCTTCGGCTCGGAGACCGATACGGAGGCCATCGCCCATCTCGTCGAAGAGGCCTACCAGGGCGACCTTTCGGCCGCGGTGCGCACCGCCCTTCAGCGCGCCCACGGAGCCTATGCCCTGGCGGTCATCCACAAGGGTGAGCCCGATCGGATCATCGGCGCCAAGATGAACGTGCCGCTCATCGTCGGGCTCGGCGAGGACGAGTCTTTCCTCGCTTCGGACGTGGCCGCGGTCCTGGCCCACACGCGCCGGGTGATCTTCCTGGAGGATGGCGACGTCGCCGACATCCGTCCCGAGAGCGTCGCCATCACCGATCTCGTCGGTCGGGTCCTGGAGCGTCCGGTCCACGAGATCGACTGGGATCTTGAGGCTGCCGAAAAGGGCGGCTACGAGCACTACATGAAGAAGGAGATCCACGAGCAGCCGGAGGCCATCCGCGCCGCCATCGCCGGACGCATCCACGAGGATGAGGTGCGCGTGCCCGAGCTGGAGCCACTGCGCGCCATCCTGCCCTACATCGAGCGTATCGAGCTGGTGGCTTGTGGCACGGCTGCCTACGCCTCGGCCGTGGCCGCCAATGCGCTGCAAGCGTGGACGGGTCTGCCGGCACGCTGGAATATCGGCTCCGAGTTCCGCTACGACCCACCCCCGCTCGACCAGAAGACGCTGGTCATCGCCGTCACCCAGTCGGGCGAGACCGCTGACACGCTGGCGCCGACCCGCCTGGCGCGCGAGCGCGGCTGTCCGGTGGTGGCCGTGACCAACGCCGTCGGTTCGGCCATCACCCGCGAGGCTGACGCGGTGCTGTTCCTGCAGGCCGGACCCGAGATCGCCGTCGTGGCCACCAAGACCTATGTCACTCAGGTCCTGACGCTGCTTCTGGTGGCGGCCCAGATCGCCAAGATCCGTGGCGGCATGGACCCGCTCTATGAGAAGACCCTGGTGGAGGGACTGCGGGCGCTGCCAGCACAGGCAGAGCGTACGCTCGAGATGAACGATGAACCGGCGGCAGCCCTGGCCAAACGCTACGTCGGCTCACGTGGGTACATGTATGTCGGCCGCGGCATCACGTATCCGGTGGCTCTGGAGGGCGCGCTCAAGCTCAAGGAGGTGAGCTACGTCCACGCCGAGGGCTACGCTGCCGGCGAGCTCAAGCACGGGCCCATCTCGCTCCTCGACGCCGAGGTACCGCTGGTAGCCGTGGCCACGCGTACGGCGGTGCACGACAAGCTCGTGAGCAACCTCATGGAGGGTCGTGCCCGTGACGCCCGCGTCCTCGCCGTGGTCACCGAGGGCGACGTGCGCATGAAGGCCGTGGCCGATGACATCCTGTGGGTGCCCGCGACGGTGGAGATGTTGAGCCCCGTCCTGGCCATCATCCCGCTGCAGCTGTTCGCCTATCACACCGCCGTGGTGCGCGGCACCGATGTCGACCAGCCGCGGAACCTGGCCAAATCCGTGACGGTGGAATGAGCGCCCTGCCGACTCCGCCATCCGGCACCACCGAGCTGGGTATCGACATCATCAAAGTCGAGCGCATCGAGAAGGCCATCGCCAAGCACGGCCGTCGCTTCGCCAAGCGGGTGCTGACCGACCACGAAGACGCCTACGTGCGCGATCGGCCGGAGAACTTCGCCGGCCGCTGGGCCGCCAAGGAGGCCGTGTCCAAGGTGTTGGGTCTGGGTGTGCGCGGCGTCGGCTGGCGTGAGATCGAGATCATCCGATTGCCCACCGGCGCACCCGTGTGCCGGTTGCACGACCGGGCCCTGCGGCGTGCCAACCAGCTGGGCATGGAGCGGGTGGCGGTGTCGATCAGCCACGAACGCGAGTATGCGGTCGCGGTCGCCTTCGGGGTCCGCACGGAGGGCGGTGAGTACGTCTTTCCGGTCGACATGGAGGCGAGGCTGGGCGATCGTGAGAAGCAGCTGCTGACCCGGATGCGCGACCTTCAGCAGCTGCAGGCCAGGGTCGAAGCGGCGGCGGCAGCAGCGGGCGAGCCGGCAGCGGGCGAGGCGGCAACGCGCCGGCTGGCATCGGGTCAGCCCGCCGCATCTGACGATAGAGGGGAGTCGCGTTGACGCCGGGTGCGCCCGTGCGGCTGGACGAGGCGGCCGCCGCCGCACTGCTGCCGGTACGTGACCCGCGCGGCCACAAGGGCACCCACGGCACCGTCGTGGCGGTGGCCGGCTCGCTCGACTACGCGGGGGCCGCGCTGATGGCCGGTGCTGCCGCGGTCCGCGCCGGCAGTGGCCTGGTGATGGTCTGCGTGCCCGCGTCGCTGCAGCCGCACATCGCCGGGCGCGTCCCCGAGCTGATCACGCGCGGCCTGCCGGAGACGTCACCCTTCGACGTGGACGCTGCGTCCGCAGCGGCCGATGTTTCGGCCATGGCTGCCGACGCGCTGCTCATCGGCCCGGGTCTCCAGCCTGGCCGCGGCACCTCGCGCCTGGTGCAGGCGCTGCTGGGTGCCGATGGCCCACCGGCGGTCGTCGATGCCGGGGCGCTCACGGCGCTTTCGCAGGTCCCGCGCTGGTGGACGCGCCTGGGCCGGCCCATCATCCTCACGCCGCATCCGGGCGAGTTCGCCCGGCTTGGCCGCGACGCCGGCGTGTCCGACGAGTCCCGTTGGGACGCGGCGCTCACGGCCGCACGCGAGTGGGGAGCGGTGGTCGTGCTCAAAGGGGCCCACACCGTCATCGCCGACGGGGAGGGGCGTGGCTTCATGGCGCCGTTCGAGGTGCCGGCGCTCGGATCAGGTGGGACCGGTGACATCCTGGCCGGCGTCATCGCGTCGCTGCTGGGCCAGGGCCTCGCGCCGAACAAGGCGGCGGCGCTAGGTGTCTACCTGCACGCGCGCGCTGGCCAGGTGCTCAGCGCCGACCTGGGCGATGCCGGGCTCATGGCGACGGATCTGCTGACAGTCATCCCGCGGGTCCGCCGTGCGCTTGCCGAGTCCGCGCGCCAAGCGGCCGCGGCTGGGGCGACATGAGCATCAGGTTCTCCCCGATGCGCAATCGAGGCGCCTGGCTGGAGATCGACTTGGACGCCATGCGCCACAACATCGGCGTCATCCGTTCGGTGGTGGGCTCCGCCGCCGTGGCTCCGGTGGTGAAGGCTGACGCCTACGGCCACGGCGTGGCAGCTGTAGGGCCGGCACTGGCGCCGCACGTGGAGGCGCTCTGTGTCGCTACCCTCGACGAAGCCATCGAGCTGCGCTCCCGGGTGTCCGGTCGCATCCTGCTGTTGTATCCGGTGCCCGCTGCCGCTGCTGCCGATGCGGTGGCAGCGAATATCGAGCTGGCGGTCATGTCCACGGCTGATCTGGACGCCATCCGCGCTGCCGCCGCGCCAGGGGGTCGCCGGGTCAGGGTCCACCTCGGCGTCGAGACCGGCATGGCCCGCGGTGGCCTGCTGCCCGATGCTGTCGTCGAGGTGGCCGCGGTCGCAGCCCGCGATCCGAGCATCGAGCTGGCCGGCGTATGGTCGCATCTCCACAGCCCCGAGGACCCACCTTCGTCGGATGCCCAGATCCTGCGCTTCGAAGCCGCTGTGGCCGCGATCCACGAGGCTGGCATCCCCATCCCACCGCGCCACATCGCGGCATCGGGCGGCATCTTCACCCACGACGAGCCATCGCTGGACCTGGTGCGACCGGGCATCGCCGTGTATGGCGTGCTCGATGTCGACCTGCCCATCGCGCCCGATGCTGTCGCGGCCGCGGGGCGACTACGCCCGGCGATGTCGCTCAAAGCCCGTCCCACGGCGTTCAGCGAGGTCCCCGTCGGCGGGAGCGTCGGTTACGGTGGCACCTGGCGAGCCGAGCGCCCGTCGCGTATCGCCGTGCTGCCGGTCGGCTACGGGGATGGCTACCTGCGCGCATCGCAGCCCGGCGCCGTCGCCCTGGTACGCGGCCGGCGCGTCCCCATCGTGGGTCGTGTCTCGATGGATGCGGTGACGGTCGACATCACCGATGTGGATGGCCTGGGCTATGACGAGGAGTTCGTGTTGATGGGCCGCCAGGGCGCTGGATCGATCAGCGTCGGGGAACTGGCGCGTCGGCGCAACACGATCGCCTGGGAGGTGCTCACAAGCATGGCTCAAAGGGTGGACCGGGTGTACTATCCGCTGGCTGATGCCGTCCCCCCAGGGATCGACAGCACCGGCACCGGCGGAGACATGACAGGACTGGCCGCGCGGACCCGGGTCGAGAGGGGCCTGACCTCGTAGCCTTGCCGGTTCGGCATGTCTCGAAGGAGGGTGAAACGGCTTTGTTACGACCGCCTGAGACGACTGAGCCGTACGCCGTGACGCGTGATTTCGGTGCCTTCGGTGGCGACGATGTCGAAGCCTTGGCACGTGAGATCCAGCTGCGTGGCGTGACCATCCCGGCCGTGCTGTTCCTGGAGGCCAGCCGTGGTGTCGCCCCCCTCGATGGGCTTGGCATGCTCTTCTTCGACCCGGTCTTGCGTGGCATCTTCGGTGGTGAAGACCCCGGTTTCAGCAACTTGCTGGCCGATGATGACGACATCGAGCGCCTCATCGAGCGACTTGAAGAGCTCGACGCCGAAGCGCACCTGTACGCCTGATCGGGCACCTTCATAGCCCCGCCGGGCTACCATCCTTCTCGTGACCCAGGACACGCCCGCCTTCTTCACGCTCGACCGTGGCACGGTGAGCACGGCCGCAGCGCTCATCGCCCCCGTCGATGGCCGCTACCGCATGCTTGCGGCGGGCGCAGCGCCCCAAGCGATCGACCCCGTGTCGATCCTCGAAGATCTGGCTTGGCGTGTGGCGCGAACCGATGCCAGCTTGGCAGGGTCGATGGAGGGCTGGCGTGATTGGTCCCGCCTGGAGGTCCGCAGCGTTCGTGCACCCCGCGCCGTGCTCGTGGCGGCCTCGCTCATGGCCGGCGATCTGCTCGAGCGTGCCTTCAGTGGCGCCGGATGGGCTGTGGCGGCGCGGTTCTTCGGACCAGGTCCCGATGTGGTGGCCATGGGCGAGGCGTGCCTGGACCCGCGCGTAGAGGCGGTCATCATGGGTGGCCGCGACGGCGTCGAGGAGCCTGAGCAGGAGGCGGCCCATCGGCTCTGGTCGCGCATCGGTTCACTGGCCCGTTTCCGCGATGATCTGGCGCTCATAGCCTGTGGTCCGTTTGCCGAGCGACCCGAGGGCATCCCCGATGCGCGGCTCTTCTCGTTGCCAGCGCCCGATGCCGTGTCGTCGACCGCGGATTCGCCGCTGCGCGCAGCCGCCCAGCAGGTCGGCGTTCACATCGTCAACCAGGGTGAGCCCGCAGTCGCGGACAGCCGCACGGCGCTGCGTGCCTCGATCGCCTCCTTGGCCGCCATGCTGGGTAACCGCATCGACGGCGTCGAGATCGGTATGGCGGCCGGCTCGCGCACGCTCGCCACACCCGATGGCCGATCTCGGCACGCGATCCTGGCGGGGGCGAGCTTGTTGCCCGCCGAGCTGCTCGAGGATGAGGCGGTGGGTGACTCGCTGCTGCGCTGGTCCACGCTCTCGGGCGATATGGCGGCACGGCTCGATGCGCTGCGTGAGCTGACGCTCCAACCCTGGACGCGTACCGATGACGAGGGCAGACACCTGCGCTTGGCGGCCCTGCGCGCGGCCCTTGAGCGTCTCACCGCGATGTGGAGCACCGCTGCGTCCGACGCTGCTGGGGCAGTCGATGGTGCCGAAGTGCTGGTGCTGGCCGGCGGCGGATTCGCGGCGATACCGCCCACGGCTTCGGCGCTGGCCGTGGTCGATGGCATCCGTCGAGCCGGTGCCCTGAGCATCCTGCACGATCATGCCAATGTCCTTGGCCCCCTCGGTGCGTTGCCGGTCGAGGAGGATCGACGACGCTTGCTGTCGGATCTCATGGCTGACTGCTTGTTGCCGCTCGGGAGCGCGCTCGTCACCGGCTCGTTGGCCAAAGAGGCCAAGGCGGAGGCTGGCAGTGGCTCGTTGCGCATCGAAAGCACCCTGGGCGAGGAGCGCATCCGCCTGGAGCCGGGGTTGCTGCGTCTGGTGGACCTGCCGCCCGGCATCAGCGCTCGTCTCGATATCGACCCGGGGGAGGGTAGCGTCCTCGGCGTGCAGGGGCGTCACCTCACCATGGAAGTCCGCGGTGGCCTGGCCGGCCTGCTCATCGACACTCGTGGCATCCCGCTCGATCTGCCCGAGAGCGGTGAGGGGCGGCGTGCAGCCCTCGCCGCATGGGAGGCCCCCGCCTGGGTGGGCAGCGACCGATGACCCTGCTCGATCCGGCCCGCTTCGTCGTCCCGACCGCCCTGCCCGAGCGCCGGCGGCTGCTGCGCCTGCCTTTGGGTCTGGCCGATCGTCCGCTCGTCGCGGCCGGCCAGCGCGTGGAGCTGGGGCAGCCGGTCATCGAGCACTTCCGCGACCAGGAGGCCATCGAGATCGCCACCAGCGCCCAGCTGATCCGGCTGCGACCCGGGGACATCCTCGACAACGTGCCGGTGCCCCACACGGGCCGGCTCGGTCGAAAGTCGGCCGCGACGTCCCATCGTACCCGCGTCTGCGAGCACGGCCGGGACGGCATCACACGCCTCGTCGCGGGCACTAACAGCATCACCATCAACGCGCCTGCGACAGGTGTCATCGAAGCCGTCACGCCTGGTCGCGTCGATCTGCGTGCCGACGGACTTGCGGTGGATGCGCTAGTCGGGTGGGGCCGCCCTTCGTGGGGGCGCATCCACATCGCCGTGGACCGGCCCGACGCGGAGATCCAGGCGTCGCGCATCGATGTCGCTGCCGCCGGTGCCATCCTCGTGGTCGGCACGCGCATCGACATCGAGGCCATGTCGCGCGCGCGGGCCATCGGCGTCGCCGCGGTCATCTCCGGTGGGGTCGCCAGCCGCGACCTGCGGCAGATGACCTCGTCCGAAGCGCGCCAGCAGGCCGCCCTGCACGCGGCGGCACCGTTCGGGCTCCTGGCGCTTGGCGGCTACGGCCGTGTGCCCATCCCGGCGCAGCTCTGGGACCTGTTGGTGGCTGCCGAGGGCCGCGACGCCGGCATCCTGCCCGCTGGCCGCTCGCTCATCATCGGTGGCGATCCGGGGCCGCTCATCGACGCCGCGTCTCGCCCACCCGGCACGGTCCGGGTCATCAGCGGGGCGCATCGAGATCACGAGGGCCAGCTGGTGGGCCTGTCAGGACCGCGTCGCTGGGATGGCGGCAGCTATGCGCCCGGCGGCTTCGTGGAGCTGGCCGGCACCGATGGCGAGGCCGAGCGCCATTGCGTGCCGCTCACCGCCCTGGAGCGACTCGGCTAGCGTCTCGCGATGACCACATCCGACCTCCTGCCGCCCCTTCTGGCGCTGCGCGTGAGCACGTCATCGACCGAGGAGACTCGTGCCTTCGCCTCGGCGCTGGCAGCGGCTGCCCGTCCCGGTGATCGTCTGGCGCTGGTGGGACCCCTGGGCGCCGGCAAGACGCAGTTCGCCAAGGGCTTCGCCGTGGGGCTGGGCATCGACGCCGTCGTCAACAGCCCCAGCTTTACCCTGATGTCGGAGTATGAGGGCCGCCTACGGCTGTTCCACCAGGACCTTTACCGACTCGCGGGAGCCGTCGAGATCATCGCCGGCGGACTGCTCGATGAGCGCCAGGATGAGGGTGTCACGCTCAGCGAATGGGCCGACCGACTCGATGACCAGCTCGATCCGACGCGGCTGACGGTGGCCCTCGAACCGGTCGACGAGGACCGACGTGACATCGAGATCAGCGGCCGTGGCGAGATCGCCCAACGGTACCTCGGCATCGCCCGAGGCTGGTCGTGGGGCGGCGGTGCAGCGACATGAGCCAGGCTGCCCGACCCGACCTCATGCTCGCGCTTGACACCTCGACGCGCGCGAGTCTGGTGGTGGTCGGCTGTGACGCGCCACTGTCGCTGAGCCGGCGTGAGGTGCAGCACCGGCATGGATCCCACCTGCTCGAGCAGATCGACGAGGTACTCGTCGGGGCCGGTGCCACGCTCGATGACGTGACCGCGCTGGTCGTCGGCAGCGGCCCCGGGTCCTTCACCGGTTTGCGGGTCGGGCTGGCCACCGCCAAGACCATCGCCTACGCGCGGACACTGTCCCTCGTTGCTGTGCTGTCATCGGATGCGCTGCGCCGCGCCGCGATCGGTGCTGGGGCTCCCGATGATGCCGCCGTGGTGCTGCCGGCCGGCGCTCGCGATCACTACCTCGCGGTGCCAGGTGACGTGCCCGTGCTGGTCGCCCCCGGTGAGCTCCCCGAGATCCTTGGTGGCCGGCCTGCGATCGCGGTCGATATGGACGAGACGCTCCTCGGCGTGGACGCTGCGCGCTGGGGCGAGTCGGCGCTCGAGGGCCTGTCTCAAGCGTTGCTGTCCATCGCGCGAGAACGCCTGGACGTTGGTGCTGTCGACGATGCCGCGGCCCTGACACCGGCCTACGTGGCCTTGCCCCGTGGTGTGGCGCGAGCGGCAGAGGAGCTGGGATGGTCGCCCGACCTCCGGTGAGGCTCACGGTGCAGCCGATGGGCACCGATGACATCCCCGCCGTACATGCCATCGAGAGCGCCTCGTTCCCCACGCCCTGGCCGCCCTACGCCTTCCGCCAGGAACTCGAGACCAACCGCATGGCGCGCTACATCGTCGTCCGTGCCGGTGACCGTGTCATCGCCTACGCAGGCATCTGGTTGATGGTCGATGAGGCGCATGTGACCACCTTCGCGGTGCTGCCGGCC
This sequence comes from uncultured Chloroflexia bacterium, assembly GCA_963838115.1. Taxonomy (GTDB): domain Bacteria; phylum Chloroflexota; class Limnocylindria; order Limnocylindrales; family CSP1-4; genus JAFMJV01. The sequence continues at coordinate 300,100 of CAWIPU010000003.1, forward strand.
TATCGTCGTCGTGGCATCGGTGGGCTCCTGTTGTGCGAGCTGCTGACGATGTCGGAGGCCATCGGCGCCGCCGTGGTGACCCTGGAGGTCCGTCTCGGCAACGACGCGGCGCGCAAGCTCTACGGGTCCTTTGGCTTCCGACCGGTGGGTGTGCGACCGCGCTACTACTCTGATAACAATGAGGACGCCCTGATCATGACCACCGAGCCCCTCGGATCGCCTGAGATGCAGCGACTGCTGGCGCGCATGACGGCGCGCTTCGCCAGTGACGTCCTGCCTGAGGATCCCGGCTACGCGCCCGATCCCGATGAGTAGCGCATACATCCTGTCGGTCGAATCGTCCTGTGACGAGACCGCCGTCGCGGTCGTCGCGGGTGGACGACGCATCGTCACCAGCGTGGTCGCCAGCCAGGTGCAGCTGCATTCGGCCACCGGTGGCATCGTGCCTGAGGTCGCCGCGCGGGCCCACTTGCGCTGGATGATCCCGGTGCTTGATGAGGCCCGTGAGCGTGCCGGCATCAGCGACTGGAGCGAGCTGGATGCGGTGGCCGTAACCGAGGGGCCGGGCCTGGCGGGCTCGCTGCTGGTCGGCATCACCATGGCCAAGACGTTGGCCTGGAGCGCCCGCCTGCCGCTGGTGCCGGTGAACCACCTGGAGGGCCACATCTACGCCGCCTGGCTGCTCGATCCCGATGAGCAAGAGAAGCCGGCGCCCGAGTTCCCGCTGGTGGCGCTGGTGGTCAGTGGCGGCCACACCTTCATCGTCGAGATGTCCGACCACCTCAGCTATCGCCTGCTGGGCCAGACCGTCGATGATGCCGCCGGCGAAGCCTTCGACAAGGTCGGCCGACTGCTGGGCCTCTCGTATCCCGGCGGCCCGGCCATCATGCAGGCCGCCGCGGGCGCGACCACGCGCGATCGGCGCTTCCCGCGAGCCTGGATGGGCGACTCGTACGACTTCTCGTTCAGCGGCCTGAAGACCGCCGCCCGCCACGCGGTGCGCGACGCCCTGGGCCTGCCGCCAGGAGCCCGTGATCTCGACGGTGCTGACCTGCCGGACGCGGAAGTCGCTGAGCTCGCGTGGGCGTTCCAGGAATCGGTCGTCGATGTGCTGGCCACCAAGACGCTCCGGGCGGCTCGCGAGCTGGGCGCCAGGACCATCATCATGGGCGGTGGCGTGGCGGCCAATGGCGTGCTGCGTGACCGCATCGCCGAGGGCGCCGATGGTCTCGGCGTGCCGCTCGTCGTGCCGCGCCCCGGGCTGTGCACGGACAACGCCGCCATGATCGGCGCTGCCGGCTATCACCGCTATCACGCGGGTGCCCGCGCCGACCGTACACTCGATGCCCGCCCCTCGCTGAAGCTGGCGGTCTGAGCGTGCCGCGCGATGTCGATGAACTCGACCCCGCGCGCCTGAGCCCGGAAACGGTCGAACGCTACCTGCGGCGCAACTGGCTGGGGGCGCGCAAGTCGTTGTCGCAGAACCACCTCGCCGACGGGATGGTGCTGGAACGCATCATGGAAGTCGCTGCGGTGCGCGCTGGTGAGCACATCGTGGAGGTGGGGCCGGGGATCGGCATCCTGACCGCCCGACTGCTCGCGGCCGGCGCCAGTGTCACGGCGGTCGAGTTGGACGGCCGCCTCGTCGAGCATCTGCGGTCGCGCTTCGAAGGTGAGTCCGGGCTCACGCTGGTGGAGGCCGACTTCCTCGATGTGGCGATCGCGTCGGTGGTGCCGGTCGCCTCGGAGTCATGGGCGCTCGTGGCCAACGTGCCCTACCACATCACCAGCCCCATCCTGCACCACGTGCTGGGGACTGAGCCGCGTCCGACGCGTTTCGTGATGATGGTGCAGAAAGAGGTTGCCGAGCGCGTCGCTTCGCCGCCGGGTGGCATGAGCTACCTGTCGGCCTTCGTCCAGTACCACGCCGACGTGGGGCTGGCCTTCACGGTCCCCTCGGCCGCCTTCGAGCCGGCGCCTGATGTCGACTCGGCCATCCTCGTGGGTCGGACGCGGCCCCGACGCCTGGGTCCGGACGACGAGGATGAGCTTTGGCGTCTGGTGCAGGCAGGCTTCCGCGAGCGCCGCAAGATGATCCACAACGTGCTGGCGCGGCAGCTCCCAGGGCTGGATCGGGAACGGGTCGATGGCGCGCTTGCCGCCTGTGCCATCACTCCCGGTCGGCGCCCCCAGACGCTGTCGGTCGATGAATGGCTGGCGCTGCGCGAAGCGCTGACCCCGCTGCCGTGACGATGCCGGTCGTGTCGCGGCTCGCATGACGGTGCTTCGCGCCGAGGCACCGGCCAAGATCAACCTCGCCCTCGCCGTCACCGGCGTGCGCGAGGACGGCTATCACCTGCTGCGCTCGGTGTTCCTGCGCCTCGCCCTGCACGACGTGCTGGAAGTCGAGTCGGACCCGGTCGCGACAGCCGATTCGCTCAGTATCGATGGCGCCCTCCGGGTGCGTGAGGACAACCTGGTGCTCCTGGCGGCGGCTCGATCGCGCGCGGTCATCGACCCATCCTTGCCAGCCCTGCGCTTCCGCCTCCTAAAGCGCATCCCGGTGTCGGCCGGACTCGGCGGAGGCAGCTCCGACGCGGCGGCCGCGGTGGACCTCGCGATCCGGGCCTGGGGTCTGCGCCTGCATCCAGCCCAGCGACTGGAGGTGGCGCTACGCCTTGGTGCTGACGTGCCGTTCTTCGTCTCGGGTTATGGGGCCGCTCTGGTCGAGGGCATCGGGGAGCGTCTGTTGCCCCTTCGGGCTCCGCGGCCACCGATCGGTCTCGTGCTCATCACACCGCTGCAGCGGCTCTCGACCGCTGACGTGTTCGCCGAGCTGGATCGGCAGCCCTCCAGGAACACGTACACGGGGGATCGCGTGACCGAGACCGCTGACCTGCTGCGCGAGGACGTCGACGGCATGTCGCTGGCGGCTGCCGCGACCATGCTTCGCGACACGAACGACTTGTGGCCGGCAGCGAGCCGACTGTCTCCCGATCTGGCCGCGGCCCGCGATGCTGCCGCACGTACCCTGGGCCGCGCGGTGCTGCTCACCGGCTCTGGTCCCACCCTGTTCGCGGTCTATCCTTCGGAAGCGGCCGCGACGCGTGCCGCGATCACGCTCCAGACCGCGCGCCCCAGGGAGCTTGAGGGCGCCGCCATCATGACCACGACCAGCATCGCAACCTGAGGAGGGACACGTGAAGCAGCGCATCCAGACCGCGGCAGCCCCCGATGCCCTGGGCCCCTACAGCCAGGCCATCGTCACCGACTCGCTCATCTTCTGCTCGGGTCAGGGGCCGGTCGACCCGGCGACCGGCTCGGTCGTGGAGGGCGATGTGTCCGTCCAGACCGAGCGCACCATGAAGAACATCGAGGCCCTGCTGGCCGAGATGGGTCTCGATTTCAGCGACGTGCTGAAGTCGACCTGTTACCTCAAGGACATGGCTGACTTCAAGGCCTTCAATGCGGTCTATGGCTCCTACCTGCCGGAGCCGTACCCGGCCCGCACCACCATCGAGGCCGCCCGCCTGCCGCTGGACATCCTGGTCGAGATCGAGGTCATCGCCCAGAAGCGCTGATGCCGCGCGTGCGCCCGTGGTCCCGATCCGTTTGACACCCTGGCGGGCGCGCGCCTACAGTCTCCCAACCTGATGTCCGACCAGCCCCCATCACCGAGCGGCGGCCCGTCCGCCACGTGAACACGCACCAGCCCCAGCGCCTCACCGCGGTCGTGATGGCTGCCGGCCTCGGCACGCGCATGCGTTCGAGCACACCCAAGGTGCTGCATCCTGTCTGTGGCCGACCCATGCTGGCGTATGTGCTCGATGCCGCCGTGGCAGCCACCCGATCACGACCCCTCGTGGTCATCAGCCCGCCGGTCAGCCAGATCGCCGAGGTCTTTGCCGCTGAAGCTGACTTCGCCACCCAGGCTGAGCCGCGCGGCACGGCCGATGCCATCGCGGCCGCGCTCGCCGCGCTGCCCGACGACGTGCACGAGATCATCGTCTTGAGTGGTGACGTGCCCCTGGTCGATCCCGAGTTGCTGGCTGAGCTGGCCACGGCGCGCCGGGACAATGCTGCGGCCGTGGCCCTCATCAGCGTGGAGATGGATGATCCCGCCATGCTCGGGCGCGTGGATCGCGGACCCGACGGCCGCATCACGGGCGTGGTCGAGTACAAGGATGCAGCCCCCGACCAACGTGAGATCACCGAGATCAACTCGGGTCTCTACGCCTTCGATGCCGACTGGCTGCGGACCCGCATCGGTGACATCAAGCCCTCTGCGGTGACCGGCGAGCTCTACCTGCCCGAGCTCATCCCGCTCGCTCGCGCCGACGATCGAGCCGTGGCCACGCTCGAAGTCGAGGACGACGGCACGTTGCTGGGCATCAACGATCGCGGCCAGCTGGCCGATGCCGAACTGGAGATGCGGCTGCGCATCAACGAGGGCCACATGCGCGCTGGCGTGACACTGCAGGACCCCGCCACGACCTGGATCGACGCCGGCGTGCGCATCGCCGAGGATGTCACCCTCGAGCCCAACGTCATCCTGCGCGGTGCCTCCGTCATCGAGCGTGACGCCGTCATTCGCGCGGGCTCGCAGATCTTCGACTCGCACATCGGTGAGCGCTCGGTCATCTGGGCCAGCGTGCTCGAGGATTCGGTCGTCGGGTCGGACGTCACCATCGGTCCCTTCTCACACGTCCGCAAGGGTGCCCGAATCGGCCCCAACGTGGAACTGGGCAACTTCGCGGAGGTCAAGAACAGCACCATCGGGGCCGGTACCAAGAGCCACCACTTCAGCTATCTCGGTGATGCCGACGTGGGCGAGAAGGTCAACATCGGCGCCGGCTCGATCACCGCCAACTACGACGGCGTGAACAAGCACCGCACGCGCATCGGCCGGGGTGCCTTCATCGGCTCCGACACCATCATGCGTGCTCCGGTGAGCATCGGCGAAGGTGCCTTTACCGGCGCCGCCTCGCTGGTCACGCACGACGTTCCCGACGGCGCCACCGTGCTGGGTGTGCCCGCGCACCCCTATAAGCGTCACCCTCGATCGGATCCCGACCAGGTGAGCCCGGCTGACGCGCAGGTCGCCCCGGAGGACGCGCCGGACCGCTGATGGGCAGCTCCTTCTTCGAGATCATCGTCATCGCGCTGCTGATCGCGCTCAACGGCGTCTTCGTGGCGGCTGAGATCGCGCTCGTCACGGTGCGACGCAGTCGCATCCGCCAGCTCAGCGACGAGGGTGACAAGCGGGCCAAGCGGGTCGCCCGCATGACCGAGCGTCCCGGTGGCCTGCTGGCGACGATCCAGCTCGGGATCACCTTCATCGGCTTTCTCGCCGCGGCCTTCGCCGGTGCCAGCATCGCTGGTGGGTTGGCGGAGTGGCTCCGCGACATCGGCCCGCTCTCGGCGTCGGCCGATGTGTTGGCACTGCTGATGGTGACCCTGGTGGTCAGCCTCGTGACCATCGTCTTCGGTGAGCTGGTGCCCAAGACGCTGGCGCTGGCACACGCCGAGCGCTACGCCCTGGCCTTCGCCCGGCCCGTCGAGATGCTGGGTGTCATCCTCGCCCCGGTGGTGTGGGTCCTTACCACGACCACCCACATGGTGACTCGCCTGCTCGGTGTCGCCGATGCTGCCGACGAGGCCATCAGCAGTGAGGAGCTGCGCATCCTCATCGAGCGCGGCAGTGAACAAGGCACCATCGAGGCCGAGGAAGAGCAGATGATCGGCGCCGTCCTTGAGCTCGGCGAACAGCGCGCCCACGAGGTCATGGTGGCGCGCGTGGACATGGTCAGCCTGCCCGTCAGCGCCTCGCTCGGGGAGATCGTGGAGACCATCGTGAGCGAGGGCCACTCGCGCATCCCGGTCTATGAAGAGAACATCGACAACATCATCGGCATGCTCTATGCCAAGGATCTGTTGCCTTACCTGGTCGGCGACGACCGACCCCCCTCGATCCGCCGTCTGCTGCGCACCCCCCTGTTCGTGCCTGAGTCGATGCTGGTGGACGACTTGTTGCGTAGCCTGCAACGACGCCGAGTCCATATCGCGGTCGTGCTCGATGAGCACGGTGGCACCGCCGGTCTAGTCACCATCGAGGACCTGCTCGAGGAGATCGTGGGCGAGATCCAGGACGAGTACGACGAAGAGGAGCCCATGATCGTGCCGTTCGGTGAGTTCGAGGCGCGCATCGACGGCCGTACCGATGTGGATGACATGCTGGAGCACTTCGACACCACGCTCGATGGCAACGACCAGGAGGAGTTCGATACCGTGGGCGGGCTGATGTACCACCACATCGGCGGCGTGCCCGCGGTCGGTGACACGGTCGAGGTGGACGGGCTGAAGCTCACCGTGGAGGCGACCGACGGTCGGCGCGTGCGCACGGTCCATGTGGTCCACACGCCCCCGGCCCACGATGAGGACGAGGAGGGCGACGATTAGCCGTGCGACCACGACCGGTCGTGCTCGGACGGACTGCTCAGCACCCGCGCTACCCGCCCGACGGGTGAAGCGACGGAGCACATGGGCCTGGCTGGGCTTGCTCCGTCGAACGACCCACCCGGCGGGTGCGAGGGCGGACGCTCCGCCGTTTCACCCACCCCATGGGTCAAGTAGCCAACGTCAGCCGACGATCGGCGCCATCGGAGGGCCAGCTCCGCCGCTTCACCCGCCCCGCGGGTAGCGCGGTCAGCCATGCGTCCTGCCGCCGGTGGCGCTCACAGGCGACGCACGTACAGGTCAAGTCTCCTCGTCCGTTTCTGCCTGCGCGGCGACACGGTGCGCCCCCCGCTGTCGCCGGATCACGAGCGCCTGCAGCGGGAAGAAGAGGACCCACGCCGCCTCGACCGCGTAGGGATGGAGGAGGAGCAGCGGCAGGCTGGACAGGAATACCAGGGGCAGGAGCAGTCCGCGGATCGTCGCCAGTCGCACCGTCTCGCGTGTCGTGCCGGGGCGCATCATGCCGTTCCGGTCCGCATAGATCCAAGTCAGCGTCCCCAGCAGGCCTGCGCAGGCCACGATGACCGCGTACAGGATGACTGGGCCGGCCTGATCCCCGTAGTGACCCAACAAGGCGGTCGGGAAGGGGATGAGTGCGATGAAGGCCAACTGGGCCAGGTTGATCATGGCCAAACGCTCATCCGCGCGTTCGATCAGGTCGTAGCGACGCCAGTGAGCGAGCCAGGAGAGGCCGATCACGCTGAAGCTGAGGAAGTAGCTGAACACCATCGGCGCGAGGTCAGCGATGGCGGCGTTGAGGTCGCCATCGCCAGCACCCTCGGGCAGCCGGATCTCGATGGCGAGCAGCGTGATGGCGATGGCGAAGACGGCATCGCTGAAGAAGACGAGTCGCTCCAGCGAAAACGACACGTGCTCCTGTTCAGGCCCCGGTCGTGGCTCCATCGCAGCGTGAGGGTAGCGTGACGTCCAGCTCGCTGTCAGCCAGTCGCCGCGCCGGAGATTCGGGCTGATGGTGGCGCGCACGATGTGCACTCCAGTTCACCGGGTCGCGATCCACGCCTCGCCGGCTGCTCGCGTACCCGGAGATGGCGGACCCCCTGACGCCGGCGTCGCTGGAGCAGCCGAGACAGTCCACCCGCCGCCTGCGACGCTGGCGACCGGCCGCTCCCCGCTGACTCACTACGCGCTGATGGCCGCTCGCACGACATCTCCGAGGCGCTCGATCGAGGCTCGGTCGACCTGTCCGGATGAGCCGATCTCGGCGAGTGCCTCATCGCGGTACTCCAGGGCCCGGCTCCGCGTGTATTCCTGCGCCCCGACGCGCTCAAGGATGCCCAGCACCTCCCGGACCTCCTCGTCGGTCGTCTGGATCTCCGACTGCGCCAACAAGACCCGTAGGCGCTCACCGTCGGCCCCGGTCGCATTCGCCAAGGCGTAGATGAGCGGCAACGACTTCTTGCGCGTGGCGATGTCCGAGGTCTCCTTGCCGGTGATGGCCTCGTCGCCCCAGATGCCCAGCAGGTCGTCGTTGAGCTGGAAGGCCAGGCCCAGCGCCCAGCCGAAGCGGCGGTAGGCAGCTATGACCGTCTCGTCCTCGGTGGCCAGTACGGCCCCGGCCTCTGCCGAGCCAGCGATGAGCGACGCGGTCTTGCGCCCGATCATGTCGAAGTAGTAGTCGACCGACATCCACTCGTCGTGCTCGGACGTCCAGATATCCATGAACTGACCTTCACACAGCCGAAGGCAGGTCTCGTCATACAGGCGCATCAGGCGCAGCACGCGAGCGTCGTCGAAGCCTTCCTCCGTGAGTCGATAGAGGGCCATGCGGCTGAGCGTGAAGAGCGCGTCGCCTGTGTTGATGGCCTGGGCCACGCCCTCGATGGTCCAAAGCGCCGGCCGATGTCGCCGCTCCGCGCCTTCGTCCTCGATATCGTCGTGGACGAGGCTGAAGTTGTGGCCCATCTCGACCGCTGCCGCTCCAGGCAGCGCCTTGGTGTGGTCGCCGGCGATCGACTGGTAGGCCAGCAGGCCGATCAAGGGGCGCATGCGCTTGCCGCGGGGTGCATCACTGTCAAGGCCCATGTGGTACCGGACCATCCGGTATAGCTCGCGCGTGCGTCCATCCTCGGCCCGCGCGATGACACCGAGCATCTCCTGCTCGGTATCGGCGATGAGGCGATCGAGGTCGATACTGGTCAACACTCGGACATGATACTCGTATGTAGCACATTCGCCGTTGACATTCCTGCGACAACTCCCGACGGCACCGGCGCCGACCCGTGGCGACTCCGGCGCCCGTCGGATAGGCTCGACCTGTGCCTCGACCCCGGACCTACAAGACCCGCGCCATCGTGCTTGCCCACTTCGACCTCGGTGAGGCCGATCGTATCATCACGCTGCTGACGCCCGAGGACGGCAAGATCCGCGCCGTAGCCAAGGGCGTGCGTCGTCCCAAGAGCCGCATCGGTGGCAGCGTGGAGCCGTTCGCCGAGCTGGATGTCGTGCTGGCCCGCGGGCGCAACCTCGACGTCATCACGCAGGTGAGCGTGGCACATGCCTGGCTGCGGCTGCGCGACCGCCTCGAGTCGACAGCCGTGGCCTGGTACCTCGGGGAGCTTTCGGACCGGGCGGTGGGAGAGGAGCGCGGTGGCGCTCACCCCGTCTACGGCCTGCTGCGTCGCGCCTGCCAGCTCCTCGACGATGGCATGGCACCGGGGCGCGTGGCGCGCTGGTTCGAGTCGGGCCTGGCCGATGCGCTGGGCGTGCGACCCGAGCTCGACCGCTGCGTTGAATGCGCGCGCACGCTCGAGGAGACCGACGAGTTCCGCTGGGTGCCGGCCCTCGGCGGTGTCCTGTGCAGCTCCCATCCTCCGCCGCCGGCTGAATCGGTTCGCCTGTCGGTCGATGCCCTGAAGTTACTGAAGGCCTATCGACGCTTCGACGTGGAGGCCATCGCTGCCCTGCGCGTGCCGGCAGCGGTGGAAGGGGAGTTGGAGTCGGTGATGCGCCGCTACACACGCTTCATCCTGGAACGGGAAGCGCGCTCGCTGGCTTTCGTCGATGAAGTGCGACACCAACGCAGCTGAACTGCGTGACATCCGCGCAGCGTCAGTCCATACTCCCGTCCTCATGGAGCTCGGCCGGTCAAGGAGCCGACGCCAAGGATCATAGGTACGGGAGGTCCCCATGCGATCCATCCCAACAGCCACGGTCTTCGCGACTCTCGTGCTGGCCGGGGCTGTCGTCGCGCCTTCGGTCGGCGCCTTCGATGAGCTCAAGTCCACCGGCAACACGGGCGAATACACCGTGCCGGACTACAACGATCAGCCCGCTGCCATCTGCCGATACGAGCATGGGCACCTTTCCGGACTCAAAGATGAGATCGACAAGGTCAGCAGCAGGAGGGTCTGGACCCATGGGCCGTTCTCGCAGAAGTCCTGGGTGGGCCACCGTGTCATCTTCCTGAAGAACGCCAAGCCGTGGGGCGACCACAAGTTCCGCGTCGTGCACAAGAGTCCCATCGTGAAGAAGCGTGCCAACGACACTCAAGTGGCATTCTTTGATGGCAGCAACTATCGGACGCCGGAGACCAACAAGAGCGAGTACCGCATCCAGCACGTCTTCACCTACTACAAGAAGGGCTCCAAGACGAAGGTCATCGGCCGGGTGCAAGGCCTGGTCGAGGTCTACCGCCTGAAGCATCTCTACTACGTGGACGGGACCTCCGGGACCGAAGGCGGCCCAGCCGGCCGTTGTTTCAACTTCATCGTCTGAGGCTACAGGGCAAGCTTGGAAGGTGGTCGACCGGTCGGTCGACCACCTTCTGCGTTTCCCTGCCACAATCGTGGCCTACCGACCGGCACTGCCATCGCCGGCGCCCTTCTCTCAGGAGACCCCGAACCATGACTGACCAGCCCGATACCGCCACGCCCAACGCACTCGAAGCGGCCGACCCGGGCCCCTCAGTAGCCAAGCTTGACACCATCGTGTCGCTGGCCAAGCGGCGTGGCTTCGTCTTCCCCTCGTCGGAGATCTACGGCGGCATCAACGCGGTGTGGGACTACGGACCTTTGGGCGTGGAGCTCAAGAACAACGTCAAGCGGGCCTGGTGGCGCTCGATGGTGCAGGAGCGTGACGACATCGTGGGCCTGGACGCGGGCATCCTGATGCATCCGCAGGTGTGGGTGACGTCCGGCCACGTCGGTTCATTCAGCGACCCGCTCGTGGAGTGCGACACCTGTCATCGTCGCTACCGGCTCGACGAGCTACCCGGGGCGGAGGACCTGTCTGCGACCCAGTTGCAGGACCAGGGCATCGTCGAGAAGCTGGGCCTGGTTTGCCCGGTGGACCAGGGTCCGCTCTCGGCGCCACGCCGCTTCAACCTCATGTTCAAGACGCACATGGGCCCCGTCGAAGACGAGGGCGCGGTCATCTACCTGCGACCCGAGACTGCGCAGGGCTCATATGTGAACTTCAAGTCGGTGCAGCAGTCGAGCCGCAAGAAGGTGCCCTTCGGCATCGCCCAGATCGGGAAGTCCTTCCGCAACGAGATCAGCCCCGGCAACTTCGTCTTCCGCATGCGCGAGTTCGAGCAGATGGAGATGCAGTACTTCGTGCGGCCCGACGAAGTCGCGGCCGCAGCCTTCGAGGAGTGGCTGCCCGCGCGCAAGGCCTGGTACGAACGCTACGGCGTGGATCCGGCGCGGCTGCGCTTCCGTGAGCATGCGTCCGATGAGCTGGCGCACTACGCCAAGAAGGCTATCGACGTGGAGTATCGCTTCCCCTTCGGCTGGAAGGAGCTGGAGGGCGTCCACAACCGCGGTGACTTCGACCTCGGCTCACATGCCCGCGCCTCGGGCGAGAACCTCGAGTACTTCGATCCGGCGGCAGAGGAGCACTTCATCCCCTGGGTGGTGGAGACCGCGGCTGGTGCCGACCGGGCCGCCTTCACCTTCCTCATCGACTCGTACCACGAGGAAGAGTTGGAGAAGGGCACGCGCGTGGTGCTGAAGCTGCATCCGGACATCGCGCCTTACAAGGTGGCCGTCCTGCCGCTGCTCAAGAAGCGTCCCGAGATCGTCGAGCTCTGTCATCGCATCAAGACCGACCTGAAGCGGGACGTGATGGCCGTGTACGACGATACCGCGGCCATCGGCAAGCTCTACCGTCGCCAGGACGAGATCGGCACGCCCTGGTGCGTGACGGTCGACGTCGATTCTCTTGAGGACGGCGCGGTCACCGTACGCGATCGCGACAGCATGAGCCAGGAGCGCGTGCCGGTGGAGAACGTCAAGCGCCTCATCCTCGACCGCATGGAGGCGGCGCGCCGGGCGTAGCCACGCGGCCGCGCGCGATGCGTAACGACGACGCGGCCGCGCGCCATGCGTAACGACGACGCCGCCCGGCTGCGGCGCGGCGCCTGTGCCCACGCGCCTGGCCGCCGGCTGTCCCATCAGGACATCCAATCGACCGCTGAGCCATCTCTTGCGGTCGAATCGAAGCCGCTTGCGCGCCATCGTCGGTCGTTCGTCCCGTACAGCAGGCCAAATGACGCCCGAAGCGAGGCTTGGCCGACGGTCGGTCCTGGCCGGCGGTCGATCGGCGCTCGGCGGGACGCGTGGGCAAGAGGATATGTTGGCACGAAGGACGCCCGGGCACGGCGTTGCCTGTCTCGTGGGCGCGGCGGTGCCAGTCTCGGGCGGCGTTGCCAGTCTCTCGGAGACACGCGGCCGCCCTGGCGCCTGGTGCTCAGGTGCTGGCGGCGCTGCCCTCGTCGGCACGGGCCGCAGCCGCCGCCTTCGGCAGCAGTTCAGCCACGGTGCCCAGGTACTTCTCGATGGCGCGAGCCGCGCGTTTCCCGTCGCCCATGGCCAGGATGACGGTGGCCGCGCCGCGCACGATGTCGCCACCCGCGAAGATGCCAGGCACGCTGGTCATGCCTTGATCATCCACGATCAGGTAGCCCCACTCGTTGATCTTGAGGTTCGGCTCGGACGCCGTCAGCATGGGGTTGCTGCGGGTGCCGATGGCCACCACCACCATGTCGCAGTCGATGACGTATTCCGAGTCGGGGATGGCGGTAGCCCGGCGACGACCAGAAGCGTCAGCCTCACCCAGTGCCATCATCTGGCACTCGATGCCGGTGACCCAATTTTCCTCGTTGCCGATGATCCGCACCGGTGAGGCCATCAGCTCGAACTTGACCCCCTCTTCCTCGGCATGGTGGATCTCCTCCGCGCGTGCCGGCAGCTCCTCCTTGCCACGGCGGTACGCGATGATGGCCTCCTTGGCGCCCATCCGACGGGCCGTGCGCACCGCGTCCATGGCCACGTTGCCGCCGCCCACGACGACCACCTTCTGGCCCTGCAGCACCGGCGTGTCGGTGTCTTCGCGAAATGCACCCATGAGGTTGACCCGGGTGAGGTATTCGTTGGCCGAATAGACGCCCTTCAGGTCCTCGCCAGGGATGCCCATGAAGACCGGCAGGCCGGCGCCCACGGCGATGAAGACAGCATCGAAGTTCTGTCGCAGCTCACGCAGCGTCCAGGTCTTGCCCACGATGGCATTGACCTCGATGGTCACGCCCAGCTCTTTGAGTCGATCGACCTCACGCTGCACGATGTCCTTGGGCAGGCGGAACTCCGGGATGCCGTAGATGAGCACACCACCGGGCGCGTGGAAGGCCTCGAAGACGGTCACCTTGTGGCCCGACTTGGCCAGCTCGCCGGCTGCGGTCAGCCCGGCCGGTCCAGACCCCACGATGGCCACACGGCGGCCGGTATCTGGATCGACGTTCGTGTCCAGCTCGTCGAGATGATCGAGGGCCCAGTCGGCCACGAAACGCTCAAGGGCACCGACCGCCACCGGTGAGCCCTTCTTGGCGCGGATGCAGAGGCCTTCGCACTGCGTCTCCTGCGGGCAAACGCGGCCGGTCACACAGGGGAGGGCATTGTCATCGAGCAGAGATTCTGCGGCCAGCTTCATCTCACCCGCAGCGAGGAGCTCGATGAACTTGGGGATGTTGACGCGCACCGGGCAGCCGTCGATACAGCGAGGGTTGGCACAATCGAGGCAGCGCTCGGCCTCTTCCATGGCCAGCGCCTGCGAGTAACCCAGGTTGACTTCGCGGAAGTCCATGGCGCGGATGACGGCCGAGCGAGCGGGAACCTCGTGGCGCTCGATCTGCATCCGGTCTCGGGGGGTGAGGTCGGGGCGCTCGGTCATCGCGGGGTGTCTCCTCCAGCAACTTCGGCCAAGCCTTCGATGAGGCAGCGGGAGCCCTCGAAGGCGCTCTTCTCGACGTCGCGGTACATCGCCAACCGGTCGGCAAGCTGTTTGAAGTCGACCGCATGCGCATCGAACTCTGGTCCGTCCACGCAGGCATAGACGGTCTTGCCGTCGACCTTGACCCGGCAGCCGCCGCACATGCCCGTTCCGTCCACCATGATGGTGTTTAGCGACACGGTGGTGGGCACGTCGTATTCGCGGGTGACGCTGGCCACGGCGCCCATCATGGGCACCGGACCGACGGCGTAGACGTGATCGACGCCGCCCTCCTCGAGCAGGTCGCGCAACTCGTCGGTCACGAAGCCGTGGCGGCCATAGGAGCCGTCGTCGGTACAGATGCGCACGTCGCCATACCGCCGCAGCTCGTCCTCGAAGATGATCCACTCATGGGCGCGACCACCGATGATGCTGGTGACCTGCACGCCCTTGGCTGCCAGGCCCTGCGCCATGGGATGCACCACCGCGGTGCCCACGCCGCCGCCGACGCAGACGGCATGGCCGGCGTCGATGAGCTGGGTGGCCTCACCCAGCGGTCCCGCCACGTCCTGGATGGCATCGCCGACCTGCAGCAGACATAGGTCACAGCTGGTCTTGCCCACGGCCTGCACCGTCAGTGTGATCGTGCCAGCATCCGCGTCGGCGTCCGCGATGGTCAGCGGCACCCGCTCAGCACCCTCGCCGATGCGGACGATGACGAACTGCCCCGGCTGGCGCACCTGCGCGATGCGGCCGGCCTCGATCTCAAGACGGGTGACGTTGGGGGAGAGGACCTCCCGTTTCACGACTGGATGCATCGGGCCTCCCTGCGTGCGACTCTGATCATGCTCGCACCATGCTGAACCATCGGGGCAAGAACGTGTACTAGCGTGCCCACCATTCTACGGGGCCGGCGGTCGCGCACCTGCGAGCGGGCCTGACAGCGCACCCGCCATGCGACGTGCATGCCTCGGACTGGCTACCCCGTGGGGCTCTTGCCCTTGGGCCAGTAGAGCTCCTTCTTGACGTGGAACTCTGGATAGCCGGCGTCCATCAGGACGTTCTCGGCGTTCAGGATCATCTCCGGGTTGCCGCAGAGATAGACGACCGTGGAGTCCGGTTCCAGCCCCTCTGCCTGGCAGACCTCGCTGACGACATGCTCGGCGCGGCCGGTAAAGCCGGTCCAGCCGGCGTTGCGCGGATCCCTGGGCCGAGAGATGGTGGGCACGTACGTCATGGGGTAGTCGCTGTTGCGCGCTAGATCTTCCAGCATCTCACGGTAGCCCAGCTCGTCCTGATAGCTGCAACCGTGCAGCATGACCGTCTTCCGCGGCTTGCCTTCGTGCATGAGTTGGCGGGTCATGGCGATGAACGGCGCGATGCCGGTACCGGTGGAGATGAACAGGTGTGTCCGGTCGTCGTCCGGCTCCAGCATGAACTTGCCCTTGGGCCCGATCATGCGCATCTGGTGGTCGACCGGCAGCCGCCACAGCAGTGTGGTGAAGCGCAGGATAGGGACCAGACGCACGTAGAACTCGTAACCCTGCTCGCCAGTCGCCTCTGGGGCCGAAGCCACCGAATAGGGTCGCTGGTACAGCTTGTGATCCGCATACACGCCGATGGTCATGTACTGGCCGGGCTCGAAGTGGGCGGCCTCGCCATCGGGGCGGACCCAGAAGCGAGCGAGGGAGTCGGAATCGTCCTCGCGCTTCACCAGCGTGGCGTTGTACTTCTCCGCCTCGGGGATGATGACGCGCTTGTCATCGGGTACATCTGTCATGTCGTCAGTGTACCCAGCCCGAGCCTTGGACCGTTCAGTCGCTCTCACCTATGGCACGGTGGCATCGCTCCTGGCGAGGCGGCCACTGGGACTGCCTCTTGGGGGGCCGGATGGCAGTAGCCCATCGGCGATGGTGCCGTATGATGGAGATGTCCAGATACCGATGCTGCGGCACCCGCATGCCCGCCAGCGCACACCCTGAGGTCACCTCATCTATGTCTGATTCGACCCGTCCCCAAGTCGCTGCCAAGCGATATGTCTACACCTTCGGCGCCGGAGTGGCCGAGGGTGACGGCACCATGCGCGACCTCCTCGGCGGCAAAGGCGCCGGCCTCGCGGAGATGACCAAGGCTGGTCTTCCGGTGCCGCCCGGCTTCACCATCACCACCGAGGCTTGCAACGACTTCTTCGCCGCTGGTGAGACCCTGCCCCAGGGTCTGTGGGAGGACGTCAGGGCAGCCGTCGCCGAGATCGAGGCTGAGACGGGCAAGGGCTTCGGCAACGCGGAGAACCCGCTGCTGGTGAGCGTTCGCTCGGGCGCCAAGTTCTCCATGCCCGGCATGATGGATACGGTCCTCAACCTGGGCCTCAACGAAGAGACCCTGCAGGGCATCATCAAGCTCACCGCCAACGAGCGCTTCGGCTGGGATGCCTACCGCCGTTTCATCCAGCTCTTCGGCCGCATCGTGCTGGGTGTGAGTGGCGAGCGCATGGATGAGGCCTTTGACGTGGTCAAGGAGCGTGTCGGCGCCAAGCAGGACACCGATGTCGATGCGCAGGGCATGCAGGCTGTCGTGCAGGACCTCAAGCAGATCGTGCTTGATGAGACCGGCACACCCTTCCCGCAGGACCCCTACCAGCAGCTGGACCTGGCCATCAAGGCTGTCTTCGCCAGCTGGTTCGGCAAGCGTGCCCGTGACTACCGCGACAATCAGAAGATCGCCCACGATCTGGGCACCGCGGTCAATGTCATGACCATGGTCTTCGGCAACATGGGCCAGGACTCCGGCACCGGCGTGGCTTTCTCGCGCAACCCCAGTACCGGTGAGAACGTGCTCTTCGGTGAGTATCTGACCAACGCCCAGGGTGAGGACGTGGTGGCCGGTATCCGGACCCCGTCGCCCATCGCCCACCTGGCTGAGCAGATGCCTGAGGCGCACGCCGAGTTCCAGACCATCGCCGACCGACTTGAGCACCACTACCGCGATATGCAGG
The DNA here is from genome assembly GCA_963838115.1 of uncultured Chloroflexia bacterium. Taxonomy (GTDB): domain Bacteria; phylum Chloroflexota; class Limnocylindria; order Limnocylindrales; family CSP1-4; genus JAFMJV01. The sequence goes on from CAWIPU010000003.1 coordinate 316,835, forward strand.
ACATGGAGTTCACCATCGAGCGCGGCAAGCTCTACATGCTGCAGACCCGCTCGGGCAAGCGCACCGCTGCCGCCGCGGTGAAGATCGCCGTCGACATGGTCGAGGCGGACATCCTCACCAAGGAAGAGGCACTCGGCCGCATCGAGCCCAGCATGGTCGACCAGCTCCTGCGTGACCAGTATGATCCGGCGGCGCTCAAGGGTGCCACCCGCATCGCCAAGGGCCTCAACGCCTCGCCCGGCGCTGCCGTGGGGCGCGTCGTCTTCTCCGCCGACGATGCCGTCGAGTGGGTCGAGCGGGGCGAGAAGGTCGTGCTCGTGCGCGTCGAGACCAGCCCCGATGACTTCCACGGTATGGCCGTGGCGCAGGGCATCCTGACGGCGCGCGGTGGTGCCACCAGCCACGCCGCCGTGGTCGCCCGCCAGATCGGCAAGCCCTGCGTGGCCGGTTGCGCCGAGCTGACGGTGGACTACAAGTCACAGACCGCCAAGAGCGTCGAATCCGGTGTCTCATTCGCCGCCGGCGACTGGATCAGCCTTGACGGCAGCACCGGCGAAGTCTACGAAGGTGCGCTGGGCACCGTCTCTGCCGACTATGACGAGCAGGACGACCTCAAGACCGTGCTCGGTTGGGCTGATGAGATCCGTCGCCTGGGCGTGTGGACCAATGCCGACAAGCCTGAAGAGGCCGAGCGCGCTCGTAGTTACGGAGCCGAAGGCATCGGCCTCTGCCGCACCGAGCACATGTTCCGCGAGGGCGAGCGCCTGGAGATCGTCCGCGCTGCCATCCTGGTGTCAGGTGCGGCCATGCGCGCTCGCGCCAAGGCTGAAGCCGGCGAGGCCATCTCGGCTGAAGAGCAGGCGTCCATCGGCACGTTCGAAGACGCCATGAGCCAGCTCGAGGTGCTCCAGCAGGGCGACTTCGAGGGCATCTTCGAGGCCATGAAGGGCCTGCCCGTGGTGGTTCGCCTCATCGACCCGCCGCTGCACGAGTTCCTGCCCAATCTCGAGGAGACGCTGGTCGAGGTGACCAAGGCCGGTGATGCCGCGACCGCCGAGCAGAAGCAGCTGCTGGCCACGGTCCAGTCGATGCACGAGCAGAACCCCATGCTGGGCCTGCGCGGCGTCCGCCTGGGCCTGATGATCCCGGACTTCGTCAAGATCCAGACTCGCGCCATCCTCAATGCGCAGGTCGCGGTCAACAAGCGTGGCGGCGATGCCATCGCCAAGATCATGATCCCGCTCGTCGGGCATGTGAACGAGCTGTCGCGCGTCCGTGGTCTGCTCGAGGCTGAGGCCAAGAAGATCGAGGAGGGCTCAGGCGTCCCGCTCGATTACAAGTTCGGCACCATGATCGAGATCCCGCGCGGAGCCCTGACGGCCGACGAGATCGCGGTGGAGGCCTCGTTCTTCAGCTTCGGCACCAACGACCTCACGCAGATGGCGTTCGGCTATAGCCGTGACGATGCCGAGGGTGGCTTCCTCCTCAAGTACGTCGAGGAGAAGGTCCTCCCGTTCAACCCCTTCCAAACGATCGACGCCACCGGTGTCGGTCAGCTGGTGGAGATCGCGGTCCAGAAGGGTCGCGCCGCTCGGCCGGACATCGAGCTTGGTGTCTGCGGTGAGCACGGTGGCGATCCCGAGTCCATCCACTTCTTCGACAAGGTCGGCCTCGACTACGTCAGCTGCTCGCCCTTCCGCGTTCCGGTGGCGCGTTTGGCGGCCGCACAGGCGCACCTGGCCAACAAGTAACCCGGCAACAAACAGAGGCCCGGTCGCCGGAGAGCGCCCGGGCCTCTCCTGATGAGCGGGTCAACGTGCCTTCTTTCGTCCGTGGCGGCAGCTTGGCCCGCTTGGCTCGGCCTCGTCCGGGCTCGGCCTGGTTTCGCCAGTGCTGGCATCCGATCCTGACGGAAATGTGCGTGGCAGGCGAGCTGGCGGTGCAAGCTGGTCCACACTCGCCATGGTGCGTACAGTGGACAAAGCATGGGCGCACCTTAGACATCGTGGTACGATCGCAGTTGCAACATCTCATGCAAACTATCTAGGCAATGGAAAGTAGCGGTTGAGCCCACATCCGATCGAGGAGCAGATCCTCGATCACTACCGATCCCTGATGCGCCACGTGGCCGACTGCCACGCCCACGAGTTCCTGGCCGTCGACGTGACCATGTCGCAGGCCAAGGTCCTGTACATCACGTCGTTGCGACCCGGCATCGGCATGACAGCACTCGCGGGCGAGCTTGGCGTCGGTCTCTCCGCGGTCAGTGGCCTCGTCGACCGGCTCGTCGCGAACGGCTACCTGGAGCGCCGCGAAGACGCATCGGACCGACGACAGCAGCTCGTCAGCTTGACCGTGAGCGGTGCTCAGGCGCTGGACCACCTGCGAGAGCTGCGAGCCGAGCTCGTGCGCCGTCTGCTGGTGGGACTCGACAGCCACGAACTCGTCTCACTGCGTGATGGGGTCGCGGCCCTCGATCGCGAAGCCCAAGCCATCGGCGACGACCAAGCCAGCCCCGACTCCCGGGCCGACACGATCGCCCCGCCCGAAAGGACCACCACATGATCCGCCTGACCCAGTTTGCGCTCAAGGAAAAGAGCGTCATCATCCTGCTGGCCGTCAGCATCTTCCTGGCTGGTCTCTACTCGTGGAACCAGCTCCGCCAGGAGCTCATCCCGGACATCGAGCTGCCCTTCGTCACGGTCATCACGGCGCTCCCGGGTGCCGGCGCAGAGGACGTGTCGGCGCAGGTGACCGAGCCTGTCGAGCGGGCTATCGAGAACGTGCCGCGACTCGAGACCGTACAGTCAAGCTCGGGCAACTCCATCTCGCTGGTCTTCGCCCAGTTCGATTTCGGCACCGATCTGAAAGAGACGCTGGCGGCGGTCGAGAGCGCGGTAGGCCAGGCGGACCTGCCCGAAGGCACCACTCCACGGGTCAGCTCGTTCGACTTCAATGCTTCCCCCATCATCATCGCCACCCTTGCGCCCGTCGAAGGCGCGGACCCGGTCGAGGCCGCGGCCATCGCCCGCGAGCAGGTCGTTCCGGCGTTGCTAGGCATCGACGGCGTCGCGACCGCCGAGCTGACCGGCGGCGAAACCACCATCCTCGACATCATCCTCGACCCCGCGAAGATGGCCGAGAAGGGCATCTCGCTGCAACAGGTCCAGGGCATCCTCGTCGCCAATCAGATCACGCTGCCCTCCGGGTCGATCGATGAGGGCGACCTGCGGCTACCCGTCTCGACCGAGCACCGCTTCACCTCGGTCGCGGCGCTGGAGGCCCAGATCGTCGGCGCCGGCGCGCCCCCCTCCGGCGCCGGCGCGCCCGACGGGAGCGGGGGAGCGCCCAGCGGAGCCCAGCCAGCCGACGGGGGCGATAGCAGTGGCAGCCAACTGCTCGATGCCGGTGGTCTGGCAGCTGCCCTCGCCGCCATCCCTATGCCGGTCACGCTCGGCGAGATCGCCACCATCGAGACGCGCGACGTCAATCTCTCGGGCTACGCGCGCACGAACGGCCAGCCCTCGCTGACCGTCAGCATCACCAAGAAGTCCGGCGGCAACACCGTCAGCGTGGCCGACGAGGTCTTGGCCGTCTTCAATGACACCGAGGCCAACTATGGCGACGTCGTGTCTGTAGCGGTCATCCAGGACCAGTCCACGTTCATCCGCGACTCGCAGCAAGGCCTGGTGCAGGAGGGCCTGCTGGGAGCCCTCTTCGCCATCCTCGTCATCTACATCTTCCTGCGCAGCGCGCGCACCACCCTGGTGGCCGCCATCAGCATCCCGCTCTCGATCATGGGCGCGATCGCCGTCTTCGGCGTGGCCGGGCTGACCATCAACATCCTCACCCTCGGCGGTCTGGCCGTGGCCGTCGGCCGGGTGGTCGACGACTCGATCGTGGTCCTGGAGAACATCTTCAGGCACCGAGCGCTCGGTGACGCCAAGCACGACGCGGTCCTTAATGGGACCCGGGAGGTCGCGGGAGCGATCACGAGCTCGACCATCACCACCGTGGCTGTGTTCCTGCCCATCGGCTTCGTGGGCGGCATCGTCAGTCAGTTCTTCCTCGACTTCGGCCTGGCCGTCACCTTCGCCCTGCTCGCCTCGCTGATCGTGGCCCTCACGGTCATCCCCGTGCTGGCCTACTGGTTCGTCGACAAGGTCGATCTGAAGCTCGATGAGCATGGCCACCCCGCACCCACGATCTGGCAAAGGCTGTACACCCCGGTCCTCATCCGGGCGCTCAGCCGACGCCTCACCAAGTGGGGCACCCTGGGCATCGCAGCCGTCCTCTTCCTCGTGGCCATGTCACTCGCAAGCTTGCTGCCGACCGCATTCATCGATGCCGGCGGGGAGAACTTCGTGACCGTCACGGTGTCACCGCCGCAGGGTGCCTCGACTGCTGGAGTCCAGGACAAGACGCTCCAGGCCGAGGAGATCCTGCTGGCCAACCCCGAGGTCGAGCTGGTCCAGTCGACCATCCCCGGCGAGGCCGACACTGGCGCTCAGGCGCAGCAGGCGGCTTTCGCCGGGCGCGCCTCGAACAGCGCGGTGATCACGGTCAAGCTCGTCGACGACGCCGACCTCGCTGCCGGTCGTGAGCAGATCAAGTCCGATCTTGAGCCAGTCACGGCCGACGGCTTCGACGTGACGGTGTCCGAGGTCGACTTCACCGGTGCTGGCGGCGGGTTGCAGATCGTCGTCAGCGGTCAGGACGCCGTCGAGATCAAGGCCGCCAGTGATGCCATCGCCACGGCCCTCCAGTCGCTTGATGGCGTGGACAACGTGGCCAGCGATGCGATCGCGGAGGCCCCGCAGGTGACGGTCGCGGTCGACCCCAACAAGGCCGCCATGATCGGTTCGTCTACGGCGCAGGTCGGCCAAAGCATCCGAAGTGTCCTGGTCGGCCAGCCCATCGGCGCGTACGCACTGGAGGACGGCGCGGTCGCGCAGACGGTCCTGCGCGTCGATGATGCAGGGATCGACGGCGTCGAAAGCCTGCGACAGCTGCCGGTCTCCGGTAGCGTGGGGACCCTGCCGCTCGGTCAGGTCGCTGACGTCGAGGCCGTGAACGTGCGGGGCACCGTGACCCGCGTCGATGGCTCGCCAGCCGCGACCGTCTCTGCTGATATCACCTCCGAGGACACCGGCGCCGTCTCCATGGCCGCTCAGGACGAGGTGGATGCACTCATCGAAAGTGGCGACATCCCCGATACCGTGAATGTCACCTTCTCAGGTGCCACCGCACAGATGAACCAGGCCTTCGGCAACCTGTTCTTCGCCATGGCCGTAGCCATCGTGGTGGTCTACATCGTGATGGTCCTGGCCCTGGGCTCGCTGGTGACCCCGTTCATCATCCTGTTCAGCCTGCCGCTGGCACTCATCGGTGCCATTCCGGCCCTGCTGGTGACCGGCAACCCGCTGGGCATCAGTGCCATGATCGGCTTCCTGATGCTCATCGGCATCGTCGTCACCAACGCCATCGTGCTGCTCGATTTCGTGGAGCAGCTGCGGTCGCAGGGGGTGCACACCCATGCCGCGCTCGTGCGCGGTGCCAACACCCGCGTCAGGCCCATCCTGATGACGGCAACAGCCACCATCCTGGCCTTGACGCCGGTCGCTTTGGGCTTCTCACACGGCTCCATCATCGCCGCGGAGCTGGCGACCGTCGTGATCGGCGGGCTCTTCAGCTCGACGTTCCTGACGCTGATCGTGATCCCGGTCTTGTACTCACTGGTCGACGGGGGCAAGGACGGTTTCTGGAAGCGCTTCGGTGGTGGCACGGACGCGGATACCGACGCTGAGGCGAGCGCGCCGCCCGACGTGACTGCGGAGCCGATGCCCACAGGCGGCTGACCGCCCTCTGGCCCGACATATCCCAGACATCCATACGAAGGCCCGGTCGCCACGCGTGGCCGGGCCTTCGTCGTTGACGCCCAGACCCACTCTTTAGGGTCCGGCGTCACGTTGGACTCGGCGCATTCCGGCGCCTCGCGGCAACAAACTGCTCTCGCCGCGATGGAGCCGGGTACCGGATGTTGGATCTCGACGGCTCGCTGCCCTTCAGCTAGCGGACCACGAGGCCCTCGAGCAGACGCTTGGTGGCGGCTGCGACCTCATCGACTGCTGCCCCGAACGCTGCCTCGTTGCGGCGAGAGGGCTTGCGATAGCCGCTCAGCTTGCGCACGTATTGGAGCGCTGCTGCCTGGATGTCCTGGTCGGTGGCGGGAAGGGGTGTTCCCCGGAGGGTCTTGATGGATCGGCACATGTCGCCGATCGTAGCGCCAAAGGCAACAGCCCCGGTCCGACGCCGCCCCGGCCCGACACAGCCCCGGCACGAAGGCACCGCGGACGCTAGACTCGGTCGGAACGCACATCGGCAGCGGGGTCCCTCGTTCGGAGGTGTGCCCAGATCCCGTCCGGCCGTGACGAAGTCGTCGCACGACCAGATAGGAGCCGCCCCCGTATGAGCCGAGTCCCCCTTGGCCTGATCAGCGCAGTCCTCGTCTTCGCCCTGTCCGGCTGTGCCGGGCTGGCGGCGGGGACCCAGCATGGAGATGGTTCCGGCGCCAACGGCCAGAACGCCAAGTCCGCCCAGGGCGACAAGTCGGCCAGGAAGCAGCAGCCCACACCCTCGCCCACCGAGCCACCCGTGCAGGTCGAGGAGCTGCTCGGTAGTGACGGCAGGCTCACCGTTCTTATCCTCGGCACGGACGCGCGAGAAAACGTCATCGGACAACGTACCGACACCATCATCGTGGCGACTATCGATCCGGAGAGCGGCAAGGTCGCCATGGTCAGCCTGCCGCGCGACACGGTCAACGTCCCCATCGCCCCGGGCAAGGCCTATGCCGGCCGCATCAACTCACTCTTCTGGGAGTTCGAGCGCGCCACCGGCAAGACCAAGGAGTCGCTCCGGAAGATGAAGCAAGCGCTGGCCTACGCCTTCGACACGGAGATCGACTATTACGCTCTGGTCGACTTCGACGGACTGGTGCGACTCGTCAACAGCATCGGCGGCGTGGACGTGACGCTCGACGAGCCCCTCATCGACCCCTCCATGCACCTCGGCAAGAAGGGCCTGAGGCTCAAGGCCGGCGAGCGTCGCCTTGATGGCAAGCTAGCCTTGGCCTACTCGCGCTCGCGCCACACGGACAGTGACTACGACCGCTCCGAGCGTCAGCAGCAGGTCATCGCCGCGGCCGTCGAGCGGGTCCGCTCCCGCGGTTTGACGGCGCTACCGGCACTCGTCGAGCTGGCGCGCAAGAAGATCACCACCGATGTCCCCATGCGCGCTGCGCCGGCGCTGTTTGGCCTGGCTACGAAGGCCAAGCTGGCCAGCCCCAAATCCGTCGTGCTGGCTCCCAGTCGGTGGTCACGTCAGCTCGCCGGAACCTACACCATCGCGCCGCGCGTGCTGGAGATCCAGAAGCTGTTCGACAAGGTGTTCAAGCCGCTCGACGGCTGACATCCGCGCGCGGCTGGCGCCACCGTGGCTGGCGATACCCAAAGATGCCCCACCGCGGATACCAAGAGGCCGCCGGTCTGGTGACCGACGGCCCTCTGGGGTGATCGTGATGGGCGGGCGTGATCTCGCCCGCAGTTGCTATGCCGCGACGGGCTCGTCTTCTTTGCGGACGCTCATGCCCGCCCAGATCAGACCACCGCCGGTGACGACGAAACCGAGGCCCATGAGCGCAGTCACGCCCACGATACCCAGCGCCAACTGCAGGGCAGTGGCGGTGGTCGCACCTACGCCCAGCTCGGCGAACAGTCCGTGCACGGTGCCGTTCCAAGCCAGCTCACGAGCCGGGCCGTCGAGCGGATGGGTGCGGTTGAAGCCGGTCCAGTAGCGCCCGTTCACGGGGACCTGATAGGTGCCAGGGTTGAACACCGCAGGCTCGCCGACCGTAGCCGGGTCCCACTCGCCGCCGGAGTACTGCTGCGCACCAGGGGGAGCCTGGTCGACGACGGCGTTGCCGTCCCAATAGACCACCGCAGGGAGCACCACGTTTTGGACGCCGGTCAGCGTGTGGTGGGCGATGGTGGCCATCTGGACCATGTACTCGGTGGCGGTGTTCACGATCGGATCATTGGGATCGAGCTCACCATCGTCGATGGGCCAGCTCCAGTCATCGCCGAGGAGGCTGAGGATCTCGGTGGCGGGTTGACCGCGATCGATCAGCTCGCCCTGATCGTTGTAGCTCAACTCGACGTTCTGCGCGGCGCTGAAGCCCTTGAGCGCATCGGAGCCGCCCTGGGACTTCATGTAGGCGTACCCGGCTGCGCCCCAGGAGATGATGCCGATGACGATGAGCACGACACCGACGATCTTTAGCTTGGATGCCATTGGTTGGGAAGCTCCCTTCTACATCGATCGCGTCACGCCGATGACGGCGCGATCGCTCGTTCACAAGCCTCGCTAACGATACCGCATGGCGGCTATCGCACAGGCCCACCGTATGGATTGCTGCCATCATGACCCGCCTTCAGACACGAGGCGGGGGCCGTTCGGCCCGATCGGGCAGGTCTACCGTACATTCTCCATCAAGTCGACTTGATTCGCTCGGCCGCAGCGTCGTACCAAGCTTGCGCAGCTGGATTACTCGGCGCACACAGGCACTCCACTGGAGGGGCGCCTTGGGCTGCTGCGGTCTGCTGACGCAAGGCAAAGGCCCAGCGGGCCTAGCGCGGAGACTTGCCGTAGAAGTTGACGACCAGCTGCGACTTTCCGGAGCCGCGCCGGGCGACGGCGACGCCGATCGACTTGAAGCGCTTGTCCTTGAGCTGGCGCCAGTGTGCTCCGCGATACGCCTTCTCGCGCTGCCACCAGCGCACAACGAACTTGACCGTCCGCTTGGGGTCATAGCTGGCACATCCGATGTTCTCACCGTTCGCCACATGCTTCAGGCCGACGGTGGCGAAGCGCCGGTCGATCGTGGACCGAGCCAGGCTGTGGCCGACCCAGCAGGTGCGTTTCGAATACAGCTTGGCGGTACGGCGGGCCCACGGCCACGACACCTTGTTGGAGATCCGGCGGCTGACCTTGAGGGGTGCGCGCTTGGTCGAGTATCTTCCGCTGCCGCGACCCTTGCACTTACCACTGGAGGTGACTCTGCCACCGGTTCGCAGGCAATTGACGAGGCTGACCGCCAGCTTCTCGGCGCTGCGTACGCGATGGGGCTCCGTGGCGACGGTGGAGCCCGCCGATAAGGCTACCAAGGCCATCATCAGCAGGCTCGCGATGAATAGATGGGAGCGCGCAGCGTGGCGCCTCATTCGGCAGCGCTCAGCTGCCGCACGGCTTTGATCAACGGTGGGCCTCCGTCGTGCGTCTTGTACACGGAACGGTCGAGCTGGGGCTCGCAACCGGGCATCGGTCATGACCGTCCCTTGGGTTCGATCGGTCGTCGCTGGGGCGTCGACCGTCTTGTGACCGGCATAGGTTACCGCGACTGGCAAGCCCATGTCACGCCCCCTGTCACGACTCGGTGGCGGACTTGGTGCAACCGGGCAGCCTTGACATGAACGGCCAGACTGGCGTCATGGGCCAGCGCAAGCCGCAGATGTACGCCGGACTGGCGAGCTGGTTCCACCTACTGACGCCACCATCCGACTACGAGGGCGAAGCCGCCGAGGTGCTTGGACTGCTGGAGGCGACTTGACCTCCGCGGTTCCGATCGGCCGATCTACCTGCTGGCCGGCTCCTACACTGACGTCATCGACTCGGTGCGCTACTTGCTTGCCGAGCTGCCCACGTTTCAGCAGCATCAGATCCTCGGTGGCACCGCCGCGCGTCTATCCTTCAGGGGCGCGAGCTCGTCCGCAGGCCAGTGCCGGTTAGCGGGATGCCGACGGATCAAGGAAGCAGGAGGCGAGCGCGTGAAGCCGGTCATCATCGCGCACGATCTGGGCACCAGCGGCGACAAAGCGTCGCTGCACGCCGCCGACGGTCGGTTGCTGGCCTCCCACACGGTCGCCTACCCGACGAACTTCGGGCCCGCCGGCCAGGCCGAGCAAGATCCGGCCGACTGGTGGTCGGCGTTCTGCACGGCCACGAGCCGGCTGCTGTCGGAGGCTGCGGCGACGCCTGCCGAGGTCGCCTGTGTCGTGTTGTCGGGCCAGATGCAGAGCCTGGTGCTGATCGGCGCTGATGACGAGCCGTTGCGTCCGGCGATCATCTGGGCGGATACGCGCGCCGAGGTCGAGCGCGATCTATTGGCCGACCGTGTCGGAGAGGATCGTGCCTTCGAGATCATGGGCCACCGCCTCGGTGCCACCTACACGCTGCCCAAGGCCATGTGGGTCCGCGCACATGAACCCGCGACCTTCGCCCGAGCCGATGGCATCCTGGTCGCCAAGGACTACGTGACGTTGCGTGCCACGGGCCGCCGCTGCACCGATCCTTCCGATGCCTGCGGCACGAATGCCTATGACCAGCGCGCCGGTACGTGGTCCGCCGAGCTGCTCGCAGCCGCCGAGCTCGACCCGTCCCTGCTGCCTGAGGTGTTGCCGTCGGCCAGTGTGGCGGGCGGGCTCACGCACGCCGCTGCCGCTGCCATGGGCCTTGCCACGGGCACGCCTGTGGTCGTCGGTGGTGGAGATGGCGCCTGTGCCGCTCTCGGTGCAGGCCTCGTCGAGCCGGGACCGGTGGCCAATGCGACGCTTGGCTCAAGCGCCTGGCTGTCGGTCGTGACCGATGCTCCCGTGCGTGACCCCAGGAGACGGACGGTGACATTCGACCATGTCATCCCCGGCCGCTATCTGCCGCTCGGCGCCATGCAGGCCGCGGGCGCCTCGCTCGACTGGCTGGCGGGGGCCCTGGGGGTCGAACCCGGGACCCAGCTGAAGGCGCTCCTTGCTGGCGCTGCGGAGGTGGAGGCGTGCGGCGAGGGCCTCTTCTTCCTGCCCTACCTGATGGGGGAGCGTGCGCCGCTTTGGGACCCGCGCGCACGCGGCACGTTCGTGGGGCTGGCCCGTCACCACGGCCGCGCGCACCTGGCCCGCGCGGTGCTCGAGGGCGTGGCGTTCAGCATGGCTTCGATCCTGTCGAGCCTGCGCGAGGTCCTGCCTGATGGTCAGTCGATCGACAGCATCGAAGCCATCGGCGGTGGCGCGCGCAGCGACCTCTGGCTGGCGCTGATGGCCGACACCTGGGGTCTGCCGGTCCGCCGGCGGAGCGTGGTCAACGAGGCCAACTCACTGGGAGCGGCCGTCGTCGGAGGGCTGGCTGTGGGCCTTATCGGCGACTGGTCCGCGGCGCGCTCGCTCTCGTCGATCGACGCCACCTTCGAGCCTGATCCGGTTCGTCACCGACAGGCAAGCGAAGCGCACGAACGTTTCGAGGATCTCTACTTTCGCCTGCGGACCTGGTTCTGACGCCTGGCACCCGGCGTTGCGTCCACGCACCACAGTGGTCGGCGTTGGGTGACACCTACGCGCCCCGCTCGCGCTGGACGGGGTTTCCGAGCCTGGCGGTGAGCTGTCCCATCGGCCCTCCCGCATAGCGGAGTGGTATCGTGCGCCGACGCGGGGGGTGCGTACGCGCCCTCCTGTTCGGACCAGGAACAAAGGAGGAGATGTCTTGAAGAGACTCGTACCCGGGCTAGTGATCGGAGCCCTAGTCCTTGGAACATCTGCGGTGTACGCCCAGGACGGTGGAACTCTGGCTGAGGTCCAGTCACGCGGCCAGCTCGTTTGTGGCGTGAACGGCGGACTGCCCGGCATGAGCGTCCTCAACGCGGACACCGGCCTGTATGAAGGCATGGACGGTGACTACTGTCGTGCTGTCGCGGCGGCCGTGCTCGGAGATCCCGACGCCGTCGAGTTCCGAACACTCACCGCCGACCAGCGTGCCACTGCCATCCAGGGTGGTGAGGTCGACGTCATCTTCCGCAACACCACCAATACACTCAGTCGCGATGCATCGTGGGGCGATTTCGGACCCACCATCTTCTACGACGGCCAGGGCATGATGACTCGCGCCGACCTTGGCGCGACCACCCTTGAAGATCTTGATGGCGCCACCATCTGCGTGACCTCGGGCACGACGACCGAGCAGAACCTGGCCGACCAGATGAGCTTCCGTGGGCTGACCTACGAGCCGGTCGTGGCGGCCGAGATCGATTCGGTCTACAGCACCTATGAGGAGGGTCGTTGTGACGCGGTCACCAGCGACCGCTCGCAGCTGGTCGGTCGTCGGTCGACCTTCGCCAATCCTGACGACCACGTCATCCTCGATGTGGTGATGTCCAAGGAGCCGCTGGCTCCGCTGACTGCCCATGGTGACGATCAGTGGACTGACGTCGTGACTTGGGTCGTCAATTCGACCATGGAGGCTGAGGAGCTTGGGATCACGTCCCAGAACATCGGCGAGTTCGCCGGCGGCGAGAACCCGGTCGTGCAGCGACTGTTGGGCGAGACCGGCGAGCTGGGCTCACTGCTGGGCCTGTCCAACACGTTCGTGGTCGACGTGATCTCGGCCGTGGGCAACTACGGTGAGATCTATGACCGCGCCTTCGGGCCGGACACGGCACTCGCCCTGGAGCGTGGACCCAACGCCCTGTGGACGAACGGCGGGCTCATGTACTCGCCGCCCTTCCGCTAGTCGAGCGGCGTAGGTTGATCCCCGGGGCGACGGCTACCTGTTGCCCCGGGTTTCTTCATGCCGACCACCTCGTGCCTGGCTGACGCTCCATGACCGAGCCGCAGAGTGGTCGCCGATCCACCACGTCCGTCCCGTTCTATCGGGATGTCCGCGTGCTGGCGGTCTTCAGCCAGGTCATCGTCCTTGCGGTCGTCCTGCTGGTGCTCGGCTACCTGTTCAACAACCTCTACTCGGCCATGGCCGAGAAGGGCTTCCTGCCCAGCCTGAGCTGGCTGGGACTCACCGCCGGCTTCGAGATCGCCGAGACGGTCGTCCCCTACGACTCCACCCACACCTATTCCGACGCACTCCTGGTCGGCCTTCTCAATACCTTGATGGTCAGCGTGGTGGGCATCTTCCTGGCCACCTTGCTCGGCCTGGTCATCGGTATCGCCCGGCTCTCGAAGAACTGGCTGGTCAACAAGCTTGCGCTGGGCTACGTCGAGCTCTTCCGCAACACTCCGCTGCTGGTACAGCTCTTCGTCATCTATTTCGTGGTCTTCCTGCAGCTGCCGGGCGTGCGCGATTCCATCGCGCTGCCCGGCTCGGTCTATCTCAGCCAGCGCGGCATCTTCATGCCACGACCGGAGCTTGCTTCCGATGGATGGATCTGGCTTACCCTTGTGGTGATCGGCATCGTGGGCGCCGCTCTCGTCTGGTCCGCGGCCTGGCGCCGCGAGGCTGCCGGTCGGCCGGCCAATGGCCTGCGACCGATCGCGCTGCTGATCCTGTTCGGTGTCCCCGTCGTCAGTTGGATCCTCATGGCGGCAGCCCCGGTCACCTTCGAGGAGCCCGTGCTGGGCAAGTTCAACCTCACTGGCGGCCTGAAGTTCACGCCGGAGTTCGCGGCCTTGACGTTGGGCCTGGCGCTCTATACCGCGGCCTTCATCGCCGAGATCATCCGGGGTGGTATCGAAGCGGTCAGCAAGGGGCAGCTCGAAGCAGCCCGCGCCATCGGGCTCAAGGAGAGTGAGACGCTGCGCCTGGTGGTGCTGCCGCAGGCGCTGCGGATCATCATCCCGCCGCTGACCAGCCAGTACCTCAACCTCATCAAGAACTCCAGCCTGGCCCTGGCCATCGGCTATGCCGACCTCTTCAACGTCAGCCGCACCATCTCGGAGCAGACCGGGCAGCCGGTGGCGGTGATCATCATCGTGATGAGCGTCTATCTCGTCATCAGCCTGCTGACATCGTTGCTTATGAACATCTACAACCGTGCGGTGCAGATCCATGAGCGCTAGGCCACCAGGCATGACGACGCCCGTCGAGCCGTCCGAGATCCGCCCGCCGAGCAGCGAGGTCGGTGCCATCGGCTGGTTGCGTCACAACCTGTTCAACAGCAAGCCCAGCGGCATCGCGACCATCGTCGTGGGCCTGGTCTTGGCGCTGGCCGCCTGGAAGCTCCTCGAGTGGGCCATCTTTGACGCCCGCACGGGTGTGATCACCACCAACATGCGCCTCTTCCTGGTGGGCCTGTATCCCCAGGCTGAGATCTACCGCGTCTGGGTGGCCATGCTGACGTTGTCGGTGATGACCGGTCTCACTGCGGGCAGGCTGAGCAGCGGAGCCGTTCGGATGATGGCCATCATGCTGGCGGCAGGTCAAGTCGCCATCGCCTTCCTGGCCATCGTCTCGGGGATGGGGTTCGTCGGCGCCGCTGCCATGGTGGCCAACGCGTTGCTGCTGATGGTGGCGATGACCGCGGCGAAGCGCTGGCCGATCTCGCGTCGCTGGATGCTGCTGGGCTGGGCCGTGACGGCCATCGCCGCCACCCTCCTGCTGCAAGGGTTCGGCGAATCGAGCCTGCTACCGGGCGTATCGACCAACGTGTGGGGTGGACTTCTGCTGACGATGCTGCTCTCGACTGCAGGCATCGCGCTCTCGTTCCCGTTCGGTGTGGCGCTCGCGGTCGGCCGTCGCAGTCGCCTACCGGTCATCCGCCTGCTGAGCACGGTCTTCATCGAGGTCATCCGAGCGGTGCCGCTGATCACCATCCTGTTCATGGCGGCGCTCATGTTCCCGCTGTTCCTGCCTGAGGGCATCCGCGTCGAGAACGTCTTCCGTGCCATCGGCGGAATCACCATCTTCAGCGCCGCCTACGTCGCGGAGAACGTGCGTGGCGGGCTCCAGGCCATCCCCCGGGGGCAGGTGGAGGCCGCCCAGGCGATCGGCTTGCGCAGCTGGCAGACCAACCTCTACATCGTGTTGCCGCAGGCGCTGCGCATCACCATCCCATCCAATGTAGGGCTGTTCATCAGCCTGCTCAAGGACACCACGCTGGTGGCCATCATCGGGCTCCTTGAGCTGCTCGGCATCGGCCGCGCCGTGCTGGCCCAGCCGGAATGGATCGGCGCGTCCTTCGAGGTCTACCTCTTCGTGGCGGCCATCTTCTTCGTCCTCAGCTACACACTCTCACAGGCAAGCTATCGTCTTGAAAAGGAGCTTGGGATCGGTGAACGATGAGTGACCCGCACGTGCAAGGGATCTCGACGAAACCCCGCGACGTGGAGCGCACGCCGCCGGGCGAGGACGCCGACGACATCATCGTCTGCCGTGGCGTGCACAAATGGTTCGGTGAGCTGCATGTGTTGACGGGTATCGACATCACTGTCAAGCACGGCGAGGTGCTGGTCATCGCCGGCCCCTCTGGCTCGGGCAAGTCGACCTTCATCCGCACCATCAACCGGCTCGAGGAGCACCAGCGCGGCGACATCATCGTCGATGGCATCGAGCTCTCCAACGACATCCGCAACATCGCTGCCATCCGCAGCGAGATCGGGATGGTCTTCCAATCGTTCAACCTGTTCCCGCACCTGACCGTCCTGCAGAACGTCACTCTGGGACCGATCCGTGTGCGCAAGGTGCGTCGCGAGCAGGCCGAGGAGCAGGCCATGGCGCTGCTCGATCGCGTGGGCATCCCCGAGCAGGCGCTCAAGTACCCCGCCCAACTTTCGGGTGGCCAGCAGCAGCGTGTGGCCATCGCGCGCGCCTTGGCCATGCAGCCCAAGATCATGCTCTTCGACGAGCCCACCTCTGCCCTGGACCCGGAGATGATCAGCGAAGTGCTGGATGTCATGCGTGAGCTGGCCGAGTCGGGCATGACCATGCTCTGCGTGACCCACGAGATGGGCTTCGCCAAGGCCGCCGCGGACCGCATGGTCTTCTTCGATGCCGGCAACATCGTGGAGCAGGGTCCGCCGGAGCAGATCTTCGAGAACCCCCAGCACGACCGAACCAAGCTCTTCCTCTCGCAGATCCTGACGCACTGACCGGGGGCGGCGCGCGGGCGGCGCGCGGGCGGTGGAGGTGGTTGCAGGCGCGGGGGCGGTGGTGGTTGCAGGCGCGGCGCGGCGCACCAGGCTTGCCAACCGGCGCGCGGGCTGCCGACCCTCCGCTACCCGTCCGGCGGGTGAACCGACGGCGCACCTGGCCCGCCGACCCTCCGCTACCCGTCCCGCGGGTGAGCTGACGTCGCAGGGTCGCGAGTGGCGCGCCGATCCGCTCGCTCCCGGGCTTCCGACCCTCGTCTACCCGTCCCGCGGGTGAACCGACGGCGCACGGCCCCCCTGGATCGCGCCAGTCCCAGGGCGCTCCGACGCTTCACCCGTGGGGCGGGTCAATCTGCAGGATTCCCGACGTTTCACCCGTCAGGCGGGTCGTTTGACCGAGCAGACGGTCGACGGGGCTGTGGCCGGGCTCGGGGAGGCCGATGCTCCGACGCTTCACCCGTGGGGTGGGTAGGGGCGCCACCCTGGCGGGTGAGGGGTCACGCCTTGGAGGGTACCGGCTGGTCCGCCGGGGTGACTACCGACCGAGAGCCCCCTGGGACCACCAAGGCACGCACTCGCCGCCACGCACCGACGCCCCTCAATCGTCAAAGACCGGCAGCAGCTCGCGGACGATCCGGGCCGAGCTGGCCGCGGCCGATTCCACGAAGGTGCGGAAGTCACCCAGCGATCCCTCGCCGGCACGATCGCTGAGGGCGCGCACCACCAGCCAGGGGAGGCCGAACCGCTCGGCCACGCCACACAGCGCCGAGCCCTCCATCTCGATGGCGAGCGCCTCCCACTCCCCGGCCAGCTCGTCGCGGACGCGCGGCGAGGCGAGGAACGCATCCCCGGTGACGATGGTGCCAAGCGTGGCCACCAAACCCACCGCCCTCAGGCGCTCTCGGACTCGTGCGATCGGATCAGCCGGTAGTCGGTAGCCCGGATCAGGTTTGACCTCCGGCAGCGGCAGAGTTCCCGGCTGGTAGATGATGCGCCCGGCGTCGGTGATGCGGCCGTAGTCGACATCGATGACGCGATCGGCGATGACGATGTCACCGATGCTCAAGGTGTCGCCCAGGCCACCCGCCACTCCGCTGAGCATCAATGCACGGCACCCAAACCGTTCTACCAGCAGCGTGGCGGTACTGGCTGCCTCGACCTTGCCCACGCCCGAAGCTGCCACCACGACGTCGTACCCGTCAAGGCGCCCGCGGCGTGCCTCCAGCCCTGCGCCCAGCAGGGGAGGTGGGCCGCCCAGCGCCTCGACCAACAGCGCCTGCTCTTCAGCCAGTGCGCAGAGGATGCCGATGGGGCCGCGGGTGGTCAAGGTCGTATCGCCATCGGGTCGACCATGCTCAGGCCCGGGCAAGATGCTCGATGCCCGTCTGGCGGGCGGCTTCGACAGCGGCCGACACGCCACCGGTCCAGGGCTCACCGTGGCCGGGTAGCAGCCACTTCGCCTCGATACCCTCGAGATGGGCGAGAGAGGCGAGCGCCTCATCCGGGTCAGCGCTGAACGGTGGGATCTGTGGGCCTTCACGGCCGCTGGTGACGGCCAGCGTCGCCAACGTGTCGCCGACGAAGAGCGTGTCAAGGCCCGGCGCGTGCAGGGCGGTGTTGCCGGGCGTGTGCCCGGGTGTGTGGATGACTCGCAAGGCACCGGGAACATCAAGCGTCGCTCCAGAACCGAAGGCCGCCACCTCCAGCACCGGCTTCGTCCGCAGCGCGCCGCGACGGACACCCCAAAGCAGGAACTCCAGCAATGAGCCCAGCTTGCGCTCGCCCATGCCGGCGCTGGGGTTCGAAGCCTCGCCCCGAGCGAGCGCCGCATCGAGCTCGTGGACCTGTACCGGCACCCCATGCTCATCGCGTACGCGCTCCGCGAATCCCACGTGGTCGGAGTGTCCGTGCGTCAGGACCACCGCGCGCAGATCATCGATGCTCCGGCCCATGGCCGCGAGCTCAGCGGCCAGCTGGCCGTAGTAGCCGGGCACGCCGGCATCCACGAGGGTCACCTCGCCGGCATCCTCGATGAGGTAGCAGCTGACTCGAGCCTCGCCGAGCCGGTGGATCGAAGGAGTGATACGCATGCTGGGCCTCCCTGGTCGGATCGTACCTCGATGGTAGTCCCCGACCGGTGGGCTGTGCCGCCAGTCGACGCACTTGGGCAGCGTCAGACCGTGACCACAGCATCGAACTACGATGTGGCACTGTGAAGGGTCAATTCGTCACCTTCGCGTCACCTGTCCGATCAAGTTCACTTCACTATCACCGTGGCAGTTGAAGTGCCGCCGCCCGGCCGGCACCCTCGGTCGAACCAGGAGCCGAATGCAGCCGGCGCGAGTCGCGTGGCTAGGGCTTGAGCGCCTTGGTCTCGGCACCGACGGTGATGACGATGTCAGCCGGCTGCTCCGGATCGACATCCATCCGCACCTCCCGGCCGGCGTCTTTGAAGGTCCGCTCAAGGGCGTCCACCGTCGCTGGCATCGACTCCTCAGCGCCGTTGTACAGAGTGAGGACGGTGCCCGCGTGGTCGTCGCGGTCGGCCTTGCCACCGTTGAGGAGTGGCACGAGAGCGGAGACGCCCTTCCTGTCGAGAGCGGAGGCGATGTTGACGGCCTTGGTGTTGGGACCCGGTTCGCCGTTGATGACATGGACCACGGCGCCTTCCGCACGGACCTCGTTGCTGGCCGTGGCCTGTTTCTTGGTATGGCTGAAGATGTTCTGGACAGCCGACTTGATGGCGGCCGGCTTGGCGATGAGCTCGGCCTGCCCGGAGGGACAGTCGGGATAACAATCGGTGACGTAGCGACTGCTCGAGAGGACCAGGTTCTCGCGTCGGTCGAGGTCGACTTCCTGGGCCAGCGAAAGCAGGGCCGGCACCAACTTGGGTGGGATGTTGGTCTTGACGTCCTCGCGCAGCCCCTTGATGAGGTCGGCGATGACGCCGGGCTGGAGCAGGTCGTCGATATCGGTCTGTTCCCGGACCGACGTGACGATCCGCTGCTGTCGGGCGGACCGGTCGAAGTCCGTCGTCGCATGGCGCGAGCGTGCATACGCCAGCGCATCCTGGCCGTTCATGCGCTGGATGCCCGGTGGCACGTAGAGTTTGATCTTGCCACGCCCATCGTCGGTCGGATAGCCGACGTCGGACACGGGCAGCTGCACGTCCACGACGACGCCGCCCAGCGTGTTGACGATCGAGCGGAAGCTGCGGAGGTTCACCGACACGTAGTAGGGGATCTGCAGGTCGTAGAGCTCGCCGAGTGTGCCCAGCAACGCCTGGTAGCCGCGCTCCCGGTCACTGCCCGGGAACAGGTCGGGCCGGCTGCGGGCGATGGTGTAGAGCGTATTGATCTTGTTGCTGTACTTGCCACCCAGAGCGCGGTAGGCCGGCAAACTCTTGGGCAGGGGCACTCCCGTGGTATCGCGCGGCAGCGAGATGAAGGCCACTCGGCCGGTGCTGAGGTCCACGCTGATGGTGATCATCGTGTCCGTCAGCAGACTGCTATCCGCGCTGCCCTGGCGCCCGCCATCGCTGCCGATGAGCAGGATGTTGAGGCGGTCCTTGCCGTCGCCGTCCCACCCTGGCGCAGTGACCTCGCCGCTGGCGGTGGCTCGGGGATCCGGCGAGGCGGGAATGGACGAGGCCTGCTCGCCCGGCTCTTGCGTTTGGAGCACGAAGTCAGCACCTACACGGGAGAGATCCTCCGGGCTCAGGACCTCGCTGGTGTCGCCACTGTCGGTGAGATCGGTGATCGTCTCACGTGCGAACATCACCGGCTGCGCCAGCGTCACGTGGCTGCCAACGAGCACGACGACGAGAGCCGCCAGGCCCACGCCAGACAACATGCGCGTGTCTCGTGAGCCCACCTTGGCGTCGGTAGCCAGCCGGTAGGCATCGAGCATGGCCAGCAGGCGATAGACCAGGTCGATGACAAGAAAGCCGACGACACCGATGAGGACGTCAGGGTCGATGAGCCGGGCGGCCAGATCCCGCCAGCCCATGCTCACGCCCATGCCGGCCACTGCGGAGACGATGACCACGGGTAGGGCTACCCACGCGAGCGCGCGCAGCCAGCGGCCCAGGTAAGCGTGGCCTAGGCCGGGCAGGATCAGTGACAGGAACGCGGCAGCGAAGGCACTCCGGCTTGGACGCACGGCCCGCTCTTCGACCACCATCGCGTCGCATCGTAGTCGCGATCCCGGCGATGTGTAGAGCTTGTGACGTTGCGCTCACCCGGTCGGTCGCGTCAAGCGTCGTGCGCAGCCGCTGCCGGGCTAACTCGGTCGCGCCACGATCGTTGCCACTGGTGAGCGTGACCGATTCGTACACCCCGCCCTGCCTGTGCGGGTCAGCGACGTCCGAACCGTGTCGTGACATGTTGAGGGCGCTGGGACAGGTCGCTTGCCTGCAGCCTTCCTCGCCCCGGTCGCACCGTCGCTGACGGCGCGCAATCGGAGTTCAGCCGCTCCGGAGCAGGCTCTACCTTCGCCCTGGCGAAGCTGGGCACCACATACCGAAGGAGGACCCCATGCTGGAGCACCTGTCAGGTCGAGACGAAGAAGGCCAGGGACTCGCCGAGTACGCGCTGATCCTGTCGCTGATCGCCATCATCGCGATCGGGGCTCTCGTCTTCCTCGGCGGCGAGATCTCGACCATCCTCTCGTCGATCGGGGCAGCCGTGTAGACGTCGACTGTGGGATGGAATGCTGGTCCAACACACATCGATACTGCTCACCGCGGCGTCCGCAGGGTTGATGCGACCCCCCATACCTCACTTCGACTTCCTTCGCCCCGGCTTAGTGAACATCACTTAGTCGGTTCACCCTCCCACCGGTAGCGTCGTCTGGTCGGTCGCACTCAGACTGCCCGACGCCACGGGCGTGCTCAGGGGTCCGGACCCAGGACGACGCGCCTCGATCAGGCCCCAGGAATGACGCAGCCGCGTGGCACATCGACCGTGCCCGGTCGGCAGGTTGGCGCCGGTGCCGGGCGGTCATCGCGACCGCCTCCGCGAGGCTTGGTCGTGCTCTCCCTGCCGCCGCCGTTGTCACCTGACGCGGACGAGCCGCTCGAATCAGGCGTCGGCGTCGTGATCGTCGGCACGTCCACCTGCCGCGGACCTCCCGGCTGCGTGCCCTTGATATAGAGCTCCGATCCCCCCGAGCCGGAGGCTCGGATGACACTCTTCGGTCGCTTGAATGACGGGGCGGGCTTGCCCTTCATGTAATCGCGCACGAAGGCCGTCCACGTTTGGCCAGCGTTGTCCAACGAGTAGCGCAGGAAGCCGAGGTTGGGGCTCGAGCTGTCGCTGTTGCCGTACCACACGCCGACCGCGAGCGCGGGCTGGCGCTTGCCTTTGGGCGCTGGCAGGAAGCCGTAGGTCGAATAGTCCTTGAGGTCGTTGGTCGTGCCCGTCTTGACCGCCGCCTCGCGGCGCGAGCCATCTCGCGTGTTGTGCAGCTCGAAGACCGCACCCCAGGCCGGGTTCACGGCACGGTTCGTGTTACCGGCGAGGATGTCAGCGATGATGTAGGCCGTGGCCGGCTTCCATACCTGCGTGGTGACGGGCTTGCCGGCCTCATAGATGACCTCGCCATCCGGCCCCAGGACCTTGAGGATGTAGCGCGGCTTCGTGACCTTGCCGCCGTTGCCGAAGGCGCCGAAGGCCGCCGTCATGTCGAGCGGGCGCACCTCGACCGTTCCGAGCGCGCCTGCCAGGCCGGCCTGGTCAAGCATCTTGGTGTTCCCGCCCAGGAAGGTGAAGCCTGCCTTCACAGCGTATTTCCGGACGGTGGCGATGCCGACGCGCTGGAGGGCCCGGATGGCCGGGATATTGAGTGACTGCTGGATCGCTTCGCGGACCTGGATGAGTCCGCGGTATACCCCGTCGGCGTTCTTGGGCGTCCAGCCCGGGCCGAACTGCTCCTGCCGGTCGAGCAGGTAGGTACCCGCCGTCAAGCGCTCGGTATCGATGCCGGTGGCGTAGAGGATCGGCTTCCAAGCCGAGCCCGGCTGTCGATGGGACGCTCCGACGTGGTCGACCTGCGGTGCGAACCGCGGCGTCTCCCGTCGGTAGTAGCCGGCCGAGCCGACGTAGGCGAGGATGTCGCCCGTGCGATAGTCCATCGCGACCATGGCGCCGTTGCGCAGGTTGGAACCGCGCAGGCGACCGATCCAGCCGGCGTCCTTGCGCAGCTGGAGCTTGTCAAGCTGCTTGAGGAATTTCGACGAGGGCAGGTTGGGCAGGACGGCGCCCGCCTGGATGTCGTTCTCGGCGAGGCGCTGAGCTCGCATGTCCAGCGTGGTGATGACCCGGTACCCACCGCGCTGGATGGGCTCGCGGTCGGCGAGGATGAGGTTGAGCTCCGGCAGCAGCGCATTGACGAAGTGCGGTGCCTTCCAGCGCCGCGCCTTGGGCGGCTTCACGACGATCTTCTGGTCCAGCGCGGCCTTGAGCTGCTCCTCGCTCAGGGAGGTCCAACGGCCCTTGCCATCGGCGAGGCGCCGCAAGATGAAGTCCCGTCGGATGACCAGCGGCGAGTCCTGGCACGCTGGACCCTTGTCGACACAGGACTTGAGGACCAGCCGTGTGTGCCGCTTGCCGGACTTGGTCTTCTTGCCCTTCTCCTTGGCGAGGTAGAGGTACCGTCCCGTGCGGGCGTCACGCTTCCAGAGGTAGAGCTGGGAGGGCGCCTGCGGGATGGCCGCCAGCAGGGCGGCTTCGCTGGCGGTCAGCTTCTCGAGCGGCTTGCCGAAGTAGAGGTCCGCCGCGGCCGCGATGCCGAGCGCGGCGCCGTAGGAGATCTCGTTGAGGTAGGCCGTGATGATCGCCTTCTTGCCTTCCTCGCCGGGAAAGCCCTGCGTCAGCTTGTAAGACTGCAGGATCTCCTTGGCCTTGCGGATGTAGAGCCCTTCCCTGGTGCCATCGTTATCGGTGACGTCGGCGGGCAGCAGGCGGGCACGTACGAGCTGCTGGGTGATGGTCGAGCCACCGCCCCGGTCGCCGCCCCCGGCGGCCTCCGTGACGAAGGCGTTGAGGGTGGCCCCGAGATCGACGCCCGGGTTGGACCAGAACGTGGTGTCCTCGGTGGCGGTGGTGGCATCCAGCACGAGCGCAGGGATGTCCTCGAACGCGATGACCTCTCGGCGCTCATCCCAGAAGCGGGCCAGCTCGGTCTTACCCTTGCTATCGAAGATCCGGGTGGGTTGTGAGAACGGGAGATCCGTGAAGGATCGGATGTCAGGCAGGCCCTGATCGAGCGAGGCGATGACCACGCCGGCGGCACCGCCGGCCACGATGCCCGAGGCGATGGGGATCGTGGCAGCCAGGACGAACGTGACCAGCACTATGATCAGCAGCGCGCTCGGGCCGCTGGAGGCTCGTTTCCGCTTCAGCGTACGTTCCACGGCGAGCCTGGCCGCATACGATCCGAGGCGAGAGCTCCCGTACCCGTTCCGGTCGACTGCGGGACGACGGTGCTTCGGACGATACGGCATTACGGACCGATTATGGATGGGATGGCCGAATGCCGCGTGGCTCGCAGATGGAGGCCACGTAGACTGCTCGGACTCGTCTCACACGCCGCCAGCTTCCGAGGTGCTGGGCGCCATCCCCGTCCTCGACCGCCTCGCCATGGCGCACGCCAACGACCTCAGCTCGCGGACGTGGACGCCTGGCTGAACGGTCAGAGCAGGCGCGCCGGTCGAGCCCCGATCACGACGGCTCTCGAAACGAGCCGGGAGGGACGTGTCCCGTTCAGGGCCCCTCGTGCAGCGGTCGCACGCGCGGAAGCAGGTCGGCCCGAGGCCGACCCTCGGCACAGGCGCACCAGCCCACCAGCGCAGGCCGGGCGCCGAAGAGGACGAAGGTGCGCTCGTTGCGCCTGGGGCCCGGTCGTAGCCCGCCCTCGGTACGGTGGCCCGAGGGCATGTCGGGGAGGAGCGCCGCCGAGGGGGTCGCGAGTCCGTCTTCGCCGCGGGCCCGCAGGTCGCGTGCCTCGGCTTGGCAGACCGGCCAGCTCGAGCGGTCGCCGGTGAAGGTCCGGTCCGCGAGCTGCGGCACCGTCGTGGGCGGCTCCGGCAGCTCCACTGCCCAGATCGAACGGCTGACACCAGCGAGATCCTCGGGGTCGGTGATGCCCTCGTGGCGCAGGAACTCGGCCCAGGCGCCATCCGGCGTCTCCGCGAGATAGGCCACCGGGCCTTCCCCTGCCGCGTGCCAGCGCGCGGCCGGCTGCGCGCTGGTCTCCCACAGGAAGGGGAAGCGCACATCGGCGTGGCGGAAGCCGATCACGTCGCCGAACCGCTCCCGGCCAGCGCGCCAGCAAGGTCGGCGATGCGGCGCGCGACCTCGTCGACCGGGTCCCAGGCGTCACCGAGGGCCGCCCGTGGCGAGCGTCCATCGAGCGCGTCCCGTGGCCTGTCCCACCAGCGCCGCAGCCCGAACTCGTTGTATGAGCCCGCGAGGTCGGCAGTCACGAGCGCGAGGTAGTGGATGCGCGCCGCCACCGCATCGGGCACCACGCGGCTGCCGGCCGCATACCGGCGCAGGCTAGCGGGCGATATCCCGAGCAGCGGCACGAGCGCCTCATGGCCGTACACGCGGAGCAGCCCGACGAGCTCGCGGCGGGGCATGGGCGAGCCCTCGATGGCATCGCCGAGGCGCTCGATGAGATCGACCCAACGGACGCCGCTCGTGTCGACGCCGGTGTCCTCGAGGATGGCTGTGGCCGTTCCCTGTGCGACGCCCTCCGAGAGGCTATTACGAGCGATGTCACGGATGAGCTCGGCGTCGAGCTGCTCGATGGGCGCGGATTCGGGCAGCAGGCCCAGGCCACCGGCCATGAGCACCAGGCGCGTGGCCGCCCGGCGAACGTCGGGGACGTCGAACGGAGCGGATGCGGAGGACAATCGGACTGTAGACATGTGCCGATGCTACTCCGATGAGGGTCCGAACGTCAAGTCATCGTTGCCGGCATCTCGCTGTGCGCGCCCTGTCGCTGGGTGCTTCTCCTTACGAGGTAGCCCCCAAGATCGAGCGTGGCCAGCGGTCCGGCTCCATCAAGCTCGTGTCCTGTCGTGGGTGCCCCGCGCCTGTGATGGCAGATCCTTCGACTGCGATGCGTCTGTACCTTCGGCGACGCTAGCCTCTGGCCCATGACAAGTAGGCGGAGGTAGCAGTCCATGAGTCGAACGCAGGCCGCAGCGATCCGGGCCGGAGTGGTGGCGGCAGCAGCGGTCGCACAGGCACTCGTGCCCAGCTTGGTACCCATCGCGGGCGTCGACCGTGAGGAGGAACGCCGCAATGACACGGCGATCACGCCACCGCCGTATGCCTTCGCCATCTGGGGGCCGATCTTCGCGGCCAGCATCGCCAATGCCGTTCAGCAGACGCTTCCAGCCCATCGGCACGCCCCTGTGAACCAAGTTGGCGGCTGGCCATTGGCCGGCGCGTACGCCCTCAACGCGGCTTGGGCGCTCGCGGCACAGCCGGGCCGGTTCGTGGTCACCCCATTGGTCCTGGCCGGAGCGGTGGCGTGTGCTGCCACCGCCTACCGGCGCCAACAGCGCGAGGAGGCCGTCGGCATCGAACGCCTCGCCCCCGCGAGCACGGGACTGCTCCTGGGCTGGATCGGTCTGGCCAGCGTGGTCAACACCGCCTCGGTCGCGCAGCGGCTGGGAGCGGAACCTGATGCGCCGGTCACCACGGGCTTGTGGACGGCCGCAGCCGTCGGCGTGGCTAGCCTGGCCGCTGTGACTATCTCGCGCAGTCGCCACGGCGCTCTTCCCCTGGCGGCGTCAGTCGGCTGGGGTCTTGGCACGACTGCAGTGACACCGGGGCGGCCGCGTGTCGCACGGGCGGGTGCGCTCGCAGGCACCCTCGCCGTCGCGGCGGCCAGCGGCGCCCGCCTCCTGCGCTGGAGTAGTCGGTAGCCGCACAGCTGCGTGGAGGTCGTCGCCTCACCCCAGGACTCGCCGTGCCCATGAGGCGTACGTCCGCTCGCTCCAGCCATCCACGCCAGCATCGAGCGTTCAGAGGTGCGGCCGACAAACATGAAACGCTCCGTCACTCGCTTGGACACCCCTCTTGTCAAGCCCTTGTCAAGAGCCTACAATGTGCTTTCGGAGCCTTGTCAAGACTTGACAAGGCCACTCGTGTGTCCGTCGAGCGCAGGCGGAAGGGTCGGGCGGGCGGTCTGCCGGTGAGGATCGCGATCGAGCCACGGTGAGGACCGCGTCGACCCACCGCGCCAGAGGACACACCAGAGAAAGGGCATTGCCAGTTTGTCGATCGGCGTAGCTGCCACCATCAAGGAGAAGCTGGACATCGTCGATCTCATCGGCGAGAGCATCCAGCTGAAGAAAGCCGGGACCACGTTCAAGGGTCTCTGCCCGTTCCATGGTGAGAAGACGCCCTCGTTCACGGTCACGCCCACGCGTGAGCGTTGGCACTGCTTCGGCTGCGGCCGCGGCGGCGACATCTTCAACTTCGTCATGGAACGCGACGGCGTGGACTTCCCCACGGCGCTGCGCTCCCTGGCCGGTCGGGCCGGTGTCGAGCTTAGCGAGCGGACCAGCCAGGAAGACGCCCAGCGCAAGCGACTGCGTGACGCGCTCGATGCGGCCATCTCGTTCTACCACCACGTGCTTACCACTCATCCGGCCGGTGAGGCCGCCCGAACCTACCTGCACCAGCGCGGCTTCAGCGACGAGACCATCGAGACGTTCCGCCTGGGCTGGGCGCCCGATGCCTGGGATGCCATGACCCACGCGCTCAACGGCAAGCGCCAGATCCCAGAATCGGACCTGGAAGCTGCCGGACTCGTCAGCCGCCGGCGTACCGGCCGTGGTGTCTACGACCGCTTCCGGGCACGCGTCATCTTCCCCATCCGTGACGCGTCGGGTGGCGCCACCGGCATGACCGGTCGCATCCTCGGCGCGCAAGGTGAGGACACCGGCCCCAAGTACCTCAACACGCCCCAGACGCCGCTGTTCGACAAGGGTCGCACGCTCTTCCTCATCGACAAGGCCAAGTCGGCCATCCGTAAGTCGGGCGTGGCGGTGCTGGTCGAGGGCAACACTGACGCCCTGATGGCCCACCAGGCCGGTTTCACCAACGTCGTCTGCAGCATGGGTACCGCGCTCACGGCGGGCCAGGTGGAGCTGCTGACCCGCTACGCGCCGCGCATCGCGCTGGCCTACGACGTTGATGCGGCAGGGCAGGGGGCCGCCGCCTTCGGTGCCACGGAGCTGACCGCGCTGGTGGGCGAGATCGAGCGTTCGCCCTACCGTGGTCGCCTGACCGATGTCGACGTGGTGCGACTGCCCGACGGCCGCGATCCCGACGAGATCATCCGCGACGATCCCGAGGCCTGGCGTGAGGCCACCGAGCACCCCCAGCCCATCATGGAGTTCCTCATCGACCGGGCCGCATCTCGTTTCGATCCCAGCACTGTCTCCGGTCGGGAGAAGCTGGTCGCCGCCGTGCTCCCGACGCTCCGAACCATCGGCGATCCGGTGCGCCGCGACGGCTATCTGCAACTGTTGGCCCGCCGCTCGGGCGTCGAGGAGCGAACGCTGCTGGAGGCGCTGCGACGCCGCGATGAGCCAACGCCCGGTGGTGCCCGGCAGATGACCCAAGTTGGCGCGCGCATCAACCTGGAAGCGGTGATGACGCAGCCCGATGCGCTCGACCCCCGAGCCGT
Source organism: uncultured Chloroflexia bacterium (assembly GCA_963838115.1). Classification (GTDB taxonomy): domain Bacteria; phylum Chloroflexota; class Limnocylindria; order Limnocylindrales; family CSP1-4; genus JAFMJV01. Next base: position 344,464 of record CAWIPU010000003.1, read on the forward strand.
GGAGCGTGCCATCGAGCCGGCCGAGGCCTCCGTGCTGCGGCTGATGCTGCGCTACCCGCGCCGCTACCACGCCACCGCGCAGGCTCTCGATGGCGACCCCTTCGTGACCCAGCCCGCTCGCGAGCTGTGGAAGGCGTTGGGCGCCGCGCTCACGGAGCAGGGCTCCGACCACTTCGACCGCGCGGCCTTCATCGGCGCGTTGGAGCCGACCATCAAAGCCGTGGCGCAGACCCTGATGGCCCGCACCGATCCACTGCCCGACCAGGAAGCGCAGATCCAGCAAGCCATCGACCAGAGCCTGCTGACGATGGAGCGCGGCCGACTGGCCGAACGCATCGAATACACCCGGGCGCGCCTGGCCGATGCCGAGGCGGATCACGAGGAAACCGAGCTCTTGCGATTGCAGCATGAGGTCCTGGACCTGCAGCGCCGCCGCCTCGAGCTCGACCGTGCCGTGGCCGATTCCTCGCTGCTGGCGCGACGACGTATCAAGCCCAAACAAGCCGAACCCACGAACCAAGCCGACCAGTCCAACCAAGCCGATCAAGTGGAGGTCACCCATGGGAACTGACGCAACCGACAAGCTGCTCGTCGCATCCGTCCTTGAGCGCGGCAAGCGAGACATGGACGGCGATACCGTCCAGCCGGAGGCAGAGGACGTCATCGGCGCACCGCGCAACTTCGGGGCTGCAGCCGAGCTGGGCGTACAAGTCACCGTCGAGGAGAGCCAGAAGCAGCCCTGGCAGGACCCGCCGGCGAAGCTCGAGGATGACGACGACGACAAGCCCTCGACCCAGGCCGAGCTGGAGGCGATGGCCCAGGACATGGTCGGCATCGACGACCCCGTCCGCATGTACCTCAAGGAGATCGGCAAGGTTCCCCTGCTCAATGCTGAGGAAGAGGTCGTATTCGCCAAGGCCATCGAGCTCGGCGAGCAGATCGTGGCCGAGCCCTGGCGGGCGGTGCTCGCGCTCTGGGAGTGGACCAAGAACGACACCGAGCACAAGAGTCGCCAGAAGCGCCCAGAGCATCGGTTGGACTACTTCGCCGCTGACGCCGAGCGCATCGTCATGGGTGCCATCCGTGCCGGCGAGAAGGACGGCCTGCTGGTGACGTCCCCGGACCTCAAGCTCACCGGTGCCCAGCGGGCTGCCACCGAGGACCATCCCAAGGCCGTGCTCAAGGACGCCAAGAAGCTGGTGGCCGAATATGACGCGGCGCCCGATGCGGGCAAGTTCGCTGCGCTCGTCGACTTCAGCTATATGTCGGTCCACAACGGCGACCAGGACTGCCGTGACAACAAGGGCCTCCGCGCACTCTTCGACTGGTCGCAGGGCATCGCCCTCGAGTCATTGCGCCGCTCCATCCTCGCCGGCAAGGAAGCTGAGGTCATGGACGCCTGGGGCTGGGATCCGGAGATGACCCAGGAACACCTGAAGCCGCGCAATCGTCGAGGCATCGTGGTGCGCTACGGGCGCGAGGGCCGCGAGTCGCTGACATCGGCCAACCTCCGCCTTGTCGTCTCCATCGCCAAGAAGTACATCGGCCGCGGCATGTCGTTCCTGGACCTCATCCAGGAGGGCAACATCGGCCTCATCCGCGCCGTCGAGAAGTTCGACTACGAAAAGGGCTTCAAGTTTTCCACCTACGCCACCTGGTGGATCCGCCAGGCCATCACCCGCGCCATCGCCGACCAGGCACGCACCATCCGTATCCCGGTGCACATGGTCGAGACCATCAACCGCCTCATCCGCGTTTCGCGTGGCCTGCTCCAGGAGCTTGGTCGCGAGCCCACCGTGGAGGAGATCGCCTTCGCCATGACGGTGGGGCCGGAGTTCGCGACGGAGATCCTTCACCGCTTCGGCGGCGCGGTGAACTTCGCCCACATCGAGGTCAACACCGACAGGCAGGCCACCATCACGGTGCACGTGCTGGACGATCGCAAGGTGAAGCCCACGGTCAATGAGGACTATGCCATCGAGGGCTCGGGCTACAGCTATGACGTGAAGCTGCCCAAGAAGAAGGATAAGGAGATCGACAACGTCGTCCTGATCACGCCGGACAAGGTGCGCGAGATCATCAAGGTGTCGCAGGAGCCAGTCTCGCTCGAGACGCCCATCGGCGAGGAAGAAGATTCGCATCTGGGTGACTTCATCGAGGACCGTGCGGCCCTGGCGCCCGCCGACGCAGCTTCGCATCAGCTCTTGAAGGAGCAGGTGGAAGCGGTGCTCGACTCACTGTCGGGCCGCGAGAGGCGTGTGCTGCAGCTGCGCTTCGGTCTCGAGGACGGCCGCTCCCGCACCCTCGAAGAAGTGGGCAAGGAGTTCAACGTCACCCGTGAGCGCATCCGCCAGATCGAGGCCAAGGCGCTGCGCAAGCTGCGTCACCCCTCGCGCAGCCGCAAGCTCAAGGACTACCTGGAGTAGCGTTCACGGGGTGGCGCTGGCCAGGGCGGCTGCCTCAGCCTCGACACCGATCCGAAGATGGCCCAACTGGATGAGCGCATCCTGGGCACGTCGATCGCCGGGATTCGGCAGTGGCACATCCGTCCGCCATCGGGCCGAGGATCCAAGCACCGACCGCAGCCGTTCGAGGAGCTGCAGGTGCGCGGTATCACGCACCACATGGCCTCCGGGGTAGGCGCGGATCTGGAGATCCAGCCCGACCACGGCGAGCGCCTGAGCCAGTGTGACCAGCGGCAGGTAGGTGCTGCGCCCACGTTCCAGCCGACTCCAGGACGCCGCGGAGATGCCCATCGCGCGTCCCGCGGCCGATTGGCTGAGGTCGTGGTCGAGGCGCGCCAACTCGATCTCGCGCCCAAGGGTGATCAGCGCCCGCTGCGCTTGCCGCTCCGCCCGCGCATCTCGTTTGGTATGGCCCGTCATCGCCGGTGATACTGAGACGCGCCACATGGCTGCGGCTCACCCGACCCTTAGCCGGTGCTTGCGCCGCCGGCGGACCGCGACCACGCGTACACCGTCCGTACCACAACGGCGATCCCGAGGCCGACGGCCAGACCGAGCATGTTGTTGATGACGTCGCCGCTCTCGCAACCGCGACCCAAGCCCTCCAGCACCAGCTGCAGCGCTTCGATCATCAACGGCACCGCGAACGCCAGGACGATGATGATGATCGACCGTCGGGCAAGCGGCAGCAGCCCCAGGGCGAATCCGAGCGGCACGAACAACAGGACGTTCAGGCTCACGTCATTGGGGCGGAGCAGCTGACTCAGCGATGGCAATCCCATCTGCCGGAGACTGCACGTGCCACCGGGCAAAGCTTCCCCGGCCACGGCTTCCGACGTCGGCGTGAGCGTGGCGGTCAGCGTCAAGCCCAGTGAAACGAGGACAAGGAATGCGACCAGCCGCGACGTGTCGAGCGCCCGTGCCGTCGGCCCCGACAGCACCACGGATAGCACCGCCCAGATCGCCAGGGCGGGCAGGAACAACGGCACCGGCCCCGAATTCCAGGCTGTGGCTAGCGACACGGATCGCGCATGTCCAGGGTGACCATCCGGTGGATGCTACCGTGCCGCGGTCGTTTGCCCCCTCGACACCCTTCGCCTACGCAGAGCGAAGATCTCCACGAGGGCGATGACGGCCGGTGGCGCTACCGGTGCCATCTTGGGACGACCTGCTCGGCCTGCTGGGATCCGATCGCTGAGACGCCCGCGCCGACCAGTCAACCGGGTGCGGTCGGGACGATGTACTCCAGGTCAAGGCGATCGTGGAGACCGCCCCAGGTCAACCCGAGACGCCAGCATCCGGCCGAGGGCAGGTCGATGATCGATGGACCAGGGCCATGCCGCACCGTGCGTTCGACCGGATCGCCGATCGGCGTCGTTCCGTCCATGCGCTGGGCACTGATGACCAGGTCCGATGTCGAGTCGGTCTGCCGGGCGACCCACAGGATCTTGTTGTCGTGGTCCTGGCCAGGGGGCGAGGTGAGCGGATCGCCGAAGAGGACCGCCGCGATCTCCCCGCCACGGCCGATCGCATGAGGAACCACCGGCTGAGACTCTCTGAAGCCGTCGCGGGCCCACGGAGGAAGGACGCCGCGATCGACCTGAGCCTGACACGGGGCGGCATCTGGGCTTCGCCATGTGTCGAGCACGGAGCATCCGCTGACCAGCAGCCCGAGCAGCACCGCCGAAATGGGTATGAGAGCGTGCATGCCGTTCACCAACGTGCGCATGGTTGGGACGCCCGCAGTGTAGGGGAGTACGTCGAGATATGACGGCCGGCGGCAGCGGCGTGACGGACGTATCCACTTCGTAACCAGCTCAGCATTGAACCGGGCGCCCAGGCGGATACATCGTGATGTCCCTCCTCCACTCCAGGAAAGGCCCGGCCCCGGCGACCCGCGATGTCGCCGGGGCCGGGTCGTCCACTGCTGTGCGTCCTGCTGCGCTCAACGGAGCCTTCGCACCAGGTGGCTCGCCGGGGGCCGATGGCCGTGGCTCGCCAGGGGCCGGGCGCTACGTGCCGGCTTGCCGGTACCCTCGACCTGATGCGCTAAGGGGCCACGTACAGCTCGGTACTCGGCCGCTCACGCTCTCCGTCGACCGTGCTGAAAGAGTCGACGGTCTTCCAGCCGAACATCGGCCGCAGGAACGTCGCCGGCACCTGCAGGATGGTCGAGTTGTACTGGTAGACCTGGTTGTTGAAGAGCTCACGGCGTCGGGCGATGAGCGTCTCCAGTCGCTCGATCTCCTCCTGGAGCGCCATGACGTTGGCGTGTGACTTCAGTTCGGGATAGTTCTCGACGGTTGCGAACAGCGAACGCACCGCCTGACTCGTCTCCTCCGAGACCACCGCCTGGTCGTGAACCGGCGCATCCGGCTCGTATCGCGCGCGCGCCCGCGTCACGGACTCGAGCACCTGTTCCTCGAAGTGCATCACTCCCCGTACCGCGGCCACCAGGTTGGGCAGCTGGTCGTGGCGCTGTTTGAGGGCCACATCGATGTTGGCCCAGGCGCGCTGGCACCGGCGCTGCAGGGCGACCACGTTGTTGTAGGTGACGACCACGAGGAAGACGACGAGCACCAGTGTCAGGACGGCGGCCACGATGAGGGCCAGTTCGAGCGCCATGGCTACAGCGTACCTGTGACGACGGCGCCGAGAGCGAGTGCGCACATCACCGCCATCACGGCCCCGACGACGCCGACCCAGAAGGTGGCATCGTGGTGGCTGGTGGCATCGGCCGGCGTGCCCCGGTAGATCACCATGCCGCCACGCAGGCCGCGGGAAAGCACCAGCTCCTCATCGGGGATGTCGTACTTCTCCAGGGCCGCCCGATGGATCTCGGCCGACGGCACATCGGGCTGGTGGACGCCGGGGTCGAGTTCCGGCTGGGCGGTCGGGGCACCGATCCCGAAACCGGGGATGGCGGCATTGCCCCAAGCCTCTTCCGGGCTGGCCGCCAGCACACCCAGCTCGCGGGCGTCGGCGAGATCGGCGGCGATATCGGCCTCGACGTTGTTGCCCGGCTGCCAGGTGAGCAGCGACTCGCGCACCTCGCTCCATGGCCAGGCCTGGCCCAGGATCGTCACCGTCTCACCCGGTTCCAGTCGCGCCTCGCGGTAGCGTCGGCCGCCCTGTCCGCGCCCAAAGACAGCGGCGGATACCCCGCCATCGTCCCAGTCGGCCCCGTCGAAGCCTTCCGCCGGGCGCTGGACCATCAGCAGGGCTTGTGCTGCTGTCTGGCGCTCGAGCTCGGTCATCCGCTCGGGATCTCGCTCCACGAAGGAGGCGTAGGCCGCCCCGGTGCGACGCTTGAGACCGAGGGGCTCGGCGCCCATGATGCTGGTGCGCTCGTCGTAGACGGTATCGATCTCCCAGCGTGCGCCTCCCGGCACCACGCGGATCTGGCCGGTCGCGTTGCGGACCCGGAACTCCTGCGTCTTCTCCTCGTTCAGCAGGACGCGCGAGTCGTCGCCGGTCGTCTCGACGCGCGCCCGATACCAGACGCACGGCACCGACTGCAGCGGCGAGATGAGCGTCTGGTCGATGGGCTCGACGACGCCGCTGACACGGACCTCGCCGGCGGCGATGCCATCGAGGCTGGAGGTGGCGACCGATGAGATGAGCCGATCACGTCGATAGGCCACCAGGCCACGCACGAACAGCACGATGCCGCCGATGAGGCCGGCCGCGACGAACAGGAGCCATGGGGAAGAGAGGTCGCCGTCCACCCGACCGATGCTAGCGGTGGCGAGATGCACCACGACAGGGGTCCGGAAGTACTCCCGTGCACGCTCGACCGTGCGGCCAGTCGCCGACCCGCGAACGGGGAGTCGGCCGCCAAGATGCTATCCTCTGGCCGCGCCCGTTCCGGCGTAGCTCAGTGGTAGAGCGGTCGGCTGTTAACCGATTGGTCGTAGGTTCGAATCCTACCGCCGGAGCCACCTTTCCCTCGTGGGATGCCCTCTTCAGGAGGATGGTCGCACACGCTCCAAACCGCCGCTCGCAGCGGACGATCCTGTCCTCCCTTAGCTCGCGTCAATCACCACCTTCGATCCCAGGTACCGGCTGTCACCCATCCCAGGACGATATCGTGAGTCGAGTCGCTCCTGATGGAGAGCGATGCGCAGTGCGTCACCCGGAGTCGCAAACGACAGCACGCCCTACCATCGACCCGTGGCCATGAGCGAGCTCCGCGCCGTTCTCGACATCCCCACCGCTGAAGCCATGGCTGGCCGGCGGTCCTTCGAGCGCGGCGTCGGATATGTGGCGGACGGTCGCGTCGGAGACGTCAGCGCATCGAACGACGCCATCGAGGCCGTGGTACTCGGCACCGAGCCCTACGTCGTCCGGCTCTGGGCCGCTGAAGGTCGTCTCATGAACTCCTGCACCTGCCCGATGGGGGACGCCGGCACCTTCTGCAAGCACTGCGTGGCCCTGGCTCTCGCCTGGATCGAGCCCGAGGCAGAGCACGTCTTCGCGGCGCGACGCACCCGCCGCGCATCATCGGCTTCGGCAGTCCTCCGACCCGACGCGTGGTGGGATGAACCGCTCGGGACGGTCGATCCCGACGCCGACGACCCCATCAGGGCGTACCTCACGGACCTCGACCATGACCAGCTGGTCGAACTCATCCAGGACGAGATGTCGCGCGACGATGCCCTGAGGACCCGCATCGAGCTGCGCGCCGACACGGCTGCCACAGGCTCGCTGCGACACCTGCGCCGGGCGCTCGATCGTGCCACCGCCGTGGCCGGCTTCCTCGACTACGCGGAGGTGCCGACGTGGGCGGCGGGGGTGGAGGACGTGGCCGATGCCATCGAGCGGGCCATCGGCCAGGGCCAGGCGGGAGCGGTCATCGGACTGGCCGAGCGCGGACTCCAGCGCGTCGGCGCAGCCATCGAGAAGAGTGACGACTCGGACGGCTACCACGCGGAGTTGCTACGGCGGTTCGAGCAGATCCATCTCGCGGCATGCCGAGCGGCCGGGCCCGATCCGGTCGACCTGGCTCAGGATCTGTTCTGCAAGGAGCTTGTGAGTGAATGGGACGAGTTCTCGGGCGCGGCTGAGCGCTATGCCGATGTGCTCGGCAAGGACGGGCTGGCCGAGTATCGGCGCCTTGCCGAGGCGCAGTGGTCGGAGGTCCCGGCGCGAGGGCCCGGTGCCGATCCCGACCGGCTGCCGCCCCGGCAGAGCCACCGCGACTTCACCTTGACCAGGATGATGGAGTCGCTGGCCCGTGCCCAGGGCGATGTGGATGGGCTCATCGAGATCATGAGCCGCGACCGCTCGAGCGCCTACCGGTTCCTTGAGCTGGCGCAGGTCTGCCGGGGCGCCGGCCGGCTCGACGAGGCGCTCGAGTGGGCCGAGCGAGGCGTCGAGGCCTTCCGCGTGCGCACGGACCGACGGCTGGTCGAGTTCCTGACCCGCGCCTATCTCGAGCACGAGCGCGGCGACGACGCCGTGGCCCTGGCCTGGAGGGCGTTCGAGGAGCGACCGGATCTGGAGTCGTACCAAGTGCTCAAGCAGACGTCCGAGAGCATCGGCGCGTGGGCCGCATGGCGGCCACGGGTGCTGGAGCGGGTCCGGTCCGCCTATCGCGACCCCGTGGCTGCTGGGACCACGCTCGTGACCATCCACGAGCGAGAGGCCGAGCACGATGCTGCCTGGAACGCTGCCCATGAGCTCGGTTGCGAGCGCGTCGTGCTATCGAGGCTGGCCAAGCGGACCGAGGACACCCATCCGGAGGAGGCCATGGCGGCCTTCAAGGCGGAGGTGACCGAGGTGCTCCGACAGGCGGATCGCCGCAGCTACACCACGGCCATCGGTTTGCTGCGGCGGATCGAGCGCATCAGCGTCGCCTTGGGCCGGCAGGGCGAGTTCCGGGCGTACGCGGCGGCGGTCCGCGAGGACAACAAGCGCCGGCCCGCGTTCTGTTCGATGTTCGACGCTGCTCGCTTCCCGTAGGGGCGTAGCCTGAGGGTAGCGATGGCTGACTCCGAACCCGCCAAGCCCAGGGACATCGCCGTCTTCTGGTCACGCCGCGACTCGCATTGCGACGGCTGCGACGCCGACCTGGGCCGCGGCAGCGCGATCCGGCTCGACGGCGACAAGGCCTTCTGCCTCGCATGCGCGGACATGGAGCACCTCTGGTTCCTGCCCAGCGGCGATACCGCCCTCACCCGCCGAGCTCGCAAGCACTCGCGCCTCTCGGCCGTGGTCCTTGCAGTAGGCTCCCTCAGGTTCATCGACCTCCTCGTTCGTGTTAAAGTCATCTCGAGAGACCACTTAAGCACGACGGTAGCCACTCGAGCCATATCAAAGGAGATCGGAGCGCATGCGTGCCCGAGTAGCACGTATGCAAGGCACTGGTGACAGCCGCTTGCATATGACACTGGCCGCCGGCGCCTTGATGAAGCCCCCCAACACGATGCTGACCGTGGGCTCATCTGGAGATGCACGGTGATGGCACAGGGCAACTCGGGCCGCGCCGGCCGCTACGTCAATCAGCTGACGGGCTACCGAGCCTTCATACCCGCACCGTTGCCGCCGGAGCCTCCTCTCTCCATCAGCCCGGTGGAACTGGGTCTCCTTTCGGCGGCCGACCGAGCGTTGGGTCGCCTCGATGGCGTCGCGTACATCCTCCCCAATCCCTCCCTCTTCGTAGCGATGTACGTTCGTCGCGAGGCCGTGTTGAGCTCGCAGATCGAAGGCGCCCAGAGCACCCTGGATGACGTGCTGGCGTATGAGCTCGAGGGCGAGTCCAACGACCTCCCCGCCGACGTCCATGAGGTAGTCAACTACGTCCGTGCGATGTATAGCGGCCTGGCGCGGCTCTCGGAACTACCCATATCGCTCAGACTCATCAGGGAGATCCACGCGGAGCTGCTAGCCACTGGCCGGGGAGCGGAGCGCCAACCTGGTGAGTTCAGGACATCACAGAACTGGATCGGCCCCGGTGGGACGCTGGCTACGGCGAGGTTCGTGCCTCCTCCGCCATATGAGATGGATCAAGCTCTCGATAACCTGGAGAAGTACCTCCATGCGCCCTCACCCTGGCCGAACCTGATCGACCTGGCGATGGTGCACGCGCAGTTCGAGACCATCCATCCGTTCCTCGATGGCAACGGCAGGGTCGGACGACTGTTGGTGACGTTCATGCTGGTCCAACGACAGGTGCTCAGGCAACCGCTTCTCTACCTGAGCTACTACCTGCGCCTCCACCGAACCGAGTACTACGACAGATTGACGGCCATCCGAGAGCAGGGAGACTGGGAGGGCCTGTATCCGCTTCTTCCTCGATGGCGTACGCGTCACCGCGAGTGAGGCGACTCAGACGGCTGCGACGGTACTGTTGCGCTGCAGGAGCGCCACCGACACCGGGTGGCGGATGGCGCCATGCTCTCAGCCTCCTGAACCACCTGTTCCAGCAGCCGCTCGTGAACATCACCGCCGTGCGCAGACCGCTCGACGTTTCCTTTCCGACCGCGGCGAAGCTGGTGTCGTCGTTCGAGGAACTATTGATCCTCAAGGAGGTGACCGGCTTCAAGCGCAACCGCGTCACAGATATGACGAGTACCTGGGCTTGTTCTCGAGCCGGCGACTGACCATAGACCACCTGAGGGAAGACCCAGTGGTGCGTTGCGTCGATGTGGCTGCGAGGCGGCTGCTGGCCGACCGGTCGACGTCCGACTTCCACCGCCGGAGCCACATACTCCCCGTCAGATGCCTCGATGGGCGTTCCGTCCGCTCCCGAGGACCTGTCTTGGCATCTGTGACCGATCGTGTGACTAATGGGTCGCGACCGGGCTGAGCCTGCTCCAGCCTCGGCCGTTCCGTGTCGCGCCACGTGGCCTGATCGGGTACTTCCGGGAGCAACGAGCTCGAACCGGCGGTCGCGACGTGGTGTCATAAACGATCAGCGGGAGGCGAGGAGGCACGGCCCACGCCTTGGTCGCCGGGACCGTGTCCGAGCCACTGGCGGAAACCCTCGTCCGCCGCCGCGTTCCCCGCACTGCCGCCAGCGGCCAGGAGCGCGCCATCCGCTGGCACGTCGCTGGAGCGTGGTGCCGAAGCGAGTACCGAGCTCCCGGAAGAGGCTACGGTCACGATCGTGGAGCAACTCGACGAACGCACGGTGATCCGACGATCGACTCGCCCTCGGTGGGCGAGGCCAAGGTCGGCCTCCTCTTGCCGACGGCGCTGGCGGACGACCCAGACGCCACCGAACCCGTGCTCTACCTGCTGTACGGCGCCTGGGACGATACACCAGCTGGACCCGCGAGACCGATGTGGCTTACCTTACCGCGGACCTCGATCTGCTCGAGGTCATGCCCCAGGCCGGGGAGGACGGCGACTACTCGGACTGGTGGAATGGCGGCGAAGGCGGACCCCCGGCGTGGGAGACGTTCCATCTCACCGAGCTGCGCGACATCATCGAGCGCGACTGGGGCGCCAGTGACGAACGCATCATCGCCGGCCTCTCCATGGGTGGTTCGGGACCCTGCACTACGCCACGGCCCATCCGGAGCTGTCCGGCAGCGGCCTCCTTCAGCGGCGTGCTCGACCCGGTCGGCAGTGACTTCTCTCTGGACTACAGCCTCTGGGGTGACCGCCAGAGGCAGGTGACATCTGGGCTGCCGATTACCGAGTGAGCATGGCGACGGCATTGGCGGGCAAGCCGACCTACGTCTCCTGGGGCGACGGTCAACGGGGCCGCTTGTACCGGTCGGAGCCACACCCGACGAAACCGAGGCCTGGGCGGCCCCGCAGAACCAGGCGTCGAGCTCGTCTGGAGGAGTCGGCATCCGGCCACCTTCAGACGGGCCCCGGCACGCACACCTGGCCCTATTGGCAGCAGGGTCCTCACCATGCCCTGCCCCTGCCGCTCGACGCGCTCGAGGA